>NZ_JAZHFF010000031.1:0-12091 GCF_036541985.1 Rhodococcus sp. IEGM 1306
TGCTTCGTGGGCGTGTCAGTGCACGCATGGGACAACGCCGAGCTTATCGGTCGTGAGACATGCATCGAGCTGACCATTGGGGCGCGTGACGCATACGGTGCCCTCATCGACGGGGTGGTGTTCGCTAACGACGGGTCGGGGAATCCGATCTGGATCGCTGCGGACGGAAGCGTGTGCTTGGTCGACCATGACAACGGGAACACAGTTGTTCGACTGGCGGCCAGTTTCCGCACGCTGTTGGAGGAGAACGTCGACGACTGACTCACGAAGGCATCCGCGCGATGTCGGCCGCCCCTCGGCGCCCTCGCGGGCTGCATGTCCGCGGTGGTCGCCCCAACGACCGTACCGGTCGCCGAGTGGTGTTTGTACATGCAGGGCCGGTGAGCGTACTACTCACCGGCCCTTTTGGTGCGTTCACGAGGTGGCAGGCCCTTCGGTGACGGCGTCGGCAGTCACGAGCAGGTCGATCTCGACGAGATTGGTTCCGCCGGCATCGGTGACACGCACGGTTACTCCGGCCAGCCATTGGCCGTCGTTCATTTTCGCCCAGAATTTCAAGGCTCCGTCGAGGTATCCGGACATGTACAGCGCGGACGTTTTCACGCGCATGCTCACATGATCAGCGCGTGATGCTCCCCCACGTCCGAGCGGGAGCGCCCGGGCCGATGTCGACTTTCACTGCCCGCGGCTCGTCGAATGTCCTGATCACGGGTGGTCGGGCCAGCATTCGGTCCAATGGTCGGTGTTGATCACTGTGCTGCCCGGAGCGGCGACGTCGCGGCGAGAGTTCTGTCGTCGACAGTGCCCCAGCGGAGCTGTCCGCTCTCGTTGGAGATCTCCATGCGTCCGGTGCGTAATTGGACCCTTCGCCGGCGGCCGCGACGTCGAGCCGAACGCCTGTCACCCGCCCTCTCACCGCAGACAATCCTGAATACCCGGCGACACGGGACGAGATCCGCAGATCAGTGCCATCCCGTTGTCCTTCTGCGACGATGAGGAGCGATCCCCTACTTCTTCACTGGGCTAACCGAGACCTCTGAGTCGCAGGCGAAGACGCCGGGGACGATACAACTTGCGTCGAGCGACCGTTCCAATATCTAGGGCAGTTGCACAAAGGTTGGATGTTCATGAACGGATCGGACTTCAATGCCGCAATCAGCGGAATGACCCTGCAGGACGGCAACACTGCGCCGTGACACTGCTCCTACGTTGGTTCGTCGTCCCGGCAGTGGGTGCGGTAGCCGATGCGTACAGCGGCAATCACCACAGCGGAGTTGAAGTCGGCCTTCTCCGCCAGCATCAGGAAACCGAAGATACCGCCGGTCTCATGGCAGGAAACGCAATGGAATAACTGCGACTGAACACGAACATCGAAGTTCGCAGCGCGGTCTCCGTGAAACGAGCAGTAGCCCTTCTTCGCGTCGCGCCCACTCCACTGAGCTTCGTAAACTCCTCAACGACATCTGCCAGCGAGGTCCGTTCCCGAATCGCAGTCAGTTCCCCGTCAGGAATGCGTGAACTAGTCACGCACCCGAACCTAGACGGCTGAACGAAGCTGCACAGTACAGCCACATTTTTCAGTCACTACGCAGCTATCGACTAAAGCATGAGCGTCATCGGTTCCCTACTCAGGCCCCGTCTTCCGGCCTCTGAGGCCTTGGGTGATGTTTCCGTAACATCGAGCATCAAATACAGCTTGATTTCTCGGACAACCGTCCGTGCCGCAAGACAACGCCCTGCCTGTGTTCGACCCGATAACTCGCCTCGGCTGGCTGACTCGGTCAGCAACCAGATGATCAGGTCATGGCCGGTCCTGCAGCAGAACCCAGAACATAGGACCGGCGTCCCGAACGATGCCGGCCATCGTGGTGCCGCCCTGCTGCGCCTCGCCGACGCATCCCGATGCACTCCAGACGGGTAGGGACGGGATATTGGCTATGGACGCCTGTGATGACACACCGGACCCGGATCCGGAACGATATTCACCGCCACAATTTCGTATTACACTAATAGCTATGACTGACGAAACGATCAACGATCAGCCCGTCACCGACAACATGATCGAAGAATGGGCAAACGAAGCCGAAACCGGCTACGACGTCGAAAAGCTACGCAAACGCGGCCGGCCCGCCCTCGGAGCCGGGCCCGGCGCAGTAGTGCCCGTACGGATGGACGCCGCGTTGCTCGAAGCGTTGAACGCCCGCGCAGAACAAGAACACGTCTCCCGATCCGAAGCGATCCGAGAAGCAGTGCGTGCCTGGACCCAGGTCGCGTGAAAGCCCACAAATCCGCACTCAAACACGGAATCAGCGAAGACGCCGGCATCTACGCGGCAGAGCACCACGTGTACGTCGCCGACTTGGACGACGACAACCCCGCCCGCCAATTCCGGCTGGGCTTCGACCCGAACGGACGTCTCCTGGAATTAGTCGTGCTGCGCTTCGACAGCGGAAACGAGCTACTCATACACGCCATGAAGGCCCGACCTCAGTACGTCGATCTCCTGTAATCGATCTCGTTCGCGAGCGCGACGCAGGGAAGTCGACCTGCTCGCCGGTACGACGAGGACATCGCCATCAACGCTCGATGATCGCAGCCTCCACCGACACAGGTGCGTTCACCTCCACCGCCCCGTGCCGAGAACTGGCACCACCGACCGTTCTCACCATCAGTGGGGCGACATGCAGCTCACACGACATCTCTCCCCCCACGACACTGAATATTCACCCCACACCCGAAAGTTGTTCAGTGACATGACAAATGAATACCCAGATGCCGGAGAGGTAGCGCTCGACGACAGCCGCTTTCGGCGCTGACCCCGTCAGCTCTATGACGACGGCACTGAACCCGATCCACGACTCAGTCTCGCCAACGAACCCTCCTGGCGCACGAGCACCCGATCTCAGATGCCACGCCTGCTGTTGCTGGATTTCTGTATTGCCACGATGTACTGAGGCGGGTTGGGTTCGCGGACGACGATCCGACAAGCAACTTCAAGATCGCCTCAAAGAGGTTGCCCCACAAGACAATTATAAATAACTTCTGTCAAGCACGACACGAAGGCCGTTCCCACCTCCCGACCAACACGCGACGCGGGACCAATCGCTCCGAACGCGAACACTACGAATACGGACCACGTCACTGCCCGTGCCGCCCCGACCGGCTGAGACAATCCCCGGAGACAGACAGTCGGTTTCCATTGTCGAATGAAAGGGAGCACTTCGTGACCTATTGGGCGGTTGCTCGGCCAGACTCGGGTTCCGGTGAGGTTCTCGTACGCGATGGTTACGTCGTCGGTGACGATGCCGCGATCGCGCAGATCGCAGACGTATGTGTGCAGTTTGCTACGGCGGAGGACGGTTCGCGGCCGATGATCTGGGTGTCGTTGGGAAGCGCGAACGCTCGGGTATCGGGCTTTGGTGGCCAGAGTCTTGACCGTACTGAACTCGAAGCCGAGATCCGCCGGTGTGTCACTGAGGAACAGAACGCACAGCGCCGCGCCGCTGTCGAGGCGATGATCGACGGTTCTTCGCACGCGCGAAGAGCCGCGCATTCAACGCCGGCGGGTTCAGTTCGTGATCAGTGGAACCGGATCACCGAGTGGCTGCGAGTCCACTTTCCCGGCATGACGATCACTGGAGCCGAGCGCGACCGTGTGGACGCCGCGATCGAGAGAACGGGACAAAGCTGGCCGGCCGAGTTAATCGAGCTGTACACCTTGGTCGACGGAGTTTCCGACGAAAGGTTGCTGGGGTTGCTCCACCGTTTCGCGCTTCTCACGTTGGACGATGTCCTCTGGTATTGCGAATCGTCTATTCAGATTGGGGACGAGAGTGCGCGCTTGTTCGGCGATGGCCCCGTTGAAGGCCCCACCGACGCTGGATTTCAAGCCGACACCTTCCTCCCGGATTTCGTGCCTTTCGCAGGGATGGACGGCAATTTCTTGTGCGTCGACACCCGCCCCGGCCCCATGCACGGTTGCGTAACCGAATTCGACAAAACCGGGGCAGACGAACCCGGACCCCGTTGGGTCTCAATCAGCGCCATGCTGACTGACCTCGCCGACAGTCTGACGACCTCGCAAGCATTCGACGACGGGTGGTACTGGACGAGCGTCAATGGAGCCCTCGAATGGGAATCTGACCGCACGTGGCGACTCAGACAGCTTGTTAAAAAAACATCTTTCGCGGCCTGCACGCGAGGGGCCCAATTAGGGCAACTCTGAAAGAGGCCAACTTCGAGAGCGGCTGCGCGACTGCATCCCACCCGTAGGTTTCTTCGTCCGCTCCATCCGGGTGCTTCCGAAGATCACGCGCGTGGTGACAGAATCGAACAACTGACGGCTACGCGAGGGATATACCCTTGAGGGCACAGTCACGTTGTTGCGCACGGCAACTGGGAGAATGAGGAATGGCGACCCCAATGCCGTCGGATAAAGGTCGCTGCTACCCGGTCGAGATCATCAACGGCTGCGTGTGGCTGTACTTTGGGTTCCCGCTCAGCTTCCGTAAGTCGAGGAACTCATGCTCGAAGGCGGTGTCGTGGTCAGCGATGAGACGATCCGGCGGTGGTACGCCAAGTTCGGGCAGGCCTACGCAAACCAATTGCGACGACGGTGGGCGCGACCCGGTGACAAGTGGCACCTCGACGAGGTTTTCATCCCAATCAGAGGCCGGGAACATTACCTGCGACGGGAGGTCGACCAGCACGGCAACGTACTCGAGGAACTGGTCCAGCCCCGACGAAACAGGAACGCCGCCAAGCGATTCTTCCGTAAGCTACTCGAGCGGGCTTGCGCTATGTGCCGCGAGCAATCGTCACCGACAAGCTCGGCAGCCCCCAAGTGGCGCACCGCGAGCTGCTGGCCTCGGTCGAGCATCGCCGATCCAAGTACTTGAACAATCAAGCCGAGAACTCGCATCAACCCGCCAGGCAGCGAGAACGGGCCATCAAACGGTTCACATCGGCCCGACACGCGCAACGCTTCCTGTCCGTCTTCTCGGGCTATCCGCCTTCTCGGGTATCTCACCGCATTTCCAATCCTGGCGACACAGACTCCCGGCGCCCGAATGGCGTACCGAGATGACCCACCGGTTCGCGGTCTGGCAGGAAGTCACCGCGACCGGTGTTGTTGCGTGAAAGCGAACGGGCCAGTGGCATCCTGTAACCGACCGCACTAAACATGCTTCGCTGCTTCACTTTTCGATCAACGTGACAGTGCCGTCGCCAGTGTCATCGACTGATCCGAAACCGCGCAGGGCGATCCCTTGTCCGAACTGGCAACATCGACCCTTTGCCACCCGGAACATCTCGACGACGTTGTCGAAGGCTACGGCGCTGTCGTCGACCGCGAGGTCATCCGTGCCTGGTGGACATTAGGAGATAGGGATACTCCTATGCCTGATGGGCAGCTACTTCTTGCAGGGGAAGTGCTGCAACGAGAGCTGCATCAAAGGACATTGGCCCCCCGAGCTGCCGCACCCTTCGGAGAGCCTATGTCAGTGAAGAACTCGGCATTTGCGCTGACATAGCCGGCCCAGAGGTCAGGCAGATCCTCTTGCTTCGACAGGACAAACCGATTCGCAGGCCCCACAGTCGATGCACTCCCCCGGGTGGATATACATTGATCGCTCACCTTCATAAATGCAGTCAACGGGACAGGCCTCCACACACGACCGGTCCAGGACATCCACGCAGGGAAGTGCAATGACGTAGGCCATTTTTCACAGCTCCTAGACACCCGTATAGATGGTCTTGCCCCAGGAGAAGAACTCCAGCGCAGTGTGGCCCTGTTCCCGGAAGGTGTTTGTCGATGAATCCCCGATCCCGCCGAACGGTACGTTCAGATCCAACCCCGCAGTTGGTCGGTTGACCTTGACGACCCCGGCTTGGGCGCGCTGGGTGAAGTCGGTTGATCGAGCGAGGCTGTCGGTGCAGATGCCTGCGGTGAGGCCATAGGACGAGTTGTTGATCTGGGCAAGCCCCTCCGCGTAGTCGGGGACTTCAAGAACCGCGACCACGGGGCCGAAGATCTCGTCGGTAACGACGGGTCGTCGTTGGATACATTGGTAATCACCGTCGCTTCAAAGGCCTGGCCGTTTGAGTGGCCACCCTGCACCACGTTATCGGCAATGAATTTTCGCACTTGGATCGCACACTCGAAGTACTATCTGGCATTTTGAACGTGGAAATTGGATATCATTTCATTGCTGCGGCGATTCTGAGTGGTCAGTTCGGCCGCGCAAGGCCTGCCCTCCGGCTGTGCACTCGCCGGGGGTGGGTCTCTCCAAACGCTCACGCCGCCACGTTGAACCGTAGGCACTATGGACGCGCTGGCGACGCGCCTGCCTGATACTTAAGTACCGTGTGCAACCGCCAAGCGCGGTTCGGCCCCATACTCGAGAAGTAGTATCCCTCGTGCACGTTCGCCTTTGCCGGCTCGGCGTGCGCGGCCCGCCTAGGTGTAACTGACGAACACTGTGGGCGGGCCATCCGGCGAATGGAGAACTCCGTCCACCCGGACAGGAATCGGCGGCCCTGCCAAGTCTCCGGCAGTCCGGCGCCGAATCTCGTCGAGAATCTGCTTGTTCGACAATTGCTGCAGCGACTTCCGTGTGGGCGACAACGGCCGGTTCTCCTCTTCCGTCATGAACCCGGTGGCGATCAACACTTCCTGCACAGGCGCATCGAACAACGCTGCGACGCGCCGCAGCACCTGCGGGGTCGGGGACCGCGAGATCCTTGTCCACTGACGCATCTGGGATGGATACACACCGAGCGCCCGAGCTGCTTCCTCTGGGCTTTCATAGCCGCGGGCCACGATCTGGTCTCGAACCCAAGCTGCGAATCCTGAAGCCTTGGGCGTTATTTTCCCACGGAATCTCTGAACATTCGCGCAGCGAAACAGTTCGAGAGTTTCGCGCTCGGATCAGTTATCCCCATGCGTTGTCCATGATTTGGGGATAGTTCAACACTCAAGTATCTGTGACTCCGCGAAGACTGGTATCGGAACCCTCGGATCCGTAGATTTTCCTCGGCGGCATCGCTCGAACCCCCAAACTTCGAGTATGGCGTAGCCCTGCCGACGCGATCCCCCGGACAGTCGGCAGGGCACCACAAACGGTGCGCCGCTTCCGCCTCGGTTCTCGGCGCACCCCGGGCCGCCAGCGTGCTGATCACACACTCGCTGGTGGCCCTTCTAGCAACACCCCTGGATTTCGAAATGCCCGACGAGACTGAGGTTTGGCATTCCCCTCATGCGTTATACAGCTGCCGCGGCAGCTCGATGTCGGTAACACGGTCAGCCACGCCGCCCAGTCCCGAGCTGGCAGCTCTCGCCTCGACTGCGCCGACAAGATCTTCCGCGGGTCGGGCCCCGGACGCCGAGAGTTGTAGTAGCTGATGAAAAACGGTGCATGCTGCACGCAATGCCGACGCTGCAGCAGCGCGGTTTACAACGGCTCATGGATCTCGCCGGCCGAACGGCTGAGACTGCAGCAAGATCACCGAAGTTCCTGCCTGCGGATGTCATTCCGATCCGAGAGTCGCTCTCGACGTCGTCTCGGGTTGCCACTGCGAACTCACACATCACGCGCCCCGCCTAAATGCGACAGAGGGCGAAGTCGGAGATGAAAAGGCCCCGAAGTTACGATACGGCTACCGTTGCAGGTATGGTCGGATTGTAAACGTATAGCGATACTGTTGTTCGTTTACCAGCCCTGACGGTCCCCTATCTTGTGTGGCCGTCAGGGCTGCCTTGCCACGGAGCACAGAAGGCCGAATCTAGTTACCCTCGGCAACTACCTGCGGCAGGAAGCCCGTCGTATCTAGCACACCTCGAAACGGAGATGTCGTGAAACGAAAAGCACTGCGCCTCATAACTGGAGCTCTCGTCATCGCCTTCGTAACCCGATCACTCGGTTCGGTGGCCACGACTCAGCCCTTCGGCGTACCTCTCGGGCACCGCCTCGTCCGCTGAAGACATAACAGAGCCCACCCACGCAGCTTCGGCCTGCCGACAATCCTGCTGACCCTGATGAGGCCGATAGTGCGGTCGTATGTTGTCGAATCGTGCGTGCCTGCGGGGATGCTCGTTATATAGGCTGTCGGTGCTGAAATTCTTTGCCCCGGGTACCACCGAAAGAAGTGCCGCTTCGAACGGCCACTTGCCGAGAGGCGCACGACGGGCACCGACCCTGTGAAGTCGCTGGACACCCTTTTCGGTGACGGCGGCTACGTCACATCCGGGGCGGTCGGTGTCGCCCAGGGCCCGAATCGGGGTTCGCCGGGTAACCTGGGTCGTTCGGTGAGAGCGAAAGGAGCGCTGAGGGCTTCACCGCCCGGATACCTTCGGCGGATGCGATCGCCTGACTTCTGCGGCTCGTACCGTCGCTGTATCGACTCCGTATCGACGGTGGGCCGGCGCACCTGCTCAACTGCTACCTCTGGCTAAACTAAGACGGCGTGACGCTCGCCGATACAGGATGGCCGGACAGCGCCGCCCTGATCGGACAAGCGCTGTCCGCGCTCGGTAGGGACCGCACAGACGTGAAGCGGATCGTGCTTACTCATTTCCACGACGATCACGCAGGTTCCGCCGCTGAGATAGCGACATGGTCCACCGTCGAAGTTGTAGCAGGTGCAGATGATTCAGCATTCGTATCCGGTACCGAGAGCGGACCGATTCCCGAACTGACAGATCTTGAGCGAACGATTCACGCCGACAGCAACAAAGCACCGCACGGTCCTGCCTGTCGTGTGGACCATGAAGTCCGAGACGGGGACGAATGGGACTTCGCGGGCGGGGCCCGTGTCATCTCGGTACCAGGGCACACCCCGGGAAGTATTGCGCTGTACCTGCCAGAGCCCGATGCGGTGCTCACCGGTGACGCAGTGGCCGAGTTCCACGGACAGTGGCCGAGTTCCACGGAGAGGTGATCCTCGGCGTCTTCAACACCGATCGCGCACGTGCGGCCCGCTCGCTCTCGAAACTCGCCGCCACGAAAGCACACATCGCAGGATTCGGACACGGTGAAGCCGTACTCACAGACGCCTACAAACGGATACAGTCCGCGACCGATCCGTTCGCGGCGGACGTCATGTTGGAATGAGGGAAAGTGCTCCAACGCGCGACGGGCACCGACCCGGTGCAGCCGCTGGACGCCCTTTTCGGTGTCGGCGGCTTCGCCATATACAGGGGCGGTCAGTGGCGTCCGGGGAGGTCGACCTCGCGGATATACAGTATTCGCAAGGTGCTGTATTCCGGCCGACGATGGACACTCAATCATGCGCCAACGTAGTCAAGACCGAACTCAGTCGACAAAGATGCGAATGTCGTCGGAATCGACTCGACGTCGACGAGGGGTGAATCATGACTCAACCGGAAACGATGTGCGAGCCGATCGTGATCGGATTCCTCTCGCCGTTTCTGCACGAAGACGCGGCCGCGAGGTTCGCCCATGAACACCAAATTCGAGCAATGGTCGGCCCACGCGCGCACTCCCGAGACGCGGACACGCATCCGCCGCCTGGCCGTATTGGAGCGCATCTTTCATGTACTGGGCGTCGTCGGCGTGTGCGCGTTCGTCGTCATGCTGGCCATCAGCTGGTACATCACCATCTCCGGGGAGGGTCCGTGGTGGATCTGGTTCCTGGACATCGGAGTACTGCTGGCGTCGATCTTCCCCTACTTCATGACGCTGACCAGACTCGAGACGGCGATGTACGCCGACGGCGAGGAGTCGGTCGGCACCATCACCTCAGTGGTCATCGACCCACACAACATCTCCGACAGTGAAGCTAGCTACCACGTCACGATTACGGCGGAACACCCTGAAGGTGGCCACATTCGACGTGCCACAAGCGTGCCCACGAAACCCAGACGCGGGGACCGGGTCCGCTTCCGCCACAACACCCGAAAACCCGACGATCTCCACGACATCCTGTACATCGGATTCGAGGAAAACGATCCGTAGACTCGCTCTCGACGACCAACCGCGAGCAGCAACTGCGAATGCGAAACCCCATCTCGCTTCCACAAGGATCTCAAACCAGCACCCGAACCTAAAAGCGAATTCAGGTCGATCAGGCAGTCACGGACGTCACCGAGAAAATTGCTCCAGGGTTAATGCTGCATGGGACCGTTGACGTGGAGCGAGTACGGAGGAACCTTGATGCGGGCGCGGTTCAGGCCCAAGCTCGATAGAGCTTCTCGGCATTCGATGTACGGATGGTCGATGATCTCGGTTCCGTCGACGTCGAGGACGTCCCCGCGTTGAGCACACAGCACGGGACCCACTTTCCGCGCGGACCGGCTGGATGACTGACAGATCCACGATGATCTCGCCGGGTGGCACCGACAACCCAGCGCAGCATCGAACGCGAGTTCTGGCGAGGTAACGACGGACTTCACCTCGGAGTGCGCAGCTGAAACGGTGGGCGTGTCTCCTGCGGTCGGAGCCCATCGGTTCCGGCAGGGTGTCGGAATGGCGATGACCGAATTGCCCGATCCGGGTGGGCAGTACGTGCCGTGTCCTGAGCTGGAGCAGCTAGCGATTCCCGCGGCACAAGTGGTTTGCGTGCGTGAGATCGCGCGCAGTCTCGGCCGGGATCCGTCCACGATCTCGCGTGAACTGCGGCGCAATGCTGCCACACGAGACGCCAAGCTGGAGTACCGAGTGTCGGTGGCACAGTGGAAGGCTGAACTGCTGGCCTGGCGGTCATCCGAAACGGGTGACGCCATATCGTGGCCTCCCTGCAAAACTGGCTCGAACACAGGGTGTCTCGACATGTTAGGGCGATCAAGGTGACTGCTCCGATTCGCTACCAGTTTCTCATTGACGGTGACGTGTTGACACGGGTGAGCGGCATCTTTCCCAATATGCACGTGACACCAACCTCCAGCGGATGTACGAGCCTGCACGGTCCCATAGCCGACTACGTCGAAATGAGGAGCATTATGGCTCGATTGGACTCGCTGGGGCTGACCATCGCCGAATTACGCAAGCTCCCAGACTGATCGGCCCTCACTCGACTGACTGGTGAGCGTCCGACACCAAGTGTCGAAGCTATGGCATCGAGGCTTTTACCTTGTTCACGGAGGGCGCGAGCGAGTGCGGAGCGTGTGGGGGGTCATGACGGTGGGCGGCTTCGAGGCGGCGTGGGCGCGTTCGACGATCATGCGCCGTTCCATTTGGGCGAGAGCTGCCATGATGCGAAAGAGGAATTCGCCGCCTGCGGTGGCGGTGTCGAATCCTTCTGCGAGGAAACGGAATGCAATGCCGCGTTCACCGAGGTTGTGGACGGTGTCGATGACGTGGCGGACGGACCGTCCGAGGCGATCGAGTTTCCACCCGACGAGGACATCGCCGTCATTCTCGCGTAGGTAGTTCAGGCATTCGGCGAGCTGGGGACGCGGCGTATTGGAACCGGATTCGTGGTCGGTGGAGAAGCGGATCGCTCCGGCTCGTCGGAGTGCGTGCTGCTGCAGTTTGGGATTTTGTTCGAGATCGAGATTTTCCGATTCGAAATACGAGAATGATAAATTACCTTGTGGCGCAACTATTTCCAACTCGACGAGGACTTCGCACGCCACGTGCGGACATCACTAGTCACCCCGGAACCCCCGCCAGCACTCCTGACACACAGCGAACAGAAAGTACTGCCAAAGCTCACCTCTGGCGATACCACCGAAGCCATCGCCGCTGACCTGTTCGTCTCCGTCAACACCGTCAAAACCCACCTGCGCGGAATCTATCGAAAATTCGACGTCAACACCCGCCGTGATGCCGTCCTCGTGGCACGCCGATACGGCCTCGTCTGAACCGGACACCAGACCTCCACCCCACCTGCCGAACCACCACTACACCCATCGACTAAGCGCCCCGCACCGAGCAACACGCCCCCTCTAGTGCTGCTAGATTCCATGCCACACACACCTACCACGCGACTGAGAGTTCCTCCTCTCACACCTGCCCGTTCGGGCTAGGTCACATACCGCGCAATCGTCGACAGACGGGCCTTGACCCCGCGGGTTGGACACGCTTGATCCTGGTCTCAGACCAGGGAAAGCGAGAAGATCTAACCCGATGGC
>NZ_JAZHFF010000032.1:0-11184 GCF_036541985.1 Rhodococcus sp. IEGM 1306
TGCGGGACATGAGGACATCCTCCCAGCGGAACCCTCGGTCCCGCTATCTCGGTGTCCACCATCCGGGGTGAACCTCACGGCGCCGTATTTCGTCCAGGATTTGCTTGTTCGACATTTGTTGCAGCGACATCCTGGTAGGGGAAAGGGGACGGTTCTCTTCTTCGGTCATGTAGCCGGCGGCAATCAGCACTTCTTGGATCGGCGCATCGAACAGCACTGCGACTTGCCGAAGAACTTGCGGGGATGGCGACCGCACGATCGTTGCCCAATGACGCAACAACGACGGATACACCCCTAGTGCCCGCGCAGCCTCCTCGGTGCTCTCGTAGCCCCGAGCATCGATCTGGCCGCGAATCCACGCTCCGAATCCTGTGCGCATGGCCAGTATTTTTCCATGAAGGCCTGGATCGATATCGGCTGTGCGCCACGAACGGCGAACTTTCGCCGAAATTTGTGAATGCAATCTTCGCCATCGCCATCGTCACCGTCAGCAAGCTCAACGCGAACACATGGGACCGGGGTTTCTGCATCGCACTCGCCGTCGTCGTCGTGATCCGCATCCGCGGAAACGCGTTCCACTCCTGTTGCGCATCAATCGCCGCACAAGAGTTCCTCGACGGTGGGGGACGTCTCGGGTTCAACCCCCTCGCGCCCGCTATTGCAGCGGCCACAGCGATCACACCACCGGCAGTGGTCCTTGGCATTCACGTACGAAATCGCAATCTGGTAACGGAAGTCGGAATGGACTAAGCCGCTTGCCGTTCGATCGTGAAAACGACACGGAGAGTGGGAACGCAAGAGTGTTGCCCCTGATCCGACCGTCAGCTGGAATCGATCCGCGACCCTCACGCCCGCGAAAGAACGACCACAATATTGCTGAGTTGTCGGAAGCGGAACGAAACGAGGACACCGCAACGGCGGCTGTACAGTCCTTGCCAAAGGCGCTGTCTACTTCCACTTTCCATCCAAGGGAGCGATCGTCGAACACTTCATCTTGGACTGGTACCGCTCCGTCAACGAAACCGTCGGCGGAGCAACGGTCGGCATGAGAAGTGGAGCAGGGGAGCAGCTGGCAATGTTCTTCACCCCTCGCGCACCAGATCGTCGAGAACCCACCAATCTGCGGACGGCATGAACTCACCTCGACCCCACCGTCGACTTTGCGCATCGGGTGGACGCCATCAGCGATATCGTCAAGACCGCCATCCCGAAGGGGAACTCACCGACACCCACCGCACACCGTCTCGGATGGACCCTGTGCGCCGGAACCACCCATGCCTCCTTGCAGGAAGATATGGAGGTGTTCACCCGTATCAGTGACACCGTCGCAACCCGCACCGCGTCCGTGAGCGCTTCAGCGGCGCCATCGGCGTCGTTCTGTTCGTCACCGACAAAGGCGAACGCTCCTGAGCTCTAGGGCGACGACTGTGTCCGGAATCAGATCGAGGGTTCTACACACGGGGAAAAACGCTCATACAGAAGGAACATTCGTACTCGCACAACGGCAGAACAGAGTCGAAAGTCCCCGCTGAGCGTCGATGAAACGCCACCGAAAGTACGAGAGCATCCCCGAAAGGGTTGAACTTTCTCCGGTTTGTGTGACTTCGAGTACTACTGGTCGGTAGCCTTCGCTCCGAGCACATAGATGTGACTCGCGACACACCAAAAACGAGTGATGTACGGTGCGTCGATTCCATGCCTGAGGAGCCCAATGTCCAAGAATGCCTTGAGAACCCGAGTTGTCCCCACGATGGCGATCGCTGCAGCCCTTGCATTGATAGGAGGAGGCGTCGCTACTGCTGAGGAGAATTCCTCGCTCGGTTCGTCCGGTACACCCGCCGCTACTCCTTTGACGTTCGACGGGTGGTCGTCATGCCCCGTTGAAGACCTCGATGTCGCAACCTGCGCGACTGTTGTGGTGCGCGGCGGTTCGATGAAAATCGGGGGGTTGACCGTGCCCGTCCCCGACGGCGGACTGAAGATCGCCGGCGGAGTCAAGTACGCCACCCAACCCGACGGCAGCTTCGTCGAAACCTTCGTCCCCAAGCCGGACGGCCGAAACGGGGTGTACTCGAACCCGATCTCCGTCCCGGGTGGCGCCATCGGAATCGACACTCCACTGAATCTGACCCAGATCACCGCAACAGTCGAAGCTGTTGGGCTACCGAACATCAAGGTGCTCGATCAAGAGCTGACGATGCCGGTACGACTGAAACTGTCGAACTCGTTGTTGGGTAACAACTGCTATCTCGGCTCCACGGCGAACCCGATCAACCTCCACCTCACGACCACCGGTAACCCGCCCTCGCAGCCCATCGGCGAATATCCCGGAGCAGTGTTCCCTGCCGTTCAGCACACCGACAATCTCTTCGCAGCTCCTGCCGCTAGCGGGTGCGGGGTCTTCGGTGCACTCAACTGGGCGGTGAACCTGCGAGCAGGAACCCCCTCGGCCAGCGGAAAGAACTCTCTGACCACTTCCAGCGACGTCTACACCGTCGCCGCGCGCAAGGTACGACCGCCGGCAGCTTCCGCTGCGCAGGCAGCCGAACCTGCAGCTGTGGCGCAGATGGGAGCCGCCGGGTAGAGATCACACCCGCCTGAATTTCTTTCGACTGACGGTTCACCCCAAAGGTATTCGACAGAAAGGCACATCACATGTCATCACGCACAATGCTCGGCAAGGCCCCCGCGATCGTCGGGGCAGCAGCCGCATTGACCATCGCTGCATCCGGGATCGCAGCAGCGTCCACCACGATCAGCCCCGCCACAGCCACTCCGGTGACGGCCACCAGCAGTGGGCTCAGTTTCGTGACAACCGGCGGTCTCGAGTTGTACTGCACCAGCGTCAGCGGAACCGGAACCACCCCTGCGGCGCCCGGTAACGTGAACTCCGGAACGGGCGGCATCAACATCAACATCGCGAGCGTGGGACTGTCCGGATGTGACCTCGAAGGTGTGCCGGCAACGATCACCACGGCCGGTTCCTGGGCTCTGAACGTCAACGCCGACAGTGGATCACCGATGGGAAGTATCAAAATCCCCAACGGTGGAGCTCACGTAGTCGCTGGTAGCTGCGTCATCGACGTCACCGCCAGCACTGCCGGCCCCGTGCCCTACAGCAACACAACACATACCGTCACCGCCAACAACACCGGAACGGTGAACTTCACCTCCAACGGGGGAAGCGCATCCTGCCCGGCAGCAGGAGCCGGAACGGCGAAGATGACCGGGGCGCTCAAGTTCAACTCCGCGCCCGGCATCACCGTCACTCCCTGACCCGGAATGTAGTTGCGCCACAGCCACACCCGCACTAAGTGAACTACATGCGGGTGTGGCTGCGGCGTACAGTTCGCGAACCGTCCCCCGGCACCGGTCGCTGCCTGAGCAGGATGGTTCACAGAACACATGATCGTTTGGCCGAGGACCCGCCCGATCTCTCGTAGTATTTCTCCACGGCGGTGAAAATCCCAGATCACCTTCTAGTGCCTCACCGAGAACCTGAGTGCCTTACTACCCATCCACGATCATGCATCATCTCACCAGTAGTGATGCGCTGGCCCTGTTGAGATGAAGATCGTAGTCGGCCTACGAATCGATCCGAATCGACGCTGTGACTCTCGGAACTCTGTGGCCCAGTGCTCGGTAGAAATGGTCGGCCGCGGCTGTGACGGAACGATTGACGGGCGAGTTCCGAGTGTCGGGACGCATTCAGTGTCCTGCACGGTGGCCGTCAACTCGATGTTCGCAAATAGCGCTGATCGCTTCAAACCTGCATTCCTGCAGACCGTTCGATCGATTATGCGTGAAGGTGGGACTCACGGTTTCGGGTGAAATTCCGAGTAAGCGTGCTACTACTTTACCGGAATAGCCTTCGGCGACCCGTTCGATGATCTCTTCTTGGCGCTTACTCAATCGCATCACGGTCGCCTCCTGCGGCGGTATGGATGGGCGCGGCGGGAGCAACTCACGTTTTGCGTCCAGTGGGGACGTGGAGGCAAAAACGATGCACAACAACGTGGTCGATGCAGATATGGGGTTGCCGAATCCGACTTCATCGCGGGTGCAGGGTTGATCCTGGCCGTGCGTGATGATTGCCAGAGTCCGGCGCGGCTGTCGATAGAGCATCGAATCCTGAGCTGGTACCTCGTTCGTCAGATGTAGTACTGCAGATGGATGTGCAGCCGCGTACCTGCTGATTGACTCTCTCCCGGAAGGGAGTCGTCAATGAGTACGTCCGTCAACCGAAACGGCTGGTCGATCGTTGCGTTGTCATGCGCCGGAGCGGCATTGGTGGCCGCGTTCGTTCTAGGCCCGGCCGCGTTGTTACGCGGACGCTATCCGCAGTTCCAGGATCAATCCGTCATGAGTGAGCTGCTCGGCCGCGGCTTGGTCGACTACTGGGGTAGCGGAGTCCGCACCTATCCGCTCGGCTTGGCGGAGATGGTGGACTACTGGTTCGAGTGGCACGCGATCAAGATCGTCATCTCGGTGCTGCTGACCGCGGTTCTGGGTCTGCTCGCGACGACCCTGTGGCGGCGATCTCTGACGGCCGGCGTAGGTTGCGTGGTCGCGGCGGCCACTACGACTGTGCTGTCATTGTTTTCGGTGTCTGTGGCTGTGCTCAACATCCAGTCGACGGTCGCACCCGTAGTCGCGCTGCTTCCGATGCTCTCCGCGGACAACTCGGACGGGCAGACAGCGCAGTCTCTGATCGAGAACGGTGTGCGCAGCGGAGACTCCAGGCCGCCACTGCTCGAGTTGCTCACACAGGTCGAGCACTACAACTGGGCGGCGATTGTCGCTATCGCCGGGGTGATCGCTGTAGTCGCAACCGGAACCGTCATCGCCTTCCGACGCTACAGGTCGTCGGACACGACAAACGGTGCCCACCGTCGGATGTTCGTCGTCCTCGGATCGCTCGGTGCTGTGATGACCATTGCGATGGCGCTGCTGTTCGTCGCGGCCGTTGTTGCCGTCGTCGATCCAGGAGAAGCTCTGCTCGGCGCGGTCGGCCTGTGACTCTATTGCCGGTCCAAGATGAAGGCCGACGGCGTATCCATGACCGAATCGCGGAAGTGCTGAACATCGCTCGCAGTACGTTGTACCCAAACCTGCAGTAGCAAAAGCGAATTCGCTACGGCATCGGAAATGTTGCGTCTCCGCCGGCACTGATGACTCGGCCGGCACTGACGTCACCGGTTCGGCCTCGATGGATGCGCTTCCTACAATTCGATGGGGCGATTCGGGTGTGGGCCTGTGGTTGGCGCGCTGATATCTGTGCGCCATTGCCTCGACCGCGGTGAGCGGGTAACGCAGCTGTCTGCCGAAGTGGGACAGGGGCAGCTGCGTCGCGGGTTGCAGATCGTCAAGCCGCGGCCCTCGACGGCTCGTTGCGGTAACGCGACAGCCGGCCGTCGGTTCCGGTAAGCCGCCAGGACCAGAGGGTGAGCCGGGTGCGCATTCCGTTGGCGTCGGCGAGGCTCCGGACGTCTGCGCAGGACTCTGTAAGGAGTCGCCGGAAATCGGGGTTGCGCATCGAATAGGTCTCGCGCAGAACATTGCGGGGGATACCCAGCAACGTGGCGTCCTGCCGGCTCGGGACGACGATGGACCAAAACCCTATGCGCATGACTACAGGCGTGGTGAGGCCGAGTGCGAGGCGGTTGAATCGGCTCATGCGCGGAGCGTGATGGCGCAACCATGCATGGGCGAACCCGATGTGACGTGCTTCCTCGGCGAGATGGATCTGCATGATGCGGTCGGTGAGCGGGTGAATGCCACCGCCGCGCATGATGCTCTTCTGGATGTGGTCGATCGGCTCCTCTCCAGCGAGGATGATCTGAAAGAAGAAACTGGGCCACAGCGATCCCAGCGAACCGACCAGGGGGAAGGCCTTGACAAGCCACGTTGGGGCACCGTGGACCTCCGGAGCCACCCGGTTGGTGAACTCCTGAAACATCTGGATGTGGTGTGTCTCTTCGGTGAGTTCGTGCATGAAGTAGCGGAATTCGGGGTTCTCGTTCGCCAGGCCCATCAAGAACTGGGTACCGCCGAGAAGGAGCAGTTGCTCGAACTGGGAGCCGGTCTTTGTTATAGATGCGAGCCGAATCCGGGCAACCCGCCGTTGTTCCTGGGGTGAGAGCGCGCGGTACCAGTCGGTGTGGGACAAGGGGTCGACCGCGGGGAGTGTCCATCTTGGGTCGTCCGCGGGGGCGGCGAACTCGGGCGAATTCCAGGCGATGTCTTTGAACGCCTCGAAGTGGAGCCCTGTCGAGGATGCCTCGGACAGTGTGCGCAGAGTGTCGTGGTAATCGCGATGTTCGTTGACGGTATTGCGCCCCGGAGTTAACCGGACAGATGGCGCGTTACGCCGCGTGCGACGAAGTGTTAGGAACTGCATTTCGGGCTCCTTTGTGGCATCTATCTCAGATGTGCCCACAGTAAACTAAGTGTGACTGCGCGTCCACGGTAACTGTATGAGTTTGCACGTCCACGGGTAAGTCCGGAAGGGCGAAAGGGACGCTCAATATCGCACCATGCACGCAGCTCTCGGCATTTGATGGTGGTGTGGGTCCTGCTGTCGAGACGACGGCGCTGGACGTGGTCGACGTTAGGCCGTTGTGTGCATCTGCCGACCGGTGGGATAGGTGCAGGACGAGGTTCTCGCGATCTCGTCACGGTTGGTGTCCCCGGTTGATCGGGTCGGAACTCACCTCGCCGAACTCGCGTCCCTGCACCGCGACGACATCCGAGGCGGCGCCGACAGTTGATCATGTGGATCGGCCCGCACGTCTTTCGTCATGCGACGGGGATCCGATGGCCCGTGGTTTGTTGCTCGGATGGCGATCGGTAACAGTGGAAATATCTCACCGGTAACTTTCAAGTTGTGTCAGTTCTCTTTCTTAAGTGACTGTGTAACAACCATTTTCGATGGAAGTCGCTATCTGAATTGAAATTCTGGGCGGAAATGCACGACGACCAATGACTCTGGCAGGGGTAACTGTGCGCGTCACCGATGGCGACGGAACCAACAGCGTCGAGATCGACATGCTCGTGACCGCCGACGCCATCACCGAAGTGCCGTCGGTTGGCTGAGACTTGTTGAGCGCCGAGTCTGCAAGAGCGGAGTTTGCGTCAGGCGCTCCCGGTAGAAGGGCGGTAGCCTTCAAGCATGAAACGGTCCAAGCCGGAAGGCGTTGGGCTGTAGACGTACTGGCGGCAGAGGGAATTTTTGCTTCGGAGCAACCTTTGGCCGCGTTACGTGAGTTGCGCCGGGCGAATCGAGCGTTGTCGCTTACCGGTGCCAAGGTTCTTCTGGATCAACTTCTGCCACCTCGCTAGCGCAGTCGCGGATCGCTATCACCGAAACGCCAGCGATCTGGTCCTGGGTCACCACTCCTGAATGATGTCGACGGTGCTCGTCCAGATCGCAGGGTTGTTGACCGCGAAGGTACATCAAATCAGCACGGCATCTCCGGGTGGCTATGAGGTTCGGAGACGCGTCGGGGTGGTTGCTTCCTTTGAATGGCTTTTTCTTACTGGCGGGGCGGTGTAGCCGTTTTCGCGGTGACCACCAGATCATACTTTGGTACGCTTAAAGTATGACCATGAAATTTACCATAAGTCTGCCTGACGAGGATGCACATCTACTCGACGAGTATGTGCGTGATCACGGACTTCGTGGCCGGTCGGCAGGAATTCGAGCCGCGCTCCGCCTACTCTCGACGTCCGGACTCGAACGTGACTACGCTGCAGCCTTTGCCGAAGGTGACGTAGATGAAGTGTGGGACGCTGTCACGGCAGACACGGAATGATTCGCCGCGCGCACATTCACTGGGTGGATCTCGATCCCGCGCAGGGCAGTGAAGCGGCGAAACGACGACCGGCGGTGGTGGTGAGCAACGACCGGGCCAACGCTACTGCAGAAAATCTCGGCAGGGGCGTGATCACCGTGGTTCCGTTGACTACCAATACCGCGCACGTGTTTCCGTTTCAGGTGATTGTCGAGTCCGACGAGTCAGGTTTGGCGCGAGCGTCGAAAGCGCAAGCGGAGCAGGTACGGTCGGTATCGGTTCGGCGTCTGGATCCTGAACCGGTCGGCAAGGTCGGGACGGAGACTTTCGCCGCGCTCGAGGATGCGCTGCGGTTGCACCTCGATCTGCAGTAACTTGGCGCTGCTGGGACCGGGTGATCGCCTCGATCGTCGGGGCGCGGTTGCCGAAGAACTTATTTTGTCTCCGCGAAGAAGCTGTTCGGCTCCGAACGCTGCCATGCCGGCACTGAACTGGACGCACTGAACTACTGGTTCACCCGGTGTGGGTGATTCGCGGCGTGGTTCTTTTCCGGACCATCTGGGTATGGCCGACATCAAATTGACGTATTCCTCCGGAGTTGTCCCCAGGGACGGAGAGCTTCCCGCTCGCGACCACATCGCGACGGTGTTCGACGAACTCGACTTCCAGACTGCGGTGCAGGCGTACTTGTGGGCCATCCCCATCGTATCCTGGGCGCAGTGGATGGACGTGCATACCAACATCTTCGGAGCAACTGCATCCGATATCGTCGTCTACCGCTCCTATCGTGACCGACTGGGCCTGATCACCGCCAACGCGACGACTCCGTACATCTTGAACTTCTTCGATCTCGGTACAACGGGTCCGTTGGTAATCGAGTTGCCGGCGGGGCCGACCGCCGGGGGCATCGCAGATTTCTGGCAACGAGAATTCGCGGTGCTCGGTGAGATGGGCCCCGATGCAGGCAAGGGCGGCAAGACCCTGGTAGTCGGCCCAGGCCAGAGTGTCGAGGACACAGGTGAATACACGGTTGTCCGCTCCCCGATGATGCACATCATGTTCGGCTTCCGCACGCTCGATCCGGACCCGGCGCGCTCGGACGCGTTGGTCGACGCTGTCCGGGTGTACCCGTACTCCGATCGTGAGAATCCGACTCCGACGCGTCTGGTCTCACCGGACGGCAAGCCCTGGAGCGGAATTCAGCCGCGAGACCTTCGGTACTGGGAACTTTTACACGACATCGTGCAGGACGAACCTGTCGAAGAGCGCGACCGGTTCCCGATGGCGTGGCTTCGGCAGCTGGGGATTGAGAGGGGCAAACCGTTTGCCCCGGACGATCGCTTGCGGAAGATCTTGCAGCGGGCAGTCGAAGTGGGGGTGGTGTTCGCTCAGGCGAATGCCTTTGTCAAACGCTTCCCCGGTTCACGCTACTGGCCGGATCGTCAGTGGGACTTGGCGATTGTTCTGGACAACTCCGCTCAGCGAGGCGGCAACTACGACGAGTTCTACGAACGCGCGTCGTGGTTCTACGAGGCAGTCAGCTTCTCCAAGGCGATGAAGAGTACGACGCCTGGACTCGGTCTGAACCGTGCCGGGTTTGATGCCGCATCCGTTTTTGTGAAGGATGCAGATCATGCCCAAGCGTTACCCACTCGAGCAGCGTGAGCGAGCCGTCAAGATGGTCCTCGATCACCTCGACGAATATCGGTCCGTCTACTCCGCATGCCAGGTGATAGGCCCGAAACTCGGCATTGGTGCCGAATCGCTGCGGAACTGGACCAGGAAAGCCCAGGTCGATGCTCAGGAGGTGCCCGGAGCGAGCACCGCGGAGCAAATGCGGATCAAGGAACTCGAGCGTGAGAACCGAGAACTCAAGGAAGCCAACGAAATTCTGAAGTCGGCATCGATTCTCTTCGCGAGGGAACTCGACCCTCGCCGCCGCTGATAGTCCAGTTCATCGACGACATGCGTGCACAAAATTTCAGGGTCGAGTCGATCTGCCGAGTGCTCACCACACAAGGAATCCAGGTCGCCCCACGCACATACCGCAACTGGAAAACCTCACCACCATCTGCAAGGACGATCACCGACGCCCACCTCACCAAGGAACTGCGGTCCACGATCGGCACTGCCGAAGGGCTCTACGGCCGACGAAAGATGACGGCTTATCTGCGCCGCAAAGGCCACCACGTCGCTGCCTGCACCGTCGACCGTTTGATGCGCGACGAAGGACTGAACGGGGTGGTCAGAGGCAGACAGCACCGAACCACGATTCCAGGCGGCAAGGACAGCCGGCGGGCACCAGACCTGCTCGATCGCGATTTCACCGCTGAAGCTCCGAACCGCACATGGGTTACCGATTTCACTTATTGCCGAACGTGGGCGGGGTTCGTCTACGTCGCTTTCGTGATCGACTGCTTCTCCCGGGCAATCGTCGGCTGGCATGCCTCGACAGTGAAGGACACGGGCATGGTCACCACGGCCTTGAAGATGGCGTTGTGGCGACGCGATCACGGTGGACATCGGGTCGGTGATGGGTTGATCCATCACAGCGATGCCGGTAGCCAATATACATCTATTTCCTTCGCGGAAACGCTTGTGTTGGAAGGGATTGCAGCTTCAATTGGAAGTGTCGGCGACGCCTACGACAATGCCCTCGCGGAGTCGACGATCGGACTGTTCAAGACAGAAGCGGTTTCCAAGAGTAGTCCCTTTCTGCAGGGCCCGATCAAGACGATCGACGACATCGAATTCGCGACGATGGAGTGGGTGGATTGGTTCAATACCCGCCGTCTGCACAGCACCTTGGACTATGTCACTCCGGACGAGTTCGAGGCCGTCTATTACTCTCAATTATCGATTCTCCAGCCGGAGATGTCGCCAGCATAGGAGCGGCAAGAAACCCGGCACGGTTCAGTCAGGCATATCTGGGTAGTTACTCCGACGCTGACGGTCACTGGTTGGACGGCGGAAACAGCTACACACTCCACGTACCTGCCGATGTCCCGGCAAAACTGTTCTGGTCTGCGACGGTCTACTCGATCGACACGCGGTGCCTGATCGACAACGAGCAAGGGCGAGGCGACCGTGGCTCGCGAGATGCCGATCTTGTTGTCAACGAGGACGGTTCGGTAGATCTTTTCTATGGACCGACTGCTCCGGAAGGGAAGGAATCCAATTGGGTTCAGACCATTGCGGGTCGGCACTGGTTCTCGTATTTCCGCTTCTACGGACCTCTCGAACCATATTTCGATCGAACGTGGAAGCTTGGTGACATCACGCCCGCCTAGATCATGTGTTCGGTGGTCGAGGTCGGGCCTTGACCCCGGAAACTGGACACGGGGTTTGTGATTACGCGGCTTGCTGCAGGCTATCGGATGTGTGAGCGTTT
>NZ_JAZHFF010000033.1:0-10325 GCF_036541985.1 Rhodococcus sp. IEGM 1306
AAAACCAAAGGCGCAACTCGCATACAAGCAAGTATCGCAAATCCAACTGTCTAATTATTTATCCCACGCCGCACTAGCATCTCTTCCGAGCGTCGCGACTACATCCCGATCGGCTACCTCGACGCCGATACGGTGATCTCTAACAAGGCCTTTGCGGTCTATGACGCACACCCCTGGACATTCGCGTTGCTTACGTCGAAGATGCACATGGCATGGACCAACGTGGTGTCGGGGCGGTTCAACGACGACTACCAGTATTCAAATACCATCGTCTACAACAACTTTCCAGTACCGACGTTATCGCAGCCACAGAAGGAGCAGATGACTGCGGCGGCATTCCGTGTGCTGGACGTTCGGGAGTACCATTCAGAAAAAACGCTGGCTGAGCTCTACGATCCGGACCTCATGCCTGATGATCTCCGGGTGTCCCACCTGGAGCTCGATGCGGTCGTCGATGCGATTTACCGGAAGCGCGGCTTCGATTCCGATGAGGATCGGTTGTCGTACCTGTTCGGTATGTATGAACAAATGGTCAGCAAGGAGACGAAAAAGTGAGCGTTTTGAAAAAGCCAGCCAATATCGTCGACGTCACGTACGCACAGACCGGAAATAGCGTCAACACTGACCAGCTCGGGATGCGGGAGATGCAGCAACGCGTATTCGTTGAGCGCGCGGCGCAATACCTGTTGTTGAAGGCGCCGCCCGCCTCAGGCAAGTCACGTGCGTTGATGTTCATCGCGCTCGACAAGCTGTATAACCAGGACCGCAAGAAGGTCATCGTCGCTGTTCCTGAACGCTCAATCGGTGGATCATTTGCAAGTACGGAACTCACCCGTAACGGATTCTGGGCCGACTGGGAAGTCGAGCCGCGCAACAATCTGTGCACCCCTGGTGGACCGGCGGGAAAGGTCCAGCATTTCATCGATTTCCTCGCAGGGCCGGATGCCGTCTTGGTATGCACACACGCGACGCTTCGTTTTGCCCACGAGAAGC
The DNA here is from genome assembly GCF_036541985.1 of Rhodococcus sp. IEGM 1306. Taxonomy (NCBI): domain Bacteria; kingdom Bacillati; phylum Actinomycetota; class Actinomycetes; order Mycobacteriales; family Nocardiaceae; genus Rhodococcus; species Rhodococcus sp. IEGM 1306. The sequence goes on from NZ_JAZHFF010000033.1 coordinate 994, forward strand.
TCCCTGCGTCTGCGTTCAATGGCGCCGTGCTTGCGATCGACGAGTTCCATCATGTCTCCGCGGACACGGCAAGCAGTCGGCTCGGCGAACTGCTCAAGGGGGTGATGACTGAATCGGACGCGCATATCGTCGCGATGACCGGTTCCTATTTCCGCGGTGATACGGTCCCGGTCCTATTGCCGGAAGATGAAGCGAAGTTCACGCCGGTCACATTCAACTACTATGACCAGCTCAACGGGTACGAGCACCTGAAATCACTGGGAATCGGGCATCACTTCTATCAGGGTCGTTACACGAACGCCATCCATGAGATTCTCGATCCGGACAAGAAGACGCTCATCCATATCCCAAACGTCAACAGCGGTGAGTCCACGAAGGACAAGGTCGAGGAGGTGGGATTCATCCTCGACGCGATCGGCGAAATCGTCAGCCAGGAAGAATCAGGCATCCTCAACGTAAGAAGCGAAGATGGCACAATCCTTCGGGTTGCGGACCTCGTTGATGATAGTGACCAGCTCAAACGCGCAGAGACGCTGCACTACCTCTCAACTATTGCATCGAAAGACCGTAATGCCGTCGACATAATCATTGCGCTAGGCATGGCCAAGGAAGGCTTCGACTGGCCCTTCTGCGAGCACGCACTGACAGTCGGGTACCGCGCTTCACTCACCGAAGTGATCCAGATTATCGGCCGCGTCACGCGGGACAGTCCAGGTAAGCCGCATGCTCAGTTCACCAATCTGCTCGCGCAGCCCGATGCGACAACCGACGACGTCAAGCTGTCGGTTAACAATATGCTCAAGGCGATCACAGCCTCGTTACTGATGGAGCAGGTCCTCGCGCCAAACTTTACGTTCAAGGCGAAGATTAACGACGATGACAAACCCAAACCCGGTGAACTCAAGGTCAAGGGGTTCAAGGAGCCAACGTCCGAGCGAGTCAAACAGATTGTCGCGACTGACCTGAACGATCTGAAGGCGACGATCCTTCAAGATGAAACCTTCGCAAAAGCGGCAGCGGGAAACCTCGACGCCGAAGTGGCAAACAAGGTGCTAATACCGAAGATCATCCGCGACAGATACCCCGATCTGAACGAAACTCAGGTCGAGGAACTGCGGCAGCAGGTCGTGGTCGATTCTGTGATCAAGAGCGGCGAAGTTCGTGAGGTCGGCGACAAACGGTTTATTCGTATGGCCGACAAGTTCGTCAACATCGATGACCTCGACATCAATCTCATAGATAAGGTCAATCCGTTCCAAAGGGCCTTCGAAGTGCTTTCGAAGTCAGTCACCCCGCAGGTACTGCGGATCATCCAGGACACGATCACGGCGACCCGGATCGAGGTCACCGACGAGGAGGCACGTCTGCTCTGGCCAAAGGTCCAGCAGTTTGCGAAGGTCAAGGGCAGAAAGCCGGACATCCGTAGTGATGATCCGACAGAGAAACGGTACGCCGAGGTACTGCTGTTCTTGCAGAAGAAGAAGCGTGAGCACGAAGCGCAGAAACGGACGATCCAGGCATGACATCAAGCAACCTACAGAGCATTTTCGACTCAGACGACGACGGACTCCTTGACGTTCCAGAAAAGGCCGCCAGGGTCACCGCCAGCGATCGGCTGGAGAGCTCGTTCCTGGAAATCGTCGATTTCTACCGCCAACATGCCCAAGTCCCGCGGTCGGATACCCACGACATTGCGGAACGAAAGCTCGGCGCTCGACTCGACGGAATCCTTGCGGATGACGACAAGGTTGCTGCGCTGACGCACCTCGATGAATTCCACATGCTCGTTGCTCCCGACCCTCCCCAATCCATCGACGAACTGCTCGACAGCGATGACCTGGACCTCCTTGAGGACACCACAGGTATACTCGACACCTCGGGCCTACCTTCTCGTGCACAACGCACGGAGCCAGACGAGGTCGCGCAAAGAGTGAAGAGCACGGACTTTGCCGCATTCGAGCCGCTCTTCAAACAGAAGCATGACGAGATCACTTCTGGTGCCTCAAAGCTTGTCGAGTTTCCTGGCGAAAAGTATGTCAAAGAGGGTGCGTTCTTTGTTCTGGCTGGCGTCATGGCGTTCGTGGCCGAGGTGCGCGAACCGGAAACCAACGCAGCTGGGATGCCCAAGGAACGGCTGCGGTGCATATTCGAGAATGGCACGGAATCATCCATGTACAGACGGTCGCTGGCCGCACGCCTTTACGAAGCTCGACGAAAAAACGAAGGCGCTTACGTAGTGGTCCCGGCCGAGGTAGACAGCATTCTGGAAAACGACGAGCATACCGGTTATATCTATATCGTGCGATCTCTTAGCGACGATCCCCAGATCGCTTCGATCACCGATCTCTACAAGATTGGATTCACCACTGGAACGGTCGAAAAACGGATTATTCATGCCGTGGATCAACCGACGTATCTGATGGCCCCGGTCGAGATCGTTGCGAGCTACCGCACGTACAATCTAAAGACCTCGGTGCTCGAACACTTGCTACACCGGGTATTCAGCGAGGTTAAGCTCAATGTCGAACAGGTCGGGAAGAACGGTCGCGTGTACGTTCCGTCCGAATGGTACGTAGCACCACTGGAAGCGATCGATGAGGCGATCGATTTGATCGGGTCGGGCGACATCGTGAACTACGAGTACAACGCTGAGCAGTGCCGCCTCAAACAACGGTAGGGTAGCGAAAGGAAATCTCAGATCACGAAGGTGAACTGCCGTCGCCGCTTCACCCTTCTCCGAAACAGTCCTCGATAGGTGCTATTAATTAATCCTCTTTACTTAATTCGGCGTTGGATCCATTTATGTCATCTATGAAATCGGACATTGCCGTCCATTTTTGTAATAACCTCACCTAAAAACCGATCACACCGGCGACCCTGAATATGGGTGCGACAGTCTCCGTCACCGATCAATCCCGATTTTCGAACTCGCCAGTGCGTGTTTCATGAACGACCGTATTTGGAACACCGGTGATCACTGGGCGAGGAGGTGACGTGGCGGCTCCTCTGCCAGAATCAGACCTATGCCCGATTCCGACGCTCACTCCACCGATCCCTTCGCCGTCGGTTCCCGGGTCACTGTGATCCGGACCTCCGGATCACGGTCCAGCGATACCGAACCGCAGGTCGGTGTCGTGGTCGAGGACTTCGCCGACACCGTCATCGACGACACCGACCTGGGTCGGGATTGGGCACCGGCGCTGCGGTGGGCGATCGCCCTCGACGACGGGCGCTTGGTATTCGCCGCCGAGGGTGATCTCGAGCTCGCTTGATCCGTCCGTCTCACGGGCCAGAATTACGAGTTGCAGCGCGCTACTCGCAGATGCCAGTGAGAGTCGACACTGTCCTCAAGGCTCAGTGTGCGGTGTCGAAAGCAACGATGATGTCAGCTTTGATCCGCCCGCGCGGGGAGACGTCGAAGCCGTTCTTGCCAGCCCAGTCCCGAATCGCTTTCAACTGTTCCGCCGATCGACCGGATCCTGACGACTTAGTCGCAGTCGAGGTTTTCACACGGGATTTGCCGGCAGCGGAGACTTTCTCTGCGACCTTTATGTACGGGGCGAATGCAGCTTCGATCTTGTCGGCGTTGGTGGGCCGAAGATCAATTCGATAATCGACGCCCTGATAAGAGAAGGTGACCTCGTGCCCTAATCCGGTGTCGATGGGTTTCCCGTCGAGATCGTCGATAAGTTGGCGAATGAATATTTCAGCCACAGGGATTCCTCTTCGTTGCATGCCGAATGAATATCGCGTTCATGTTATCCGAAGTATCAAATAATCGTGGCTATCCTGTGTCGCCCGCGGATCATGACCTCGCACGCGAGCTCGAGCGTCCCCAGGCGGTCGCGGCAGTCGATCAGTCCCGATTTTCGGCGTCACCGAACCATGTTTCATAAACGCTTGTATTTGAAACGTCGGAGGCAATTTTCTGTGAGCTGGTCGAAGATTCGTTCCGAAACTCGTGTCCAAAACCGATGGTTCAATATGTGGCCTGTCGGTGAGTTCTGGAACACTGCTGCCTCATGGGTGAACTTTTGGGCTATGCGAGGGTCTCGACTACCGATCAGACGCTCGATGCTCAGAGTGACGCTCTGAGCGCTGCCGGCTGTTTCAAGGTCTGGACCGAGACCGCGTCGGGTGCAACCACGACCCGTCCGCAACTGACGGATCTCCTGTCGCATCTTCGCGACGGAGACACCCTGGTCGTCTGGCGCCTGGACCGGTTGGGGCGCTCACTCCCCCACCTGCTGCAGACCGTCGAAGATCTCGCCGCCCGCGGAGTCGGCTTCAAATCGTTGACCGAAGCGATCGACACCACCACCTCCGGCGGGAAACTCATCTTCTCCATCTTCGGAGCACTGGCAGAATTCGAACGCAATCTGATCCGGGAACGGACTCAGGTCGGTCTCGCCGCCGCCAGGGCGCGTGGACGTACCGGCGGTCGGCCGCCGAAGATGACCTCCACGAAACTCGCACAGGCACAACGGATGCGGGAGAACGGCATGCATCTGACCGACATCGCCGAAATCATCGGTTTCGGCCGAACCACTCTGTACAGGCACCTGAAGTGAACTACTGCAGCGATCGTTCGGGCGGCTGACCTCACACCACAAACGCGACATGGACCTACCGGGGCACAGACGTATCCAGGGTCGTGAGCCCAATTTCATCCGTCGAATCCGCGCCTGCCCGCTAGCGCGTTGCACGTGGGAAGACCTCGATGCGAAGTCTTCCCGAAGGAACGGAATAGGCCGCCTCCCCCATGTCAGTGGCTACTCGGTGAGATCATTGCGCCCTACGATGCTCCCGCTTGAACTGGTCGGTCGTGAGCTTGATTCGGTCGGGTCGCGTCACTCGTATCGGCTCGCCAGTCTCAGGATCAACCGGAATGTAGTCGCCGTACACCCCTGAGTCGTGCCCGGACGAGAACGCGCGATTCTCCCGTTCCGCTTTCTGGTGGGCAAGCAGTCTTTCGTTCCTGGCACGGCGCTCACGAATCATCTTGGACGTAGCCCACTTTTCATAGCCGAAGGCAAAAATCAAGAAACCAACAACGAGACCGCCGAATACGAGGGCAACTGTCCAGAAAAGGTGCACGGCAGAAATTTCACAGGTAGCGGTAGAGCGTTGTCAAGCTGCTTGGACTGCAGTAGTTTTCGGATGTGAGAGGGCGCGTCTCGACGTGTAGCGCTGATCTCAATGCGAGAGCAAGGTCCGCTGTGTAGCGACGGATGTGCCAGCATTCGACAACCTGCGATATCGCCTCCATGCATGGTGAATTCGGGTTTCGTGCCGTTGCGAAGCACATGCCGCTTCAGCGCAAGGCCGCGAGGTCGGTAGTGAGAAGGGTGAAAATTACCGGGTGCGCGACAACTGAACTCCGCTGCGCCAGACAACGAACCCGGTGAGCGCTCCGACCGCAGCGCTGGCCAGTGGCCCGACGATGAGATACAGCGTCGGGCTCTCATCACTGCCAGGGCAGAGGGAGATCGTAGGCAAGTTGGTCGGATCCGTGATCTGCGATGTCAGAGGTGCGTACGAAGAGCAATGGGTCGGTTGCCCGAGCCACCAAAGCACGAAGCCAACGCAGATAAGACCACCAATCAAGAAGGTTGCAGCCCCCGCTGCGATCAACGTACGCATCTCAGCATCCTGCCATGGTCGCGACCACGCTCAGTTCGGCGAAGAGCGTCGTCACACAGCTCAAACGTTGAAATCAGTTCTACTGCAATCATATTGGCTACTCATGAACAACATCGTGTACATCACCCATTCGCAAAACCCCGAATGGGCCTTCCGGATCGGGACACACCGTCGAGTAGCAGCGCTACACTTGGGTGGCGCGCGATCTGTGCCCTCTTTCCATCTTCACTCGCAGTCACGTAAAAATCAGGCCCGCTCTTCGCGTGGAGAGAGTGGGCCTGATTTTTGTGTGTGGAACCTCAGGTCAGGAGAGGCTACCGAAGATGTTGCCGAGTGAGCCGGTACCCGTCTCGGGGTCGGCGTCCTTCTTGGCGAAGTTGGTCGTGCAGCCGTTGAGCTTCACGGCATCGACGAAGACGCTCGAAGCGGCTGAGCCGGTGCCGACACTGACCCCGTAGTGCTCGACCTTGGCGTCAGGGTTGGCTGCGACGATGGCATCGAGTGAGGTGGGAACACCCTTGGCTGCGCCGCCGATGGTGCGGGTGCTCCACCAGAGTCCGTCCTGGATGTTCTCGTGCTTCACGGCGTCCGTCGTAACGGGTGCGTCGTTCTGGCTCGGGACCCACACCAGAGTGGTGAAACCGTTGTCGGCCGGGTTCGTGGTGCCGGTCAGACGCAGCTGGAACGCGGCGCTGGTGGTGACTGCGCGCTCGGAGAACCCGATCTCCTTCGCTGCAGCGTCGGCGAGCTTGATACTGCCGGCCGCGTGGTACGAGACGGAGCGATCCGTGACATCGGTGACTTCGAGCTTGAGGGAGCCGTCCTTGTCGAAGACGTTTTCTGCCGAGTAGGAAGCGGTCTGATCCTTCTCGTCGGTGAACGGGATGCCCCATCCGTTGGCGGTGGTTTCAGTCGACGTCGCGGAGCATGAGAAGCCGGCCCCCGGATCTGCGGAGCCGAGCGAACCGGTCGGTGCAGCATTGGCGAAGGCCGGCGCGATCAGCGCGGCCGCGCCGACGAGGGCAGCGATGGTTCCGGTACGACGAGTGTTCTTGGACATGCGAATTGACGCCTCTCACAGGGGGAAAGTAAAGCTCCGGGAAAATTAGCACAGACCGGACGGTTTGTGCTAAGCCGAATCGGACAAACCTCATCTACCGGAGAAGTTAGTTCTTTCGGGTTAGTCCTTTAGTCGTAGTGGGCGGGCCTGTTGGACATCATGTGGCCGAGCCCGTCCGTCCGACGATCTCTTACCGATTCCGGCGCTGCGGCGCCTTCGCGAATCATCGATCAGAAATCGCCGCACATTTCCGGCAGCAATGGGCTGAAAATTGCCCTTCGCAGGATTTCGTTAAGGGTCACCAAAACGTCCGGCCACGAGTAACGCCCGGTCCATTCACCGCGGTCCACGTCTACAACAGACTCCGTTGACCTCTCTGGCACTCCACCCGAGATCCGTGATCCGTGGCTGCGATGCTCGCACTGACAGCGCGCATCAACCCCGCTGTCGCAGATGGCCAATTAAATAGTGAAGAAAAGCCGCTGCAGCAACTTGGCATGCACCAGACGGCACGAATCGGACGGCGGAATCGGACGGGTGCAGTACTGCAGTAGGTTGTCCCAATGGCCAACGGCAATCAGATCGCGCCAATATCGAAGTTCGAGCAAACCTTGCGGGCAACGGCCCAAATGCCTGGGGTACGGATCGATAGGGAAGCGTTTCTCCGCAGCGAGTTGAAGCGGTTCTGTTCCGACGACCAGATCGCCCGCGCGATTGCCACGACCCCCGCAGAAGCGAACATTCCGCTGAGTGTGATCGACCAGATCGCTAACAGCGTGATCAAGTACGAGACAGGCAAAGTAACGACGATCTCGGCTGTGGCGGGCATTCCGGGTGGATTTGCAGCGTTCGGCACTGTCCCTGCCGATGTCGCGCAATACTATGGTCACCTCCTACGCGTTGTTCAGAAGCTTGCCTACATTTACAGCTGGCCGGATCTGTTTGACGGGGACGGTATGGACGCCGCGACCGAAAGCATGCTGACGCTGTTCATCGGCGTCATGTTTGGGGTTAATGCGGCGCAGGCCGGCGTAGCGCAAGTATCGGCGCTGATCGCGAAGCAGATGGCGAAGAAGCTCCCGCAGCAAGCGCTGACCAAGGGCACGATCTATCCGATAGTCAAGAAGGTCGCGACAGTTCTTGGCGTCCAGATGACCAAGCAGATCTTCGCCAAGAGTGCGGCCAAGATCGTTCCGTTGGTCGGGGCAGCGGTCTCGGGCAGTCTCACTTTCGCCACATTCTTGCCCATGTCCAAGCGCCTTCGGAGGCACCTCGCGAGTTTGCCGCTCACCAAGCCAAGCTGTGCGAGCGATACGCAGTTGTTGAGAGACACAATCATCGCGGAGTAGTACACAGGCCGTGTCCCAGAAGCTAACTGCCGGCACCGCGTCACCAACGTCCGTTCCTCATACAACTGATATGTAGAGAAATTTGTCAAGGGACAGGTGGAAACGGCCTCGGGAACGGCAGTTCCCGAGGCCGTTTCCGTTTCGGTCGACGGACATGAAGAACGGCGGGTGACATGTCGATATTCACGACTCGTGGTCAGACTGATATACGCGGGTTGGCTACCGCAGGACGACTGTTCGGCAGGAACGGTGCTGCTGCTCTAGGGTCGGGCGTCGCAATCGGTTCCAATTTCGGAACCTGTTGCTGCCCATAGTTGTTTTCGCAGATCGTTCCTCACGCTGCCATCACGCCCTTTGCGATTGTCTATCGACCGAAATCTAGGGGAAGGACAAGCTCAGGGCTGGTCGTCGACGACCGCCAGCGACCAACACCATCCCGCAAGTTCTCTGGCTACGGCGACATTGGCGATCACCGGACGCTTCTTACGGGCGGTGAACTGCTCCCACCGATGATGCAGGCGGTGGTTGCCGGCATGCCCACGAGCACGCGCAGCGGGGCTGGCTTTCGCCCATCGAGTGCGCATGACCTGTCCAGGGTTGCGGTAGATCTTGCGGTGATGCCATGCTGCCTCGACCAACAACCGACGTGCATGACCGTTGCCGGTCTTGGTGATCGAACCCTGTGATCGTGATGTCCCCGAAGAGTATTCACTCGGCACCAGGCCGACATAGGAACCGATGGTGCTCCCCGTAAATCGCTGCCAGTCGCCGATCTCGACCGCCAACCCGAACCCGGTCAAAGTAGAGATTCCGCGTAAACATCCCAAACGGTGCACCATCGGCGTGTAGGGACTGTTCTCCGCCATCTCCTCGATCGCCGTATCCAGTCGGTCACGGCGGCTTCGGGTGAGCAGCATCGCTTCATAGTTCGAGTCGAACGTGGCCTGCAACGCCGACTGCTCGAACCTCTGACTTCGTAGCCACACATCATGCGCACCAGTCCACGCCGCACCACCAGAATAGACAATGCCCTGCCGCAGAAGAAGTTTCGACAAGCGATGTCGGCATCGCATCAGATCCCCGCGAGCATCCTCACGGGCACGGACCAGATCTCGGGCTGCCTCTTGTTCTACCGAAGGGACCGTGACCTCGACGATCTCGTCCAGTCGGAGCAACCTTGCCAGATGCAGCGCGTCGCGAGCATCTTCTCCGAACTAAAAATGATCTTGCAATTTGAGGGTTGGAATCTTGTTCGACGAGTTCAGTGATGAGGTTGATGG
>NZ_JAZHFF010000034.1:0-8658 GCF_036541985.1 Rhodococcus sp. IEGM 1306
CGATGGGGCCGCTCACGCGTGATGTGATGGTGGCGTACGAGGCTCGTTCTCGGGGTGAGGTTCCGGGGTGGGCGCCGTTGGCGGTGCAGTATGCGGACTACGCGCTGTGGCAGCGGGAGACTCTCGGTTCAGAAGATGATCCGTCGTCGTTGATTTCGCGTCAGATCGGGTTCTGGGAGTCGGCGTTGTCGGGGTTGCCGGATCAGTTGGATTTGCCGGCGGATCGTCCGCGGCCTGCGGTGGCGTCCAATCGTGGGGCCAAGCATGCGTTCGTCATCGGAGAAATTGAGCATTCGTCTCTGAAAAAGATAGCGCGTGAGTCGAATTCGTCGTTGTTCATGGTGGTGCATGCGGCGTTGGCGGTGTTGTTGGCGCGGTTGTCGAGTACGTCCGATATTGCGATCGGTACTCCGGTGGCGGGTCGTGGTGAGCAGGTTCTCGATGATTTGATCGGGATGTTCGTCAATACGTTGGTGTTGCGGACGGAGGTGGATTCTTCGGAGTCGTTCTCGGAGTTGTTGGGCCGGGTTCGTGAGGGTGATCTGGGTGCGTTTGCGCATGTAGATCTCCCATTCGAGCGTTTGGTGGAGGTGCTCAATCCGGCGCGGTCGCAGGCGCGCAATCCGTTGTTCCAGGTGATGCTGTCGTTCCAGAACATGGAGCAGTCGGTGCTTCGACTCGGTGATCTGACAGTTGCGGGCGTCGACGCCAACACCGTGGCGGCGAAGTTCGATCTGCAGTTGACCATGGTCGAGCAGTTCGACGAGTCCGGTGCGCCGGCGGGGATGGCGGCGCAATTCACGTATGCGACGGATCTGTTCGACGAGTCGACTGTGGCTGGCTTTGCCGACAGGTTCGGGCGCATCCTTGCTGCGATCACCGTCGATCCGTCAGTTCGGTTGGGTGATATCGACGTACTTACTGCTGCTGAGCGCAGCAACCTTCTCAGCTGGTCCACTGGTAGGCGTGCAGCTTTGGTAGACGCGTCCTTGATCGCGATGTTCGACGAACAGGTTGGGCGTACCCCTGATTCTCTTGCCGTCGAGTGCGATGGACAGGCGCTGACCTATGGGCAACTCGACGCCTACGCAAACGTGGTGGCCGAGCGATTGACGGCGGCCGGCGTCGGTCCGGATGACGTCGTCGCGTTGATCGTGCCGAGGTCGGTCGATTGGGTCGTGGGTATGTTGGCGGCATGGAAGGCGGGTGCTGCGTACGGGCCGATTGATCCGTCCTACCCGCAGGATCGGATCGAGGCGATAATCGCTGACACTGGCGCCCGATGTGCGGTGAGTACGACGACTCTCGATCTGACCGTGGACGTCATCGTCCTCGACAGCGCCTTGCGCGATTCGCCGAATGTGGAGGGGTCGACGGATCGATGGCGTGAACTCGGTGCGGGGGACCGCCTGGGGTATGTCATTTCGACATCCGGTTCGACTGGTCGTCCGAAGCCGACGTTGGTGCCGATGGCGGGTATCGAGAACACGGTGGCCTGGTATCGCAGCGAGTTGCCCGAAACTGGTGGTCTTCTGATCGCGTCGTCGCCGAGTTTCGACCTGACACAGAAGAACGTCTGGGCAGCGCTGAGCAGCGGTCGGAGCGTAGTGCTTGCCCCAGACGGTTTCGATCCGGATGCGATCGTCGCTCGCGTCGGGCACGGTGACGTTGCAGTGGCGAACATGTCGCCGAGCGCGTTCGAAGCCGTGGTGGATTCCGACGAGGATTCTGCTTTGAGCGTTCTCGATGTTGTGTTCCTTGGAGGCGAGTCGATCCGGCTCAATCGTCTTGGCAGTTTGTTGTCAGGCGGAGTACGCGTGGTGAACAGTTACGGCCCGACGGAAGCGTCGGACGTGGTCTCGTTCCATGCAGTGACTGCGCATGACGCCGTCAGCGTTCCGATCGGTGCACCGGTGCCGAACATGGATCTGTTCGTTCTGGATCGGTCGTTGGGTCTGGTGCCACCGGGCGTGATCGGCGAGTTGTATGTCGGTGGTGTCGGTGTCGGTCGCGGATACGGAAACCGAGCGGCGTTGACTGCGGAACGTTTCGTCGCCAACCCCTTTGTGGTTGTGGGAGAGCATGAATCAGGCGGCGGTAGTAGGTTGTACCGAACCGGCGACCTGGTCAGGTGGAACGGTCGGGGCGAGCTGGAGTACATCGGCCGGTCGGATTTCCAGGTCAAATTGCGGGGGCAACGCATCGAACTCGGCGAGATCGAATCTGCTCTGATCTCGCACGAGGCGGTTGCAGACGCTGTGGTAGTCCTGCACAGCGATGCTACGTTCGGCGACAGCCTGATCGGGTATGTCGTGGGAACTGCAGTAGATGCGTCGGAAGTTCTGGAGTCGGCCCGGGCGGTGCTTCCGGCGTACATGGTGCCCTCGAAGGTTCTTGTCCTCGACGAGCTTCCACTCAATGCGTCGGGCAAGTTGGATCGAAAGGCACTCCCGTCACCGGTATTCGAGGCAGCGGAGTTCCGGGCGCCGGTCACAGCGGTGCAGGAAATTGTTGCGTCGGTATTCGGCGATGTATTGAGCATCGAGCGGGTCGGTCTGGATGACGATTTCTTTGCACTCGGTGGTAATTCGTTGATCGCGACCAGGTTGGCGGCACGGTTGGGGCAGGCGCTCGATGCTCAGATCCCGGTGCGCGTGCTGTTCGAGAACTCGACGGTGGAAGGTTTGGCGGCGGTAGCGCAAAAGACTGCAGGCTCCGGCGCGAGAATGGAACTGGAGGCGCAGGAACGCCCAGAACGCATCCCTCTGTCCTTGGCGCAGCAGCGCATGTGGTTGATCAACCAGATGGATCCAGGTTCTGCGGCATACAACATTCCGTTGGCACTGCGGTTGACAGGGAACTTGGATGTCGCAGCGTTGCGCCAGTCTCTTCACGACGTTTTGGTTCGACACGAGTCGCTCCGGACCAGATACCCGAGTGACATCGAAGGACCGGTTCAGGAGATCGTCGCGGTCGACGAACTTCTTTCGCCTCTCGAGACGATTCAGGTAGACGACGAGGCGACGGCGTTCAATCGCGTCGCGGAGTTGGTGACGACCGGATTCGACGTAGCTCAGGACGTACCCGTACGCACGGGGTTGCTCGAGTTGGGGCGGGCAGACTTCATGTTCGTCTTGGTCGCTCATCACATCGCCGCTGACGGTGAATCGATGGCACCTCTGGCCCGAGACATGATGGTCGCTTATGAGGCTCGCGTGCGCGGCACCGCGCCGTCGTGGAATCCGTTGACTGTTCAGTACGCGGACTTCGCGATCTGGCAGCGAGCAGTGCTCGGTGGCGTCGACGAGGTCGGCTCACAGGCTGCACAGCAACTCGCCTTTTGGCGCCGGACGTTGAACGGTGTTTCGTCGACGCCCGGATTGCCTTCCGACCGTCAGCGACCCGCACAGATGTCTGCAAAGGCGGGTGTCTCGGAGTTTTCCGTCAACGCGGAAACCGCGACGCGGCTCAACGAGATTGCGCTCGAACACAACGCCACATTGTTCATGGTTGTGCATGCTGCGCTTGCCGTTCTCATCTCACGGTTGAGCGGAAGCCGAGATTTTGCTATCGGAACGGTTGTAGCCGGGCGAGGTGAGCAGCAACTTGACGACATAGTCGGAATGTTCGTCAACACGCTCGCACTCAGGACCGCTCCGGACCTCGGAGCAGGATTCGGCGAATTGGTCTCGCTGGTTCGAAATGTCGATCTCGAGGCATTTGCGAACGGCGACATACCGTTCGAGGAAGTAACCGGCGCTTTGTCGGCGTCAGCGAACGAGCTTTTCCAGGTTGCACTGTCGGTCGAACCGATGGCAGGAGCCGAGTTCAGTCTGCCGGATCTGAAGATCTCGGCAGTCGAGGGTGTGGAGGCGACTGCGAAGTTCGACCTCCAACTCAATCTCAGTTCTGATCCGGTCACAGGAGGACTGCTTGGCCATTTGGTTTTCGCCGCCGATCTTTTCGACCAAACGACCGCCGACGCACATGTCGAGCGATTCGTACGCGTTCTAGATCAGGTGTCCGCAGATCCTTCACGTCTGATCGGTGACATCGAACTGCTTACCGAATCCGAACGCGCAGAAGTCCTCGGATCCGTGGGCACAACGCCATCCCCAGTAGTTGGTGGCCCGACGCGCCGACTCGTGCCACAGAGGTTGGCGAACTCCGTGGAGGCTGATCCTGACGCCGTCGCAGTCGTGTGCGATGAAGAGGAAGTTACATACCACGAGGTTGATGCGCGATCGTCTCGCCTTGCGCACCACCTCATCAGTCTCGGGATCGGCCCGGGCGACACAGTGGGGATCGCTGGGCTGCATGGCATCGAACTGGTGGTGGCGATCTGGGCGCTGTCCAAAGCAGGCGCGGCAGTACTCGTGGGAGCCACAACAGGAACAGTGGGTGCGAATGGAACAGAGCCGAGTCTGGCCTTGACACTGACTTCGGGCGATGCAGATTCTGTGAATTCCGATGTTCCGCTGGAGACGACCCTCGATCTGGCTCGGCCCGATGTTGTCGAATTGGTGGCGTCGTACTCGACTCGTTCCGTGAACTACGCGGACCGGGTTCGTCCGCTCAATGTGGACGACGTCGCGGTCGTGGTTACCGGATCAGCCTCTGACCAGATCACCCAGGGAGAGCTCGCGGCGAAGTTGGATGCTATGTCGCAAAAGCACGACGTCGACTACGAATCGCGTTTGATGTACTTCGGTCCCGACGACGATGAAACATCGGTTCTAACGATTCTGCTGGCCGGGGTAGTGGGTGGCGTCGTCCTTGTGTCCCCGGAAGGGGCGAAGAACGCAGGGGTGCACGAACTTCTCGAAGAGGAGTGGGTTTCGCACGCGGTAGGTCAGACAGACGTCTTCACAGATGTCGTCGAAGGAGCGTTGCCTGATCTACGGCTGGCGTGTGATTCCGCGACGTGGACTCTGAGCTGACGCCGCCGTTCACGAAGTAGATGGACGCCCATATCCCGAACAGTCCGATGATGTCCACTCCTCGACAGCTGTAACAATGGTTCGGTGTGTCCGATCAACTACTTGGGCTATACCGGGACGTCGAACTCGATTTGCCCAGGTCAAGGGCAAAGCCTCGGGAAGTGATCGGATTCCTGCGAATACCGATCGAACTGCAGTACCAACGCGAAGGTGAAATTGTCTTGACGCAGCACGAGCTCCTCCATCACGCCGTTCGAGCGTCGGTCGTGGCCGCATGAGCGCCGATGGTGTGACGCCGGATACCTCTGCTACTCGCAAGAGTCGACGGGAGCGGCCCACCCGCACTCGTCGAGCGAGGACATTGTTGCTGCCCCAGTTGCTGGCAGCGGCCGTCGAGTTGGACCCTTCGAGGGAAGCGTTGCGATTCGAGGGGCACGCACTTTCATACGCCGAATTGGATGCGCGGTCGTCTCGCCTGGCTCGTATGTTGATCGCCGACGGTGTAGGTCCGGAGGACAGGGTTGCCGTGTCCATCCCGCGGTCAATCGAATCAGTGCTGGCAGTGTGGGCAGTCGCGAAGACCGGTGCAGCTTTTGTGCCGGTGGATCCGAACTATCCGTCTGACCGTGTTGCGTACATGATCGAGGATTCGGGTGTCTCGATCGGCTTGACCGTCGGCGAATTAGGTATTGATTTGCCATCGTCTGTGAGGTGGATCGCGATCGATTCTCTCGAGACGACGCAGGCATCGGAAGCGATGTCCGGCGAACCGGTGGCGTATTCGGACCGTGTTCGCACTCTGCGAGTCGAACACCCTGCATACGTTATCTACACCTCAGGGTCGACTGGACGTCCGAAAGGTGTTGTTGTCACGCACGCAGGCCTGGGCAATTTGCTGAGTGAACAGGCTGAGCGACTTGGTGCCACAGCCCACTCGAGGGTTCTGCACTTCGCCACCCCCAGCTTCGATACTTCGCTCTTCGAGCTGTTGCTTACCATCGGTTCCGGCGCGACGATGGTTATCGTTCCGACGACGGTGTTCGGTGGTGACGAGCTCGCGGAACTATTGAAAACCGAACGCGTCACGCATGTGGTGGGAACCCCGTCAATGTTGGCATCTGTCGATCCCTCGGGGTTGGATTCCATCGTCACCGCTGTCGTCGGTGGCGAGGTATGCCCACCTGAGCTTGTTGCACGGTGGGGACGGGACAGGGCCTTCTACAACGGATACGGCCCAACCGAGACGACTATTGTCACCAACATCAGCCCGAAACTGGCACCAGGTGACCGCGTGACAATTGGTGGACCTGTTCGCGGGGCCTCCGCCCTGGTTCTGGACTCACGGTTACAGCCAGTCCCAGTCGGGTCGACAGGTGAGCTGTATCTTGCCGGGCCTCAGGTTGCGCGCGGATATCACAATCTGGCGGGAATGACTGCCGACCGTTTCATCGCGAATCCGTTTGGAGCGCAGGGCGAACGAATGTACCGCAGTGGTGACCTCGTACGCTGGGTCATCGCAGATGGGGGTGCACGGGACCTCGAATACGTCGGGCGATCCGACTCCCAAGTGAAGATCCGAGGCTTCCGGGTCGAACTCGGAGAGATCGACGCAGTTCTTGCATCCCATCGGGCGGTCGACTTCGTTGCAACCCTCGGTCGCAAGCTCGACAATGGGGAGCAGGCTCTGGTGGCATACGTGCTGCCACGGGCGGGAGCTGAGGTAGACATCACGGAAATGCTCGACGTCTGCAGACAAGAATTGCCTAGGCATATGGTGCCTGCCTCTGTCGTTCTCATCAGTGAAATTCCGTTGACACCCGTGGGCAAGTTGGATGCTTCCGCGTTGCCGGAGCCGCATTTCGAGTCTCGTCCATTCCGTGCTCCTTCCACTGAGGATGAGATCCAGATCGCCACGGTGTTTGGTGAACTGCTCGGGCTGGAGCAGGTCGGAGCGGATGACGACTTCTTCGAGCTTGGAGGTAATTCGCTTGTCGCAGCGAAGTTGGCAGCACGGTTGAGTGCTGTCTTCGACGTGCGGGTACAAGTCAAGACGTTGTTCGAGTCTTCAACCGTGTCGTCGCTTGCCTCTGCGCTCGCAGCTTCCACTGGGCGTACTCGTGTGGCGTTGGTTGCTCGGGTGCGTCCGGAGCGGGTGCCGTTGTCGTTGGCGCAGCAGCGGATGTGGTTTTTGTCGCGGTTTGATGCTGTGTCGGGTGTGAACAATATTCCGATTGTGTTGCGTTTGTCTGGTGTGGTGGATGTTGCGGCTCTGCAGGCTGCTGTGTCGGATGTTGTTGCGCGGCATGAGATTTTGCGGACGGTGTATCCGGAGTTTGAGGGGGTCGGGTTCCAGCAGGTTCTTCCGGTGGGTGGGTTCGCTGTGGATATTTCTGCGGTGCCGACCGATGAGGCTGATTTGTTGGGTGTGTTGGCGCCGGTGGTGACTGAGGGGTTCGATGTCACTTCTGAGGTGCCGTTGCGGGTTCGTTTGTTCCAGACGGGTTCGTCGGAGTTTGTGTTGGCGTTGGTGGTTCACCATATTGCTGCTGATGGTGTGTCGATGGGGCCGTTGGTGCGTGATGTGTCGATGGCGTATGTGGCGCGTGCGGGTGGACAGGTTCCGGGGTGGGCGCCGCTCGAGGTGCAGTATGCGGATTTCGCGTTGTGGCAGCGTGAGGTGTTGGGGTCCGAGGGTGATCCGTCGTCGTTGATGTCTGAGCAGTTGGGGTATTGGACGTCGGTGTTGGCGGGGTTGCCGGAGCGGATCGAGTTGCCGGCGGATCGTTCGCGGCCGTTGGTTGCGTCCAATCGTGGTGCTAGTTACCAGTTCTCGGTTGATGTGCGGTTGCATCGGGCGCTCGAGCAGTTGGCGCTTGATCGTAGTGTGTCGTTGTTCATGGTGGTGCATGCGGCGTTGGCGGTGGTGTTGGCGCGGTTGAGTGGTAGTGATGACGTTGTGGTGGGCTCGCCGATCGCTGGGCGGGGTGAGCCGGAGCTTGATGATTTGATCGGGATGTTCGTCAATACGTTGGTGTTGCGGACGGAGGTGGATTCTTCGGAGTCGTTCTCGGAGTTGTTGGGTCGGGTTCGTGAGGTCGATCTGGGGGCGTTCGGCAACGAGGATGTTCCGTTCGAGCGGTTGGTGGAGGTGCTTGATCCGGCGCGGTCGCAGGCTCATCATCCGTTGTTCCAGGTTGCGTTGTTCTTCCAGAACATGGCGCAGAGTGTCTTGGAATTGCCGGGGCTGTCGATTGCCGGTTTCGACGCGGGTGTGGAGATCGCGAAGTTCGATCTGCAGTTGACGGTGTCACCGTTGGAGGAGGACGGCGTCGGTGTGGGGATGCCGATGTCGTTGACGTATGCGACGGATTTGTTCGACGAGTCGACGGTTGTCTCGTTTGCGGAGCGGTTGGTTCGGGTTCTGGAAGCGATGGTGGCGGAGCCTGATTCGGTTGTCGGGGATGTGGAGTTGCTCGGCGAGGACGAGCGTTCGCAGGTGTTGGTGGCGGTCAATGACACTGTTCACGAGTTGACTGTTGGTGCTTTGTTGCTCGACGGTTTCGATGCGCAGGTGGCGGCGTCTCCGGGTGCGGTGGCGGTGGTGTTCGAGGGGCAGTCTCTGTCGTATGCGGAGTTCGGGTCTCGGGTGAATCGTCTTGCGCGGTATTTGGTTTCGGTGGGTGTGGGGCCGGAGTCGTTGGTGGCGTTGGCGATGCGT
>NZ_JAZHFF010000035.1:0-6393 GCF_036541985.1 Rhodococcus sp. IEGM 1306
TGCGGCGTTGACTGCGCAGGTGCGTCCGGCGCAGGTTCCGTTGTCGTTGGCGCAGCAGCGCATGTGGTTCCTCAACCAGTTGGATACGAACTCGGCAGGGAACAATGTTCCGGTTGCGATCGCGCTCACCGGAAAACTGGACGTGTCGGGGCTGGAACAGGCGGTCTCGGACGTTATCGGCCGCCACGAGGTTCTGCGCACGGTCTACCCCGAGGTCGACGGCGTCGGCTACCAGAAGATCGTTGCACCGGCTGATGTCGACGTGAACCTCACTGCAACCTGGGTCTCGGATTCGGAGATTGTTTCCGAGGTAACGAACTTCGTAGCGGCAGGCTTCGACGTGACGACCGAGGTGCCGTTGCGCGCCAAGCTGTTCCAGATCAAGGCCGACGAGCATGTTCTGGTATTCGTCGTGCATCACATCTCGACCGACGGTTTCTCGATGGGCCCGCTGACCCGCGACGTGATGACCGCCTACTACGCGCGAACCAACGGCCAGGCTCCGACCTGGACGCCGTTGCCGGTGCAGTACGCCGACTACTCGTTGTGGCAGCGTGAGGTTCTCGGGTCCGAGGACGATCCGCAGTCCGTCATCGCAAAGCAGATCTCTTACTGGGCGCAAGCACTGGACGGCGTGCCCGAACAGTTGAATCTTCCGGGGGATCGGGCTCGGCCGGCGGTATTCTCCGGTCAGGGAGCGACATTCGAATTCTCGATCGGGCAGGAATTGCACGAGCGGCTGATCAGCGTGGGCCGGGAACACAATGCGTCGATGTTCATGGTGGTCCATGCGGCTCTGGCGTCGCTTCTCGCACGTCTGTCGGGAACAACGGACATCAACATCGGTGCACCGATGGCCGGGCGAGGTGAATCCGAACTCGACGATTTGATCGGAATGTTCGTCAACACCTTGGTGTTGCGTACCGAGGTTGATCCTTCGGCGGCATTCACAACACTTCTGGCCTCGGCTCGGGAAACCGACCTTCAGGCGTTCGCGCACTCGGACCTTCCGTTCGAACGGCTCGTGGAAGTGCTGGATCCCGTTCGGTCGAGGGCACATCACCCGCTGTTCCAGGTGGCGTTGGCATTCCAGAACCTGGGGCAGAACTCATTGGCTCTGCCCGGTCTGACGGCCGCCGAGTTCGCAATCGACGAGACCGTGGCCAAGTTCGATCTGCAGCTCACGATCAGTGAGGTATCAGAAGGGCTGTCGGCGACGTTCACGTACGCGACGGATCTGTTCGACGAATCGACCGTCCGCGGATTCGCTGCACGATTGATGCGCATCCTGAACGGAATTGCGACGGACCCCGCGACTTCAGTGGGTGACATCGAAATCCTCGACGCGTCCGAGCGTGAGGTTCTGACGAGCCAGAGGGCATCTTCAGGAGTAGCGCAGGCGCCGTTGGCAGAGATTCTTTCCGACGCTGCTGCGCGCTACCCGGACAACGTCGCATTGCGCTACCCCGGCACGGCGCAGGCCGCTGCCGGTCGGTCCATGACGTATCGCGAGGTCGACCAGTGGTCGTCGAAGCTGGCCCGCGTCTTGATCAATCGTGGTCTCGGGGCTGAAGATCTTGTGGCGGTGTCGATTCCGCGATCCGTCGAATCGGTACTCGCGGTGTGGGCAGTGTCGAAGACCGGGGCAGCGGTCGTTCCGATCGATCCGCACTATCCGGCAGATCGTATCGCGCACATGCTCAGCGACTCGGGTGCGAAGGTAGGCCTGACCCTCGACGTCGAACGTGCGAATCTCGCCGACGACGTCGAGTGGTTGGTCGTGGACGGACCGCTCGGCGAACAGATGATCGCCGGAGTGTCCGGAGCGCCAATAGATGCCGAGGAACGTGTGCGTCCACTGACGACTGCTCATCCTGCCTGGGTGATCTACACTTCCGGCACGACCGGACTGCCGAAGGGCGTTGTCGCGACCAACGCGGGACTGGCGAGCTTCAGTGTCACTCAGGCCGCGCATTACCTCGTGAAGCCCACCTCGCGGACACTGCACTTCGCGTCACCGAGTTTCGACGCGTCGATGCTCGAGTTGTTCCTCGCGGTGGCCACCGGCGCGACGATGGTCATCGTCCCGCCTGGCGTGTACGGCGGCGACGAACTGGCTGAGGTGTTCCGTAGCGAACGAGTCACGCATGCGTTCATCACACCAGCGGCTCTGGCGTCGATGGACCCGAGCGGCCTGGACGACCTGTCGGTCGTAGGTGTGGGCGGCGAAGCGTATTCGCCGGAACTGATCAGCAAGTGGACGACGGGGGACGACTCGGCCGCATCTGCTTCGGCTCCCAGGACGTTCCTGAATGTCTACGGCCCGACCGAGACGACGATCGTGACGAACGTCAGCGTTCCGCTTCTGCCTGGTGACCGAATGGACATCGGCGCCACGATCGGTGACATGGCCGCCTTCGTCCTGGACACACGACTCAATCCAGTTCCACTCGGAGTCTCGGGCGAGCTGTACCTGTCCGGTCCACAGGTGACCCGCGGTTATCATCGTCGCCCGGGCTTGAGTGCCGATCGATTCGTGGCAAACCCGCACGGTAATCCGGGCGAGCGAATGTACCGAACCGGTGACGTGGTGCGCTGGGTCGCTGGAACCGCACCCTCTACATATGCAGTGGAATACGTGGGCCGCAACGATTTCCAGGTCAAGATTCGCGGTTTCCGGATCGAACTCGGTGAGATCGACGCGTCGTTGACCGCACACCCCGAGGTCGAGTTCGCGGCGACGATGGGTACGACCCTGCCGTCGGGTGCTCCGGCACTGGTGTCGTACGTATTCACAGGAAAGAACGCTTCGGTGACTTCGGCCGAATTGATCGAATTCGTCTCCAAAACCCTTCCGGCTCACATGGTTCCGGCTTCGGTTATGGTCTCCGCGGACATGCCACTCAGCCCGGCCGGCAAGCTGGACCGAAAAGCTCTCCCAGCGCCGGTCTTCGAGACCAAGGAATTCCGGGCCCCGGTTACCGAGATGGAACAAGTCCTGAGCGAGATCTTCGCGGACGTTCTCGGCCTCGATCGAATCGGCACCGACGACTCGTTCTTCGCCCAGGGCGGCGACTCGATCATGTCGATCCAACTCGTCTCGCGTGCGAAGGCACGTGGAATCGTATTCGCACCCAGTGACGTCTTCGAGAGCAAGACTGTCGCAGCACTGGCCGAAGTGGCGAAGTACGCCGCCGACGTCGAGGCCGCCGTGGTGCTCGAGGAGTTGCCGGGCGGTGGCGTCGGCTGGATGCCGTTGACGCCGATCGAACGATTCATGGTCGAGCGCGGTGGCAGCTACAACCGATTCACGCAGACGATGACTCTCGAGCTTCCACTCGGAGTGCAGCGAACCGACATCGTGCGAACACTCGCCGCAGTCGTCGACCACCACGACATGTTCCGCTCGCGGCTGATCTCCGACGGTCGCGGATGGGGGATGTCGGTCTCCGAGCCCGGAACCGTGGACGTCGAGGATCTGCTCAGCCGCGTCGATGTCGACGCGGCTGCGGACGAGTCGACAATTGTCCTCACGGCTTCCAAGGGCCTCGACGAGGCTCTCGGCCGATTGAATCCGGCTGACGGCGTGATGGTTCAGTTCGTGTGGGTCGACTTCGGTCCCTCTCGCACGGGGCGCTTGATCATTGCTGCGCACCACTTGATTGTCGACGGGGTTTCCTGGCGAATCATCGTTCCGGATCTGGTGTCGGCTGCGGCCCAGATGGCCGGGGCGAGCGGAGCGACGGGGGATGTAGCCGGAGCGACGGGCGATGTGGCTCTCGAGCCGACGGGTACGTCGATGCGCCGCTGGGCTCATGCATTGTCCGAAGAGGCCCATCGGGATTCGCGGGTAGCCGAGCTGGATACCTGGCGGAAGGTGTTGCAGACACCGGATCCGGTGCTGGGCAAGCGGGCGTACGACTCTGCCGTCGACGTTGCGGCAACGGTTCAGCGGATAAGCGTGGCGGTCCCCACTCAGGTGACCGAGACTCTGTTGACCACGCTGCCGGAGGTTTTCAACGGCGGCGCCAACGACGGCCTGCTCGCTGGACTGGCACTCGCGCTGATCGAGTGGCGTCGCCGAGCGGGAATCGACTCGACCTCTGCCCTGCTACAGCTCGAAGGCCACGGCCGTGAAGAAGCCGTGATTCCCGGTGCGGATCTGTCGAGGACTGTTGGCTGGTTCACTGCAGCCTTCCCGATCAGTCTCGATCTTTCCGAGGTAGACCTGGGTGACGCTTTTGCCGGAGGTGATTCGGCGGGACGCGCGATCAAGGCAGTGAAGGAGCAGTTGCTGGCGATCCCGGACAAGGGCGTCGGGTACGGACTGCTGCGCTACCTGAACGAAGACACGCGCGCAGTGCTTTCGCGCTTCGCAGGGGGACAGGTCAGCTTCAACTACTTGGGAAGGGTTGTCGCCGAGGATCTTCCGGCAGGTGTCGAGGGGCTCGGCTGGCTGCCGGCGGGCGATTTCGCCAACGTGTCAGCACCCGAAGACGTCGACATGCCCGCAAACAAGGTCGTCGACATCAATGCGATCGTCAACGACGGCGCAGACGGAGCTGTTCTGGAGGCCTCCTTCGCCTACCCCGTCGGTGCCATCGACGGCGAGAGCGTCGAGGCGTTTGCACAGATTTGGGTCGAAGCACTGACCGCCCTGGCGGAGCATTCTCGATCCGTCGGTGCCGGAGGACTCACTCCGTCCGACGTGCCGCTTGTCTCGGTGAGCCAACGAGATATCGACGGGTTCGAGAATCGATTCGGTACGGTGACCGACATCTGGCCGCTGGCACCGCTGCAGTCGGGCTTGCTCTTCCATGCGATGTTGGCGGAATCCAGCGTCGACCTCTACTCGGTGCAGATGATTCTCACTTTGTCCGGAAAGGTCGATGCCGACCGATTGCGGACTGCAGCACAGGGAATCATCGACCGTTACGCGAACCTGCGAACAGCATTCACGGCCGACGACGACGGAACGCCGGTCCAGATAGTCCTCGAGGACGTTGCTGTCCCGTGGCGGAACATCGATCTCAGCGATGTCGCGGCGGTCGACCGTGAGGCAGCACTGGACGCAGTTTTGACGGCTGACCAGGCGACACACTTCGACATGGCGTCACCGCCGTTGATTCGGTTCACCTTCGTCACGATGGCGGAGGGGGACTACCGCTTGGTCGTGGCGAATCACCACATCATTCTCGACGGTTGGTCGGTGCCGCTGCTTTTGCAGAACCTGTTGGCGCTGTACGCGACGCGTGGTGACGACTCGGTTCTTCCGCGTGTGCGCAGCTATCGCAATTACCTGGCGTGGCTTGTCGATCAGGATCGCGATCGATCACTTACCGCCTGGGCGGATGCGCTTTCCGGCGTCGAGCAGCCGACGCTGCTCGCTCAGGTCACAGGCGGACAGGAATTCACCGCGCTGTCACAGAAGCTGAACGTGTCGATGTCGTCGGAGACAACCGCGACGCTCACAGCTCTGGCTGCACGACTCGGCGTCACCGCCAACACGATCGTGCAGAGCGCGTGGGCGGTCCTGCTCGGTGCGTTGACCGGAACCGACGATGTTGTCTTCGGTGCAACAGTGTCCGGCCGGCCCCCGGCACTCACAGGCGTCGAATCGATGGTCGGGTTGTTCATCAACACCCTCCCGGTGCGGGTGCGCCTCGACGCCGCGGAGTCCGTCGAAGAATTGGTTGCCAGGGTCCAGATCGAGCAGGCGAGAATGCTCGATCATCACTATCTCGGTTTGACCGATGTGCAGAAAACTGCGGACGTCGGAACATTGTTCGACACGTTGGTGGTCTTCGAGTCGTACCCGGTAGACCGTGAGGGCCTCGCCGCACAGGCGGATGTTCTCGACGGAATGATGATCGACGACATCTCGTCGGACGATTCCACGAACTACCCGTTGACCCTGCTGATCGCACTCGACGAGCAGTTGCACTTGACACTTCGGTACCTGCCGGACTTCTTCGATGCCGACTACGCAACTGCGTTGCTGGACAGAGTTCTTCGACTGCTCTCCGCCGTCGCTACCGATCCTTCCGTTCGTGTTGGTGACGTTGACATTTTGGATTCTGTTGAGCGTTTGTTGGTGCTCGAGGGTTGGAACGACACGGCTCGGGCTATTGCGGATGTGTCGTTGGTGGATCTGTTCGATGCGCAGGTGGCGGCGACGCCGGGTGCGGTGGCGCTCTCGTTCGAGGGGCAGTCTCTGTCGTATGCGGAGTTCGATGCTCGGGTGAATCGTTTTGCGCGGTATTTGGTTTCGGTGGGTGTGGGGCCGGAGTCGTTGGTTGGTGTTGCGGTTCGGCGTTCGGTTGATTTGTTGGTTGCGGTTTACGGTGTGCTCAGGGCTGGTGGTGGGTATGTTCCGGTGGATCCGGATCAGCC
>NZ_JAZHFF010000004.1:0-603763 GCF_036541985.1 Rhodococcus sp. IEGM 1306
CATTCATCTGGACGAAAACCGCCGAGCAGATACTCGCGAAAGCCGACCGTCGAAAAACTTCAAGAACACCGCACTAGGTTCTGTGCCAACTAGGTACAGGTCCATCGTGGTCAACCTCGGAGACAGCTCCCGCTCGCGTCCGAGATCGGTAGCTGCCTCACCGTGGCATGGGACCTGTCAAACACAATCTCCCCTTCCTGGACAGGTAGGGGAGATTGTGTTTGTGACCACCGCACGATCCACGCATCTGCTGATATGCAGGTTTCAGGCAGAGCTGAAACTGTCATTCACATGCGGTCGGCCGATCTTCCTACAAGTCGGGGGCGGTTAGTGGCCCTGCGCCTTCTAATGAGAAGGGGATCGTGGAACCGTTCGCCATCGCCACGATCACATTGACGATAGCAAAGAGAACGCTATTCATTTCAAATTCACCTCCTCTCTCCGTCGAGAGCCCGGCAGCATTCGCTACTGCATACAGGGCAGAGGCCCTGCTATCGAAATTGGGACCTGCAATGTAAGCGGGCGAGCCTGGACCGAATGAGGTGACGTCCTGATATCCGAGGCCATTCGAGGAGTTTTAGTCCACCAACCAAGGTCCACCAAAATTGCCTCCGCCTAAGTTGCCCGGTTTGGGAGTTGCGTGAGAAGCCGTAGCTCCGAACGTCATAACCAGGGAAGACGCTGCAATGCTTGCGAGTAATAAGGTTTCGACTCTGGACACCTACGGCCTTCTATCGAATTGGGGCCAACCTGCCGGTTTTTTAAGATCTTCGGGAAGGTAGCGCGACGCTAATGTGACAGTCCTCCAAACTGGGGTATTTCTTCGAGATTTATCCGGCTCTTCCGGATCCGGAGTGTATGAGTCGATCCACGGATGATCCGAGCAGGCACAAGATGTAGGTTGGTGAGGGTTTTTAATGTGCAGACCGATGGTCGTGCATTGGGACTTACGGTTAGGGCTGTCCGGTACTGAGGAAGAATACGTACTTGATGCTTTTCGAAGGTGATTTTTGACGGACTTGGGTATTTTCACAGTTGTGATTGTGAGAAGACCTGCATTCTTGCGTGAGTTGTGGTCCCCGGTGTCCGGGTGCGCTACGGCAGATCGGTTTTAAAAACTGATAAGCGCGCGGTGCCCGAGCAGAAACAGTTTCCAACCATCGGTTGGTAGTCGCGCTCGAATCACTGATGGACGGCAAACGAACCGAGGTACCGGCGACCATCGGCTTCGAGGTCGACAGCACTCTCCTGACAGTGCGCGCAATGGACACCGATTGAGGCCGGGGCACGACCAGTCGGACGGCATCGATGAACTGCAGAATTCCGAGATCCGGTCCTCTAGCACTTGGTGGCTCGTACCCGTTGAGTAGGGACGACGCTGTGGACGCGCTCGCGACTGTGGAACGCACAGTGATTGCAATCAACGCTTGCGTCTGAAGCCCGCCGCGCGGCGTATTCGCGGCGTCAGCGTGAAAGCAAGAGGGCGTTTCCGTGAACGGAAACGCCCTCCACCTGCGTTGAATCTGTGGAGCCGATGACGGGAATCGAACCCGCGTATTCAGCTTGGGAAGCTGATGTTCTACCATTGAACTACATCGGCGTCGCAGCCGACCGGACGTGTTTTCACCGCCGACCAACATGCTTTCCGAACATTATCAGACGAGCTTTCAAGCAGCCGTGTCCCCGGGCGCCATTGATCAACACAGGCGTGTCCAGGTCGGCGCCATTGGTAAATGATTTGCCCACAAGTTCTGCGCGGGAAAGCCTTTCGGTATGGATGGCTCGAGGTATGTGGGGCAGGGGCACGGCGGGGGAGTCCCGAACTCACCCATCGCGCTTCGTCACCGCAATGTGATCGCCCCCGGCGATGGGTCGGCACTGCTCGCAGAACCGGTAACCTCTACCTGTGCTGCTCTCCGATCGTGACATCCGTGCCGAAATCTCCGTTGGACGTCTGGGTATCGACCCTTTCGACGATTCCATGGTGCAACCGTCGAGCGTCGACGTGCGCCTCGACGGTCTTTTTCGGGTTTTCAACAACACGCGGTACACGCACATCGACCCGGCACTGCGCCAGGACGAGCTGACCAGCCTGGTCGAACCGGCAGAGGGCGAGCCGTTTGTACTGCATCCCGGCGAGTTCGTTCTCGGTTCGACTCTCGAAGTGTGCTCACTGCCGAACGACCTGGCCGGGCGCCTCGAAGGTAAGTCGAGCCTCGGGCGCCTGGGCCTTTTGACGCACTCCACCGCCGGCTTCATCGACCCGGGTTTCAGCGGCCACATCACACTGGAGCTGTCCAACGTCGCAAACCTGCCGATCACGCTGTGGCCGGGAATGAAGATCGGGCAGCTCTGCCTGCTCAAGCTCTCGAGCGCTGCAGAGTTCCCCTACGGAAGCTCCGAGGCAGGATCCAAGTACCAGGGTCAGCGCGGCCCGACTCCGTCGAAGGCGTACCTGAACTTCAACCGCAGCTGAACGAACCAACTTCGGGGGGAGTCGCATGATCGGAATTTTCTACGGTCTGGTTTTCATGAACTTGTTGTTCGTGACCAGCACCGTGTGCTTGATGAAGCCGTCGAAGGCCAGTGTTGTTGCGACCGTCTGCGCAGGAGTGGCGTGGCTCTTCTTCAACGGCCCGCTGGAAGGTCAGGTCTTGTGGTCGTTGAATCGAGAACACGGTCTGACGGTCTCGGATCTGATGTCGCTTGTTGCCTTCGGCATCGCCGCTCGTGGTTGGAATCAGGTCCGTAAGGTCCGCGAAACTGTCGACGCCGATCGCTACTGACCTGCGAGCTCACCTCAATTGAACGCCACGATTCGGACAGAAGTTTCGACCTGGAGCACAACGGTCGGCGAATCGGGCACAATTACTGAGTATGTGGTGGATTGTCGGAGGCGTACTACTCGTATGGGTCGTGTGTTCCATTCCGATTGCCATCCTGGTCGGACGCGGTATCGCGCGCCGGGACCGCGCAGAATTCGACGGCCGAAATCAACAGTGGGCCGACGAGGTTGTCAGGTCCATAGAGAAGCAATCGGATCAGGACAATGCCGATCGGCGTAAGCCACCACTGATCAGCTGACCAGCTGGACTTTCCGGAGGTGAGTGGGCGTGGAACTTCCATCCGATACTCCCGACGACGTCGTGGCCGCAGCCGCCGGGGGACCCAGGATTCCGCAGTTCGATCCCACAGTCGGGATTCCGGTAGTTCCGTCTGCGGGAGATGCTCCACACCGGTTGGTGGTCATCGGAGACTCGCTGTCGCAGGGATTTCAGAGCGGGGCGGTCTTCAATACCGAGCTGTCGTATCCGTCGATCATTGCTCACCAGTTGGGCTGGCTCGATCAGTTCCGCTTTCCCCGATACGGCGGCCCGGGCGGGCTCCCACTCAACATCGAACTGCTGCTCCGCACCCTCGAAGAGCGCTTCGGCCCACGGCTCGACCTCTGGGAGGTTCCGCTCGCACTCTTTGCTGCACGCGGGTTCATGGACCAGGTGGAGGACTACTGGGAACGCGGACCGGGCAGCGAAGCGCCGACGTTCTCGGCGATCAACCACAACCTTTCGGTCTACGGGTGGGACCTTCGTGATGCTCTGACCAAGACCGCGCAGGGGTGTGAAGCGGCCCTTCACCAACCACACGACGACCTGATCAGCCAGATCGTCGAGAACAACGGCGAGCGTGCCGCACTGAGAGTTCTGCCGCGAGGCTCCGAGGCAGAGAAGCGCATGACGGCGTTCGACGCAGCAGCGGAGCTGGGCAAGGAAGGCATCGAAACTCTGATCGTCTTCCTCGGTGCCAACAATGCGCTCCGCACCGTCACCGAACTTCGGGTCGAGTGGAGTGGCAACAACTTCCGCGACCCGGATGGTAAGCGCGATTACACGGTGTGGCAGCCGGAGCACTTCGCGTCGGAGTACGCCGAGGTGCTGGCTGCGATCCGCAAGATCAACGCCCAGCACGTCATTCTTTGCACGGTCCCGCATGTGACCATCGCGCCGATCGCCCACGGGCTCGGCGGCAAGATCGAAATCGGATCACGATATTTCCCGTATTACGCGCGACCATGGGTGCGCGACACCGACTTCGACCCTCAGCGCGATCAACACATCACCGGCGCGCAGGCGTGGGCCGTCGATACCGCAATCGACATGTACAACGACGGAATCGAGCAAGCCGTGGCGAATGCCCGTCGGGTGGGGAAGGACTGGTACCTCTGCGATATTGCCGGGTTGCTCGAGCGCGTGGCTTCACGGCGCTACGTCACCGATGTCAATGCGCGGCCGTCATGGTGGACGCCGTACCCCCTCCCCAAGGCACTGACCGATCTGCAACCCGTGCCGGACTCACTGTTCCTCTCCGCAGACGGTCGCGGTGGCCGCGCATCGGGCGGCCTCTTCTCGCTCGACGGCGTTCATCCCACAACAGTCGCGTACGGGGTGATGGCGCAAGAGTTGGCGAACATCATGGTCACAGCCGGGGTCCAGTTCGACCGAGCGCAGGTCGATTTCGACCGACTCGTCCGACGCGACACCTTGGTACGCACGCCGCCGCAGAATCTCGACTCCACTCTGGGCGTCATCGGCTGGGCCGACGAGCATCTCGGCTTTGCCAAACGCGTTTTCGGTCTGTGATTTCAGCTTGCTTTCGACATCGTCGGAGCAACGATGCGTTCCGCGTACTCCCGCAAGAGCGCCACCAGGTCTGCGTCGTTCACGGACAGTCTGCCGGTCGGACCTATCGCAGCCAAAGCTCCGACCACACACCTTTCGACGTCGTGGATCGGGACGGCGACGGCAGAGCGTCCGACACGAATCTCGTCGACCTCACGGGCGGGCTCACCGCGCCGGATCCGCGAGAGTTCGAGTTCCAACGCGTCGCCGTCGGTGATGGTGTGTGCGGTGACCTTTCGCAATGGGGTCTCGGCCAATTCGGGTCGGCCGGCGAGGAGCAGCTTCCCGATAGCTGATGCGTGAACGGCTGTGACCAGTGTTCGTTCACCGCTGAGCTCGTGGTCGGGATCGCGATCCACAAGTCGAATTCTGTTCTCTGCAAACGACGCGAGATAGACGCCGAACCTCAGCTGTTCGCGGAGTTCTTCGAGGAGCACCGAATTGTCGACGGGGGTGGGTTCGGCGGCAGCCCCGGCCAATTCGCGGGTGCGTCGGCCCAGCGCGAAGCCGGAGAGGTCGGCGATCCGAACCAGGTAGCCGTCGGCGACAAGGATGTTGAGCAACCGATACGCGGTGGCAGGTGGGATGTCGGCCAGGGCGGCAATGTCTTTGGCGGTGGCTCCCGATCCGAGCCTGGCTGCCGACTCGAGCAGGGCAAGGGCGCGCTGAACGGCTCGGGGTTCGTGCCCACCGAGATCGCGGGGTCGGCCCACCATCAGCGGGCGCCGGCGGTCGGCTCGCCCACCAGCACGATGTTTCCGGCTGCGTCGGTGGCGAACACCCCAGCTCCGGGTAGTACGTCCTCGGTTTCGGGGCTGTCGAAAGCTCCGACGTGCAGCAGACTTTTGGGGCTTCGGCGTCGCAGGTAGAACTGCCAGAGCGTGCCCGAGGTCAGGATCACGAGCACAGCGATCGGTGCAACGTACGCGTGGTCGATCGTGTTGGCGTAAACGAGGTAACCGAGAACTATCGCACCGGCACCACTTCCACACGACGCGGCTGCGAGAACGCCGGGAGTGTGCTCTCCGATACGCGTCAGGAATACAACCGATGCGATCGCCACCAGTGCATAGGCAACGATGACGGCACCGCGAACCGTTAGTCGAACGTCGTCGAAAATCTCTCCGCGTCCAAGGATGGCAAAGGCT
Source organism: Rhodococcus sp. IEGM 1306 (assembly GCF_036541985.1). Lineage (NCBI taxonomy): Bacteria > Bacillati > Actinomycetota > Actinomycetes > Mycobacteriales > Nocardiaceae > Rhodococcus > Rhodococcus sp. IEGM 1306. The sequence goes on from NZ_JAZHFF010000004.1 coordinate 5,825, forward strand.
CCGCCGCCCACCAGAACTGTGCAGACGACGGCGGTCAAGGCAAAGTACGGCGTGCGGAAGGCACGGTGAACCGAGGCGAACCGGCGGGGGAGTAGCCGCTCGACGCCGAACGAATAGACCAGGCGTGACGCAGCATTGGACGACGCCATCGACGACGCCAGCCACGAGCACCCCAGACCGACGTTGAGCGCGATCACGACGGCGGGGCTCACACCCGTCGCCGTTCCGTGAAGATAGGCGTTGACCAGAGTGTCACTGCGTCCGGACCAAGCGGCCCAGCCCGCGAAGATGAAGAGCGATCCACAGATGATCGGGGTGAGAAGAACTGTGCGGGTGACGGTTACCAGCGGACGACGAGCTTCGGGGCCGAAGAAGGCCGCGCTCTCGAATCCGGCGAGAGCGAACACGGCAGCCAGGGCGGTGAGCAGTAATCCGTGGCCGGAGCTGGGCGGAACGATCTGTGCCTGTTGGCTTCCGGAACCGCCCAGGACCATGAGCCCGACTATGAACAGCAGTGAACAGCTTTCGACGACGAGGATCGCGAGAGCGGCAAATCTGACACCCCGAACGAGGGCACCGAGAATCAGCATGGCTATCCCCAGATAGAGCGCGATGACGTGAAAAGTCTTGTCCACGTGCACACCCGCGAAGCCGAGCAATGCGATTGCGGCCTGCCCTCCGTGGTAGAGCGTCATCACCGCGCTTCCGACGTATTTGACCAACATGGCGATGCCGGTGGTCAATGCTGCCCGGGTGCCCAGTCCACGAAAGACGAAGCTGTGCAGCCCACCTGATGCTGCCATTCGGCGCGTGAACTGTGAAACGCAGAACGCTATGAGCGTCACCAGCACGGTGGCCGCGATGATCGTGATCATCCCGCTCAACAATCGGCCGTGTGTCAGCATGGTGACGGGCAGAACGACCATCGACACCGCGGGAGCAGTGGTTGCCACCGACTGGGCCAGTACCTCGGCGCCGGAGAGTTGCCGACGGCCCAACGCGCGCAGCGGCGATCGCGCCGGGGGCTGCTTCTCGCGCGTGGTGAAGGACCGCGCGATGGCTTCGGTGAGAGCGGACATGTCGCGTCACGCTAGTCCGGTTCTGTAACGCGGATATTGCGGACATGCTTCCGCTGATCGCACTCGGGTGAGAGAGCCCGATGCGGATGCTCGCAGGTTTCTCACTCGGTCCCCACTGACTGTTTCCTGCGCGTCAAGTTCCGGACCCAACGCTCCTGAAGTCTGTGTTCAACACCAACCACCCGGGTCACCGGGAGCACACTGGGGAGCTCGAATGCCATACACACGTAGATCTTTCATGCGCAGTCTGGGAATCACCGGCGGCGCCGGCCTGGCACTCGGTGCTATGTCGTCCATCGGCCTGGCGCCGGCGGTGGCATCGACGCCGAGGCGATTTCAGGCACCTGCCGCGGGTGACCTGATCGGAAAGGTCAAGGGAAATCACTCCGTCGTGATCCTCGGCGGTGGACCGTCCGGTCTGTGCTCCGCCTACGAACTGCAGAAGGCCGGATACAAGGTCACTGTCCTCGAAGCACGCAACCGGCCGGGTGGTCGGGTGTGGTCGATCCGCAATGGCACCGAAGAAACCGATCTGAACGGTGAGACACAGACCTGTACGTTCTCCGAGGGGCACTTCTACAACCTCGGTGCGACGCGTATTCCGCAAAATCACAACACCATCGACTACTGCCGCGAGCTGGGTGTCGAACTGCAGATGTTCGGAAACCAGAATGCGAACACCTTCGTCAACTACACCGGCAACAAGCCGCTCGCGAATCAGTCGATCACCTACCGAGCAGCCAAGGCCGACACCTACGGATACATGTCCGAGCTGCTGCAGAAGGCTACAAATCAGGGCGCTCTCGACCAGGTCTTGAGCAAGGAAGACAAGGAAGCACTCTCGTCTTTCCTCACCGACTTCGGTGATCTCTCCAGCGACGGCCGCTACGTCGGATCCTCGCGTCGAGGGCACTCCGCGGAGCCGGGCGCCGGCCTCAACTTCGGAACCGAGATCGAACCCTTCGGGATGAGCGATGTCATCCAGGGCGGCATCGGGCGTGCGTTCTCCTTCGAGTTCGGTTACGACCAGGCCATGACGATGATGACCCCCGTCGGCGGCATGGACCGGATCTACTACAAGTTCCAGGACGCGATCGGCATGGACAACATCGAGTTCGGCGCCGAGGTCAGCGGCATGAAGAACGTGCCGGAAGGCGTCAGCGTCGACTACGTCGTCGACGGCAAGACCAAGTCGATCACCGCCGACTACGCGATCTGCACGATCCCACCGCACCTGATCAAGCGGCTGAACAACAACCTGCCCTCCGACATCTTGCTCGCGTTGGATGCAGCCAAGCCGTCGTCGTCGGGCAAGCTCGGTATCGAATACTCGCGTCGGTGGTGGGAGACCGAGGACCGCATCTACGGCGGCGCGTCCAACACCGACCGCGACATCTCCCAGATCATGTTCCCCTACGACCACTACAACTCCGACCGTGGCGTCGTCGTCGCGTATTACAGCTCGGGTAAGCGTCAACAGGCTTTCGAATCGCTCACGCACCGTCAGCGCCTGGCCAAGGCCATCGCCGAAGGCGCAGAGATCCACGGCGACAAATACACTCGCGACATCTCGTCGTCCTTCTCCGGAAGCTGGCGTCGTACCAAGTATTCGGAATCCGCCTGGGCGTCGTGGGCCGGCGCGGGAGATTCCCACGGCGGCATGGCAACTCCCGAGTACACCAAGCTGCTCGAACCCGTCGACCGGATCTACTTCGCCGGCGATCACCTCTCCAATGCCATCGCCTGGCAGCACGGGGCCTTCACGTCCGCGCAGGACGTCGTTACCCATCTGCATCAGCGTGTTGCGCAAACTGCCTGACGTGCTTCATTTTCCATCACATTTCTGGAGGTCACATCATGAAATCTCGCAGCACCAAGGTTCTTGCAGCGGCATTCGCCGCCACCGCGCTACTGGGGTTCGCCACTGCCTGCTCGTCTGACGAGGCGGACGCCGAGACCACATCGAGTTCGTTCGTCTCCACATCGATTCTCGAAGCGGGGCAGGCCAGCCCGATGATCGCTCAGGGTGTCGCGATCGGCGGCGACACCGCGATCTACAAGACCAGCGGCATCGGCCCGTCGGCAGGAAACAAGGCGGCGCCGGAAGGATCGCCGGAGTCGTATATCGACGGTCAGTTCTCCGGCGGTGTTCTACCGGCCGGGGTCACCGTCACCGAGGCGCAGGGCATCAACGTACTCAAGAAGATCCGCGACAACCTCGAAGTACAGGGATTGAGTCTCGAAGACGTCGTGACGATGCGCGTCTTCCTCGACAATGCGCCGGGGTCGGACAAGGCCGACTACGCCGGATGGAATCGTGCGTACCGCCAGTTCTTCGCCAACACCAATCTCGACACCGGTGATACGGAGCTGGTTCCGATGGGCACTGCCGAGCCGATCGCTCCGATCGAGCGCAACAGCGCCCGGCCCACCCGCTTCGCGCTCGAGGTTGCCGGACTGCCGGTTGCCGGTTGGCTCGTCGAGGTAGAGGTCGATGCGGTGTACCCCGAGGGCAAGGAACCCGCCTGATGGGCGCGTTGAGCCCGACCCACTGGGCGATCGTCGCAGTAGTGCTCGTGGTGCTGTTCGGTTCGAAGAAGCTGCCCGACGCGGCCCGCGGCCTCGGCCGGTCGATGCGGATCCTGAAGTCCGAAGTCGGTGAACTGCACTCGGATACGGACCTCGCGTTGGAGAAGCGAGACTGACCCCCGTGCGCGGTTGAGGAGTCCCCACACTCCTCAACCGCGCACAGGGGTTCTAGATCAAACCTTCGGAACGAGCTACCGATGGTGGTGACGGTGGACCTTTCACGAAGACATCGATCAGCACGTCCTCGTCCTGGTACGACGCGAACTGCGCCAACCCCGGCGTCTGGCGCACAGCCGAATGAACGGCGTCACCGTTTTGCGGATACTCCGGTACGACGTGACGCCAATGGGCGCACAGCAGCGTTCCGCCAGGCTCGAGGTGCTCGACGACGTGCAGCATTGCCTCGGTGAGCTTTTCGAAGGTGAGGTAGTAGCCGACCTCGCTGACGACGACGAGGTCGAAGGTCTCGTCGGGCCAGTCGTCACCCAAAGCCCAGAGACGGAATTCGGCGTCACGACCGGCAAGTCGCGCTCGGGCATTCTCGAGTGCGACGGGGACGATGTCGGTGGCGAGAACGCTGTCGCAGCGCTCGGCCAACTTCTCGGTGAGAACCCCGATCGAGCACCCAGGTTCGAACGCGCGGCGGTATCGAGGTTTCGGGAGCATGGCGACACTGAGCGCGTACTTTCGCTGCTCGTACCAGCGGGATTCGAAATCCCATGGGTCGGACTGTGCGGCATACATCTTGGCGAAGTAATCCGCGGGCAGTTCACGATCGCTCATACGAACACCGTCTCGTACGGTCGCAGTAGTCGTTCCATCGCGTGTCGGGGGAGGATGGGCGCATCCGCGGGGTGATCGGAAAGCGGGGCGATCTGTGAAGTGAACTCTTTGGTGGCAGCAGATTTTGCAGCCTGCACGTCGGAGGGCAAGGTCACTCTTCTTGCTCTGTCCCACGGGACTGCCGCATGATCCGGCGCGGCCCAATGCCACGCCCAGATGGGGTACTCGATCAATCGTGCTCCAGTATCCGCGCACGCCCTTGCCGCAGCGTCACCGGTGGCTTCATGATCCGGGTGGCCGTCCCCTCGCCACGTCGAGGCGCACCAGGTATCGGCCGAGGAATCACCGAGAATCGAGCTGAGGCGGTCGGTCAACTCTCGCCGGTTCTCGCCGATCTTCCCGTCCGGGATGCTCAATCGAACCGGCGCGGGAATCCCGAGCACACGCGCCGCTCGATCCGACTCGGACCGTCGAAGTTGTTCCATCTCGGGCTGAGTCACCGTCGGTGAGTCGGGATGTGAAGCGCCGCCGTCGGTAACGGACACCACGTGGACATTGATTCCGGAAAGTGTTGCCAGGAGTGCGGTTCCACCCAGGCCGAGGATTTCGTCGTCGGGATGAGGTGCGACGACGATCAATCGCGAGCACCCGCTCAGGTCCAGTTCCGGAAACCTGCGTCCCCACTCCCGCCACGTCGATTCGGGGGTGCCACCGTCGTCGACGGGCTTCTGCGCGAACAGTTTCGAGTTCACCACGGCCGTTTCCCCTTGGCCGCAATCCGGCCCAGTTCTGCGAGATCTTTCTCGGCGTGGCTCTGCCGCAAGTAGACGGTGAGGTCGGCGACGCGGGCGGCATGCTCGGCGTCCATGCAGAGCGGTGCAGCCCCGAGAGCGCGTCCCACCCGATCCAGGGTCTCGGTGGCGGCGCGCTCGACAATTGCCCGCACACGCAGTGCCCGTTGCATGGCCTCGGCATTTTCGTCGAAAGGGTCGGCGTCGATCTCCGCCGCCGCGCCTGCGAGCGCGTTGCGGGCCGCGGCCAACGCCGCGTCGACCGCACCGAGGTGCGCGAGTACATAGGGATCTTCGCTGCTTGCGGCCTTGTCGTACAACGGATCTGCGACGCCACAGGCACCGCCGTACCAGCATGCGGCCACTCCTATCGCGCCGTGCCAGAACCCCGGCCGGCTCAGGTAGTCGCCTGCCGTCCCGACCGGTATTGCCGGAACCATGTCGAAATCGACCGCGCTGGAGTCGCTTTCGGCCATGCCAACGGCCTTCCACGAATCGGGAACGGGATGTACCCCAGGTAGCCCGAGCTCGACCGCGAAGAGCGAGGGGACACCGTCGACCAACGCGGTGATCAGTGCATGCGTGCAGGTGTTGGCGCCCGAACACCACAACTTGCGACCGGTGAGCGTCCAGATTCCCACGTGCTCAGATGCATTCACCACTGGTTCGGGTGGCTCGGCTGCCCACACTCCCCACAGCTGACCCGGTTCGGGATCGGGTCCGTCGAGTTCGGTGAGTATCGCGACTGCATCGGTGTGGGCCTCAGCCATTCGGCCGAGGACCACGTTCTCTCGAGTGAGTTCTGCCAGGGAAGTCCATCGTGCGGCCGTCGCGCCGCCGCCGGGCAACGGCAAGTACAGTCCACCTGCGTCCAGGAGTGTGTGTAGTCGTTTCATCGTGCCAGCTCCGCTTCTTCGTTATCGGCGGTCGTACCACCCAGGTTACGGATATGTCCGGCAAAACCGCCCGGAGTTCGGCCGTCGAGACGTGCAGACGTGGTGACCGCAATGTCTTCGGCCCATGCGATACAGGCACCAGCTTCGCTCAACCGCCGGACGAGATCGACGTCCTCGTCTTCTTCGAGATCGGAGAATCCTCCGACGCTCCAGTACATGTCGGCGCGGACACCGAGGTTGGCACCGTGGACGTGACCGTGTCGACCGTACGGATGCTCGTGATACATACGTTCGTATCGTTCGCGGACGGAGTGTGGATGACCTTCCCAGTCGGCGATGCGCACGGTTCCCGCGACGACATCCGCAGTACGCGCATATTCCAATTGGCGCGCAATCCACGTGGGGCCGACCACCGAATCGGCATCGGTGGTGGTGAACCACGCTGAGGCGCCCAAATCTGAGCCGAACGCGGAGAAGCCCGTCGCTCGCGAACGTCCGACGTTCTGATGCTCGACGCGCAGTACTTCCACTCCGTCGGGGACGACCCCCGCGGTTCCGTCCGAACAGTTGTCGAGGACGGCAACAAGTCGGACGGGGACAATGCAAGCCGATGCCGCTGTTGCGAGTGCGCGAAGGCAGTTGGGAAGGTCTTCGGCTTCATTGTGGGCGGGAACTACGACAAGAACCTGGTCGATTGGCACAGTGACGATCCTTTCCTCACCCTGGTACGGTCGGGTCTTCTTTCGTCCCGGTTCTCAACAGATAACCACATTTCGGACGAGTGCCGCCGCGCGACCGCCAGCAGTTACGCAGGTCGAAAACTGTTTCGGTGAAACATCTCTGGATGTGTTTGGGAACTGCACCTTCGGGGTACAAAATGGGGTTTTGCCGCCGGCGTTCTTTCAGAACCGGCGGTGGCGCACCGAATCGACGAGCATCCGGGCAACCTCGTGCAGTTTCACGTTGGTGTGCTGCGATTGCTGCACGAGACGGCTGAATGCTTCGTCGGCGTCGATACCGTGGACGGCGATCAGGACGCCCTTGGCCTGTTCGATCTCGGCCCGAGATTCCATGGCGCAGTGCAGTTGTTCGATGTGTTCGTGCGCCTGACGCCAGCGTCGTGAATCTGCGATCGCTGCGCCCGCACCGGCGGTGAACAATTTCATCAACTCCTCGTCGAAGGGCTTGAACTCTGTCGACGCGAATCCGTAGACGTTGAAAGCGCCGAGTAGTTCGGTGCTGCCTTCTCCCATGGTGATCGGCACGGACAAGTAGGACCGGACGCCTTGTTTGCGGGCCTCGGCGGTGAATTCCGGCCATGTGTCCTCGTGATCACCCACCTTTGCCCGTACCGACGACACAGTGCGCGCGGCGTCAACGCACGGACCACGATCGGCAGAGTGCTGGGCGTCGTCTATTTCGGAAAGGTAGTCCGCGGTGGATGCGGCAGTTCGTGGGCCATCGGCGGACAGCACCGTCACGCTGACAGCATCGGCATCCGGCAGGGCTTTGACAGCAGTCTCGGCCAGACGTTGGAGCATGGAGTCGAGATGCTCGTCCGTGTTCAGAGTGGACCGGAGTCCGGCGATCGCTTCGGCGAGAGTGTCGAGCGAATCTGCTGCGGAAGCAAACGCCGCGGCTCCCTGTGGAGTGTCCGCATTGCCTGTCATGACTCAGGTCTACTCCGCAAACTGCGACGATGTAACCGTTCCAGGCGGTTGATGCTTCGATGTTGCATGAAATCCGAGGTTCCTGGGTAGCCGCACGCAGCGATGTGCGATGTCGCCTGAAAAAGAGGAGCCGATGATGATCCTGCGTCTACCTGGTGTGTATCCACCGCAACACGACACGTCGTTACTGGCGGATGCGCTGCTGTTCGAGCACCTCACCGCTCGCAGTCGGGTGCTGGATCTGTGCACGGGGACCGGCGCCCTTGCCGTCGCGGCATCCGCGGCCGGCGCAGGTCACGTCGTCGCGGTCGACATATCTCGCCGAGCGTGTGCCAACGCTCGTCTCAACGGGATCCTCAACGGAACCTTGATCGACTCCCGTCGTGGGGACCTCACCGGCGCGGTGCACGGGGAACTCTTCGATCTGGTGATCTCCAACCCGCCGTACGTCCCTGCGCTTGCAGATGATCTCCCTACCGCTGGAATCGAACGGGCTTGGGACGCAGGCAAGGACGGTCGTGCCCTGATCGACAGGATCGCGGCCACGGTTCACGAAGTGCTCGTCCCCGGCGGCACACTTCTTCTCCTGCAGTCGGTACTGTGTGGGGTCGACAAGACCGAGGCCATACTCGAGGAACACGGTATGGCCGTGGAGATTTCGGCCCGGAAGTACATTCCCTTCGGGCCCGTGATGCGCGAGCGGCGCACCATGCTGGAGGCGCGAGGGCTGATCACCACAGGTCAGGAAATCGAACAACTCGTGATCATTCGCGCAACGAAGTCTCGCCCTTCTCCCAGCTCGATGTGAGGTGATCGCCGAGAAGGTCGTCGAACGCGAGGCACGCTGCGGCGCCGAACAAGATGTCATCAGTGCGGTGCGGCTGCGAAGAAGCAAGACCGCCGGCAAGTTCGCGAACGGCGATCTGTTCGTGAACCGAATCTGCTTCCACGTGCTCGTCGTAGAACAGTGTCGCGTCCGAACCGAATCCGAGTCGGCGCAGTCCGGCACTGTAGCGCTTGCTCGGCAGCGCCGACGTGGTCTCGACGGCGCACAGGTGCCCGACCAGCGTTCCGAGATGTCGACGATGAAAACCGAAGAGCGAGAGAGCATTCAACGACGCCAAGGTGACCGCGGGAACAGCATCGATGTAATGGCCGTAGCGGTCCGAAAGACCGACAGCCCGCATGGTGTCGGCAAAAAGACGCGAATGCATACGCTCGGCGCGGCCGCCTCCGTACTCGTCGCTCTGCACTTCGACGAGTGCCGCCTTGACGGCACCGGAGAGCCGCGAAATTCCGAGGGTGTGCACATCCGCTTCACGGAGCTGATTGAGCGAACGGTGAATCAGCACCTCCGCGAACTGATCGACCGTGGCGTCCTTCGCCATGAAGGACGCAAGGCCGGGGCCGGCGCTGGGAGCGGTCATCGCCCACAGGTCGGCCACCACGTCGCCGGAGGACGGAACCTCTCCCACAAGTTCCGCGATGCCGGACTCGAAGCGCGCTTCGAGCCGAGAGCGCACGGCGAGCAGATCCGGATTCCACTCCCACTCGTCCGAGACGTTCTCGATTCCCTGCAAATGAAGCTCGTAGAGGAGCGTCAGGGTCAACTGAGCGTCGTCGTCTCGAAGAATGTCGTAGGTGGGGTCGATGGACCGTGCATCCTCGTAGGCGTCGGTGGCAGCCGTAAGCTCCCTCGGATCGGCCGAGGAGCGCAGAATGGAAACAAGAGTGGCGCTCAGTGGGCCGCGCGCCTGTGGAACAGGCATGGAAGTGGGCACGCCAGTGGCCGAATCGAGAAGTGAAGAGGACATATGACCGCGTTTCCCGAATCGTCATCTGCCGAAACACCGAGTGTTCCTGGTAACAAGACCACCATAACCGCCTGCTCGGACGGCCCGCTGCTGGTGCGTGGTGACTTCGAGTTGCTCCGTGACGACGGCACTCCGATCGAGAACAAGCGCTCCACGGTTGCTTTGTGTCGATGCGGACGAACCGGTATCGCGCCGTTCTGCGACAGCTCACACAAGAAGAAGCGAGCGCGAGCGACCTAGCCGGTACCGGACCCGGAGTCCAGGAAGGCCAGGAAGACCCGAAAACCAAGAAAAGGCTGGATGCCGGCACCATGCGGTGCAGCGTCCAGCCTTTTCAGTCTGAAGTCAGACTGGGATCGAACTCAGATGGCGCGAACGTTCTGAGCCTGGGGGCCCTTCTGGCCCTGTCCGATCTCGAACTCGACCTTCTGGCCCTCGTCGAGGGACTTGTAGCCGCTGCCCTGGATCTCCGAGTAGTGAACGAACACATCCGGTCCGCCACCTTCCTGCTCGATGAATCCGAAGCCCTTTTCACCGTTGAACCACTTGACACTGCCCTGAGCCATAACCAAATTCTCCTGGATCCATCGAGCCGAGCCCTCCCATCGAGAGTCCGGTCTCACACCTGATCCTGCCATGCTCTTCTTTTTCTGTCTCCAATTACATGCATGGCGAGTTGCAGTATTTGACGGCTTTGTCCCGTTCCGGGACCGCGTCGGAAGCAGGTGATTGTTCAACTATGCGCGTTTACCTGCTGTGATGTATTCGTCGCTTCGATGCAGCGCGAAATGACAACACTTGTGTTAAATCTGGATTCGCGGCGCAGAATGCCACCCCGATACCCAGGAGGGGACCAAATACCCAACTCGATCGGGGTCGAGATCAGTCCGAATCGTCGGGTTTGGTGCGCCCGTCGAACGTCACATGGATGTTCTCGTGAGGAACCGCGCGTTGCGCCTTTGCTTGATCGGCGAAGGTGCGCCGATCGCCTTCGATGAGCTCGGTGTTGTCGGTGAACGGAGCCAACAACGCCCGCGGATGGAGTTTGTCGACTCGCACGACGTTGATTTCCGCGCACATGACGATCGAGGCGGCAGCGAGGAACAAGAAGGCCAACAAACCCAGAACGATGGCGAAGACGCCATTGGTGGTGGAGGCGCCTCGCACCACGGATGTCACGTAAAGGGCACCGAAGGACTGAAGTGCTTGCCAGAGAACAGCAGCGGCGATCGCTCCGGGTGCCACATCGGCCACCGAGAGCGGGCGGGCGCAGGTGAGCCGGAAAGCGACGATGAAGATGCCCGCGTTCAATACGACTACCGCAAGGGTCAGCAGGAAGCTGAACGAACCGCCCAGATGAAGCGCACCGCCGATGTTGGAGACAGCGGTGGTCCCCACGATCGCGAGACCGATCGTGCCGAGAAGCAGTAACCCTTGAAGACGACCGCGGATGGGATCCGGTCGCATGTTTCGGGGCACCGACCACACCGTGTTCATTGCATTCTGGCAAGCCAGAGCGACGCCGAGGCCACCGTAGAGACCACCGACGATTCCGATCACCAGCCCTGTGACACCGCCGCCGATCTGTTGCGCATTGCCCAGGTCGTCACCGATTACCGGAAACTGATGCAGCGCGGAGTCCAAGATCTGTTGCTGAAGCTCGGGGTTGCCCGAGAGCACGAAGCCGAGAATGGTCGAGAGCAACAGAAGAAGAGGAAAGAGCGAGACGAAACCGTAGTAAGCGATCAGCGCGGCGAGATAAACACCTTGATCGTCGAGGAACTTGTAGAGGACCGCTATCGGGAACCCCAGTGCCGGATGCTTCTGTTGCAAGGCATCGAGGCGCTTGGCGATTGTCATTCTCGGTCTCTCTCAGCTCGTCGGACAGCCCGACGAACCTTAGTCGCTGCGAGCGTGCGGCGCTCGACGCCGGTGCAGGCGTGGCGTCAGGAGGCTTCGAGCGACTGCTCGGCTTCGTCGAGTGCGCGCATGGCTCCCTCGACAGAGTTGGTGACCGGAAATTCCTCTTCTGCCCGTGCGGCCCGGAGCAAGCGTCGAAGCGGGTGTGACCCGATGACGGACCACTGGAAATCGTGGGCTCGCGAACGGGAGTTCAGTTCGGCGAACAGTTCGAGGCAGACCGCACCGACGAACAGTGAATTGGACAGGTCGAGAACGACGCGCGACCACTCCGCTGCGTACGAGTCGAGAAGTTCTCGTAGTTCTGGCGCGGACAGTTTGTCGAGGTCGACGTCGACCTGGATCAGGACTGTCGAGGGTGTTATCCGCCAGGCTGCGAAGCCTTGTGTGTCCACGATCGGCCCCAATTGTGTTGAGGGATCGACGAAATCGATCGGTGCATGGTCGAGATCATTCAGATTCATGGCAGATCCGGTCTGTGTGCTTTCATCGAAAGGCTGACGACCGACCTGACGGCACGGAAAGTGAAAGAGTCCAGGTGTGGAAAGCATCGAGCCCAATGGATGTATGCAGGAAAATGTGACCTGATCCAGAGCCTTGATGCGAACCGAGCGCCAGCGGCTTCAGCCCCGGCTGTATTCTCAACCTCGGTACCGCTCAGTGTAGCTCGAGGGCTTGGATCGGTCCAGGCTTGTAGTCGAACATAAAGCGGTGCAATGTTTTTGGACAGACACTTCGGTATGGTGGGGGATCAGCGTCACCTGACGAAGGGATTCAGATGAACGACCGCGATGCACTCACGGCCATCTCGACCAAGCTGGACACATTGATCGGCGCGCAGACCAACGGACTGAGGGACGAAGTTCCGCCCGGTTCCAGTGTTCAGCGCGCCGAGGAGGACGGCGAGCACGGTCGTTGGGGGCACGATTATCGCCTCGCCAACAAGTATCTCGAGGCTCTCGACATCGGCCAGCCCGGCCTCATCGATCGAGATGAGATGGAACGTCTTGCACAGGAATACATTTGATCCGCGAGACGTACCTTCAGAAGATTTCACCCATCTCGGTCCGTAGCTGCTTCAGAGTCTGAGTGAGGATTCTCGATACATGCATCTGAGAGATGCCGACCTTGTCGGCGATCTGGGATTGGGTGAGATGTCCGAAGAATCTGAGAACGACGATCGTGCGCTCGCGCTCCGGTAGTGCCAGGAGCGCGGGCCGCAGGGTTTCGTGATTGTCGATCCGACTGATCGCTTCGTCGTACTGTCCCAAAGTATCGATCAGGGTCAGTCCGCTCCCGTCGCCGGCGGACGCCGTGTCGAGCGGGGTCGTTCGATACGAATTTCCGGCGGTCAACCCCTGTTCGACCTCGTCCGGCTCTATGTCGAGCTCCTTGGCGAGTTCCGCGACTGTCGGTGCACGGCCGAGCGTCTGCGACAACGACGTGAGCGCCCGGTTGAGGGCAAGGTGTCGTTCCTGAAGGCTGCGAGGCACGCGCACGGACCAGCCGTGATCGCGAAAGTGCTTGCGTACCTCACCCATTACGGTGGGGACTGCGAACGACAGGAAATCTGACCCTTTGTCTACGTCGAATCGCTGCACAGCCTGTACCAAACCCACGCGCGCAACTTGTTCCAAGTCCTCGAAAGGCTGGCCGCGCCCCTGGTAGCGGCGAGCGACGTGGGTGGCCAGTGGTAGGCACAGTTCGATGATCGAGTTGGTGATCTTTTCTCGGGTCGGATCGTCAGGCGGAAGCGAAGCCATCGAGACGAACAGTTCGACAGCTAGTTCGTACTGGTCCTTCTTGTCCGGTGGGACAGCGGTCACGCACGCTCCTGGAGCAAGCCCTTTTCAAGCGTCATCGTCAGGGTGATGTGACCGTCCGCGTCGATTTCCGATTGCTCCAAACGGACCGAGTCGACCAGTGCTTCGAGAACGAACCATCCGAAGCTGTGGGACTTGTCGGGTATTTCGGAGTGCGCAATCACCGATACGACGATCCGAAGAGTGCGACCGTAGGTCTCGAATCGGCAGGTCAAGTCGCTGGACGGTATCGCATGGCCGATGAGGATGCTCGCGACTTCGTCCATCGCCAGAGCAAGATCGGCTGTTCCGTCGACATCCAACCCGGTGTTGTTGGCAACAGTGCGAGTGATCCCGCGCAGAGTCGGCAGTTGGGAGTAGGACGCTCGGACGCGGAGCGAGGCGATGGAGTCGTGAGTAAGTTCGGCTTCGGTCGGACTCGACAGAGGGATCAAGGGGCTTCCTGTAGGTAGATGTGGCGTAATTCCGGCGGACCGAGGCAAGGAACGGTACCGGCCATGCGTGCCAGCCATCTCTACCCCGGAAGTATTCATGGCCTTCGATTACCCTTCGCGCGGCGAAGTAATCCTCTTTACTCGAACTAGAGGATGAATTGTGAGACACATCACCTGTGGTGCGCTCGTACCGATTCCCATCTTTCATTTGTGACCCGCTCGGGTACGTCCGTTTCATGGGCACTCAGGCGGACAGGCAGATCCCCGTACACACACGACCGGAAGGCGTCACGGACGACGAGGTGAAGGCAGCGGGGGTGTTGTCGAACGCCCTCGAAACGGTGGAGCGGGCGCGCGGCGCTCTGTACGACTTCCATCAGCTGATCGGACATGCGGATCTCATGCTCGACGAGGTCGTCGAGTTACTGCGATCCAGCGGTAACGACGAGCTGGCCGATCAGATCGAGGGCGAGTTGATGGGCCGGAACGTGGTCGAAGGGCGCTGGACCTTCCAGCTCGTCGAAGAGTTCGACGAGAACTACTGGTCCTTCTTTCGCGAATGCGAGCAGGTGGTGCGTGACAAGCTGGCCGGTGGAGTATCGCACCTCTTCGAAGCCGAGATGAAGGAGCGACGCCGCACGCACGGTTTGCGACACCACGAGGCCAGACCTTGAGGTTGCTACCTATTCCGGTGAGCTCGCCGCGGCACTGATCAGTGGTTCAGTTCGACTTTTACGCAACGATTCTCGTTCGGTCGCCGTCATGCCGCCCCAAATGCCGTGGGGTTCCCCGGTCTGGATGGCGTGCACGAGGCATCTCTGCACGACAGGACATCTGGCGCACACCAGCTTCGCCGAACTCTCGCGCTTCGCTCGCCTGGAGCCGCGCTCGTTCGTGTCGTCGTAGAACAGGGCGGGATCGGTGTCGCGGCAGGTGCCGGACAGCTGCCAATCCCACTCGTCGGCAAGGGGCCTGGGAGATGTGTAGGAGCGCATGAACATGGACGTTCCCTTCGCTGCGTGACGAACTCGACTCGGATCGAGGATCCAGGTCGGGTGTTGAGGCAAAGCTCGGTCCCGCCGGCCTGAACCGGCGGGACCTTCGAGGCTCCTCCCTCGCGGGGAAGATTTCGGGGGTACCTCTGGTCGGTCATTACCCAGCCGTACAACTTTTGAATCCCGGTCGTCAGGAATTCTTTTGATCCACGGCACGTCTTTCTGCTGCGGCGACAAGACCACCGGCGATGTCGCGCACCTTGACGTTCCATTCCTGCGACATCTGAACCAGAAAGTCGAAGGCGTGGTCGGCAGAGCACTCGCGCTCTGCCATCAGTAATCCCTTGGCCTGCTCGATCACTGGCCGAGAGTCCAAAGCTCTTCTCAGTTCGTCGTTCTCCGCGCGAAGGCGGGCAAGTACGTCTGACGCCGAACTGGACTGCTGAGCCCGCGGTCGTAGAACCTCGTACACACGATGAAGCACTCCGATAACCCTGCCGTCATCATCGGCGACAGAGGAATTGACCGTATTCCAATAGCGCGTGACAAACAGCCCGCTGCCTCGCTCGTCGCGCACATCGTAACGCTGAGTCGGCAGTGCGTCCCGAGTTCTGGAGTGCATCGTGCGCTCGAATGACGCTGTCAACGAGAAGATTCCGTCGGCAAACGAGTCGTCGGGATTGTCGGGGAAGGCTTCGAACACTTCCACTCCGTGTAACTGATCGAGGCTGCGGCCGGATACGGCAAGGTACTCGTCGTTTGCGCCCTGGATGCGAAAATCGCTGTCCACGAGCAGAAGAGAAGAAGTGCTTGCCGCAAAGCGATCGCTACGAACGATCGAGCGGAGAGTGCTCGAACTCATGATTGTGTCGTTTCTGTCCTGTCTTCGACGGCTGCGGCCCCTGATATTTCAGAAGTAGTTGATCGCGAGAACTCCAAGAGCGGTGCCTGCCACGATCGATCCGAACAACAAACGCTGCTGCAACACGAACATCTGATACTCGCGACGTGTCTGTGCCGACGTGCCGCGCGAGTCCGCAGACATGCTCTTGCCCTTTCCTGTTGTGGGGGGTGCGATTTCGGCCGACCCCCGATCGGCCGAAATCGCGGACGGTGCATCAGCTCTGGCGTGCCTCATTTGCGGCATCCTGCTCGGTGGACGCGCCTTCGTGTACGAGGCTGCCACCCGAGTTCTCGAGGTGAGCACGAACGAACCACTGGAACTTTTCCAACTGTGCCGTCTGGCCGATCAACATGTCTTCGGTGATCGGATCGATTTTGCCGACGCTGTCAATTGCTGTGCGACTGTCGGTGATGACCCCGGTGTAGACGAGGTCGAGCGCAGCGAGGTGCGCGCGGGCGTCGTCTCGGCCGACGGAGTAGTCGTCCCACGTGCGGTCCCGCTCGATCGCTCCCGCGGTGCCCTTGGGCGAGTTACCCAGTGCCGCGATACGTTCGGCCACATCGTCGGCGTAGCCGCGGACCAACTCCACCTGGGGGTCGATCATCTCGTGGACGCCGATGAAGTTGGGGCCCACGACGTTCCAGTGAACGTGCTTGAGCGTGAGGTGAAGATCGTTGTAGGCGCTGAGGCGTTTCTGCAGAATATCGGCGACGGACGAACCGTCTGCGCTGCTCAGTCCCGGTACGGTGAACTCGGACATATGTTTTCCTCTCGTCGTGATGGGGATCGCCCGCAAACGGGGCGATCTCGCGCCATCGTCAATCGGATCGCGTGTCGGACAGGTTCAGTGCGCGAGTGCTACCGGCTCCTCTGTCACCGGGTCGCCGTACATCATCGCGATTCGGCGCTTGACCTCTTCGGTTGTCAAAGTCGCGCTTGCGACAGTGAATCCGATGCCGGTGTTGCTCTCGCCCTGTGCGGGCGGGATGTCGATCGTCGTCATCTTGCTCCCGGTGAAGAGTGTGCCGTGAGGGAGTCGGCTGAACCACCGACTCCGACGTCTGGGTGTTCTGCACCATCGAGCTCCGGTTATGGCGCTTTCAGGTGCTACAAAATCTATATCAGCCGATGTAGATAATTGGCAAGGCTGCTTCGGCTCGGTGGCGAAGGGGAGCTAGCTCTGCGATCTCGTTGAAATGGGACTTGAGCTGCATTTACATGCATTTCTGGCACTCCAATTTTTGCCGTCAGTGGCCCTGGACACGCTTGAATCTATGTTCCCCGCGTCAGATTCACTGCGTGATGATGCTAAGGTCGGATAACGCCGATTGAGACAGCCGACACCGAACTAGGAGGTTCCAGTGACGTCGGAATCCCAGACCCGGGCGCTGCGCGGCGTATACGGGATCTCAGTGATGTCAGAGCTGTCCGGGGTAGGACCTCAGACGCTGCGCCTTTACGAGCGAAGGGGTCTACTCACCCCTACCCGCACGGACGGTGGTACGCGTCGGTACAGCGAGGCCGACCTGGATACGCTCGGACGCATCACCGCGCTGATCGACGATGGGGTCAATCTTGTCGGAATTCGTCTGATTCTGTCCCTGGAGGCAGAGAATGCAGTCTTAGCGGCTCGAATCAGCCAGTTGACCGCCGAGAACGACTAGTGACGCCCGCGGGAGACGATGCTGTTCAGGATGGAGTTTCGGTGCGGGTAGGGTCGCCGAAGTCCGCGTCGGCGGAGATCTTGTTGCCCGCCGCTTCGATCTGTTCGAACGCGGCGTCCAGAGCATCGACCAACCATTGGTGCGACGCCTCCGCGAGAAGGCGATCCGCAGTGTCGGTGTTCTCGGATTGGAAGAACCGCACCAGCCACGATTCCCCGTTGTCGGGTCGATCGGAGAGTCCGGCCGCGGTGTTTGTCGCCAGCAGGTAACGGTTGTACTCGAGATCGACACGAATGGCGTACTCGCCGAACAGATTCACCACGTTGGCCGGCCGATGAGTAGCGGCAGCGAGCGCGATGAGTGCGTCGTTGTAGGTCTCGGAGTACTTCATCGTGAGGGGCATGGTCGGCCTGTCTTTCTGGGCCGATGCAGCATTGCACGGCTATGTCGAGGAGATCAGTTCGCAGCCGCTGCTTGACGATGAACTGAAACCAATCCTAGCTCGAGTCTCCGAGTGCCCTTGAAGCAAGCCCGCGAGGGTCAGTTGTTGCGCGCAAAGTCCGACTCACGCTCCGTGACGAACTGATCGTCCGGAAGCGGTCCGGGTGGGGCAAGCGCGGTCAGGAACGACTCGGCCCACTGATGCACATCGTGCGTCATGACCTGCCGATGTAGCGCAGCCATCCGGCGACGGCCCTCTTTCGGATCCTGATGAACCGCGGTCAGAATCGTATTCTTCACGCCGTCCAAATCGTGCGGGTTGACCAGATACGACTGTCGTAATTCCATTGCAGCGCCGGTGAACTCGCTGAGAACGAGAGCGCCTCCCAGGTCGCTTCGGCAGGCTACGTACTCCTTGGCCACCAGATTCATCCCGTCGCGCATCGGCGTCACGAGCATGACGTCGGCAGCGACGAACAACGCGATCAGTTCTTCACGGTCGACCGGTTGATACAGGTAGTGAACTACGGGGCGGCCGATCTGACTGTGGTCGCCGTTGATGCGGCCCACCTGTTCCTCGATGACACTGCGAAGGTCGATATAGTGTTGCACGCGTTCACGACTGGGCGTCGCGAGCTGCACCATCGTGTACTTCTCCGGATCCAAACGGCCCTCGTCGAGGAGTTCCTTGAGGGCTTGCAACCGTAGATCGATGCCCTTGGTGTAGTCCAGGCGGTCGACTCCCAGCAGGATTTTCTCGGGATTTCCGAGCTCTTCCTTCAATTCGCGTGCGCGGCGCAGGACCGATTCGCTCTTCGACTGCCGCTCGAGCTCGGCCGAATCGACGGAGATCGGAAAGGCTCCCACCTTGACGACGCGAGAATCGAAATCCACATGCCCGAGCGCACTTCGAACACCGACGCCTGCGGTCGTTGTCTTGAGGCCGAGTAGTTTGCGGGCCAAGAACAGGAAATTGTTTGCGCCACCAGGTAAGTGGAAGCCGATCAGATCGGCGCCCAGCATGCCCTTGACGATCTCCTTGCGCCACGGAAGCTGCATGAAGAGCTCGACAGGAGGAAACGGAATGTGAAGAAAGAACCCGATCGTCAGGTCCGGGCGCAGCTCGCGCAACATTGCCGGCACGAGTTGCAATTGATAGTCCTGCACCCAGACGGTGGCTCCGTCCGCAGCGCAACGGGCGGTTTCCTCGGCGAACCGCTGGTTGACCGCGACGTACGTGTGCCACCACGACCGTTCGAACGTCGGAGCCACCAGAACGTCGTGGTAGAGCGGCCACAACGTGTCGTTGGAGAATCCCTCGTAGTACTCGGCGAGGTCCTGGGAGGTGAGCTCGACGGGAAACAGGCGAAGGCCGTCAATCACTATCGGATCGACCTTCTCGTCCGCGACCCCCGGCCAGCCGACCCAAGCGCCATCTCGCTGTCGCAGGATGGGTTCGAGCGCAGTGACGAGTCCACCCGGACTTCGCTTCCAGTTCTTGCCTCCGTCTTCGTCGGTTTCGAGATCGACGGGCAGTCGGTTTGCGACGACGACGAATTCGGAGAGCTTTTCGAGATCGGTACTCACGCCGACATCGGCTCCGCCAGGGTCTCGTCCAGGACGGGCGTCGAGGACAGGTACGTGACCGCCTCGGCTGTCGAATCGGTGAACACGATGTCGGCGTCCATTTTCAGAAGAGAGAGCGGGCGCCTGACGGGGTGCGCTGCGACGAGCGTCCAAGGTACGCCGAGCCTTCGTGCCTTGGCCGACAGAGTCTCGATGATGGAAAGACCTCCGACGGAGATGAACTGGACGTCTGAGCAGTCGAGTACGAACGGGTGACGCTCACCGATCAGGTCGTCGACGCAAGCAGCGAAATCAGCTCGGGACCGGACGTCGATCTCACCGCTGACCACGAGCGACTGAATGTTTTCCGCACACGTCGTGGTGAATGTGGGGGGACTGTCCGTACGCTCATCTGTAGTTCTCGAAAACTCGTTCATCGAAACTCCTGACGGATTGCTCGAAACGGTTCGTTCGAACGGTCTGGTTCGAAACGGTTTCGTTCGAAACCGGGAAACGGCACGGGAAGCAACGCACGAACCGTGCTCGTCTTCAACGGCTGGGTACTCAACCGTGCTGAGTGCCTACCTTACCGCATCGCGAAAACCCAGGTGAAAAGCGTTAGATCCGTACGGATTTCAAGGACCCGTGAGCGTCGACCCACGGGACCTTGGTCCCGATGACTAAGTCCCTGCGGGATCAGTCGGTGTCGGTCGCCGGGCCGGTGGTCGTAGCTCCACCCTCGTCGGCCCAGGTTCGCTCGCCCGACGGATCGGTCTGAACGTCTTTGTGTGCTGCATCGGAGCCGGTTCCGGGACCATGATCGGTGTCGGTGGTCTGCGGCTCGTCCGTCTGATCCGCGTGGTCGGTGGAATTCTGTTCAGTCATGGTGTGTGCGTTTCCTTCGGGAAGTCGTTGTTCATGTACTTGTCGTTTCCTGCTCACCCGCGAGGGGTACTCAGTAGGTGGTAGTGCGTCACATCGAGTCAGTACGCCACGTCGAGCCCGTACCAGCAAAGTCAGCTGTCACCGAAGCAGGAGATTTCACGTGAACCATATGACCGTGACGACCGAACACCTGCGTGCACTGCTCGGCAGCGGCCCCCATTCGGAATTGGTAGCGGTTGGTGGCGAGATCGAGATCTACGTCCCCGACGAAGAAGGGTTCGGCCTCGAGGGTATCTCGCTTGTCACTCGTGAGCAGTTGGCCGAACGCCTACCGTCCTCGCACGACAACCCCGACGAAGGTGAACTGCGTATCGCCGCGGAATCGTTGAGCGAGATGATCGCCGAACTCGGTGGCTGACTACTGAGGCCACTGACTACTGGGGCCACCTGACTACTGAGGCCCCCTGGCTTCAGATTCTCGCTGACTTCAGATCTGGGGGATGGGATCCGGGGGATACGGATTCGGTGGTGTCGGAGTCGGCGGCACAGGTGGTGGATTCAGCGGATCGGGTGGTGTCGGGGCGGGTGGTGTCGGCGGCCCCGGATCGGGGACCGGGCCCGGATCCGGTGGTGGGGGAGTGGTCATGAGTGCCGGGTTCCCAAACACTTGCCGAACAAACACCTAGTGTGCGGAGTGGCTTTTGGTGTTCTCCTCGGCAGGTAGATCATCCACGATGTCGACTACGGCGATGTGGACGCTCTCTGCAGAGACCGGTGGGTCCATGTCGCCGAGGATCAAGTGAACGACGTCGACGACGGTGAACCGTACCCGGTCCGACAGTTCGGCCAGATCCACTCCGTACGGCGCTGTCAGTTCGATACGTAGTGAACGTATTTCGTGGCCGTCGACGAAGAACTCGATATTGCTCGGCGAGCAGTGGTGTCGAGAACGGATCTCGGCGGCCAAATGGGTGCGGAGTACGTGATCGCTCACCGACACCGTGCCGAGACGTGGACCCTCGGACGCATGTGCGTCGAGCGGCCAACTGGACGCCGAGGTCGACCGCAGTGCCCGGATCACCTTGTCGCTGATTCGATCCCATCCTGGCTCGGGAGCGTTCCGCAGGACGTCGGATGCGTGCGCCATCAATGCGTCGGTTCGTGATTCAGTCATCGCCACCTCGTCATTCGTTCACTCAGGTTAGCCCGTGCGCGATGGTGATGCCCACGCACCGAATCCGGAGTGAGTCTCAGAATCTTGCCGATTTGAACGAACGTGAGCATCTCCACCTCTCGTAGTGTCCAGGCTGCACGCTGGCGATAAGGCAATTCACCCAAGGCTTCTTCCAGAGCTTCCAGGAACGCGGAGTTCGAGGTCGCGTCGAACGGACCGGCCTCGGGAGACGGCACGAGAGGATCGAGCAGCTTGTCGTCGATCGGTTGAGCCCGCTTGATTCGATAGCTGTCCACGATCTTTCGGGAACAGATAGCGAAAAGCCATGTTCGCATCGACGATTCGCCACGAAATGAATCGAGGCGGCGCCACGCGGCAACGAAGGTGTCCTGGACTACCTCGAGAATGTCGCCTTCGTCCGCGAGCATTCGACGCGCATATCGGTGGAGCGCGGGGCCGTAGTAGTGCACGAGTGACTCGAATGCTTCTCGGTCGCCGAGTATCGCGGCGTCCACCGTTGCAGGGTCCAAGCCGTCAGGTGCTTCGGCGAGCCCCTGTGTGTGCGGTAACGCCACAGTCGCTCCTCTCGCAGAAATGCGGATACTCGGCTGCGTTCGAAGATTGTTCGCGCGGCCGGGGCGTTGAATGTTACGGACAGTAACTAACAAGTGTCAGTGATGCACGTCAGTGACCCGGTCAAGTCCCCCAGCACCGCACGGATTTCCGATTCAGCGGTTGCGGCTCCATCGGGGTGAAAAACCCTGGCCATACGTAGCGATGATGCGAAGTGGAAAGGCGCGCCGACCAGCTTTCCGATCGCGCTCTTGACTGCCCCGACCGACTTCAGTAGAGGTTGGCTCGAAGTGACTGCCGACGGCAGATTGGTGAGCCGTGTCGACTTCGACGCCGGGCAAGCCGGAACCGGACTGCCGATTTCGGTTCCCCTGCAAGGTCTCGAAGTGGTCGACCGCAGCGTGACCGTGTCGATGATCGCTCATCTCGTTCCCGTCGACGACCGCTGTTACGACCGAACGAGATACCAGCCCCTTGCACTCCGGGACGCCTTTGTCACCTACGACGGTGCCGCGCAGCAGCCTATGACTGTTGCAACCTTCTTCCCGCCGATTTTGAGGAAGGCGACCATCTACGTCACGGATGGTTCAGCAAGGTCGCAGCAGAGTGCGGCTTTGCAACTGAGTGCGGCGATTGTCAACAAGTACGGAAGTCAGCCTGACGCCGTGGTGGTGGAGCAGCTGCCGAACGGCCAGAGCTTACCGTCCGCCGAGCCGGGACTGTTCGAGCGGGCTGTAGTGATCGGCAACAGTGGGGACGCCGGCATCGATCTCGCGGCGACTCCGAATGGTTCACCCGTGCTGCGGATTTCGGGGGACGACAAGACACTCGTTCCTCAAGTCAGTCTCTTGGCGGCGAACTTCGACGGCTACTGGGCGGCGAGCAGAGCGCTGGCGTCTCCGGACAACACAGTTGCCCAGATTTCCCAGGACGCCATCACCGTCGGTGAGCTGAAGCTCGGAACGTTGACGGCCTCCGGTCTCAATCACATCGAGGTCGACGTCCCGTTCAGTCAGTCGCAACTTGGCCGTCCGATGAAGGACGTGTCGATCCGGATGATCGGTTCCTATGTGCCGCTGCCGAATTCGCGCAACGGAGAACTGTCGATCTCGCTGGGGGATACACGCCTCGCCTCGCAGACGGTGAACGAGACTGGGCGCTTCGACATCGGCGTCGATGTTCCGAACGAACTCCTGCGTCGCGACTTGACGTTCGAGGTGTCGATGGATGTCACCGGCGACTTCCAGTGCGGCACCAGTAGCCCGTCTTCGCTCACTGTCGATCCGGCCAGCACCATCACGTCCACTACCGGATTCCCGCCGATACCTGGAGGATTCGAGGCATTACCGCAGTCGATGCTGCCCACACTCGATGTCGGTTTGAGTCACGGTGATTTCGCAGATCTCATTCGAGCGCAGCGCCTCGTCGTCACGATGCAGCGGTTGAGCTATCTTCCGTTGCAACCGCGTGTGCTCCCGTTCGGCGACGCGGCGACGAGCTCTCTGCCGGCGTTGTTGATCGCGGCGGACGGGACGCTGCCCACTCCGGTGGCTCTACCCATGGACACCGCAGATCAAGGGCTCCTGCGCTTGCAGGGTCTGGAATTCGGTGGACAGTACGGTGCCTTGCAGGTGGTTTCGGGTTCGCACAACGAAGTGGTGGCGCTGACATCTGCGAGTGATGCGGCCGATGCCGACGGCCTGCTCAACTGGTTGGAAGGTGGGAAGGACCGGTTCGCAGAACTGACCGGTGATCTCCTGGTCGCACCGCGCGGAGGAGAGCCGTTCGACGTCGGAGTCAACGTCGCCCCGTTGGGCACTGCGACCTCGGCCGAAGAGGACACCGGACTGAGCGCGGTCACGATCGGCTGGATCGGATTCGGGACCGTGGTTCTGATCGCTGTCGCCGTCGGTGGTGTGCTCGTGGCTCGGCGTCGGGGACAGTGACCGTCATCGATCGCCCGGCCCTGTCCGTCGCGGTCCACGATCTACCGGGCCGGAAGCCCTGGCGGATGTTCGTCGTCCTCTTCGCGATCTACACCGCGTTGGGCGTGTGGATGAACGCGGGTATCGGGTTCATCTTCACCGATTCGCTCAGTCGCGTCGCTGCGGTATCGGCGATGTTGCTCAGCCGTGATCCGCACTTCGCGGCGATCGGATTCGTGTTCACCCCCTTGACGGCGGCAGTCCAGATTCCGATGGGCCTGATGGGTCATTGGTGGCCGGATCTGCTGCGGTGGAACGTCACTGCGGTCGTGATGTCCGCGGCCTTCATGGCTGGTGCTGTGATTCAGATCCGCGGGATCAGTCGTGACCGTGGGTGTACGCGATGGGTCACCGTCATCTTGACCGTGCTGTTCGCTGCCAATCCGATGATCGTCATGTACGCGGCGAGCGGAATGAGCGAAGCTCCGTTCCTCTTCTTCGTTCTGTGGGCGACACGTCGACTGATTCGGTGGATGCGAAGCGACGACGTCCACGACCTCATCGGTGCCGGCCTCGCGTTCGCTCTGGCGTACCTGACCCGCTACGACGCATTGGCACCGCTGTTTGTCGCAGTGG
The DNA here is from genome assembly GCF_036541985.1 of Rhodococcus sp. IEGM 1306. Classification (NCBI taxonomy): domain Bacteria; kingdom Bacillati; phylum Actinomycetota; class Actinomycetes; order Mycobacteriales; family Nocardiaceae; genus Rhodococcus; species Rhodococcus sp. IEGM 1306. The sequence goes on from NZ_JAZHFF010000004.1 coordinate 30,387, forward strand.
TGCTGGTGACCGTGGTGAGTTGGCTTCGTTTCCGCCCGACCGCGGAGGAGCGGGGCGAGGGCGCGGGACCTGGCTTGCGGCTCTGGGCAGCAGCGCTCGACGGTGCCGTCGTGATGATGCCGGGATTCCTTGCCTTCGTGTTGTGGTCGTTTGCCAGTTGGCTCATCACCGGTCAAGCGTTCCAACAGTTCTCGTCGGTGTACGGGAACAGTTCCATCCTGGAGCAGGCTGGTGCCGGAACCGACTCACCGATTGCCCGCCTCGGGTTCTCGATTACCGAAATGGCCGTCCTCGGGCCCGCGCTCCCGGTGTTCGCGGTCCTGGCCGTCATCTACGCACTTCGGCGGCGGGACACCGAAGTGATCGTGCCTCTTGTGTTGTTCGGCGCCATCCTCGGCGCCCAAACCTTGCTGTACGTGATGGGATCGACGTTTCCCCTTCTGCGCTTCTACATTTCGATCATTCCGCTGTGTTTCGTGTTGGTCGTCTTGATCGCTCCTCGCGGAGCGCCGGTCGTCACGCGTCGACCGGGGGCTGCTGCGTCGCGCTCGGTGTCGACGTACCCCGAGCAGGCGGGACCGTCTCTACCTCTTGTGATCTCCCTGTGCTTGCTGGTCGGCTCGACGCTGGTCACGTTTGTCGCGATGGGTAATGCGCGGATCGCAGTGCTCGAGCATTCCATTGCCAGCGCGATCATTCCGGGCCGGCAGAACCTCGAGGAGCAGACAAATCTGCGTACGTTTGCGGCCGAGCGTCGCATTGCCAGGTACTTGGACGACTTGGCTCTGCCGGATGGATCGGTTCTGCTCGACACCGTGCAGAGCTATGCCGTCGTGGCGTCGTCGAACAACCCTCGGCAATTCGTCGTGCCCTCCGATGCGGACTTCGTGCGCGTACTGAACAACCCGGCCGAACATCACGTCGAATACATCCTGTCGGTTCCGAATACCGGTCGCGGTGTGTCGGACGCGGTCAATCGGCGCTATCCGACGATGTACGACACCGGTGCCGGCGGTGTGGGGGCGCTCGTGCTCGAGGTGCCCAACGACGGCGGGATGGACCCTTCGGCCTGGCGTTTGTATCGCGTCACCGGTGAACGTCAAACGGGTCGATGAGGCAATTCGTGTGGGAGGATTGTCCGTATGACGTGGATGGTTGTAGATGTCTTCTGAAGAAGCGCGTCCGCGTGTGCGACGCACAGTGCGTCGCCGTATCGCTGCCGCTGTAGTCAGCTTTGCAACCGTCGCGGTGGTGACAGGAATGTTCACGACGCCGGTGGTTGCCGATTCGCCCAAGACGGTCCGGGTCGGAGCGTCGTCGAGCGGACTGACGCTCGACGGACAGCCGTGGTGGCCTACCGGGCTGAATGCCTATCAACTGGCCACCGATTGGTCGGTGAACTTCGGCTGTGGCGCGATGGTCGACCTCGACGCGTACTTCGGTTCGCTGCCGCCGAACTCCGTCACGCGTTTCAACGCCTTCCAGGCGCTCGCGGTGAACAAGGTGTCCGGCGAGATGGATTTCGGACCGATGGATGCCGTGTTCGACGCTGCCGCGCGGCACAACCAGTTCACGATTCCGGTGCTCTCACCCCAGGACAGCGGGTGCGATGACGGGCTGTTCAAATCCAGGGACTGGTACACCGACGACTGGAAGGTCGCGAACCTGATCCCAGGTCGAGCCACCATGAGCTTCCAGGACTGGATGCACACCGCCGTCGACCGCTGGAAGAACGAGCCTTCCGTCGCGGCGTGGGAATTGGTGGGGGAGCCGGAACCGAGCCTGTGCACCGATGCCGCCTGCAACTGGTGGACAAGAACGTGCCCGTCTGATTCCGCGCAGGTGTTGCGGGACTTCTTCGACACGGCAGGCGCCGAACTTCGAGCGATCGATCCGAACACTCTGATCACGGCCGGATACGTCGGGGGCGGTCAGTGCGGCACTGCGGGTGACGACTACCAATACGTGAGCGAGTCCGACTTCGTCGACGTTCTGCAGTATCACGACTACGGAGCCGACGGGGTGCCGCTTCCGGGCGACCAGTGGAACGGACTGGCACGACGCATCGAACAGGCGACGAACGTCGGGAAGCCGTTGTTGGTCGCCGAGACAGGCGAATTGGCGGGTAGTTGTGAATCACTGGCGACCAGAGCCACGAATATCGAGACGAAGCTGACGGGGCAGAAGGCGGCCGGCACGGCCGGCGCTCTCCTGTGGGCATTCGTACCGGATCCACGGCCGAACGAATGCACGATGGACATCGGGCCTGACGATCCACTCTTCGACGTGATCGCTTCACTGGCAAGTTAGGACACTGCTAGTAGTCCACTGGGAGTTCCGCCCAGTGGGAGTATGGTCACGATTTGATAACAACCTGAACCTGGCATTGTTACTCGATACCCGTATTTCGTTCGTATTCAATGGTATTCAGAGGCATTCACCTGCGGATAACCGAACTTGAAGGCCGGTGGAGTCGCACGGGACCATTTACGCGGCGCCTCCAGGACCTACGTCCGGGTCGACTGGGGACGGTCCGGTCGGGGTGCTGAGTTCGTAAGTTGTGTCGTACCTGTCTCTTTGGCAAGTAGCTACGTCCCGCCGTGGTCAACGTCGAAAAAGGGCCACAACCGTTCGCCGCGGTAACGGGTAGTGAGCGGAGCGCGGTGTGCACCTCGTAGAAGTGACAACGAGGGGTGGTGTGCAGCTCTCGCGCGCAACGAATTCCGAGTTCGGGTCAACTTGCGACGGCATCGGTCGCCCGGTAGACCTTGTGCGCAGGCTGTACATGCGGTGTGAGCTTCGGTCGTCGAAATGAGGGGACGACCGCTGCATGCGCGTAACGGTAAGTGTGTGAAACATCGCGTGAGCGGAGAGGTGAACGATGACAGGGTGCGCTGAACGGTCTTTCAAGACTGCTGTGGTGCCGGCCGCCGGGATGGGGACTCGCTTCCTCCCGGCCACCAAGACGGTTCCGAAAGAGTTGCTCCCCGTGGTCGATACACCCGGGATCGAGCTGGTCGCAAGCGAAGCGGCCCAGGCAGGCGCGGAACGTCTGGTGATCGTGACTGCGCCGGGCAAGGCATCGGTCGTCGGGCATTTCGTCGAGGACCTGGTGCTCGAGGGCAAGCTCGCCGCCAGCGGAAAGCATCATCTGCTCGAGCGCGTGCGGCGTGCTCCAGGCCTCATATCCGTTGAACCGGTCGTACAGGAATCCCCGTTGGGCTTGGGACACGCTGTTGGACTGGTCGAATCGGTGCTGGACGCAGACGAGGACTCGTTCGCGGTGCTGCTGCCCGACGACCTGGTACACCCCTGCGGTGTTCTCGACACGATGGCGAAGGTGCGTGCCGAGCACGGTGGCTCAGTGCTGTGCGCGTTCGACGTCGCACCGGATCTTGTTGGCGCATACGGAGTGTTCGATGTCCGAGCGCCGGAAGAAGGCGATGACCCCGACGTGCTCGCAGTCGTCGGCATGGTCGAGAAGCCGGACCCTGCGGATGCCCCGTCGACACTCGCAGCGGCCGGACGCTATCTCCTCGATCGCGCGGTTTTCGACGCGCTCAGAAGAATTTCACCCGGACAAGGTGGCGAGCTGCAACTGACGGATGCAATTGCGCTGTTGATAGCGGAGGGACATCCGGTTCACGTCGTCGTGCATCACGGAACCCGCCATGATCTGGGTAACCCGGGTGGCTTTCTGCGGGCTTCTCTCGACCATGCGCTCAGCCGCACCGAGTACGGACCGGAATTACGAGTCTGGCTCAAGGAAAGGTTGGATCAACCGGATCCGCAGTTGACTTACTGATCTTCGGGGCTGTGTGACGCGGAGCGTCTCGCCAGTTCGTCGACGAGTTCTCGGGTGCTGAGGGCGGACAGCGAAATCGGTTTGTCGTCCAGCCCTGATTCGTCGGGTGTCATGTATCCCGCGGCGACGAGAATTTCCTGTACGTGGACGTCGAAGACGCGGCACGCAGTTCTGATCGTGTCCTGCGTGGGAGGGCGTTTCGCGGACAGCCACCGACCGAGCTCCGATGGTCGTATTCCCAGCGCACGCGCAGCATCGGCCACGTCTGTTTCTTGGCGAAGTTCCAGTTGATGCTTCACCCATTCCGAAAAACCGCTCATACCGGTCATAGTGCCTGAGTGCTGCGCGGTAAGCCAGCGCCGCCCCGGCGCATAAGCCACTGAACGTCGATTCTGTGATCGTTCGGCAACCTTTCACTGCGATTCTCGCGTATCGGTAGTTAAGTTCTGTGACTGAAATGAGTGTTTACCGCAACCGTCTAGCTGTGTGTTTTCCGTGGAAATCCGGATTCGGGTGAAATTGCGGGTGAGATTGATCAGTAGACATAACTCACACCTGTGTAAAACGCGAGGCTCACGCTCTCAGGTGTTCAGACCGTGAAAAGTTTTCTCCCAGTACGACGGGTTGCGAATCAATTGATAGGTTCCCTTGATTGCCGCGATGCTCATGAGTACCCAGTACAACGGAGCAGTCAGACAGGCAACGAGGAGCATCGCGTTTCGCGTTTCGCGGCACGCCACGAGGTTCATGTAGAGAACGGCGGCATTTCCGAATGCCAGAGAGATCAGCGCGGGGAAATAGACGTAGTTGGGGAAGATCTGGTGGATGACTTCAGGTTGTCCGAGAATCCAGTCCAGGCTGATGAGCCAGAACACCATGTTCAAAGTGGCGACCACGGGTGTGCCGGCCATGAGAATTGTGAATCTGAGAAAGCCGATCGGGCCCAAACCACGCCACAATTTCACCGGCTGACGCATGTGAACGAGCCACGTCTGCAAATATCCCTTGTACCAACGCGATCGCTGCCTTATCCAGTTGATCGTGTCGCTGTTGGCTTCTTCGAGTGTGGTGGAATTCAAGACCGCGGTGCGATATCCGCTCTCGGCTATCCGCACCCCGAGGTCTGCGTCCTCGGTGACGTTGAAAGGATCCCATGCACCGATCTCGTCGAGAACGCTGCGTCGTAGATGATTAGAGGTTCCGCCGAGAGGGATCGGTGAATTGCTCCGCATCAATCCAGGAAGGATGAAGCTGAACCACAGCGCGTAATCGGCGGTGAACCATGCGGTCAACAGGTTCTGAGTTCCGTTGTGGAATGCAAGTTTGGCCTGAACGCAAGCAGTGTTCTCGGGAAGCTTCGCGAAAGTTGCGACTACTCGACGTAATTGGAGTGGGTCGGGGGAATCTTCGGCGTCGTAGATCGTGACGATCTCGCCCGTCGAGAAATGCAGCCCGTAGTTGCATGCTTTCGGTTTGGTTCGTGGATCGGCCGCGGGCACCTTCAGAATGCTGACGACCTCGTCCACACCGGCGGCAAGCGCCGCTTCGATCGTGATGGCATCATCCTCCTCGAGTAGGAGCAGGACTTGCATCTTGTCTGCCGGATAATCGATCGCTCGCATGGCTGCGATGAGGTCGCCGACGACCTCCGGCTCGTTGTATGCGGGGACCAGAATGGTGTAGGTGGGAAGGTCGTCGTATGAAAGAGCAAGTGCCTCTTCGTCACTGATCGTCATGATCGAGGACGCATCAAGACCCCTCGTGAACAAGATCAAGCGGTCGACCATCGCCCAGATATATCCGATGGTGCAGATCAATGTCAGAGCGATGAGAGTTGGCGCGAGGAAGAAGACGAGGCTGACGGCAACCAACGCGAAGCCCACCAATAACACGTTTCGTTGCCACGGGTAGAAGGCAACCGAAGCGGATGAGATCGGATGGCGCTCGCGTAGTCCGTTCACTGCATCGTGCAGGGCAGCCTCGCGGTACTCCGGTGTATCCGGGTCGCCGTTGACCACGACACTGTTCTGCCGGCTTCGGTTTTCGTTCACCACGTCTGAGCCTCCACGAGTAGTCGAGCGAGCGCTTCGAGCATGTCCAGATCCTTGTACTCGGATTCGGTGTCTTCGGTCGAGGTTTCACCACGAAGCAGGACGGCGAGCGTATTGCTACCGTTGGACGCCATCGACGGCTTCGGTTCGGGGAAGTAGGCATCGGGTTCGTGATTGTCGACGCTGATCAGGCTGACTCGCTGCGCGGCTCCGTCGCCCCGCGTCCAGACGAAATTGAGATTGCTCCATGTGAGAAGGAGAGCGTCGTCGACGATCGTGTACATCTCGGCGACGATCCCGCGTGGTAACTCCACCGTGACCGTCGGGCTGACTCTCGCATTCTCCAGGTCGTATGTGGTCTTGCTGGGATACACGGCGAGCGTGGATGGCCGACGGACCTGGACGACGTCAATCTGTACCGTGCGAGGCCGCATCTGTGAGTCCCAGGCAGGATTCGGGGTGTCGGCCCGAATGGTCTGACGGCTCAGTTCGGAGGTGCTGCCGAAGTAGCGACGGGGCCAGTCGTATTCGGATGCTGCAATCTGATGCCAGCCCAGTGGAACGACAAGTCGAGGATCGGCAGTAGCCGGGGGCGGACCGACGTTAACGGTCAGGCTTGTCGGTGGCAGCGGTGTGAAGAACATCAGCACGGCGGCGGCAAATACCGCGAGGATGGTCCAGTTGCTCGTGGCTGTCGAGGGCTTTCGGAGTGGTCGGTCGAACGGCTTGAGCGACTTTCCCCGGCGTTCGTACAGATAGAAGGCGGCACCGACGACAATTGCGGTCCCGAGCGCCGGAAACAACTGCACGACGAAAAGCGGAGCAGTGGGGTACTTCTGAATCGTGACGTAGAGGACCACCACGCCGAGTACCGTTGCGGCGACGAACGCGATCGCCCCTCGCCTCCACGTTCTACTGACGGCGATCGTGGTCGCGGCAGACGCGACCAGCACCATGAGGACGCTGTAGTCGAAACGGGTCCCGCCCATTTCGGTCGCGATGGCTCGGTAATGCAGGGGCGCCAGGATGATCGGGACCACCCAGATCGCCCAGTACCGATTGACCGGACGGAGCCCGAACATCAGAACCGCTGCGCTCCAAACGAATATCCAGGCTGCGATCACGTCGATATGCATCAATTCGTACGTCTCGGCAAAGCGCGGTAGCAGGAGTGCCTGGAGTCCCAACGCGACGAAGAGACCGATGCAACCGACTATCTTGTCCGTCTCGCGATCGTGAATAGGAAGTTCCGGACCGCGCCTCAAGTCTGTTCCGACGGCCGCAACAAGGCACAACAGCGGTAGGGCGAAGACATAGCCGATGGCTGTGCCGCTGGCCGTGCTCTGCCATAGCTTGGTCCAGGTAGGCCAGAAGGCAAAGATCGTGGCGAGCACTATCATCAACCATCGCACGGCGAGTCGAGGAACGATCCCGGACTCGGAGCGGATCTCACGAATCTTCAACATTTTCAGTTCCATTCGCTTGTACCCGATATGTCTACGTGCGATTCGAGGCTGCGCACTCGCTGGAGACCGCCGATCACCGCCCTCGGTTCGGCGCCACGTGCTGACATTACTTGATCAAGACATAACGCCCACGACGCGTCGAGGACCCGCCCCCGAGCGGTTCGGCCCTCGCGCTTTCATGTTTTACATCTCACATAGTGGGAAGCATGAAATCTTTTTTTCGACGCTTCGCGAAGGGCTTGGTCATCCGTGTGGCAATGCGAGATTTTCGATCTGCCGAATTACTGGACGTCGAAGGCTAATTCACCTTCGGATTGCAGAAAGTTCAATCAGGTCGAGCCGATTCGACCTTCGGGGACATAGGTCCCCGGAATGCAGGGACGGTTCTCGATTGTGTTGTTTCGGGTCCAGTTACCCAAGCGAAAGAACTGTGGTCTGCACTGACTAGGAATGTCCGCTTTGTGAGCTATTGCGATCGTTGGGACCTAAGGCCTGAGTGATTTCTGGAATCGGACGGATAGCTGAGTTATAGCTACCAGTTGGTAACTGGGGCGAGAATGATGGACTGACATCGCGGCCACCGAATATGAACAATTGTCCAGGAGCCTTCGGGTGTCTGAGTCGAGACGAGATTGCTGCTTAGAGTCTTGACCTGCAACATTATTCGAATTGAACTCGGGCCTTCGAGATGTTCTCATAGTATCCACACGGCACGTGCAACGCCCCCGGATTATCAAGTTGCAATGTTGCCGACACCTAAGCGGAACATTTGCTCTACTCCATATTTTTGGTGTGTCTGCGGCTTTTGGATGCAAACCGGAAATTCCGAAGAACGGTCGGGGCCTGGCGGCTCGCAAACGGGAAGGTTGGTCAGATGTCGGCATTGGACATGCCCATGGCGCCGTCGCTCGGGTATCAGCGTCCGCGCATCGTGCCGGACTCCCGTGCGGAGTTTTCCTCGCGTGCTGCGTGGCAGCAGCGTTACATACGCGCTCTGACAGTGACGGATTCGCTGATTGTCATCGGGGCGGTGTCGGCTGCTCAGTGGCTTCGATTCGGCGCCGCGCCGACTGCCGTCGACGCCCGTGAGCTCGGGCAGTTCAGCTACACCGGATTGTCCGTCGGTGTCGTGGTCGCATGGCTGGCGACGTTGCAGATATTCCGGACGAGATCCGCGAGTGTGATCGGGAGCGGTCCGGAAGAGTATCGGCGAATCCTCGTGTCCGCGATGAGATTGTTCGGGGTCATCGCGATCGTGAGCCTTCTGCTTCGACTCGACATCGCCCGGCTGTACCTCGCTTTCGCATTTCCCGTCGGGCTTCTCGCACTACTTGTCAGCCGCTGGCTGTGGCGTGGGGTGATCGTACGACGTCGTACGCGCGGAGAGTGCCTCACATCTGTACTGGTGGTGGGCAGCAAGGACGCCGGCGCTGAACTGGCACGAAACTTCGAGCGAGGTAGTGCTGACGGTTTCCGCGTGGTCGGAGTGTGTGTGCCAGGTTTCCTTCGGCGCGCAGACGAATCCATTGCGGTCGACGGACGTGACATACCGCTTCTCGGCGGTGAGACGTCGGTTGTCGAAGCATTGGAACTGGTCGGCGCAGACACCGTTGCCGTGACGGCAACCGAGCATCTCGGCTCGGACGGTATCCGCGCGCTTGCCTGGGATCTGGAATCGCGGGACGTGGACCTGGTCGTTGCGCCCAGCATCGTCGATGTGTCGGGCCCACGATTGTCGATGCGCCCGGTAGCAGGTCAGCCTCTGATTCGCGTCGAGCGACCGAAATATCATGGTGCGCAACGCTTTGCGAAATCATCGTTCGATGTGATCTTTGCGTCGCTGATCTTGGTCGCGATCGCACCTGTTCTTCTGGTGGCGGCGATGGCGGTCAAGATCTCGAGTCCGGGACCGGTGTTGTACCGAGCAGAGCGAATGGGACTGGACGGCAAACCGTTCCCGATGCTCAAGTTCCGTTCGATGGTCCAGAATGCGGACTCGCAGGTGTCGTCGTTGATGGCCCAGAACGACGGCGCCGGTGTGCTCTTCAAGATGCGCGACGACCCGCGCGTTACACCGGTCGGGCGCTTCCTGCGCAGATACTCGATCGATGAACTGCCTCAGTTCGTGAACGTTCTTCGTCGCGAGATGAGCGTTGTAGGCCCCAGGCCGCCGCTGCGTCGCGAGGTCGAGGCATACGACGGAACAGTCAGTCGCAGACTTCTCGTCAAGCCAGGCATCACAGGGTTGTGGCAGGTCAGCGGACGATCGGATCTTTCCTGGGAAGAGACTGTACGACTTGATCTTTCGTACGTCGACAACTGGTCGCTCATGGGGGATGTCTTGATCGTCGGCAAAACACTGAAAGCGGTATTGGCCAGTGACGGCGCATATTGAGATGTGAATGCCCGCAGCAGGTGAGCAGTCGATCGAATCTAGTGGAAAGACGCAGCTCGCCTTGGTCTTTCGTATGTCGACGACTGGTTGATGACGAGCGACATCATGATCGTCGCGAAGACGCTCGAGGCGGTGTTGGGAAGTGATAGAGCAAATTGACCAGGAGAAGTTTGTGTCGGAACCGCCAAAGTTGAAGTCTTTGCTCGTCGTGGCACCCTGGTTGGAAGGTGGGGGTGCACAAAAGTCACTGTGCGGATTACTACGCGGCCTTGCCGACACACATACGACCGTCGTCACTTTGTTTGCAGGCTGCCGAGACTTCAACGAGGTTTCCGACCTTGCCGACGAGTTCGTCATGCTCGACTATCCAAGGAGTCCTCGCGGACTGGTCGGAGCCAGTCGTGCAATAACAACACATCTTCAGCGTTCGGATGTGGTCTATTCACTGATGAGGGGCAGCCATGTCGCACTCGGCGTCGCGAGTGTCTTCAAACGCCTTCCGAGTGAGCTGATTGCGACCTTCCATCAGTTGCCGAGTGCGGATGAAACTGGCGTTGTCTCCCTGATCGAGAACGTGCTCGTTCGTAATGCACTTCGGAACGCAAAGCTGATCACTGCACCTTCGGAATTAGCCGTGAGTCAGATTCGCCAACGACGTTACGGACCGCATGCTCGCCTTGTATACGAGCCGAACTTGATCCGAGTTGACTCGAGAGAAACCACTCGTCGTGAACGTGCGGGGGCACCCCTACGGCTCTTGGCTTGTGGTCGTCTATCCAAGCAGAAGGGTTTCGATCGAATTCCCGAACTTCTGTCAGATATCGAGATTCCTTGTGAAGTCAAAATCTTGGGATCAGGGCCGGAAGAGGAAGATCTGAAACGGCGGTTCGACGATGCGAAGCCTTCTGCGCATACGGTGGAACTAGTCGGACGCGTCGATGATGTTGTGCCCTACCTGGATTGGTCAGATGCGGCATTCATGCCCAGTCGAAACGAACTCAATCCTGTGTTCGTATGGGAGGCGTGGGCACGCGGCCGGCCGGTTGTTGCCACCGATCTACCTGCATTCGAGGATCTGCGTACCTCCGGGCCAGTGCTCACATTTACCGGCGCGGCCAGCCTGCGGTCCGCCCTCGGCATCGTATCGAGTGACGGGTACCGAGATTCTGCCTATTCAATGGGTTTGCAGGCGTCCCGCACCATGACGACCAGGAGTGAGATCGTTGCCCGAATACAATCGTGACCGCCCGCGCATCCTGGTCATTCATGCATACAGTGCTCAAAACTCTGGCGACCGGTTGCTGGTGGAGGAAACACTCGAATTGCTGAGATCGGTGTGGCCGGACTCTGTCGTCGACGTGATTGCCACTGATGCAGAATCATTCCGCCACCATCCGATGGCGAACCATGTCAAGTTCCATCAGTGGACATCGGCATGGATTCCGAACCCGAAAAAGAAGGCGTCCGTACGCGTTTCCATGCTGGCCAGTTCACTCACCGGCGGGCCGGCATCTGTCAAGATGCTGTTCGAGCAAGCAGATTTGGTTGTCGCCGTCGGGGGCGGATACCTACGAGGTTCGTCTGTTTCTGAAGCCCTGAAAACTGCAGGGGCGCATTTCGGTCAACTCGATCTTGCCGCACGAAGTCGTGCGCGCAAGATCTATCTCCCGCAGAGTATCGGCCCGTTCCCGAGCCTTCTCCGTCGCCGCATCGCAGGTTCGCTGAAGGCGATGGACCAGGTGCTCGTTCGAGACGATCGATCACACGAATTGTTCGCTGACCTCGGCAATGTCGAACGAATCTCGGATCTGGCGGTTCTCAAGATGGCGGAGGTCCGTGCACCTCGCAATATCGAGATCACGCATGGCCCGGTAGTCGTGGCCCGTGAGCTCTCCCGCCCTGGATCCTACGAGAACACTTTGTCCGACTTGGCTCGGTCAGATCATGTCGTATGGGCGATTCAGTCCACGGGTGGCGGAAACAATGACACGCCCCTCACCGCCAAATACTCTCCGGAAACCCCAAAGCCATTGCAGCACTATCTGGAAAGCGCGGAGAATCGCGTTGTTGTCAGTACACGCCTCCACGGATCGTTGTCTGCATTGCTCGCTGGAAAGCCGAGTGTGCACCTAGGCTACGAACGAAAATCATGGGGAGCTTTTCATGATCTGGGGCTGGAACAATACGTTCTCGATGCCCGACGGACTTCGGCAACGCGCGTTCTCGACGCGGTGGAATCGATTCGAGACGATCCAGCCACTTACTGGAGTCTGATCGATTCACGCATCGAGGCCGTCGCGTCCCAGAGGGAACGCCTGCTCGACTCCCTGGCTGTGCCATGCCAGTCGCCGACGGTCGGCCAATGACATGAATCTCTCGATCCTGTTGTTTGCCAGTGTTTTTCTCTTGCTGATCGCACGTGCAAATGTGGTTACGGTGTTGCAAAACCGACCTCAAACCTCGACAAATGGTCGCTGCGATCTGGGCGCTGCTGACCACGGACGACGAAGATCGATACTTGGCATCGGCGCTTATCGTGACCACGGCTGCTTGGGTTTCCCGGAGGCGCCGATCCAACCCTATCGAACCGGTCTGCTTCCGTTCTTGTGCCTTCTCCTCCTTCTCTTGTGCTCCTCAGGCATGCGGAAACGATCATTTGATACTTCGGAGACGGAAGACGTTGAGATGAAAACGATTCGAGATGCACCGGTTGGTGCCGGTCCGACGAGAGATGGTGCGCGATGAAAGTTCTGCATGTCACGGAAGCACTCGGAGGGGGTGTAAGCACCGCGATCTTGAATTATCAGGCGTTGACCCCGGAAATGCATCACTGCGTGATCGCTCGCGAACGGGTCGGGCAGAGCACGTACAATTTTCCCTCCGAACTCAGCGTGACATTGGTACCTGGAAGTTTGGCCGCACTGTTACTGTCCGCGATTCGTATGGTGCGCCGAGGAGATTTCGATATTCTGCACCTGCATTCCAGTCTTGCCGGTCTCGCCCGGATCATCCCAGGACACCGGGCTGGGATCGTATACACCCCACACTGCTATGCGTTCGAGCGCACCGACGTCAGCCCTCTCGCGCGGGTACTCTACAAGTCTGTTGAGCGTGGGCTACTTTCGATTCGGCGCCAGTGCGTTGTCGCGGTGAGTGGACGAGAAGCCGAGTTGACTACGGAGTTGTCGAACTCCTCCATCTCGATCGTGGTCGGCAACGTATCACCGACCGATCACGGCGGGTATTTGCGCGCAAGCAGCCATGGGGCAACGGAAACATCGGCTGAAAGAAGCCGAGTAGTGATGGTGGGAAGAATATTTCCCCAAAAAGATCCCCAATTGTTCGCCGATATTGCATCAAGGCTGTCGAGCAGGTTCGAGTTCGTGTGGGTAGGAGATGGTGAAGCCGTCTTGAAAGAAAGTCTCGTGGAATCAGGGGTTCGGGTGACGGGCTGGATTCCAGCTGAACAGGTGCTGGATGAAGTGCGCGCCAGTTCGCTGTATCTCCATACTGCAGCCTGGGAGGGCGCTCCGATATCCGCGGCGGAGGCTGCCGCTGTAGGTGTCTCCGTAATCAGTCGAGATATCAAAAGTATGGTCTCGCTTGGTTATCCAGTCGCCGGCAATACCGCCGAGTCGCTTTCGACGGCCGTCACACACTATTTCGACTGCCTGGACTACCGGACCGCAGTTCAGGCCAAGACACAAAGTTTCAACCGAACTGTCGACGTCGTGAGTGCGCGGACAGCACTCAATGACGCCTATGCACTCGCGAGAGGGGTTTCTCGATGAACTCATCGGTCACCGTCATTACCATCACCAGGAACGATCTATCTGGGCTGGTCCGCACGATCGAGAGTGTCCGGACTCAGAGTGCACGAGGAGTCGAACACATCGTGATCGACGGTGGCTCGACCGATGGGACTGTGGAATACCTTGATTCACTGGGTGATTCGTTGGTGTGGAACACAGGTCTCGACAGCGGTCGTTATGACGCAATGAACATCGGTGCAGAGTTGGCGAGTGGCGAATTGCTGTGGTTCATGCACTCGTCGGACGTATTCCATTCAGGTGACGTTCTGGAACGAGTTTCTCGGGAGTATCAAAGAGGGGACGTCTCTTGGCGGTGGGGTTACGGGCTGAGCAACATTCATGACTCCGGAAGTTCCATCGGAATCGGTGGCCGGATCCCGTTCAGTCTGTCCCGATTCTCCCTGGGTGGAAACATCATTCCCCATCAAGCATGTGTGATCGAGAAGTCTCTGCATGTTGAGATCGGCGGTTACGATACCGAATTCGGGCTCAGTGCCGATCAGCTGTATCTGTTGAAGATGGCAGTCCGATCAGAACCGCGGGTGTGGACCGAGTTCTTCTGTGATTTCGATTCGGCCGGTGCTGGTTCGGTGCGGGGCATGATGGATCACTATCGGGACATGCGGCGATCGCGCGCCCTGACCGGTGTCACAGTCTTCAGGTCGCACCGGCTCGATTATGCAGTGTCCTTGGGAGTTGCGCTTCTTGCAAAAACTGATCGTGTCCAAAGACGAGTACTAGCGGGGGTGACTCCTCGTGTCCGGTGAATCTTCAGAACCCACAACGGAATTGAAGTCGAACTTCGCAGTTGTCATACCAGCTTTCAACGCGGAAGCCACACTTATGGCGTCAATCGAGAGCGCGCACAATGCGGGCGCTTCGGAAGTCATCGTGGTGGACGACGGATCCACAGACGGTACCGCCGCGCTATGTCGCGCCCACGACATCCGTGTCCTGACGCAGCCCAATGCGGGTGCATACCTTGCGAGACGACGGGGGGCCGCGCTTGTCACGGCACCGTACATCGTGTTCCTGGACGCGGATGATCTTCTGGTCACATCCGGCGTTCACGAGTCCTTGCGTATTCTCTCCGCGCAGGCGGACTGCGCAGTCGTCGCTGGACGTGTGATGGCGAGCCTCCCGCGTGGGCGTAGTCGGTTGAACAAACAGTCGTACTCCGAGATCAATACTCGAACCCTGTTGACGCAAGGTTATGGTCCGTTTCCACCGGGAGCGGCGCTGGTTCGGCGTGCCGATTACGAAGCGGCGATCGCTCTCGACGTACCTGAGATCGTCGAGCGTTATGCCGACGACTACGAATTGTTCATTCGGCTATCCGTCGTCGGCCGAATCGTTCAACACAACACTGTGTCCCTCGTGTATTCGATGTACGCAGGGAAATCCATTGGTTCTCCCGAGAAATCGCTATTGTGCAAGGAGTCGATCAGGGGGCACTACGCGCGACATCTGGGGATCACCGTTCGGCTGATGAGCGCATCGGCGGTTGCCGCAGCTGCGAACGCACGTATGGGACGAGCGTCGTTCGCGCGTGGGTTTTACCTGCGGGGCTGCACGAAGGTAGCAGTTGCCGCGTGCTACAAGGTACTTTCTCGGCTCGATAACAGCGGTCTGAAGCAGTCCACAATCGTGTCTGGTGCGGGAACCTCGGAGGCGCGAGGGTGAACACAGTGGTCAGCTCTTACCTGAGGTCGGCGAAGTCGATCGACCTGGGTGGGACCGGGTTCTTTCGACTGGTAGGTCTGCTGGCCGGAGCTTGTGCGAACTTCGCCGTAATAGCAATTCTGTCTCGCGACTACGGCGTTGAGTACTACGCCTTCTATGCGCTGATGGCGTCCATGTTGAACCTACTTCCCTTCGCGGACTTCGGTATCGGCGCGACCATGGTTAATGCAACAGCAGATTACCGAAGTGGTGCACTCGATCGGATGTCGTTCCAATCCCATTTTCGGCGGGCGAGTCTGGTTACCGTTCTGGTGTCCCTCGCTGTCGCAAGCCTCGCTTTCCTGTTCTACCAGTTGGGGCTGTGGGTGCCGATGCTAGGCGCAGTCGGTGAGATGAGTCATGCGTCAGCGCTGGCCACAGTGGTGATTATATCTGCGGCAGTTGGTATTCCGTTGGGTTTGGGATCCCGCATCCTGCAGGGTTGCGGAAAGATGCGCGTTGTCGTTACCGCAGCGTTGATCGGTCCGATCATTCAACTGATCGTGATAGTGGTCTGTTGGACTACTCACGCGCCGGCCTACCTGTTTGTTCTGGCACCGTGCGCAGGCTACCTCGCCGTCGGATTTCTGACCCTTGCTCTCGCGCTTCGGTCGATTTCCGGCGACGTGGGTTCGTTGGTCGGCTGGAGTCTTACAAGCCCGGTGCGAGTTCGCATGGCTGAAACTGCGGTTCCGTTTTTTCTCATATCGATCGGCATGGTCGTCGGCTTTCAGAGCCATAGGTTGCTGATCTCCACTTTCGGGACGGTGGAAGACGTCGCACAATATTCGGTAGTGGCGCAATTCGCTGGACCGCTACTGGCGATCTTGGGAGTGATGGGTCAGAACTTGTGGTCGAGATATCGCCAACGCTACCGACTCGGGACACTTCGGGTACGCGAATTTTCCCAGCATATAGTGCTTCTCGGCACTGTAGGCGCCGTATTTGCGCTCGCCCTGATCGTCATCAGCTATCCGGGAATACGGTTTGTCTCGGGTGGAAGCCTTGCCGTGCCACTGGCAACCGTTTTGGCCGGAAGTGTTTACATCCTTGTTGTTTCGGTGCATCAACCGGCGGCAATGTTCCTCATGGACCCGCGAGGGCTGTGGTTGCAAGTCCTGTGCGTCTGGCTGAGCGGCCTCGCCGGGATGGCATTGGCAATATCTTTGATTCCTGATCTCGGACCCGCCGCGCTGTACCTGGGGTTATCCGCAGGAATGGTTGTACTCCAAGTCATTCCGTGCATCTGTATTTCGGTGCGGCGAATTTCGAGCATGGAGAAGACGGGCGTGACCGTGTGAATAGATGCCCGAAAATCTTGAAATCGTACATACAGATGGTCGTACATACACATGAAGGAGAGAAATGAAGAAGGCACTGATCACCGGAATTACAGGCCAAGACGGTTCATACCTGGCCGAGCTGTTGTTGAGCAAGGGGTACGAGGTCCACGGACTTATTCGTAGATCGTCCACGTTCAATACAGCTCGAATCGATCACATGTATGTGGATCCCCACACGCCGGACGCAAAACTGTTCCTTCATTACGGCGATCTCAGCGACGGGGCGCGTTTGGTCACTCTTCTCGCACAGATACGCCCGGACGAGGTCTACAACCTCGCAGCGCAGTCCCATGTGCGGGTGAGTTTCGACGAGCCGGAACACACCGGTGACACGACGGGAATCGGGTCGATCAGGTTGCTCGAAGCAGTCCGGATGGCTGGTCTCGAATGCAGGTTCTATCAGGCGTCCAGTTCCGAGATGTTCGGTGCGACACCGCCTCCGCAGGACGAGCAGACTCCCTTCTACCCGCGATCGCCGTACGGTGCTGCGAAGGTGTACTCGTACTGGATCACCAAGAACTACCGCGAGGCGTACGGGATCTTTGCCGTGAACGGAATTCTGTTCAACCACGAATCTCCCCGGCGAGGCGAAACATTCGTCACTCGTAAGATCACGCGAGCGGTGGCACGGATCAAGGCCGGTCTGGAAAGCCATTTGTACATGGGCAATCTCGATGCAATCCGCGACTGGGGCTATGCGCCGGAGTACGTGGAGGGAATGTGGAGAATGCTGCAGGCCGACGAACCGGACGATTACGTGCTCGCGACAGGCGGCAACTACTCGGTCAAGGATTTCCTGACGGTGGCCTTCGAGCACGCCGGCCTGAACTGGGAAGATCACGTGCGCTTCGACGAGCGCTATCTGCGGCCGACGGAAGTAGATGCGTTGATCGGAGATGCCGGTAAGGCGGAGCAGAAGCTCGGCTGGAAGGCGACTGTGCATACCCCTGAGCTGGCTCGAATCATGGTCGATGCGGACATCGAGGCTCTGACGTGTGAGGGCAAGCCCTGGATCGACCGTCCGAACCTGGTGGATTGGGAGCACGCTCGATGACGGGGGAGTACGCGCAGAAGCCCCTCGATCGGAGCGACGCGGTGTACGTCGCGGGTCATCGTGGCCTCGTGGGTTCAGCGATTTGGCGTCGGTTGGAAGCCGACGGTTTTAGTCGCCTTGTCGGTCGCACGTCTGCCGAACTAGATCTTCGCGACCGCGGTGCAGTGTTCGAATTCTTCGCTGCTGAGAGGCCGAAGAACGTGGTTCTCGCGGCAGCCAGAGTCGGCGGGATCCTGGCGAACAGCACACTGCCGGTGGACTTCATCTCCGACAACCTTCGCATCCAGGTGAACGTGATGGACGCGGCGGCCGAATTCGACGTAGATCGCCTGCTGTTCCTCGGATCATCGTGCATCTACCCGAAATTCGCTCCTCAACCGATTCGCGAAGAATATCTTCTGACCGGTCATTTGGAACCGACGAACGATGCATATGCCATCGCAAAGATCGCGGGAATCCTGCAGGTACAGGCCGTTCGAAAGCAGTTCGGGCGTCCGTGGATCTCCGCGATGCCGACCAATCTCTACGGCCCGGGTGACAACTTCTCTGCCAAGGGCTCTCATGTGCTGCCGGCCCTCATCAGGCGCTTCGACGACGCGCGCCGTGATGGAGTTGCGTCAGTCGTGAACTGGGGCAGCGGGACGCCGAGGCGCGAGTTTCTCCACGTCGACGACATGGCGGATGCCTGCCTTCACTTGCTCGACCACTATGACGGAGCAGAACACGTCAATGTCGGTACGGGCGAGGACCAGAGTATCGCGGAGATCTCCGCGATCGTGGCTGACGAGATCGCGTTCGACGGCGAGATCGAATGGGATCATTCGAAACCTGACGGGACGCCGCGGAAGTTGCTCGACATCGGGAAGCTTCGAGATTTGGGGTGGCAGCCCAGGATTGACCTTCGTGCGGGGATCGCATCGACCGTGGAGTGGTATCGACAGAATGTCGATTCGATCAGGACATGAAGTACTACAGCATTATTCGACGTAAACCCGACTTCGACAGGCAGACATCGTTATGACTTCTCGTATTGCGGTATTCGGCACCGGCTACCTCGGGGCGACACATGCTGCGTGCATGGCCGAGTTGGGCCACGAGGTTCTCGGGGTGGATGTTGATCCGAACAAGCTCGCCATGCTCGAAGCTGGGGAGGTTCCCTTCTACGAACCGGGACTCGAGGAAGTGCTGCGCCGCAACATAGCCGCGGGACGTCTTCGATTCACCGCCTCCTACGAGGAAGCCGCAGAGTTCGCCGACATCCATTTCCTCGGCGTCGGCACGCCGCAGAAGAAGGGGGAGTTCGCGGCCGACATGCGTTTCGTCGATTCGGTGATCGAGACGCTCGCGCCCCTCTTGACCAGGCCGACCGTTATTTTCGGGAAATCAACTGTGCCAGTGGGCACAGCAGAGCGACTGGGTGCGCGGGCACGCGAACTGGCGCCTGCCGGACAAGACGTCGAAGTGGCGTGGAATCCGGAATTTCTCCGAGAAGGCTACGCGGTGAAAGACACGCTTCACCCGGACCGGCTTGTGCTCGGGGTCGACCGCCATCGACCCGGACGTGCGGAATCGGTTGCGCGTGAAGTGTACGAGCAGCTCTTGAACGAAGGTATTCCCTTTGTCGTGACCGACCTTGCGACTTCGGAGTTGGTCAAAGCATCAGCCAATGCATTTCTGGCGACGAAGATCTCGTTCATCAATGCGATCTCGGAGGTGTGCGAGGCGTCAGGCGCGGATGTGACAGTTCTTGCCGATGCCATCGGCCACGACGAGAGAATCGGTAGGCGATTCCTCAACGCCGGAATCGGTTTCGGTGGTGGCTGCCTACCGAAGGACATCCGTGCTTTCATGGCACGTGCGGGTGAGCTGGGAGCAGATCAAGCACTCACTTTCCTACGCGAAGTCGACAATATCAACATGCGTCGCCGCACTCGGATGGTCGAACTGGCTCGAGAAGCGTGTGGTTCGCTGCTAGGAGCCAACGTTGCGGTTCTCGGTGCCGCCTTCAAGCCTGACTCCGACGACGTGCGTGACTCACCTGCGCTGAACGTTGCCGGCCAGATTCAGCTGCAAGGCGCTGCCGTCAATGTCTATGACCCGAAAGCAATGGGAAACTCGAAGGCGTTGTTCCCCACCCTCACTTACACTTCGAGCGCACTTGACGCGTGCGCAGGCGCTGACGTCGTCTTGGTTCTGACCGAGTGGACCGAGTTTCGAAAGCTGTTGCCGTCGGACCTCGAAGCTGTCGTCCGCAAGAAGGTCATCATCGACGGACGTAACTGCCTGGAACCGACCACCTGGCGCGACGCAGGGTGGACCTACCGAGGTCTCGGAAGGCCGTAAACCGGTGAAACCTTCACGGAGGCTGGGTTGTTGTAGGTATCGAGGGGAAGTGGCCGTGCGCCCGGGACCAAAGTCCGTCAGCGAGCGAGCTGTGACCGGGGGAGATGCTGGGATCGCAGCTCGTGCGTCGCATGGTGAGGGGCATGTTGCCTTGTTCGGTTGGTGTGCATCAACTTCCGGCGGCAAGTTACGTAGTTGGTCGACGACGGACGTTGGTCCTACGGCTCGCTATGGTATTTGACCCTTTCGCGGTCGGCGCGGTCGATTGACGATACCGAGGGCGTTCCGAGGCTCCGTTGCGGTGGTGAAAAGACCAATGACGCAGTAGAGTTCAGCCTGGCTGCACGTTGTGTCTGCTCTGCGCGATGTGCGAGTGGACCCGATGTCAGTGTCGCGGGTTTGTCAGTGTTGCGTGTTCGCCGCTTCCCGATCATGTATCGGCCAGGAAGTGAGATGTGTGAGATGCCGTGAAGGCTTCTCCCCCCTGGCTGTTTCGGCAAATACCTCGCGCTGGGACGCAGGGACGCGCGATAGAAGATTGGCTGCCTCGTTCAGCCTGCATTGAGTGCAGCGGCTCGACAGCGGCTGTCGATTACTACTCGAAGACGTGATACGTGTTCGAGCCGAAGGAGATTCGACGATGGATGTACGGGACTACCTGAAGATTTTGCAGGCACGGTGGAAGATAGTCGCTGTCGTCACTGTGGTCGTGATCTTGGGCGCATTGGGCGCCTCGTTGATTGCGACGCCGGTCTACCAGGCTTCCACGCGCCTGTTCGTGTCGACCTCTACCGGAACAACCGTGAACGAGGCTTACCAAGGTAACCAGCTCTCGCAGCAGTTGGTCACTTCCTACGCCAAGCTCCTTACCGGCGAGACACTGGCACAACGAACGATCGATTCAGTCGGGCCCGATCGGCTCGGCGGGCTTTCCGCTGCGGAGATTTCGTCCAAGGTGACCGCGACATCGGCGCCGGACACGGTACTTCTCGATTTGAGTGTGCAAGATGCGTCGCCTGAACTGGCACGTGAAATCGCAAATGCGCTGTCGGACGAGTTTGTCGTCATGGTCAAAGATCTGGGTACGCCTGCGAATGGTGGCACAGCGCCGGCGCGCGTCGTTGTCGAGCAGCGAGCACAAACTCCCGCGGAACCGGTGTCGCCGAAGACATCGCGGAACGTGGCGCTCGGTGCCGCGATCGGGCTTCTGCTGGGGATCGGGTTGGCTGTGGTGCGTGATCGCCTGGACAACACCGTCAAAGAGCGCAAGGTGGTCGAAGACATCGCCGGCGCGGCGATGGTGGGAACAATTCCGTTCGACAAGGAACGCGAAGTTCATCAAGCGATCAACTTCCACGAGGGCAATTCGGCAAGTGCCGAGGCGTACCGCGAGCTCCGAACCAATCTGCAGTTCCTGGCCGTGGATCGCCCACCGAGTGTCATCGTCGTCACGAGTTCTCTTCCCTCCGAGGGAAAGACCACGACTGCGGTCAACATCGCACTCGTGTTGGCCGAGGCAGGCAAGAAGGTGTGTCTCGTCGAAGGTGACCTTCGTAAGCCTCGCGTTTCGAAGTACCTTGGACTTATCGGAAGCGTCGGTCTGAGTTCGGTCCTGGCCGGGCAAGCAGACCTGGACGACGTACTTCAAGTTACGAGCAATGCCGACCTGACGGTTCTTGCCTCGGGTCCGATTCCTCCGAACCCGAGCGAATTGCTGGGCACTGACACTGCTCATGCAGTCTTTGCCGACCTCCGCAGAAGGTTCGACTACGTCATCATCGACGCCTCGCCGTTGCTTCCTGTTACGGATGCTGCAGTTCTTTCAGCTCTGGCGGACGGTGCGCTCGTGATTGCGCGTCACGGCTCGACGAAGAGGGAACAGCTGAGCAGGGCGGTCGGCAATCTCCACAGTGTGGGTGCGACGATTCTCGGCACCGTCATCACGATGACCCCGCTGAACGGCCGTGGATCCTACGAATACAAGTACTACTACGATTCCGATCCGGTTGTCGCTGACGTGGCCGTGGGAGGTTCCGTGGACAGCAATCCAGTCGGCGAACGAAAGGTCACGTCGACAGTCATCTGACTTGGTCGTACTTTAAATTCCGACGCCTCACAGGGCCCCCGAGCAATGCTCGGGGGCCCTTCTCTATGTGGTGAATCGGACGCAATCTCTAGTCGGGTCCTCTGAGTCTGCGACGCGCATTGCCGGAATGCAGGTTCATCGGTCGACGCAGTAGTTGGGTAGATCGATCTGGTTGCATCCCGCGATGGATTTGGACAGAGGGTGCAGCAGCTGTTGGCGCAGCCGGCGGCGTTGCCGGGCCCGACATTGTCCCGGCAACCAGCTGGCGGATCGCTCGAGACGGTAAGAAGGGGTCCGGCCGTCGGAACACCGGAAGGGAGAGCGTCGACTGCTCTGCGGGAGTTGCTCACGTATGCCACACAACCGGTGGGCCTCGGTCGTGTCTTGATCACCTTCGACGAAACGAACGCGGGTTCGCGTAAGGCCATTGAAGCGTGCGGGAGTTTACTCGATAGCCTGCGCACAGCTGATCAGTTGTCCCGCAACGTCGATTATTCGAGAGACACGCTCCGCTACTGGGTGCCAACAAGCGTGTCGAGCGTCAGTTGACCCTATGCGCGGCGACACACGCTTGCCATGGCCATCGGTAGCGGTCTCCCCGCTTTGCAGCCGATCGGCCATACAATTCGCATCGCTCGAATTCAGCTGTGCTGCAGCTATTTTAGGACCTCACAGACTGTCGTTGACGGAGCAGGCTCCGCCTTTCGCATGTCCGAATTCTCGGTGTCGCGCGATCGCAGGTTCGCGCATTGTCGGCCCGTCGTAGGTAAGACGCCCATAGGCGAAGTATCGGACAATCGTCCAGGGTTGAGGCGACGCTGAACGCATCAAAGCATGGTTTGCAGAGCGATTACCAACTGTGTGCTTGTTTCTGTCCAAACGTGGAGTCCAATTGACCACGGAAATGAAAACTATAGGTACGCAACGGTAATAGTGGGGAATGTTCGGACCTTCCTGCTTGGAGGGTAAGTAACTGAGTTCAATGCCGGAGTCCGGAAGAAGTTCGGAAAGCGCTATTGCCACGCTGTCCGGAATGTGGCAAACTCCTCACTGGTACTGACCAGCTAGCCGAATAATTGCCAAGTCCTGAGTCCCGGCAATATCGAGGCTGGCGACGTCAGCGGGCGAGGAGAAATCGCCGATCGTCCCGTGTTTGGGTCGTTAGTGGACTCTGCTTCACTCATGGGGTGTGAGCTGCGGCAATGCCGCATCAATCGACCGTTGGGCCGAGGCCTGACAATAGTCGCCGGGCTAACTACAAGGCGCACGTAATGCGACCATTCGCACTGAACGCAGTGATGCGGAGCAGTTGCTTCGCAGTCGAAGTATCGGGATTCGGCACGGCGGTCCGATGGACCTCGGCCGGTGAACAGCTTCAGGCCGAATTCTGTGCATGGGGAAAGGTATCTGAACACATGACGGTTCTCGAGATGGCCGCGCCTACGAACGAACGGCCACAACAACACCGACGAGTAGCGCCGGAGCGGGCTGGTGGAGTGTCCGCACGCAGGAAATGGCAATCTGCGTATCTTCGTCGCCTGGCGATCACCGACACGATCATCGTTGCGGCAGTTGTGTTTCTGGCTCAATGGTGGCGATTCGGTAGCGACGCGGATGTCGTCGACGGTGAAGCGTTCGGCCATTTGAGCTACACCGCACTGTCTTTCGCCCTGATCATCGGCTGGTTCGCCGTACTGAGAGTGTTTCGCACCAGATCTCCTCGGGTGATCGGAAGCGGCCCTGAAGAGTACCGATTGATCGCTGTCGGAACGCTCCGCCTGTTCGGACTGATTGCGATCGCCAGCCTTCTCCTTCACCTGGAGATCGCGCGCCTGTACCTCGCAGTTGCGTTTCCGATGGGATTGACCGCCTTGATCGCGAGTCGTTGGATCTGGCGACGGGTGATTGCTCGTGAGCGGGCCCAAGGTGAATTTCGAACTGCAGTTCTCGTGGTCGGTGTGCGAGGGGCGGTTGTCGATCTTGCACGCAACCTCGAGCGCGACGATGCCCATGGATACCGAGTCGTCGGCGTCTGCGTACCTGGCTACGGCGGAGACGTGGGCGAAGTTGTCACAGTGAACGGCCGGGACATTCCGGTGCTCGGGGACGAGCACAGCGTCGCCGACGCACTCGAACAGGTCGGGGCCGACACGGTGGCGGTGACGGCGTCGGAGCGACTCGGACCGGAAGGGCTGCGCAAACTGGCCTGGGAACTCGAGCGTGATCATGTGGACCTTGTTGTCGCACCGGGGATTCTGGACGTGTCCGGACCGAGGCTGTCGATGCGCCCGGTCGCTGGATTTCCGCTGATCCATGTCGAGCGTCCGCGCTATCACGGCGCACAGAAGTTCACGAAGACGACCTTCGACATCGTCTTCGCAACCGTGGTACTCGTCGTGATCAGTCCGGTGCTTCTGGCGGCTGCGATCGCAGTCAAGCTCACGAGCAAGGGGCCGGTTCTTTACAAGTCCGAGCGGATGGGGTTGGACGGGCAGCCGTTCCCGATGCTCAAGTTCCGCTCGATGGTCCAGAATGCGGATTCTCAGGTCACGGCGCTGATGAAGGAGAACGAAGGCGCCGGAGTGCTTTTCAAGATGCGAGACGATCCGCGGGTGACGACTGTCGGTCGCTTCATGCGTCGGTACTCGATCGACGAGTTGCCCCAGTTCGTCAACGTCCTTCGGCGAGAGATGAGCGTCGTCGGACCGCGGCCACCGCTTCGGCGCGAGGTCGAGATGTACGACGGTGCGGTCAGTCGCCGACTGCTGGTCAAGCCCGGTGTCACCGGCCTGTGGCAAGTCAGTGGACGTTCGGATCTTTCGTGGGAAGACACTGTCCGCCTTGATCTTTCCTACGTCGACAACTGGTCGATGATGGGTGACGTCATGATCGTCGCGAAGACGCTCAAGGCGGTGGTGGGAAGTGATGGCGCCTACTGACCAGAAGGCGGCACCGGTGCCGTGCGAAAATGAGGCTCCGCACGATCCGCTGATCTTGCGAACGGCATTGGTGATCGCGGTCATCGGCGCGAGCGGAGCCTTTCAGGCGTACACGCAGAAGACGGCTCTCGGATCGTTGCTCGTACACGGTTCGGCCGTTCTCGCGGCGACACTGGCGTTGGTCTACTTCCTCGATCGGCGATACTCACGGAATGCGACCTGGCCCGTCTTCGCGCTTCTGATCGCGGCCTGCGTTCCGGCGACCAGCTGGTACTGGTCGACGCTACCCCGGAACTCCGCAGTCGCCGGCATCGTCATCGTGTGCCTGGCGATCACGGGAATCATCGTCGCCCGGGAGTTGACCTTCGCGGTGCGAGTGCGGACTGTGGCCATCACCTTGCTGGTACTACTCGTCCTGTCTCTGATCGTCGTGATTCTCGATCCTTCGACTGGCATCGACGTGGACACCCGCGCCGTTGCCTATCGCGGAATCTTCACCCACAAGAACACTTTGGGCCGAATGGCTGCGATCGAAGTTGTTCTCGTTGCTGTCATACTCATGCTTCCCGACGTCAAGTGGATACCGTGGGGGGCGGCGCTTGCTGTCGCGGGCATCGTGTTGTTCGAAGCCCGGAGCCAGACCAGTCTCGTCGCTGCTGGGATTGCACTGGCGACAGTGCTTGCTCTGAAGTGTTTTCGACGGACTCCGAACGCTCACCTCGCCTCGACGGTAATCATCGGGCTCTACATCGGGGTGTCCGGCGCGATGAAGGTGCTCGGACCCGATGTCGCAGCGATACTCTCGCGAGATGTCACGTTGACCGGCCGACTACATCTCTGGACGGTATCCGGCTACTACGCCGAGCAGCGGCCTCTGCTCGGCTGGGGCTTCGGCTCGGTCTGGGCACCTGACAGCGCCGTTGGACAGATGATCCGGTCCAAGCTGTCCTTTCCGGCGACCAGCGCGCACAACGGAATGCTCGACATTCGTCTGCAGATCGGTTGGATCGGATTCCTGCTGCTGTTGGCCGGCTATTACCTGCTTCTGAGCACGGCGCTCGGGCGAGCTCGCAGCAGAACGGAGTACATCGCCGTCGTCGCGATCATGGTTCTCGTCTTCTCGATGGACTTGACGGAATCGACGCTCTTCTTCGGCGCCATGTGGTTGGTCGTATGGGTCTTCCTGGCACCGTACGGACCCTCGACGCACCGCTCTCACAGTGCGCGGCGTGCCGACACGAACGATGTGTACAGCCTCGCTACGCAGCAAAGAGGAGGTCGGTGAGATGTACAAGACGTTCGATGTAGCGCGTTCGAAGCCTGATGTGACCCTAACGCCCGCCGGTGGATCCACGCAGCCGAAAGCCTTGATGTTCCATGCGATCTATCGGAACCCGGGTGGCGAGGAACAGAGCTTTGCGAACGAATCCAAGCTCCTCGAATCGATCGGATACGAGACGGTTCGGTGCACCACGGACAACTCCGAGATCTCCGGGGGACCGTGGGCGGCAGTCACAGCAGTATTCAGCCCGCGGGTACTTGTCGACGCGTTTCGTATTATCCGTTCGGAGCGGCCCGACGTCGTCTACGTCAACAATCTCTGGCCTGCGTTTTCGGCCTCGTTGCTCGTGGCTGCGCGAGCAGCCGGAATTCCTACGCTGCAGGCGGTTCGGAACTACCGCCTGGCCACACCGTCAGCCAAGTTGCGCGGGGATGGCACGTGCACCGAATGTGGTTCCACGAACTACTTCTCGAGCTGTGTCCGCAACGGATGCTACGGCAACAGCCGACTTCAGAGCCTTGTCTGCTACTTGAGTGCTGCGGCAGTCAAGCTGAGCGTCTTGGGATGGAAGCAGCACAGGTTCGTGGCAACGAGCGCGATGACAGCGCGGCTGATCGAGGGGCCACTGATCGATTCCGATCGCGTCGTGGTTCGTCCGAACTTCGGATTCGAAGAAAACGAACCCGCGTTTCGGAGCACTGATTCGGTTGTCTGCGTGAGCCGACTGACACCGGAGAAGGGTGTCCTGGACCTGGTGCGCAACTGGCCACAGGACGAGGGAAGTCCCTCGCTCACAGTGCTCGGTGACGGACCGCAGTACGCCGAGATCTCCAGCATCAGCGCAGCTCGCGACAACGTCACGCTGGCCGGATTCACTTCACACGAAGATGTGATCGAGATACTCCGCGACAGTGCGGCGTCCGTGGTGCCGTCTCAATGGGCAGAGCCGTTCGGACGCGTTGCGATCGAATCGATGTCGGTTGGCACCCCGGTCATCTACGCAACCAGCGGCGCTCTCGCGGACATCGTCGGACCTGGCGGAACGCCTCTCCATTCCTTGGATGAGTCGTCGATTCGCGAGGCCCTCGACCGGATCTTCGGAGCGGGCGACCGATCGGCGATACGTAAATCCGCATATCGTCACTACTCGAATCGCTTCACATCGGGCAAGGCATCGACGTCGATGCGTGAGCTCATCAACGAGGTGAGATCGTGAACGATCGCACTCGACATGTGACATTCATGGCGGATCAGGCGCTTTCGAGCATCCTCACTTTTGTCGTCCTCACCTCGGTGGCACGACTCGGCGGTCCGATCGAAGTCGGACAGATTGCCGTGATTCAATCGGCGGGTCTGTTGGCACTGGCACTGGGGCGAGCGATCGGCGTCGACGTCTGGCTGTCACGAGGGGCGAGGACCGACGAGCGCGGACCGGCGTTGGCACCCACGATCGCGCTGGCGGCGGTATCAGTGACATCGGTGTGGGCTCTGTTCCTGATTGCCGGCTCGGACTCGATGAATCTCACGGTATACGCCTTGGCTGCAGCTGGTTTCGTGGTGTTCGACGTGATACGCACGATGCTGATGCACGACGGTGCGAGTTGGATCTCTGCGTCGATACAGATCGTGACACTCTCGTTCGTCCTTATAGCAGCTTTCCTGGTCGAGAATCTGACACTTGCACTCGTGACCTATACGGTCGGTGTCTTCGTCGCGCTCGTTCTCGGTCACGCAACCATGCGTCTGATACCGCCGGTGCCGTCAATCAGGTACTCACGCACTCACCGGTACAGATCCGTGCCGTTTGCGATCGAGATATTGATGGGATCAGCTGCGCAGCAGGCGATGTTCTTGATACTGACCGTGGTGGCGTCGATCTCGATGATCGGTGAGATCAGAACTGCCCAGACACTGCTCGGTCCACTGTCCTTGATGTTCGCGGGCATCTCGCCAATTCTGATGCGCAAGTTCGGCAGTGGTGTCGAAGCGATGAGCCCGGCCGAGTGCATGGCACTCGGTCGCCGAGTGGGCTTGCAGGTCTTCTGGGTTTCGATCATCTGCGTTTCGCTGATCTGTCTCACGCTCGAGATTCGACTCTCGGGAGTGCGATTGATGGATCATCTGGTCGGGACGCACTTTCCGAACTTGATACCGGTCATTCTGATGTGCGGGCTGGCGGTGGCGTTCAACGGGATTCTTCTGGGCATCGGCACGTCGATCCGCGTCCTGGACAAGACCGGAACCCTCAACACATTCCGCGCAGTGCTGCTGCCGGTGCAGTTTCTGATCGTTCTCGGGGCCGGACTGTCCGACGATGCCGTCTATGTCGCTGGAGCCTTGGCGCTGTCGGCATGTGTCAGCGCGAGCGTCGCACTCCTGGTCTCGATGAACCACACCTCTCGACCGAAAGTTGATCTCTCATGAAGAACCTGAGCGGCGTCATGGTCGCGATTCTGACGTTCCGTCGAGAAGCCTCACTTGCTGTGTGCGTCGAGAGTGTCAAGGCGTCGATCGAGGGCGCCGGCGTCGAGGCCGAAATCGTGGTGGGCGACAACGATCCGGAATCCACGACGCCGATATATGTCGCCGACGGGATCGAACGATTGTATCTCGGATTCGGCGGGGTATCTCCGGCACGACGTGCGCTGGTCGATCTCGCCCGTGCACGAAATCGTCGGTACATCATCTTCGTCGACGACGACGAGTACGTCGACTTCGACTGGCTGTCGAATCTCCTCACCTGCGCCGCAGATTTCGACGCAGGTGCTGTGGCCGGTCCCGTGATTCCGGTGGGCCTGCCCGCCTCGGAACTTCCATTGCACACTCGCGTTCGACATTCGACCGGGACGCCGGTTGCGTCGGCAGGTGCTGGAAATCTGTTGTTGGACCTGAAAGCTTTGAACGGCTTGAACTTCAGTGACGACTGGGATCTACCTGGCGGCGAGGACACCGAGTTCACGCTCCGGATGAGTGCCGGCGGTGTCCGGCTGCTGTGGTGCGACGAGGCGCTTGCGTACGAACCCGTCGACGAGGAACGGCGTCGGGACTCCTGGCTCTTCGCCCGGTACGTCAACAACGGACGAATCCTCGCGGTCTGTCAGGGACAGCTCGGACTGCCAC
Source organism: Rhodococcus sp. IEGM 1306 (assembly GCF_036541985.1). Classification (NCBI taxonomy): domain Bacteria; kingdom Bacillati; phylum Actinomycetota; class Actinomycetes; order Mycobacteriales; family Nocardiaceae; genus Rhodococcus; species Rhodococcus sp. IEGM 1306. The sequence continues at coordinate 59,805 of NZ_JAZHFF010000004.1, forward strand.
TGCTGACGGTTCAGATTGCCAAACGCGCTTTGCTCGTACTCGCGTCGGCGACCTTGATCCCCGCTGCCCTGATCAGCCCACGGATCAAACGCGTGGTTCTCGACAACGGTGCACGAAACATCGGTTGGTTCTCAGAGCAATTCGGCCACCGCGGTTCACGGATGCCGCGCGCACAGAGGCTCGAGGTAGCGCGATGACACGGTTGTTGATGACGGCATACGCCTGCGATCCGAATCAGGGGAGTGAATCCGGGGCGGGTTGGGCGCTTCTCTCGGCGGCTTCCGAACTGTGTGAGTCGATCACGGTGGTGACTCGCTCCGGTGAGGCCCCCACATTGGAATCAGAATGTGAACAGCTCGGTTGCGAAGTTCGTGTCGTACGAATAGCGACTTTGACCGCGGAAGAAGCCGGATCGTACGGTCGATATCTCCGATGGCTCTGGCACACTTCACTGTTCGTTCGTCGTGAAGCGGCACACTTCGACGTCCTGCACCATGCAACGTTCGCGTCCGACTGGCTGCCCCCACCGGTGCTGTTCGGTGGAGCCGGCGGCGCACGACTCGTATGGGGGCCTGCCGGGGGCAACACCTACCCGCCGATGCCACTCGCCAAGCGCATCGGTTTGCGGTATCTGGCAACCACGGCAGTTCGGACCTGCTCGACGAAAGCCGCTCGGTCACTGACACACATCTTCATGTCAGGACGAGTCGACACTTTCATCGCGATGAACTCCGACAGCGGACGTGGCGCACCGCGGGCACGCAACGTCGTCGTCCAACCCAATTGTGTCCTGGACTACGACGGAATCGAGAAGCAAACGGTACCCAGGCCGAAACGAAGACTCTTGTTCGTAGGAAGACTGTTGCAGTACAAAGGAATCGATCTGATTCTGGATGCGCTCGAGCAGCTGGGCACCGAGTGGTCCATGACCTTTGTCGGGGAGGGACCCGCCCGTGGGCGGATTGAGATGTCGCTTCCGTATCGCCGCGGTCAGATCACGCTTCGCGGGTGGCGCGACAGATCGGAAGTGGTGGGCGAGATGGGGGCCTCCTCCGTTCTGCTCTTCCCGAGCATGCACGATTCGGGCGGCTGGGTGGCGGCCGAAGCAGCGGCCGTGGGCCTGCCGGTGGTCTGTTTGGATCTCGGCGGTGTACCGACACTGGCCGGTAGGAACGCCGTGGCGATCCCGGTTGCGCCGGCGTCGACTCTCGTCTCGCGTATCGCTCGATCGGTTGTCGAGACAGAGCTTTCTCTCTTTGAACCGCAGCGTGATTGGACTCGATCTCGGTTGAAATCGGTCTTGTCGCGCAGCTACGGCCAGTGCAATGAACGTCAACAAGGGAACGCTGAAAAGTGGTGAGACAGATGAGCAGTCCGTTCGAGGTCATCGAGGTGGGTGGCATTCCGTTTGCCGCGACCAACCTCGAGGGAGCTACTGATTGGGTAGTCAACGACAGACGAGAGGGAGCGGGAACCGGAGTCTCCGTGAGGTTGTCGAATTCCTACTGCGTGTCGGCGGCGCACAACGATCGTGACTACTCCGCGATTTTGAAGGGCCCCGGTGTGAACTTCGCAGACGGAACCCCGGTCAGTTGGGTGATGCGCCTTATCGGCGCCACCGCTTCCGATCACGTCGGTGTTCGACCAGTCCGGGGTCCATCGTTCTTCGAGGCCACCTTGGACAAGGGGCGCCGCTACGGCCTTCGTCACCATTTTGTCGGCACGACAGAAGAGACGTTGAGTCTTTTGACGGATCGAGTGGAAGAGTTGTACCCGGGCATCACGGTGGCTGGCACTTACGCCCCGCCGTTTGCCGCGTTCAGCAAGGAGTTCGTCGATGACATCATCACGAAGGTCGGTCCGTCGGCGCCGGACATCGTGTGGGTCGGCTTGGGAGCGCCGAAACAGGATTTTGTCACGAAGGCGATAGCGGATCGAACCGACTACGTGGCCGTCGGTGTCGGCGCGGCCTTCGACTTCTTGGCCGGAACCGTTTCTGAGGCACCGTCTTTCGTACGAAATTCGGGATTCGAGTGGTTGTATCGACTTGCATCGGAACCCAAACGTCTGTGGCGGCGCTACCTGTTCGGTAACTCGACATTCGTCCGGTTGGCATCGCGCGACATTCGAAAGTTCCTCGGCCGTTCGAGAGGACACGCATGAGCGAGATCAAGACTGCCGGTCGATTCGGAGGAATACGGACCACAACCGTGGTTTCGCAACTATCAGGCGGGCTGTCCCGCAACGGAAGGAACGCAGGATGAAACGCGCACTGATTACCGGAATCACGGGGCAGGACGGCTCGTACCTCGCCGAGTTGCTGCTCTCCAAAGGCTACGAGGTTCACGGACTGATCCGTAGATCGTCGACGTTCAACACTTCGAGGATCAACCACATTTATGTGGACCCCCACCATGTGGATGCGCGGCTTTTCCTTCACTACGGTGACCTCAGTGACGGAGCGCGCCTTGTGACGCTGCTCGCGCAGATCAAGCCGGACGAGGTGTACAACCTTGCTGCGCAGTCTCACGTCCGGGTCAGCTTCGACGAACCCGAACACACGGGGAACACGACGGGTGTGGGGTCGATCCGTCTTCTGGAGGCGGTTCGGATGGCGGGGCTCGACTGCCGGTTCTACCAGGCGTCGAGTTCTGAGATGTTCGGTGCGACGCCACCGCCGCAGAACGAGGAGACGCCGTTTTATCCACGCTCTCCCTACGGTGCGGCGAAGGTGTACTCGTACTGGATTACGAAGAACTACCGTGAGGCGTACGGGATCTTCGCGGTGAACGGGATTCTGTTCAATCACGAGTCTCCCAGGCGCGGTGAGACGTTCGTGACGCGCAAGATCACGCGTGCGGTGGCGCGTATCAAGGCAGGGATCGAGGATCATCTGTACATGGGTAATCTCGACGCGATTCGTGATTGGGGATATGCGCCGGAGTATGTCGAGGGTATGTGGCGCATGTTGCAGGTCGACGAGCCTGAGGATTTTGTGCTCGCCACCGGTGGCAACTATTCGGTGCGCGACTTCCTGACAGTCGCTTTCGAACATGCGGGTCTGAACTGGGAAGATCACGTGCGATTCGACGAGCGGTACCTTCGTCCGACTGAGGTCGACGCCTTGATCGGGGATCCGAGCCACGCCGAGCGCAAACTCGGGTGGAAGGCCGGAGTGCACACCCCCGAACTGGCCCGGATCATGGTCGACGCAGACATCGAAGCGCTCGAACATGAGGGGCGCCCGTGGATCGACACTCCGGCACTTCCCGACTGGTTGGCGACGCGATGAGTGATTCGTTCGCAGCGCGAGCGCTCGATCGAGGCGCACCGTTCTACGTAGCCGGACATCGAGGATTGGTCGGCTCCTCGGTGTGGCGGCACCTGGAATCCGAAGGCTTCACGAACCTTCTCGGAAAGTCGTCCGCCGAACTCGATTTGCGTGACCGGGACGCTGTCTTCGATTTCTTTGCCCGCGAAAAGCCGACCAATGTGATCCTCGCAGCAGCAAAAGTTGGTGGAATTGCGGCGAACAGCGCGTTCCTCGTCGACTTCCTGTCGGAGAATCTTCGGATCCAGGTGAACGTGCTCGACGCTGCGCTTGCACACGGCGTCGAGCGTCTCCTGTTCCTCGGATCATCGTGCATTTACCCGAAATTGGCGCCGCAGCCGATCAAGGAGGAGTACCTGCTCACCGGGCATCTCGAGCCGACCAACGATGCCTATGCAATTGCAAAGATTGCGGGAATACTCCATGTCCAAGCTGCCAGACGACAGCATGGTCGATCCTGGATCTCGGCGATGCCCACCAACCTGTACGGCCCGGGCGACAATTTCTCGCCGCGCGGATCGCATGTACTTCCCGCCCTCGTTCGGCGTTACGACGAGGCGCAGTCGTCCGCAGTGCCGTTGGTTGTCAACTGGGGGAGTGGCAATCCTCGCCGTGAATTTCTGCATGTCGACGATCTGGCGTCGGCGTGTCTGCATCTGCTCGACAACTACGACGGTGCATCGCATGTCAATGTCGGAACCGGTGAGGATCACACAATTCGTGAGATCGCTTCGATGGTTGCCGACGAGGTCGGATACACCGGCGAGACGCGATGGGACACCTCGAAGCCTGACGGAACGATGCAGAAACTTCTGGACGTGAGCATGATTCGAGAGCTTGGATGGCGGCCGACCATCGGATTGCGCGAAGGGATCGCGTCGACGGTCTCGTGGTACCGCGACAACATCGGTGCCCTACGTACGTGAATTTCCCATCCCATCAACACTTCACACACTCTCGAGAAAGTAGATCGAGCACCATGAGCACTCGCATAGCAGTTTTCGGCACGGGATACCTGGGCGCGACACACGCGGCCTGTATGGCCGAACTCGGTCACGAGGTCCTCGGAGTGGATGTCGACGCGGCAAAGCTGGAGAAATTGGCAGCAGGGGAAGTTCCTTTCTACGAGCCAGGTTTGCGTGAGGTTCTACGAAGAAATATCGATCGAGGAAGACTGAAGTTCACGTCGTCTTACGAGGAAGCCGCTGAATTTGCGGACGTGTTCTTCCTCGGGGTCGGTACGCCGCAGAAAAAGGGCGAGTTCGCTGCGGACATGATCTACGTGGATGCCGTGATCGAGACTCTGGCACCGCTACTCACCAAGCCCTCGGTCATCTTCGGGAAGTCCACGGTACCGGTGGGCACCGCGGAACGGCTCGGTAAGCGCGCGCGGGAACTGGCACCGAGCGGCGACGCCGTCGAAGTGGCGTGGAATCCCGAGTTTCTCCGTGAGGGATTTGCCGTCCAGGACACATTGCATCCCGATCGTCTGGTGCTCGGGGTCGACCGCAATCGACACGGACGCGCGGAATCTGTTGCGCGCGAAGTGTATGCAGACCTTGTCGATGAGGGGATTCCCTTTCTCGTCACGGACCTGGCTACGGCGGAGTTGGTCAAAGCATCAGCGAACGCATTCCTGGCCACGAAGATCTCGTTCATCAACGCCATTTCCGAAGTGTGCGAGGCTGCTGGTGCCGACGTCACAGTGCTCGCCGACGCGATCGGATACGACGTTCGGATCGGACGTCGATTTCTCAACGCGGGAATTGGTTTCGGGGGAGGCTGCTTACCGAAGGACATCCGTGCATTCATGGCTCGCGCCGGTGAACTAGGTGCCGACCAAGCACTGACGTTTCTTCGCGAAGTCGACAACATCAACATGCGCAGACGTACACGCATGGTCGAATTGGCACGGGAGGCATGCGGATCGCTGCTCGGCGCGAGAGTTGCAATTCTGGGTGCCGCGTTCAAGCCGGACTCGGACGACGTTCGTGACTCGCCGGCGCTCAATGTCGCGGGCCAGATTCAGCTCCAAGGCGCCGCGGTGAACGTGTACGACCCGAAGGCCATGGACAATTCGCGTGCGCTGTTCCCGACGTTGACCTATTCGGCAAATGCGTTGGAGGCCTGCGAAGGTGCTGATGTCGTCCTGGTGTTGACCGAGTGGCCCCAATTCTTGAAGTTGCAGCCGTCCGATCTTGATTCGGTGGTTCGCAAGAAGGTGATCGTCGACGGGCGCAATTGCCTTTCCCCCGACGACTGGCGAGGCGCTGGTTGGACATACCGCGGATTGGGACGTCCGTGAGTACCAGGCATCGTGCCTGCTGCAGTTGATCGATATCGAAGTTGAGAAAGCCCGGTTCGCCCTCGCGGTCTGACCGGCAAGAACCGCTCAGACCCGCAGTGGGCATGCGTGAGCCGAAGGAGACATCAAGATGGAAATTGTCGACTACCTGAAGATATTGCAAGCCAGATGGCGAATCGTCGCTGCTGTAACGGTGCTCGGAATCCTGGGAGCCCTTGGCGCTTCTCTTCTTTCGACGCCCGTCTACCAGGCCTCGACGAGGCTTTTCGTTTCGACGTCGGCGGGTACCTCGGTCAACGAGGCGCTTCAAGGTAGCCAGCTGTCACAGCAGCGTGTTCTGTCCTATACAAAACTCCTGACCGGCCGAACTCTCGCGCAGCGGACGATCGACGCACTGGGGCCGAGAGTGGTCGGCGGGATGTCGGCTGACGAGTTGGCGTCCAAGGTCACTGCGACGTCGGCGCCCGACACTGTGCTGATCGACCTCGGAGTCAAGGATCCTTCACCGGAACTCGCACGGGAGATTGCAGATACTCTGTCGTCCGAATTCGTCTCACTGGCAAAGGAACTGGAGACGCCTGAGAACGGCGGAACGCCGCCTGCGCGTGTGGTCGTCGAGCAGCAGGCCCAAGAACCGTCTGTTCCCGTGTCACCTAAGACTTCACGCAACCTCGCTCTGGGAGCCGTGGCGGGACTGGTGTCGGGAATCGCGCTTGCGTTGATTCGTGATCGGCTCGACAACACGGTGAAGGATCGTCGAACGGTGGAAGAGATTGCGGGTTCGGCGATGGTGGGCACGATCCCGTTCGACAAGGACGTCGAGGCCAATCACGCGATCGCTCTCAGTGACGGAAATTCCGTGAGTGCCGAAGCCTTCCGTGAATTGCGCACCAACCTTCAGTTCCTCGAGGTGGACCATCCACCACGTGTCATCGTCGTCACGAGTTCGCTTCCCTCAGAGGGTAAGACGACCACGGCCGTGAACATCGCTCTCGTCTTGGCGGAGGCCGGCAAATCGGTGTGCCTGATGGAAGGCGACCTCCGCAAGCCGCGAGTATCGAAGTACTTGGGATTGATCGGAAGTGTCGGCGTCAGTTCGGTGCTCTCCGGTCGAGCGACGCTGGACGATGTGCTTCAGCCGACCGAGTTCGACGGGCTGACTGTGCTCGCCTCCGGACCGATCCCCCCGAACCCGAGCGAACTACTCGGTACGGACACGGCCAAACATGTTCTCGGGGAACTGCGGGCGCGCTACGACTACGTCATCATCGACGCCTCGCCGTTGCTCCCCGTCACGGATGCCGCGGTTTTGGCCGCGATGTCGGACGGCGCTCTGGTGATCGCCCGACACGGCTCCACGAAGCGCGATCAACTGGCGCGCGCGGTCGGAAACCTACAGAGTGTGGGTGCGCACGTCCTCGGCACTGTCATCACGATGACGCCGTCTCGCGGACGCAATGCGTACGAGTACAGCTATTACTACGAGTCGGACAAGTCGCTACCGCAGTTGACCGCGGTGACCTCGCTCAGCGCTCACCGAAGCGAAGTCGGCTGAGCAGTGGGCCGACGAGATCGGCGATCTGAAGTCCGATCTCGTGAAACACCTTCTCTTCCTTACCCATCGGATCCAGGACGTCCTCGGGTTCGGTGGCACGAAATCGGGGCCTGGCGGCGGCGAGGTCGTCGACCGTTCCTGCATCCGCGAGCGAGCCCAACCGTGCGGCTTCTCGAAGGGTGAACGTGCGCTTCAGCCGCGCCGGAGCCATCGCCAGGACTTTGTCTCGCTGACTTTCGGTCATCGTGAGAATGAGGTCGGCGTCCGAGGCCAGCGCTGTTGTCATGCGTCGAGCTTGAAACTCCGTGGGGTCGCCGCCGAGCCCCGCGAGAACCCTCGCAGCCGTCGGCTCGATCGGGTGCCCGACCATCGCCCGGGTTCCAGCACTCGACGCGGTGAATCCGGTGATCCCGGCTTCGGTGGCATATGCACGTGCGAGGCGTTCGCCCGTGGGTGATCGGCAGATGTTTCCCGTACAAACGAAGAGAACGTGCATGGCAGAAGCATAGGTTGCACGCGCGACGCACTCGTCGTACGCCCGATGTTGGTTTCGCGCCCATCTGGCGTATGCGTTTCGGAAAGTTCGGACGCATACCAACAACACATGAAGATGACCGTGTTCGGAACGGGATACCTGGGCGCGACCCACGCTGTGTGTATGGCCGAATTGGGTCACGACGTGCTGGGGGTCGACATCGACCAGTCCAAGGTCGACAAGTTGTCCCGTGGGGAGGTCCCGTTCTTCGAGCCGGGTCTGACCGACATGCTGGAGAAGAATCTGGAGTCGGGTCGGCTCCGGTTCACGACGTCCTATGCCGATGCCGCAGATTTTGCCGACATTCATTTTGTCGGTGTGGGGACTCCGCAGAAGAAAGGGGAGTACGGCGCGGATCTGAGCCACGTTCATTCGGTGATCGATCTGCTGGCGCCGTTGTTGCGACGGCCATCTCTGATCGTCGGCAAGTCGACGGTTCCGGTAGGTACGGCTGCCGCTCTCGGCGAGCGACTACGTGCCGGCGCGCCGGCGGGCGCAGCAGTAGAGGTGGCCTGGAATCCGGAGTTCCTGCGTGAGGGGCACGCCATCGCGGACACTTTGAGGCCTGATCGGTTGGTTCTGGGGATCGATCGTGATCGACCGGGAAACGCCGAAGGTGTTCTTCGTGAGGTGTATGCCGCGATATTGGGCGCGGGGGTGCCGTTTCTCGTGACCGACCTGGCGACATCCGAGTTGGTCAAGGGATCGGCGAATGCATTTCTCGCCACCAAGGTGTCCTTCATCAATGCGATTGCGGAGGTGTGCGAGGCCACCGGGGCCGACGTGACGATGTTGGCTGACGCTCTCGGATACGACGATCGGATCGGCAGACGGTTTCTGAACGCGGGGTTGGGGTTCGGCGGAGGATGTCTGCCGAAGGACATCCGGGCCTTCATGGCGCGGGCCGGAGAACTGGGTGTGGACCAAGCGTTGTACTTCCTTCGCGAGGTCGACAGCATCAACATGCGACGACGCACGAAAGCCGTCGAGCTGGTGACGGCGGCCTGTGATGATGGTTTGCTGGGAGCTAACGTGTCGGTGCTGGGGGCTGCATTCAAGCCGGAATCCGACGATGTGCGCGATTCGCCTGCACTCAACGTCGCAGGAATGATGCAGTTGCACGGGGCGGCAGTCACCGTCTTCGATCCGAAGGCAATGGACAATTCTCGCCGACTCTTTCCCACCCTTCACTACGCAACCTCCACGTCAGACGCCTGCAAGAACGCTGATGTCGTCTTGATTGCGACCGAATGGGACGAGTTTGCCTCGCTCGTGCCCGCCGATCTGGATCCGCTCGTTCGTCGACGCGTCATCGTCGACGCCAGAAATTGCCTCGATCCGGAGGTCTGGCGTGCTGCTGGATGGAACTATCGCGGATTGGGGCGGTAGGTCGGACGTCCAGGTAGCGAAAAAGTAGCTGCGATTAGGCGTTAGATGCGATGCGCGAACCTTGTAGACCACCCCTAGTGGGTAGACTTCCGGCCGGGGAATGACGGGGTCTGCTGACAGGACCCGTCCACGGTCGACGAAGGTGGATCATGAACTTGGTATTGGGTGTGACGGTGGGAGCCAGCGCTGTGCGTTTGGCGCGCCCGGGGACGCCCGACCACCGTGGTCCGGTATTTCGATCGAGAGCGGTCGATCGCGGACGCGACGTTCCCGAGGAAATCGCCGCAGAAGCAACGAAGGTGGCATTGGCCGAGAATGTCGGCGTTGGCAGTCATACGGTCGTCGCCTACCGCGATCAAGCGCAAGCCGGTGCACTCCAGGCCGCGTTCGAGCAGAAAGGCATCGGCAACTTCGAGTTGATTCCCGAAGTTACAGCCACGCTTCGGATGCTCGAGGAACCCGGTGCGCTGACCGACCAGAGCACGCTTGTCGTCGTCGACATGGGTAGCTCGGGATCGACGATCAGCGTTGTGGACAGGCATTCGAGGTCTACCGTCGTGACTGCTCGGTCGACTCGGATCAGCGGCGACCACTTCGACGACCTCGTTTACTCCGACCAGACCGTACGCCGCCGAATCTCGACGCCGGCCGACCCGGGCGGCGACTCCGAACTGCAGTCGCGATGCCGACTTGCCAAGGAACAACTGTCCACACGGAGCGCGGTGTGCCTGCCCGGTCCCGGTGGGCTTCTCCTGCTGTCGCGGGAAGTTTTCGATTCGTTGGTCATCACGTCGGTGGAGGCCTTTGCCCGAGAAATACGGGAGGTCATCGCAACGTCCGGCCGTAACCCGGACGCGATTGTCCTCATCGGTGGCGGTGCGCGCATCCCGATCGTGCGGGCGACGCTCGCTGCGTGGCTGGATTGCCCCGTCATCGCGCAAGAACAGCCTGAACTGGTGGCTGCGCAAGGCGCTGCACTGATCGCGGAGTCGTCCCTGGCGCCGTCGTCACGACCTGTCGCTGCACCGGTCCAGGCCCCTGCGGTGGCACCGATCTTCGCGCCCTATCCGATTCACACACCGGCAGAGGTGCCTGTCCCGGTACAGGCGTTCAGTCATGGAGGAGTCGCTACGCTCCCCGAATCGGAACGGCCGGAGGTCGCTGCCGAGACGAAGTCTGTTCCACAGGAACAGATGTCGAGTCCGTATGCCGCGGACCTGCCGCAGCCGCGACCGAACCGACACGAGCAACGATTCGATCCGGCCGCAGATCTCGCGGTCGCCGTCAGCGACCCGGCCACGGACGGATTCGGCACAGAACGTGACGCCGACACCGAGGCCGTGATGGTTGACGCCCAGGCGTACTCGGCGGTCCGCGAAGACGAGGGAGTAGGAGCAGGAACCGCGCACCCGTCGTGGCTTGCCGGTACACAGACTGCGGAAACCACGTCCACGGAACCGAGGAATCCGCTGCGTTTCGCCGGCCTGGGCGCCGGTGTGATCGCGGCAGTCGTCATCGTCGGGTTGGGGTTGGGCTATGGCGGAAAGGTCTTCGGTGATTCCGACGAAGCCGGACCTGTGGCAACCGAGGTGACCACGACGGCACCGACAACCACGACGACTCCGCCGCCCCCGCCCACGACGACTCCGCCCCCGCCCACGACGGAGGAAGCGCCACCGGTGGTCGAGGCCCCGCCGGTTGTGCAGGACACCTATGTGCCGCCGGCGCCTGCACCCGCACCTCCGCCGCCCGCGATCTACATTCCGGGACTGCCGCCGATTCTGTTGCCGGTCCTCCCGCCGATCCCCGGACTCTGAGACCCTGTGTCAGCGTTTGGAGTGGCGTCCACCTGACGTGGGGCCGGTCTTGACCGCACTACCGGGCGGGCGCGCGAGAATGACGGCGATTGCGGTGGTGAGCGGAACCGAAAGAGCCAGAGCAATTCCGCCGACCGCGGACCGGACGATTTCGATCGCGACGGCGTCACCGACCAACACGTCTTGGAGTGGGCGCCCGCTGACACTGAAAAGCAACAGCAGTGGCAGCGCTCCGCCGGCGTACGCGAGGACCAAGGTGTAGACAGTGCTGGCGATGTGATCGCGTCCGACCCGCATCGCCCCACTGAACACCTTTCGGCGAGGAGCGTGCTTGTCGAGTTCGGCCAACTCGAATGCCGAAGATGCCTGGGTGATGGTGACGTCGTTGAGAACACCGAGCGATCCGATGATGAAGCCCGCCAGCAGCAGGCCCGTGATGTCGATGTGTTCGATGTATGTCTGCACATTGGTGTTCTGCTCTTCGGACAACCCGGTGAGATGGGTCAGTTCGATACAGAGATAGGAGAGAACCGCCGCGAGCACCATCGCGGCGAGGGTGCCGAGCAATGCCGAACTGGTTTTGAGTGAGACACCGTGCGCCAGATAGAGAACCGCGTACAAGATCACCGCGCCGGCGACCAGTGCAACCGGTATCGCAGGCTTGCCGTCGAGCAAGGCGGGCAGGAGGAATCCGACGACAACGCCGAATGCGATCACCAGTCCGACGAGAGCGCGCAATCCGCGCCACCGCGCAACAGCGATGATGACTACGGCAAACGCCAAAGCGATCAGTGCCAGCGGGAGTCCACGCGAATAGTCCTCGAAGGAGTACTGAGTATTGCCGTTCGGGTCCGTCTGACGCACGAGACGAATGTGGTCACCGACTCGTAGATCCGGTTGACCGGCGCCCGGGATGACCTCGAGCAGTGTCTTGGTTCCGGCATTCGGCCCGGATTCGATGTCGACGATGCTCCGCTGGCATTGATAGGCCGACGTGGGCGGCGGTTGCGGGGCGCCGACGAATACCCTTCCAGCGGAGGAACTCCCGCAGTCGCCGAGGTCTTGCATGGTGACCGTGCCCCCCTCGGTTTCCACCGAGCTGCCGTCGGCATTCTGAAAAGGGAGTGGGACGGGGATGGTGTTCTTGTCCGGCCACAGTGCGATTGCTGCCGCGACGACGATCATGCCGATGACGACGAGCAAGCCGATGACGACGCGTGAGGCGGTGGGGCCGATCTGAATGGGTCCACCGTGGCCGTGGCCGTGACTCATCGGAAACTGAGTGTCGGACTGGGGATTTGCACCGGTGCAATGTTATCGGCTCCGAAGCGAATGGTCAGCTTCTGAAGGCAGTGTCGGTGAAAGGCAGTGCCGACGAAAGGCAGTGCCCGTGAAAACCGGTGCTACCGATGAGGGGGTGTGAAACGGAGATTGGTCGAGCTGGGTGGCGGGGAACAGGGGGGGTTGTCCCCGCCACCAACCTGGTATCCACAGGGGGGGAGGGATACCAGGTGCTCGCGGCACCGAAGTGCTGATAACTAATGTACCCAATTTCAAACCGATTTGGCGCGTTGTCCAACTACCAATTCCGCAACGAATCACGTACCGGTTGGACTGTTTTCACATCAGGGCAGGTCACTAAATAGTTAAAGTGTCAATCAAACCGTGTGGTTTGCGAAAAATGTGACCAAGGTCGCACAAATGCCCCGTCGTTTTACGTTTACGGGGCATTTGTACAACGAATTGTTTACTCGATTTCAGCCGGATTCAGCCGGAGAATCTACTGTTTGTAACTGGTGAGGAAGTTGCCGAATCGCTCGATGGCGACGGCAAGATCTCGGGCCCACGGGAGCGTGACGATCCGAAGGTGATCGTGATTGGGCCAATTGAACCCGGTGCCCTGAACCATCAGGATCTTCTCCTGGAGTAGCAGGTCTTGCACCAATTTCTCGTCGTCGTGGATCTCGTAGACGTTCGGATCCAGACGAGGGAAGGCGTAGAGCGCGCCGCGTGGTTTGACACACGAAACGCCCGGAATCATGTTCAGTCTCTCCCAGGCGACGTCGCGCTGCTCGAGAAGACGACCGCCGGGCAGGATCAGGTCTTCGATGCTCTGGTGTCCACCGAGGGCCACCTGAATGGCGTGCTGTCCGGGGACGTTGGGGCACAGCCGCGTCGACGCCAAGAGATCGAGACCCTCGAGGAAGCCGGCCGCATGATCCTTCGGCCCGGTGATCGCGACCCAGCCGGAGCGGTAGCCCGCGACACGGTAGGCCTTCGAGAGGCCGTTGAACGTCAGGCACAGCAGATCAGGGGCGAGCGTCGCCAGCGAGATGTGCTTTGCGTCGTCGTAGAGGATCTTGTCGTAGATCTCGTCGGCGAGGAGCAGGAGCTGATGCTTGCGCGCCAGATCGACCAACTGCTGCAGAACCTCCATCGAGTACACCGCACCCGTGGGGTTGTTCGGGTTGATGACGAGGAGAGCCTTGGTCTTGTCGGTGATCTTGGATTCGATATCGGCGATATCGGGATTCCAGTCGTTCGCCTCGTCGCAGAGGTAGTGGACGGGTGTACCGCCGGACAGGCTCGTCATCGCGGTCCACAGCGGATAGTCCGGTGCCGGGATCAGCACCTCGTCACCGTTGTTGAGGAGGGCCTGCATGGTCATCGTGATCAGCTCTGAGACACCGTTGCCGAGGTAGATGTCGTCTACGTCGAGCTCGGGGAAGCCGGGAACCAGTTCGTAGCGCGTCACGATTGCGCGCCGCGCCGACAGAATGCCCTTCGACTCCGAATAGCCCTGCGCATAGGGCAGCGCAGCGATCATGTCTCGCATGATCACGTCGGGGGCATCGAATCCGAACGGTGCCGGGTTGCCGATGTTGAGCTTGAGGATCCGGTGCCCTTCCGCCTCCAGCCGGGCGGCATGCGCGTGCACCGGTCCACGGATTTCGTACAGGACGTTCTGGAGCTTCGACGACTGCTCCAGCTCGCGCTGCGGCTGACGGTGGCGGACGGGTTCTGGTGTGCTCACGAGTTACATGATTCCACCACTGTGCAAGTGCATTGTCGGGGACCGTGTCGCGCGACCAGTTGGCTATTGTCGAGCGATGACCCCCAGCGAGCAGATTGCAGCCCCGTACGGATCGTGGACTTCTCCGATCGGAGCAGCTGATCTGGCTGCAGGTGGCCACCCTGTCGAGGGCGGACGATACGTCGGCGACGAGATCTGGTGGGCTGAAATTCGTCCGACCGAGAGTGGTCGGACGTCGATTCGTCGATCCGGTCTCGACAACCAACCAGTCGACATCCTCCCGGCGCCGTGGAACGCGCGGACGAGGGTTCACGAGTACGGCGGTGGCGCCTGGACTGTCACGGAGTCCGGAAAACTGGTCTTCAGTGAATTCTCCGATCAACGGGTGTACATCCTCGAAGGAGTCACTCCGCGGGCTCTTACGCCCGAACCGGCGTCGCCGGCCGCGTTGCGATACGCAGACCTGCAGATCGTGAACGGTGAGGTGTGGGCGGTTCGGGAAGCGCACGCGGAGGACGGGGCGATCACTCGCGATATCTGCGCGATTCCGCTGGACGGTTCCGGCGAGATCCGCTCGATCGTCGGCGGTTCGGACTTCCTTTCGTCACCGAGGCTTTCGCCGAGTGGAACCAAGATCGCCTGGATCGCGTGGAACCATCCGCAAATGCCCTGGGACGGTACCGAACTGCGCGTAGCTCCACTAGTCGACGGCGTCGCTCAGGACTACTCCGTACTGATCGGCGGACCCGAAGAGTCGGTCCTGCAACCGGAGTGGATCACCGACGACGAACTTTTCGCAATCAGCGATCGCAGCGGCTGGTGGAACATCTATCGCGTCGGCGCCGAGATCACCCCGATCTGCCCGGTGGAGGCGGATTTCGGTGGGCCACAGTGGCGTTTCGGTGCGCGCTGGTTCGTCGAACTCGACAACGGCCACCTTCTCACCGCGCGCACCGTGGGAACCGACACCCTGGGGGTGCTCGATCCCGCGTCGGGAGAACTACGCGACATCGAGATCCCCGGGGTCACCAGTATCGGCCTCATGCAGGTTCGCGGCGACCGGTTGCTGCTCGTCTCGGGAGGCGCGAAACTGGCGGGCGCGCTACGTGAACTGGACCTCGGTACCGGAAAACTGACCGAAATCCGTTCGTCGGTCGAAGAATTGCCCGAGTCTGCATATCTTCCGGAAGCGCGAGCAGTCGTGGCTCACGGACACGGGCGAGAAGTTCACGCCGTTGCGTATCCGCCGCGCAGTCCGCGATACAAAGGACTCGACGGCGAACTGCCGCCGTACGTCGCATTTGTTCACGGCGGCCCGACGGCGCACGTCGCACCGGCCCTCAATCTCGTCTACGCCTTCTTCACCAGCCGCGGAATCGGAGTGGTGGATGTGAATTACGGCGGGTCGACCGGATACGGACGTGAGTACCGTAATCGATTGCGCGGTCAGTGGGGTGTCGTCGACGTGCAGGATGTCGTCACCGCCGTCACCGGATTGGCCGAGCAGGGGCTCGCAGATCCGGCCCGCCTCGCCGTCGAGGGTGGATCTGCCGGCGGATGGACTGTTCTGGCCGCACTGACCACGTCCGACGTGTTCGCCTGTGGTGCTTCCTATTTCGGGGTGGCAGAACTGGACCTGTTCGTGCAGGAAACTCACGATTTCGAGTCGCGCTACGTCGACGGGTTGATCGGTCCACTGCCGGAATCTGCCGACCTGTACGCCGAACGTGCTCCGCTCAACAACGTCGACGGGTTGAACTGCCCGGTGTTGTTGCTCCAGGGCCTCGACGATCCGATCGTGCCGCCCTCGCAGGCGGAACGATTCCGGGATGCACTGGTGGCCAAGGGTATTCCGCACGCCTACCTGGCCTACGAGGGTGAATCGCACGGATTCCGTAAGCAGTCGACCATCATCAGCTCACGCAACGCCGAGTTGTCCTTCTACGGGCAGGTGCTCGGGTTCACCCCACCGGACATCCCGACGCTGGAGCTGTGGAAGCCTGCGACCAGTAGCTGACGGCCCCGCGGCTGCGTGCGAGGGCCGCAATGACCGACCTGCCACCCCGCGCCACCGAGCTGGTCTTCGCGGAGCTTCTCGTTCCAGCGCACGTCCTCGGCGCTGCGACCGGTGGGTACCGGTCGGCCGTGTGTGACGCGGCCGGCGAACCCACGAACGTCGTGGATTTCGAACCGGTTTCGCGGCGCTGGAGAGGGTGTTCGGTGTGGGGATCGGTGGCCGGTTCTCGGCGTCACACTCCAGGAAACCCTTGCGTCCGGAGCGTTTGCGTGCCACGCTGTAGAACTATGACTACAGGAAAGGCGGACACCGCCACCGTCGCGTGAGCGCCGCACCGTTTCGCTCGTCGACGTCACGTCGAGCGACATCGACCGAGAACATCGATATCTTCGATGTAGACAATCAGGCCTTGGAAGCAGTCCGCGATGTATGGCTCGAACGCGGCTTGTGTACACGTCCGGCCGATCGATCCACTGCAGAATCTGCTGTCGCGCAACTATATCGGCGATCCGGACTCCCGAAACCGGAGTTTGTCTGGATTCCGTCTCCCCGTGCCGGTTCGGATCTGATCGCCGCCGAAGGTTTGTCGACCACGATGTCCTTCGACGGCGCCGGACTCGACTGCCCGTCCGGACATATCGCGAGCATGTTCGCGTCATCGCGCCGACGTATGAACGCGAGTATCCAAGGTCGGAAGGCTGACTGGCAGATAGAACGCCGGCAGAGGCAGCGCCTGATCAGGGCGTCCGTTTGGGAATCGTTGCACACCACGCTGTTCGACGGAGTCGCGGTCGCGATACGAACGATGTCGACCCCGATGGCAGGCGGAGTGACCTGGTACGGACAGCAGGAAGCCCATCGAATCGCGTACTACGACACGTTCCGTCGATACGGTCTCGCGACCTTCGATTCGGAAGATCGTGAACTCCTGGACGTGCAGACCGCACTCGCTGACTCGACCGGGTGGTGGTGGGCGTTCGACAACCTGTGCATCATGGCTGAACGACCCGGCGCCGTGCATAGCGAACCGATACCGGGCAGCACGCTGGGAGAGCGACGACTGCACCATTCTGATGGCCCTGCAATTGAATTCGGAGACGGCGCACATGCATTCGTTCTGCACGGGGCGATCGTTCCCGACTGGGTGGTGCTCGACCCGTCCGCCGAACGGATCGCACTGGAGCGCAATGTCGAGATCCGTCGGTGCGCGATCGAACGCATCGGCTGGGATACCTACATCGAGAGCGCCGGACTGACACTGGTCGACGAAACCGATGATCCGGGCAATGTCGGTTGCCTGCTACAGCTCTACGCGTCGCCGGAAGGCTGGGGCCGAAGTGGGCGAATCCTGCTCGCGGTCAACGGCTCTCTGGAACGCGACGGGTATCGGCGGCGATACGGACTGCATGTGCCCGGATGGTTCACGTCCGCGCTGGATGCGGCCGGCTGGACCTACGGCATCACCGGTGCCGACTATGCACGCCTCGTTCGTCGAACCTGAACCTCACACACACAACCTCGAACCCTCTAACCCCTTGGTGATACTTATGAACTCGAACATGACCTTGTCCGCTCTCACCACCCTCACCGGCCTCGACGTCTTCGACTATCTCGACAAGGAAGTGTCCATTCCTGTCGTCGACGGTCTTCAAGCGCAGGGCGATCTCATCGTGATCCCGTTTTCGCTGCTCGCAAATATCGTCACGCCGTTACCGTGGACTCGATCCGTGAACGTTCCACTCTCGGGAGTGGAACTGCTGCGAAGCGCGGCGGGCGGGAACCCTCACAGTCTGGTTGCAGACGTAGGGGAGTGCGCGTGGTCGACACCGGTGAAAGACGCTCGGGGCCTTGCACTCGGCGTGCTCGACACCCAGGTGACCGCTTACCTCATCCATCCGGAGCACGGCGCGACCGGAATCGCTCCGGGGCGCTACGTCATCGGACGGCAGCAGGAAAGGGGCGTCGGGCGTGCGCGTGGTGCGCGTGGTGCGGTGATGCTTGTCGCAGATTGACAGGCCGACCTCGGGCTCCAGACAAAGCGAATGCCCCCACCATGACGGTGAGGGCATTCGCGAGTGGTGCGCTTACTTCTTGCGGCCGGGAGCCTTTGCACCGGCCTTGAAGCCGAGTCCGCCTGCTTTGGGGGCGGGCGGCGCCGCAGCGGGTGCCGCAGCTTCCGCGGGTGCAGACGCCTCGGCAGGTGCGTCTGCAGCGGGTTCTGCCTTCACGGGTTCGGTCTTCGTTGCCGGTGCCTCCGCAGCAGGTGCGGGAGCTGCAGCCGGAGCTGCCTTCCGGGCACCGGGCGCCTTTGCGCCCGATTTGAATCCGAGCCCGCCTGCCTTGGCGACCGGTGGAGCCTTCGGGGCCTCCGCCTGGGCAGCGGGAGCCTCGGCAGCCGGAGCCTCCGTCGGCGCCTCAGGCGCAGCCGCAGCAGCAGGTGCTTCAGGCGCAGCGGCAGCCGGAGCAGCCTTCGCGCCAGGAGCCTTGGCTCCGCCCTTCATCTGCAGTCCCTTGCCACCCGGAGCCTTGGCACCGGACGCCAGGCCCAGACCCTTCGGCTTGGCGACGGGTGCAGCAGCCTCAGCAGCTTCCGCTGCCGGAGCTTCCGCTGCCGGTGCTGCAGCGGCCTTTGCTCCGGGTGCCTTGGCGGCGCCCTTCATCTGCAGTCCCTTGCCGCCGGGAGCCTTGGCTCCGCCCGCAAGACCGAGCCCCTTGGGCTTTGCCGCGGGTGCGGCCGGTGCAGCATCTTCGGCAGCGGGAGCTTCCGCGCTTGCGGCGGGAGCTGCCTTCTTGGCGCCGGGAGCCTTTGCCCCGCCGGCCATTCCGAGGCCCTTGCCGGGTGCCTTGGCGCCGGGAGCTTTTGCGCCTGGTGCCTTGGCAAGGCCCTTCATGGCCAGACCCTTGCCTGCCGGTGCAGCCTTGGCTTCCGGAGTCGCGGCGGCTTCCTCGACTTCGGCGACCCGATCCTGCTCGACGGTCTCAGCCTTTGCCTCGGCAGCGACCGGTGCCTTCTCACGCGGGATCACCTTGATGTTCTCGCCGAGCTGGGCGGGATCGAGGCGGGTGACGGAGTTCAGCATCAGCTGCGCGACGTCGACGACCTCGACGCCTTCGCCCTGGCCTTGCTCCTGGCGGGCAGTGACGCCGTCGGTGAGCATGACGCGGCAGAACGGGCAACCCGTGGCGATCTTCTTGGGGTTGGTGGAGAGCGCTTCGTCGACGCGGTCGACGTTGATGCGCTTGCCGATGTTCTCTTCCATCCACATGCGGGCGCCACCGGCGCCACAGCACATGGAACGTTCGCCGTGGCGCGGCATTTCGACGAGCTTGGAGCCTGACGCTTCCATGAGTTCACGGGGAGCGTCGTAGACCTTGTTGTGGCGTCCGAGGAAGCACGGGTCGTGGTAGGTGACGTCTTCGCTCACGGATGCAACCGGGATCAGCTTCTTCTGGCGCACCAGACGGTTGAGCAGCTGAGTGTGGTGCACGACCTCGTAGTCGCCGCCCACCTCCGGGTACTCGTTGCCGAGAGCGTTGAAGCAGTGCGCACAGGTGACGACGATCTTGCGCTTCTTCTGCTCGATACCGTCGAAGACCGAGTTGAGCATCTCGATGTTCTGCATTGCGAGCTGCTGGAACAAGAACTCGTTGCCGGCACGACGTGCGGAGTCGCCGGTGCAGGTTTCGTCGGCGCCGAGGACCATGAACTTCACTCCCGCGGTGGCAAGGAGTTCGGCGACGGCCTTGGTGGTCTTCTTGGCACGGTCTTCGTAGGCGCCGGCGCAGCCGACCCAGAAGAGGTACTCGTAGTCCTCGAAGCTGTCGGCGTCCTTGCCGAAGACGGGGATCTCGAAGTCCATCTCGTTGATCCAGTTGAGACGGTCCTTGGAGTTCTGGCCCCAGGGGTTGCCCTTGTTCTCGAGGTTCTTGAACAGGCCGGCGAGTTCGGAGGGGAACTCCGATTCGATCAGGACCTGGTAGCGACGCATGTCGATGATGTGGTCGACGTGTTCGATGTCGACGGGGCACTGTTCGACGCAGGCGCCGCAGTTGGTGCAGCTCCACAAGGTTTCGGCGTCGATGACCGGGGCCATCTCACCTTCGACGGTTTCACCGACGAGCTTGCGGTCTGCCTCGAGCCGTGCTGCCTCGGGGATGGCTGCGAGTGCGGCTTCCTTGACGTTGCCTTCGGCGTCGACGAGACCGATCTCGTCGCCGCCCATGTCCTTGCGTCCACCGGCCAGCAGGTACGGGGCCTTGGCGTAGCCGTGGTCACGCAGCGACATGATGAGCAGCTTGGGGGAGAGCGGCTTTCCGGTGTTCCAAGCAGGGCACTGGGACTGGCAACGCCCGCACTCGGTGCAGGTGGTGAAGTCGAGCCAGCCCTTCCAGGAGAAGTCCTCGATGTTTCCGGCGCCGAGAGTGTCGGTGTCGGGGTCGACGTTCTCCATCGTCAGGACTTTGCCCTTGGACATCATGGGCTTTGCCGCGCCGAGCGCGACGGTCCCGTCGTCTTCACGCTTGAAGTAGATGTTGAAGAACGCCGAGAAGCGGTGCCACGCGACGCCCCACGTGATGTTGCGGCCCACGATGGCGAGCCAGATCATGCCGGTCATCAGCTTGACGAACGCGAACACCGAGATCATGACGGGGCTGGCGGGAAGCAGCTTTGCGACCTGCATGGTGAAGAAGTCGGTCCACGGGTTGGCGTGACCGTAGGTGGCGATCTTGCCGGCCTTGACCATGATCATGCCCAGGCCCTCGAGCAGGACGATGCCTTCGATGACGTAAGCGGCCTTGAAGTTGGAGCCACCGAAACGGGACAGGCGTGCGGGCAGGCGCGGGTGGTTGAGCTGACGGATCACGATCAGCGTGGTGATACCGATGACGGTGCCGAGGCCCAGGATCTCGTCCCACAGGTGCCACGCCCACGTGTTACCGAAGATGGGCCAGTGGAACTCGGGGTTGAACGTCTGGCCGTAGGCCTCGAACCACAGAAGGAATCCGCCGAGGAAGCCGACCATGACGAGCCAGTGAGCCCAGCCGACGCTGCGGAACTTGTTCATGCGCGTGTGCGCGATGAACTCGATGATCATCTGCTTGAAGCGAGGGAAGAACGGGCGCCATCGATCGGGTGCCGACTGGCCGATGCGCACGGTGTTGAACATCCTCAGCGCGCCTGAGAGGAAGATGTACCAACACACCAAGCTCAGCAGAGCACCAATCGTGCCCAACGTAATCGTCAGGGCATTCATGTCGCGGCCTTTCGTTTCAGGGCGACGCGTCGGCCACCTCGGGACAGCCCACTGATACTAACCTGCGTTATGTTACCCGCCAGTAACTAGCATTACCAGCCTGTAGGTACCGGCTGGTAACCGCTCGTGGCCTGGAGAGATCAATCTTCTGCGTCGGACGGGCTTGGTCAGACGCAGACATGTCTGGTCGTCACGTTAGGCGGTGCCCGTCAGGTGTACATCTGTCAGGCAGCCCTAACTCGGGTTCCGAGCAGGTGAGGACAACCGACCGGCTGTTATCGTTACGCCCGTCACGCACAGGGGAAACGGGTGGTGTGAGTCATCGACTGACGCCCGCCCGATCCCGGGGAGGATTGAAAATGTTCATTCGTAAAGCTGCGGCCGTCGCAGCGATGACCATTGCCGCTACGGGCATCGCTGCAGGTACTTCTTACGCAGCTCCGGAGACGTCACCCGACGTTTCGTACACCGCCGAGGTCGTGGACCAGGCTGTTGTCACCACCATCGATGCCGGGGCATTCCGGGTATCGGGTGACGGAACACACGTCGACCTGCAGAACAGCCAGGGCGCGACTCTCGTGAGTCTGCCGCTCGCGTTCAACCTCGGGGACGTTCAGTTCCCGTTCGACGAGACCGTCAGTGAGGACGGCAAGACCCTCACCCTCAAGCCGAACCTGGACCCGGCCAGCTCCAAGCCGAAGCCGGTCGCTGCCGAGTTCACCCCGGTTGCTTCGCCTGACGAGGATCAGAAGGCAATCGAGAAGTTTCAGTCACAGCTCGGGCTTGCCACGCAGATCGGTAGCCTCACCGGCACGATCGTCGGTGCAGTCATCGGTTGCATCGTGGGTCTGCCCGGCCTGGTTATCGGCTGCCTCCCCGGCATGGTCACCGGTGCCGGTATCGGTGGAGTCGCCGGTACCATCCTCGCCGGTGGCGGAACCGCAATCGTTGCGGGCATGGATCTGATCAAGGTCCTGAACGCTCCGGCCGGAACAACGCTCTTCCAGTAAGCAGCTCTTCCAGTAAGCAGCTCTTCCGGTAAGACGTCACGAACGCCGAAACGGGCGCCACACCTTCAGAAGGTGTGGCGCCCGTTTTGCTGTCTCGGGGAATGCGTGCGATCAGTAGTCGCGAACCTTCAGGCCCGGATTGGCAGCGAGGATGTCGTTGATCGGCGTCGCATACTGCGTGGGTGCTTCTTGCCCGAACAATGTCTCGGCCTGAGCGATCTCGCACAGGGGAGAGGTGGCGACATTGGACGCACTCGTGATGCCGACGGCCAATGTTCCGGAGACGATGGGACCACCGCTGTCACCCTGCAGGACGCAGATGTTGGTGGTGAAGCCGTTGTCGAGGGTGTGATCCAAAACCTTGGCGACGCGGTTGACGCCGGTGACGACGCCGCAGCTGAAGCCCGTGGTCGATCCGGCCTTGCAGACCGGGGCGCCCACTACGGGATCGGCGGTACCGGTGATGTTGACCGAACGGTTGAACGGAACCCGAACGCTGTTGTTCTCGAAGCGGTACTTCGCGTTGTCGTCGATGTTGATGATCGAGTAGTCGCGCCCGTCGAAGCTGCTCTTGGCGAAGTATCCGACGCGGGGCCCGGTCTGGTTGTTCACCATCGGGAAGACCTGGCTCGAGTTCGAGGTACCGGCAGCGGCGCGGTTGGGATCGCAGTGGCCGGCGCTGATGTTGACCGTGCGTCCGGAACCGTCGGTGCCGTTGAAGCCGAATGAACAACGCAGTCCGGTGTTGCCTGAGGTCGCGCCGAAGGCGTCTCCGCCCAGTGCGGCGTCGCCGGTTGCGGATCCGGTTGCGGGGATGAGGTCCGCGACGATCGGGGGAACCAGCAGCGGAGCAGCGGTGTGCACAACGGTCCGCTTCAGGAACTCAGGCAATTCGATGCCGGCGGCCGGATCGGCCGTGAGGGCAACTCCGTTGCCGACCACGTCGACGGCGATGCCACGCACGAGGTCCGCGACCTCGGCAGGCTGCGAATCGAGCCACGAGTTGAGTGCCGAGAGCTGACTCTGCAGAGCCTGCTCGCTCTGCGCGACGTCCTTGACCTCGAAGCCGGCCTTTTCGGCGGCCTCGCGGGCGGCGTCCTTGTCGCGACCGTCAGCGAGAGCGACGACGCCCTTGCCGAGGTCGTCGAGCCACACGCCGGCAAAGGAGTCGGGGAACTGGACGCGCGCGATGGCGGCGAACTCCGCGAGCTTCTGTGCGAGTTCGGAACGCGAGACGAACTGGTCGGGCGTCAGCGCCAAGTCGTGCTGTAGAGCGTCGGCGAGTTCGACGGGCAGATGGGCTGCCTGGTCGGATACTCCGGATTCGTTCGGTTCTGCGTTCGCGACCGCGGTAATCGGTCCGAGGAGCAGCAGCGCGGCCGAACCGAACACTGCGGCACGACGTGCGATGGAGCTTCGCATGAGGGCCTTTCCACTTCGTTGACCGCGTACCACCCCCCTGGGAGCACACGGATACGGCTCACGGACTTGTGGTGAGCCGATCACAGTCGACCATGACTATATGGGTTCGAACGCGCTATTCCCACCCGTTACATGAGCACACAGCGCTGATCCCGACCGATAACAGCACTGTGCCCGCCGATCGAGAACAGATCGGCGGGCACAGAGCGTGAATCAGGGGTTGGTCAACCGGCAGTGCGAACGCGGATACCGGAACCGACACCGCCACCGGATGCGCGATCTGCCGCATCGAGGATGTCTCCGACCGGAATACCCAGGTTCGAGGTTCCACCGGAGGTTGCCAGTACCAGGTTCGCCTCGTTGCAACTCGGTGCGCCGCTGCTGTTGGAGCCGCTGGTGATACCCAGCGCCAAGGTTCCGGAGACGATGGCGCCGCCGCTGTCCCCGGCGAGGGTGCACGCGGTACCGGCGAATCCGCGGACGGTTCGTGAATCACCGTCGGCCATGACCAGTTGTGTTTCGACGCGATCGGCTGCCACGACGCCACAGGTGAACGAGGACGTCTGACCGGACTTGCAGATGGGAGCGCCGATCACGGGACGTGCTGTTCCGGTGATGGCGAGGGTGGTCCCGTTGGCGCCGCGGACGGCAGCGCGGTCGAGGCCTGCGTCGATACCCGACTGGTCGAACTTGATGACCGAGTAATCGAGATCGCCGGAGTTGTTGCCGACGGAAGACTGTGAGAACGCGCCGATCAACTGACTGTCGTCGACGTTCGCGTGGTTCGGCAGGTAGACCGGTGACTTCGAGCCCTCGGCCGGATTGCAGTGTCCGGCACTGATATTGAGTGCATTGTTCTGATCGTCGACGGCGTTGAACCCGAACGAGCAGACCGAGATGTTCTCGGTCGGCGTCTCACGAATGGGGCCAGTCGACGTGATGTAGGTGTCGCCGCCGAGTGCTCCGGGCTCGACCGATCCGCCACCGTCCGGGCTGAGAACGATCTTGGTGTTCTCGAGCAGGGTCGGAAGATTGAGCGCCTGCCCGACAGGGCTGTTCGCGACGTCGATGACGACCTGGTTGTTCAAGACGTCGATCGTCGCCGAATTGACTGCGCGTGAGATTTCCTTGGGCAGCCCGGCAATCCAACCGTTGACGTCGGCCAGCGTCTTCTCGAGGGTGTCGGCGGAGACAGGGGCGACGTGCGTGCGGTAACCGTCGTCGGCGGCGATGCGAGCAGCTTCGGTGGTGGTGACGGCTACGACGGGCTGACCGTCGAGTCCCATCCACGAGCCGGCGTAGTCGCCAGGGCGCTCGGACTTGAACTCCTGGGCGTATGCGCCGAGTTCCTGAGCCTTGGCGGCGCGGTCCAGATACTCCTGTGGGGAGATCTTCAGATCGCGTGCGATCGCCTCGACCAACTCAGCCGGAAGCTGATCGGCTTCGAGCTGTTCGACCTGCGTATCGGAGGCGGGCTCTGCCGATGCCGTCGCGATGAATGGAGCTGCGAGCAGTAGTGCCGAGGCGCCGACCACAGCGGTGCGGATCGCCAACGAGTTACGCATGAAATCCCTTCAAGTCCCCGGCACCGAGCCGGTAGGTACCGCACCCACCATAGGGGAAAAGTTCCGACAACGAATGTGCGCCTCCGCTCGGACAGCTGAATTATTCTGGCTGACTTGGCATTCCGGGTCTCGGGGCCACGGGCATGACGGGCATGTCGGGATTCGGAACCACCGGATCGGTTGTGTCGGTCGGGTTGGAGGGCTGTGTCGGCGTCGACTGTGTATTCGTGGGGTCGGTCGCGGTGGGGTTGTCCGGGGTAACCGGATCCAGCGGTCCGACCGCCGGCGGTAGATTCTCGATCCGAAGTGGGGGGATCTGCACGGTGATCGGCGAACCTTGCTGCACGGTCGCGGTGCCCGTCGGCGATTTTTCGACGCCGACGCTCGGAATCTCGGATGTCGGCAAGGGGTCGGGCGAGAGCGATTCCGGTTCGGGTGACCACGGCGTCGTCGGTCGTACTCCGAGCGCGGGTACCTGAGACGGGAGCGAGGTCGCTGACTGCGATGCCCCGCCGGACGGGCTCGGTGCGGTGTCAGGCGTGGTGCCGGGGGACAAGGGAGATTGTGCGTCGAGAATCCGAGGCGCCGGAACCGTCGACGTGTGCCAGATGACGAGCGCTGCCGCGGAACCCGACAGCGTCAGAAAGACTGCGGCGACTGCTGCAACGATGATCGGTCGGCGCTCCGGCTGCCACTGACGATTCAGCCAGCCGTCGACGCTCGGTGCTTTCGCGACCGGGACCTTTGCGTCACTTTCCGGCTCCGGCTCGATCAGGACGAACGGTGGAAACTCCTCGGGGACTCCCTCCGGCTCGGCCAGGTCGGTTGGTTCGGGTTCGGGTTGGGTAGGGGCGATCGCGAAAGGCGCGGCCAACGCTGCTGCTCCGCGAGCTGCTCTGTCGGCGGCCTCCGGATCCGCGAGCCAAGCCGCGGAGGCTTCCTCTTCCGGAATCAGGTCGACGCCGTCGAGATCCATACTGTCGAGTGCGTCACGTAGCGCGGCGACAGAATCGTTCGACCAGCCAGCCGGGATCACCGCGGAGATGTTCGGACTCTGTTCAGTGAGTGTCCGGACCTCCTTGACCAGGCAATACATCGCTGTCGCTACGAGTTCCTCTCCTCGGGTCATGTGCTCGGAGAAGTTGTCGGTATCGTCAGTTCCGACCCTGTCGAGGAACCCCCGCAAGCCGGCGGATCCTGTCGCGGTTCCACCTAGCTGCACGGTGCCGTCAGGAGCGTGGTGCAGCACCGATTCGCGTTCGAGGATCATTGGTGCCGAGTCGGGTTTCGCGATCGCGGCAATGCTTTGTTTGTTGCCGACGGCGAGTCCGACTCCCCACTTCATAGCGATCCCCGTTTCACAGTTACCGAACTTTGCTCGGTATGTATGCCCTGATTCCTGTGAAAACTATCACTTGAACGGATAAATGCAACCGTCCGGACAATATTCAGCTAACTATTTGTTCGCCGGTGTCATGCTACGAAGGATGGTGAGCAGTTCCGAACGAGACTGCGCGCCGACGCGACGCTTGATGCGTGCGACATGGTGCTCGACGGTTTTGGCGGAGATGTAGAGACGTTCGCCGATTTCCCGGTACGTCAGGCCGACGACGACGAGTTCGGCAACTTCTTGTTCGCGCTCGGTCAGTACCGACGGTGGCGCCGCATTGTCGGCCGAATCGGTTCCGTTCGTCTCGGCCGTCGACGCTGTGCGTAGCGAGCGCGCGACGTGGAGCAATGCCGTCGCCGATTTGGTGTCCGGTGTGCGGAGCGCTGCTTCGCCGGCGAGGCGGGCTGCGTCCCAGGGGAGTCCGATCCGACTCAGCGTCCGCGCCGCGGCTTCGACATCGTCGGCGTCGACGCTGCCCTGGAGGAGGAGGAGCCACTGGCGGCCTGCGGTCGCCAAACCGGCTGCGTACGTGTGGGTTTTGGCTGATTCCGCGAGTGCGTGCGCATGCGGAAGGAGGTCGGCGGGTGACTGCGCGAGGATCGATGCCTGGACGCCGTACCAATGAAGCGGCGAAGACCACAGCGGCGGCTCACCGAGTGCGCGCAGGAGCGAGCGCGCGTCGTCGACCAGATGCTCGACCTGCTCGGTCTCGTCGAGTCGCACTGCGGCAAGCCACAGTTCACCGACGGGGAGGAGATTGAAGAGATCTACGCTGCACGAAGAGAGGGCGCCGGCCGCGCCCGACCAAGCTCGACGTAACTGAGCGAGATCGCCGGTGCGACGAGCGAGGCCGACGATCAGCGCGTGTAGAAACAGTGAGTCGCGCTCGCGGAGGGGGCCGCGGACCACCTCGTCCGGAAGGCCCTCGAGGACCGCGTCCTGCCCGCGGACCATCGCGATCCAGGCGCGAAGGATGTGGAGCCGTGCCCACGTGTGGCTGCTTGCGTCGACGGCGGCGATCGCGGCCGAGACGACAGTGGCGGCCCGTTCGTGGGCGCCGTTGTGCAGGAGTGCAAGAGCTACCAGTGCCGGGGCGGAATCCGGCTGGAATGCAGATGTGTCTGCTCCGCCGGGGAGCGAGAGCGCGCGCGACATCGTGTTGAGCGCAGTCGGTGCGACTCCCGTCACCGACTGCATCAGCCCATTGGCCAGGGTCGCAGCGCCGACCGTGGAACTCGACGGTGATCCGGTGATTCCGGTCAGTGCTGCGTTCGCGTCGTCGACCTTGCCGATGCCGAGGAAGGTGATTGCGGCGAAGGGGGATTCGGTTCCGGTGCGCTCCGGACCGAGCCAGGTGTAGAGATCTGCAGCGGCGCCGAGTTGGCCGCACGCCGCGGATGAAGCTGCGCGGATTCGTACCGCCGCCGCCAGTTGCGCGTTGCCGGGATCGGGTTCGGCGATGACGGAATCGGCCAGGCGGCAAGCGGTGTCGAGGTCACCACTTCGAGCCGAGACCTGGGCGTACAGAAGCGTGTCGGCCAGGCCGAGAGCCTCGATCGAATTCAGGCGACGGAGGAGATCTGCCGCGACCGCCGGTGTGCTGCCGTCGACTGCGTCTCGTAGTACGGCCGCGAGGTCGCGGTGGCGGATGCCGGAGTCGAAAAGTTTTCGCGCGGTGTCGACGTCGAGAGTTCGCGCGTGCGCGCGTGATTCGACGATTCTGATCAGCTCGCTGCGGATGCGCGCGGTGCTGGTCGACTCGGCCAGCACGCTTGCGACGAGAGGTGATCGGGAACCGAAAAGGCCGGTCGCCAGTGCTCGGTCGAATGCCGCTGTGAGGCTGAACTTCTCCTGTCCCAGATCGAGTTCGAAGGCGTCGATGTCCGGGACGGCGAGTGAAACCTCGAGGATCTCCCGCTCGATCGGATGCAGAGCTGTGACCTGATGGAGGATGTGTGTGCGTACGGCTGTCGCCATTTCCGGGCGGCCCGCCGAGGCGGCGGCGAAATACGCTTCGACGGCCCCGAAGGAACCACCGGCAAGGTGCTCGAGCGCCAGCACGGCACGGTCGTCGAGCGGAACTCTTCGCTCTGCGGCGATCTTCCGAATGTCGGATTGGTTCAACGGGTTCAGATGAAGGACGGTGCCGAAACTCGAGATGTTCGAATAGATCGGTGCGAGTGGAGGATCGATCCGATCGGAGGCGATGACAACTCCGAGGTCGTCACGGTGAACCAGTTCGTTCAGGGCGCGGATTTCGTCGGAGGTCAGAGCCTGCGCGTCCGCGATCACCACGATCGCATCGACCGGGGCGTCAAGCGTGACTGCGGTGACCACGGGCTTGTCACCCGATTCGATTCTCTTCCGCACCGCTCTCGTCACTTGGGGTCGAGCGCTGGCGTCGGTCCCGGTGACGAACAGGCGCAGTGGCGATGCAGTCAGGTCGATGCCGCGCAAAAGTCCCGCGATGTAGGACGATTCGGCGCCGCTGTCACGGTTCATCGAAAGCCGTCCGGTCAGCGGATCGGCGCGGTGACGCCGCCGACGACACCACCGACCACGTTGCCGACACCACCGACGACGTTACCGAGGCCTCCGACCACGCCGCCGACTCCGTTCCCGACGCCGTCGACCAGACCGCCGACTCCGTTGCCGATGCCGGTCGCAGCATCACCGATACCGGTTCCGACGCCTGCTCCCGGGGCGGGCGCGGGCGCGGGTGCCGGGCCGGGGGCGGGGGCTGGTGCGGGAGCCGGGGCGCCGGGTGCGGCAGGTGCAGGCGCCGACTGAGCGGTCTCGCCCGGTGCGGGCGCGGATCCAGCCGGTGCGCCGGCAACCGGCACTGCCCCTGGCGCCGTCGTCGAACCCGCTGCGGCAGCAGGAGATCCGGGCTGATTGTTCTGAGTACCGTTGTTCGCAGTCGTGGATCCGGTGCCTGCTGCTTCGGCTGCCGTGGTGCTGCCGGGAGTAGAGCCCGGTGTGGTCGAAGCGGTGGACGAGGTGGACTCGTTGGTGGTGTTCGCCGAACTGGACGGAATGTTGATCTTGTCCATGGCTGTTCCGATTCCGAGTCCGCCTGCGGCGAGCACGATGAATGCTCCCACCACTGCAGCAACGACACCCACTCTCGACGAGCGTCGAGTCGCCGTGTTCTCTTCTTCGGTCGGCTCGGCAATCAACGGCGTGGAGAAGGTGGGAACCGGTGCGGGCTTGCGCGACGGCTCGACGGGAATCACTGCAGTGGCGGCGGCCGGCACGTGCGAGTCTCTGGCGTCGAGTGCGAGGGCCGCGGCGCCGGACGCCGCGCACGACGCTGGATCGGCGTCGGCGATCACCGGGACACGAAGCTCCGCAGACAACAGTTCGGCGACTAGGGGAATGGACGAGCTTCCTCCGGCCAGAACAACCTGATTTACGTCACTGGACTCGACGCCGGCAGATCGCAGGCTTTCACGCACCAAAGCCACCGATTCGGTGAGGGCGGGCCGGATCAGATCCTCGAGCTCGGAACGGACGAGTCGGATGTCGCTCAGGGCGCCGGGAAGCGCCACTCGAGCAACGGTTTCCGTCTCGGTGGAAAGCTCCTCCTTGGCTGCGCGGGCATTCTCGCGCAGAGTTTCCAGCGCGGCAATCGTCTCGGGAGCAAAGGGATCAAGGGTTGCGAAGTGGTCGGAAACCGCATCGAGCAGGTGCACGGTGACGAGGTGATCGAATTCGTCGCCGCCGATGTCCTCGCTGCGCAGTGGCTTTCCGAAGATTTCGCTCCGTCCGCCGGTCGTGGACATCATCGTGACGTCGAGCGAGCGAGCGCCGAGGTCGTAGACGACGGTCAGACCGTCGTTGACAGCGGTTCCGGAAGCGGCGAGCCACGCCATGACGGCCGCAGGTTCGGCGACGAGAGTAGCCCCGTGAACACCGGCATCGTCCAGCGCGGACTCCATGGTGCGTGTTGTGTGGCGGTTCCACGCCACCGGGTGAGCCAGGACAACGGTTGTCCCTTCATCGCCGTCCGCCTGGCCCACGAGCGCGCCTACCGCTGTTGCCGCGAGAGCCTCGCCACGGTACTCGGTACCGTCGGCGGCAAGTATCGGAATGGGGTCGCCGACGCGCTCGACAAATCCGGTGATGACGGATCCGTCGTCCAATTGCAGTGCACTGGGTAAGCGGACCTGTTGCGTTTCACCGGTCGAGCCGTCAGTGACAGCTACGAGAGTGGCCGAACCGATGCTGATGCCGAGCCCTGCCGCCATGAACGAACTCCCCTGGTCGTGGGCGACAGAAGGACTGTCGCGGTTGTTTGCGATGTCGGTTTCAGGACCAAGATCGTTACCGGATCGGAGGCGTCGCGAAGAAGTAGGGGGCCGATCCCCTAATCGGGGCAAATCCCCTAATCCGACCGGGCGTAGCCCATAGGGGACTTCCCCGTCCGCCCCTGCAGATGAGGGGGGTGCACCCCGTTGGCCCCCACCGCAAAAGTTCTTAGCGTTGATTCCACTCGCTACCTCTGGCAGCGCACCAGTTTCCGGATCACCGGCAACAACCCACCGGCAACAACCCGGTCAACGAACTTCAGGAGAACCCGCCATGGCAACGAACGCCGTACTCGAATTCATCCTCGGGCTACTTCGTGACGACGAGGCAGCTGCCAACTACTGCGCCAACCCGACTGCGGCCCTCAATGCTGCCGGTCTGTGCGACGTCAGCCCCGCCGACATCGTCGCGGTCGCTCCGCTGGTCGCCGAGTCCGGCCTCTTTGCCGGTGGCGGCGCCGACCTGTCCGCGATCGTCAACGCCGGCGCGTCCGCTGCCGGTGCGATCGGCGGCGGACTCGGAATCGGCGGCGGCCTCACCGGTGGTCTCGGTGGCGGTCTGGGCGGCAGCCTGGGTCTCGGCGCCGGCGCGGGCCTCGGAGTCGGAGGAGCCCTCGGCGGCCAGTTCGACCTGGTCGGCGACTTCGCAGCAGCCCTCAGTGCTGCGCTTGCCATCGGCGGCGAGATCAGTGCCGACCTCGGTGCAGCCTTCGGCGCTGTCATCGAAGCCGGTCTCGGTCTGGGTGGTGCACTCGATCTCGAGGGAGCTCTCGATCTGGGCGGACAGCTCAGCGCGGCTCTGAGCGGTGCCCTCGGGGTGACCGGCGGCCTGACCGCGGAACTGGGAGCAGCCCTCGACGCCGCGATCGGCGCGGTCGGCGGACTCGACCTGACGGCAGGGCTCAGCGGAGCTCTCGCACCCGTCTTCGCCATCGGTGGCGATCTCGGAGCCGATCTCGGACTGGCTCTCGGTGGACTCCTCGGCGGCGCAGCAGACCTCAGTGGTCTTCTCGACATCGGCGGCGAACTGGGGGCGAGCCTGACCGGCGCTCTGGAATCCGCCCTTGCCCTCGGCGGCGGCCTGGATCTGGCCGGCGCTCTGACGGGCGACCTCAGCACGGCATTGTCCGGCGCGCTCTCCGGTGTCCTGGGAGCCGGCGGCACGATCGGCGCCGATCTGGGTGCATCGCTCGGCGGCGTCCTCGGAGCGATCACGGATGTCAGCGTCCTCACCGATATCGCAGGCGGCCTCGACCTCGGTGCTGCCCTGAGCGGCGCGCTCGGCGGCGCACTCGGCGTCGGTGGCGGATTGGAAACTGCACTCGGCGGCGCACTCGACGCAGCACTGGGCCTCGGCGGAGGACTCGACCTTGACGCCGTACTCGGCGGCGGCGCGGACCTCGGCGCTCAGCTCAGCGCAGCACTCTCCGGTGCCCTCGGCGCCGGCGGAACGGTCGGAGCCGACCTGGGCGGCGCACTGGGCGGATTGCTCGGGGGAGCACTCGACATCGAAGGCGGTCTCGGAGCAGACCTCGCAGCGGCTCTGGGCGGCGGCGCGAATCTGTCGACGGCTCTCGAAGGCGTCCTCGGTTCAGCGCTCGGCGTCGATGCCGGGCTCGCAGGTGGACTCGGCGGCGCACTCGACGCGGCGCTGGGCGCAGGTGGACTTACCGGAATCGACCTCGGTGGTGCACTCGGCCTGGGCGGCGAAGCAGGCTTGGCCGCCGGTGTGGCTGCGGCTCTCGACACCGCTCTCGCAGGTGCAGGTGGCTTGGGTGCTGTCGGTTCCGTGGGCACGGACCTCACCGGCGCGCTGGACGGTGCGCTGGGCGCCGGCCTCGGACTGGGGGGCTCACTCGACAGCGTTCTCGGTGCCGAAGGTGCACTCGGTGGAGCGCTGGACACGGCACTGAACCTCGGCGGAATCGACACCGGTTCGATCGGCGCCGACCTGCCTTCCGTCGACCTCGGCGCAGTGAACCTTGGCCCGATCTCCGCTGAACTGCCTTCCGTCGACCTCGGAGGTATCGCGGCGGACGGACTGAACCTCGGCGCTGTGACCGGCGATCTCGGAGCGACGGTGGGCGGTGCTCTGGACGCAACAGCAGGTCTCGACGCAACCGCAGGTCTCGACGCAGCCACGAACGCGGCAGCCGGTTTGGGAGGGTCGCTCGGCGCAGCACTGAACGGCGTCACCGACCTCGGTGGATCGCTCGGCGGGGCTGTCGGAGCAGCTACCGACGTGACGGGTTCGATCGGTGCCGACGCAGCCGCGGCTGCTGGTGGCACCGTCGACGGTGGCGGTACCGTTGGCGGCGGCGGCGGCGCTGACCTGGGTGGATCACTCGGTGGAGCAGTCAGCGGAGTGTCCGACCTGACGAGTTCGTTGACCGGTGCGCTGAACCCGTGGTCGTCGATCGATGCGACCGATGCTTTCGGTTCGGGCTCCGATTCGGGACTGAGCGCCGATACCGGGCACTCGCTCTTCGCCGAGGATTCGGTTGCAGCGCCGGTCGATCACATCGACCCGGTTGCGGTTGTCGATCACCTGCATCCCTGATCTGCTGACGCAGGAACTGAAATCGGTCAAAATGACCTGATGTAACAAATCCGGCCCTGCGCGCGCTATGCGTTCGCAGGGCCGGATATTCGAGTCGGGAAGAATTGCGGGTCAACGAAGCTCATGAGTGATTCAGCGAGTCAGGTAAGCAGTCGGAAGGCGCGCGTCGCGTCGTCGACGGCGTCGTTGCTCGAACGAACAGCAGTCGTGGCGAAGGATTTCGGGCGAACGGATCTGGTGCGCCGACTCGAGAATGCTCAGGTCAGAGTCAATGATCCGCGTATTCGTATCGTGGTGGTCGGACCCCTCAAGCAGGGCAAGAGCCAGTTCGTCAATTCTCTGCTCGGCATCGACGTGTGCTCGGTCGGTGACGACGAGACCACTGCCGTGGCGACGGTCGTTCAGCACGCGGAGAACGCGGTCGCCGAACTGATTCTCGCCGATCCGGGTGCGGCGCCCATTCGGGTGCCCCTCCCACTCGAAGAACTGATGGGGATCACGCCGGCCACGCCTCGCGCCGAAGGGCGTGAAGTTCTGCGTGTGGAAGTGGGTGTTCCCAGTCCTCTGTTGGCCGACGGTTTGGTTCTGATCGACACCCCCGGTGTCGGTGGTCATGGAAATCCTCATGCTGCAGGAACATTGGGATTGATCACTGCGGCCGATGCAGTGTTGGTTCTGTCGGACTCCAGCCAGGAGTTCACCGAACCGGAGCTGGGATTCATCCGCCAGGTCGTCAATCTGTGTCCTGCGGTAGCCGGGTTGATCAGCAAGACCGATCTGTACCCGCACTGGCGGCAGATCCTCGACGCCGATCGCGGACATCTCCAGCGAGCCGGGTTGGACCTGCCGCTCATTCCGATCTCCTCGGTACTGCGGTCGCACGCTCTGAGGCTGGGGGACAAGGAACTCGAAGCGGAATCCGGATTTTTGGACCTCTATCAGTTCTTGCGGGACAACGTCGTTGCGCGTGCCGAGTCGAACACTCGACGCGCCGTTGCGATGGACGTCCGTTCCGCGGCAGCGCATCTGACGTTGGAGATGGGCAGTGAGCTTGCGGCGTTGAAGGATCCGTCGACAGCTCAGGCAGCGGTCGCCGGCCTGCAGCGTGCTCGAGCAGCGGCCGAGGAACTGCACAAGAAGACCTCACTCTGGCAACAGAGCCTCGGCGACGGCATTGCAGACCTCGCCGCCGACATCGATCACGACCTCCGGGACCGGTTGCGCCGGGTCACCCGCCAGGCCGAGGAGACTGTCGACGAAGGCGATCCCGGTAAGGACTGGGACGTAGTAGGGGAGTGGCTCGAACAGGAGATTGCCACCGCTATCGGAGACAACTTCGTGTGGGCTCACGATCGAGCTCAATGGTTGGCAGAGGTTGTGGCGCAGCACTTTGCGGAGACCGGCGACGTCGCGCTCCCGCATCTCGACGTTGCCGACACCGACGGTTTCCTGGAACCGGTTGGCGCGCTGTCGGACCTCGAATCCGGCCGAATCGGGATCACTCAGAAGGTCCTGGTCGGCATGCGCGGCTCGTACGGCGGCGTCCTGATGTTCGGCTTGATCACCACGATGATGGGCATGGCACTGGTCAACCCGATCTCGATCGGAGCCGGGGTTCTGCTGGGTACCAAGGCTTATCGCGAAGACAAGCAAGCGCAGGTGCTCAAGCGTCGGGCCGAGGCGAAAGCGGCTATCCGACGGTTTGCCGACGACGTCAGCTTCCAGGTGGGCAAGGAGTCGAAGGATCGCCTCCGCCTGGTGCAGCGGCTTCTGCGGGATCATTTCACCGACATCGCCGAGCAGGCGCTGCGCTCGATCAACGAATCCCTCCGCGCCACGCAGGAAGCCGCGCAGTTGGAGTCGAGTGAACATGCAGCTCGTATCAAGCGTCTGGAGACCGACATGCGCGTCGTCGCAGAGCTTGATGCCGTTGCCGCAACGCTGATCGGCGAAACTCCCGCTCCTGCTTCGGCAAAGGTGACCAACGCATGAATGCCGCGACTGCTCTGACCGCCGTGGAGTCGGCACACGCACTGATCGACCACGCCAGACGGGTCTACGCGGACCAGCCGCAGACGCGAGCCCAGTTGGAAGAATGTGCAGCCAGGCTCGACGAGCCACTCCGAGTGGCGCTCGCCGGCTCCCTCAAGGCGGGTAAGTCGACGCTGCTCAATTCGCTTGTCGGACAGGATATAGCGCCGACCGACGCGACCGAATGCACGCGCGTCGTCACCTGGTATCGGAACGGGACAACGCCGCAGGTGACCGCGACGGCCGAGAACGGTGCCGAGTTCAACGTGCCGGTGACGCGCCGCGACGGCAGGCTCACGTTCGATCTGGGGGAGTACACCGCAGACTCGGTGGACCGCATCGACGTCGACTGGCCGTCTTCGGCATTGGCTCGCACGACGATCATCGACACCCCTGGTACCTCGTCGCTCTCGACCGAGGTTTCGGCCAGAACGTGGGACATGCTTGTTCCCGACGGCGGGGCACCGGGCGCGGATGCAGTGGTCTATCTGCTGCGCGCCCTGAACGCCAGCGACATGCAGTTCCTCGGGAAGATCGCTGATCATGTCGGCGGAGAATCCGGCCCGCTCGGAGTGATCGGTGTTCTCTCGCGCGCTGACGAGGTCGGCGCAGGCCGACTCGACGCGTTGTCCTCGGCGAAGGACGTCGCGGCACGATTTGCCGAGGAGTTGGAGCGAACCGGCCTGTGCCAGTCGGTGGTTCCGGTGGCAGGTTTGCTCGCCCTCGCTGCTCGGACGATGCGGCAGAGTGAGTTCGCGGCCTTCTCGGCGCTCGCGCAGGTTCCGGCCGAGGATCTGAGCCTTGCGCTGCTCTCCGCGGACCGTTTTGCCAGGCAGGACAGTCCGCTTCCGGTCGACGCGGCCATGCGCGCGCAGTTGGCCGATCGGTTCGGGCTCTTCGGAATTCGTCTCGCCGTGACGTCGATCAAGCTGGGCGCCACTGATTCCCCGTCCCTGGCCGCGGAATTGTTGGAGCGAAGCGGATTGGACGAACTGCGTCAGGTGATCGACGTTCAATTCGGGCAGCGCGCGGATCAACTGAAATCGCACACCGCTCTGGTGACGTTGGGCCGGATCCTCGAAGCCGATCCGAGTGAGGAAGGCGATCAGATCGCGGCAGAGGCACAACGGTTGCTCGCCGACGTTCACGGTTTCCACGAACTTCGACTGCTCGGGCGACTTCGTTCGGTACACACGGATCTGCCACCCGACGACCTGGCACAACTGCAAAGACTGATCGGTGGCTACGGAATCCGGGCCAGTGATCGTCTGGGCTGCGAACCGGAAGAATCGCCGGAGGTGCAGCGTGCGCGGGCTACCGCTGCTGTCCGGCGATGGCGCGAGTTGTCCAGGCATCCGCTCTTCGACAGGTTTACCTCGCGCGCCTGCCTGGTTGCTGCCCGCAGCGCCGAGGGCGTCTTGGCTGAAATTGTGCCCGAATAGGGACCCGTTCACTGTACGAGCGCTTGGAGAGGGTTCTATCTTGAGTTCGGGATGATCCGGGCATAACTCCCAGGTCCGGGTCCCACCTCGATGGGAGCACGCGCATGGCGAGTGACATCAAGTCCGCTTCACCGGATCGAGCCACCCTCGTCCTGGGGACGCTCATCCTGGTCGCTGCGGTTGCGAACCTCAACCTCTCGGTCGCGAATGTCGCGCTGCCGGACATCGGGCGGGCCTTCGACGCCAGCCAGACGCAACTGAACCTGATCGCGGTCGGGTACTCGCTCGGCCTGGCCGGAACGGTGCTTTACCTGGGGGCCTTGGGAGACCGATACGGCCGCAAGATGTTGCTGGTCACCGGTATGGCGCTGTCCATTCCGGCGTCGATCGTGGCGGGATTCGCCGGGAACTTCGAAGTGCTGTTCCTCGCTCGGATAGTCGGGGGCGTGTCGGCAGGTCTGGCATTCCCGACGACGCTGGCGATCATCACGGCGCTGTGGGCCGGGCCGGCACGAACCAAGGCGATTGCCATGTGGTCGGCAATCGGTGGCGCGATTTCAGCACTCGGTCCGATCGTCTCGGGGGCGCTGCTCGAGCAGTTTCACTGGGGTTCGGTCTTCTTCGTCACCCTTCCGTTGGCTCTCGTGGCCCTGATCTGTTCGCTGGTGTTGGTGCCCGCTCACGTCAACGAGACGACCGAGCGGGTCGATCACCTCGGCGGCACAGTGTCGATCGTCTTCATCGGGGCGCTGGTGTTGTCCATCAACTTCGCGCCGGTGAAGGGTTCGGGCACGTTGGCTCTGGTGCTCGGGGCAATAGCGGTCGTCGCGGGTATCGGGTTCTTCCTGCAACAGCGACGCGCGGTCAATCCGCTGTTCGATCTTCACGTAGCCGCGCGCCCGACCTTCTGGGTCGCGGCGGTGGGCGGTTTGGTCGTGTTCGGTTCGCTCATGGGTGCGATGTTCATCGGCCAGCAGTTCCTGCAGAACGTCCTCGGCTACTCGACGCTGGCAGCCGGTGCGGCGATCATTCCGGCTGCGCTGGCGATGGTGATCGTTGCGCCGCGCTCGGCGACCATGATCGAAAAGTACGGCGCCCGCGTCACGCTGCTCTCCGGCTACTTGTTCGTCGTTCTGGGGTTGTTCGTCGCGCTGTTCCTGTGGAACGAAAGCACGCAGTACTGGCAGGTCGCGCTGGCCTACGCACTGGTCGGCATCGGCGTCGGCCTGGCCGGCACACCGGCATCTCGTTCGCTGACCGGATCCGTTCCCGTGCATCGCGCGGGTATGGCGTCGGGAACGTCGGACCTGCAACGCGACCTGGGCGGGGCCATCATGCAGTCGATTCTCGGCGGAATACTCACGGCCGGGTACGCAAAATCGTTGGGTAATGCGATC
Organism: Rhodococcus sp. IEGM 1306; assembly: GCF_036541985.1. Classification (NCBI taxonomy): domain Bacteria; kingdom Bacillati; phylum Actinomycetota; class Actinomycetes; order Mycobacteriales; family Nocardiaceae; genus Rhodococcus; species Rhodococcus sp. IEGM 1306. The sequence goes on from NZ_JAZHFF010000004.1 coordinate 98,170, forward strand.
TCGTCATCACCGAACGCATCGGAGGTGACTCCCGAAACTCAGGCCGCGCTCACCAAATCTTTCTCCAGCGCCGAAGTTCTGGCGGAACGCTACCCGCAATACGCGGACCAAATCATGACCGCCGCCAAAAACGCCTTCCTGGACGGGGATACAAACGCCTACATCGCGGCGATCATCATCGTGTGCGCCGGGGCCGCGGTGGTGACGTTCTTCTATCCGCATCGCGAGCGCGAACGTGTTCTGCTGGCGCAGTACGCGGCAGAATCCGATCTCGCCGCGGAGAAGAGTTGAGCGCGCTCTGGTAGTGATGAGGAATGCCACAGCTACTTCACATCGATTCGTCTGCCGAACTCCACAACTCGACCTCGCGTGATCTGACTGCCCTGTTCGCTCGGCAGTGGTCGAAGAACAGCCCGGATCACACGACGGTGACGGTGGACCTGCATCGGGATCCGTTGCCGCACCTCGCGGATGCGGCCCTGCACTACGCACCACGCTTGCGAGTCGATGGGGAGATTCCGGATCCCGCCGCGGAAGCACTGCAGGCTCGGATCATCGAGCAACTCATCGCTGCGGACGTAGTCGTGATCGGTGCACCGATGTACAACTGGTCGATCCCGTCCACGTTGAAGGCATGGATCGATTACGTACACGTCCTGGGGACGACGGTGCCTTTCGACACGCGCACTCAGCCGCTGGCCGGTAAGCCGGTGGTGATCGTGTCCAGCCGTGGGAACACCTATGGGCCGGGTTCGGGGAACGAGGCCAACGATCACACCGTCCCGCCACTCGTGCAGGTGCTCGGGGTGTCGATGGGAATGGATGTCTCCGTCATCACCGCGGAACTGACGTTGGCGCACCGTATTCCGGCGATGGCACCTCTGATCGAGCAGGGTGACGAAAGCCTGCGCGCTGCCCGGGAATCGTTGACCGAGCTGGCCCGTACCTTGGGTGCCTGAGTTCTCGGTCGACCGGATACTCTGTCGCGATGCCTGTAAAATTCGGATTGTGGCGTGTTGACGGAACCGATGTCCTGCGCGTGCCACCCCGAGTAATCGAGTCCGAGGCTCGGCTCGAAAAGATTATCGAAAGTCGCATCGAGATACTCGGCCTCGGTGATCTGCTGGTCATCGGCCCACAAGTGATGACGGATTTTGCCAAACGGATCGATCTCCTCGCCATCGACGCGGAAGGAGACCTATACGTAATCGAACTGAAGAAGGACCGAACTCCACGCGACGTCGTCGCTCAGGCACTGGAATACGGTTTCTGGGTGCGTGACCTGTCCTTCGAAGCCGTGAGTGACTTATTTGAAAAGAATCACCCTGGTGAAGATTTTGCTTCGGCATTCATTGATCGGTTCGAATCCGAAGTGCCTGAAGTAGTGAACAACGATCATCATCTCGTGATCGTGGCTACTGGTCTTGATTCGAGTACTGAGCAGATCGTCGAGTATGTCCGGGGCTATGGCGTCCCGATCAACGTCCTGTTTTTTGAGTACTTGTTCGACGAGGATCGCGAATACCTCGCCCGGTCTTGGATGTCGGACCCGGCTCTCGATCTCCCACAGGCAGGCGCGGGAAACAAGAAGCAGCCAACGTGGAACGGTGTGGATTTCTTCGTGGCGATTGGGGAGGGTCGGCACCGCAACTGGGACGACATGCGGGAGTACGGGTATGTGTCAGCGGGTCAGGGGGACAAATATAGAAAAGCTATGTTCAAGCTTTTTGAAGGCGCGCGCGTGTGGGCAGAGATACCCTCGACGGGATACGTCGGTGTCGGCGTTGTCGAAGAACCAGCCGTCAGGGTGGCTGATTTCAATGTGGAGATAGAAGGAAAGTCGATTCCTCTACTCGAGTGTCCCGTGCGCGCGAATAGCTTGGGCGAGAACGCAGACGACGAGGAACTGAGCGAATACCTGGTTCGTGTGCGTTGGCTCGATGCTCGGCCCCGTGAGCAAGCGGTCTGGGAGAAGGGAATGTTCGCGAATCAGAACGTGGTTGCCAAATTGCGGCAACCGTTTACTCTTCAGCAGCTGTCGGAATCATTCGATTTCGAGTAATTTGCCTGTAGGCCTGCCTATCTGAGTTCGCAATTACCTCAGGTCCGAGATCAGCGACGCCACGTCGGCCGGTTCTGCGTCGTAACCGGGGAAGTAGCAGCACACCTCGTCGGCATGCTCGCCGAACCGCCGCCGAATCTCGGCCGCACACTCTTCGGGGGTGCCGACGACGGCGAGCGTGGTCAGCATCGGATCGGTGATCAGTGATGCCATGTCGGCGTAGCCGCCTCGCTTGGACAGGGCATTGAGTTCCGGTTGGACCTCGCCCCACCCTTCGACGTCGAGCACCGGACGGTATGCGGGCGTCGAACCGTAGAACGAGAGCAGGGCTCGGACGCCTCGTGCAGCCGCGGCGAGTTGTTCGTCGCCGCGGCCGACGCCGACGATGACCTGCGGGATGATCGTGAATTCTTCTCGGGTGCGGCCAGATTCACGAAGACCGGCATCGACGGCCGGAAGTGTTCGTTCGAGGAAATGGCGGTGTGTGTGGAACGGCATGACCAGTAGTCCGTCGGCCACCTCCGCCGCCGTTCGGGTCATCACCGGCCCGAGTGCCCCCATCAGGATGGGCGGCGGCCCATAGGGATTGGGGCCGGGATCGAACGTCGGTGGCATCAGAGTGTGGGTGTAGAACTCGCCGCGGAAGTTCAGCGTCGAGGTGTTCTCCCATGCCGTGAAGATCGCCTTGACCGCGGCGACCGTCTCCTTCATGCGGGCCGCTGGACGCGACCACGTTGCGCTGTAGCGTTTTTCGATGTGCGGTTTGATCTGCGATCCGAGACCCAGGCGAAAGTGCCCGCGACTGAGCAACTGCAGGTCGTTGGCCGAATGCGCCAGATGCATGGGACTGCGGGGGAACGCGATGGCGACGTTGGTCATCAGGTCGAGGTCGACGGCCGGTGCCGCTTCGACGAGTGGGAAGAACACGTCGTGTGGTCCCTCGAAGGTGAACAGGCCGCCGGCGCCGGTCTCCGCGAGTTCACGGCTGCGAGCAGCGCCCGCGCCCGGCGCGGAGTCGAGTTGTACGTGAACCTTCATCGGCGTACTCGCAGCCAGGTGCTGACACCGGGAGTGAACGGAGCGATCGCCGCCACTGCGACAAGGACGCAGTAGAGAATCGGACCCCATCTCAGAACTCCAGCGCCGATATCCGCAGCGCCGTCGACCAGAGACATGAAGCCGAGTCCGGCCGCGATGCTCACGACTCCCACGATCGCCGTCATCGCCCGCCCGGCGTTCTTGCGGGCACGGAGGAGTTGAAGGCTCATGAGTGCGAGCAGGACCAGGACGAGAGCGCCGCCGCCGCTGCCCACCAGGACGACCGTCACGGCATCGGAGATGTCGGTGGACGAGTATCCGGGATTGTCGCGCGCAGTCGATTCCTCGAGGGCTGACCGGACGTCGTCGAGACTGGTGACTACCACTCCGGCGATACCGGCCAGGACTACGAACGAGCCGATCCAGGCGGAAGTAGACAACGTCACGGCTTTGGGCGTCTCGTCGTTCGCTGCAGGTCGGAGCGGCCGAACCGAGACGTCGGGTCGCTCGGGGGCTGGGCGCGCCGGCGCCGGTCGAGCAGGTCGAACGGGAGGATTGTCGGGATCGGTCACCGGCCGATCGTAGCCATTCGTACAGATCTGGAAGTGATGTGGCACACTTTTTCGGCTTTTCGGGGAAGGCGGGAACAAATCTACGTGGGCTGTAGTTGACCATTTCGACAAGCTTGAGCGCCCTCGGCTCAACTTCGAGTTGACTCCCGGCTACGGTCGGAGGCAAACTTGAGCGGAGGACGCTCACCAAGCGAAAAACTCGCGGTCATGTTCGAGATCAACCACTCGGGCAGAGAACCGCAGAACGAAAGGTAGGAACACTATGGCTCGTGCAGTCGGTATCGATCTCGGTACGACCAACTCGGTAGTTGCAGTGCTGGAGGGCGGCGAGCCCGTAGTGGTCGCCAACGCCGAAGGCTCACGTACCACCCCCTCGGTGGTCGCATTTGCCAAGAACGGCGAGGTTCTCGTCGGTCAGCCCGCGAAGAACCAGGCAGTCACGAACGTCGACCGCACCCTCCGCTCCGTCAAGCGCCACATCGGCACTGACTGGAACGTGGAAATCGACGGCAAGAAGTACACGCCGCAGGAAATCAGCGCCCGCACGCTCATGAAGCTCAAGCGTGACGCGGAGGCTTACCTCGGCGAAGACATCACCGACGCCGTCATCACCGTCCCCGCGTACTTCGAGGACGCACAGCGTCAGGCAACCAAGGAAGCCGGCCAGATCGCCGGCCTCAACGTCCTTCGTATCGTCAACGAGCCCACCGCGGCTGCACTGGCATACGGACTGGACAAGGGTGACACCGAGCAGACCATTCTGGTCTTCGACCTCGGTGGCGGCACCTTCGACGTCTCCTTGCTCGAAATCGGCGACGGCGTCGTCGAGGTTCGCGCAACCTCCGGTGACAACCACCTCGGTGGCGACGACTGGGACGAGCGCGTCGTCGCTTGGCTGGTCGACAAGTTCAAGGCTCAGAACGGCATCGATCTGACCAAGGACAAGATGGCGCTGCAGCGTCTGCGTGAGGCTGCGGAGAAGGCGAAGATCGAGCTCTCCAGCTCGCAGAGCACCTCCATCAACCTCCCGTACATCACGGTCGACGCGGACAAGAACCCGCTCTTCCTGGACGAGCAGCTCACCCGCAGCGAGTTCCAGAAGATCACCTCGGACCTGCTCGATCGCACTCGTGCGCCGTTCCAGGCAGTGATCAAGGACAGCGGAATCGCCGTCAAGGACATCGACCATGTCGTGCTCGTCGGTGGCTCCACCCGTATGCCGGCCGTCTCCGATCTGGTTCGTGAACTGACCGGTGGCCGTGAGCCCAACAAGGGCGTCAACCCGGACGAGGTCGTCGCAGTCGGCGCCGCACTCCAGGCCGGCGTGCTCAAGGGTGAGGTCAAGGACGTTCTGCTCCTCGACGTCACGCCGCTTTCCCTCGGTATCGAAACCAAGGGTGGCGTGATGACCAAGCTCATCGAGCGCAACACCACGATCCCCACGAAGCGTTCCGAAACCTTCACCACCGCTGACGACAATCAGCCTTCGGTGCAGATCCAGGTCTTCCAGGGTGAGCGCGAAATCGCTTCGCACAACAAGCTGCTCGGTTCCTTCGAGCTCACCGATCTGCCGCCCGCCCCGCGTGGCGTTCCGCAGATCGAGGTCACCTTCGACATCGACGCCAACGGCATCGTGCACGTGACGGCGAAGGACAAGGGCACCGGCAAGGAAAACACGATCAAGATCCAGGACGGCTCCGGTCTGTCCAAGGAAGAGATCGAGCGCATGGTCAAGGACGCCGAGGCTCACGCCGAGGAAGACAAGGCCCGTCGCGAAGAGGCAGAGGTTCGCAACCAGGCCGAGTCGCTGGTCCACCAGACGGAGAAGTTCGTCAAGGAGCAGCGTGAAGGTGAGAACGCGGGCAAGGTATCCGAGGAGATCCTGACCAAGGTCGAGGCAGCGGTCAAGGACGTCAACGACGCCCTGGCAGGCACCGACATCGCTGCAGTGAAGACCGCAGTGGAGAAGCTGGGCACCGAGTCGCAGGCTCTGGGCCAGGCCATCTACGAGGCTTCCGCTGCGAACGAGGCCGGAAACACCGACGGCGCAGGCAATGACGACGACGTCGTCGACGCCGAGGTTGTCGACGAGCCCACCGACTCGGACAAGAAGTGACCTCGGACAACCCCGAGAACAACCCGGTCGACCCCGAGACCGGTGCACAGGGAGAGGCGGCGGGGGAATCCCTGCCGCCGCTCGACTCGGAAGACACAGGGGTGGTTCAGGAAGCAGAGTCGATCGTGGAGGAAGCATCCGCCACCGATCAGCTCGCCGAACGAACTGCGGATCTGCAGCGACTTCAGGCGGAGTTCACCAACTACCGTCGTCGCGTCGAGCGTGACAAGCAGGTCATCAAGGAAACCGCGCGGGCTTCGGTCATCACCGAACTCATCGGAATCCTCGACGACCTGGATCGCGCTCGGGCACACGGTGACCTCGAATCGGGTCCACTGCGTGCACTCGCGGACAAGCTCAACACGACCCTGACGGGTCTGGGTTTGACCGACTTCGGTAACGAGGGTGACGATTTCGATCCCGCACTCCACGAAGCGGTGCAGCATGAAGGCGAAGGCCACGACCCCGTACTCGGGACGGTCATGCGCAAGGGTTACAAGCTCGGCGACCGGGTCCTTCGGACCGCGATGGTGGCCGTGACGGACCGGGTAGGCGACAAGCCTGCAGACGGTTCAGAACAAGAAGCGAAGTAAGAGTGAGAGGAGGAGACGCCCAGTGAGTCAACGGGAGTGGATCGAGAAGGACTTCTACAAGGAGCTGGGCGTCTCGTCCACCGCGACGGCCGACGAAATCAAGAAGGCGTATCGCAAGCTGGCTCGGGATCTTCATCCCGACGCCAACCCTGACGATGCGAAGGCCGAAGAGCGTTTCAAGTCCGTCAGTGAAGCTCATGCCGTTCTGTCCGATCCGGACAAGCGCAAGGAGTACGACGAGGCCAGGCGCCTCTTTGCCAGCGGAGGCTTCGGCCCCCGCGCTCAAGGCGGCGGCGGATTCAACCCCGGCGCCGGCGGTTTCGACATCAACGATCTGTTCGGCAGCGGTGCCGGCGCGCAGGACTCGGGCCTCGGCGACATCTTCGGCGGATTGTTCAACCGCGGGGGAGCGGGCCAGCGCACAGCCGCACCCAACCGCCCGCGTCGAGGCAAGGATCTCGAGACCGAGACGACGCTCGCCTTCCGTGAAGCAGCGCTCGGTGTCACCGTCCCACTTCGTCTGACAAGTCCGACGTCGTGCACTACGTGCCACGGCAGCGGCGCGAAGCCAGGCACCAGCCCGCGAGTGTGCCCGCATTGCAACGGAACCGGCGTTGTCAGCCGGAACCAGGGCGCCTTCGGATTCAGTGAGCCGTGCGACGATTGCCGGGGAACCGGCTCGATCATCGACTCGCCGTGCGAGGACTGCCACGGTAGCGGCGTCACCAACCGGACACGGACCATCACGGTTCGCGTGCCCGCCGGCGTGAGTGACGGTCAGAAGATCAGGCTCAAGGGCAAGGGCGAAGCGGGCCTCCGCGGAGCACCGGCCGGTGACCTGTTCGTCAACATTCGCGTCAAGCCCGACAGCGTCTTCGGCCGCAACGGTGACGACCTGACTCTGACGGTTCCGGTGAGCTACGGCGAACTGGTGCTCGGCACGACACTGTCCGTGCCGACCCTGGAGGGCCGTGTCGGGGTGAAGGTTCCGGCCGGGACGGTGGACGGACGCATTCTGCGAGTTCGCGGACGCGGTATCCCCAAGCGTCCCGATGGTGCTGGTGATCTTCTGGTCACCGTCAAGGTATCCGTCCCGCAGAAGTTGGACGACCCGGCGATCGAAGCGCTGAAGACCTATCTCGAAGCCGAGAAGGCGAGCGGGTTCGATCCACGGGCCGGGTGGGCCGGTGCATGATGACCGAACGACCGCAGAATCAATGGGATGCGACGGTCGATCCTGACGCCCAGATCTTCGTGATCTCGGTGGCAGCCGAGTTGGCCGGAATGCATGCGCAGACCTTGCGTAACTACGATCGACTCGGTTTGGTCACCCCCCACCGAACCACTGGTGGAGGACGACGCTACTCCCCGCGTGATGTTGCGCTTCTTCGTGAGGTGCAACGGCTTTCGCAGGACGAGGGCGTCAACCTTGCCGGAATCAAACGGATCATCGAACTGACCAACCAGGTCGAGGCTTTGCAGCATCGCGTCCGCGAATTGGCCGAGGAGATCGCGAAAGTCCATGCGGGCTACCGCCGGGACCTCGTTCCGATTCCGCGCAACAACGCGTTGGTGGTCTGGAAACCCCGCAACCAGCGGTAGTCGGACCTAGTCACAAACGGCTCCACGCCCTGTCGGATTCATTTCATCGAATCCCGCAGGGCGTGGGGCCGTTTTGGCGTTTCCACCCAGCGGGAATCGGTCTGTCGAGGCGACCTGAATGTGCATAGCGTCCGCTTCCATGAATCCTCTTTTACTCGTTTGACGTTATCCAGATCACATTCTATGCTCCAACCCAAGCAACTGCTTGCTAGATCATCAAGCGGGTGCTTGGTCGGCTGGTGCTCCAAATCAGGCGCGTCCACCGGTCGACCCTTCTTTCGTCAGGTATTCGCCTGACGTTCGGTGCATACATGTGTTCTAGGAGTGCAGACATGAATCGTCGGCCCATTCTTGTTGCGGCAGTAGCCGTGACGGCTCTGGCTCTCGCGGGGTGTAGTGGTTCTTCGGAGTCCGAAGGTGGCGCGGATTCGCCGTACCGAGTGCTGTTGACCGGCGGGATCAGTGCACAGGGCGTTCTCGCGGCGAACTCGCAGACCTCGCTGCTGGCCACCAAGGCCGGCGTTCAGGTCCAGAACGAGGCCGGGGGAATCGGTGGCCGTCAGATCGAGCTCACCACTGTCGACGACGCGGGTGATGCAACCATCGCCGTCACCAAGCTGCGCGAAGCCATCAACTCGGGGAACAAGCCTGACCTCTACCTCAACTCGGGTCCTTCGTCGATTGCGGCTGCGGTTCTCCCGATCCTCAAGCAGAACAACATCCTCTCGCTGAGCATGGCGCCTTCTCCCGATTCGACGGACCCCTCGAAGTTCCCGCTGAACTTCGACCTGGCTCCGGGTGCGACCGACACCGCTCGCGGCATCTCCGAGTATGCAAAGACCAAGGGCTACAGCAGCGTCGGAGTCCTGCACGGCAGTACCGCCTACGGTGAACTCTTCGGCGAGGAGATGACCAGTGCGCTCGAGAAGGTCGGCTTGAAGGCTGCGGGCAACGAGGAGTACGACGCCGCCGCGCTGGACATGACGGCTCAGTTGCAGTCGCTGAAGAATGCCGGTGCAACGGCAATCGCGTTGGACGCGTACGGCGCCCCGCTCGGATACGTGTTGCAGAGCCTGGAGCGACTCGGCTGGGACGTGCCGTTGATCGGCAACACGTCGGTCTCGGCTACCAACCTGATCGCCAACGATCCGCCCGCCGGTGTGCTCGGCACCCCACAGGTGAAGAACCTCGTGACGCAGGTGTTCACCAGCACGGTGTTCGATCCGAACAACGCGCTCGTCACCACGATGGTGGACACGATGGCGTCGCTGGGCTCGATCCCGTCGACGCTGATCCTCGCGGACAACTACGACGCATTCCCCCTCGTCGCGGCGGCAGCGGAGAAGGTCGGCAGTTCGACCGATCCGAAGAAGCTCGCCGAAGCACTGGAAACCGCAGAGGTCCAGGAGAATGCCAAGACCGCATTCCTCTCGCGCTACAACTTCAGCTCCGACAACCACGGCCCGAACCCGGATACCAGTGAGCTGAAGTTCATCAGCCCGACGAAGATCCTCAACGGTCAGTTCGGAAACCCGGCTGCGTCATGACCATTCTGTGGTCCGGATTGGCGCTCGGCGCGGTCGACGTGCTGGTTGCCATCGGGTACAACATCGTTTTCGTTTCGTCCAACACTTTCAACTTCGCTCAAGCTCAGCTGATGATGGTGGGCACCTTCGTCGCCTACACGGGTCTGGTAACCCTGAAACTCCCCGTTCTCGTGGTGGCCGTCATGGCAACCGTGACCGTGATGCTCCTCGCCTCGGTCGAGGAGATCGTCGCGATCAGACCGGTGGCCGATCACCAGAACCAGTTGGTCACCACGCTTGGTGTTGCCACTCTGCTCAATGGTGCAACTCAATTGATCTGGGGTAGTGAACCTCTCACGGTTCCGTTCTTCGGATCGAACGAACCGATCACCCTACTCGGCGGCCGCACCTACCCGGTCGAGATCGCTCTGCTTGTTGCGGCGATCGCACTGGTCATCGGGTTGAGTTACGTCTCCAAGAAAACCATGACGGGTCTGGCTCTGATCGGTATCTCCGAGGATCGTGAAGCGGCGATGCTGCGCGGAGTCAACGTCCGACGTTTGGCGCTGGGTGCGTTTGCCTTCTCGGGTGCATTGGCCGGTGTCCTCGGACTGCTGGTCGGCCCCAAGACGTTTGCAGTTGCGACATTGGGTGCCGCGCTGGCCCTCAAGGGATTCGTGGCGTTGGCGATCGGCGGGTTCGGCTCTCTGCCAGGCGCTTTGATCGGCGGACTGACCGTCGGCCTGGTGGAATCGTTCACCGCTCTGTGGGCGGGAAGTCAGTACAGCAATATCGCCGTCTTCACGGTGCTGATCGTCATCTTGATGGTCAAACCTGCCGGCCTGTTCGGCAACGTCCGAGAACGGGTGGTGTGAAATGGTAAGCGCGTGGCGGACTTTCCGTTCCCTTCCGAGCTGGATCATCCCGCTGGTCCTGGCGGTAGTGATCTTGCTGCTCCCGGTCCTCGGGCTGGATCTGTCGACATCACGGCAGATTCAATTGGCCTGCATCCTGGCACTTGTGGTCAGTGGCCTGAACCTGAGCCTCGGCTTCGCCGGTGAACTGGCGCTCGGCCAGGCCGCGATGTACGCGGCCGGTGCTTACACCGCGGGTCTGATGTCCCAGGCCGGTCACACCGACATTCTGCTCCAGCTCGCTGCCTCCGGAGCTGTGGCGCTGGCGGTCGGTATCTTGACCGGTGTTCCCGGTCTGCGCCTGGGCAACTGGTCCCTGGCGATGACGTCGTTCTTCCTGGTCCTGCTGGTACCGGACGTACTGGCGATCTTCGGCGGTAAGACCGGCGGCCGAAACGGCCTCACCGGTATGGAACCGCCGACGCTCTTCGGTTCCGAACTCGATACTCAGCAGTACTACATGGTGGTCGTCGTCGTGACCGTCCTCTGGTTCGCGGTGATGCGCAACCTCGTGGTCTCACGCCACGGCATCGCGTTCCGCACGCTCAAGCAGTCGCCGGTTCTGGCGTCGTCGCAGGGTGTGTCGGTGTTCCGGATGAAGCTGCTCGGGTATGCGATCGGTGCGTTCCCGGCGGGTCTGGCGGGTGCGCTGTTCGCCAACACCGACCTGTTCATCTCGCCGGAGGCCTTCGGGTTCACCTTTGCCACAGCAGTTCTGGCGGCGTCGATCCTGGGCGGGGCGGCAAGTGTGTACGGCGCCGTTGTCGGTGCCGCGATCATGCAGCTCGGCCCCAACCAGTCGACGGCGTTCCAGGAGTACTCGCTGATCTTCTACGGCGGCTTCCTGATCATCGGCGGCGTGCTGCTCTCCGGTGGTTTGACCAAGGTCGGACGAGCGATCGTCTCGAAACTCGATCGCAAGGCCGGCCTGGGCGTAGTCACTGCAAAGGAAAACGGCGGTGGGACACCGGAACTTGCGGCGATCAACGGCGCTCGGTTGGTGGTCGACGGAGTGTCCAAGGCATTCGGTGGTAACCAGGCACTCAATGCGGCAACGTTGACGGCCGAGGCCGGTAAGGTCACCGCGTTGATCGGACCCAACGGTTCAGGCAAGACGACCATGCTCAACATGATCTGCGGGTTCTACACCGCCGATGCGGGTGTGATCACGATCGGTGACACGGTGGTCTCGCAGTCGTCGCCGCACAAGGTGGCCCGTGTGGGTGTGGCGCGGACATTCCAGACTCCGACGATTCCGGAGAACATCACGGTTCTGGAAGCTGTTGCATCCGGACGCTATTCGGTGCACCGCGCGTCGATGGCGTCGGCCGTGCTTCGTCTGCCCAGCTTCCGCAGGATCGCAAAGGCCGACATCGTCGAGGCCGAGCGTGTCCTCGAACTCGTGGGGATGTCGCACCTACGCAACGAGATCGCGACGTCGCTGCCCCTGGGGATGCGACGCATGCTCGAGGTTGCTCGCGCCGTCATCGCCGAGCCGAGGGTCGTCCTCTTCGACGAGGTGGCATCCGGACTCGACGAGGACGAACTCGAACGCCTGGCAGACCTGATCCGGGTGCTGCGTGATGCCGGGGCCACAGTGGTGTTGGTGGAGCACAACTTCCGCCTCGTCCTCTCGTTGGCCGACGAGATCGTGGTACTGGCTCAGGGACAGGTGATCGCTACCGGTGACGCCGCGACGATCGAACATCACCCACGCGTGTTGAGCGAGTACCTCGGAGTGAAGTCCGGCGATGAGGAAGCGCTTCTCGAAGAAATCGGCGCGGTGGACCATCAGACCAGTGAGGTGAAGTGATGGAACCGATTCTGAAGGTCCGCAACCTGCAGACCGGGTACGGCGATCTGCGCGTCGTCTGGGACGTCTCGTTCGACGTCTATCCCGGTCAGGTGACCGCCCTGCTCGGACGCAACGGAGCCGGCAAGACGAGCACGCTGCGTGCCCTGTCCGGCCTCAACAAGGTGGCTTCTGGAACCGTCGAAATGGACGGCGCCGACATCACCGGAGTTCCCGCGCACAAGCGGGTGCGGCAGGGAATGGCATACGTGCAGGAGGGCAAGCGGGTCTTTCACAAGCAGACCGTCGAACAAAACCTCCTGCTCGGTGGCTATACCCGCAAGGTGAAGCGCAGCGAACTCATGGAGTCCGTCGAGTCCATGTACGAGATGTTCCCGATCCTGGGGGAGAAGCGTTCGCTTCCCGCCGGTTCCATGTCGGGCGGTCAGCAGCAGATGCTCGCGATCGGCGCAGCGCTGATGGCGCAGCCGAGGTTACTCCTTCTCGACGAACCTTCGGGCGGTCTCGCTCCCGTGATCGTCGGTGAGGTGATGGACCGCGTCCAACAACTCAAGGAAACCGGCCTGGCTGTTCTGCTGGTCGAGCAGGCAGTCGAGGCTGCGATGAGCGTCGCCGATCACGTGACGGTCCTCGACATCGGCAAGGTGGTTCTCGACGCCGACGCCAAGGACATCGACGACCTGGCAGTGCTCAAGGATGCGTACTTCGGACGAGTCTGAACGGCACTGACGACTTCAGCCCGGCCACCTCGGCCGGGCTGAAGTCGTTTCCCGCTCCGTGGCACGGTCGCTGGCCATCTCTCGGCCGTGGATTTACCGTCCTGCAAACAACTCCCGCGAGAGGCAAACTTGATGACCGCTGCTCCCGACGTACTCGCCCCGGCAAAGCTCGGCCCGGTGACCCTTCGAAATCGAATCATCAAGTCCGCGACATTCGAAGGCAAAACTCCCGACGCCCTGGTCACGGATGAGCTGATCGAATTCCATCGACGCCCGGCAGCCGGTGGGGTCGGGATGTCCACCGTCGCGTACTGCGCCGTCGCACCGGAAGGACGCACCGAATACGGTCAGCTGTGGATGCGGCCCGATGCTCTCCCCGGGCTACGGCGGCTCACCGATGCCATTCACGCCGAAGGTGCTGCTGCGTCGGCGCAGCTCGGGCATGCCGGTCCCGTGGCGAACCAGAAGTCGACCGGACTGCCCGCGCTGGCACCGTCGAGTTCGTTCAATCCGTTGAGCATGAGGATGATTCGCACTGCCACGACAGCGGACATCACCAGAATTGCGGCGGCGCACGGGAGCGCTGCGCGACTTGCCGTCGAGGCAGGATTCGACGCCGTCGAGATCCACTTCGGTCACAACTATTTCGCGAGCTCGTTCCTGAGCCCGAAACTCAACCGTCGTAAGGACTCCTACGGCGGATCACTGGAGAACCGGGCTCGCGTCGTACTCGACACCGCGCGCAGTGTGCGCGATGCCGTCGGCGACAAGATCGCCATCCTGGCCAAGCTGAACATGGACGACGGTGTGCCAGGAGGATTTTGGGTCGACGAAGCAATCCAGGTGGCGCAGTGGCTCGAAGCATCCGGAAGCGTCGATGCGCTCGAGTTGACGATGGGTAGCTCACTGCTCAACCCGATGTACCTGTTCAAGGGCGATGCGCCGATCCGCGAGTTTGCCGCCGCGATGCCGCAACCTGTTCGACTCGGTGTGCAGTTGGTGGGTAAGAGCATGTTGCATACCTATCCGTACAAGCCGCTGTTCATGTTGGAAGAGGCTCGGCAGATCCGTGCTGCGGTGAAGCTGCCGCTCGTGCTGCTCGGCGGTGTCACGGACAAGGCTGGAATGGATACGGCAATGGCGGAGGGATTCGAGTTCGTCGCCATGGCACGGGCGCTGCTCAGAGAACCGGATCTGATCAATCGGATCGCAGCCGAATCCGATACCCATTCACTGTGCATCCACTGCAACAAGTGCATGCCCACTATCTTCAGTGGTGCCCGCTGCGTGTTGGTCGAACGCGTCTGAGCTGGTCAGCGCACACCACGTCCCGACATCCATGCGGATACCGGGTCGTGGGCCGTAGCGGATCAAGTTCGTGGGTGCTTCGACGCTTGGTTCAGTTCTGCGTGAAGACGTCGTAGGAGGCATTCATCGTGGGGTAGCCGGTGGCCATGTAGTCGGTGAGGATGACGTGCGTCGGGTCGCCGATGATGCGGGTCCCGTCGAGGGTGGGGTTGCCGGCGTAGTTGTTGGCCGCCATCACGGTCTGGACGCCGTCGGCCACGTTGTAGGTGACGTCGACACCGATGCCTCGGGGATCGCTGCTGTACGCGGTGACGATCTCGGTGGTGTGCGGGGCGAGGTAGGAGCGGGGGCCGTTGATCCACTGTCCGTAGGGGTTGGACGCGCTGTCCAGCAGCATCGGGTTGTCGGTGTTGTTGGTGATGGTCATGGCAACCGTCGGGCCGTCGGTCGGCATGGTGCCGGCGTTGGCGATCGCTGCGGTTCCCAGAGCGGTTCCGCCGAGAGCGAGGGCGATTGCGGTGACTGCTACGAGGCGAGTGGTGTTGGTACGCATGATGTCTGCTCCTGGGATGGTGTGTGGTTGCCGTTCTCGGCGATGAATCAATCTTGTCGCGAATGAGTGCTGCTGTATGTCCGCCGACGGGGCCGCGGCGGGGTTGAATCGTCTGTCCCCCGATCGGGGGAGGCGCAAGTGCTCGCATTGCTGATACGGGCGTGAGAAAGTGAGCAATGCGAGAAGGCACGAAGCCGGTGGTCGGCAAGGTTTCCGTGGTGGTCGGCGACGATCACCCGCTGTTCCGTGAGGGCGTGGTTCGGGCTCTGACCGGCAGTGACAGCATCGACGTCCTGGGCGAGGCCGACGACGGCGCAGCAGCGCTCGCAATGATCCGCGAACTACGCCCGAAGGTGGCGCTGCTCGATTTCCGGATGCCGCACCTGGACGGAACTCAGGTCGCCGCCGCAGTGGTCAGAGACGAGCTTCCGACCAGGGTGCTACTGCTCAGCGCTCACGACGAGTCGTCCGTCGTCTATCAGGCTCTGCAAGCCGGCGCTGCCGGGTTCCTGCCGAAGGAATCCACTCGCGCCGAGATCGTGAGCGCCGTACTCGACTGTGCCGCGGGCCGAGATGTGTTGCCGCCCAGCATCGCCGCCGGATTGGTGGGGGAGGTCCGGCGTCGCAGTGAACCTTCCGGTCCGACGCTCAGTGCCCGCGAACGTGAGGTTCTCGGATTGATCGCGCAGGGCGCAAGCATCCCGGCCATCGCCGCACAGCTCTTTCTCGCGCCCTCCACTGTCAAGACCCACGTACAGCGCCTCTACGAGAAACTCGGAGTCAACGATCGAGGCGCCGCCGTCGCCGCTGCGATGCGACAGGGTCTGTTGGAGTGAGCAAGCGTCACCGGATCACGTAGGTGACATTCATGGCCGGGTAACCCGAGGTCATCGTCACCGTGACGTCGTGGTCGTCGGTGGCGTACGTACCGCCGACATCTGCCCTGGTCTTCGAATTGGTGGCACTGAAGACGAACACTCCACCGTCGTCGGAGCGGTACGTGAGCACGATGGGGAAGTCGTTCTGGTTCTTACTGGTGGCGACTACGTTGACGTTCGTGTTGGGGAGGATGTAGTCCGCCGGCGGGACGACCCAGTCGCCGTTCGGATTGGACGCGTCGACCAGATACAGGGCCCCGCGACCCGAATTGCTGATCATCGCCGTCGTGACGGATGTGTCGGTTATCGACTTCACCGTGTTCGCACCGGCGGCGCGGGCAACCAGAGCTGCCATGCTGAGGCCGGAGAAGGAAATTGCTTCGGGTCGAATTGTGTTGGTGCTCATCATGTTCTCCTCGATTTGTCGGTCTCGGTGACCGTGTGTTTCGGTGATGAGACAACTATGGCCCCCAATTCCCTTCGGGTCTGTCCGCCTACCGGTCCCAGTGCCGGACGACATCGGTGTCCTCCGATCGGTGGACAAACCCGCCTCGCCCGCCCACCCAGTGTCATGGGGTGGAGGCTCCGCCCACCCAGTGTCATGGGGTGGAGGCTCCGCCCACCCAGCGGGAGAACCCGTTCCTCTACCAACCAACCCACTCGTAGCGTGACCACCATGACCGATCCTGACTTCTCCACCGCACCACTCGACGTCGTAGTCATCGGCGCCGGCGTCGCCGGCATGTACGCCATGCACCGACTTCGCGAGCAGGGGTTGCGTGTCCACGGCTTCGAAGCGGGCTCCGGAGTGGGCGGCACGTGGTATTTCAACCGCTACCCGGGCGCACGCTGCGACGTCGAGAGTTTCGACTACTCCTACTCGTTCTCCGAAGAGCTGCAACAGGAGTGGGACTGGAGCGAGAAGTACGCCGCGCAACCGGAGATCCTGTCCTACCTCGATCACGTTGCCGATCGTTTCGACCTACGCAGTGGGTTCACCTTCGATACCCGTGTTCAGAGCGCACAGTTCGACGAGGCTTCGTCGACGTGGCGAGTGCGCACCGACGGTGGTCATGACGTCACCTCACGCTTCGTGGTGTGCGCCACTGGCAGCCTCTCGACCGCGAACGTTCCGAACATTGCAGGTCGGGAGACTTTCGGCGGTGAGGTCTTCCACACCGGCTTCTGGCCGCACGAGGGCGTCGATTTCACCGGCAAGCGAGTGGGAGTGATTGGTACCGGATCGTCGGGCATCCAGTCCGTTCCCTTGATCGCCGAGCAAGCCGAGCACCTCTTCGTGTTCCAGCGGTCCGCGAATTACAGTGTGCCGGCGGGAAACACACCGCTCGACGACAAGCGGCGCGCCGAGATCAAGGCCGACTACGCCGAGCGTCGAGCACTGTCCAAGCGCAGCGGCGGTGGATCACCGTTCGTCTCGGACCCGCGCAGTGCGCTCGAGGTGTCCGAGGCCGAGAGAAACGCGGCCTACGAAGAGCGGTGGAAGCTCGGCGGTGTCCTGTTCGCCAAAACCTTCGCCGACCAGACCAGCAACATCGACGCCAACGCCACGGCAGCAGCGTTTGCCGAGGCCAAGATCAGATCGGTGGTCGAAGATCAGGCCATCGCCGACTTGCTGATCCCGAACGATCATCCCATCGGGACCAAGCGGATCGTGACGGACACCGACTACTACCAGAGCTACAACCGCGACAACGTGAGCCTGGTCGATCTCAAGAGTGCACCGATCGAGGCAATCGACGAGGCCGGGATCAAGACGGCCGACGCCCACTACGAGCTCGACGCATTGGTGTTCGCCACCGGTTTCGATGCGATGACCGGGGCACTCGATCGCATCGAGATCCGTGGCCGCAGCGGCGAGACCTTGCGAGAGAACTGGCATGCGGGTCCGCGAACCTATCTCGGCCTGGGAGTGCACGGCTTCCCGAACCTGTTCATCGTCACCGGACCCGGTAGCCCGAGTGTGCTGTCGAACATGATCCTCGCTGCCGAGCAGCACGTCGACTGGATCGCCGGCGCGATCGACCATCTCGATTCCAACGGCATCGACACCATCGAGCCGAGCGCCGAAGCCGTGGACACCTGGCTCGAGGAGTGCTCGCGTCGGGCGTCGGCAACATTGTTTCCATCCGCGAACTCCTGGTACATGGGAGCCAACATCCCGGGAAAGCCGAGGATCTTCATGCCCTTCATCGGAGGCTTCGGTGTCTACTCCGACATCTGTGCAGACGTGGCAGCAGCGGGATACCGAGGCTTCGAGCTGAACAGCGCGGTGCACGCATGAGTCGTCTCGAAGGCAAGCGGGTGCTCGTAACGGGTGCTGCCGGCGGAATGGGACGTTCACACTGCGAGCGGCTCGCCGAAGAAGGCGCGTCCGTGATCGCGTTGGACGTCGAACAGGCAC
The DNA here is from genome assembly GCF_036541985.1 of Rhodococcus sp. IEGM 1306. Lineage (NCBI taxonomy): Bacteria > Bacillati > Actinomycetota > Actinomycetes > Mycobacteriales > Nocardiaceae > Rhodococcus > Rhodococcus sp. IEGM 1306. The sequence goes on from NZ_JAZHFF010000004.1 coordinate 116,286, forward strand.
AATCGGGGTTGGCGGAAACCGCTCAGGCAGTGCGTGATCGAGGCGGTGTCGCGGTCACCGGTGTGGCGGACATTCGGGACTTCGACGGCTTGGCCGCAGTAGTGGCCGAGTGCGTTACCGAACTCGGGGGTCTGGACGTCGTGGTCGCCAACGCCGGCGTCTACGACACACCGGGGCCGTCGTGGACCATCGAACCGGCAGTGTGGAACCGATCACTGGACGTCAATCTCACCGGGGCGTGGCACACCGTCAAGGCCTGTGTTCCGCACTTCGGCGACGGTGGATCCGTCGTTCTGGTCAGCTCGACCGCCGGAATCAAAGGTATTGCCGGAGCGGGTCATTACAGCGCCGCCAAGCACGCTGTGGTGGGTCTGGCCAGAACGCTGGCCAACGAGTTGGGGGCGGAGGGCATTCGCGTCAACTCCGTGCATCCGGGTTCGGTACGTACCCCGATGATCATCAACGAGCGAGTGTTCGCGAACCTGTGCCCGGACATCGAGAATCCCACCGAAGCAGATGCTGCTGCAGTACTGAGCGCACGCAACCTGTTGCCCGTTCCCTGGGTCGATCCGGTGGATGTCAGCAATGCCGTCCTGTTTCTCGCATCCGCGGAGTCCCGTTACATGACCGGCTGTCAGTTGGTCGTCGACGCCGGCCTGACCCAGAAAGTGTGAATTGATGACTTCTCGATTGGAAGGCAAGATCGCGCTGATCACGGGTGCGGCTCGGGGAATCGGGCGGGCACAGGCCGTGCGTTTTGCCGAAGAGGGCGCGGACATCATCGCGGTCGACGTGTGCACGTCGGTGGAAACGACAGTCACGCCGCCCGCAACGGAGGCCGACCTCGACGAGACCGTTGCGCAGATCCGGGCGATGGGGCGAAAGGTCGAATCTGCGGTAGTGGACGTTCGGGATCTCGAGGCACTACGTAGTGCGGTGGACTCGGGGGTCGAAGCGCTCGGCGGACTCGACATCGTGTGCGCTACAGCCGGTATCACGTCCTCCGACGGGGCACTGACCATGTCGGAAACGATGTGGCAGACCATGCTGGACGTGAACCTGACCGGGGTGTGGCACACCACGACGGTCGCGGCTCCGCACTTGATCGAGCGAGGTGGGGGATCGATGACTCTCACGAGCTCCATCGCCGGACTTCGGGGGCTGGTCGGGGTTGCGCATTACACCGCAGCCAAGCACGGTGTAGTCGGTCTGATGCGTTCGCTGGCAAAGGAACTGGCGCCGTACAACGTGCGGGTCAACACGGTCCATCCCACCAACGTCGACACCCCGATGATTCAGAACCCGTTGGTGCGCGGCAAGTTCCGCCCCGATCTCGAGAACCCGACGCGGGAGGAATTCGCTGCGGCCGCGATGACGATGAACATGCTCGCCATTCCGTGGATCGAACCGGTGGACGTAGCGAACGCTGCTCTATTCCTGTCTTCCGACGAGGCCCGCTACATCACGTCGGTCGCCCTGCCGGTGGATGCGGGTAGTTCATCCCGCTGAAGTTCTGAACAACAGAAGTTCTGAACAGCTGAAGTTTTGAATAGCGGAGTTATGTCACGCTGAGATCTGCCACGGTGTGTAGCGTCGGGTTCAACTGACCGAAAGGCGCACACCGTGGCGGAACGACGCTATCTGGAAGTTACCGTCGGGACCAACATCGTCATGGTCCTCGACCACCGCACGGTGGAGGTCTTCGACCGCACCGCTGCGAGCACGAGCGAAGTGGCTCGCTGGCATGTCGAACACATTGCGGTGAAGGCGAAACCGTCGAAGTCGGGACTGAAGCTCACCATCGGAAACCGGCTCGCCGACGACTCCATCGCGGTAGCGGGTCCACGGGCGTCAATGACGGTCCCGCCGGAGAATGAAGCCGCCGTCATCGCGTTCTTCGACGAGGTCAAGGCCGCTCGGGTGTGAATCGGCAGAAGACCTTCGGCGCGGATGATTCGGGTTCTCTTGTCGAGCACGTCGTACGGTGCCACGAAGCACGCTTCGGACGCACTGTCGTCGGGCTCTCGGGAATCGAGGCGTCCGGAAAATCGACGATCGCAGAAGAGTTGGCTGACGGTATCTCGACGGCGGGCCATGACGTCGTCACGATCCGTGGCGACGAGTTCTCGACTGCGAAAGCCGTACGAAACAACAATCCCGACACGGTGCGTGGGTATCTCGAGGATGCGTACGACTATTCGATCCTCAGCAGTCGTGTGCTGGTGCCGCTACGGTCGGCCGAAGTTTCCGACATTTCCTACGTCTCGACTGATCCGGAGACAGACGAATCGGTGGTAACGAAGGCCCGGGTTCCAGATCGTGCCATCGTGCTCGTCGAGGGAGTTCTGCTTTTTCGGGGACTGATGCGAGATCAGTTCGACCTACGAATCTGGGTTGAAACCAGCTTCGACGAGTCCTTGCGGCGTGCGAAGGTTCGTCCGCGCGATGTGAGCTATTACGGGACCGCCGAGGCGATAGTGTCCCGGTACGAATCCCGGTTTCATCCGGCGCAGAGGATTCATCTGCGTGACGATCGACCACAACTGACGAGCCACGTGATTGTGCGCAGCTAGTCAGTCGAAAGGCCGACGGTATCAAGCTTGGCGCGCGGCAGCGTGGGCCCCGGCGACACGGCCGAATGCGAAGGCGTCGGCAATGTGGAATCCACCGTCCTTTGCCGCGCTGTAGGTGGAACTCACCGCGCCCGCCGCATACAGTCCCGGAATCGGGCTACCGGCGGTGTCGAGTACGCGGGAATGACCGTCGCGGCGCGGCCCACCGCTACTCCATCCCAGCAGCGGTGGCCCGGAGACGGCGTAGAACGGAGCGGTCGCTATCGGAGCCAAAGTCTCGGGCTTGCGACCGAACGAGTGGTCTACGCCGTCTGTGCACGCCTCGTTGTAGCGGCGCACGCTCGTTTCCACGACTGTGGGGTCCAGTCCGAGCTTCTCGGCGAGCTCGGCAAGCGTGTCCGCCTTGACGATCCAACCCTTGTCGATCTCGGCTTGATTGTCCGAACTCCACTCGTACCCTTCGTCGAGGACTCTGTGTCCGACGGGCAGTGCGTCACGGCTGGGGCTCAATCGTCCGGCCAACCGCATCGTCTCGTCGAAGACGATGTTCATCGGTTGCACTGGAAAGTGTTGGTAAGAGCCCTCTCTGAACACATGACCGTGCCGCATTTCGGCTGACTCGTCGGTGAAACGTCGACCTTCCCGGCTGAGGAACACGTAATTATGTGCATTCCACAGCGCGAGAAAGAAACCCGTGGGATTCTCGGGATCACCGGGGATTCCCGTAATGGTCATCATGTTGTTCATATGCCACAGATCTGCGCCCACTGCCTGCGCCATGCGGTGGCCGTCGCCGGTTGCCGACGGTGAGCCCCAGATCTTCGGATTCTCCAGACGCAAGTAGTCGCGCACCATGGCCGGATTCGCTTCGAATCCTCCGGTGGCAAGAATGACGCCCCGGCGCGCCTGGATCTCCGAAGTTTGTTCACTCGAACGGACCTCGACTCCGGTCACCGATCCGGATTCATCCGTCAAGAGTCTGGTGGCTTCGGTGTCGAAAAGAGTGGTGATGCCGCGTTCAGCGAGAGCGGAAACGAGGAAGCGGTAGAGAAGTTCATTGCCCATCTTCCCTTCGATGGTGTCCATCCCTGCGTAACAAGAACTTCCGTCGAGTTCGCCGTACTCCGCCGTGGAATGGAAATCGCCGGTCATCGCTACAGATGCATCCAGACTGCGGAGCCAGTCGGACAGTCCTTGCGTATTCTCTGCCCAGGCGTCGATGACATCGTCGGCAACGGTGAACGATCCGTTCAACGAACGCAGGAAGGTGCGGGCGGCAGCAGGGTCCTGGTTGACGAACCATCCACTGCCGGACAGTCGAGTATTGCCGCCCGCGGCATCGCGTCCGCTCTTCTCCAGAATCACCACCGACGCGCCGTCAGCGTGTGCTTGGAGCGCTGCGGCCGATCCGGCAGCGCCCGATCCGATGACGAGTACGTCGACAATGTTATCCATGTCACAGAAGGTATTGCGGAATGGTGGTGCGGCGAACCCACCTTCCCGATGAGCGAGAAAGCTAGTGATTGACGCCGCAGAGACGCCCCGCAGAGACGTCGGGGCCGGGTGGGGTATACGCGTTCAGTGCATCGGGGGTGGCGCCAAAGTGCGACATCGCGCTGTGACAATTTCGAGACCCTAGCGTTATGAATGTAGATGTGTCGGCGAAACCTGCCGGTGGCAGAGTTCGTCTGGAACGCAGTGACCGACACCGTTGGTTATCCGACGCACAGTGATTCATCGCTGATTCGGGCGGTGGGGCACGCCGAGTCCAGACAAGAGGCTTTCATGACTACGATCAACGAACGTTCTTCAGCTGCAAATGTTCTCGATCTCTTCGACAGCGCCGGCCGAGAAGGGTATCGGTACAGTATCGACGTGGAAAGCTACACCCCTTCCTATGCGGTACTGAGGCTTTCCGGAGAATTGGACATGGGTCAGCGTGTGGAATTGGTGCATGCGCTCGACCGACTTCTCCTGGTCGGCACCGATATTCACATCGATCTCTCCGGCGTGACCTTCATGTCGTCCGGAGTGGCGAATGCCGTTGTCGACGCTGCGGGGCGTGGCAACAACCGCATTCGCTTGTTTGCCCCGACGCGCGCGGTCTCCATGATTTTCCAGGCTCTCGGTGCCTCCGAACTCATTGCGGGCGATGCCGCATCGACTGCTGATGCTCTCGGTGCTTGAGCCGGAAACAACTCCGACGAACGATGTGAAGTGAGCAGTGCTCGACACGCGTTGACTTGGTTTCCTGGTCTGATCTGCGTCTCGATGTGCACTTTGTGGCGCGCGATCAGGTAGTCGTCACCGGGTTGCGCCGTGATTTGCGGTAGTCTCTTTCAGTGTCGAGCAGCCGGCGCCGCCATCGACGCGTCCGGCCGCATGAACGCTTGGTGGTCCCGACTCGTAGTGAAGAGCCACACCATGGCGTATGACACCAGCAACGGTTCGACATCGTCGAATTCTCCGATCACCCAGTTCTCCGATGTGATTGGTCTGGAAGTAAGCATGCAGTTCGCACCGATACGCCGCCTCGACGACCACGCACTTGCAGGTGCCGAGCTGCAATTGCGTGGGCCTGACAATTCCTCTCTGTGTTCGGCGCATGCCCTTCGCCGCGCCTCGCAATTGATGCAGCAACGCTCGGAATTCGACAGTCACAAACTGGCCATGTCCCGTACTACACTCGCATGCACCGTCGCGGATCGCCTGCCGTTACTGGTGGCCGTTGACTCGGCTTCCCGAGCAGCTCTGAACGCTTCTGGTATCGAAGGAACGACGAGAAATCTGCAACGGATCGTCATCACGGTTGACAGCGCATCGGTGCTTACCGATCCCCACAACTCTCTGGCAGTGATCAGAGAAGCCCGCGCGTGTGGGCGTCTGATTGCACTCGATGGTGTCGGCATCGACAAGCACTCGGCGACGCTGCTGTCTTTGGTCGAACCCGACATCATTGTCACTTCCGCGGAATTACTTTCCAAGGCAGCATATTTCGAAGTCGGAACGACGGTACATGCGCTCGGTGCCTACGTCGAGCGATCGAACGCGATTATCCTTGCCGAGGGTGTCGACTCGGAATCCGCCCGTCTTGCCGCAATCACTATCGGAGCCACATACGGAACGGGTGAGTTGTATCCCGCAGTCGACGATCCGAGTTCACTGTTGTCCGAACCGGTCGTCGCGATGCCCGACAGTCCGGTGTGGAGTGATCCCATCCCCGACGTCGGCACTCCCTACTCGATCGTGTCTGCTCACAGCCAGGTCCGGCGCGGTACCAAGCGACTGTTGATCCAACTGAGTAAGTCCCTCGAAACGCAAGCCGCCACATCGGGTTCCTCGATGCTTGTTCTGGGCACCTTTCAACAAGCCGAGCATTTCACCGCATCCACAGCAGCACGGTGGCGTCACCTCGCCGATACCGTTGGGTTCGCCGGTGTCTACGGTGTCGGACTGTCCGTGATGCTCGACGGTAAAGTGCAACACGCACCGCTCGACCCAGGTGATGATCTTGTCAACGAGTGGACGGTCGTCACTCTGGGACCACATCATGCGGCGATGCTGTCGGCGCGAGATCTTCATGACAACGGGCCAGATCTTGAGCGTACCTTCGACTTCGTGCAAACCTACGATCGCACCACCGTCACCCAGGCAGCGCACTCTATCCTTCGTCGCTACCCCAAGACGAATTCGTGAACCCGGTGCCGATGTTCTCGCAGTTCGCCGCGAGCGCTGCCAGAGCGTTGATCGTGGCTAAGGACTGGACGGGCGCCGCGCCACGTTTCTATTGCTGCAGAGTTGGCATTTTCGGGTCTGAATTGTCGATGACGCAGTCCGCTCGGCTCCAGGGTCGTGCGGCCGCGAAGTAGAGCCGTTGGCCACCGACATATCTGTTCATCGACGGATGTTCCGGATCTGCGTTCGTTCCGTCGCGAAGGTGCATTCGCTGCGCGGTGACCTCGAAGGGCACGTCGAGGAAAATCGAGTAGTCCCATCTTTCGGCGAGTTCGTCACGATGCAGGAACAGGCCCTCGACGAGGACTATCGCTCCATCGGCTGCATGCAGGTACGCGGCGCTGTCCCGTCGTAGCAGGTACTCGCGGGTTCCTCCCGGTGTCAGTGGGTCGAGAACATGGCGTTCGAGGGCGTCGTAGTCGTAGCTGTCGAGCCAGAAGCCTTCCGGCGATTGCCGACCTCTGCGATGACGAATCTCCGGCGGATTGAGGAAGTCGTCGACGTGAATGACGATGACGGGGCGTGCATTCAGCTGTGCTGCAAGATTTTTCGCGAATGTCGTCTTGCCGCTCCCGTCGACACCGTCGATCGCGACGAGGGGAGAGCCGCGCAAGGCGGAGATTTCGGTGGCCAGGATTTCGAAGGCCGTCGCGGTGCTCATCGAGGAGTTCTTGCCGCGCCCGTGGCGACATCGAGAGGTCCCGTGTCGTACAGGATTCGGTGGCCGTCCGCGAGAACGCGTCGAGTGCCCTCGTCGAGGGGAACGTCCGCCCAGCTTTCGGTGGCGAAGTTCAGTTCGACGAGGAGTCCGGACCGCAGGCGGAAACGCCGCTCTCGGACCGGCCCCCAGTTCGCGGCGCGGACGAACCGCGCGTTGGGACGGATTTGCATGAACCAATCCCCGTTCACAACCGCGTCCGGATCTTCGGCCAGGATCATCAGATCGACATCACTCGCCATACGCTCCGCGCCGCGCGCGTAGGACCCGACCAGGGCTACAGCTTTGACGTCATCGTGCTCGGCGGCCCATCGTTCGACGTCGACGATCAACGCGTTGACCGCGCGCCTACGTCCTTTCAATCGTGCTGACATGCCGGGTATCTTTCCTCACCAATGGGCAATCGATCCTATTCCTGCCCATATCCTTGGGGGAGTTCCGTGACCAACCCTGGGGAGAAAACGCATATGTCCACGACGAATGAAGGCAGTCGATGAAGGCAATCATCGTGTGCACCTCTGTCTCTCACGGCAATACGCGGCGGATCGCCGACGTCATCGCAGAGGTTCTCGATGCTCGCGTGGTCGAACCGGGCGAGATCGACTCCGCGGAGCTCGCCGGCTACGACCTCGTGGGCTTCGGGTCCGGAATCTATCTGCGCTCGTACCACGAAGATCTACGCTCGTTCATCGACTCGCTCGCCGTAGAACGACGATCCAAGGCTTTTGTCTTTGCTACCAGTGGTTTTCCCGACAAGGGGATTCATCGCTTCTCGCGTCCGCTGGTTCAGCTGCTCGAACAGAAGGGCTTCGATGTGGTCGCCGCCTTCTCGTCCCGTGCGTGGGATACGTATTTTCCGTTCAAGCTGTTCGGCGGAATCCGCAAGGGGCGGCCGAACGCCGACGACCTGGAATCGGCGCGCACGTTCGCCGAAGTGCTACGCGGAAGCGTTCAGGACAGCTTGCCCGGCACTGGATAGCTGCGCAGGCTCATCTCGAGCTCTCCGGCGTCGGCGAGATCGTTGATCGTCTGGCGCAGAGCACCACACGTCCGTTGAGCATTGGCACGGCCGTTCTCGCGCCCCAGTTCCGGGCACACCTCTTGCGACTCTTCGAGCCATTGGACGCTGGTGTGCGCGTCGCTGTACTTCTCCACCAGGACACGATTTCCGCAGTTGCGGCAACTGACCTGACGCATCAGCGTGCGATCAGATCGGCCGGTGACCAGAAGGCACGCATGCTCGTGATCTTGGCGTCCGCGTCGAAAGTCATGACGTCGATCGGTTCGACCTCGTAGATCTGATCGCCGACCGGCGTGACGACGCGGAAGTGGAAGGCCGCGCTGGATCCGCTCACCCGCAGGGTCAGCAGTTCCGTCTCTTGCGAACCGCCCTCGAGAGCGCCGTAGAACTCGGTGATCGCTGCCTTGCCGACTCGGGGTTCACTGCCGACCGGGTCTTCGAGTGTCGCGTTCTCGGCGTAGAGGGCGGCGATGTCCGCTGACGATCCGCGAGCCACGGCGTCGAGGTAGGTGGTAACCGTCGCCGTGATCGCGGCCGTGGTGTCTGGTTCGAGAGTGGTCATCGAGTTAGTCCGATCAGTCGAGAAGTTCAGGGTCTGACAACTACTTCGGACGCTATCGGTGCTGTCTCGATTCGGCGCCGGCATCTCCCACGCAGCGGGACAGCCTGAGCGCTCAGGCGTCGAAGCGTCCGAACCCACCGCGGTAGAACAGAAGCGGACCGTCGTGGCGCAGCACGTTCAGATCGGTGATGCGTGCGACGACGATGGTGTGATCACCGGCGTCGTGCTCCTGCTCGACCGTTGCTTCGATGCGGGCGAGCGCGCCGCTCAGCGCCGGAGCGCCGTTGCCGGCGGCATCCCATTCGACGCCGAGGAACTTGTCCGTCCCGCCGCGTGCGAACGCCGAACACATGTCCTGCTGATCGTGTGCCAAGACGTTGATGCAGAGAGTCCCTGTTTCGCGAAGCTTCGGCCAACTCGTCGACGTCTTCGCCGGGCAGAAGGAGAGCAGCGGGGGATCGAGAGATACCGAGACCAGAGACTGGCAGGTGAAGCCGAGGGGCGACTCTCCATCGTGAGCGGTGATGACGGTGACGCCGGTGCAGAAATTGCTCATCACGTTGCGAAGTGTGCGTCCGTCCAGAACTGGCGGCTCGGCGTTTTCCACGGTCATGTCGTCTCCTTGTTCAAACTCTGCAAACAGCTTCGGAAACAACGATGTGTGGCGGCGCGGCGGTAATCCAGCGGCAGTCCCACTCAATGGCAGCAATGGCTTCTCGGCACGGGTCCGGGCCGACCGAGTGCCAGGTGGAGGGGCCTCACGCAAATTTGATCCCGCTCAGCGGTCCGTTCGGATTCTACGAAACCAGCAAATCACCAGTGATTGTTAGACTTCGGGCATGTCCGAACCTGATGACGTGTCCCGAGGACTTCCCGCTACCAGCTGGGCAGTGCTCGGGATGCTGACGTTCGGGGAGGAACTGACCGGAAACGATTTGAAGAAGTGGGCCGACTGGAGTGTCGGCTTCTTCTACTGGAGCCCGTCCATCAGCCAGGTCTACGCAGAGCTGAAGAAGCTCGAAAGCATCGGATTCGTGGAGTCCCGGGTCGTCTCCGAGCCGGGGGTGCGGGGCAAGCGCCTCTACTCGATCACCCAGTCGGGAACTGACGCCGTCCGGACGTGGTCACGCGAGGCGCCGGTGGAAGTTCCGGTGCTCAAGCACGGCGTGATGTTGCGTCTGTGGATGGGACATCTCAACGAGCCTGAACGACTGAAGGCCCTGGTGGAAGCCCACATCGCCAATGTCGAAGAGCAGATTCGACGCGCGAAACTTCACGCAGATCATGCCGAGAACGAGCCGGCGTGGTCGTTCCCGGTCATGACACTGCGCTGGTCGGAACGGTACTTCCGCGCAGAGATCGAACTTGCTCGCGAACTACTCGAAGACATCGACCGTGCGTCCGCCGAGTTCGCGAACGTTGCCGAGCACGACCGACTGGGATCACCGTTGCCCTCGACACCCGGCAGATGGAAGAACGTCGAGGAATACGTGTTGGCACTCGAGCAGGCCGGGCTCACCGGCAACGGCTCGAATATCTGAGTCAGGCTCCGGCTGCGGTCGGCATGTTGCGCAACAGGTGACGACGCTGCAACGTCGGAGTGACACTCAGCGATCCGCCGTCGATGCCTCGCCAAATGGCAGCGGCTGCCATACGGACCGGCGCTGCGCTGACGTGGTCGAGGCGGAGGGCCTTCGACGGCGCGCAGATGGATACCGCGGCAACAGCGCGGCCGATGGGGCCGATCGGTGCCGCAAGACAGCTGAATCCCGGTAGGCCGTTTCCGGATTCGAATGCAACCCCTGACTCGCGGATTCTGGCGAGGTGGGGCAGTGCGTAACCCGAGGACTTCGGCGAACCGAACGCGAGCAGTGCCTGACCGATCGCAGTGGTCTCGGCGCGGCGTCGACCACCCACACGCGTCGGCACCGCGGCGGCGAGGCGTCCGCCGATCTTCTCCATGTAGACCACATCGGGCCCGTCGAGGATGCCGAGGTGGACCACGAAACCGGTGACGCGGTAGAGCTCGTGAAGAAGCGGCATGGCTGCAGCGTGGAGGCGGTCCTGATGAACCGCGAGCGATCCCAGTTCGACGAGGCGCATACCGAGTTCGTAGTCGCGGCCGTCACGACGCAGCCAACGCATCGAGACGAGACGTTCGAGCATGCGGTGGGCAGACGAGCGGGGAAGGCCGGTGCTCCGAACGACCTGAGCGAGCGTCAACCTGCCGGGACCGTCGAAGGCGTCGAGAACCAGCGAGACGCGATCGAGAATTGCTGTCGGGGCCGAATCTCCGCCTAAAGCATCCACAGCCTGCAGTGTCATCGTGTACCTCACTTCTCATAGAGCTCCACAACCAGTGAACTGGCTATTTCAATTAGAAATAGTGTCATAGAGTTGCGGATTTGTGAAGTGGATCACCGGTCTGTTTTCGGGCGCGTCATGGTGGAAACGACGAAGGGGGCTTGCGCGAGCATTCGCACAAGCCCCCTTCGTCGGTTTACTACCGGGCGGGTACTACATAGCTGCCAGTGGTTCGCTTCCGGACCAGTCGTGGCCCCAGTAGCTGTCAGCGGTGATCTCCTCGGAGGAGTACGAGTCCTGATCCACCTTCGCGCCCTCGGTGCCGAACTCGATGTCCCAGCCGCCGGGTGCGCGGACGTAGAAGGAGATCATCTTGTCGTTGGTGTGACGACCCAGGGTCGACGACACGGAGAATCCGTCCTTCATCACTCGGTCGAGAGCCTGGCCGACGGCGTCGAGGGTGTCCACCTCGACCATGATGTGAATCAGGCCGGGTGCGCCGCCGTGCGGTGCCGGGCACAGGGCCAAGCTGTGGTGACGCTCGTTGACGCCCATGAAACGGATTCGCAGCGGGCCGAATTCGGGCGGTGCCGGCAGACGGAACGCGCCGCGTGGGTAGAAGCCGAGCACCTCGGTGTAGAAGTCGAAGCTCGCGGCACTGTCCATCACCGGGAGCACGACGTGGCCGAGACCCTGTGAGCCGGTGACGAATCGAGCGCCGAAGGGCGTCACCACGGGGCTGTGGTCGAGGATCGCTCCGTGGAAGATCTCGATGGCTGCTCCACCGGGATCGGTGAAGGCGATGACCTCTTCGACCCGTCGAGCATCTGCCTCGGCAAGCGAAAGCTGCTCGACCTCGGTGCCGTTCTTCTCGAGGGCCTCCTGAACGCGGCGCAGTGCGGCGTGATCGGCGACCTCCCAACCGATGCTGACGATCTCGTCGCGCTCACCCTCGACGACGACGATGCGAGCAGCACGCTCGTCGAGTCGTAGGTAGAGGGCGTTCTCGTCCGGCCCACTGCCCTTGGCGAATCCGAGAACATCGAAAGCGAAAGTGCGCCAACGTGCCATGTCGTTGGTCGAGATCTTGACGTAGCCAAGTCCCTTGATGTCGGTGTGTGTCATCGTGTTCTGTTCCTGTCGATTTCTCGTGTCGAAGTCTGATCAGATCATCGCCCGCAGCGGACCCTGCGGATCTGCGCCGAGACGGCTCAGTGAGGCGGCGTGGAATACGGTGCCCGGAACGTGAATTGCGTGGTGCTGTCCCGCGTGAGCGTCGCGCCAGAATCGCTGGAGCGGCTTGTCCATCCGTAGTGCGTTGCCACCGCAACGCGGGTAGACCTGATCGATTGCATTGATTGCGCGCCAGGCGGCCTGCACCTGAGTCTGACGTCCCTCGGCGCGCTGCTCGAAAGTCACTTCCTTACCGGCGTCCACCCGATCCCACATGCGGTCGACGTTGGCAAGCAGGGTGTCGCGGGCGGCCCGGATGTCGGCAGTTGCCTGACCGATGGCAAACAAGGTGTACGGGTCGTCCTTGACCGCCGTGCCCTGCGCGTTGATGCGATCGGCCTGGTACTCGTTGGCGTGGAAGAGCATTCCCTCACAGATCCCGATCGTGGCGGCAGTGATGCCGAGAGGGAACATGTTCGACCACGGCATCAGGTACAGCGTCTCGGTGCGCCCGTACTTGCGTACTGCCGTTCCGTCGATGACCTCGTCGCAGTCCATGACACGGTAATCCGGGACATAGGCATCCTTGACCACCAGGTCCTTGGAACCGGTGCCGCGAAGTCCCATGACATCCCACGAGTCTTCGATGATCTCGTAGTCGGTGCGCGGAATGATCACATGGAGCATGCGCGGCGGCATCTCCATGTTGCCGTCCTTGTCGCACGCCATCGCGCCGAGGAATGCCCAGTCGCAATGGTCGGTGCCGGAGGAGAACTGCCAGCGGCCGGAGAACTTGTAGCCGCCGTCGGTCGGGATACACATACCGCCGGGCATGTACGGCGAAGCCATCCAGGTATCGGGATCCGATCCCCAGATCTCCTGCTGCACCTTGGGATCCGCGAACGCAAGCTGCCACGGGTGAACTCCGACGATCCCGTGGACCCAGCCGGCCGAGGGATTGAGCGAAGCCATGCGCATGACGGTCTCGGCGAACTCGCGAGGGTGCGCTTCCATGCCGCCGTGTTCCTTGGGCTGCAGCATGCGGATGGAACCGATTGCCTTCATCTTCTTGGCGGTGTCGTCGGCCACCCGGCCGATCCGCTCGGCCTCGATACCTTCGGCGAAGATGTCGTCGGCCATCGCATTGATCTGTTCGAGCACTTCGTACGTCATGTTGTTCCTTGCATCCAGTCAGGTTGTTTCAGCAGTGTTTTCGACTGCGGATCAGGAGGTTGTCTCGAGCGCCTGGGCGTCACGTGCGGCAACGTTTTCGGCGACTTCCCGCTTCCAGCTCTCCACGGCACGGGTGGTGTCGATCTCGAATTCGAAGCGCTTCGTCATGTCTTCCGTGACGTTCTCGACGTCGGTGTAGAACTGGTTGTACCAGCGCCGCAACTGGTAAACCGGGCCGTCCTCCTCGGAGAGCAGCGGGTTGTCGATCGGAGCCTTGTTCTTCCAGATCTCCACGTCCTGAAGGAATCCCATCTCGACGCCCTCGGTGAACTGCGCAGCCATCGCGGCAGTGGACTCGTCGTCCATACCGGGAAGTTTCTTGACCATCGCGCCGTACTGCAACACGAACGCATTGTTCGAGATGGGGTAGTGGCAATTGATCAAAACGGTTTCGATGATCTGCCCGTTGGCTTCACTCTTGATCCAGTCGATCATGTACGACGGACCGAAATACGAAGCATCCGAACGGAGCACAGCGTTGGGGTCGCCGTAGTTGGTGCCGCTGATGATGTCCTCACGTCCCACCGATTCCATGTACTGGCTCGCGACGTGACCTTCGAAGATGTTCTTGAAGTACTTGGGGAAGGAGTAGTGAACGTAGAAGAAGTGGGCCATGTCCACGACGTTGTCCACGATCTCGCGGCAATGAGAGCCTTCGATGGTGAGCGTGTTCCAGCTCCAGTCGCTCCACTCATCGCTTCCGAAGCCCTCGATGTCGGGAATCGTGACCTCGGCGGGCGGGGGATTTCCCTGGGGATCGTGCCAGACGAACAGCTGACCGTTCTTCTCGAGTGTGGTCCACGCCCGCGTCTTGGCCAGCGGCGGAACGCGTCGTGCGTAGGGGATCGCCGTACATTTTCCGTTACCGCCCCAACGCCAGTCGTGGAACGGGCAGGCGATCGAATCGCCCTTGACGGTTCCATGAGCGAGGTTGCCACCCATGTGGCGGCAGTAGGCGTCGAGAATCTTGATGTCGCCCTTGCTGTCGGCGAAGACGACAAGGCTGGTGCCGAATGCCTCGATCTGGTGGGGCTGACCGTCGCGATAGGTCTTGCTGAGTCCGAGGCAGTGCCATCCACGTGCGAACCGCGCGGGAGGCGCTGCCGCTTCGATTTCTCGAATTTCCTCGCCGGCGCCCGACTGCGTCGGGGCGTCCGTAGTGGTGAGTGGGCCGGTTCCGAGTGCCATGTCTTCCTCCGAGCCGCGTCTTGCGACGCTCCAGTGATGTGATCCGTCTCATACAACGACGAAGCGTCCGCTGGAGATACGGCAGTTCCCGCTGGATGGAACACCCACTCGGTGACCTGCAGGGATTCAGCCGGCGAGTGTCTCCGCGTTGTCGACGGCGAGAGTCGCAGCATTGTCGACGGCGAGAGTCGCCCAGGCCCGGGCAGTGACAACCCCGGTGGGATCGGTGGCGACCAGAGCTACGTCGGTGACGCTCTCGTGGTCCTTCTCGTACGTGGCGAGCACCGTCACGGAGCAGTTCAGGTCTGCTCCCGAGGAGGTCGCGGTGCACCGTCCGCGGAACCGTCGTAGCGATGCGGATCCGTAACGCCGAGCGGCGAAATCAGCAAGGGCAGCAACGGAATCGGCGCCGGCGTCAGTGGTCGGGGCTTCCCGCACGAAGACCTCGGCCACCAGATGCCCGGTCTGATCGTGGTATTCGGTGATTCGCTCGAGTGTCGAACCCAGTGGCCTCACGGATCCGGTGAGCCGTGCGCCGGGGTCGGGGCGTCCGAAGAACACCACATCCTGCTCGACGACGGACCCGTCGCGTGCGGAGCGCACGGTGCCGTACAACGAGTCGAAATCGGAGAGGAGCGTGGTGGCGGTACGGGGAGCAGTTGCCGTGAAGTGGGCGGTACCGAGCTTGGTAGTCATGACACTCTCCGTTGGACGCGACCGAGACGCTGTCGTCTCGGTGGGTACATCGACGCTAACCACCGCTCTGGCGGGTGACGACGGGCTTCCCGCTGATCGGGAGCATTCTCGGATTCGATCGAAGAGGTGGAACCTGTTCCAGTTTTGTGCAATTCTGGATATCGTATCCGTGACCGGGAGCACATCTCGATGACTGCACGCGCCGAGCAGAAGGAAGACCAGATGACAGACGAGTTCGCTGACCTGCACCGACCGGTATACGGTCCGGACCTGCTCATCACCGCTCTGGAACGCAATCACGACAAGCCCGCGCTGTACCTCGGCGACGTGATCCTCACCGGCGGTCAGATGCGCGATCAGATCAGCTGCTTCGCCCAGGCGCTCGCGTCACTGGGAATCACTCAGGGCACCAGCACCGCGATGCTCTCGAAGAATCGCCCCGAGGTCCTGATCAGCATGGGCGCAACCATGATCACCGGCTGCCGGGCGAGCGCCTTGAACCCGATGGGATCGCTCGACGACCACAAGTACATCGTCGACGACGCCGAGATCGAGACCCTCATCTTCGATCCCAATGCCTTCGAAGAGCGTGCCGCCGAGTTGAAGGCGTCCTCACCCTCGTTGACCAACGTGCTCTCGATGGGTCCGTCCGAGGTGGGAATCGACATCCTCGCGCTGGCTGCCACGTTCGAGCCCGCGCCGCTGAAGGCCGCGCACGTCGACGCCGAAGACGCCAGCAGCATGGTTTACACCGGTGGAACGACCGGCAAGCCCAAAGGTGTTGTCGGATCCTTCCGTTCGGGTGCAGCGCTCAATCAGATCCAGATGTCGGAGTGGCAATGGCCCGAGGACAACCGCTTCCTCATCTGCACGCCACTCTCGCATGCCGGCGCAGCGTTCTTCATCCCAACCTTGCTGCGCGGCGGTGCGTTGATCGTCCTGCCTGCCTTCGAGCCCGGTGCTGTGCTCGAAGCGATCGAGAAGCACAAGATCACGGCAACCATGTTGGTGCCCACCATGATCTACATGCTCATGGACCACCCCGATCTGCCCAAGCGGGACGTCTCCAGTTTGCAGACGCTGTTCTACGGGGCGTCCGCGATGTCTCCTGCCAGGTTGCAGGAGGGCATCAAGAAGTTCGGTCAGATCTTCTTCCAGTTCTACGGTCAGACCGAGTGCGGCATGACAATTTCGGTGTTGCGCAAGGAAGAACACCTCGCTGACGATCCGGCCCGCCTCGCTACCTGTGGGCGCCCGGTGCCGTGGCTCGACGTCCGGTTGCTCGACGACGACCTCAACGAGGTGCCGCAGGGAGAACTCGGTGAGATCTGCGTGCGCGGCCCGCTGATCATGAAGGGCTACTGGAAGAAGCCGGCCGAAACTGCCGAGGCGTTCCGGGGCGGTTGGCTACACACCGGCGACATCGCGCGAAAGGACAAGGACGGGTTCATGTCCATCGTCGATCGCAAGAAGGACATGATCGTGACCGGTGGTTTCAACGTGTTCCCTCGCGAGATCGAAGACGTGATCTCGGCGCATCCGTCCGTCGCATCGGTGGCGGTAGTCGGTGTGCCGGACGACAAGTGGGGCGAAGCCGTCAAGGCCTGTGTCGTACTTCGAGCAGGACTGACCGTCGACACCGAGGAACTGGTCGAGAAGGTGAAGGCGGCCAAGGGTTCGGTTCACGCGCCCAAGAGCGTCGACTTCGTGGATTCCCTACCGCTGACACCACTGGGCAAGCTCGACAAGAAGGCCCTGCGCGCGCGGTACTGGGAGACCAGCGCCCGCGCAGTCTAGGAACCAGCGTCGTGTAGCGAAGGGTCAGCGTTTCCAGACGTATCGACGCTCCGGGCGGCCCACCACTCCGTATTTCAGCGAGGTGGTGGACCGCCCGGACTCGTAGAGATACTCGAGGTAGCGCCTCGCGCTTGCGCGCGAGATACCGACCCTCTCGGAAATGTCTGTTGCCGAGGCGGGTTCGGTGTCGTCTCGCAGAGCTGTCTCGACCAACTGAAGGGTCTCGGGGCTGAGTCCTTTCGGTAGCCCCTTGAGGGACGACGCCCCCGCTGCGCCACCGGCCACTCCGAAAGCCTCGTCCACCGCGTCCTGTTCTGCTTCGCCGGTACTGTCGAGGTTCGCGTAGGTCGATCGGTATCGCTCGAGCCGCTCACGGAGAACCTCGAACGTGAAGGGCTTCATCAGGTAATGCACGACGCCGCTGCGCAGTGCTTTCTTGACCGAGCCCGCCTCGCGCTCACTCGTGATGACGAGAACGTCCAGCTCCGGTGCCAGCTCGCGAAACGGGGCGATCAGATCCAGTCCCGTGGTACCGGGCAGGTGCACGTCGAGTAGAACCAGGTCGGGTTGCAACTCACCGACCGCGGTCAGCGCGGCCTCGGCCGAATGGGCAACGCCGCACACTTCGAAACCGTCTATCCGCGAGACGAATCCGCTGTGCACCTTCGCCACCATGAAGTCGTCGTCGACCACCAGTACCCGGATCATGCGCCCTCTCCGTCGTGTAGGACCGCAGTGAAGACAGTCCACTCGATGTCCTCTGTCTCGATACCCGGTATCTCGATTCCTGCTGTCGAATACGTGCTCACGGTGACGTCGCCACCGCGTCGACGACACGTCAGGCGCACCAGTGCCAAGCCGAAACCGTGTCCGTCACTGGACTGTCCCTTGGTGCTCCACCCTTGACCGAAGACCCTGTCGCGATTCTCCGGCGCGATACCGGGGCCGGCGTCCTCGACTCGCACTTCGACGGCTGCACCGCGGTCGCGAATCGACAACCGAACCTTGCGGCGCGAGGCTTCCGTCATCTCACCGACGGCGTCGACGGCATTGTCGACGAGGTTTCCGACCACCGTCGCGAGATCTCGTCCGAGCCTGCGGTCCACCGCCTCCAGATGTGTGTCTTCGGTGAGTTCGACCGTGACCAGTCCCTGTGCAGCGGCACCTATCTTGGCGATCACGAGTGCAGCGGTACCGACGTCGGCGATCTTGTCGGTGACGGATGCACTGACCTGCGCGCGCTCCATGGTCAAGCCTTCGACGTAGCCGACCACCTCGTCGTATTCGCCGAGCTGGACGAGGCCGGAGATGGTGTGCAGTTGATTGTCGAACTCGTGGATGTGTGCGCGTAGTGCGTCGGTGCTGGTTCTGGTCACGTCGAGTTCCTCTTCCACGGAGCGCAATTCGGTGCGGTCGCGGAAAGTGGTGACCGACCCGATAGTGCGGCCTTTGGATTCGATCAAGACGGTGTTGAGGACCAGTAGTCGATCACCGACAAGAACCAACTGATCGGATTCGGTTGTGCCGGAGGTCAGTACACTCTGGAGGCGGTCGTCGAGGCCGAGGTCCCGCACCGATCTACCGGCACTCCCGCGTGGGATGTCGAGGAGTTGGTGAGCACTGTCGCTCATCAGCACCACTTTTCCCTGCGCGTCGAATGCGATGACACCTTCCTTGAGGCCACGCAACATCGCCTCTCGTTGGCGAACCAGGTCCAGGATCTCCCCGGCCTCCATGCCGAGGGTCTGCCGTTTGACCCTGCGGGCCAACAGGATCGAACCGACGCCGCCGAGGAGTGAGGCCACCGCGAGGTACACCAGGAGGTTCGGCGCCGACTGCAGCAGTCGCGCCCAGATCGAGGGATACTCGATGCCGACGATCGCGGTTCCGGTAATCGTGCCTTCGCCTCCGAGGATCGGAACGTGCGCTTCCACGGCCTTGCCGGATGGCGTGGCGACCAAGCCTGTCCACGACCGATCCTGGGTCTGACGTGCATCGATGCCGACATCACCGGGGCGCGTCGAAATGACGACAGTGCCGTCGGAGTCGGCAAGCGAGACGTAGGTGACGCCCGAGATGGCGCGCACCGAGTCGACCGAACCCTGTAGTCCGGAGCGCAGGCGGGTCTGAGCCTGGGGGAGTAGTTCGCGTACCGCGGGATTGGCTGCGAGCGATTCCGCTGCGGAGAGTGCGCGACGGCCCTCCTCGCGTTGAAAACTCGCGGACGATTGAGCGAGGGAGAGGGCAGTGACGCACACGAGAACCGCGACGACGATCAGAAGTTGCAGCTCGAGGAGTTGCGACGCCAGAGTGTGCCGGCGCGGACGCATGCGCGCACGCAGTGGAGACCTGCGCTCTCGCTCGGCCTGCTCGTTTCCTGAGGACACCAGCCAGACCCTAGCCTTCGGTTCGATGTCGGGAAAGCGGCCGTTCGTGAGCACAATGAGCACAAATCAATTTGCTTTCCCAATGGTGACCCCAGTCACAAAGTGCGTCAGTATGAAACCTGTTCACACAGCGGTACCAGCAGACAACCAGCAGACAAGGGCAGCGACATGAAGGCATCGAAGCGGCTGAGCAGGCATATCGCCCTGCTCGGCGCCTGCGCGATGACTCTCGTGCTCTCGACCGGATGCACTCCGGTCGAGTCCTTCTTCGCCGGTGGCCGAGCGGGTGAGAGTTCCGAAGAACTGCGAGTACTGGTGCCCTCGGTGGCCGGTGGTGGTTACGACCTGACCGCCCGGACCATGGTGCAGGCACTGGCCGACGAGGGAACCGTCGACTCCGACGTCGTTGTACTGCCCGGATCGGGCGGCATCGTCGGACTCAACCGGTTGGCTCTCGAAAGCGGGAATCCCGATCTGCTCATGGTCATGGGGCTCGGTGTTCTGGGTTCGCTCGAGATTCTGCCGTCAAAGCACACTCTTGCCGACGTGACGCCGATCGCGAGACTGGTCGAAGAACCGGAAGCCCTACTGGTTCCGGCAGATTCGCCGTACAAAACTCTGGCGGAGCTGACGCAGGCCTGGGTGGCGGATCCGTCGTCGATCTCGATCGGTGGTGGTTCGAGCGAAGGTGGACCTGACGGGTTGTTCCGCCTTCTGTTCGCACGGGCAGTCGGGATAGATCCGTCGCTGTCTCCCTATCGCATCTTCGACGGCGGCGGAGAACTGCTCCCCGCGCTGCTCACCAGGCAGGTCGACGTCGCTGCAACCGGAATCGGTGAGTACCTGGATCAGATTGCGGCAGGCACGGTTCGGGTTCTTGCGGTCAGCTCGCCGGAGCGCACCCCGGCGGTGGATGCGCCCACCATGGCGGAGTCGGGCGTCGACGTCACGTTCACCAACTGGCGAGGGCTCATGGCGCCGCCGGGTCTGAGCGACGATCAGCGTCAGCGCTTGCAGGATTTGGTGCGGGATCTGGCGGCAAGCCCGCGGTGGAACGAGCTGTCTCGCCGAAATGGTTGGAACAGTGCGGTTCTCACCGAACCAGAGTTCTCCGCCTTCCTCGCCGATCAAGCCCAGTTCGTCGACGCGACGCTCGATCCGCCCGGCGCGAACTGAGCACAACCGAAAGTTTCGTTTCACCTCCACGAAGGTCACCGGCTCGATTTGCCGTGCCGTTTTTCTCGGCAACTCAGCACAAAAGGAGTTCATCATGCTCGTCACACTCGGCTTCCTCATGGTTGCGGTGTTCATGTTCCTGATCCTCACCAAACGCGCGACCCCGGTGGTGGGACTGACCCTGGTTCCGGTGGCCTTCGGACTACTTGCCGGGGCGGGGCTCGGAATCGGCGACATGATCACCGACGGCATCAAGTCGCTCGCACCCACCGCGGCTCTGTTGTTCTTCGCGATCATCTTCTTCGGAATCATGATCGACGTCGGACTGTTCGATCCGCTGGTCAAACTCATCTTGCGGATGGTGCGGGACGATCCGATGCGGCTCGTGGTCGGAACCGCGGTGCTCGCGATGGTGGTGTCCCTGGACGGCGACGGTTCGACGACATTCATCATCGTGACCTCCGCGCTGCTACCGCTCTACGTCAAACTCGGTGTCAGCCCCGTCGTCCTGACGGTGATCGCCGGCCTGTCCAACGCGACGATGAACATCATTCCGTGGGGCGGCCCGACCGTCCGAGCGGCGAGTGCGCTGGGACTCTCACCGTCCGACGTCTTCGTCCCGATGGTGCCGTCGTTGATCGTCGGCCTGATCATGGTGCTCGGATTCGCGATTCACCTCGGGATCATGGAACGCCGCAGGATCGGGACTTTGGTCCTGACTTCTGAGCGCATCCTCGAAAAGGTCGGAAACGGTGGAAGTTCCAGCACCGGTAGCGCCGGCACCGGCGGCTCGAACGACTCCGAAGACGACGGCGGCGATACCGGACGCTTCATCGACGGCCTCGACCCTAAGCGGGACACCTTGCGACCGAAGCTGCTCTGGTTCAACGCCGCGCTGACGACGATCCTTCTCGTGGTGCTCGTGATGGATATCCTGCCCATCCCGGTGCTGTTCATGATCGCGTCGTCGATCGCTCTCGCGGTGAATTTCCCGGCGGTCAAGGATCAGGGCGAAGCGATCGCCCGCCACTCGTCGAGCATCGTCTCGGTCGTCGCGATGGTCCTGGCAGCGGCCGTGCTGACCGGAGTCTTCCAGGGAACCGGCATGGTCGAGGCAATGGCGGAGTGGTTGTTGCAGGTCATCCCCGACGCCATGGGCCCGCACCTTGCCGTCATCACGGGCGTCCTGAGCATTCCGCTCACGTTCTTCATGACCAACGACGCGTTCTACTTCGGGGTGCTCCCGGTACTGTCCGAGACTGCAGCGCAGTACGGCATCGAGCCGGTGGAGATGGCGCGCGCGTCGATTACCGGGCAGGCCGTACACATGCAGAGTCCGCTGGTCCCGGCGATCCTGCTGCTGGTCACGCTCGCGGGTGTGTCCCTGGCGGATCACCACAAGAAGGTCCTGTGGCGAGCCGGACTGATCTCGATCACGATGCTCGTGGTCGGCGTCGGATTGGGGCAGATCCCCTTCTGAGCGCGATCAGTTGTGGAAGGGGCACCGGCCTTGGTCGGTGCCCTTCTTCTTTTTCGTGACGAAGTTGGGCCGGATGTCGAGATCTGGCTCGTCGTACAGGCGGTGGAACGTCGGTGTGAGCGAGCTGGACATGGGCGGGTTCACCCAGGACCAGTCGGTCGGGCACTTGCGCCCGGCCTTGTCCTCGCGCGCGATGTGATCGATGAATTGCTTTGCGACAGTGTGATGGTCGACCATGATGACGCCGGCCTTGCGGTAGCTGTGGATAACTGCGCGGTTCAGTTCGACCAGTGCGCGGTCCTTCCACAGCGTGCGGTCGTGGCTCATGTCGAGCTCCATCATCGCTCCGATGGTGGGCAACATGTTGTAGCGATCGGTGTCGCTGAAGTTGCGTGCGCCGACCTCGGTGCTGACGTACCAACCGCTGAACGGTGTGCAGGGATAGACGATTCCGCCGATGTCGAGATTCATGTCCGAGACCGCGGGAACGGCGTGCCATTTAAGCCCCAGATCAGCGAACCAGCTGTATTCGGGATGTTCGATCTCGACCTCGAGTACGAGGTCCGTCGGAACGTCGAAATACTGCAAGGGCTCGTCGGGAACCGAAATCAGTACGGGGAGAACGTCGAACGCCGTACCGGCGCCCTTCCATCCCATCGCGGTGACCTGAGCGGTCAGATCGACGTGCCAGGGGTCTCCCAGGATGCTGCCGTCCGGCTGACGGTAGCCGGCATAGCGGATCAGTTGCGGGCTGAGGATGCGGTACTCCTGGCCGTCCTCGCGGGGAAGGGGGCCGACCGTCACGACGGACTGCAGAGCGCCACCGTTCGTCGACAGACGCAGGTGCTCCCAGCACGCTTCTGCGAGAGCGGAAGCGGTGACGGCATCGCGGGCGTCGATGAGCTTGAGGGTCCGCCAATGGGCGCGACCGACACACCGGGCGTGGTTTCGCCAGGCGAGTTTGGCGCCGACGAGCAATTCCTCCGCTGTGTGCGTGTAGGTGCCGGTCCGATGGAGTTCACGCAAGGCCTCGCGCCGCCGAGACGTCGGGAGGTGGCCCAGTTCCGGAGAGTCGAAAAATTCGACGCACTCGAGTTCCCGACGTTGAAGCTCGGTCAGCGTCGGGGTAGTGGAGGCGATCTGGGACGTAAGCCCGCTATCGGTGGGCAATTCGTCCTGTCGAACAAAATCCACGGCACGACTCCTGTTTGGCTGGTTGAGATTTCGCTGAACGTTAGCTCGGCGATCGAGAGTGTCGAAGCTCTTGTTTATCTTGCACGCAAGAATAAGAAAGGGACGGTCACACCGCGAAATGGGGTCGCATTGTGACACTTGTCCAGAATGATTTACGAGTCAGACATTTGTGACATAAGCTGCAGACGAAATTCCGCGGCGGGTCTTGCCGCGTCTAGTCGGGACGAGGATGAGCGTGGATTCGCAAGCAATCTCTCTGGTCCGGTCGAGCTTCAAATCCGTCGCTGCGGTGGAAGATGGTCCGGAACGGCTCGCCCGTACCTTCTATTCGATCCTGTTCGCTCGATCGCCCGAAACCCGGGAGTTCTTTCCGGCAGCGATGGATGTGCAGCGGGACCGGCTTGTCGGCGCTATCGCCCACGTCGTCGAGCGCCTCGACGAGTCCGACGCGATACTCGAGTACCTCGCGCAGCTCGGCCGCGATCACCGTAAGTACGGCGTCACCGACGAGCACTACACGGCAGTCGGGAACGCGTTGATCGAAGCACTCGAAACTTTCGGTGGCGCAGAAATGTGGACCGACGAGGTGGACAGCGCGTGGCGCAACGCGCTCGCGATCATCTCGGCCGCGATGATGGATGCCGCCAACGCGGAAGACGGACCGCCCGCCTGGAGTGCCACGGTCGTCGAATGCCGTCCGGTCATCAAGGGCGTCGCCGTCGTGCGGCTCCAGCTCGACCAGACGATGGAGTACCGCGCCGGTCAGTACGTCAGCGTGCAGGTCGCCGCGAGGCCGCGGATGTGGCGCTACCTCTCGCCGGCCACGCCGTACGACGGGACCGGAATCCTCGAGTTCCACGTTCGGCAGGTCACCGGTGGGTGGGTCAGCCCGGTCATGGTGAACCAGACCGCTGTCGGTGACACCTGGGTGGTCGGTTCGCCCATCGGCGCCCTGGGGATTCCGGAGAACTCCAAGGACCTCTTGATGATCGCGTCGGGAACCGGAGTGGCTCCGCTGCGCGCTCAGATACTCGAGCTGATCCGACGCGGCAACACCCGCAAGGTCCAACTGTTCTACTCCGGACAGCATCCGTGCGATCTGTACGACCTTCCATACCTGTGGAAGTTGGCAGAGAAGCACCCGTGGCTCACGATTGTCCCGGTCTCCGAAGAAGACGAGAATCCGTGGTGGCACACCGAAGCGGAACCGCTGCCCCCGATCGGCATGGCCAGGCGCATCGTCGGCAAGGTCGGCAAGGTCGTGACCTCGTTCGGTGACTGGGCGGGCTACGACATTCAGGTCGTCGGCAGCGAATCCATGGTCAACAGCACCAAATTCAGGCTGCGCGCAGTGGGCATCGACGTCGACACCGTTCGCAATGATCCGACGTACTGACCGTCAGTAAGGATCGAACTGAATGACTTCGGCCGGCGTTCCGGCCTCGATCAATCGATCACGCGTCGATCGAACCATTGCTGCTGACCCGCACACCAAGACCTGATGTTCGGTGAACGCACCGTACGACGCGACGACGTCGGCGAGCGTTCCCTCGATGAGATGATCGTCGCCGAATCCGATGTCGACGTTCAACCGGTCGAACCATCCGTCGGGCGGGCCGCCGTCGGAGAGATCTTCGACGACAGGAATGGGCTGCAACCACGGAAACTGGTCGGCGAGCAGCCACAGCATGTCCGCTGCGTAGAGATCGCGAAGCGTTCTGCCACCGAAGAAGAGGTACACCTGCGGCGGGTTCGAGGTCTGAGCCAGATCGAGAATGATCGACCGGAGCGGAGCCAAGCCGGTTCCGCCCGCGACCATGATGACGGTGGGTCCGTTCTCGTCGACGGACAGGTTGCCGCGCGGGTCGAGGATCTGCCAGACGTCACCGGGCTGGGTGTCCTTGACTATCGAACCGCTGACCCAACCGCCGGGAACCGTCTTGACGTGAAACTCCAGCTTCCCGTCGTGTGAGGGAGGCAGGGCGGGGGAGAGCCGACGGAGCAACCGCGAATTCTGCGGGACGCTGACATCGACGTACTGGCCGGGGCGGAAGGGGACGACATCGCCGACCAGGCGGACAACCGCCAGATCCTCACGGAGACGGTGATGTTCGACGACTGTGCTCGACCAGGTTCGCTGGGCCATGAAAGTTCTCCTGTAGTCAGTAGAGCGGGTCGTGCCGGATCTGGTCGAGCGGAGTTCCGCCGGCACGCAAGGCGTAGACGGTCGTCTTGATCATCGACGGTGACCCCGAGATCTGCACCTGACGGTCGGCCCACGAGCCGAACTGCGCGACCACTTTTCCGATCGGTCCGATCAGCCGGCTGTGCATTCCGAAGGGTGGTTCGAGCACCGGTCCGTTGTGCCACCAAGGGTTTTCGGGTTCTTCGGAAACCGGTACGACGGTCAACCACGGGTTGCTGAGCGAGATGTGCCAGAGGGTTTCGAGGTCGTAGAGGTCGCACGGGTAGCGGCCGCCGACGAACAGATGCACCCGCGGGTTGTTCGCGCGTTGGGACATTTCCATCACCTGGGCCCGCAGTGGAGCGATGCCGGTGCCGGATCCGATCATGAGAACGTCACGGTCACTGGTGAAGTCGACCTCGAGACCGCCGAGGGGAGTGGACATGACCCAGCGGTCACCGACGTTGGTTTCGCTGACGATCGCGGGGCTGACCCATCCTCCCGACACCTTGCGGATGTGGAACTCGAGCTGACCGAAAGGGTTGGTCGGAATCGCCGGTGAGTAGTACCGCCACATTTTCGGGCGCTGCGGAATCTGAACGCCGACGTACTGTCCCGCCCCGTACGGAATGGGTGGGTCGGCTTCGAGGCGCACTATCGCCAGATCGTCGAGGACTCGTTCGTGGCTGACCACGGTTGCGCCCCAGAGCGCCGGGGTCGTATCGGATTCGGCGCCGTCGGCCATCGTGCTCACGACGAGGTCGGTGAACTGCGACCAGGCCTCGTCCAGTTCCGGCGTCCACTTGTAGCGGCTGTGCGCGCTCGTGCCGTACATCGACCGAACCGCGCGCTTCAGAGCGACGCCTGCGGCCTCGTAGTGCTCACGCTCGACACCGTAGCGACGGTGGTCGCGGCCGAGTTGCGTGAGGAACTTTCGGATTCGGCGGTGCTGATGCAGATTCTTCACGACGAACTCGACGGCTCTGAAGAAACGGTGGCCCTGCGATTCCATCCCGGCGGGGAACAATGAGCGGTACAGAGGATGTTCCGCAAAGAGGCCGGTGTAGAACACTGCCGAGAAGTGCGCGCGGCTCTCTTCGTCGTCGGTCAGAGAATCGAGGCTGGATTGCAGACGGGCGATCACTGTCGGATCCAATCCATCCCCCTTTCGCACCAGCTGCAACTCTCGCCACAATTCTAGTACGGCCGAAAATGTGACCTACGAAACCAACTCGGTCTGGCGAAAACAAACTTGAGCGGAATAGACTCAAGTTTGTCCGCGTTGAGCATAGTGACACAGTCGCAATACCAACCGGTCGCGGCTCTTCCCGTTCGACTTCGCCAGAAAGGTGACAAGTGGACTCGTTCACACCAACAACCAAGACCCAGGCTGCGATGACGGCTGCACTGCAGTCGGCGTCGTCGGCGGGTAATCCCGATATCCGGCCCGCCCATCTGCTGGTCGCATTGCTCGACCAGACCGACGGCATCGCTGCCCCACTACTCAAAGCCGTAGGCGTCGACCCCACGGTCGTACACCGTGAAGCTCAGGCAATCGTCGACCGCCTGCCCAAGACAACCGGCGCAAGCTCCACTCCACAACTCGGACGCGAGGCACTCGCGGCACTGACCGCTGCTCAGCACCTCGCCACCGAGATGGACGACGAATACGTCTCCACCGAGCACGTCCTCTACGGACTGGCCGGCGGCGACTCCGACGTCGCCCAGTTGCTCGTGCGCCACGGCGCCACCCAGGACGCACTGCGTGAAGCCTTCACCACCGTCCGCGGCAGCGCTCGCGTCACCAGCCCGGAGCCGGAAGGCACCTACCAAGCGCTGGAGAAGTACTCCACCGACCTCACCGAAGCCGCGCGAAGCGGCAAGCTCGATCCGGTGATCGGTCGCGACACCGAGATTCGTCGTGTCGTGCAGGTGCTCTCGCGTCGTACGAAGAACAACCCGGTCCTCATCGGTGAGCCCGGCGTCGGTAAGACCGCGATCGTGGAGGGCCTGGCCCAACGCATCGTCGCGGGTGACGTCCCGGAATCGCTGCGAGGCAAGACCGTCGTTTCCCTGGACCTCGGGTCCATGGTCGCCGGTGCCAAGTTCCGCGGTGAATTCGAGGAACGTCTCAAGGCAGTTCTGGACGACATCAAGAACAGCGCCGGACAGGTCATCACCTTCATCGACGAGTTGCACACCATCGTCGGCGCCGGAGCCACCGGTGAATCCGCGATGGACGCAGGCAACATGATCAAGCCGATGCTCGCCCGCGGTGAGCTGCGGCTGGTCGGTGCCACCACACTCGAGGAGTACCGCAAGTACATCGAGAAGGACGCAGCACTCGAGCGTCGTTTCCAGCAGGTGCTCGTCGGTGAGCCCTCGGTCGAGGACACCATCGGCATCCTGCGCGGCCTCAAGGAGCGCTACGAAGTGCACCACGGCGTGCGCATCACCGACTCCGCGTTGGTGGCTGCTGCCGCGCTGTCGGACCGCTACATCACGTCGCGGTTCCTGCCGGACAAGGCCATCGACCTCGTGGACGAAGCCGCATCGCGACTACGTATGGAGATCGACTCGCGGCCCGTCGAGATCGACGAGGTGGAACGCACGGTTCGCCGACTCGAAATCGAAGAAGTGGCACTCGAGAAGGAAACCGACGACGCGTCCAAGGCACGGCTCGAGAAGCTGCGTCAGGAACTCGCCGACGACCGCGAAAAGCTCAATCAGCTCAGCACCCGCTGGCAGAACGAAAAGCAGGCCATCGACTCGGTGCGCGTGCTGAAGGAACAGCTCGAAAACCTGCGAGGAGAGTCCGAACGCGCTGAGCGTGACGGCGATCTGGGCAAGGCAGCAGAGTTGCGCTACGGCCGCATCCCGGCGTTGGAGAAGGAACTGGAAGAGGCAGCAGCCGCTTCCGGAGCCGCCTCCGACGGTGACGTGATGCTCAAGGAAGAGGTCGGGCCGGACGACGTCGCAGACGTGGTCGCAGCCTGGACCGGAATCCCCGCCGGCCGGATGATGGAAGGCGAGACCGAGAAGCTGCTCCGCATGGAGTCCGAACTCGGCAAGCGAGTCGTCGGCCAGACCGACGCCGTCGTCGCCGTCTCGGATGCGGTTCGCCGCGCCCGAGCAGGTGTCGCCGACCCCAATCGGCCCACCGGTTCCTTCCTGTTCCTCGGCCCGACCGGCGTCGGTAAGACGGAGCTCGCCAAAGCCTTGGCGGACTTCCTCTTCGACGACGAGCGCGCGATGATCCGCATCGACATGAGCGAATACGGTGAGAAGCACTCGGTGGCCCGACTCGTCGGTGCCCCTCCGGGATACGTCGGCTACGAAGCCGGCGGCCAGCTCACCGAAGCTGTGCGGCGACGCCCGTACTCGGTGGTCCTCTTCGACGAGGTCGAGAAGGCACACCCCGACGTGTTCGACGTCCTGCTCGCAGTGCTCGACGAAGGCCGACTCACCGACGGTCAAGGCCGCACGGTGGACTTCCGAAACACCATCCTGATCCTGACCTCCAACCTGGGATCCGGTGGCACACGGGAGCAGGTCATGGACGCGGTACGCCACGCGTTCAAGCCGGAGTTCATCAACCGTCTCGACGACGTGGTCATCTTCGATTCGCTCTCCGAAGAGCAGCTGGAGCACATCGTGGACATCCAGCTCGAGCAGTTGCAGAAGCGTCTGGCTGCGCGTCGTCTCACCCTCGAGGTGAACGGTGCGGCTCGGATGTGGCTCGCAGTGCGCGGCTACGACCCGCTGTACGGCGCTCGGCCTCTGCGTCGACTCGTTCAGCAGTCGATCGGCGACCAGCTCGCCAAGCTGCTCCTGGCAGGCAAGGTCCAGGACGGCGACACCGTGCACGTCGGTGTCAGCGAGGACGCGGATCAGTTGGTTCTCTCCTGATTCGGTAAGCGGAATGCCCCGTCGATCCACTTGGATCGGCGGGGCATTCGCATTTTGTTCTACCCTGGATGGCTGGATGCTCGAACCGGGGATGAGTGCACCCGCGCCTCTCCGAACGACTTCGACGCTCTTTCGACCCAACCGAAGGTGAGCCAGGCATGACCGATCAGAACGATCCGCGTAACTCGGATGGGCCGCGCCGTGAGGATCCCGAGGCCACCGAGGTGTGGGGGCGTACGCCCGACCAGCCGACGGAGCAGTACGGGACGGTGTCCGGCCAGAATCCGAACCAGCCGACGGAGTATTTCGGTCAGCAGCCGGGGGCACAGCAGTATCCCTACGGTGGCCCGGATCAGAACACGGAGTACTTGGGGCAGCAGGGGCAGCAGCCGAATCCCACTCAGGCGTTCCCTGCCTACAACCCGCAGTTCGATCCGCAGGCTCCGCCGCCCGGAGCGACGCAGGCCTATCCGCCGTACACGGCCCAGCAGTACGGGACCACGGATCAGTACGGAAATACGCAGCAGTACGGAAATACACAGCAGTATCCGGTTGCCGGTGGTGGCGGTGGTGTCCCGCCGGAACAGCCGTTCATCGAGGACGGGTCGTCGGGAGGCGGCAAGAAGCGCAAGCTCGCGACATGGGTGGCCGCCGGCGTGGTCGGGATCCTGGTCGCCGTGATCGCGATCGTCGCGTTCTCGGCGTTCGGTTCGAACGACAAGGGCACCCAGACCGCTTTCGTTCCCCCGACCACCACGACGCAGGCGCCGACCACCACACCGCCGAAGGCGAGCACCACGGCACCGACTCCGACGACGGATTCCCCGCTCAGCCAGCTTCCGGGCGGGCTCGGCGAAGTCATCGGTGACGCCGGGGGAGCCGTCGGCACCGTCAAGTCGAATGACGGCGGCACATTGGTCATCGATTCGATCGGCGGCTCGCAGGTGACGATCCTGACCACTGCGGACACCACGCTCATCGCGCTCAACCGCGCCACCATCGCCGATCTGCAACCGGGAGACAACATCGTCGTCGACGGAACGCCGGTGGAGAACGGGACGATGACCGCCAACACGATTCTGAGTGCGTCGCTGCCGAAGTTCGGCAACTGAGTCGTTCACGACACATCGGGCGAGTCCACCAGGGTGTCGCGGGAGGTTGAAGCCGCGAGTCGCTACCCTGGAGGGTGATGACTGGAATGTGGTTCGGACTGGCAGCAATTGCACTCGCAGGCGCGGGTGCGCTTCTGTACGTCGACAGGACGAGGCGAGATCAATCAGGGCGAGTGCGTCAGATCTGGGCGAAGGCTCAGGGCTACACGTACACGGCTACCGACGATCAGCTGGCAGGCGAATGGCATCGCGCGGTCATGGCCAAGCAGGACTACCTCACAGCCACCGACGTCGTCCGAGGCCGTCGCCGCGGAGAGCAGTTCGTGCTGTTCGACCTGGAAGAGACCGCGACCATCGTGGCCGTTCGCCGCGAGATCGGGTCCGACGTCGACATCGATCTCCGGTTGAAGTCGACAGCTCCGCCCAAAGACGGTGACCTGAACCTGCTGGGTGCGATCGGTTCCCGGGTGGTTTTCGCAACGGATCTCGAGATTGCTCGTCGTGTCTGTGATCAGCGCATGGTGGCGTTCACCGAATCCGTTCCGCCGTCGATCAGCATGCTGTGGAGCGAAGGGCCGTGGACGCTCGGCTCGCTGCCGGTGACCAGCAACGGCCGGGATTGGGACGCGGCAATCGAGTCGGTTGCGCGGCTGTCCGGCATCTTGCACGTACTGCCCCCCGTCACCGATCCCAACGAACTCGAGGTCGATCACGATCCGAGCCGTCCGCGGCCGGGGGCCGAGAAGTCTCGCCCCGCTCAGGATCCGGTAGAGCAGCCCCGTTCGCGTCAGGAGCAGCCGCCTCGTGAATTCACGCCGCGTGAGTCCGCGCCGCGTGAATCTGGACCGCGTGAATCTGCGCCACGTCAGGACCAATCGCTGCGCAAGCCCGAGACGGCCGACAAGCCGGCTCAGCGTCCGGCGTCGCAGCGCTCGGGCACAATTCGCCCCGTCGACTGACCTTCAGGTTCCCGTCCCGTCCCGATAACCACTAGCGTGGCCGGTATGTCGACTTCCCACTCGGATCGCCCTGTGCGTCCCGTTGCCCTGGTGACCGGACCTACCTCTGGTCTCGGCGCCGGTTTCGCCAAGAAATACGCCTCCCTTGGATACGACCTGGTTCTCGTCGCGCGTGACGAGGTCAGATTGCATGACCTCGCGTCCGAGCTGAAGACGATGTTCGGCACCGAGTCGGAGATTTTGGTTGCCGATCTCGCATCCGAGGCCGGACGCGACACGGTCGCGCTTCGTTTGGAGAAGGGCGTCGAGGTGTTGGTGAACAACGCCGGATTCGGCACCTCCGGCGAGTTCTGGACCGCCGATCCGGCGCTGCTGCAGTCGCAACTCGACGTCAACGTCACCGCCGTGATGCGGCTGACCCGCGCGGCGCTGCCCAGCATGATCGCGTCGGCGCACGGAACGATCGTCAACGTCGCGAGCGTCGCGGGGCTGTTGTCCGGGCGCGGTTCGACGTACTCGGCAAGCAAGGCGTACGTGATCTCGTTCACGGAGGGACTGTCCGGCGGGTTGGCTGGAACGGGAGTGCGCGTGCAGGCACTGTGCCCGGGCTTCATCCGCACCGAGTTCCACGAGCGTGCGGGTATCGAGATGTCCACGATCCCCAAGCCGATGTGGCTGAGCGTCGACCAGGTGGTTGCGGCGTCGATGAAGGATCTCGGTGACGACAAGGTCATCAGCATTCCGGGAGTCCAGTACAAGGTCCTCACCACGGCTGGGCGTCTGGTTCCCAAGGGTCTGGTTCGTCGGCTGACGAACATCGTCGGCCGAGGCCGCGGGCGAACCTAGCTCAGAGGCAGAAGCCGAACACAAGGCAGTGGTCGGTAGGCTGAGCACTCATGAGCGATCGTGAGGATTTGGCTGCGCTGGTGCGCGAATTGGCTGTTGTACACGGAAAGGTGACGTTGTCCTCGGGCAAGGAAGCCGATTACTACGTCGACCTTCGCCGCGCGACACTTCACCACAAGGCGGCGCCGCTGATCGGCTCGCTGCTGCGTGAACTGGTCGCGGACTGGGATTTCGACGCCGTCGGCGGTTTGACGATGGGCGCCGATCCGGTTGCGATGGCGGTGATGCACGCTCCCGGACGCCCGATCGACGCGTTCGTCGTTCGCAAAGCTGCCAAGGCACACGGGATGCAGCGTCAGATCGAGGGCCCGGACATCGTGGGCAAGCGTGTCCTGGTTGTCGAGGACACGACCACCACGGGCAATTCGCCGCTGACAGCAGTGAAGGCCCTGCGCGAGGCGGGGGCCACCGTGGTCGGAGTCGCGACGGTCGTCGATCGCGCGACGGGTGCGGATGCGGTGATCGGTGCGGAGGGCGTCGAGTACCGCTCGCTGTTGGGCCTGGAAGATCTGAACCTGAGCTGACGCCCCGTGAGTGGTTAAGGGGTCCCTGCACTCCTTAACCACTCACAGGGGTCAGTCGCCGACGGTGACGGCGAGTGCTTCGTCGACGCTGTGCGGCGCGGGATCGTGGTCGTCGACGTGCGCGAGGACCTTGCGTCCGCTCGACAGGACGAACACGGCGGCGAGGGTGAGCACCGCGCCGACCCAGAACGGCATGTGGACGTTGGACTCGCCGAGCTTGCCGGCAACCCACGGGGCTGCGGCGCCGCCGACGAATCGAACGAAGCTGTAAGCAGCCGAGGCGGTCGACCGTTCCACGGGAGCCGAGATCATGACGGTTTCGGTGATGAGTGTGTTGTTCACGCCGAGGAACAAACCGGCGAGGACGACGCCGACGATCAGGACGATCTTGTTCTCGGTGAAGAGCGCCATCATGCCGAGATCGAGTGCGAACAGTGTCAGCGCCAGCATCATCATCGGTAGGGTGCCGAAGCGTCTTTGCAGGCGAGGGGCGAGGAAAACCGACGAGATCGCCAGCATCAGGCCCCAGCCGAAGAAGATGAATCCGATCGGGTACGCCCCCATGTCGAGGGGGAACGGTGTGTACGCGAGCAGCGTGAAGAATCCGTAGTTGTAGAGCAGTGCGGTGATGGCAACAGTGAGTAGCCCGCGGTGCCGCAGAGCCTGGAACGGCGCAGCGATGGATGTGTGGTGTTCGGGCTTGGGTGCGCTCGGAAGCATCACGACGATGAGAATGAAGGCAACTGCCATCAAGGCTGCGACGCCGAAGAACGGTGCGCGCCAGCTGATGTCACCGAGAACGCCGCCGACCAACGGTCCGACCGCGATACCGATGCCCAGTGCAGCTTCGTACAGGATGATCGCACGTGCGACGCCGCCGCTGGCCGCGCCGACGATGGCCGCCAGTGCCGTTGCGATGAACAGTGCATTGCCGAGTCCCCAGCCCGCACGGAATCCGACGATCTGCCCGATGGTGCTGGAAGCGCCTGCCAGAGAAGCGAACACGATGATGATGGCAAGGCCTGCAAGAAGTGTTTTCTTGGCGCCGATGCGGCTGGACACCACACCGGTGATGAGCATGGCCACGCCGGTCACGAGCATGTAGCTGGTGAACAGGAGCGAAACCTGCGACGGTGTGGCGTCGAGTTGTTCGCCGATCGGCTTGAGGATCGGATCGACCAAACCGATGCCCATGAAGGCGATGACGCTGGCAAAAGCTACCGCCCACACCGCTTTCGGTTGCTTCAGGAGGCTCGGCGGAGCCTCGTTCTGGTGCGTTGATGTCGCGGTCGTGTTGCTCACGGCCACCTCCTTTTTCAGTGGTGGGTATTTCAGCTGGGGTCGGAAGTCTTGATGATGGAGCGTAATTCGGCCAATCCGTCAGCCAGCTTCTTGATCTGTTCGGGCTCGAGTTCGACGAAGTGAGGTACCAGGGCGTCGGCGATCTCGTTTCGGCCGTCGTTCAATATCTTTCGACCCTTCTCGGTCATGGCGACGCGCACTGCGCGGGCGTCCTCCGGGTCGGCCCGGCGTTCGACGTAACCGTGTTCGCCGAGTTTGCGTAGCAATGCGGTGGCGGAGGGCTGCGAGCATCTGTCGAGCCGGGCGAAATCGCTGATGCGCATTTCGCCGTACTCCTCGAGAAGTGAGAGTGCGCGCAGCCAGGCGCGTGGGTACTGCTCGGACGCGAACGAACCTGCCAGCTTCGCGAAGCGGTGTGTATTGCTCACGAGGTCGACGAGTAGTTCGTGCAGTTGCTGCTGGTCATCGGACACGAGAAATATTATTGCATAGGGTAACTATGTAAATCAACGAGTCCGTAAAAGGTGGTTCGTCACAGTCGTGGTAACCAGCGCTGTGATGTCGAGGTCGGGGTAGACGAGCGTGAGGCTTCGGTTTGCCGCCAGCACTGCGATGCCGTGGGTTCCCGTCCAGATGTTCAGTGCGGAAGTGGTGGGATCGGAGGCGTCGGCCTCGTCGGTCAGGGATTGCAGGGCGGCGAAGAGTGGGAGTGAAGACTCCCGGAGGTTGCTGCCTGCGCCCTCGAGGAGGTCGTGGCGGAACATCAACTCGAACATTGCGGGTCGCTCCTGGGCGAATGACACGTATTCGATTGCTGCCGAGATCAATCGGCTACGAGCGGGTTGTTTGCCGGCGAGGATGGGATCGAGTCTGTCGGTGAGATCGCGCAGGCCGTGTGAGGCGATTGCGGCAAGCAGGCTGTTGTGGGTCGGAAAGTATCTCCGCGGGGCGCCGTGCGACACGCCCGCGCGCCGCGCGATCTCCCGTAGCGTCAGTTCCGTGGCGCCGTCGACATCGAGAATCTCGACGCCGGTGGCGACAAGTGTTTCGCGAAGGCTGCTGACAGTCATGGAAGACAGTGTCTACTATCTTGAACGTAGACACTGTCTACTAGACGGAGAAGGTGATGCCCTGTGCTCTACTGGCTGTTCAAATACGTCCTGATCGGCCCGGTCCTCTGGCTGTTCGGGCGGCCGACGATCGAGGGCCAGCACCACATCCCCAAGAAGGGGCCGGTGATTCTCGCCGGCAACCATCGGGCAGTCGTCGACTCGTTCTTCCTGGTTCTCATGGTGCGCCGACGCATCACCTTCGTCGCGAAGAGTGAATATTTCACCGGGACCGGTGTGAAGGGCGCGATGCAGCGCTGGTTCTTCGGTGGGGCGGGTCAGGTGCCGATCGATCGTAGCGGCGCCGACGCCTCCCGTGCGGCGTTGGACACGGCCATCGGAATTCTCGACAAGGGCGGGGTCTGGGGGATCTATCCCGAGGGAACGCGATCACCCGACGGGTGCCTGTACAAGGGAAAGACCGGAGCGATTCGCGTTGCCCTGGAAACCGGAGCACCGGTCATTCCCGTCGTCGTGCACGGCGGCGACGCCGTCAACCCGCCGGGGACGCGGATGTGGCGCTTCAGCAAGGTCCGGATCACGGTAGGGGAGCCGATCGACTTCTCGCGGTACCGCGAACTTCGGGGCTACCAGGCCGTCGTGCGCGCGGCGACGGACGAATTGATGACGGTTCTCTGTGAGCAATCGGGGCAGGAATACGTCGATGTCTACGGCGCGGACGTCAAATCCGGCGATGCCGCCTGAGTGACCCAGTACGGTCGCTGTTGGACGTGTAACCAACAGGAGGATTGTGATGGCGGGCAAGTGGGGCATCGAGCACGCAGTTTTTGCGGCGGCGACGGCAGCGACCGTGGTCGGGGCAGTAGTCGGTAACGAGCGGGTTCAGCAGATCGCGAAGCCCCTGATTGCACCCGCCCTCGCTGCCCGAGTGCTGCGCAAGCGCTCGGAGACGGAAACTGCCGATACCGCACTGCTTCTGGCCGGCCTCGCCGCTGCGACTGTCGGCGACGTGTTCATGATCGACCCGGACAACGATGCTCGTCTGATCAAGGGCGCGTCCTCGTTCGCGGTGATGCAGGCCAGTTACTCGGCGCTCCTGCTGCGGCGCGGCGCTCGGCCGACCCGCGCTGCCATGCGGCCCCGCATCAGCGGTTGGTCGACGGCGTCCGGTCTGCTCCGTGCCAAGGCGCCGAGCGTGTCGACGCCGCTCACCGGATACGGATTGATGTTGGGAACCACCTCGACGTTGTCGGCGGACCCCGCTCTGGCACCGCAATCGAAGGCCGTGCTCGACGTGGTCGTCCCGAACAAGGATCGACGCTCGTGGCTCGGATTGGGCGGAGTGCTCTTCACCGCGTCCGACGGGCTGATCGTGGTGCGTCGTCTGTTCATCCGCGGGACCGCCGGCCGCGCTGCTGCCGAGGGTGTGATCCTGGCGTCGTACGCGGGAGCGCAGCTGATGCTGGTGGAAGGCATGTTGGCGCTGGGACGCAAGAAGAGCGTCTAGTCTTTCACGGGCACAGCATGATTCGGTCTCGGTTCTTCGGGTCCACCATGACGGTGACCGTGGATCCGGGAGTGATCTTGTCTTTGTACTCGGGTCGGATCTCGTACTCGATCCGGCCCGAGTACGAATCGGAACCTGGAACCGTGAGGTGGAGTGCGAGCTTGGCCAATTCGCCGTCGACAGTTCGGCGCAGGGGTGTGACGGTGTCGATTCGTGCCCACCCTTCGAGGCCGTGCTTTTCGAGTTTGCGCTCGGCGCGGGTCGGGCGGTTGGCCCATGCCATTCCGAATCCGAGAACCGAGCCGAAAGCGGCGAGCAACCCGCCGATCTGATAGGGCAGCGTGCCAGGTGGGGTGTGCTCGACCAGCCATCCGAGCCACACGGCGAGCACGATCAGATGCCCCACCGCGATGAAACACACGGTGTGTACGACGCGACGGTGATTCATCAGATTTCCTCCACATCCAGGATAGCCTGACCGGATGAGCGAACCGAACGTCTTCATCACCGGTGCTGCGGCTGGAATCGGGCGGGAGACGTCGCTGTTGTTCGCGCGCAACGGATACCGCGTCGGTGCGTTCGACATCGACGACGCCGGCCTTGCCTCCTTGCAGGCCGAGATCGACGGTTTCGGCGGCAGTGTCGTGACAGGTGTCCTGGACGTCACCGATCCGGACGGATGGGCGCAGTGTCTGGCCGATTTTGCCGGGGAGTCCGGGCGTCTGGACATCCTGATCAACAATGCGGGCGTGCTCTCCTCGGGACGGTTCGAGGATATTTCTCTTGCGGCGCATCGCCGGATGGTCGACATCAACATCACCGGCACCCTCAACGGCACGTACACGGCTTTCCCGTACCTCCGCGATACCGTCGGCGCCCAGGTGGTCAATCTGTGCTCCGCTTCGGCGATCTACGGCCAGCCCGAACTGGCGACGTACGGTGCAACCAAGTTCGCGATCCGCGGCCTGACCGAGGCGCTCGATCTGGAATGGGCACAGCACGACATCCGTGTTCTCGCGCTCTGGCCGTTGTTCGTCCAGACCGCGATGGTCACTGGAATGGACACCGGAGCCACCAGATCGTTGGGTATCAAGCTGACTGCAACCGACGTCGCGCAGGAACTGTGGGCGGCCACACGCGGCGCCGGACGGATGCACAAGGTTCACTACCCGGTCGGAACTCAGGCGAAGCTCTTCCTCAGTGCGTCGCGGTTCTCGCCCGCGTGGCTCTCACGGCTGATGAACAAGCGCGTCACCAGCACTTAGTCGGCCGCACGATAGAGTGCACTGTCGGCTGTTGCTGGGCCAAGGTGACGTGTGTGGAGGTAGTCGGGTGGTTCGTGTTCGGGTGGGGTTCGTGTTGTTGGGCGTCGGATCGGCGCTCGTGCTCGCAGGGTGCGGCGGGGAGGCGGATTCGGCACCGACCGTAGCGGCGCAGCCCAGTTCGACCACCACGACCGCGACACCGACGACAACAACCACCGTCGCGCCCGTCGTCACCACGACCACCGAACCACCGACCACGACGCTGCCGCCGACGACGACGCTCACGGACGTGCAGTTCGAGCGCAACGAGTCGTACTACTTCACCACTCCCGACGGTAACTTCCAGTGCGGCATCATCAAGTTGCCCACCAGAATCGAAGCCGGGTGCGAGGGAACGACCACCCCGGTCCCGCCGCGGCCGGAAAGCTGCATGGTCAACTGGGGCAACGGCATTCGCGTCACCGACGAGGGCGAAGGTGCTTTCATGTGTTCGGGCGGTGAGGTGTACACCTCCGGCGGCCCCGACGCCGATCCGGTGTTGGCCGCCGGTCAACCGCTGAGCAAACTGGGTTTCACCTGCACGACCACCGCGACAGACGTCTCGTGTGTCAACGATCAGACCACGCACGGCTTCACCGTGGCTGCAGATTCCAACGAGGTGTTCTGATGACCGAAGTCGCAGCCGACGACGTCTCCGGCGGGGCCGGTGAACCGGGACCCACCGAGTGGGGCGAGAATCCCAACGGTGTCGGACCGTGGGCCGAGGAACACGACACGGAACCGCCGACCGACGAGCGCTACGACCCGGTGCTGCTGGTCGAGGGTGATCGTCGAAACGTCTTGGACGAGTACCGGTACTGGACGCGGGAAGCGATAGTCGAGGACATCGACTCGCGCCGTCACACGATGCATGTCGCCATCGAGAACTTCGCGCACGACGCCAACATCGGCACGGTAGTCCGCACGGCCAACGCGTTTGCCGCAGCCGCCGTCCACATCGTGGGGCGTCGGCGCTGGAATCGGCGGGGCGCCATGGTGACCGATCGATACCAGCACATCGTTCACCACGCCGACATCGGCGAACTCGTCGAGTACGCCCGTGAGAATTCACTCACGATCGTGGCCGTCGACAACACTCCGGGGTCGGTGCCGCTGGAAACGGCAAGCCTGCCGCGAGAGTGCATCCTGCTGTTCGGTCAAGAAGGCCCCGGAGTGACCGATCATGCGAAAGAGGTTGCGTCCATGACGGTCTCGATCGCGCAATTCGGGTCGACCCGCAGCATCAACGCCGGAGTCGCGGCCGGTATCGCGATGCACGCGTGGGTCCGTGAGCATGCCGATCTCGCCGATTCCCGCTGATCTCGCTCTCGTATTCCGGCTAGCGCGTAGCGGCTCGACCAGACAGGATAGGTAGTTATGCAGGAAGTGTGGGCAGAGCGGGCCGATGCGGCTGAGGGCGCGATAGTCAGTCGTCACCTTCGGCGCCTGTGGGGGATGCCCCGGACAGCACTCGGCGTGGTTGCCTGGCCTGCAGTTCGGCGCGAGCGGATGTTCAAGCCCTGGCACTACTGGTGGCAGGCGCACCTGCTCGATACTGCAATCGACGCACTCGAACGTGACCCGACGCCCAAGCGTCGTCGCCGGGTGGCGAAGGTTGCCCGCAGTGTGCGGGTCCGCAACGTCTCGGCGTGGACCAACAACTACTACGACGACATGGCGTGGCTGGGCCTCTCGCTCGAACGTGCTCAACGCATGTTCTCGGTCGATCACCGGACCGCGGTCCAGGCGCTCGAATCGCAACTCTTCGATTCGTGGTCCCCGGCCGACGGCGGCGGCATTCCGTGGTGCAAAGGTTCCGACTTCTACAACACCCCGGCAAACGGACCCGCCGGAATCATGCTGGCGCGCACCGGAAAACTCTGGCGTGCGCAAGCAACGGCCGACTGGATCGACGAAACGCTGCGGGATCCGGACTCCGGACTGATCTTCGACGGTATCCGCCGCGACGGCACCCTCGAGCGCGCGATCTACTCGTACTGTCAAGGCGTCACGCTGGGGTTGGAAACCGAGTTGTCGACGCGATTGGGCGAGCCGCGTCACCGCGAGCGAGTCCACAAACTCGTCGATGCCGTGTACGACGGCATGACCGAGTACGGAGTCATCACGGGCGGCGGCGGAGGCGACGGCGGATTGTTCAACGCAATCCTGGCCCGCTACCTCGCGTTTGTGGTGGTGAACCTGTCCTGGGAGACGCACGAGGACCTGCGAGCGCGCGAACTCGCAGCGCAGATCGTTCTGTCCTCCGCCGAAGCCGCCTGGAACAACAGACTGCAGATCGAAGGTCTGCCGCTGTTCGGGCACGACTGGACCAAGGATGCTCAGTTGCCGAGTCTGTCCGGCGACATCGCCACCTTCGCCGCCGGAACGGTGCGCTCGTCGAGCGTCCCCGAGCGAGACCTCTCGGTGCAGGTGGGTGGGTGGATGCTCATGGAAGCGGCTTTTGTCGT
The DNA here is from genome assembly GCF_036541985.1 of Rhodococcus sp. IEGM 1306. NCBI lineage: Bacteria > Bacillati > Actinomycetota > Actinomycetes > Mycobacteriales > Nocardiaceae > Rhodococcus > Rhodococcus sp. IEGM 1306. Next base: position 156,769 of record NZ_JAZHFF010000004.1, read on the forward strand.
CTCGGCGGCTGGATACCCGCGTAAGCGCTAGGCTTTTCCGTCATGGAATCCCGGCACGTGATCGACACCGACGGCGTTCGTCTTCACATCGACGTCGGTGGGTCGGGGTCGGACGTTCTGGTTCTCTCCGGCGGCCCGGGATGCGTTCACTATCTTGCTCACGACGAGCTGGTCCCTGAAGGAATGCGCGCGTGGTGCCCTGAGCCGCGCGGAGTAGGTCGGTCCCGAGGCGGCGCTCATTCGATGACGCAGGCGGTTTCGGACCTCGAACTGGTCCGGCGCACCTTCGAGATCGACAGCTGGGTCGTGTTGGGGCACTCGTGGGGATCCGACTTGGCAGTGCGGTACGCACTCGACTGTCCGGAATCGGTGTCCGGCGTCGTCGGAATCGCGGGGCACGGCCTCCACAAGGACCGGACATGGTCGAAGCAGTACGAAGCGGGGATCGAGCCGGACCCGCAGATACCTTGGGAACCTGTTGTCTGGCAATCGCTTCAAGAATCGTTCGTCGAATGGATTCATGAACCACAGCTGTTTCGGCAGTTGGCCGACTCACCCGTGCCCATGACATTTCTCGCGGCAGCCGACGACATTCGCCCGTCGTGGCCGTTGCAGCAACTGGCCGCGCTGGTGCCGAACGGTAGTTTCGAGATCGTCGACGGTGTCGCGCACAACTTCTGGCAGTCGCACCCGGGCCTGTGGAGGACGAGCGTCACCGAGGCTTGTGCGACGCACTCTCGACTCTCCTGATCTCCACCAGGATCCGCTCCGCAACAGTCCGATATCCCAGGCTCCGATTGACGGTCAGCATCGGATGATTTTCCGTGTTCACCGTCGTGTGAATCTTTTGCAGCAAAGGAAATTCAGCTGCCAACACAGCCGCTTGTTGCTCCTTGACCCACTGAGCGAGGCCATGCCCGCGATGTTGGGGAAGTACCACGGTGTCGTGCTGCGAAGCGTGGGTGCAGTCGTGCTCGTCCACCGTCACTACTGTCGCTGCGGCCACTTCGCCGACGCCGTCGACCGCGCAGCACACCAGGAGTATCTGAGAGTCACCCGTCATCTTCTGTTCCCAGGATCTGACCTCGTCGGCTCCCCAATTACGTTCGGGCATCTGCAGTTCGGCGCCCGGTGCGTCGAGAAGTCGATTCAATGCCTCCGCGAAGGAGTGGACAAGCTCGTCGGGGGTTCGGTTGCGCCAACTGACGATTCGATAGCCGGGGCGATCGCTTTCTGCGGTGGGAGGGCTGAGGTGCTGCACCTGGTTGGCCAGTCGAAGCAGCACACGATGGCCGTCGAACTTGTGCAGGAAGTGTTCGGCCGCACTTCCCACGAGCGCGGTGACCCTGATTCTCCGCACGCCGAACCCGGTGATGTCGACCTCGACGAGTTCGGAACACGCTCGTCCTACTCCTCGTCGCTGCGCATGGGGCGTCACGTACATCCGAAACTCTGCGAGATCGGCTTCGGCTGAATTTCGTCGTGCCTGGGCGATACCGAGAACCTCGTCGGTGTCGGCGTCGCGTGCGATCCAACGCCACACATCGATCGAATCGCCTTCGGCCTCGATCATGTCCGCCAGGACCGCCGCTGTCGGCGCAGTTCCGGAGAGCCGGCGTTGACCTTCGGAGAACACCTCACACCATTGCCGAAGAACAGGTGCCGAGTCCTCGGACGGTACGAACTCGGCTACGACTACGCGGCTCACCCTTGTGACGATACCGAGCTGCCCACCCTGAGTTGGAATCACGCGAACCCTAACCCTGTCGGACGGCGGCGGCAGTTGCCAGCATTCAGGCATGTCTGATTCTCCGCGCCAACTGAGCCTCAACGCGTTCATCCACCCCGCCGGCCATCACGAAGCGGCGTGGCGTCATCCGTGGACAACCCCGGAACGACTGTTCGACGTCACCTATTTCCAGGAGATCGCGCGCACAGCTGAGGCAGCGAAGTTCGACGGAATCTTCTTCGCCGACGGTCCCGCGTTGCGCAGCGACGTCGAGCACGGTCCAGCGGGGACGTTGGAGCCGATCACCTTGTTGACAGCCATCGCAGTAGCGACCGAGCGGATCGGTTTGATCGCGACGGCGTCGACGACGTACTACGAGCCGTACAACCTGGCTCGGCTGTTCGCCTCGCTCGACCACATCTCCAACGGACGCGCGGGGTGGAACATCGTCACCACCGGCACCGACCTGGCAGCAGCCAACTTCGGACTGGCCAAGCATCCGGACCACGGTGACCGGTACTCGCGTGCACGGGAATTCGTCGACGCGGTGGTGCGCTTGTGGGACAGCTGGGAGGACGACGCGATCAGGCTGGACCGGGAGAACGGAATTTACGCGGACAGAAGCAAGATTCACGAGATCAATTACGTCGGCCGGCATCTTCGGGTGCGGGGACCGTTCAACGCACCGCGAACGCCGCAGGGATACCCGGTGCTGGTGCAGGCCGGTGCGTCCAACGACGGTCGCGCGTTTGCCGGTCAGTACGCGGAGGCGATTTTCACAGCGCACCAGAGACTTTCCGATGCTCAGGCGTTCTACACCGACATCAAGTCGAGGGCCGCTCAGTTCGGGCGCAACCCCGATCACGTCAAGATCCTGCCCGGAATCAGCCCGTTCATCGGTGACACCGAAGAGCAGGCCAAGGCACTCGAGCGCGAGTTCAACGAGTTGACTTCGCCGGAGTACGGGCTCGCGCAGCTCGGTGCACTCACCGGAACCGATGTTCGGAATCTGGAACTGGATGCGCCGGTTCCCGTCGAATTGTTCGCGGCGGCAGGTGATGTCACCGACAACAAGCAAAGCAGATTGCAGGTGATTGCCGGCATTGTCGAGCGTGAGCGTCCGACGGTTCGGGGTCTGCTTCATCGTTTGGCGGGTGCGCGCGGACATCGGGTATTTGCCGGAACCGCCGAGCAGGTGGCCGACACGATCGAGGAGTGGTTCACCAGCGGTGCTGCTGACGGATTCAACGTCATGCCGCCGTACTACCCGGGTGGGCTCGAGATCTTCACCGAGCGTGTGGTTCCGATCCTGCAGGATCGCGGTTTGTTCCGGACCGAATACTCGGGTACGACGCTTCGCGATCATTTCGGTTTGCCGAGGCCCGAGAGCCAGTTCTCTGGGAGTGCGTCCGCAGTGCAGTAGGCCCGCTTCCCGTTGTCGATAATGACAATGGTTATCATTAAGGAATGAAGCAGCTACCTGTGACCGTGCTGTCCGGATTTCTGGGCGCAGGCAAGACCACACTCCTCAACCACATCCTCGCCAATCGCGACGGTCTGCGGGTCGCCGTCATCGTCAACGACATGAGCGAGATCAACATCGACGCGGCCCTGGTCGCAGGCCAGGGCCACCTCGATCGCACCGAGGAGAAGTTGGTCGAGCTGACCAACGGATGCATCTGCTGCACGCTGCGTGAGGATCTGATCGACGCCGTCGGCGCTCTGGCCCGAGAGGGGCAATTCGATCAGTTGGTGATCGAATCCACCGGCATCTCCGAACCGATGCCGGTGGCAGCCACCTTCGACTGGGAATTCGAGGACGGCTTCAGCCTCGGCTCGCTCGCGAAGCTCGACACGATGGTGACCGTGGTGGACGCTTCGACCTTCCTCGGCGAGCTGGCAAAAGGCGAGCGACTGGACGAGCGCAACCTCGAAGCCGGGGAGGGGGACGGACGCAGCATCTCCGATCTCCTGGTCGATCAGGTGGAGTTCGCCGACGTCATCTTGCTGAACAAGACCGACTTGGTGAGCCAGCGGGCGGCGGGAACCGTCGAGGCAACGCTCCGCAGGCTCAACCCCACCGCGCAACTGATTCGCACCGACCACGGCAAAGTCACCCTCGATCGCGTCCTCGAAACCGGTCTCTACAACCCGGAACTCGCTGCGCAAGTACCCGGTTGGGACGAGGAACTGGCCGGTGGGCACACTCCGGAAACCGAGGAATACGGAATACGCAGCGTCACGTATCGCGCCTCGCGCCCCTTTCATCCGTCCAGGCTCGAGGCTGCGCTCGGTCAGTTCGCGGGCCTCTTGCGAAGCAAAGGCTTCTGCTGGATCGCGAGTCGGCCCGAGTTCGCCGCGATCTGGTCGCAGGCAGGCCCCAACCTCGTCATCGAACCGGCTCAACTGTGGGCGTCGGCAGCGGAGGTACCGGGGCAGGAGATCGTGTTCATCGGAGTGAAACTCGACCCGGCGGCGCCGTCACGAATCCTCGATCCAGCCCTGCTGACCGATGACGAACTACGCGAAGGGCCGCGGGCCTGGACGCGCTACGAGGACCCGCTACCGGCGTGGGACCGGAGCCACGGGCACTGAGCCGTGCGCTTCTAGTCGAGGACTTCTTCGACCTCGACGTCTTCGGCGGGGCGGGCCATCTCCTTGCGGTACTGCCAGATACCCAACGCGGTACCGATGACCAGGCTGACCATCATCACGATCAGCACGGCGGGTAGCAACCACGGAACGCGATCGAGGAAAGAGCCACCGTAGAAACCGAGCAGCAAGAGCACCGGCGCCCAGATGATCGCGCCGATGGTGCTCGCGATGGTGTAGCGCGTGTGGTTCATCTTGGCTGCGCCGGCGACCATCGGGCACAGGGTGCGCACCCACGGAACCCAGCGGGCAATCAGGACCGCCCAGAACCCGTGTTTTTCCAACAAGATGTTGACGCGGTGCAAATTCTTCTCGGTGAAGTACTTGCCGCCCTTGCGGGCTTTGATGTGATTGCCGGTTCGGTGGCCGATGACGTACCCGACCTGGTTACCCGCAATGGCGGCAATCATCGCGCCCACCGACAGCGCCCACACGTGGCCTGCACCGGATTCGTGACCGGCAAGCACGATTCCGGCTGTGATCAGTAGCGAATCACCGGGCAGAAACAATCCGAGGATGATCGCGCACTCGATGAAGACGAACGTGACGACGATGATCCAGACCAACAGAGGCCCGGCAGTCTCGAGTGGGGAGAAACTGCCGGATGCGAGCGTCATCGTGGTCAGTTCTTCGCCTCGTTCTGCAATCAGGGGGTGGGGTCTTCGGGGACTGTCACCGTCGAATTGTCCGTAGTGGAAGTATTCGCCGTTTCACCACGTCTCGACGCCAGAATTCGCTTTCCGATTTCGAAGACGATCGGCAGAACCGACACCAGGACGATCAAGATGAAGATGTAGTCGACATTGTCGCGGATGAATTCGATCTGCCCCAGGAGGTAGCCGAGCAAAGTCACACCGGCACCCCACAGGATGCCGCCGACGATGTTGTAGGTCAGGAACAGTGAGTACTTCATCTTCGAAGCACCGGCGACCACCGGTGCAAAAGTACGCACGATCGGCACGAACCGAGCCAGGATAATGGTGATCGGGCCGTGCTTTTCGAAGAAGGCGTGCGACTCGTCGATGTACTTCTTCTTGAAGAACCGCGCGTCGTCCGTCTTGAACAGGGCAGTTCCGCCCTTGGCGCCTATGTAGAACCCGACTTGGTCGCCCAGAATCGCGGCGATCGGAATGGTCACCAAGAGCACCCACAGAGGTGCGAACGGTTCGATCTCGGTGGACTTGGAAGCCGCGATCAGCCCCGCGGTGAAGAGGAGCGAATCGCCGGGCAAGAGCGGAAACAGCAGGCCGGATTCGATGAAGACCACCAGAAGCAATCCCACCAGAACCCACGTTCCGAAGGAATTCAAGAGGTTCACGGGATCGAGGAAGCCGGGCAGCAAGGCCAGGTTCGTCACGGATTCAGTTGCTGCCTGCACATTCACGGGGGCCAGAGTACCGGCCGAATCTGAGTGTTTCCCACCACCGCAGGTCATCGCGTCGGCGGCGGTGACTGATACCGGGCTTGTGTGGTGGCCGAGACCGCAAAGAGACGTGACGAGTCGGACTTGCCATACTGCTAGGACCACACGAAGCGCTTTCACATCGCCGAGCGCTCCGAACGACACGTATATGGAGGACTCCCGCCGTGCCTATCGCAACTCCCGAGGTCTATGCCGAGATGCTTGGTCGGGCCAAGGAGCATTCCTTTGCCTTCCCCGCCATCAACTGTGTCGGCTCCGAATCCATCAACGCAGCCATCAAGGGCTTCGCGGACGCCGGCAGTGACGGCATCATCCAGTTCTCGACGGGCGGCGCCGAGTTCGGTTCCGGTTTGGGCGTCAAGGACATGGTCACCGGTGCTGTTGCGCTCGCCGAGTTCGCACACGTGATCGCCGCAAAGTACGACGTCACCATCGCGCTGCACACCGACCACTGCCCGAAGGACAAGCTGGACACCTACGTGCGTCCGCTGCTCGCGATCTCGCAGGAGCGCGTCGACGCCGGTCGTAACCCGCTGTTCCAGTCGCACATGTGGGACGGCTCGGCTATCCCGATCGACGAGAACCTGGCCATCGCCAAGGAACTGCTCGCCCTCTCGAAGGCTGCACGCATCATCCTCGAGGTCGAGATCGGCGTCGTCGGCGGCGAAGAAGACGGCGTCGAGGCCGAGATCAACGACAAGCTCTACACCTCGAGCGAGGACTTCGAGAAGACGGTCGACGCTCTGGGCATCGGTGACCAGGGCAAGTACCTGCTCGCTGCCACCTTCGGCAACGTCCACGGCGTCTACAAGCCGGGCAACGTCAAGCTCAAGCCCGAGGTTCTCGAAGAGGGCCAGAAGGTCGCCGCTGCCAAGCTCGGCCTGGCTTCCGGTTCGCAGCCCTTCGACTTCGTCTTCCACGGTGGATCGGGATCGCTGAAGTCGGAGATCGAGGACTCGCTGAACTTCGGCGTCGTCAAGATGAACGTCGACACCGACACCCAGTACGCGTTCTCCCGTCCGATCGCAGGACACTTCTTCACCAACTACGACGGCGTCCTCAAGGTCGACGGCGAGGTCGGAAACAAGAAGGCATACGACCCGCGCAGCTACCTCAAGAAGGCCGAAGCAGGCATGACGGCCCGCGTCGTCGAGGCGTGCAACGACCTGAAGTCGGCCGGACGCTCGGTCTCGGCAGGCTGATCGGCTTCACAACTGAGCTACACAGAACAAAATGCGCGCCGGCGAAATTCTCGCCGGCGCGCATTGTCTGTTCAGGTACTCATTGTCTGTTCAGGTAGTTACTTGCTGGGATCGCAGACCTTCCACGTGCCGTCCTGGCGCTCGAGGTCGAATGTGCGCCATGACTGCTCGCCCGTGCTCGGCAAACTTGCCTGGACCTGAGCGATCGCGGTGTCGTCGGTGATGCGAACCGCGTCGACAGCCCCGACCTGCGGGATCGTCTTCTGCGCGACGGCATTGTCGTGGACCTGAGCGAACGCCGTGTCGGGAATGGTGCGGTAGTACTCGCCCAACGCCCCACAGGTCGACGTTCGCAGCGTTGCCAGATCGCCGGTCTGCAGAGCGTCGACGTACGTCGAGATGGCGGTCTGGACCTGGGCTTCGGGTGAGCTTTCACCGCTACCGCTGTTGGACGAGACGAATACGGCGACGCCGATCGCCGCGAGGACGGCCACGCCGGCCGCTGCTGCCGCGATGTACCAGCCCTTGCCGCTGCGCTTGGTCTTCTCCGGCGCGGCGGGCTCGATACGGGTCGGCATCGGCTGGGCCGGAGGTGGGGTCGCTGCGGCACCAACACGTTGAGGCGCGGCGCGCTGCGGCGCCGGTGGTGGTGGGGTCGGAGCTTGCCGGGGCGGTGGTGTCGGCCGCGAGGCTTTCGGAATCGCGACGGTGGCGGGCTCCGGTTTCGGCTGGGGTGTCGGGGCTGCTGTGGGTGCCGGAGTTGCCGTGGGAGCCGGAGTTGCCGTGGGAGCCTGAGTTGCCTTGGGGATCGCGACCGTTGGCGCACTAGCGGCCTTGGCGTCGCCGTCTGCCTTCGAATCCTTGCCGGCCTTCGAGTTCTTGTCTGCCTTCTGGATCGCCACAGTCGCAGGTTCGGTCGGGGCCGACTTCTCGGGCGCACCCTTCGGGGCTGCGCTCTTTGTCGAGTTGTCGTCTTTCGAGTCCGGCACGGGTAACCCTTCGGTCTTATGCAGCAATGACCATGTCAGGGTAACGACCGGTATGTAGCCTGCATAACTCCGACCGTCGGCGAGGCGGTCCTGTGGCAGAAAGGCGTAGCGGGCACAATGAGCGCATGACCCAATTCGGTGACCTGCTCGGACCCAAGCCCACCCTGCTTCCCGGCGACGACGAAGCGGAATCGGCACTGCTCAACCACGCTGACCCGGCCCAGGTCGCGGCCGACCATCCCACTGCCTCCATCGCGTGGGCCTACCTCGCCGAGGCTGCCCTGGACAAGGGCGAAACCATCACGGCCTACGCCTACGCGCGTACCGGTTACCACCGCGGACTGGACCAACTGCGTCGAAACGGTTGGAAGGGTTTCGGTCCCGTGCCGTACAGCCATGAACCGAACCGTGGCTTCCTGCGTTGCGTCGCCGTCCTGGCCAAGGCCGCGAAGACGATCGGTGAAGCCGACGAGTACGCGCGTTGCCTCGATCTGCTCGAAGACTGCGATCCCAACGCCGCCGAAGCGCTTGGCCTCGGTTAGCAGTTTCCGTCCGAGCCGGGCCGGTATCAAGGACCGGGCTCGCAAATCGGTGCGTCGGCTTCAGACGTCGGCGCTACCGATCATTCAATGTGCCTTGGCGGCCGGATTGGCGTGGTGGGTTGCCACCACGGTGATCGGGCACCATGCGCCGTTCTTCGCGCCGATTGCCGCCGTGGTCTCGCTCGGTCTGTCGTTGGGCGCCCGACTCCGACGCTCGTTCGAGTTGGTTGCGGGAGTCACGGTCGGTATCGGAATCGGTGACCTGATCATCTCCGGCATCGGGAGCGGGCCCTGGCAGATCAGTTTGGTCGTTGTTCTGGCGATGTCCGTGGCGGTGCTTCTGAACAGCGGACCGATTTTCTCCATGCAGGCGGGAAACTCGGCGGTGCTGGTGGCGACGCTGATCCCGCCGGGCGGCAGTGGCGGACCCGATCGCATGATCGATGCCCTGGTCGGTGGCCTGGTGGGCATCGCTGTGGTCGCGATCATCCCCACCCACCCGGTACGACGCGCACGCAAGGATGCTGCATCGATCCTCGGAACCGCTTCCGAGGTACTGCAATTGGTGGCAGACGGGCTTGTTGCGAACGACCCTGACCCGATCGTGAAGGCGCTGCAGAAGGCGCGCGCAACTCAAGCTGCCATCGACGGATTGCGCAGCAACCTTCTCGGCGGGCGCGAGATCAGCCGAATCTCCCCGCTGTACTGGAACAGTCGACCGCGCCTCGAAAGGCTCATGGCGACAGCCGATCCCATCGACAACGCGATGCGCAACATTCGAGTGCTCGCGCGTCGTTCGCTGACGTTGGTCAGGGACGACGAGATCCTCGATCCGCGTCTGGTAGCTCAGGTGGAGCGCTTGTCGAAAGCCGTCGAAGTTCTGAAAGAGATGATCCTGGCGGAGCCGGGGGAGCAGCCTGATCAGGCCGAAGCAGCGCGCGTCCTGCGCTCGGTCGCAAAGGAGCTGAAACCGGCGATAGTCGAGAACGCAGGACTGTCCTCGACCGTGGTGTTCGCCCAGATTCGCTCGCTGGTCGTCGACCTCTTGCAGGTAGCAGGCATGAAGCGCATCTCGTCGATCGCCACCCTGCCGCCCACTGTGCCTCATCCCGCGTACGAGCCGGATCACTGACCTCTGCCGGTTCCCGTTCACTGAGCAACTCATTGTATGTATGCGAATGTATGCATATGCTCTGAGAAGGACTTGGGAGGGAACAGGACAAATGGGAGCAGGGCACGGTCATTCACATGGCCACTCGGCAGCAGATTCGGTCGGCGTAGGACCGTCACCGCAACGCATCAGGAAAATGGCGATCGCGCTTGCGATTCTCGTTGCATTCCTCGTGCTCGAAGCCACGGTCGGCATCCTGATCAACTCGTTGGCTCTGCTCGCCGACGCCGGTCACATGCTCACCGACGTGGTGGGTATGGCCATGGGACTGACAGCGTTGTTGCTCGCGAAGAAGGGCAGCACCACCGCTGCCAGGACTTTCGGTTGGCACCGCGCCGAGGTGTTGACCGCCATGGCCAACGCGGTGATGCTGCTGGCCGTTGCGGCCTGGGTCTTCTACGAGGCAATCGGCCGGATTGGAAACGAACCCGAGATTCCCGGCGGCGCCCTGATCATCACTGCTGCCGCCGGTCTGGCCGCGAACATCGTCGTGATGCTGATGCTGCGCGGCGATTCCAAGGACAGCCTCGCGGTGCGTGGCGCGTACCTCGAAGTGCTTGCCGACGCGGTCGGTAGCGTCGGCGTTCTGATCGCCGGTGGCCTTGTCCTGGTGTTCAACTGGACGTGGGCGGACGTCGTCGTCGGTGTTCTCATCTCGCTGTGGGTGGTGCCGCGTGCGATCAAACTGGCTGCAGCATCGCTGCGCATTCTGACGCAGGCGTCGCCTGCCGACGTCGACGTCGAAGCTGTCGAGGCCGACCTGGCCGCACTGCCGAGCGTGATGGGTGTCCACGACCTGCACGTCTGGACGCTCACCACCGGGATGGATGTCGCGACGGTCCACCTGACCAGTGACGCGAATTCGTCGAACGTTCTGGAATCCGCGCGCACCGTCCTCGAGAGTCACGGTCTTTCCCACGCCACTGTCCAGGTGGAATCGTGTGCCAACGGCGAGCATTGCGAGAAGAACGTCACTTGGTGAAGCGGGTGATCTCCTTGCCCGGCTTCCAGAGGTCGACGTACATGTGTTCCCCGTCGACGGTCGTGTGCACCACCTCGTCGATATCGAGGACAAAGAGGTGCAGGGGTTTCGGAACCTCGTAGGTGTAGCTTTCCAGAACGGCTTCGAACTCGTCGCCGGTCACCTCGCGTGCAATTCCGGCGATCTTCGCATCGCCGCCTTCCATCGTGTGCTCGCCGGGATTGCTGTGGAGGGCGTAGCGCCCGTCACGGACGAGGTCCTTCGCCTTGAGAGCGCCGAACATCGAACCGAGCACCAACCGTCCGTCGAGGATTTCGACTTCGGTGCCGCTGACCCGCGGTGAACCGTCCTTGCGCAGCGTTGCGAGGACGTGATGCTTGTGGGCTGTGAACCGCGCTTGAACCGCGTCGGCAAGGGTGGGAACTTCTTCGGAGAATTGCTTCCAGGTGACCATGACGGTCATTGTGCACCCCTATTCCTGACAACTTCTGTCAGTGATTCTCGGTAATGTTCGCACCATGAGATCTGCGCGACTGCTCCAACTCATGTTGCGTTTGCAGGGCAGCCCTGGCGTCGTCGCAGTTCAATTGGCCGACGAGTTCGGTGTATCGGTGCGGACGATCTACCGCGACGTGGCCTCGTTGTCGGCTGCCGGCGTGCCGATCTGGACCGAGAGCGGTCCCGGCGGCGGCATCCATCTGCTCGACGGTTGGCAGTCCAAGCTGTCCGGCATGACGGACGACGAGACGTCGGCACTCATGCTGTTGGGCGTACCGTCCATCGCTGCGGACCTCGGGCGATCCGACGCCGTCGGTTCGGCAGGGGCCAAACTACTCCGCACCCTGCCCGGTCCGCTGCGCGAGAGTGCGCGCTTGTGGCAGGACCGAATCCTGGTGGACGTCCCGGGCTGGTTCGGCGGCGTCGACGACATCTCTGCGCTTCCGATCGTCACATCCGCTGTGCTGGTCTCGCGTCGACTGCGCTTCGTCTACCGCGATCGGGAGCGGACGGTCGAACCGCTGGGGCTGGTCATCAAAGCCGGCGTTTGGTATCTGGTGGCGGGGATGAACGGTCGAACGCTGTCGTTTCGAGTCGGCCGCATCAAAAATACGGTGGTAGAAGATGATTCGTTCACCCGGCCGGTGGATTTCGATCTGCCGTCGTGGTGGGCTGCGTCGATGGCCGAGTTCGACCGGTCGCTGCTTCGTTTCGGCTGCCAGGTGCGGTTGTCGCCAGAGGGCAGGCGCCGGCTCCCCGATGTGGTGGGCGAGCTTGCGGCTGCTGTCGAAGTGGGACCCGAGGACGACGACGGATGGGTGGGCGCCGGGCTGAAACTCGAGAGCGAAGCCGTCGCGCTCTCACAGTTGATCGGGCTGGGAGCCGACGTCGAGGTGCTCGCACCCTCGTCGTTGCGTGAAGGGATGCGAACTGTGGCGGAGCAGATGGTGCTCCGCCACAGGTAGGCGATCAGGCCGTCGCAGAACGCTTTGCGAACAGGCGGGTGATACCCAGTTGAGCTGCGACGATGATGGCGCCAACCACCAGACCCAGCGCTGCCGAGGCAAGGGTGTTGACGATCCACGCCAGTACGCCACCGACTCCGGCGATGTCACTGACTGCTTCTTCCCCGTGATGAACGGCGTCGTACAGCGGGTGGAAGCCCAGTTCGTCGATGCCGACCAACAGGATGTGGCCACCGACCCACAGCATCGCGGCAGTACCCACCACCGAGAGCACCGACATCACGTGAGGCATACCGCGAACCAGTCCACGGCCGACCTTGTGGGTGAAGCCCGACGACGTCTCGGCGATTCTCAAGCCGATGTCGTCCATCTTCACGATCAGTCCGACGACGCCGTAGACGACCACGGTGATGACAACCGCCACGACGGCAAGGATCACCAACCGGCTCCAGAAGCCTTCGCCTGCGATGGTGTTGAGTGCGATCACCATGATCTCGGCGGACAGGATCAGGTCGGTGCGGACGGCACCCGAAACCACTGCCTCTTCGTCGCGAGGGTGCTCGTCGGCCGTTTCGTGGTGATCACCGTGGCCGAATATCGCACCCCAGATCTTGTGCACTGCTTCATAGCTGAGGTAGCAGCCACCGACCATCAACAGCGGCGTCAGGAGCCAGGGAAGGAACTGACTGAGCAGCAGAGCGATCGGGAGGATGATCAGCAGCTTGTTGCGCAGCGATCCGATGGCGATGCGCTTGATGATCGGTAGTTCGCGCTCGGCCGCGAGTCCACGGACGTACTGCGGTGTGACGGCTGCGTCGTCGATCACGACACCTGCAGCTTTGGCCGTCGCCTTACCGGTTGCGGCAGCAACGTCGTCGATCGAGGCAGCGGCCATGCGAGCCAGGGCCGCGACGTCGTCGAGCAGAGCGAACAGTCCGCCGGCCATCACAGACCTCCAGTGGAATCAGTGAGAAAAGGTGGCCGGACCGAACCGGTGACGCAGTTACTTGATCGCACGAGGTCTCTATCCATGATCGTCGTAGGTGAGGTCAGGTCACCTGGAACGATACCGGGGGCATCCGTCACGGACGACCTCGCTCGGCCGGTTGCCCTTCGTCACGAAAGGTCTTCCCGACCCGGTGCTCGCGTGTAAGACTGCACAGAAGATCGATCGAAACGGGGCACTATGCGTGAACCAGACACTGCACAGGTCGCCAAGACTTTCGACGCAATGGCGGCGCACTACGACCGACAGATCGGGCGCTTCGAACGCTTTGTGCTCGGTGACGCCCGGAAATGGGCTGTGGATCAGGCGCATGGCCGCGTGGTCGAGATCGCCGTGGGTACCGGACTGAACCTGCCGCTCTACGGGGACGACGTCGATTACGTCATCGGCGTGGACATCTCGACTGCGATGCTCGATCAGGCCAGGCTCAAGGTCTCCGAGGGAGTGAAGACCGAAGTCGACCTACGACTCGGAGACGTGCAAGCACTCGATGTTCCCGACGAGTGCGTGGACACATTGGTCTCCACCTACGCCTTTTGTACGATCCCCGATCCGGACCGAGTTGCGAGCGAAGCGTTTCGAGTCCTGGTGCCTGGCGGTCGATTCGTTCTCGCCGAGCACGGACCGAGCAAGAACATTGTGGCTCGTACTTTGATGAAGGTTGTCGAACCGCTTTTTGTTCGGTTCGGTGCCGATCATCTCACCCGCGAACCGATTGGATACCTCGAAAACGCCGGTTTCCTGATCGACGAGGTGCAGCGCACCGGACGGGGTGGAATCGTGTTCCGGGTCGTTGCGCGCAAGCCGGACCCCGAATGGACGGCACTCGGTCACTGATGTCGGAATGCCGTCCATCGGGGAGAGTGCTCAGCCCAAGCGTTCCAGGATGGTCGCGTTGGCCAACCCACCTGCCTCGCACATGGTCTGGAGTCCGTAGCGCGCGCCGCGCTGTTCCATGGCGTTGACCAGGGTGGTCATGATCCGCGTTCCACTGCCGCCTAGTGGGTGGCCGAGCGCGATGGCACCGCCGTGGACGTTCACCTTGGACAGGTCGACGCCGGTATCTGCTGCCCACGAGAGGACCACTGGGGCAAAGGCTTCGTTGACCTCGAACAGATCGATGTCCGAGACCGTCAAACCCGCACGGGCCAGGACCTTCTGCGTAGCGGGGATGACCGCGGTGAGCATGTACAGCGGATCGTCGCCCGCGACCGCGAAACTGTGCAACCGGGCCTTCGGGGTGAGTCCGAGTTTCGCGGCGATTTCACTGGTCGTGATCATCACCGCCGAACTGCCGTCCGAAAGGGGGCTGCTGTTGCCTGCGGTGATGGACCAGTCGATCTGTGGGAATCGCTCTGCGTAGTAGTCGGATTCGAAGGCGGTCCGTAGGCCGGCAAGGGTCTCGACGGTGGTGCCGGGGCGGATGGCCTCGTCGACCGACAGCTGCGGGAGAGTTGCGAGTTCCTTGGTGAAGTACCCACTTTCGGTTGCCAGCGCGGCTTTCCGATGACTCGACGCCGAGAACTCGTCGAGTTGGGTGCGGCTCAGTCCCCACTTGGCGGCGATCAATTCGGCGCTGATGCCCTGCGGTACCAGACCGTCCGGATAGCGCTCTTCGAAACCCACGCCGAGCGATTCGCGCCCGATGCTGCTCGAACCCATCGGCACTCGGCTCATGGACTCGACTCCGGCCGCGACAACGATGTCGTATGCACCGGCAATAACGCCCTGAGCGGCAAAATGAACTGCTTGTTGGCTACTTCCACACTGGCGGTCGACGGTGGTTCCCGGTACCGACTCGGGGTAGCCGGCGGCGAGAAGGGCAGTGCGAGTGACATTCTGGCTCTGTTCGCCGACTTGGCTTACCGCACCTCCGATGACGTCGTCGATCAGTGCTGCATCGATTCCGGTGCGTTCGACTACCGCTGTGAGGCTGTGGGCGAGGAGGTCGACGGCGTTGATGCCGTGCAGGGCGCCGTTCGCCTTTCCCTTGCCGATCGGAGTGCGAACGGCTTCGACGATAACTGCGTCTCTCATGACAAATTCCTTTCAGGGACGGCGGATTCAGCAGGGACAACTGGGGTGGGTGTGGTCGCAGGTGTCATTCCCAGCGATGCCAGAGCAGACGCGAGCGCGACGGCGAAGATCACCCACCAGGCCTGGCGGAAGGTGTCGTAGTCGACAGCAGAACCGAGAACCGCGATCAGAACGCTCACGCCGAGAACGGTTCCGATCTGTCGGCTCATGCTGACGATTGCACTACCGGTGGCCGATCGAGCCGGTGCCAGATCCGCCGTGGCCTGCGACAGAATGGTCGGCAGGGCAAGACCGACACCGATCCCGGCGATGATCCAGCCTGGTAGAAGTCCGGTCGCGTAGTTGGGCGTCGTATCGACCGAGACGAGGACCAATACCGTTCCGACGGCCCACAGAAGGCTGCCGAGTGCGGCGGCGCGGCCGGCCGAGTACTTGCGCGAAAGCGATCCACCGGCGATGGCGAACAGCGGAACCAGAAGCGGACCCGGTGAGACGGCGAAGCCGGTACGCAATGCCGAGTATCCCCAAACTTCTTGCAGCCAGAGGATGTTCGAGAGCAGGCCGGCGGCGAACGCTGCGCTGAACAGAATGGCGGTGACGTTGGACCAGGCAAACGAGCGGATCTTCAGAAGATCCGGAGCAATCAACGGAGTTCGGTGACGAGAGTTGCTCCACCAGAACGAGAGTAGTGTCACGGCGGCCACGGCGAAGGCGATCAGAACGCGACTGTCGGTCCACCCCCAGTCAGGTCCTTGTACGAGTGCCAGCGCGAGGGAGCCGACTCCGACTGTGAGCAGGGCAGCGCCGACGATGTCGATCCCGGCATCTGGGTCCTTGTGGGTCGTGTCCGGTACGAGTCGGACTGCCAAGTAGAGCAACACGATCCCCACCGGAACGTTGATCAGGAAGACCCAGCGCCACGACGCCTCGACGAGAATGCCGCCCACGACGGGACCGAATGCCGCGGCAGCCGCACCGGCCGCCGCCCAGATGCGCACGCCGGATTGACGTTTCGCAGCCGGGAGGGCACTGATCAGGAGGCCGAGGCTGGCCGGGGTGAGCGCCGCGGCGCCGACCGCCTGGACGATGCGGAAAGCCACCAGCGCCCACAATGAGGGGCTGAAAGCGCAGGCGGCGCTGGCGAGGGTGAACAGTGCGAGACCGGCGATGAAGGCGCGTTTGTGTCCGATCCTGTCCGCCCAGCGTCCGAGGGGGATCAACAGCGCGGCGTAGACGATCGCGTAGCTGTTGAGGATCCAACTGAACTCGCCGAGCGAGTGACCCGGGTAGCTCTTGGCGATGTCGCCGAAGGCCACGTTGACCACAAAGAGGTCGAGGCTGGCGACGAACGGCGCCCCCGACAGTATCGCGAGGAGGGGTCCGGTCCGCACCGGCTGGCTATGAAGTTCCATAGTCAGCAATCTAGACTCTGGCTATGGTTATGGCAAGCCAGGGGGTATGGTGAATTGCATGGACGCTGTACGACTGACCGGAGTGCTCGAAGATCGCGACGCCTGGCGGGCCACGCACTGTTCGATCGGGCGGGCCATGGAAGTGGTCGGCACTCGATCCGCGATGCTCATTCTGCGAGAGGCCTATTACGGCACAACGCGTTTCGATGACTTCGCGTCGCGAGTCGGCATCACCGAGGCGGTTGCGTCGGCGAGGCTGAAAGAACTCACCGAGGCGGGACTGTTCGAGCGTGTGCCGTACAAGGAGCCTGGAAAGCGGACGCGGCACGAGTATGTGCTCACCGAGAAGGGCCGTGACCTGCTGCCGGCGGTTCTCGCGCTGATGCAGTGGGGTGACAAGTATCTGCACGGCGGAAAAGGTGGACCGTTGGAGGTGGCTGACGACGCTACTGGTGAGCGCGTTCGCGTCGAGGTGCGCAGTGAGTCGGGTCGTGAAGTGCCTTTGGGGGAGTTGCGAGTCTCTGTCAACGAATCGCGTCGGCGGTTGCGCGAATAGCGATGCATCTCAACAGCTCTCGAGTGTAGGTCTTCTTGAAGTTGTCCGGTTTGGCTCTGGTTATCGAAAATATGTTCGATTAAACTTTGGGCATGGACAGTCGGGAAGCGTGGCAGCTGGATGGCGAGGACCTCAAGAGTGAGGTTCTCGATCTGGTGCGCGCCCGACACGAGTTGCAGTCGCGGATGGTGTTGCTGATCGTGGAGATGTTTTCCCGGGAGGTTCTCGGCGGGAAGGGTTTTCGGGCGATCGCGCAGTGGTTGCACGGGTCGACGAATCTGGAGATCGGCGAGTGCAGCCTGCTGGTCGGGTTGGCGCGATTGTTGATGCTCGAACCCGTGGTGGGCGATGCGTTTCACCGCGGTGATGTGGATGCGTTGAAAGCCCGTCAGGTGGCGTCGTTTTGTCAGCATCCGCCCAAGAACATGACCCTGGCCGATGTCGACAAGGCCCGGGGGATTTTGCTGTCGTTGGCGTCGAAGAACATCGCGGATTGTGATGCGGTGCGTGCGGCGATCCGGCGGATCGAGAAGCAGTACGGCACACGTGAGGACGGGGTCCCGGTCGGCGAGGATTCGGAGCGTAACGAGTTCTACGCTTCGAAAGGCCTGTACGGGCGGGTCACAGTCAAGGGTGATTTGGATGCGGTGAACGGGGCGCGGTTGATCACGCTGCTCTCGAGCCTGTCGGCTCCGATACCGGAGAAGGACGGTGTCAAGGACACCCGCAGGCCTGCTTTACGCCGCGCGGACGGGTTTTGCGAACTACTGCGGCGGTATGAGCGGGCGGGCTTGGGTCCGATCGAAGGTGGGGTGAAACCGCACATCACGGTCACCGCCAGCGCCAAAGACATGACCGACCTCAAAGCCTTGAAAGATCTCCTGCCGTCCACCGAGGAACTCGGGTTCGCGTGGACGGATTGGGTGGGCCCGATCAGCATCGACACCGCCCGGATGCTGGCCTGCGACTGCACCGTCACCCGGATCCTCCTGGACGAGAATGGTGTTCCGCTCGACTGCGGCAAGGAAGCCAGAACGGCGACGGTGCCGCAAAGGCGAGCATTGGCCGTCCGGGATGGCGGGTGCGCGTTCCCGGGATGCGGGACACCGTCGGGGTGGTGCGATGCTCACCATATTGTTCATTGGAATGATGGTGGCCCAACGGATCTCGACAATCTGATCTTGTTGTGCGGTCATCATCATCGGACGATGCACCACACGCAGTGGCGGGTGGAGATCGGCCCGGATCGGAAGTCGGTGTTCTATCCGCCGATGTCGATCGACCCGTATCAGCAGCCGATCGGCGGGAACAGTCCACCGACAGCAGCCTGAAGTGAAACAACTCGAGACGCGAGCACGGGGCACAGTCGTGCCCCGGTGCTCGGGCCTGCGTTTGGGAGTCTTTGCGGCCGGGCGTCAGCTCAGTGACTTCTTGAACCCGACATGGGAGGCGACAAATCCGAGACGCTCGTAGAAGTCGTGAGCTTCCTTGCGAGTTTGATCCGAGGTGAGCTGCGCCAGGAACGCGCCGCGCCGGGCACCTTCTTCGCAGGCCCATCGGATCATCGAACTGCCGATGCCTTTACTTCGGTAGTCCTCGTGGACGCGAACAGCTTCGATCTGCAGTCGCGTGGCACCCATCCGGCTCATACCCGGAATGAAGGTCAATTGCATTGTGCCGATTACCGCGTCGCCGACCAGAACGGTGACGAGAAGTTGAGCCGGATCCTCGTCGATTCGCTTGAACGCGTCCTCGTAGATCGTTCGGGCTTCGGGGTTGGTCGTCTCCCGGGTGCTGCCGATCGGGTCGTCGGCGAGCAAGTCGATCAGTGCCTCCACGTGTCGAATCTCGGCCCGCGTGAGGGTGTACTCCACTCCGCCGGACTGAAATGACGTCGCAATCATCGATGCTCCCCTGAAGAAGAATGAATGTCTGAAATGTCAGACTCTCACGAGTCTCCTCCAGCGCACTCGATCACGTCCAAAAACGCATGAGGGCGTTACCGAGCATGGCGTAGTAGTCGGACACACCGCTCAATTCGAAGATCCAGTAGATCGCGTCGAAGAAGACGACATTGATCTGTGGGACGAACAGGAGCGCAACCAGCAGGAGCAGTCCGTACGGCTTGAACTGGTCGAGTTGGTGCCGTGTGTTGGGTGCGAGGTAGGGCTCCAATGCGTTGTAACCGTCCAGACCGGGGACTGGTAGCAGGTTCAAAACTGTTGCCATGACCTGCAAGAAGGCCAGGACACTGAGGCCGGCCCAGAACGTCAGATGCTCGGCCGATGAGCCGTACGTACGTATGACGACGAGGAGGATCACGGCGGCGACGGCGTTCGTGAACGGACCGGCGAGCGATATTCGGGCCTGCACCTTGGGCGGGAACATCCCGGTGCGCAGGTACACGGCGCCGCCGGGAAGCCCGATGCCGCCCAATGCGATGAACAGCACCGGCAGACCGATCGAGAGCATCGGATGGCTGTACTTGAGCGGGTTGAGCGTCAGGTAGCCACGAGCCTCGACGTCGGTGTCTCCATGACGCCACGCCAGATACGCATGGGCGAACTCGTGCAAGCACAGCGTGACCACCCAGCCTGCAACCACGAGAACGAAAACACCCGCTCGGCCCGCGATGGAGCCCCACGTCGAGTTCCAGGCGACCACTCCGGCGATGACAGTGATCGCAACTACGCCGAGGAAGACAGGGCTCGGCCGAACCGCCGACCGTGCTGCTCCGGTTCTCACCTGACCAACAACCAAGTTTTGTCATGCCGGTAGAAGGTCGAACGCTTGAGATCGCGTGGGTTGGCCACCCCGTCGCGAACCAGACGAGCCGCGGGCGAGCCCAGCTGAATGGCTCGGCCTTCCAGCCAGCGTCGCCCGCCCCAGCGACTCTTGCGATCCACAGATGCCTTGATGCCGGGGAGCTTGGGACTCGGCACTATCCGGATGCCGGGGACCGTGCCGGAGAACAGTTTGTTGTCGTCGACGTAGGCCTCGCCGATCAATTCGGCGGCATCGGCCGGACCCGTGACAGTTGCCGCACCTACCAGCGCGATTCCAGCGTCGTCGCGGATGAGCGGCACGGTGTGGACTGTGCCTCTCAACGCCGTGCGCGCAGCTCGCGCACCCGTTGCGAGTTTGTACGCGTCGGTTGCGTCGGACCTGTTCTCGGTGACGTAGGCGAGTTCGACGTTGAGTCGCTCCAGTCGCATCAACCGTGTCAAAGCCGCGGCAAACGCGCCGTCGTTACCGACGACGATCAAGCGCGGTTCGGTGACGACCTGCAGTTGAGACAGGGCCTCGTCGAAGTCCTGCTTCTCCGGAAGTTCAGGGACAGTGAACGACGTGAGTTCACCCAGGGGGAGTGGAACCGGCGAATCGCCACATTTGAGCACCACAGGGGTCAAAGCCACTCCTAGCTCGATCAAGACTTCTTCTCGGGTAGTGGGACCTCGCCACCCTTCCCCGAAATGGCCGTCCGAATCACTGCCGACGATCTTAGTGCGAGTCTCCGTGTCGACTCGTAATCGTGATGGTCACACCGCCAAATTCTGGACCGTCAGGTCTGGTCTGGTGCTCTGGGCTAGACTGCTCCTTCGGTCACTGCAACAGTTCGGCGCTGCATCATGTGCGCGGAAGCCAGGCAGTACCAATGCGGCGGGACAACTGCTGCACGTCGACCGTAGGAGACAACGTCATGCCGGCAATCGTCCTGATCGGCGCCCAGTGGGGCGACGAAGGTAAGGGCAAAGCTACAGATCTACTGGGCGAGCAGCTTCAGTGGGTCGTGCGATACCAGGGCGGTAACAACGCCGGACACACCGTGGTTCTGCCGAACGGTGACAAGTTCGCACTGCACCTCATCCCTTCCGGAATCCTCACCCCCGCCGTCAACAACGTCATCGGTAACGGTGTCGTCGTCGACCCGGGAGTGTTGTTGACCGAATTGGCAGGCTTGGAAGAGCGCGGCGTGGACACGTCCCGCCTGCTGCTTTCCGCTGATGCGCACCTGATCATGCCGTACCACGTGGCCATCGACAAGGTCACCGAACGCTTCCTGGGAGCGAAGAAGATCGGCACGACCGGCCGCGGTATCGGCCCGTGCTACCAGGACAAGATCGCCCGTGTCGGTGTCCGCGCTGCGGACGTCCTGGACGAGAAGATCCTGACCCAGAAGGTCGAAGCAGCACTCGAATTCAAGAACCAGGTGCTGGTCAAGATCTACAACCGCAAGGCACTCGACCCGCAGCAGGTCGTCGACGAGGTCCTCACGCAGGCCGAGGGTTTCAAGCACCGCATCTCGGACACGCGTCTGGAGCTCAACCTCGCCCTCGAGCGCGGCGAGACCGTTCTGCTCGAAGGTTCGCAGGGCACTCTGTTGGACGTCGACCACGGTACGTACCCGTACGTGACCTCGTCCAACCCCACCTCGGGTGGTGCGGCGGTCGGTTCGGGAATCGGTCCCACCAAGATCACCACGGTGCTCGGCATCCTGAAGGCGTACACGACGCGTGTCGGTTCCGGTCCGTTCCCGACGGAGCTGTTCGACGATCACGGCGCATACCTGGCGAAGCAGGGCGGCGAGGTCGGTGTCACCACCGGACGCGCTCGTCGTACGGGATGGTTCGACGCTGTAATCGCGCGTTACGCGACGCGCGTCAACGGCATCACCGACTACTTCCTCACCAAGCTGGACGTGCTGAGCAGCCTCGACACGGTACCGATCTGTGTCGCGTACGAGGTCGACGGTGTCCGCCACGACGAAATGCCGATGTCGCAGAGCGACATTCACCACGCCAAGCCCATCTACGAAGAGATGCCCGGCTGGTGGGAAGACATCTCGGAGGCTCGCACCTTCGAGGAACTGCCGCAGAATGCGCAGAACTACGTGCTTCGGCTCGAAGAGCTTTCGGGTGCATTCATCTCCTGCATCGGCGTCGGCCCCGGCCGCGACGAGACGATCGTCCGGCGCGAGATCGTCCGCTGATTCGATTCCTCGAAATCCCCGTTCCTGTCTGCAGGGACGGGGATTTCGTGTTCAAGCCAGCTTCGACAAGTGTGCGGTGACGGTCTTCCAGTCGGGAAACTCGGTGCTGCCGAACTTGATCCAGTCGCCCTCGAATCGATCTGCGCCGTTTGCTCCGCGGTCGTCGACGAGGTAGTCGCCTCGGTTGAGGTGCTTGTGGTGCGAGAGGATCAGACGTTTGTACGCGACGCTGCCTTCCTCCATTCCGAGGTGCTCTTGGACCCACAGCACCTTGTCGTGCCAGGCTGTGGGGTTCTTCCACGGCGCTGTCGAGAGGATGTAGGTGTCGAACTGCTGCGCCAGTTCGTGGTAGGCGTCGATGGCACCGTCGAGTGGGTCCATGCGAGAGAAGATGTGTGGCGCTTCGTCGAGGTCGTTCTTGTACTTCTCCCGGACGCCGTCGGTCAGGCGATCGATGCCCGACTGGAAGTTGACGAGGGTGTTGTCGAGATCGACGTAGAGAATCTTTTTGGAAGCCGGCATGGAAACCTCTCTGGAGACTTTCTGAGTGCGAAAAGAGTCCAGTTTTACGCAACTGGACTGAGATCAGTGAATTCTTCCCCCTGATCACAATCGCATGGAGGTCTGACAGAGTTGTTCTCGCGGTCCGGAGTTGCGTCGTGGAAGATGCCGCCGAGGGGTGCTGCCAGGCGAAACTGCTCCACGCGAATGTAGGTACCTTCACCTTCGGCGGGTGCGAAGAAGTAGACGAGGGCCACGAAGAGTCCGATGCCGATCAGGGTCGCGAAGGTAGTCATGGACATATGATCAACTCGACTGGCATTGAGTTACATAGCCAAGTTGGCGATACTGGACTGCATGATGACTCGAGTTCTCGGTGCCCGTTCGCTCGCGCGCGATCTGGGGTCCTGGCAGGAAGAGTCCGGACGCAGGCCCGCGTACCGTGCGCTTGCCGACGGTATCCGCCTGCTCGTGCACGACGGTCGCGTTCCGCTGGGGGTCGCACTGCCGAGTGAGCGTGAACTTGCGACGGTGCTCGAACTCAGTCGAACCACGATCACGTCCTCGTACTCGGTGCTACGAGACGAGGGGTATCTGATCAGCCGGCAGGGTTCACGAAGCACCGTGGCGTTGCCCGCCGGCGCGCGGCCGAACGGGTTGATGTTCCGCTCCCACCAACCGGGGCCGAGTGGACCCGTCGTCGATCTCAGTTACGCAGCGATGGCAGCTCCCGCCGCCCAGGTCGAACTTGCGTATGCGTCTGCGCTGCAGGAACTTCCGAACTTCCTGCCCACGCACGGGATGGAACCGGTCGGGATTGCCGACTTGCGTGACGTGATCGCGCAGCGCTACACGGCGCGGGGCTTGCCCACCACTGCCGAACAGATCATGGTGACCTCGGGTGCGCAGCACGCGCTTCGGTTGTTGCTGTCGGTGCTCACCTCACCAGGCGAGCGGGTGCTGGTCGATCACCCGACGTATCCCAATGCGCTGGAAGCGATTCGGCGAAACGGCGCTCGGCCCGTGCCGGTTCCGGTCCGGCCGGAGTTCGCGGCGGCCGGAGCCTGGGATCTCGACGGGATTCGAAGTGCAGCAAGGCAAACCGCTGCGAGAATGGCCTACCTGATCCCCGACTTTCACAACCCGACCGGCCTCTGCATGGACTCTTCCGGTCGCGCAGAGCTTGCGAAGATTGCGCACGAAACGCGAATGACTCTGGTCGTCGACGAGACGATGGTAGACCTGTGGCTCGACGCACCACCGCCGGCACCGGTCGCGTCACATGGGCGAGGCGCGGCGAAAACCGAAGTGGTGACGCTCGGTTCGACGGCGAAGTCCCTGTGGGGCGGGCTACGTGTCGGTTGGATTCGCGCCGATGCCGCGCTCATCACCCAGTTGGTGGGGGCGCGTGCCGCGGTCGACCTCGGTACTCCCGTCATGGATCAATTGGCAGCCGCCTACTTGCTCGCCGACGACCGCTCGTTGCTCGAACAGCGTCGCGAAGTTCTGCGAGAACAGCGTGCGGTGCTTCTCGGTGCAGTGGCAGAGCATCTGCCCGACTGGCGTCCCACCATCGGCTCCGGCGGAATGTCGGTCTGGATGCGAATGTCCGCGCCCGTCTCGACGGCGTTGGCTGCCGTGGCACCCAACTTCGGTGTACTCCTGGCCGCCGGCCCCCGTTTCGGCGTCGAAGGTGCGTTCGAACGATTCATTCGCGTGCCGTACGCACGTTCTCCCGAGGACCTCATTCGCGGCGTTGCGTCCATCGCCGCTGCGTACGACACTCTCGCGACGGATCGCGACACGGCAGACCAACGAATGGTCGTCGTCTGAGAACTGGGTACACACCCTGAAAGCGGTGTGAACCAGGAGGTCGGGCATGACGGCGGTAGACGGTACAGGCGCAGCGGGAACCAGTGCGGCGGAAGCGCTCGCAGAACGATTGTTCGCGGCCACGCTCGGGGCGTCGGAGTTGCAGGCTGTGTATCTGGGCGACCGGTTGGGCTGGTACCGCGCGCTGAGCGATCACGGCCCGCTCACGTCCACGGAACTCGCGGACCGGACGGGGACCGTCGAAAGGTATGCGCGGGAGTGGCTCGAGCAGCAGGCCGTGGCTGGTTATGTGGACGTCAATTCGGATGCCGATCGGCGGTACAGCCTGCCGCAGGCCCACGCCGATGTACTGGTCGACGACGAGAACCTGCTTTTCCTGGCCCCGTTGGCGAGGCTGTTCGTCGCGACGACGTCGTCGATGCCCCGCCTGCTGGACGCTTATCGTCACGGCGGGGGAGTCACGTGGGAATCGATGGGCCCGGACGCTCGCGAGGGCCAGGCGCTGCTGAACCGGCCGATGTATCTCCAGCAGCTCTGTCAGCAGTTTCTGCCGGTAGTCACCGATCTGCACGCCATTCTTCTCGGCGGCGGGCAGGTCGCTGATCTCGGGATGGGGGAGGGCTGGTCGTCGATCGCGCTCGCCCTCGGGTACCCGAATATCGAGGTGCACGGCTTCGACGTCGACGCAGCCTCGGTGAATGCTGCCCGCCGAAACGCCCACGATCGCGGGGTGGACGACCGCGTTCATTTCTCGTTGGTCGACGTGGCCGGCCAAGCCCCGGAGACGGGTCGAGCCGATGCCGGGACCTACGACGCCGTGTTTGCTTTCGAGTGCCTTCACGACGTTCCGGATCCGGTGGGATTTCTGTCCACGGCTCGGGCGATTGCCCAGCCCGGCGCCCCGGTGATCGTGATGGACGAACGAACGGCAGATGCCTTCGATCCCGAGGCGGGTCCGATCGAGCAATTGCTGTACGGATTTTCGCTGACCTGCTGCTTACCGGACAGTCTTTCGCATCCGGGGAGCATTGCCACCGGGACGGTGATGAGGCACTCGACACTCGAAAGTTATGCCAAAGCAGCAGGTTTCGAGAGAGTGGACGTGCTGCCGATCGAGCACGAAATGTTCAGGTTCTACAGGTTGGGCTGACGCCCCCGTGCGCGGTTAGAGAGTCCCGAGGCTCCTTGACCACGCACGGGGCCGAAGGCCCTAGGTCCAGACCGTGTCGATATCCGTCGCCTCACGTGCCGGGGCGGCGGGCGTCGCGGTGGGCGTACGCGAGAAGCGCGGCGCCGGAGCATGCTGGGTGACGCCGTCGAGTTCGATGAGCGAACCGCGTGCCGCGATGTGTTCGTTGGACGGAGCCTCGGCGAACGTGAGGACCGGCGAGACGCAGGCGTCGGTGCCGAGGAAGATCTTGGCCCACTCGTCGCGAGTCTTGGACAGGAACTTTTCGGTGAAGAGCTTCTTCATGTCGTCCCACTTGGACGTGTCCATCTGATGGGGGAGCGTCGCGGGATCGAGTTCGAGGCCCTCGAGCAGCAGTGCGTAGAACTGCGGTTCGATGGATCCGACGGCCATGTACTTGCCGTCGGAGGTCTCGTAGGTGTCGTAGAACGGAGCACCGGTGTCGAGGAGGTTGACGCCACGCTCGTCGGACCAGACGCCGCGACCGCGGAATGCCCACATCATGTGGGAGAGCGCGAGGGTTCCGTCGACCATCGCCGCGTCGACGACCTGGCCCTTACCGGATGTCGAGCGCTCGACGAGAGCCGACAGAATGCCGAAGATCAGGAACATGGAACCGCCGCCGAAATCGCCGACCATGTTGAGCGGCGGGACGGGACGTTCACCCTTGCGTCCGATGGCGTTGAGGACACCGGTCAGTGAGATGTAGTTGATGTCGTGACCGGCGGCGTTGGCGAGTGGGCCTTCCTGGCCCCAGCCCGTCATGCGGCCGTAGACAAGACGAGGATTGCGCTCCGAGACCACGTCGGGGCCGAGTCCCATTCGCTCCATGACGCCGGGGCGGAAGCCCTCGATGAGGACGTCGGCGCGGCTCAGGAGATCGAGAACCTTGGCGACGTCGGCCGGGTCCTTCAGGTTGGCCTCGATGATGCGGCGGCCGCGCTTGATCTGGTCGGTTGCGTTCGAGTCCTGCGGAATCTGCCCTGCGCGCTGCACGATGACGATGTCGGCGCCCATGTCCGCCAACAGCGTCGCGGCGTGCGGGCCCGGTCCCAATCCAGCGAATTCCACGATCCGAATGCCCGCGAGCGGGCCCTTCTTCTCCACAGCTTCTGCAGACACACGCACTCCCAATTCAGACGGTGACAACACTTCTGACCCGACGGTAACCTGTCGGATCGATCAGGTGTGCTCCGGGGCACTGTGTCCGCCGAGGGAGGCGCCGATCACTAGACGGCGGCACCCTCGAACTGAGCGTTGTAGAGACGGAAGTACGCGCCCGCCGCTGCGATGAGTTCGTCGTGTGTGCCCTGTTCGACGATCTTGCCCGCCTCCATCACGACGATCAGATCGGCGTTACGGATGGTGGAGAGCCGGTGCGCGATGATGAAGCTGGTGCGCCCGACGCGCAACGCGGACATTGCTTGCTGCACAAGCTGTTCCGTACGTGTGTCGACCGAGCTCGTCGCCTCGTCGAGAATCAGCAGCGACGGCTCCGACAGGAATGCGCGGGCAATCGTGATGAGCTGTTTCTCGCCGGAACTGATGTTCGACGCCTCCTCGTCCAGCACGGTGTCGTACCCGTCCGGGAGCGTGTGGATGAAGCGGTCGACGAAGGCAGCGCGTGCGGCTTCGTGGATCTCGTGTTCACTGGCGTCGAGCCGGCCGTACGCGATGTTGTCGCGGATCGTTCCGCCGAAGAGCCACGTGTCCTGCAGAACCATGCCGACGTGGTTTCGCAGGTCGGAGCGGCGCATCTGCGAGATGTCGACGTCGTCGAGAGTGATTCGGCCCGAGTCGACTTCGTAGAAGCGCATGAGCAGGTTCACCAAGGTGGTCTTGCCGGCACCGGTGGGGCCGACGATGGCGACCATCTGCCCGGGCCGAGCCGTGAGGTACACGTTCTCGATCAACGGCTTGTCCGGCTCGTAGCGGAACGAGACGTTCTCGAACTCGATGTGACCGACGTTGCGATGGCGTCCGGCGGGCTCGGGGAGAAGCGGCACGTCGATGTCGGGCGACTGCTCGGGTTCGTCGAGAAGCTCGAAGACCCGCTCGGCCGACGCGGCCCCGGACTGCAGGCTCGTCGACATGGACGCGATCTGCGTGAGTGGCTGGCTGAACTGGCGCGAATAGACGATGAACGCCTGAACGTCACCGAGAGACATGTTGCCGCTGGCGACCTTGAGTGCGCCGACCACAGCGAGCAGCACGTAGGTGATGTTTCCGACGAAGTTCATGACCGGCATGATCAGACTGGAGAGGAACTGTGCGCCGAAGGACGCGTCGAGGAGCTTCTTGTTCTGCTCGGCGAATTCACGCTCGGCTTCGGCCTGATGCCCGTACACACGAACCAGGTCGCGACCGCTGTAGTTCTCCTCGATCTGTGCGTTGATCTTGCCCGTCTCGGCCCACTGAGCCTTGTACAACACCTGTGCTCGCTTGGCGACCCTGGCAACGAGGAGCACCGATACCGGCACCGCGATCAGTGCGATCAGGGCGAGCATCGGCGAAATGACGAACATCATCGTCAGGACACCGAGGACGGTGAGCACCGACGTCAGGAGCGAGGTCAACGTCGACGACAACGTAGACGAGATGTTGTCGATGTCGTTGGTGACGCGGCTGAGGATCTCGCCGCGCGGCGTCTTGTCGAAGTACGGAAGGGGCAGACGGTGAAGCTTCGCCTCGACCGAGGCACGCAGGTTGTAGATGGTCTTCTGGACGATGATGTTGAGGAGGAATGCTTCCAACCAGGCAAGTAGCGACGAGAGCAAGTACACGCCGATTGCGAGCATGACGACCTTGCCGATCGCGTCGAAGTTCAGACCCACGCCGGGAACGACGTCGGTCGAATTGGACACGAGGTCGGCGAAGGTCGAATTTCCTGATGCCCGGATGGCGTCTGCGGCCTGCTCGCGGGTCAGTCCGGCGGGCAGGCTCTTACCGATGAACCCGGCGAAGATGAGGTCTGTCGCGTGACCGAGGATCTTCGGCACTGCGACGGAGAGTGCGATGCTGGCGATCGTCGCAGCGACGACGCAGACGACCGCAAACTTGTGTGGCTGAAGAAGCGAGAGAAGCCGTTTCATCGTCGCTTTGAAGTGGCGAGGTTTGGTGTCCGTCGCGGTCAGCGCAGGCTTCGGCTCTTTGTCGGGATTCTCGGGGTTACTCGACTTCGCATCCCCGTCCGTGGATTCGGGTTCGCTCGGGATCTTGGCGAACACCACCGTCGGGGCATCGTCGAAGTACTGGCTGTTGGGGCCGCTCCATGTCGGGTCTTGCGGGCTGGTCATGCGCTCATCTCCGCGGGAATCTGGGAAGCCACGATCTCTTGGTACGTCGGACAGTTGGCCAGAAGGAACTGATGGTCGCCGAGGCCGACCGGCGCACCATCCTCCAGCACCATGATCTGGTCGGCATCGATGATGGACGCGACGCGCTGCGCGACGATGATGACCGTCGAATGAGTCGAGACCGTGCGGAGTTCGCGCCGGACCGCAGCATCGGTGTGCATGTCGAGTGCTGAGAACGAATCGTCGAAGACGAAGATCCGGGGTCTACGAACCACAGCTCTGGCGATGGCGAGACGTTGGCGTTGTCCGCCCGAGAGATTGCCGCCGCCCTGGGCGATCGGAGACTTGAGACCATCGGACAGTTCCCGCACGAAGTCGTCTGCCTGGGCGATGGTGAGGGCTGCCCAGATGTCGTCGTCGGTGGCGGTCGGGTTTCCGTAGCGGATATTGCTCGCGATCGTGCCGGCGAACAGGTAGGCCTTCTGCGGCACGTATCCGAAGTTGGTGAAGAGTTCGTCCTGATCCCAGCCGCGGACGTCCAAGCCGTCGACGAGGACGGCGCCGGCCGTGACGTCGAAGAGTCTGGGGATGAGTGAGACGAGGGTCGATTTACCGCTACCGGTACTGCCCACGATCGCGGTGACCGTACCTGGCATGCATCGCATCGAAACGTTCGACAGGACCGGCGTTTCTGCTCCCGGATACGTGAATCCGGCTCCACCGAACTCGACAACGCCGTAGGGGCTGGTCGGGCGGAGGGGCTGGGCCGGCGCGGGCACGGTCGGCTCGGTGTCGAGTACCTCGGTGATGCGGTCGGCGCACACGGCCGCGCGGGGGATCACCACGGCCAACATGGTCGCCATGACCACCGACATCAGGATCTGCATGACGTAGGCGAGGAAGGCGCTGATCTGTCCGATCTGCATGTCTCCGGTGTCGACCAGATGCGCGCCGAACCACAGCACCGCGACGCTCGACAGGTTGGCGATCAACATCACGGTGGGCAGCAGCACTGCCTGGTACCGACCGATGAGGAGCGAGGTGTCGGTCAGTTCCTTGTTGGCCTTGTCGAAGCGGATCGTCTCGTCAGGCTCGCGAACGAAGGCGCGAATGACACGCATACCGGTGAGCTGTTCGCGCAGTGATCGATTGATGTTGTCGATCCGCGTCTGCATCGTCCGGAAATGCGGGATCAGCTTGGCCACAACGACCGAGACGGTGATGCCGAGCAGTGGCACCGAAATCGTCAGGAGCCAGGACATCTGCAAGTTCTCGCGCAGGGCCATGACGATGCCGCCGATACACATCAGTGGGGCGCTGACGAGCATCGAGGACGTCAGCATGACCAGGGCCTGGATCTGCAGGACGTCGTTGGTGTTCCGTGTGATCAGCGTCGGCGCACCGAAACTGTTGAATTCGCGATCCGAGAAGCTGCCGACGGCTTTGTAAAAGGCGCCGCGAACGTCGTGGCCGAAGCCCATCGACGATTTTGCAGCCAGATAGGTCGATGCGACCGACGCGATGATCGATGCAAGTGAGACCAGAAGCATGATCCCGCCGGTGGACATGATGAATCCGGTGTCACCGCGGGCGACACCGTCGTCGATGATCCGAGCGTTGAGCGTGGGGAGGACCAACGACGCGATGGCCCCGAAGAGTTGAAGTGCGAGAACTCCGGCAAGCAACCAGCGGTACGGCGGGAGGTACGCCTTGAGCAGTTTTGCTAACACGACGGTTCCCAGTGAATTGGCCGGGTTGCCGCTCGTTCGCGATTGATCACAAGCACACGGTATGACAGATCGTGGTCGAGGTTGGCACCGACTCTGACGATTGCATCCTTTTGTCCTATTTGATTGTGATGTCTGCCACATTCGAATTCGAGGTTGGATTCAGGTCACAGTGCCTGAACTGCAGGTTTACATATCGATACAATATGTCACGTTTCTGTTTGAACAAAAACAAACTGGACGTACTTGTTTAGCTTGGCTACAAAGGGGCGGAGCGAACAAAACGTGCGCCGCGTCATAGATATTCATGCAAGGAGTCACACATGGGATCCCTCGGAAACCTTCTCAAGGCCAACGGTATGGGCTGGGGCATTCTCCAGCTTCTTCCCCTGGTCAACATGCTCAAGACCATTCAGGGGCTCGACACCGCGAGCTCGAACTCCTGACGTTCGACCGCTGGAAATCTTCCGAAACAACACAGGAGTAGTCGCATGACATCAATTCAGAATCTCGACGCCTTCCTCAAGAGCGTTCTCGCATTCGTGACCAAGTTGAACGCGGGATCGGCAGACGACTCGGGTTCGGCCGGTTCCACTGCCGAGTAGTTCTCGGTCCCAACTTCTTTTCAACTGCATCCCGACATAAGGAGACCCGACATGGGTTCATTCGAAGACTTCAGCGGCGTCGTCAAGACGTTCATTCCGGTACTCAAGGACCTGTTCACGGCACTCGGTGGTGGCTCGCTCACCCCTGGGACCGGATCGGCGGCTGACAAGTAAGTCCCGTTTGTCCGAAAGTGTGGCTCGCAGTTGTCTGCGAGCCACACTTTCCGCATTTTTAATGTGAGCTAAATCACATTTTTGCAAGGATCGAACAGTAGATGTGCGCCCTGAACTGCAATTACGACTGAAAGTGTTACTGGCCGTTCACCTTGGTAGCTATTTGGTAGCTAGACAAGTGTCGGTAGCCGGTCTATAAATGCAGTCAGCGCCACGGTAGTGCGCTACGTCACAGCTCGGGATGTTGTTCGGGGGCGGTTCAGCCATCCGTGCGGCAGAAGGTCCCGAACCATCTCGGCCACCGCCTGCGGCCGGAATGGCGCTGGAACACCACACCACCTCACATACAGGAGAACCTCCTATGTTCGGATCACTCAGCACCCTCGGACCCCTGCTCACCGCGCTCGGAGCTTTCCTCAAGTCCGTTCCCACCGAATCGCTGTCCGGCGAGGGCGAGGGCTCGTCCACCGGTTCACTCTCGGGTCTGTCCAGCGGATCCGCCGAGTAGTCATCCCTTCCGGCAGGGTCATTCGGCTCTGCCAATCGGATTGCATGCAGGTGCCCTCTGTCCACTGTCGTGGCCGGAGGGCACCCGTGTTTGCGGAGATATTCGTAGTTGCCCTTTTGGCATGTGAACACAGAACTGCGAGTGGCAGCACCTGCGTACGATGGTTCGACGACATCGGCATACGGTCACCGCGACGTCCGGTGCTCCCGAATTCAGAGGTAGCCGACCGCGAGGTGACGCATGGTAGGGACGAGTCGCTTTCTGCGCCTTCTCCTAGTGCTGGCCGTCGTGCTTGCGGCTTCGTTGATCGGCATCCTCACCCGCCCACCAGGTTTGCTCGCGACATTCTGGTGCGCCAACGCCATTTTGCTGGGAATGATGGTCAGATGGCCGGTCCTGATCGAATGGCGAACGTGGATCGCTGCGGCCGTCGGATACGTCTGCGCTGACCTGATCACCGGCAATTCGCTGTCGCTTGCCCTGCAGTTGAACGGGGCGAACCTCACCGGAGTCACAGTCGGTGTTCTTGTTCTGTACTACTTGAAGCGAACACCGTTCCGATTGGTCGATTCGCAGTCACTGGTGTGGATGGTCTTCGTCTCGTTCGTC
The DNA here is from genome assembly GCF_036541985.1 of Rhodococcus sp. IEGM 1306. Taxonomy (NCBI): domain Bacteria; kingdom Bacillati; phylum Actinomycetota; class Actinomycetes; order Mycobacteriales; family Nocardiaceae; genus Rhodococcus; species Rhodococcus sp. IEGM 1306. Next base: position 189,365 of record NZ_JAZHFF010000004.1, read on the forward strand.
GCGGCGACTGGTACCGCGGCCACCGCCGGCGCCTTGGACCGGCTCTTACGCGGTCAGTCCTTCACCGACACGTTTGTCCACTGGGGTGCCACCGAGGTCATGGCGTACCTGCTGGTCCTTCCTCTCATTCTGACTCTCACCATCCCGTCGAGCCTTGCCGAGTTCCGCACCAAACTGACGGCCAGAACTGTCGCCGCTATGAGCGTTCCGCTACTCGCCACTGCAGCCTGCGTACCGATCGCCCTCAGCATCGAAGGGCCGATCGCGCTGGTCCTGCCGATTCCAGCTCTCCTGTGGTGCGCCACTCGCATCTCGGTTCCGAGCACTGCCTTCGTTTCCGTGGTCTGGTCGGTGTGGTCACTCATGATGGCGGGTAGCGGTCGACTCGATATCGGAGATCAAGCCGCGTCGACTTGGAACGAGGACGTCATCACGTCCATTGCGGTCACGTTGATCGCGTTGGGGCCGATCGCGGTTGCCTGTGCGACCGAGGAACGTCGCGCTGCCGAGCGTGAGCTTTTCCTTGCTGTCGAATTCGACCATCTGACCGGAGTCCTCTCGCGCGGTGCTTTTCTCGGACATGCGGAATCGGAACTTGCCGACGCGGCCCGAGCGCAGTCCCCGGTCGGCCTGCTGATGCTCGACCTGGACCACTTCAAGAGCATCAATGACACGCATGGACATATGACCGGTGACAGCGTTCTCGCGAACTTCGCCGAACGAGCCGCTGACCGATTGTCGGACGGCGATCTGATCGGAAGGCTCGGCGGCGAGGAGTTCGCCATTCTGCTTCCGGACTGCAGCTTTGCCCGAGCAGTCGACGTCGCCGAGGCCGTCCGCGGCGCGCAGGTCGAGTACTCGGCCGAATCAGATGTGACGAGCACGGTCAGTGTCGGCGTCGCGTGGGTTGATCACGCGACGCCCGCCTTGGCCACCCTCATGAGCGTCGCGGACGAGGCTCTGTACGACGCCAAGCGCGCCGGACGCAATCTCGTGAAAGTGCGCAACGTCGGCAACGACGCCGTGCCGCAACAGAATTCCGAGCCGACCACGGCCACCCGCACCTATCGCAAACCGGCGGTACCTCGAACGATCAGGCGAGGATTTGACCGCGAAGGCGTGGTCGACGGCGGATAACTGCGCTGACCTGCATCGGGATTGGCATATAGTCGCACCCATGCAGCTTGATTCGACGCCTTCGCACCTGCCGACCCTCCCACTCCGATTCGGGACCCCACTGACCGAGAACGCCATTCGCGTGATGATGTTGGGATCAGGCGAGTTGGGTAAGGAAGTTGTCATCGCGCTGCAGCGTCTGGGCGTCGAAGTGATTGCGGTGGATCGCTATCCCGACGCCCCGGGGCATCAGGTGGCCCACCGTGCTCACACTGTCGACATGACCGATCCGGAAGCGCTGCTTGCCGTCATCGAGTTGGAAAAGCCTCACTTCGTGGTTCCCGAGATCGAGGCCATCGCGACGGATGCGCTTGCACTCGTCGAAGAACGCGGAGGGGCGGTGGTCATTCCGACCGCCCGCGCCACTCAGCTCACGATGAACCGTGAGGGAATCCGTCGGCTCGCGGCCGAGGAGTTGGGCCTGCCCACTTCGCCGTACGCATTCGCGGACTCGCTTGCCGAAGTACAGGCAGCGACAGACCGAATCGGTTTCCCGTGCGTCGTCAAGCCGGTCATGTCCTCGTCGGGAAAGGGACAGTCGACGGTTCGATCCGCCGAAGATCTCGACGCCGCATGGGATTACGCGATGGCCGGAGGCCGTGTTAATCACGGCCGGGTGATCGTCGAGGGCTTTGTCGATTTCGATTACGAGATAACGCAATTGACGGTTCGCGCCGTCGGGGAGAGCGGTCAGGTCGAAACGTCGTTCTGCGAGCCGATCGGGCACCTGCAGGAGGCCGGCGACTACATCGAATCGTGGCAGCCGCAGCAGATGTCCGCGGCTGCCCTCGCGTCGGCGCGGGACGTCGCCGAGAAGGTGACCACGGCTCTGGGCGGGCGAGGCATCTTCGGCGTCGAGCTGTTCGTGAAGGGCGACGACGTCTACTTCTCCGAAGTGAGCCCACGGCCGCACGACACCGGATTGGTGACCCTGCGGACACAGCGACTCTCGGAGTTCGAGCTGCATGCCCGCGCGATCCTGGGCTTGCCGGTCGACACGACTCTCACGGCCCCGGGAGCGTCGGCGGTGATCTACGGCGGCGTGGAGGCAAAGGGAATCGGATTCGACGGTGTCGCCGAGGCACTCGCGGTTCCCGAGACGGACCTGCGGCTATTCGGCAAGCCGGAGAGCTTCACGCGTCGTCGCATGGGCGTTGCCGTGTCGACGGCCGCCGATGTGCCCACTGCACGCACCCGTGCTCGCGAAGCCGCGTCGAAGGTGCGTCCCGTCGGATGAGTCCTGTGGCCGAGGTCCTCGTCGGGCTGGTCATCCTGGTCGGTCTGATCGGGGTCGTCGTTCCGATTCTCCCCGGGACACTTCTCGTTTTCGCCGCAATTCTGGTGTGGGCGATCATGACCGGTGGCGCGACGGCGTGGACGGTGTTCGCGCTGTCCACGCTGGCGCTGGTGGTCACCGGGATCGTGAAGTACACGTGGCCAGGCAAGCGGATGAAGTCCGGGGGCGTGCCCAACCTGTCGGTGGTGGTCGGCGGCGTCGTCGGCATCATCGGGTTCTTCGTGATCCCGGTCGTGGGGTTGTTCCTCGGTTTCATCGTCGGAACCTACTTCGCGGAACTAGCGCGGCTGCGTCGCTACGACATCGCCTGGTCGTCGACGCTTCACGCGGTGAAGGCAGTCGGATTGTCCATGCTGGTGGAACTGTTCGGAGCGCTGATCGCGGCGGGGCTGTGGCTGGGAGCCGTCGCGTTCACTTGAGCGCAGCGGTACCAGGAGCGTGCGTTGTCGCACATGACCGCGGACAGGTCGTCGCCGACGGCATCGGCGATCACGTCCAGGTCGTGGACCTCGAACGCTCGACGTGCCCGGGTACCGGGTAGGTCGGTGCCGAACATCAGCGCAGCGGGATTGACCGCGTGGATCTGGCGAAGCACATCGCTGACGTCGGAGATGGTGGTGCGGCCGAACCCGGTGGCTTTGACACGTACTCCGCGGTCGACGAGGTTGAGGAGATACGGCAGCCCGCGGGTGGACATTCCCAAGTGGTCGATGCTCACCGCCGGCAATTTGGCGAAGACGGGTTCCAACGACAGCAACAGCGTGGCATCGACGTAGAACTCGGCGTGCCAGCCCACCAGATCGAATGCGCGATTGGCGAGATCGGCGAGCAGACGCAGGTCGGTGGCGCCTCGGCGCAGATTGAACCGGACGGCGCGCACTCCCAGCGCGTCCAGAGCAACGATGTCTTCGTCCGTCGCATCGAGTGGCAAAGCAGTGACGCCCACCCAGCCTTCGCCGAGCTCGGACAATGCGGCTTTCAGGTATTCCTGGTCATTGCCCTGGTACGACGCTGTCACCACCGCGCCGCCGTCCACACTCAGGCCCTTCAGCGAGGCAATCCGGGCCCGGTAATCGGCCACGGTGAAGGGCTCAGGCAGGTACCCGTGATTCTCGACCAGCGGGAAGCGCGGGTCGATGATATGCACATGGGCGTCAAACACGGGGTCTATTTTGCCCTGTTGCCTTGGGTCCCCGCACACACCACCGGCCCGATGTGACCTGGGTCGCGTCGGGCCGGTGGAAGGCTTGTGTTCAGTTACTTCTGCGCACTCAGTTCGCGCGGTCGGGCTCCGACGCCTTCAGCATGTCGTGACGCTCGACGACCTTGATGCGCTCACGGCCTTCGGGCTCGCCCAGGCTGCGCTCGTGCGCGTCGAGGCGGTACCAGCCCTGCCAAGTCGTGTACGGCACCTGCTTGCCTTCGAGGAACTCGATGACGGCGTTCTCGTCGGGGTTCGCGGCGCCGGCGAAGTCGACGGAATCCTCGAGAAGATTCGCGACGGTTTCGTTGGCGTCACCCTTGGTGTGGCCGATGAGGCCGACGGGGCCGCGCTTGATCCAGCCGGTGACGTAGGTGGCCGGCATGAACCGGGCTGCGCCCTCGGCGTTGTCGTCGGCGACGACGCGTCCGGCGTCGTTGGGAACGGTGCCTGCCTGGTCGTCGAACGGCAGCTGCGTGATGTTCTGCGAGAGGTAACCGACGGCGCGGTACACGGCCTGGACATCCCAGTCCTTGTACGTGCCGGTGCCCTTGACGTTGCCGGTTCCGTCGAGCTGGGTGCGCTCGGTGCGCAGGCCGACGACCTTGCCGTCTTCACCGAGGATCTCCGTGGGAGACTCGAAGAAGTGCAGGAACAGCTTGTGGGGACGGGCTCCGACATCGCGAATTGCCCAGTCCTGCAGGGTATTCGCAACCATATCGACCTGCTTGGAGTTGCGGCGAGCCTGCTCGGAACCCTCGTCGTAGTCGATGTCCTCGGGGTCGACGATGACCTCGATGGTCGGCGAGTGGTCGAGTTCGCGCAGTTCGAGAGGCGTGAACTTGGCCTGAGCCGGGCCGCGGCGTCCGAAGACGTGAACCTCGACGGCCTTGTTGTTCTTGAGACCCTCGTAGACGTTCGCGGGGATTTCGGTCGGCAGCAGTTCGTCACCGGTCTTGGCGAGAACGCGGGCGATGTCGAGCGCAACGTTGCCCACGCCGAGGACGGCGACCTTCTCGGCCTCGAGCGGCCACGTACGCGGCACGTCGGGGTGGCCGTCGTACCAGGAGACGAAGTCGGCCGCGCCGTAGCTGCCGTCGAGTTCGATACCCGGGATGCCGAGCGCGCGGTCGGCGTTGGCGCCGGTGGAGAAGATGACCGCGTCGTAGAACGACTGCAGGTCGTCGAGGGTGATGTCGGTGCCGTAGTCGATGTTGCCGAGCAGGCGTACCTGAGGCTTGTCGAGCACCTTGTGCAGGGCGGTGATGATGCCCTTGATGCGCGGATGATCAGGCGCGACGCCGTAACGAATCAGGCCGAAGGGCGCGGGCATGCGCTCGAAGAGGTCGATGCTGACGCCGCGGCCGGAGACTGCGGTGTCGGATTTCATGAGGGCGTCGGCGGCGTAGATGCCGGCGGGGCCGGCGCCGACGATCGCGACCCGGAGTGGGCGGTTGGAGTCAGTCATCGTGAGGACAGCTACCTTCTTCGAAGTTCGGACAACATATCGACAAGTATCCAATTTAGCCGAACCTAAGCACAGCGCCTCGGTTGCGGCCGAACGGATCCACACTCTCACTCGATCGGTTGTGGGTAAACCTATTCTTTCTTCCCATTCTCCCGTTGTCTCGGGTATTCGGGGTAGGGGCCTGCTCCTTGACGGGCCACAACTTCAAGTTGTGGGGGAGTATTGGCGCTATGAGTGACGAGCTTCGCGAATCCGACAACATCGACGGCAAGAAGGCGTCTGCGGGGCCGTTCCTCTTGGCTGTCGCCATCGTCGCCTTGATCCTGGGTGGAATCTTCGTCGCGTCGTGGATCTCGCCGGCCGAGGAGAACGTCACCGAGTCAGACCGCGTGAGTCGCTCCGTCACCGACTACGTCGATGCCGAGAATCGGAATGACGCGGAGACGATCAAGACCCTGACCTGCGCGAGCTTCAATTCGAGCAACGGTCCGATGGCCGACGTCGACGGAACCGTCGAACTGAAGGGTGTGGACGGGGTCGTGGTCAACGGCGATCGTGCACGGGCCGACGTGACGATCACCGGTGGCGGAGCGGGCGAGCGAGTCTCGACCTGGGCCCTGACCCGTGACGGCAACCGTTGGGTCGTCTGTAACTGACGGCCCGCTCAGGCGCTCGCGGCGGTCTTGTGAAAACATGGACTACGTGAGTTACGCAGGCGATCTGACGCCGGAGCAAGCCTGGGAGCTGCTCCGCGAAAACCCCGACGCCGTGCTGGTCGACGTGCGGACCGATGCGGAGTGGAAGTACGTCGGTGTCCCCGATGTTTCCTCCCTCGGCAAGCAGGCCGCACTGATCGAATGGGTGAGCCACCCGACCGGCGCGCGCAATGACAACTTCGTCGACCAGTTGAAGGAAGCCGGCATCACCGCCGATTCCTCCGGGTCGGAGCGTCCGGTGATCTTCCTGTGTCGATCCGGACAGCGTTCCATCGGTGCGGCGGAAGCTGCGACTGCGGCGGGTATCGGCCCGTCGTACAACGTGCTCGACGGGTTCGAAGGCGCATTGGGCGCCGACGGGCATCGCGGACTTTTAGGTTGGCGGGCCATCGGCTTGCCGTGGAGGCAGCAGTGAGCGGAATTCCCCAGGGCGGCGCATTTCAACGAGCGCTGCCGGACGACGTCGGTCTCGGCACCCTCGGTGTTCGCGGCGGACTGATGCGCACCGGGTTCGAGGAGACTTCCGAAGCTCTGTTCCTCAACTCCGGATTCGTCTACGAGAGTGCAGAAGCCGCCGAACAAGCCTTCACAGGCGAGGTGGATCATTTTGTCTACTCCCGCTACGGCAACCCGACCGTCAAGATGTTCGAAGAGCGTCTGCGTCTCATCGAAGGTGCAGAAGCGTGCTTTGCGACGGCCAGCGGAATGTCGGCAGTCTTCACGGCGTTGGGCGCACTGTTGGCCAACGGCGACCGATTGGTTGCCGCGCGCAGCCTCTTCGGATCCTGCTTCGTGGTGTGCAACGAGATCCTTCCGCGCTGGGGCGTCGAGGTTGTTTTCGTCGACGGTGAGGACAACGCGCAGTGGGAAGAGGCTCTGTCCGTGCCGACCACTGCCGTGTTCTTCGAGACTCCGTCCAACCCGATGCAATCTCTCGTCGACGTTCGACGGGTGTCGGAGCTTGCTCATGCTGCCGGTGCAAAGGTAGTGCTGGACAACGTCTTCGCGACGCCGCTCCTGCAGCGCAGCCTCGATCTGGGAGCTGACGTCGTTGTGTACTCCGGCACCAAGCACATCGACGGTCAGGGCCGCGTGCTCGGTGGCGCGATTCTCGGAACCGAGGAATACATCAGTGGTCCCGTCCGAGAACTGATGCGGCACACCGGTCCTGCGCTCAGTCCATTCAATGCGTGGACTCTGCTCAAGGGCCTGGAGACGATGCCGGTCCGTATTCGGCACTCCGTGGCTTCGGCACTCGAGATCGCCGAATTCCTCGAAGGACACTCCGGCGTCAAGTGGGTCAAGTATCCGTACCTGACGTCGCATCCGCAGCACGAGCTCGCGAAGTCTCAGATGAGCGGTGGCGGAACGGTTGTCACGTTCGAGCTCGATGCGCCTGACGGAGAGGGCAAGAAGCGGGCGTTCGAGGTTCTCAACGGCCTGCGCGTCATCGACATCTCCAACAACTTGGGAGATTCCAAGTCGTTGATCACTCACCCCGCCACGACGACGCACCGGGCCATGGGTCCGGAAGGCCGTGCAGCAGTGGGTCTTACAGACGGCGTTGTCCGTCTGTCCGTCGGGCTCGAAGACACGGCTGATCTGTTGGCTGATCTGAAGCGAGCACTCGGCTGAATCGCTGGAGCGCCTTGCCTCGAACTTCCGACGGCAAGGCGTTCTACGGTGCGGGCGTGAGACCCAGTTGTTTGACGTCGATCGTCAACGCCGTCGTATTCAGTGTGAGACCTGAGCTTGTCGTGTCGGTGGGGTAGATCGTGAACAACACCTGCGCAGTCAGATTGGTGTTGTTCAGGGCCGACGTGACCGCGATGAGGTTCGGCGTCGGTGCTGTGCTGTCGTACAGCAGATTGTTGCTCTGATCCGTGACGTACGTGCGAAGGTCGATGTTGGCGGCTGCGAGCCCGCCGCTCAACTTGGTCTTGTCGACTGTCACGTTCGCTTTCAGACGTGGGCCGGTGGCCATCACCTTCGAATCGCAGAAATACGTGTAGTTGAATCCGGGCTTGAGCCGGTAAGTAGTGATGTCCGGGATATATACGAGTGGATTCGGATTGGTGGGCGCGTTGACGTAGACCTGCGAATACCAGCCCCCGCCGCTCGTGGTCACGCATGCTCCCAGATCCAGGGTCCCGGACTGGACAGCGGCGCTTGTCAGGGTCGCACTGTCGGTCCACTTCGCCAATGTGCCCGAACCGCCGAGCAATACGGCTCCGGCCGCGGCAACTGCCATGGCAGCTTTCGTTGTCTTTCTCATCACGGCACCAGCGCCTTGATCTCGTCCGGAAGTTCGCTCGGGGCAGGAGATTCGGCCCAGACTCCCGTTGACGTGTCGATGACGGTGACGCCGCCAGTGGTGATCACATACAACTGATCGGTTCCGGTGAGCCAATGCAGTACAGCGTCGCTGTCAACGGGACCTCGATATACCTCAGCGCCCGATGAATTCGACACGGACACAACCGTTCCGCTGGCAGTCGAGAGCTTCTGGGCGCTGAGGCCGGTCGTGGTTGCCGGGGCACCGATGGGAACCTCGCTCGGGGTGGTCGTAGTTGTTGTGGGTGTCGTTGTCATGGTCGTTGTTGTTGTCGTTGTGGACGGAGTAGTTGTAGCCGGTGACGAGGTGGTTGTCGAAGGTGTAGTTGTGCTGGTGGTTGTCGCAGCCGGCGCCAATGTCGTGGTGGGCGTGGTGGATGAGGCGGTCGTGGAAGTGACGGCCGTAGTAGGAGTGCTCGGAGCGTCTGCCGCCAGTGCCGGCGCTGTCGATCGACTGAGAGCAGATGTCCCGCTGATCGGACCGCCACACGAGTAGAGCAGGCCGACGAGAATGCTGAATTGGTAGCCGGAGTACGACGGCGTGACCGACGTGCCGCTCAGTCCATGGATTTCGATGTTGTAGGTGCCGACTATGAGCGGGAACGCGACTGTTGTACCGCCCGAGCCGTATTTCATGGAGCCAGTGGTCGACGTTGCGGTGTAGTCGTTCGACCCCAAAAGGTTTCCGCTGGCGTCGCGAGCGATGAGGCGGTATGAGCTTCCGACAGTCGCGGGCCAGGTGATTGTCACCGCGACCGGAACAACGAGCGCAAAATTCACCGCGCAACTGGCTGTGCTTGGCGACGTGGGAAAGGTTGCAGCAGTGCCGAACTGAATGCTTGTTGCCGTGGCTGTGTCGGTGTACCCCGCCTTGGTACCACCGATCTGGGACACACCGACCACCGTGAGACCGACCGTAGCCAAGGCGACGATGGCCTTGAGGGCATGGGAGTCGCCGCGTATGTCCTGACGATCCCGCTGAGGTTCCTCCGCGTCGGAAGCCTCACGTCGACGGAACGCGATGTACAGGAGCCCGCCGACGGCAATCGCACCAAGCACAAGCCCACTCGGTCCGGACAGCCAGACTGCCACGTATCCGAGGCGGTTGATGCTGAAGAAGACGCGATCGGCTTCGGTGATGACGTAGGGATCGGGATCGGCGATCGGATTTGCATCACCACGTAGTTGTGCGACGGCAAGGTTGTTGCCCTGCTGATCTATTGATTCCACACGATGGGTGATGCGCGTGCCTTGGCTGTCGGAGACGCTGACGATGTCACCGACCAGCACTTCCGAAGCAGGCACGGTGCGCGCGAATGCGAGAGCACCGGTATCGATCATGGGTGACATCGATCCACTCCGAAAGATCAGCGGGGTGATACCGAAAGCCAGACCGGCGATGAAAATGATGATGGATACCAAGCCTGCGAGGGCTCCCAGACTGAGCAGGACTTCCCGTACCCGGTTCGGCATCGAGGCCTTTGCATGTTTTTTCGTGTGTCGAGCCATTGCCATCACACCTTTGCCGTGAAGGTCAGGACGATGTTCGACGTGCTGTTCGTCGGCGGTGTCGGTGTTGTCGGAAGCTGCACCGAGACACATAAATTCTCGGTAGCCCCTACCGCCAGTGGGCGGTCGGGGCTACCGATGGCTTGATTCGCGGTGAGTGTCAGCGCGAGCGAGGACACCACGTTGGTGCCGTCAGTGCACTTGTTGGCAACAGTTCCGTTGGAGGAAACCGTCATTCGTAGAGAAGTCGTCAACGCACCATCACTCGTAGACGTGATCGTGTACTTCAGTGGGACAGTTGACGCTGTGCCCAGGTTGTTGACCTTGATCAGAGCGGTGTTCGAATCACCGGGAATCATTCCGGACTTGCCAAGCTCACTGAAATTCAGGGACTTGGTCAGGGTGGGCTGGGCGGTGCTGTTCAACTGCAGATTGATAGAACCCGTCGTGATGTTGCCCGAGGTTGCCGTGGCGGAAGACGTCCAGGCCGCGAGCGTGGTCACTCCGCCGACACCAAGCACCATCCCCAGCGCGAGCAGCGCGCGAAAACGCGTGCTGGTCAACAGGTGACGAATCCGATGGGCCGGACGGTCAGGGCGCGAGGGCATCGTGCTGGCCTTTCTCGATCTGGGCGGAGTCTGCGGGCGCGAAAGTTGCAGGGTCAGGAGCCAATCGGGCTCGAGCTCGCTCCTTCCGGCCGTCACGGATGCCGCTGATCATCATGTACGACGCGTACAGCAGTAGAGCGGTCACGACTATCACCACGATCACGGTGCGCTGCTCTCCCGTCAGCCAGGTGTTCACGTAACCGAGATAAGGCAGGCTGTACCAGACCTTTCCCCGGATCTGCACCGGCCGTACTTCCTTCTCGTCAGGCTCACCGTTCGCATCGCCCTGGGTGATGAAAGTTCTTTCACCCTTCTGGTTTTCACTTGTGGCGATGATCCGGTGCGTGACGACGGTCGGCTGACCCGATTCCAGCTGGTACGTAATAGGTGTACCGATCCCCAGTTCGGACGGATCGACAGGTTTGACCACTACCAGTGATCCAGGGTTGTACGTCGGGCGCATCGAACCGGTCAGAATCGTGAAGCGCTGTGCTCCGGCAAAGAAGGGAACGACAATCGTTGCGACGATGACTGCCGAAATTGCCAGCAGCAGTGTCCAGCTGACAATCGAGGTGACCCACCACAGAGGGCCGGTACGTTCACCGCGTTTGGTCGAGTGTTTTGTCATACCGGACCTGCCTGGAACGTGAAGGTGGCCTTGTTCGTTTGACCGGAGACCGCACCAGAGTCCACCGCGAGCCGCAGACACAAGACGTAGGTGCCGCCAGGCACGAGCGGATCCGGCATGTACGCCGGTGAAACCGGGTGCTGCAGCGACGCGGTCATCGGTGCTGACATCAGGGATGGAACGGCAGGAGCTGCCGTGTTCACGCCGGTCGGGCAGGCGCCTTCGTTGGCGACTCCGTACGTGGTCAACGTGAATCCCGTAAGTGCGGTCGTCGACTGCATTCGCCATTGCAGAGGATCAGTCCCCGAATTCTTGACGGTGAGCGGTGCTTGCACCGTGTTTCCCGGGACAACGGGCGTCGCGGCCGTCGTCAAGTTCGCCAGGGTGTACGCCGCACTGGTTCCGGCAGTTGTACCAACCGTGAGGTTGACGCTGGCGGCTGTCGCCGTACCGCCATTCGCGCTCGCCGAATCGGACCACAGCGCGAGCGACTGCTGTGACGATGCAAACACCGCTACAGCAGCCACCGCGACTGCGATCGCTCCCCAGACCTTTTTCCTCATGAAATTACGGGGCCGGTGTCAGTGCTGTCTGAGTGACGACCAACTTCATCGCCGACAAGTTCAGCGACTGGTTCTGCGCGACCTGGTTGGCCACCTCGTTGAAGTTCAGCCGGACTCCGACGTGGACGATCGTTCCGTTCTGGGCTTTGGTGATCTGCGAAATCGGGTTGCCGCCAGTGTCCTTGATTGTCGTCACGGGCACGACAGCAGCGGCAAGCTCGGCGCTGTTCGCACCCGGAACGATTCCGGCCGTATCGGCGGTCAGAACAGCCGCGAGACGATCGCCCACTGCGGTCACAGTGACGTCGCAGGTGTATTCGATGCTCTCGGTGGTGACTATTCGGTAAGCCGAGATGTTGGTGATCGCGGTCTTCGTCGGGTTGAGGGAGTTCCACCCGCCACCGACCGGTGCGCAAGAGCTCAGGTCGAGGGCGCCGGACGTGACGGGCCCGCCGCCACTGACGTCGGCCGAATCGCTCCAGACTGCGAGCGAGCCGGCACCGCCGAGGAGGAGAGCACCGGCCGCCGCAGCAGCGATCGCACCCTTGGTCTGCTTCTTCATGAAAATCTCATTTCATGTCTGGGACCCGAAATGGGGCCATTCAGACATGAGTATCAGACACGGCAAACGATTCGTTACCACTTTTCGAAAAATCAATTTTACGACTGGAGTCCAACTGTCACTCGGTGTCGAAATGATCTTTGACCTGCGTCTAACTACTCGTTTGTAAGTTTGGTGCGAATAAAACCGTTGGTTTGTTCAGTTGGACAAAGCGGACGAGTCGGAACCTGGCAAATCTGCTGTTTTTTACCAGTTAATTACCGAGTTTCGGTTTTGTTTTGCAATTTGAATCAATTGTTTGTGTTGCTACGAAATGGATCGGTCGTTGTTCCCACAAGATCGGCGACCGACTCGAGGACGATGGTCGGGCGGTAGGGATAGAGCTCTACCGACGCGCGGGTCGAGATCCCGGTCATCACCAGAATCGTCTGCAGTCCGGCTTCGAGGCCGCAGACGATGTCGGTATCCATGCGGTCACCGATCATCAATGTGTTGGCCGAATGAGCGCCGATGGACCGCAGGGCCGACCGCATCATCAAAGCGTTGGGCTTGCCGACGTAGTAGGGATCGCGCCCGGTTGCCTTGGTGATGAGGGCGGCGACGGAGCCGGTGGCCGGCAGCGAGCCGTCGCGCGACGGTCCGGTCGCGTCGGGGTTGGTGGCGATGAACCGCGAACCACGCTCGACCAGGCGGATGGCCGTGGTGATCGCCTCGAACGAGTACGTGCGCGTCTCACCGAGGACGACGTAGTCGGGGTCACTGTCCGTCAGGACGTAACCGATGTCGTGCAGGGCAGTGGTCAGGCCCGATTCGCCGACCACGTAGGCGCTTCCACCCGGCCGTTGGTTCGCCAGGAACGTCGCGGTGGCGAGCGCTGACGTCCAGATCGACTTCTCCGGGATGTCGAGACCCGAATTGAGCAGGCGTGCTCGCAGGTCACGCGGGGTGCGGATGGAGTTGTTGGTGAGCACCATGTACGGGATGTCGTTCGACGCCAGCTCTGCCAGGAACGTGTCCGCTCCGGGTATCAAGTGCTCCTCGTGGACGAGAACCCCGTCCATGTCCATGAGGTAGGTCCAACCGGTCTGATCTTCTGTACTGGTCATGTCTCCAGTATGTGCGGGAGCCGCCCGATGTGGGCGGTCAAGCGAGAAGTCGCCACAGCCCGATCAAACCGACGACGACAATCGTGTAGCGAAGTGCGGTGGGGGACAGGCGCCGTCCGTAGCGGGCACCCAGAACGCCACCCGCGAGTGAGCCGACAGCGATCAAACCGGCTGCTGCCCAATTGATCTGGTCGAAAGCCAGGGTGATGTACATTCCCGCTGCAACGATGTTGACGAGCAGTGAGAGCAGGTTCTTCGCGCCGTTCATGCGCTGGAGGGTTTCCGGGAGGATGGCACCCATCACACCGATGAGGAGGATGCCCTGCGCGGCAGTGAAGTAGCCGCCGTAGATGCCGACCGCAAAGGTGCCCGCGGTCAGGAGCATCAGCCTTGAGGTGGACAGCGTCGTTTCCTCGGTGGAACGCTTCTTGGCCCAAGCCTGGATGCGTGGTTGGAGGAGGACGAGTGCGAGAGCCAGGATCAACAGCACCGGCACGATGGTTTCGAACAGTTTCTCGGGTAGATGCATGAGCAACCACGAGCCGAGTAAGGCACCGGCGAGCGACGCCGGAATCTGCCACTTCAGTCGATCCCACTGTCCGGACAGCTCGCGTCGGTAGCCCCAGGTGCCGGAAACTCCGCCGGCGACCAGTCCGACCGCGTTGGACATGGTCGCGGTGACCGGTGGCATGCCGAAGGCGACCAGGGTGGGGAACGTGATCAGTGTTCCACTGCCGACGACGGCGTTGATCGCGCCCGCGCCGATGCCGGCCAACAAGATGAAGAAAGCGTCGAGTCCACTCACTCCGCAGACGGTACGGCAGATGCGAAGTCGGTCCGGACGGCGGTCCCGGTCTTCATTCGAACACTCCATTCAACACGGCGGTCAAGGCTTTAGGCACCGTTGAAATCAGTGCGATTTCAACCTGATCGACCTTTCATTTCCCTTGCAGTGCAGGGAAATACAACATTTGACGACTCGGCAATTCGCGTCTAGTCTTTGCTCACCATCCAGAGCGACCGAGAGACCTGGCTCGTCGACGTCGCAGCAACCCCCCGAGTGATCGGGAGCGGGTGCTACCGCCAGGACCGATGGAAGGCATCACATGGGTTCCACTTCGCACGCTCCGCACAGGCGCCGTCACATCGATCTGTGCCGCACGGCTTCGTGTCACTGTCGCTGACCGAACTGTCGTCTTCGTAACTCGAGTGCATTTACTCGAGCACACAGCTGCGTTCCCATTTCCCGAAAGGTCTATTCGTGATGTCCACTCCGTCAGGTAGTGCGCCGTGAGCGCGCCCACCGATGTCCGCCCCGAAAAGTCGGTGGCCGAGCCGCAACTTCCCGACTCGGAGCTTGTCGTTGCTCGTACCTGGCACCCGCTGCGCTGGGTGATCAGCGCGGTCGTACTGGTACTGCTTGCCCAATTCATTCACGGACTCGTCGTCAACCCAGGCTGGGACTGGCCGACGTTCGCGCAGTACTTCACCGCGAAATCCGTGCTCGCCGCGTTGTGGGTGACGATCAAACTGACCCTGTGGGGGACGATCCTCGGATTCGGTCTCGGTGTTTTCCTGGCACTCGGCCGTCTGTCGAAGAACCCGGTCCTGCAGGTGATCGCCTGGACCTACATCTGGGCCTTCCGCTCCATTCCGCTCATCGTGCAGTTGCTCTTCTGGTTCAACATCACGTACCTGTACCAGACGCTTTCTCTCGGAATACCTTTCGGACCCGAGTTCTTCACCTTCCAGGTCAGTGGTGTGATCGGCGGATTCACCGCAGCGGTCATCGGTTTGGCGCTGCACCAGGCCGCGTACTCGGCCGAGATCATCCGTTCCGGAATCATCTCGGTGGATCACGGTCAGATCGAAGCTGCTCACTCGCTCGGTATTCCGCGCAGTCGCCAGTTCTTCAAGATCGTTCTCCCTCAGGCGATGCGGGCCATCCTGCCCAACGCGGCAAACGAGGTCATCGGACTGTTCAAGGGAACGTCCATCGTCTCCACCATGGCAATCGCCGAACTGTTCTACCAGGTGCAGGTCATCTTCGGACGCAACGGTCGAGTTGTGCCGCTGCTGATGGTCGCCACCATCTGGTACATCATCCTGACGACGTTGCTCTCGATCGGTCAGTACTACGTGGAGCGCCACTACGCCCGTGGATCTGCCCGTGCCCTTCCGTTGACGCCGATACAGAAGGCGCGCAAGAAGTTCGAAGAGATTCGTGATGCGCGTCTCGATATTCCGAGAGGTGCGACCCGATGACCGCAGAGTTGGCCGAAGAGACGGTGTACGCCGTCGAAGCGCGCGGCATCCACAAGTCGTTCGGCGCGCTGGAAGTACTTGCCGGTGTCGATCTCCTGGTCCGCAAGGGCGAGGTGACTGTCATTCTCGGTCCGTCGGGTTCCGGCAAGTCCACTTTGCTGCGTACCCTCAATCACCTCGAGAAGGTCGACCGCGGGACCGTACGGATCGACGGAGAACTGATCGGGTACCGGCGCAAGGGAAATCGGCTTCACGAACTGCGTGACCGCGAGATCCTGAAGCAGCGTTCACACATCGGATTCGTGTTCCAGAACTTCAACCTGTTTCCTCACCTGACTGCGCTGGAAAACGTGGTGGAAGCGCCGCTCTCGGCCCAGAAGCGTGATCGTGACGAGGTGTACCGCGAGGCCCGCGCACTGCTCGAGCGAGTGGGGGTGGGGGACAAGGCAGACGAGTATCCCCGTCAACTCTCCGGTGGTCAGCAACAGCGCGTGGCGATTGCGCGAGCTTTGGCACTGAGGCCGGCGGTCATTCTCTTCGACGAGCCGACGTCGGCGCTCGACCCGGAACTGGTGGGCGAGGTTCTCGAAGTCCTGGCTCAGCTGGCTCGTGACGGCGCCACCTTGGTGATCGTCACGCACGAGGTCGGATTTGCTCGGGAAGTGGCGGACACCGCGGTCTTCATGGACGGCGGCGTCATCGTCGAACAGGGCCCACCTTCACAGGTGATCGACAACCCGGTCCACGAACGGACCAAGGCTTTTCTCTCCCGCGTCCTCTGACGCGACCTAGACACATTCCCGAAAGGAAAAATTGATGTTCTCCCCATCCCGTCGCGCGACCTTCCTGATCTCGGCTATCGCCACAGTCGGACTGCTCAGCGCCGCGTGCAGCAGTGCGGACGCCGAGTCGGACGGTGGACAGGTCACTGCCGCTGCGGGTTACAACCTCACAGCCGACCAGAATCGCATCACCACCGACAAGGTGGATTCCATCGCCGCCGAGGTTCCTCAGGCGATCCGCGACCGCGGCACACTGCGAGTCACCGGTAGTGCCGGTGCCGCTCCGCCGCTTCGCTTCTACGCCGACGACGACACCACCCTCATCGGCTCCGAGACCGATTTCGCCTACCTGATCGGTGACGTTCTCGGCTTGAAGGTCGACCTGCAGACCGCAGACTGGGCACAGAACTTCGTCCGCATCGACTCCGGCGAGGCCGACGCCTTCCTCTCCAATGTGACTGTCACAGAAGAGCGTAAGGAGAAGTACGACTTCGCCACCTACCGACTCGACACCCTCGCTTTCGAAGCCAAGAAGGGCTCCGGGATCTCCATCAAGGAACCCAAGGATGTCGCAGGCAAGAAGATCGCGGTAGGTTCCGGCACCAATCAGGAAGCGCTGCTGGTCAAGTGGAGTGAGCAAAACGTCGCGGCCGGCCTGGCGCCCACCGACATCTCCTACTACCAGAACACCACCGACTACTACCTGCCCCTGCAGTCCGGCCGGATCGACGCCTACTTCGGACCGAACCCGTCGTCGCAGTTCCACGCCAAGCAGTCGGGTGAAACCGAAGTTGTCGGTGAGTTCTCCGGTGCAGGCGACACTCTGCAGGGGCAGATCGCCGTGCTGGTGAAGAAGGACAACGGCCTGATCAAGGCAATCAACGACGCGATCAACCACACGATCGAGAACGGCACGTACCAGCAGATCCTCGAGCGCTGGAACATCACGAATGAAGCCGTCGACACGTCCCTGATCAACCCGCCCGGTCTTCCGAAGACCAAGTGAGCTCTCGTCCATGAGTGAGATTCTCGATGTGATCGTCATCGGCGGAGGACTCGTCGGGTCCTCCGCCGCATGGCGGCTCGCGGCGCGCGGACGTAGCGTCGTTCAGTTGGAACAGTTCGGGCCGGGGCACAAGCACGGTGCGTCGCACGGTACGTCGCGCATCTACCGTCAGGCGTACGACAATCACCTGTACACAGGGTTGGCGGCCGACGCTCTGCCGTTGTGGCGGGAGTTGGAGGCCACGACGGACATCGGGTTCCTGGAACTGACCGGTGCCGTCGATCACGGTCTGCCGCAGGCAGTGCAGTCCAAGGCGCAGATACTTCTCGAGGCGGGTATCAAGGGCGAGATTCTCACTCCTGCCGAGGCGTCCGCCCGCTGGCCGGGGCTGCGATTCGACACCACCGTGCTCCATCACCCCGATGCGGGCCGGTTGCACGCGGACCGAGCCGTGACCGCGCTGAAAGCGGGAGCGGTGTTCGCCGGTGCCGAGGTCCGTCACGACGTTCGGGTGTTGGCGCTTGCACGTGCGTCGTACGGCGTGGACGTGGTGACGGACGGCGGAACACTCGCAGCTCGTCAGGTCGTGATCGCCGCTGGTGCGTGGACTGAGGACCTGATCGCAGACAGCGGTCTCGGTTCCGAGATCGTGCTGCCGACGCTACGCACGACACAGGAACAACCGGCGCACTTCGCACCGCTCGATCCCGGAGTCGAGTGGCCGAGTTTCGTTCACCACACCGGTGCGCAGTTGGAGACTGCGGGGATCTACGGACTCGGTTCCGAGGACGGCATCAAGATCGGTGAACACGCGACCGGGCCGGTGGTGACTCCGCAGACCCGCGACTACACCCCTGACTCAGCCGGAGAGCAACGATTGGTGGAGTACGCCGAGTCGTGGTTGCCCGGCGTCGATTCCACCCGGGTGGAATCGATCACGTGCCTGTACACGAGCACACCTGACAGTAACTTCGTCGTCGACCGAGTCGGCGCCGTCACGGTGGCAGCGGGATTCTCGGGGCATGGATTCAAATTCGGTCCGGCCTTGGGTGAACTCGTATCGGACCTTGTCGACGGAACCACTCTCGCTCCGGAAGTTTTTCGGCTGGGGGAGCGTTGACCAGATTCATGGAGGAAAGTGTTGTGGCACTGGAGCTCGGGACTCGGCAGCTCGCGGGTATCGGCGCGGTAGAGGTCCACTCGGTCTCGCAGGACGACCCCTTGGCAGCTCCACTGATCGCGGAGTTGGCCCTCGAATACAGTTCGCGTTACGGCGGGACTCGCGAAGCGATGCTCGAGGATCTCACGACGTATCCGGCAGAAGAATTTGCATACCCACAGGGAGCGCTGTTGGTGCTCACCCACGACGGCCGGCCGATCGCCGGCGGTGCGTTTCGTCAATTCGATTCCACCACTGCGGAACTGAAGAGAATCTGGACGTCGGTCGACTATCGGAAGCGTGGCCTAGGCAAGGCCGTCGTTCGTGAGTTGGAACGAGAGATCGAGCTTCGCGGATACAGCCGGGTGTTCCTCACGACGGGTCCTCGGCAACCGGAGGCCGTCGCGCTGTATCTGTCCAGTGGATACACACCGCTTTACGACGCTTCGCTCTCGCCCGAAGAAGTGGGCGTCCACCCGTTCGAGAAGCAGCTTCGGGTGCTCGAAAATGTGACTCGAGCAGCAATTCCTACCGACCGGGTTGACAACACCCGGGTTTGACCTCGTACACTTGCGAACGACCATCCAGAGCGACCGAGAGACCTGGCTCATTGAAGTCGCAGCAACCCCCCGAGTGATCGGGTGCGGGTGCTACCGCCAGGACCGATGGAGGAACACGAAATGAAGGCAGTCGAAGGCGGTTTCGATACCGCCTGGTCGCGTCGTCACGTAGACCTGTGCCGCACCGCGGGATCTTTCTGTACCAACTGACCTCGGTCAGTCATTCACACTCAGGCGAGTCGTCGACAAGTCTGTTTTCTTCTCTCTCACAAGTGATTCGTGCTCGATCGCCTTTTTCGTCTCAGGCGGCGGGTGCGCTCTTCGGCATGCCTCTTTAGGAGTTCTTGGTGTCTTCGCCCTCATTCGGTGCCCGTAAACGCGCGACCGTCATCGCCGGTATCGGTGCTGTCACGGTTCTCGGCACCGTCCTCGCCGGTTGCAGCAGCAACGGAAGTGACAGCGCGGCCGACGCGGGTCCCGCGCAGTCCGGCGGAACCCTTCGCTACGGACTGTCACAGGCGCCGACCTGCGCCGATCCGGCCCAGGCCGGCAGTAACCAGACCGTGTATGTCACTCGGACCGTGGTGGATTCGCTGACCGATCAAAATCCCGACACCGGAGAGATCACCCCGTGGCTCGCCAAGAGTTGGGAGATCAGCCCCGACGCCGCGAGCTTCACGTTCGTTCTTCGCGACGACGCCACCTTCAGCGACGGCACCCCGGTGACGGCGGATTCGGTGAAGAAGACCTTCGACTCGGTCAAGAATCTCGGACCGAACGCGTCGTTGGCGAAGAGTTACCTGTCCGCGTACACCGGTACCGACGTCGTAGATGCCCACACGGCGAAGATCAATTTCTCCGGACCCAATGTTCAGTTCCTGCAGGCAACTTCGACGCCGCAGCTCGGGATCCTCGCAGATTCCACCACCGCGCTGGCTTCCGAGCAGCGTTGCCCCGGTGCAGCGGTGATCGCGTCCGGCCCGTTCGTCTACACCGACTGGCAGCAGGACAAGAGCGTCAAGATCGCCAAGCGTGCGGGATACAACTGGGCGTCGGACGCGGTCGCGCATCAGGGCGAGGCCTACCTCGACGGCGTCGACTTCACGGTGGTCCCCGAATCCGGTGTGCGGGCAGGCAGCGTGGCCTCCGGCCAGCTCGATGCGGTCAGCGATGCGCTTCCACAGGATGCGCCGCAGATCGAGGGCGCCGGTGGACGAATCCTCACAAGGCCGAACCCGGGTGTGAGCTTCTTCTTCCAGCCCAACGTCAGTCGCGGCGTTCTCGCCGATCAGGCTGTTCGCCAGGCCATCATCCCCGCGATCAACCGCCAAGAACTCGTCGACACCGTTCTGGATCCGTCGTTCTTCCCGGCCACGAGCCCGTTGGCTCACACCACTCCGCTCTACAGCGACGAATCCAGTATCGTGACGTACGACGCCGACAAGTCGGCGAAGCTCCTCGACGCGGCCGGTTGGAAGACCGGCAGCGACGGTATCCGCGAGAAGGACGGGCAGAAGCTCACTTTCAGCGTCACCTTCAGTCCGGTGTTCTCGGGTAACCAGGCCATCCTCGAGCTCGTACAGCAGCAGCTCAAGAAGGTCGGCGTCGACCTGCAGCTCAACCTGGTCTCGAACGGTGAATGGACCGAGAAGGGGGTGTCGGGTGATTACGATTCGCTGTACTACAACAGCACTCGCGCGGATGCCGACATCCTGCGGGCATCGTTCAGCACCGAGGGTCGCAACCTGAACCGCCGCGGCGCAGATCCGGAGCTCGACAAGGTACTCACAGACCAGCTTGCAGCCACGGACAACGGCCAACGCGGCGAACTGGTATCCACCGCACAGGAATTGATCCTCGACCGTGGACTCTCCATTCCGACCATCGAACTCTCGCAGGCTATCGGCGCCGGATCGAGTGTGCAGGACCTGAACTTCGAAGCCTCCTCACGACTGCAGTTCTACGACGCATGGTTGTCGGGTAAGTAATCATGACTCGATACGTACTCACCCGACTGGGCCAGGCCGCAGTGGTTCTGTGGGCCGCCTTCACCATCTCGTTCGTGATTCTGTTCCTCTTGCCGAGCGATCCGGTCAGCATGGCTGCCGACTCGTCCGGTCAGGGTGTTGCAGTGGATCAGGCTGCCCTCGATCAGCTTCGGGCACGGTACGGCTTGGACCAGTCGGTGTGGGTGCAGTACTGGACATCGCTGACAAACGCTCTTCGCGGTGATTTCGGTACGTCCATCTCCACCGGCCAGTCGGTGACGGACGCCATCTTCTCGGCGCTGCCCAGCACTCTGGTATTGGCAACCACCGCTTTGGTTCTGGCCGTGTTGTTCGGAGTGGCGATTGCATTCTTCGCTACCTACACCCGCAAGCGGTGGCTCGCGAACCTGTTGTTCTCGCTGCCGCCGCTGGGTGTGGCGGTGCCTACTTTCTGGGTGGGCTTGATTCTCCTGCAGCTCTTCTCGTTCCGTCTGCACATCTTCCCGGCATTCGGCGACAAAGGTTTCGCAACGGTGATTCTTCCGGCGATCACCTTGGCGATCCCGACCGGCGCGGTGATCGCGCAGGTGCTCACGACCAGCCTGCAGTCGACGCTACGTTCGCCGCACGTGGAGACTGCGTACGCCAAGGGCGCGAGCCGGTGGCGTGTGCAGACCCGTCACGCGTTGCGACTGGCGAGTATTCCGGCATTCACCATCGCCGGAGTGCTGGTCGGCACGCTGCTGGCCGGCTCGGTGGTCGTGGAAACGGTGTTCTCCCGCGCGGGCGTCGGGCGTCTGACTCAGACGTCGGTGATGGCGCAGGACATCCCGGTGGTGCAGGGAGTCGTCGTGTTCGCCTCTCTCGTGTTCGTGCTCGTCAACCTCGCGGTCGACCTCTTCTACCCCTTGATAGATCCACGGATCATCCAGACGAAGAAGAGTCACACCGAAAAGTCGAATATCGAAAGCTCGACCGATCTGGAGCCGGCCCATGTCTGACACATTGATCGAACCCCTACTCCTCGATCCGAGCGTCGAGGCGAAGGAGCCAGTGGTTTCACGCCGAAGGTCCACTGCCATCGGTTGGATCCGCAAGCCTGGTCTGGTCAT
Source organism: Rhodococcus sp. IEGM 1306 (assembly GCF_036541985.1). Classification (NCBI taxonomy): domain Bacteria; kingdom Bacillati; phylum Actinomycetota; class Actinomycetes; order Mycobacteriales; family Nocardiaceae; genus Rhodococcus; species Rhodococcus sp. IEGM 1306. Next base: position 211,405 of record NZ_JAZHFF010000004.1, read on the forward strand.
TCCGGTGCTGATCGTGTTGCTTGCCATCGGCTTTGCCGTCGCACCCGGATTCTTCGCCAGTGGCGATCCGCTGTCCGGTGTCCCTGCCGACAAACTGCAGGGCCCGAGCCTGGCTCACTGGTTCGGAACCGACAATCTCGGACGTGACCTCTACACGCGGTTCGTGCACGGTGCCGCGCTGTCCCTGACCGCGACCTTGGTCGCGGTGGGAATCGCATTGGTGGCGGGATCGCTCATCGGTCTGCTTGCGGGTTTCGTCGGTGGTGTCGTCGACGCCGTGCTGATGCGCATCGTCGACGTTCTGCTGTCCATTCCGGCGCTGCTGCTTTCGCTGGCATTGGTGACCGCACTCGGCTTCGGCACCATCAACGTCGCCATCGCGGTCGGCGTCAGCATGGTCGCGAACTTTGCGCGAGTGATGCGTGCCGAAGTGATGCGGGTGCGCGGCGCTCAGTACGTCGAGGCCGCGTTCAGTTCGGGTGTGCAGTGGCTCGGTGTCCTGCGTCGGCATGTGCTGCCCAACTCCTACGCGCCCGTGGTCGCGCTGTCCGCAGTCGAGTTCGGGCAGGCTGTGCTGGCCGTGTCGGCACTGAGCTTCTTGGGATTCGGCGCCGTTCCACCTACCCCTGAATGGGGATCGCTGGTATCCGAGGGACGCAATTTCCTCGCCAATGCCTGGTGGATGACAACACTTCCCGGTCTCGCGATTGTCGCCGTGGTCATCTCGGCACACCGAATCGGCCACGAGATCGAAAGGAACAACCGACGATGAGCACGACCGAGGATCAGTTGCTTTCCGTCACCGACCTACAGATCTCCTACGGCAACGAGCCCGCGGTATCCGGCGTGAGCTTCACCGTCGGCCGTGGTGAAGTAGTTGCGGTGGTCGGGGAATCGGGTTCGGGTAAGTCGACCACGGCCCACGCGATATTGGGTCTGCTCGCCGGCAGCGGTCACGTCACCGGCGGGACCGTCGAGTTCGAAGGTGAACGAATCGACTCGTACTCCGACCGTGCGTGGCAGCGAATCCGCGGCGCGCGTGTCGGTTTGGTGCCGCAGGATCCGACGACTTCGCTCAACCCGGTGACGCGGATCGGCGACCAGGTTGCCGAAGTCCTGCGGATCCACGGCCTCGCCGACCGTCGCAAAGCGCGGTTGGACGCCGTCGAGGTGCTCGAGCGCGCGGGTATCGACCGACCGGAGATCCGAGCACGCCAGTACCCACACGAGCTGTCCGGCGGTATGCGGCAACGAGTTCTGATCGGCATCGCGCTTGTCGCGAACCCGGCCCTCATCATCGCCGACGAGCCGACCAGTGCTCTCGACGTCACGGTTCAACGACGCATTCTCGACCATCTCGACGAGCGGATTGCCGAATCCGGTGCCGCCGTGCTCCTGATCACGCACGACCTGGGCGTGGCCGCAGATCGTTCGGACCGGATCCTGGTCATGCAGGGCGGCAGAATCGTCGAATCCGGCCGTACCGCAGATATTCTGGACAACCCGCGACACGAGTACACGAAGAAACTTCTCAACTCGGCTCCGAGCCTGTCCTCGGGACCGGTCGATCGCCCGGTCCGCCAGGACACGAGCCCGCTGTTGACGTTGACCGGAATCACCAAGCGGTTCAACGTCGGACGCGGGAGTTCGATCACCGCGGTGAACGAAGTGTCGCTGACTGTTCCGCGGGGACAGACCGTCTCGCTGGTGGGGGAGTCGGGCTCGGGCAAGTCGACCACGGCGCGCATCGCCGTGCGATTGGAACAGCCGGATGCCGGCACCATCTCCTTCGACGGCCACGACATCACGAAGGTCAAGGGCAGCGACTTGCGCGAGCTACGTCGAAAGATCCAGCTCGTGTACCAGAACCCTTATGCATCGCTCGACCCGAAATTGTCCGTCCAGGACATCGTGGCGGAGCCGCTGCGGGCCTTCAAGGTTGGTGGAGGCAGCCAGCAGCAGACTCGTGCAGCAGAGTTGCTCGATCAGGTTGCACTTCCCGATCAGTTCCTCAGTCGCAAGCCTGCCGAACTCTCGGGCGGTCAGCGTCAACGGGTGGCGATCGCCCGCGCGCTCGCGCTGAAGCCGGACCTGCTCGTTCTCGACGAACCGGTATCCGCTCTCGACGTCTCGGTGCAAGCGCAGATTCTGGCTCTACTCGACGAGTTGCAGCGAGAACTGGGCCTGACCTATCTCTTCATCTCCCACGATCTGGCGGTAGTTCGCCAGATCAGCGACGTCGTCGGCGTCATGCAGGCCGGGAGATTGCTCGAAATCGGCACTACCACCGAGATTTTCGACAATCCCCGAAACGAGTACACCCGCACACTTCTCGACGCGATCCCCGGGCGGGATCATTCGACACGAAAGGCCGAACATGTCCGAGCGTAGTTCCGGAGCATTCCTGGTCGGCCTCGAATTCGAGGGCACCGGCGCTCATCCGTATTCCTGGCGGCGCGAGGACTCACGCGCCGAAGATCTGTTCACGCCGTCGTACTGGGTGGACCTGGTGACCGCCGCGGATCGGGGTGGCGTAGACCTGGCATTCCTCCCGGATTCTTTCGGACTGCAATCCGAGGGCCGGCACGCCGTGCGGGGCAGGTTGGAGGCTGTGGCGACTGCAGCGCGGCTCAGTGCTGTGACCTCGCGTATCGGCCTGATCCCCACGGCGACGGTCACACACACCGAACCGTTCCACATCTCCAAGGCCGTCGCGAGTATCGACTACTCCTCCGCGGGGCGGGCCGGCTGGCAGGTCGCGGTGTCCGACACCGCCGAGCAGGCAGCATTGTTCGGCCGGAAGGCGGTGCAGGCTCCGGAGTCCGCGTGGGAAGAAGCCTCCGAGGCGATCGAGGTGGTCAGCCGGCTGTGGGACAGCTGGGAGGACGACGCCGAGATACGTGACGCGGCGAGCGGACGATTCATCGATCGCGACAAGCTGCACTACATCGATTTCGAGGGAAAGAACTTTTCCGTCAAGGGTCCGTCCATCACACCGCGCTCCCCGCAGGGGCAGCCACTGATCGCCGTCGACGCCAGTCGACCGGAGGCTCGCGACCTCGCTGTTGCGCGCGGAGATCTGATTCGGATCTCGGCAACCGACCTCGGTGAGGCGAAAGCCACGGCCAAGCTGGTCCATTCGAGTGCCGCTGCCCTCGGGCGAAGCGTCAGGGTTCTCCTCGATGTCGACGTTCTTCTCGGCGCCGACCGCGGAGCGGCCGACGACGCCTTGGCCGAACTCGAGGAATGGGCGGGAGCGCCGTACACCCCACACTCGCTGTTCTATCGCGGTGACAGCGCGGGTTTGACTGTTCTGCTGCGCGAGATCGGTGGGCTTGCCGGGATCGACGGAGTAGTTCTGCGCCCGCTGGCACTGGCCGCCGCAGTGGAAAAGATTGCGACGGACGTGGTGCGAACTCTCAATCCGCGACCGAGTATCGCCCCCACGCTGCGCGAGCGGTTGGGCTTCGAGTTGCCCGTCAATCAGTTCGCGTAGCGCGAGAAAAGAACAGGAACACCGATGACACAGAACAGGATTCGCAAGCAAGTTCATCTGGGCGCTCACTTCCCCGGCGTGAACAACACCACGGTGTGGACCGATCCGGCGTCCAAGAGCCAGATCGAGTTCAGCTCCTTCGAGCATCTCGCACGCAGTGCCGAACGCGGATTGTTCGACTTCTTCTTCCTCGCAGAGGGTTTGCGCCTACGCGAGCATCAGGGCAAGATTCACGACCTCGACGTGGTCGGTCGCCCCGACACTTTCAGTATTCTCAACGCGGTTGCCGGAGTGACAACGCATCTCGGCCTGGCCGGGACGATCAACACCACGTTCAACGAGCCGTACGAGTTGGCCAAGCAGTTCTCGACGCTCGATCATCTCTCCGACGGCCGCGCCGCCTGGAATCTGGTGACCTCCTCGGATGCATTCACCGGCGAGAACTTCCGCCGCGGTGGGTATCTGGAGCATGCCGAGCGGTATGCACGAGCCAACGAGTTGGTCGACGCAGTGCGGACGCTGTGGGACAGTTGGAGCATCGATCGTCCGATCATCGATCGTGAGCGCGGTATTTTTGCCACCGACCAGCAGGTCGGTCAGTTCCAACACTCCGGTAAGCAGTTCGACATCGCCGGACGATTCGAGGTTCCTCGGAGTCCACAGGGGCACCCAGTTCTGTTGCAGGCAGGAGACTCCGACGAAGGACGCGAGTTCGGCGCGGCCAAGGCGGACGCCATCTTCACCGGACACGGAACGCTCGAAGCAGGCAAGGCCTTCTACGCCGACGTGAAGGGACGCTTGGCCAAGTACGGACGCACGCACGCAGACCTCAAGATTCTCCCCGCTGCCACCTTCGTCCTCGGTGACAACGCCGCGGACGCACAGGAGAAGGCGTATCACATTCGTCGGCAGCAGGTCGGGCCCCAGACTGCCATCGCTTTTCTCGAACAGGTGTGGGGCAGAGACCTTTCGCAGTACGACGCCGACGGCCCCTTGCCGAAGGAAGATCCGTCGGACGACGTCAACATCACCCGCGGACGCGTCCGGCACGTCAAGGATCCGCGAGCGGTTGCCGATCAGTGGCGTGCGAAGGCGGAGGCCGAAAACCTCAGCATCCGTGAACTCATCATCGAAGTGACTGCCCGCCAACAGTTCGTGGGCAGTCCCGCCGAGGTGGCTGCCGAGATCGACAGCTACGTCCAGGGCGACGCGAGCGACGGATTCATCCTCGTTCCCCACCTCACCCCCGGTGGCCTCGACGAGTTCATCGACACGGTCGTACCGGAACTGCAGGACCGCGGCAGTTTCCGCACCGAATACTCAGGAAACACCTTGCGCAGCCATCTGGGGCTGCGCCACCCGCACGAGCAGGCTGAAGGAGTCCGCGCATCATGACCGTTACCGACACGTCCACCAGCACCTTCACAGGCGATTGGAATGTTTGGCATGCCTCGCGCGACGCCACCTTCAGTGAACCACTCGGCTGGCTGAGCTTGACTGCGTTGCACTGGCTGGTGGACACCGATTCCACCTTCGCGGATCTGCCGGGTGCATGGCGCGCCGACGCGAATGCCGTTGTCGTCACCGCGACACCGGCCGACGACCTCTCGATCGACGGTGTCGCAGTGGACGGTTCAGCCACTCTGAATCCGATCGAGGGTGCGCCGGGACTGATCGTCAAGCAGGGTGCACGGCTGGTCGAGGTCATCCGCCGCACCGGTGAGGTGGCACTGCGGATTCATGATTCGTCGGCCCCGGCATTGGCACGGTTCAGTGGCATTCCGACCTTCGAGCCGAATCCGCAGTGGCGCATCGACGGTGTCTTCACTGCTTTCGAGGAGGCTCGCACGGTCACGACGGGCGCGGTCGTCGAGCGCCTCGAGCATCATCACGACGCCAGGGGAACCATCGGCTTCGAACACGAAGGTGAAACGCACACGCTGATTGCGTTCGCGGGCAAGGACAACGGCTTTCACATCCTGTTCACCGATGCGACCAGTGGTGTGTCCACCTACCCGGCGGCACGCTCGCTGCACGTGAGCGCACCGGAGCCCGGTGGCGCGGTAGTCCTCGATTTCAACCGGGCGTCGAACCTGCCCTGCGCCTTCACCGATTACGCGACGTGCCCCGTCGCTCCCGCCGAGAATCGTTTGCCGTTCGCGGTGGAAGCCGGCGAGAAGACACCGAATACCCGCGACGGAAGCGCACCGAGGTGAGCGCGCCGCTGTCCGTACTCGACCTCTCGCCGATCAGTGAGGGCGGAACGGCCCGCCAGGCCTTGCGGAACTCGTTGGACCTCGCTCGTTCTGCCGAAGCGTGGGGATACAAGCGTTACTGGGTCGCCGAACACCACTTCGTCGGCGTAGCGAGCTCGTCACCGGCCGTGCTTGTCGGACTGATTGCGGCCGCGACCAACACCATTCGCGTCGGCTCGGCTGCCGTGCTGCTGGGCAACAACACGGCAGCTCAGGTGGTCGAGGCCTTCGGTACCGTCGAAGCGTTGTACCCGGGTCGTATCGATCTCGGTATCGGGCGCAGCGGACAGCGTCGGGTGGAGGCACTTCGCGCCGTCGCTGCCGGAACGCCTGCCCCGGCAGAATCGAAGCGTGAGGCGGTCGTGCGTGAGGGCGTCGTGATCCCGGCGCCCTTCGATCCCACCGGGCTCCTCACGTCACCGCGCTTGCAGGCGTCGTTCGAGGCGCTGGCCTTTCCGGGAGCGCAGGCGCCCGATTTCGAGCAGCAGGTCGACGACATACTTTCACTCCTGAACGGCACTCACCGCACCCGTGACGGCATCGACTTGCACGCCAGTCCCGGCGAGGATGCCGACGTCGAATTGTGGGTGTTCGGAAGCAGTGCAGGCCCCAGCGCCGAGCTGGCCGGACGGCTCGGATTGCCGTTCGGTGCGAATTATCATGTGGCGCCGTCGAGTACGCTTGATGCCGTCGAGGCATACCGCGCAGCATTCCGCCCGTCGGACGTCCTCTCGGAGCCGTACGTGGTCGTGTCCGCGGATGTTGTTGCTGCGGAAGACGATGCGACGGCGAGAGAGTTGGCGTCGACGTTCGGACACTGGACACACAGCATCCGCAGCGGGCACGGAGCAATACCGTATCCCGATCCGGCGACGGCGCTCCCACTTTCCGATGCCGACAGAGCAGTGGTGGAGGATCGGCTGATCACGCAGTTCGTCGGTTCACCCACCACCGTCGCCGACAGGCTCGAGAGTTTGCAGAAGCTCACCGGGGCGGACGAATTGGTGATCACCGGGGTGACCTATCGGCACGAGGATCGCCTGCGCTCGTACGAGCTGCTGGCCAAGGAATGGGGACTACCCGCACTACTCGCAGCATGAGCTCGCCTGGTCCATTAGTGTCGAATGATGTTTTCACCTCGAGATGCGCTTGCGCTTGCTCTTGACGTAGCGCGTGAGGGCATGGAGCTCGGGGAGATGCCGATCGGCGCAGTCGTGTTCGACGACGACCGTGTGCTCGGGCGGGCGTATACGCAAGAACGGGCACTGGGCCGACGGGTAGTCCATGCGGACCTTCAAGCGATCTTGCAGGCCGACGAGGCTCTCGGGTTCACTCGAGCGTCAGGAGAATTGACCTTGGCGGTCAATCTCGAACCATGTCTGATGTGCATGGGTGCGGCGATCACGCTCGGTGTGACCCGGGTGTGGTTCGCTGAATACGCCACTGGCACCGGCCCCGCCGGTATGCGGGACTGGGCGCGCAGTCTCACCTGAGGCCACGGCCTGCGATGAGGGCGGTGAAGCTCACGCCCCGATAGCGCCGGCGATCATCGGCCACGACGCACGCATGTCGGCTTCGAAGAGCCCCCAGGTGTGGGTGCCCTCGGGTCGGAAGCTGAACGTCGCGGGAATGCCGAGCTGGCCGAATCGACCTTGCAGAGCGGCGGTGCACATGTTGGTGATGCCTTCGAGCACAGCGCCGGGAACGACGCCGGCAGCCATGGCCAGTGAGTTGATTCCGTCCACAGGGCCGGGAAGGCCGTTGCCGGTGGAGATGAACAACGCTGTCCCGCGCAGTTTCTCGGCGTTGATCAGCGGGTCGTGCGCAGCCCACTGCGGGCTACCCCACGGACCCCACATGTTGGCTGCGTTGCCGCCGCCGAGTATCTCGACCATCGAGCGCACCGCTGCCTGACCGAGCGGGTCGCCGGCGCGCGGACAGCCACTGTACGAGCCGACGGCGCGGTAGGTGCCCGGCGACTGGATCGCGAGGTCCAGAACCGGTCCACCCGCCATCGACACACCGCCCAGAGCGTTGACGCCGGTCGTGTTGTACCGAGCGTTGACCGCCGCCGGTAGTTCCTTGGTGAGGTACGTCTGCCATTTGTTGCGGCCGAGCACCGGATCGTCGGCGTTCCAATCGGTGTACATGCTGAACTTGCCGCCGACCGGCATGACCACGTTGACGTGCTTGTCGTCGAAGAAGTCACGAACTCCGGTGTTGTTGAACCACGAGATTCCGTCCTCGCCGCCGCCGACGCCGGTCAACAGATAGAAGGTCGGCGCGGGGCCACCTCCGGCCGGGGAAATCACGTCGTTGGCGATCCAGCGGTCCATCGACGGGGAGTAGACGTCGATGCGACTGACCACGGAATCCGCGCTCGCGGTCGGCGCGCTGAGGCCGAGAAAGCCGGCGGCCATGGCCACCGCCATCGTCAGCCGAACCGTGAATCGACGTGTCTTCATATTTCCCCCCAGGCGCAAGCCGGACAGCGTATTTGTGCCTTCCAACAGTGGCACAATGCGAAGAGGAGTGACGAATGTCCGGGTAACAGTCGTATAAGAAGATGGAGACAATTGCGTGGGATCGCAGTCGCACCACCCCGAATCCGACGTGATTCGGCTGGCCTTCGGGCTGGCTGCGATCACGGCCGGTGCGGCGCGCAGAACCGCTGGTCTCGCCCTTGATTCGGTGCAGCGGATCCCCGTAGTCGGTGGCACCCTCGACGACGCGATCACCCAGGTCACCACTCGCGGCACTGACGCGATCCGCTCGACGGCGGAATTTGCCGATTCCACGTTGAGGACGGTGATCAAAGCTGTCGTCGACGCTGCTCTGGCCGAAGTCGACATCACGAAAATCGTCGTCGATCACGTCGACATCGACAAGATCGCCGAGAACATCGACGTGGACAAGATTGCCGAACGGGTCTCGCTCGAACCGATCATCGACCGGGTCGACGTGGACGAGATCGCAAGCCGCCTCGACGTCAAAGCTGTGATCGACCGCCTCGACCTCGACGGCATAGTCGACACGGTCGACCTCGAACGCCAGGTCAACCGCATCGACCTCGTCAAGATCGCCGACCAGGTCATCGAGGGTGTCGACCTCCCCCAGATGATTCGTGAATCGACCGGTTCACTCTCCACCGAGGCCGTGCACGGGGCGCGCGTGCAGGGCATGCAGGCGGACGACGCTGTCGCCGGGTTCGTCGGCCGCCTGTTCGGCCGCGACAACGCACCGTCACCAGAAAAGCCGTCACCAGAAAAGCCGTCACCAGAAAAGCCGGCACCAGAGACCGATCCGAAGACGAACGCAGGCGAACGCTAGTGGCCCAGGAGAGTTCCGGCCCGGCCGGCATCGTCACCCGTGGACTCGCCGGACTGATCGACCTGGGCGTCGTCCTGCTCCTGATGGGTTCCGTGTACGTGGGCTTCGCCTTCGTCCGACTGCTCTTCTCGCCGCAGAGTTTCACGTTCTCGGAACCGGGAATCTTCCTGTCCACGACGGCATTTCTCGGTGTCTCGGTGGCGTATCTGACCGCCTGTTGGGCGACCACCGGCCGGACCGTCGGCTCCCTCGTGATGGGGCTTCGGGTGATCACGTCGGGTCACCGGCTGGTCCGTTGGCCGTTGGCCTTCATCCGAGCGGTGCTTTGCGTACTCTTCGCCTTCGGATTGCTGTGGTCGGCGGTCGATCGACGACGACGATCGTTGCAGGACATCGTTCTGCGCACCGAGGTCGTCTACGACTGGCGTCAGGACCCGGATCTGGTGGCACCCCACGGAGGCGAGCACGCATGAGCGAACCGAACCGCCCGGACGAGCGCTTCACACTCGCCAGTGAGCGCACCTTCCTCGCCTGGATGCGTAGCTCACTCGCCTTGCTGGCGGGCGGCATTGCCGTCGTCCAGTTGGTGCCGGAATGGAGTACCGGGTGGGTTCGTACGACTCTCGGTCTGACGCTGATCGCTCTCGCCGCGGCGGCCGCCCTCGTGGGTATGCGACGCTGGCTACAGGTGAAGAAGGCGCTCGAGGACGGAGCGGCGATGCCGGAACCGCACGCATTGTGGCTGTTTGCACTGGCATTGGCCGGGGTTGCCGTCGCAGCCGGTGTGGCAACGGTGGTTACCAGCCTCGCTCGCTGAGACAGGCAGAGAAGTCCGAGCGGTGTCTGGATAGTCTGCAAAGAACGAGAAGCACGTCAGAGAAGTAAACGAAACAGACGACAAGGGAGTGCACGGTGGCGCAGGAACTCAAGCTCGGATACAAGGCATCGGCTGAGCAATTCGGCCCTCGCGAACTGGTAGAGCTGGCAGTTCTGGCAGAGCAGCACGGCATGGATTCCGTTGCGGTGAGCGATCATTTCCAGCCGTGGCGACACAACGGTGGACACGCGCCCTTCTCACTCGCCTGGATGACGGCCGTCGGTGAGCGCACCGAGCGCGTGCAGATCGGCACGTCCGTGATGACGCCGACGTTCCGCTACAACCCGGCGGTCATCGCTCAGGCGTTCGCGACTATGGGATGTCTCTACCCGGGGCGCGTCATGCTCGGCGTCGGCAGCGGTGAGGCTCTCAACGAGATCGCGACCGGCTTCCAGGGCGAATGGCCCGAGTTCAAGGAACGCTTCGCGCGCCTGCGTGAGTCCGTGCGGCTGATGCGCGAGCTGTGGCTGGGCGATCGTGTCGACTTCGAAGGCGAGTACTTCACCACTCGTGGCGCCTCGATCTACGACGTTCCCGAGGGTGGGATTCCCGTGTACATCGCGGCCGGTGGACCCGTTGTCGCCCGGTACGCGGGACGCGCCGGCGACGGCTTCATCTGCACCTCGGGCAAGGGCATGGAGCTCTACACCGAGAAACTGCTTCCCGCCGTAGCCGAGGGCGCTGCGAAGGCCGAGCGCGACGTCGCCGACATCGACAAGATGATCGAGATCAAGATCAGCTACGACACCGACCCGGAGGCCGCACTCGAGAACACGCGCTTCTGGGCGCCGCTGTCCCTGACACCGGAGCAGAAGCACAGCATCGAGGACCCGATCGAAATGGAAGCAGCTGCCGACGCTCTGCCCATCGAGCAGGTGGCCAAGCGCTGGATCGTCGCTTCCGATCCCGACGACGCCGTCGAGCAGGTCAAGGCCTACGTCGACGCCGGTCTCAATCACCTGGTGTTCCACGCACCGGGCCATGATCAGCGCCGGTTCCTCGAACTGTTCGAGCGTGACCTGGCGCCGCGCCTGCGCGCTCTGGGCTGATTCCCGAGATCAACTGAACGGTGTCTGCCACTCGACGTGTGGCAGGCACCGTTCGTCTTTCTCGTAGCGGCCGGTTGTCGGCACGAGCGTGAGCGTGACCACGATCAGTGGCAAGGTGGGCGGCGGCCCACACTAGGCTGTTGGGCATGCCAGAAGCGCCCGCTGCCGTGTCGAGTGTCTACGTCGCCTCTCCTGAAGGTGACACCGGAAAATCCACCATCGCGCTGGGCGTGCTGCAGATGCTGTGCGCGACCGTCGCCCGGGTCGGTGTCTTCCGCCCGATCGCCCGCTCGACCGAGGAAACCGACTACATCCTCGAACTGCTGCTGGAGCACACCACCGCCGATCTCTCCTACGCCGACGCACTCGGCGTCACCTACGAGCAGGTTCACGCCGACCCCGAAGCCGCACTGGCCGACATCGTCGCGAAGTACCACACCGTGGCCGAGCAGTGCGACGCCGTCGTGATCATCGGAAGTGACTACACCGACGTCGCAAGCCCCAGCGAACTGAGCTTCAACGCCCGCATCGCCGTGAACCTCGGAGCGCCGGTCCTGTTGGCGGTTCGAGGCGCTCGGCGCAGCGTCGAGGAGGTCGCTCAGCTCGCGCACCTGTGCGCCGCCGAGTTGGCCGCCAACCACGCCCATCTGCTCGCCGTCGTCGCCAACCGTTGTGATCCCGACAAGCTCGACGAGGTCACCGCAGCCCTGTCCGACATCGGTGTTCCGACGTGGAGCCTGCCGGAGATTCCGTTGCTCGTCTCGCCAACGATGGCGGAGTTGATGGAGGCCACCGGCGGCGAGTTGTATTCGGGTGACCCGGAACTGCTGCACCGCGAGGCACTGAAGGTGATGGTGGGCGGCATGACCGCCGAGCACATCCTCGAGCGTCTGGTCGAAGGCATGGTCGTGATCGCACCGGGCGATCGCTCGGACGTGCTGCTCGCGTTGCTCAATGCGCATGAGGCAGAGGGATTTCCGTCGCTGGCGGGCATCATCATGAACGGCGGGATCACGCCGCACCCGGCCATCGCGGCGTTGATGGCCGGTCTGAAACAGCGTCTACCGATCCTGACGACAACCCTCGGCACTTTCGACACCGCAAGCGCCGCAGCCCAAACCCGCGGACGCGTGGCAGTTGGTTCGCAGCGAAAGGTCGACACCGCGCTGAGTTTGATGGAACAGCGCGTCGACGCCGACGTCCTGATGGACCGACTGGCACTGCCGATCCCGTCCGTCGTGACCCCACAGATGTTCGAGTACAAGCTGATCGACCGCGCTCGACGCGATCGCAAGCACATCGTCCTCCCGGAGGGTGACGACGACCGGATCCTGCGCGCGGCCGGCCGACTGCTGCAGCGCCAGGTTGCCGACCTGACGATCCTCGGCGACGAACCCAGTGTGCGTCGACGCGCAGCGGAACTCGGCGTCGACATCAGCGGCGCACAGGTACTCGCACCCGCGCAGTCCGAGTACACCGAGCGCTTCGCGCAGGAATACACCGCGCTGCGAGCTCACAAGGGCATGACCATCGAGCGGGCCCGTGAGGTGATCGCCGACATCTCGTACTTCGGAACGATGATGGTGCACTTGGGTATTGCCGACGGCATGGTCTCCGGTGCCGCCCACACCACCGCTCACACGATCCGGCCCTCGTTCGAGATCATCAAGACAGCCCCCGGCGTCTCGACGGTTTCGAGCATCTTCCTGATGTGCCTGGCCGACCGCGTGCTCTCCTACGGTGACTGCGCCGTGGTCCCGGACCCGACGTCGGAGCAGTTGGCGGACATAGCCATCTCGTCGGCTCAGACAGCGTCGCAGTTCGGGATCGATCCGCGCATCGCGATGCTCTCGTACTCCACCGGCGATTCGGGCAGTGGAGCCGACGTCGACAAGGTTCGCACCGCAACCGCTTTGGTGCGCGAGCGCCGACCGGACCTGTTGGTGGAAGGACCCATCCAGTACGACGCCGCCGTCGAGCAGAGTGTCGCCGACAAGAAGATGCCGGATTCTCTGGTGGCGGGCAAGGCCACGGTGTTCGTGTTCCCGGATCTGAACACCGGCAACAACACCTACAAGGCAGTGCAGCGCAGTGCCGGCGCTATCGCCGTCGGCCCGGTTCTGCAGGGACTGAACAAGCCGGTCAACGACCTCTCGCGTGGAGCGTTGGTCCAGGACATCGTCAACACCGTGGCTATCACGGCAATTCAGGCACAGGGAGCGCAAGCGTGAGCGACGGCACCGTACTGGTCATCAATTCCGGCTCGTCATCCATCAAATTTCAACTCGTGCATCCGGATACAGCGGAATCGGTGGCGCACGGCCTCATCGAGCGCATCGGTGAACCAGACGGCCACATCGTCTACAACCACCGCACCGGAGTCGAAGACCGAAGCCTCGCCATCGCCGATCACCGAGCGGGCCTGAAGATGGTGCTCGACATCGTCGCCGAGGTCGGACGGCCGCTGAGCGAGGCAGGAATCATCGCAGTCGGTCACCGAGTCGTGCACGGCGGCGACATCTTCTATTCGCCGACGCTCATCGACGACGGCGTCGTGAAAGCCATCGCGGATCTGTCGAACCTTGCGCCGCTGCACAATCCGGCCAACGTGATCGGTATCGAGGTGGCGCGCGAAGAACTGCCGGACGTTCCGCACGTAGCCGTGTTCGACACGGCGTTCTTCCATACGTTGCCTGCCGCAGCGTCCACGTACGCGATAGATCGGGATGTGGCCAAGGCCAACCAGATTCGCCGGTACGGCTTCCACGGGACCTCACACGAGTACGTGTCGGGACGAGTCGCGGACTTCCTCGGCAAAGATCCGGCCGAGCTGAATCAGATAGTCCTGCACCTCGGAAACGGCGCTTCGGCCTCGGCGATCAAGGGCGGCAAGGCCATCGACACCACGATGGGCCTCACCCCGCTCGAGGGCCTTGTCATGGGTACCCGCAGCGGCGACATCGACCCAGGCATCATCTTGCACCTCAACCGCAACTCGGGAATGAAGGTCGACGAGATCGACGACCTCCTCAATCGTCGTTCCGGTTTGAAGGGGCTTTCGGGAGTCAATGATTTTCGTGCTCTGCTCGCACTGATCGAGGGCGGCGACGACGACGCACAACTTGCGTACGACGTTTACGTCCACATGCTGCGTAAGTACATCGGCGCCTTCATCGTTCAACTCGGCGGCGTCGACGTCATCACCTTCACCGGTGGCGTCGGGGAGAACAACATCGACGTACGACGCGACAGTCTGGCCGGCCTCTCCCGTCTGGGCATCGAGGTCGACCCGGCTCTCAACGAGGCGAAGAGCCGCGACGAGCGTCGTATCTCCGCATCCACGTCGGCCGTCGAGGTGCTGGTGGTCCCCACCAACGAGGAGTTGGCGATCGCCCGCGCGGCGAAGGCTTTGGTGGCCGCGCTGTAAACCTCGGGGCGTCCGTCAGAAATTGCTGCGCGGACGCACCGCATTCGCCCGGTCCACGAGGGCGTAGCGGTGTGTGCGGGAGGTCGTGGCGCGAGCGAGGGCGCGAAGGCAGGCTTCGGCTCCGGTGCGTAGACCTTGCTCGGTGAAGGGCAGGTCGAGGATGGGTTCGAGTTCGGTGTGCGAGCGGTTGCCGTAGCGAATCCAATCGAGTGCCGTACCCAACACCAGGGTTCGCATCTGCAGACTTCGGCTCTCTTCAGCCGGTAGCGCCCGCACGCGACGGGCGGCTTCCCGCAGAGTCGATTCGTCGAGTTCGGCGATCGGAACGCCGGACAGCATCGTCAGAGCGCTCGACATCCGTGCGACGTTGTAGTGCCGGGACGACGTGGGGACTTCGTCGAGGGCTGCGATGGCTGCCTTCTTGTTGCCGTGATCGGCGAGTTGTCGGGCGAGCCCGAATGCTGCGCTCACGTAGTTCCGTTCGGTCCGCCAGACGGTGCGGTAGTACTTCTCGGAGAAGCGGCACCACTGGTCCGGGTCGTCGCTCTCCCAATGCTGGAGGATCAGTTCTGCTGTTGCCGCCAACGCGAGTTTGGGTGCGGCCTCGCCCGGGAGCGCGTTCAGGACCGATTCGAAATGACTGAAGGCGGGCTCGAATCGGTCCAGTTGCAACGCTGCAAGCCCTCGATACCACTCGATCTTCCAGTGATCTCCGATGGTTCGGTGGAGTTCGTCCAGAACAGTCAGCGAGGTCTCCGGATCGCCGAGATCGAGATGCGCCTTGGCCTCGGCCAGTCGAACTTCGCCGGAGATGGCAGCCGCCGGTGTGCCGGACGTTCGGTCGATGCCGTTCTCACGGGCATGCTTGAGCGCATCGAGAGTCTGAGACGGTTCGCTGTGCACCGCAGCCGCAAGCAACGGCGCACTCGGATCTGTGGGGTCGACCAACGGAATGGGAAGTGCGTGCGCAACTTCGCGCGGATCGAGAGCAGCGTCGTGGCTGACACCGTCGACGTAAACGTCGGTTTGCCCGACCAATTCATCGGTGCCGAAAGACGTTCGCTGCCTGCTGAACACGAGTGACAGTCCGGGATTCTCCTGCCCGGTCTGCTCCGCGAGAATCTCTCGCAGAACGCCGGTGAGTTGGCCCGCGATCTCCTCGGCAGACTGGAATCGCTTCTTCGGATCCGGGTCGGTGGCGCGCAGCAGCAGGCGATGGAAGAACTCGTGGTCGCGCAGCAGAGGCTCGTCCTCGGGTTCGGGGAGACCGTCGAGGTACCGTCCGTGCTTCGACGGCATGTCGAGGGTGAGAACCGCAAGTGTTCTTCCGACGGTGAAGATGTCGGAGGCGATGGTCGGGCCGGTCTCGATGATCTCCGGTGCTTGATAGCCCGCAGTGCCGTACAGGTATCCGTAGTCTTCGATTCCGGACACGGCGCCGAGGTCGATCAGCTTCAGCTGGTCTTCGGTGACCATCACGTTCTCGGGTTTGAGGTCGTTGTACGCCAGGCCGGTGGAATGCAGATAGCTCAGCGCCGGAAGGATTTCCAGTACGTAGCCGATTGCCTGCTCGATCGGCATGTGCTTGCCGTCCGGGAATTCGGCCAGCACCTCGCGCAATGATCGCCCGCCCACGTACTCCATGACGATGTACCCCATGGGTGTGCCGTCCGGGCGCGGATGCTCGACGAAATTGAAAATCTTGACGATGCTGGGGTTGGCGACCTCGGCGAGGAACTGACGCTCGGCCACCGCGACGGCTTGGGCTTCGGAATCACCGAAATGCAAGAGCCCCTTGAGAACTACCCACCTGTCGCTGACATTGCGATCGATCGCGAGGTAAATCCATCCCAGGCCGCCGTGCGCGATGGGCCCTTGAACCTCGTACTGACCCGAGACCAATTCCCCCTCTTCGAGGAGCGGGCGGAAGTCGAAAGTCGAACCACACTTGGGGCAGGTTCCGTGCTGAGTTGCCTTGGTGCTTGCGCTCTTACGGCCGACCGGTTCGTTGCACTTCCAACAGAATCGTTTGCGCTCGGGGACGGTCGGGTCACTCATCACCGCCGACGCCGGGTCGATCTGCGGGACGGGGGGAACCTCCACCAGGCCGCCGCCGAGGCGCAGCTTTCGTCCCGACCGGCTGCGCCGGGATCGGGTGGAGCGGCCGGTAGGGGAGGAGGATGCGGACGGCGTGGTTCCTCGTAGCTGGGCCGAGGTCGGTTCGAGGCGCTCGTAGGCGCCGGTGGCTTCGGGTTCGGGGCGTACGGATGCCTGCGTGGAGTCAGGCTCGCGGTGAACTGCCTGCGTGGAGTCAGGCTCGCGGTGAACTGCCTGCGTGGAGTCAGGCCCGCGGTGAACCGCCTGGGTGGCGTCGGGTTCGGGACGCTTGGACGCCTGCGTGGCGTCGGACTCGGGGCCGGTCTCTTCGGTCATGTCTGCCTCAATCCCGGTAGACGGCCGGCGGGGGACCGGGCGACGGACCGAGGACGCTGAGCCAGCGGTCGTAGATACGGTTCCAGGTCCCGTCAGTGCGGATCCGGTCCAGTGTTCCGTTGACGAATCGGACCAGGTCGGAGTTGTCCTTGTTCACTCCGATTCCGTACGGTTCGACGCCCAGTGATCCGCCGACCATCATCAGGTACGGATCCTGCGAGGCGAGGCCCGCGAGAATCGTGTCGTCGGTGCTGATCGCGTCCACCTGACCCTGTTGCAGGACGACGAGGCAGTCGGACCACATCGGGACTGTGACGACGGTGGCTTCGGGTTGGAGCTGCTGAATTCGAGTGGCCGACGTCGTTCCCCGGGCGGCACAGACTCGCTTACCCGCCAGGTCGTCGATGCCGCGCACCGGTGAACCCTGCAAGACCTGAATTCGTTGCTCGGCGGAGAAGTACTGCGTCGAGAAGTCGACCTTCTCGCGCCGCTCACAGGTGATGGTCATGGTTTTGACGACAACGTCGACCATGGATTCCTGGAGCGCCGCGATCCGGTCGTCGGACGTCAGGATCCGGTACTCGATCTTCTCGGGGTCGCCGAGCAGATCGCGGGCGATCTCGCGGGCGATGTCCACGTCGAAACCTTCGAGGCGCCCGGTTGCCGGATCGCGAAAGCTCATGAGGTTGGAACCGGTGTCCAGGCCCACGATCAGGCGCCCGCGGGCGCGGATGGCGTCGAGGCTCGGCGTGGGTGGCTGCGGAGATGCGTCCGCGGGGGTGGGCCGCAGGCTCGCGGTGAGATTGGTGCACGAAGCGGTAGTCGTCGGCGTCGGGCTGGGCGCGATGGTTGCCTCGGCGGGCAGGGGCGGTTCCGTGTACGACGTGGCGGCCGCGTTGTTCAGGTCTTCTACTCGGTCCGCACCGCAACCGGCGAGTGCCAGCATCGCCGCCGCCAGAACCGCGACGCATGCAGCCGGGATCTTCCTCCGCATTGCCGGTACTCCCGTCACTGGTACTCCCGCAGTCGGGGCCAGAATCCGATGAAGATTCCGGCAACTCCGAGTACTGCCAATACGGTCATGCCCGGTGCAGAGGCTGCCAACACACGTGAGGCGTACGAGACGTCGGAACGCAGATTTGTCCGCGAATCCACGATTCCCTGCCAGAGTTCGTGATCGAGCCTTCCGTACTCCGCGACCGAATCCTGTTCTCCGGCGCCGATGGTGATGGCCGCGGCGGAATTGAAGTCACCGTTTCCGAGGCTGTTGTACATGCGCGTGTGCGCAGCCACCCACTGCTGGCGCGAGTCGAGGGCGGCGGTCAACACGTCGCTGTTCACTCGCGCGCGATCATCGTTTTGCAGGCGCTCGAGGGTGTCGCGCAGAGCGTCGACCTTGCGCGTGAACGTGACGTTGTCCTCGGCGGTCGAATCCCGTCTCGCCAATGTGAGAGTCTCGACTGTGCGTGCTTGCTGCGCCATGATTCGCGCCTCGGTCAGTTCGTGCAGTGGCTCGGCGCCCGCGTCGAGAGCGCGCCCGGTGGCAAGGGCTGACACCAGTCCGACCGTGAGCAGCCACAGCAGAGCTGCCGCAACGGCAATCGAGGCAAGGATCAACCCGAGGTTGAAGCGTCGACGACTCTTGCGGGAGAAGTACACCTGGGTAGCCACCAGTGCGCACAGGACGAGGACGAAGGCCACGATCGGCCACCACGGTGGAGTCTCGAAATCGCGCTGTACCTGGGAGACCAAAGTCTCTTGCGAGGCGTGGAGTTGCT
The DNA here is from genome assembly GCF_036541985.1 of Rhodococcus sp. IEGM 1306. Lineage (NCBI taxonomy): Bacteria > Bacillati > Actinomycetota > Actinomycetes > Mycobacteriales > Nocardiaceae > Rhodococcus > Rhodococcus sp. IEGM 1306. The sequence goes on from NZ_JAZHFF010000004.1 coordinate 230,050, forward strand.
GAGCCATCGGCAGCAGCGACGTTTGCATCAACTGCGAGGCTTCGCTCAAATATGCTGCCCCGACCGGGTTTCCGACGCGATTGTTGGCCCGTGCGGTTTCGACCAGCCCGGTGTAGACGGACAGGTCGGTCGAGATGGTGGTCAACGCGCTGTGGCCGGCAAGATCCGTCGAGTCGAGGCCAGCCGATGCCTGCACGATCTCCGCCGACGCCTCGCCGATCGACTGCGTGTATCGGTCGCGTACGTCGGCGGGTTCGAGGCCACCGGAGATGAAGGCCGTGGCCGCGGCGGCGTCGGCCAATGACAGCGCGCTGTAGAGATTCTGGGCCGAGTTGGCGAGAGGCTCGGTTTCGACGAGGAGGAGGTCGAGATTTGCCTGACGGTTCTCGATCGCTGCAGTGGCGAGAAGTCCGGCGATCAAGGTGATCGCGATCAGGATCAGTCCGACGACGGTCAGCCGGCCAGGTGTGGACGACATGAATGCCTGCAGTTCGCGCCGCAGAAGTGCGCGCTCGTCTTCCGCCGATACCGACGTGGCCTCGGAGGGCGGCAGCGACCGGGGTTCGATGGACGGGACGACACGGTCGACCATCGAGCACCTCACTTCGCTGCTGTAGGCGGGCTACCGAGAAATGATGCCGCCGAGAAATGATTCAGGGCATCTTCGCGAGCATATAAGCATCACCTACACCTGGAGCAGATTGAAACGGTTAGTGTGGGACAACGGCGAGAGCAGGCGGAGCGAGGTAGTCGATGCGTGGTGACGGTGACGGTTGGTCAATCGGATCGGACGGTACTCGGCATTGGGGTAAACACGGAGCCGCTGGACTGCTTCTGCGTGCCCCCGATTCGGACGGATCACCCATGGTCTTGCTGCAGCATCGTGCGGCGTGGAGCCATCAGGGTGGAACGTGGGCACTGCCCGGCGGAGCGCGGGACTCACACGAGAGCACGACGCACGCTGCTGTCCGGGAGGCACACGAAGAGGCAGGTATCGCCGAGGACGCCGTCCGCGTTCGCGGGGAAGTAGTGACGATGCGCGCCGAGAGCGGGTGGACGTACACCACCGTCGTGGCTGATGCTGCGCATCCACTGTCGACGGTTGCCAACGGTGAGAGCACTGAGTTGCGGTGGGTGCGTGAAGCCGACGTCGACTCACTGCCGCTGCATCCGGGATTCGGTTCCTCGTGGCCTGAGCTCCGGACCGAGCCGGTTGTGTCGGTGGACGGCGACCCGCACACCGTCGTGCTCGAGGACGGCGGATTCGGATGGTTGTCGGGTAATTCTCCTGAAGGCAGTGATCAGAACCTGTCCGAGGCGAGCAATACCCAGTTGTAGCGACGTAGTCTCAACAGGTCATATACACAGCAGAAGGGCCGGACTCCTGAGGAGTCAGGCCCTTCCGTGTTTCGGTCTCCCGACCGAAACGAGGCTCAGCTGAGCGAGTTCAGCGCCGTGATGAAGCTGACCGCGGTGATACCGAGCTTGAGCAGCTCGCTGATCTTGCCGAGGTTCAGGTCTTCGAGCGATTCGGTGCTGAGCGAGCCGGTGTCGAGGGATCCCATTTAGTGCTCCTAGGTTCAGTTAGTAACTGGAGGTAAACTACAACAAACCGAATGGGATGTGACACGCAATCGGAGCAACTGTGATCAAGATCACGCATTCCGACTTTTCGGACATCAAATCGCACCTAGGAACTGGGGGTTTGTTGTCTGATCGGACAACTTCCGTTCATGTTTCGAGTCAGGCGTGCTGACCCGTAACTGTGCGGAATCGCCCGGCAAACAGTTGACGGTCGCCAGTTACCGGTTTTCAGCGTCCGGCGACGGCTGCGGCGAGGCGTTGCGCGGCCGCCTGGGGATCTGACGCGTGGGTGATTGCACGCACGACGACGATGCGTGTGGCACCGGCGTCGAGCAGCTCTGGCAGGCGCTCCTCGTCGATACCGCCGATCGCGAACCAGGGGCGCGGCGGCGCGGCGTCGGCGGTCGATCGAACCAGTTCCAAACCGGACGCACTTCGATTCGGTTTGGTCGGTGTCGCCCACACCGGTCCGGTGCAGAAGTAGTCGACGCCCTCTTCGATGGCGGCCAGACTGGCCTGCGCGCGACTGCTCGTCGAACGGCCGATGACGACGTCTTCACCGACAACGGTTCGCGCGTAGGGGACCGGAATGTCGTTCTGGCCGAGGTGGAGGATGTCGGCACCGGAAGCCATCGCGAGATCCGCGCGATCGTTGACGGCCAACAATGCGCCGTGGCGTCGCGCTGCTGCCGCGAGAATGCCCAGCGCTACCAGTTCGTCCTTGGCCTCGAGCGGGCCGAACTCGCGCTCACCGGCGGATCCCTTGTCACGCAATTGGATGATGTCGACTCCGCCGGACAAAGCGGCCTCGGCGAACTGCGCGAGGTCGCCTTTCTCGCGGCGCGCGTCGGTGCACAGGTACAGCCGTGCTGCTGCCAGGCGCTCGCGCCGGTCGATGTCGTTACTGGGATGTGTGGGGTGCACGGAGCAAACGGTAGCCTCTAGGGAGCAAGGTTCGACACGGGAGTCCTGAAACGTCGTAGTCACTTTTTTGTCGTGACTGTGAGGTTCGTGGGGCTGAGAGGGGATCGCGACCAGATCCCGACCGTCAGACCTGACCCGGATCATGCCGGCGCAGGAAGTGGAGGTGGAGTTTCGTGAGTACACACGCTCGTACGGTGTCAGTGGTCGGCGGCGGTGTCATCGGTCTCGCCATAGCGTGGCGCGCAGCCCGCGACGGGTGGTCCGTTCGGTTGTACGACCCGTCCATTGGATCAGGGGCTTCGTGGGTGGCGGGCGGAATGCTTGCACCGCTTTCCGAAGGCTGGCCGGGTGAAGAAACAGCGTTGACGGTTGGTGCAGCGTCCCTGGAACGGTGGCCGGCGTTCGGTGAGGAGCTCGGAAAATTCGGGCAATCGGTCTTCACCGCGGACAGTTCGCTGACGGTGGCACTCGATGCTGCCGACGCGCAGGACCTGCAGACCATCGCCGAGTGGGTGAGCTCGCAGGGGCACGAACTCGAAGTTCTCGGTCGCGCGCGCATCCGTGAACTCGAACCGATGCTGGGCCGGGGCATCCGGTCGGGGTTGATGGCCGTCGGTGAATCCGCCGTCGACAACAGACTTCTGCTGGAGGCGCTGCAGAAGGCCTGCGCGGAAACCGGCGTCGAATTGATCGCGCGCGCCGTCAACGACCTCGCGGAACTGGATACCGATCAGGTAGTGCTCACCGCCGGTATCGCGTCACCCAAGCTGTGGCCCGGGCTACCGGTACGCCCGGTCAAAGGCGAGATTCTTCGCCTGCGGAGTAGGCCTGGAGTCACCCCGGCACCCAGTCGAACGATCCGTGGCAGCGTCCACGGCCGGCCGGCCTATCTCGTCCCGCGAGGCGACGGAATCGTCGTCGGCGCAACACAATACGAGTCCGGTGAGGACACACAGGTCACGATGGCCGGAGTACGGGACTTGATCAACGACGCCGAGGCGCTGATGCCGGCGATCGGCGAATACGAACTGTACGAATGCGCGGCAGGCCTGCGTCCCATGACGCCGGACAACCTGCCGTTGATCGGGCGCGTGTCCGATCGTGTCGTCGTCTCCACCGGGCACGGGCGCAACGGGGTCCTGCTGACGCCCGTCACCGCCGATGCGACGCTCGCGTTGTTGAACGGCACATCTTTGGTCGAGGTAAAAGGAACCGAACCCGAGCGGTTCGCAGTAGCTAAGGAAAATTCATGAGTGAGCAGGTCCCGATCGGGATCACCGTCAACGGCGAAGATCTCGAGTTCGATCGAGCAGTCACGGTGACCGAACTTCTGACGCACCTCGAGTTGCCGAGCAAGGGCATCGCCGTCGCCGTCGACGGTGCGCTCTTTCCTCGCGGGCGCTGGGACGAATCCGTCGGACGTGGTTGGGAAATCGAGATCCTCACGGCGGTGCAGGGTGGCTGAGCAGGACCTTCTCACTATCGCGGGCCGCAGTTTCGGTTCCCGGCTCATCACCGGAACCGGCGGCGCCGCCAACCTCGCGGTGCTCGAGGAAGCGCTTGTCGCCTCCGGCACCGAACTGACCACCGTCGCGATGCGGCGAGTCGACGCGGCCGGCGGCACGGGTGTTCTGGACCTGCTTCGTCGCCTCGGAATCGAACCGTTGCCGAACACCGCCGGGTGTCGGGGCGCCGCCGAAGCAGTGCTGACGGCGCAGTTGGCACGCGAAGCGCTCGAGACGAACTGGGTCAAACTGGAAGTCATCGCCGACGAGCGGACACTGCTGCCCGACGCAATCGAACTTGTTTCCGCCGCAGAACAATTGGTGGACGACGGATTCACCGTTCTGCCGTACACGACGGACGATCCGGTGCTGGCGCTTCGCCTCGAAGAGGTCGGCTGCGCAGCAGTCATGCCGCTCGGTTCGCCTATCGGCACCGGGTTGGGCATCGCGAATCCGCACAACATCGAGATGATCGTCGAGCGCGCCGGCGTGCCCGTCATCCTCGACGCCGGGATCGGAACGGCCAGCGACGCCACCCTTGCCATGGAGTTGGGCTGCGACGCCGTCCTGCTTGCGACAGCGGTGACGCGGGCCAAGAACCCCGCGTTGATGGCGTCGGCGATGCGTCACGCTGTTCTGGCAGGTTTCGAGGCGCGGCACGCCGGCCGGATCCCCAAGCGATTCTGGGCTCAAGCGTCGTCCTGAGGGACGAGATCCGGGTGATTTCTCGGGGTTCTGCCCGAATTGCCCGGATTCATGTCCTACCTGAGTACCACTCGGAACTAGACCTGTGGCCGATGTGCTGGTCATTGCCGGTAGGGCAGAGTTCTCCTCATGATTGAACTGAGGGGATTGACCAAGGTTTACGGACCGACGAAAGCGGTGGACGATTTGTCGTTCACGGTCAAGCCGGGCATCGTGACGGGCTTTCTGGGCCCGAACGGTGCGGGTAAGTCGACGACGATGCGGATGATTCTGGGGTTGGATCAGCCGACGTCGGGTGCGGCGTTGATCGACGGCAAGCCGTATCGGGAGCTGAAGACACCGCTGCGGACTGTCGGTGCATTGTTGGATGCGAAGTGGGTGCACCCGAATCGCAGTGCGCGGGCGCATCTGCAGTGGATGGCTGCTTCGAACGGCATTCCGAAGTCCCGGGTGGACGAGGTGCTCGGGTTGGTCGGGTTGTCCGAGGTGGCGGGCAAGAAGGCCGGCGGGTTCTCGTTGGGTATGTCGCAGCGTCTCGGGTTGGCGGGTGCGTTGTTGGGGGATCCGAAGGTGTTGTTGTTCGACGAGCCGGTCAACGGTCTCGATCCGGAGGGCATCGTCTGGATTCGTAAGTTCATGCAGCGGTTGGCGGCCGAGGGCCGCACGGTGTTGGTGTCGAGTCACCTTCTGTCGGAGATGGCGTTGACGGCGGAGCAGTTGGTGGTGATCGGTCGGGGTCGGTTGATCTCGGATTCGACGGTGGCGGAGTTCGTGGATCGTTCGTCGGAGTCGACGGTGCGGGTGCGTAGCCCACAGCTCGATGCGTTGCGCAGTGTGCTGCTCTCGCAGGGGTTGACGGTGCGTGAGGACGGTTCCGGTGTTGCGCCGGCGTTGGTGGTCGTGGATTCGACGACCGATGTGATCGGTGGTCTGGCTGGTTCACAGGGAATCGTGTTGTACGAGTTAGCTTCCCAGCAGGGATCGCTCGAGGACGCGTTCATGAAGTTGACCGGAGACGATGTCCAGTACCACGCATCCGGTGTCGATCCGGGTGCCGGAGCCCACCACGCAAACACACAGCAGGCTATGGGAGGTGCACTGTAATGGCTGTTCTCAGTGCTGAACGTATCAAGATCACCACGACCAAGTCCCCGCTGTGGTGCTCGGTCATCATCGTTGTGCTCGCTCTCGGCTTCGCGGCCATCATGGGCGCCGTTGCCAAGTCGGCTCTGACATCCTCGGACGTCCAGGGAGCACCTGACCTCGACACCGCCGTCGCCACGGCCGGGATCTCGGGTTTCGGGATCATGGTTCTCATGATCATGGCGGCCCTCGCGGTCACCAGCGAGTACCGCTTCGGGACAATCCGAACCACATTCCAGGCAGTTCCCAACCGTGCCTCGGTTCTGATCGCCAAAGCCGGCCTCATCGGTGCCTTCGGCGCGGTGCTGACCTTTGCCCTCGCCTTCGGTGCGTACGCCATGGCCAAAGCCATCGCCGGTACCGAGGCGAGTGCCGGATTGACCTTGTCGAGCGGCAGTGACTGGCGCGCGATCTACGGCATCCCGATCTACGCCTTCCTGTGCGTGATCCTCGCTGTCGGTGTCGGATCGATCATCCGTCAGTCGGCCGGCGCAATTGCACTGCTTCTGCTCTGGCCGCTGCTCATCGAGAGCCTGTTCGGGCTGTTCGGCAGCTTCGGCGAGAAGATCACCCCGTTCTTGCCGTTCGCGAATGCAAACCACTTCCTCAGTGCGAGCAGCGGTGGAGTCGACTTCCACTGGGGTCCCTGGGGCAGCCTGATCTACTTCGCGGTCTTCGTTCTGGTGATTTTCGGAGCAAGTATTGTCATCGTGAATCGTCGCGACGCCTGATCTTGTCGCTCCCTCGGTAGGTGTTGTCGGGAGACCTACCGAGAACGAGGAGTGACAGCAGAGTAGGGACCCAGTACGAAAAACCATTCGTACTGGGTCCCTTTCCTGTGCTTCGGCCGATATCCTCCGAAGATGAGACTCTTCGGTGTGGTTGTGGTCGCAATGGCTGGAGCACTCGTGGTGGGTGGGTGCTCGTCGGGAAGTCAAGCAGCCGTCCCGACAGACCCGGTGGCATTCTCCGAGACCGTCACGGTCGACGCCGTGACCGGGCATCTGGAGCAACTCGAGAAGATCGCCGGTAACAACGACGGCAATCGATCGGCCGGAACCCCCGGCTACGACGCCAGTGTCGACTACGTGGCAAACCTGCTCGAAGACAAGGGTTTCGACGTCACTACCCCGGAATTCGATTTCAGCTCCTTCGATCCCGGCACCGAATCCCTGAAAGCTGCTGACGGCTCCGATGTTCCGGTGCGGGCGTTGACGTATTCCACGTCCACGGGACCGACCGGTATCACGGCACGCCTTGTGGCGATTCCCGCCGACGAGACACCAGGGTGCGAGGCCACCGACTACGACGGACGCGACGTGAACGGTGCCATCGTGCTGGTCACCCGCGGAGTGTGCCCGTTCGGCGACAAGCAGAAGATCGCCGCGGACCGCGGCGCGGCAGCGTTGTTGGTTGCCAACAACGAGGACACAATGCTGGGCGGGGCTACCTTGGGTGAACCCGAAGACGCCCGAATCCCGACCGGCGGCGTGAGCAAGGCGTCGGGCGAGGCTCTTGCCGCAGCGCCCGGAGATCTCACGCTGATTCTCGACACGTCGACGGAAACGACGAAGTCGCGCAACGTGATTGCGCAGACCAAGACCGGCGCGACCGACAACGTGGTTGTCGTGGGCGCCCACCTCGACAGCGTGCCGGAAGGCCCCGGAATCAACGACAACGGAAGCGGCACCGCAGCCGTGCTGGAAACCGCGCTGCAGATGGGAAGCTCACCGAGCATCGAGAATGCCGTGCGCTTCGCGTTCTGGGGAGCGGAAGAAGTGGGGTTGGTCGGCTCCACCCGCTATGTGGAAGGTCTGAGCGATCAGGAACGGGCCGACATCGCCTTGTACCTGAACTTCGACATGCTCGGCTCGCCCAATGCCGGATACCTGGCCTACGACGGCGACAACTCGGATGCCGTAGGGGAGGGGCCGGGTCCCGAGGGTTCGGCGGGCATCGAGCGCACCTTCGTCGACTTTCTCGCCAGTCGGGGGATTGCGGCGGACGGAACGGACTTCGACGGACGCTCCGACTACGGCCCCTTCATCGAGATCGGAATCCCTGCGGGCGGTGTGTTCAGCGGCGCGGACGAGCGCAAGACACCGGCTCAGGCCGAGAAGTGGGGCGGCGAAGCGGAGGAGACCTTCGACCCGAATTACCACAGTGCCCAGGACAACCTCGCGAACATCGATCGCGACGCGCTCGCTGCCAACGCTTCTGCAGTAGCCTTCGGAGTTGCGACGTATGCCCAGGATTTGAGTGGGCCGAACGGGGTTCCCGTCGGAGATGCCCGAACACAGGCGAGAACCGAATGATCGACTGACCGAATGATCGACTGGCGAGCGACCAGGAGGCCACTGTGCGAGAACCGCGGCAGCACACTGTCTGTAACTCTGAGTTACGCTTGAGTTATGGCTGATCTGTCCCCGGAGGACACCGACACGGCAGGTGCTTCTTCCTCCTCCGTTCGAGGCGTCGTCGACGTCGTCTTGAACTCTGCGGCAGAACTGAACCGTCGGCAGCAGCTCATCGACGCGCTACGACGGTTGAGGCGGGCACTACCCGGTGATCCGGGATTCGGAGATCCGCTCTCGCTCGCCGGCCCCGGCGGTGCCCGCGCCGTGGCCCGCGTCGCTGACAGGTTGCTCGATCAGAAACCGGCAGCCACTCGCGAAGTGAGTCTCGGAGCACTGCAGGTATGGCAGGCAGCGCTGGAAAAGATGGGCCGCGGCCGCGGTGATCAAGAACTGACCATCGTCTTCACCGATCTGGTGGGCTTCTCCACCTGGTCGCTCGAAGCCGGTGACGGTGCCACGCTGACGCTCCTGCGTGCGGTGGCGCAGGCCGTGGAAACCCCGATCACCGACAACGGCGGACACGTCGTCAAACGGATGGGTGACGGTCTGATGGCCGTGTTCATTCGCCCGGACGCGGCCTTGAAGGCGGTGTTCACCGCGCAGGACGCGCTCGCGGAAGTCGACCTCGACGGATACACCCCACGCATGCGCGTCGGCCTCCACACCGGTACCCCGCGCCAGATCGGCGACGACTGGCTCGGCGTCGACGTGACCATCGCCGCCCGGATGATGGGCCTGGGCGGCGACGGCAACATCATGATGTCGGCGACAACGCTCGAAGAACTCGAGGCCGGCACCCTCGAGGATCTCGATCTCACGATCCGTCCGTGGCGGCGAGGGTTCTTCGCGACCACACCCAACGGGGTCCCCGTCGATCTGGGTATCTGGCGCGTACGCCGGAACTAGCGCACTAAACCTGAAGCCGCCAGAGCGGGGACACCGGACCATGGCCCGCGCCGAGGTCGTACGACGCCTCGAGGCATTTGGTCACCCACTCCTTGCCGAACGCCACCGCGTCCGGAACGGAATAGCCATGTGCGAGAGCGCAAGTGATCGCAGCGGCCAGCGTGTCTCCGCCGCCGTGATCGTTGCCGGTGTCGATCCGGGCACTGCTGAATTCGAGGAAACGGTCGCCGTCGAACAGCAGGTCGGTCGACAGCTCCGAGGTACGAAGGTGACCGCCCTTGACGATGGACCATTGAGCGCCGAGCGCATGCAGCGCTTCTGCTGCTTGGCGAGCGCTCTTGTCGTCGACGACCTCGATGCCGGTGATCAACCGGACCTCGTCGAGGTTCGGAGTGACCACCGTGGCAGCCGGAATCAAGGTGTTGCGGACCGCGTCGAGAGCTTCTTCGTGCAGCAGTGGATCACCGTGCATCGACGCGCATACCGGGTCGACCACGAGCGGGATCGGTCGGTCGCGGCCGATTCCCACCTCGGCGGCGACTGCGGCTACCGCTTCGATGATCGTCGTCGACGCCAGCATTCCTGTCTTCGCCGCACCGACGCCGATGTCCGAGACCACGACGCGCACCTGGTCGGCGACGATCTCTGGGGGAATCTCGTGGAATCCGCTGACTCCCACCGAATTCTGGACCGTCACAGCGGCGACGGCCACGCAGGCGTGAACTCCACACATCGCCATCGTGCGGGAATCGGCTTGAATACCGGCTCCACCGCCGGAATCGGTTCCGGCGATGGTCAATGCCCGAATCGGGGTCTGTCCGGCGGGGGTCAGGGGCAGCAGCTTCACGACGACGAGCCTACCGATCGGACCTGGGGAAACAGCATCTCGGCCCCGCCCCTCGCGCAAACGACCTCGCGAACTGCGATTGCGATCCGGTCGCTTCCGGTGCAAAAATTGGTCGAATCCGGGACAGCGTCGTCGGTAGCTGATTCTATGAGTGGCATGGATCACAGTTATGGAGAGCGTGCGAGCGCAGCTGTCGCCGATCGCGCAGGTGCACATCGTGCCGTGGAGGTCGCCGCAATGAACGACACCGAACACTCGAAGGCCGGAACCTCACCGGAAGTCACGCTCGTGGACAACCCGTCGCACGAACGATTCGAACTGCTCTCCGGCGACGAGCTGGTCGGCATCCTCGGATACCGCGACGAGGACGAGATCCTGGGCAGCGGAGCCGAAGCCGGCGACGTGGTCGCCTACATGCACACCGTCGTCAAGGAAGAGTACGGCGGGCAGGGACTGGCAGCCGTACTCGTACAGTTCGCGATGGACTGTGCCCGTGAACGTGAATGGTCGGTACGGCCCGTGTGCACCTACGTTCAGCGGTACCTCGGCGAGCATCCCGAGTACCTGGAATTGCTCGTCGAGGACTAGCCGCCGGCAACTACGAACAGACGATCAGGCTCCGAGATTCACGATCACCGGAGCGTGATCGCTGGCGCCCTTGCCTTTTCGCTCGTTTCGATCGATCTCGGCTGCTTCGACGCGGGCTGCGAATGCCGGTGAGCCGAGGATGAAGTCGATTCGCATGCCCTGCTTTTTCGGGAAGCGAAGCTGCGTGTAGTCCCAGTACGTGTACACGCCAGGGCCGGGGGTGTACGGGCGAACGACGTCCGCGAACCCGGACTCGGTGAACGCCGTGAACGCTGCTCGCTCCGGCTCGGACGTGTGGGTCTTGCCTTCGAAGAACGCGGGATCCCAGACGTCGTCGTCCGTGGGAGCGACGTTCCAGTCGCCGACCAGGGCGATCTGCGCATCGGGATCCAGCTTGAGCCAGCCCTCCGCGTCGTCGCGCAGCTTGGCCAGCCAATCCAACTTGTAAGCGTAATGCGGGTCTTCCAGCTCGCGGCCGTTAGGGACGTACAGGCTCCACACCCGCACACCGCCGCAGGTGGCACCGATCGCACGTGCCTCGCGGACCGGGTCGGCCTCGGGATCCTTGTCGAACCCGGGCTGATCCTCGAAGCCGATCTGCACGTCGTCCAGGCCGACGCGCGAAGCGATGGCGACACCGTTCCACTGGCTCAAACCGACGTGGGCGACCTCGTAGCCGATTTCCTTGAAGCGCTCGTACGGAAACTGCTCGTCCTTGCACTTGGTTTCCTGCATTGCCAGGACGTCGACGTCGGATCGACCGAGCCAGTCGATGATCCGGTCGGTACGGGCACGGACGGAGTTGACGTTCCAAGTAGCGATGCGCACGAGGGCAAGCCTAGCGTCAGCCGCCGACAGGATCGGTGGCGTATCGGTAGCGGTGGTGTTCGACGAATCCGAGCCGCTCGTAGAGCGCGATCGCCGCGGAGTTCTCCGCCGAAACCTGGAGGTAGGCGTGCGTCGCACCGTTCCCGCGACCCCAGGAGAGCAGATCTCCGCAGATCAGCGACCCGATTCCGTGGCGTCGGTGTTCGGGGGCGACGTGAATGCCGGTGAGTCCGACCCAGCGCCTGTGGTCGGGCGCCTCGGTGAGTGCAGCGCGCCCGATGGCAAGCGTCGTATCGGTGTTTCCGATCGCGCCGAAAGTTGCACTGCCCACGACAGCAGTGAGGACCGCCTCGACGTGCGCCGGGTCGCCGTGGGCGTCGTACGTCGACAGCCAGTTGTGGTCGGGACGGTCGGCGAACGAGGTGACCGGAGGGCCGAGGGGCAGCGTGACATTGCCCAGATCGGCGGCCATCACGATGGTTTCCTTCTCACTGGTCCACCCGTCCGGAGAAGTGCCGAGGCGATCGGGGAGGAGCAGCAGGGTCGGCAGGCCGCGGTCACCGAACCACTGGCGTATCCGTTCGACAGTGCTCGCGTCGAAGCCGGCAACCGTCCCCGCACCACCGAGCGGCAAAGCCGAATTGGCGCGGCCGGTGAAACCGTGACCGGCGCGTAGCAACCAACCGTCGATCCACGCCTGTTCGACCCCCGGCCATGCCGCCGCGGCCGCCGTTTCGAGGTTTCGAATCTCACCGATGCGAATCGGACGGGCCGAGAGAGTCTTGAGTGCGATCACCTGATCGGCGGAGACCTGGACCAGCCGACCGTCGCCGGCGCGGACGGCGATGGGATCGGCACCTTCGAGGATGCCGATGACGTCGGTCATGGGATGCGAATAGCCGGGTGGGAGCTTGTATCGCAAAACCACCCGGCTACCGATCGAAATGTTGCCGTTCAGAGCAGAATTCTCAGTCTTCGTAATCGTCGTCGTCGTGACCGAACGGATCGTCGACGGTGCCCGGCGTCCAGGTCAGACCGGGCTTGCCCCAACCGGAACGCTTGATGATCTTCTTGGCGGCGCGTGCATTACGGCCGATCAGCACGTCCGTGTACAGGAACCCGTCGAGATGGCCCGTCTCGTGCTGGAGCATCCGCGCGAAGAATCCGGTGCCCTCGACCTCGATCGGGTTGCCGTCGGCGTCGGTGCCGGTGACCTTCGCCCAATCGGCGCGGCCCGTCGGGAACTGCTCGCCGGGAACGGAAAGGCAACCCTCGAAGTCTTCGTCCGGGTCAGGCATCGTCTGCGGGATTTCGGAGGTCTCGAGTACCGGGTTCACCACGACGCCGCGTCGACGCTCGCTGGTGCGGTCGTCACCGGGGCAGTCGTAGACGAAGACTCGGAGGGGAACACCGACCTGATTTGCCGCCAGACCGACGCCGTTGGCAGCGTCCATCGTCTCGTACATGTCTGCGATCAGTTCGGCGATCTCGGCCGGGGACTGAGTGACCGGCTCTGTCGCCTTGTGCAGTACCGGGTCGCCGACGATTCGGATGGGGAGGATAGCCATGCGGACAAGGATAGTGCGGCGCGCCCGCGTAGTTATCACGGCCCGCACACTCGATCATGGTTCAATGGTTGCTGAAGAACAGCGATGTAATTCGTTGCTCGGTCGGAACGTGGGCCGCGGGGGAAATTGTGAGTTACCTTCGGGGTCAGGGGACCGGGTAGCTCACGGCCGCGAGAATATCGGTCGGAAAAGAACACCGGGCATACGAGTCTCGCTGACGCCGAGCACAGCAGTCGAGGAGTGACATGGACGGCGCAACCGCGCGTAGTCGGAACCAGTCCGAAGGCACTGGCGCCGACGATTCGGTAGTAGATACAGCTGGCATGCACGAGGTCGGCGAAGACGGCCTCACCCGCCGCGAACACGACATCCTCTCCTTCGAGCGCCAGTGGTGGAAGTACGCCGGCGCGAAGGAAGAAGCCATCAAGGAGTTGTTCGACATGTCGGCAACCCGCTACTACCAGGTTCTCAATGCGTTGGTCGATCGCCCCGAATCCTTGGCGGCTGATCCCATGCTGGTCAAGCGCCTGCGTCGTCTGCGTGCCAGCCGTCAGAAGGCCAGGGCCGCCCGTCGCCTCGGCTTCGAGGTCACCTGAATCACGCGTACAGATGAGCCGGCTGTCCACGCACTGGCGATAAGGTCGACATCGTGAGTACCCCGAAAGAGCAGCCGTCCGGACCTCCGCTTCGCGCAATCGCCATGGTGTTGATCGCTCTGGCGATCGTGTTCATCGGTCTCGGAGCAGCCTCTCTGGGTGGATCGAGCGACGGTGGATCGGGCGACGAGAACACCGCAGCAGAGCAGACCGAATCCTCGGCGCCTGCCACGACGAGCGCCCCCGCTCCGGCCCCTGCCACCTCCAAGCCGGCAGCGACGACCCAACCCGCTTCGGGCGAGACCACCACCACGGCGTCACGGCCCTCGGGAACTGCGACGACCACGAGTTCCAGCTCTGCGAGCGGCACCGACACGTCGAATGTCAGCGTTCGAGTACTCAACAACAGCACCGTCTCCGGGCTGGCAGCAGGCACCGCCGAGGAATTGACGGCAGCAGGTTGGAACGTCGAGGAGACGGGTAACTACAGCGAGGGCACCGTCAGTACGACGACGGTGTATTACGGATCGTCCGCGGCGGAGAAGGCAGCGGCACAGAAGATCGCAGCTGAACTCGGAGTCACCGCAGAGCCACGATTCGCCGGCATTGCGAACGCGTCACCTGGCGTGATCGTGATCGTGACCTCCAACTGACCGGTCGTGAAGGTGGAACTGACCCGTCGGTTCCAGCTACTACACGCGCCGTTATGATCAGAAGCACTTTCTCGCCACCTCAAAGGAGCGGTTCGATGGCCCCCAGCAGCACCCGGCGTATGTCCTGGCGCGTCGTTGCCCCTGTAGTCGCGATTGCCGCTTTCGGCTTGACCGCTTGCAGTAACAGCGAAGAGCCCAGCAGCGTCCCCGGCACGACTCCTCCGGTGTGGACCGGTGCAGCCGATCCCAGCGCGCACGAAAGCGCGGGCGGCCACGGCTCGGAGACGGCTCACGCCGGCGCTTCTGCCGAGACGGTCACCGCGACGCTGAACGGCACCGACGGCGCCAAGGTCGGAACGGTCACGTTCGCCCAGGAAGGCAGCGACGTCAAGGTCACCCTCGACGCCAAGGGCCTGACCCCCGGATTCCACGGATTCCACGTCCACCAGGTCGCCAAGTGCGAGACCAATTCCGTAGCTCCCAGCGGCGGAGAGCCGGGTAACTTCCTCTCGGCAGGCGGACACTTCCAGGCTGAGGGCCACACGGGCCATCCGGCCAGCGGCGACCTCACTTCGGTTCAGGTCCTCGAAGACGGCACCGCCACGCTGGTCACCACGACCGATGCATTCACCGTCGACGAACTGGTCGCCAACGGTGGAACATCCGTCATGATCCATGCCGGTGCAGACAACTTCGGCAACATCCCGACGCGTTACGCGCCGGCACCCGATCAGCAGACCCTCGACACCGGTGACGCCGGCGGACGCGTCGCTTGCGGTGTCATCACCAAGAGCTGACAAACTCACCTGAGTTTTGCATCACTTCCGGCGACTACCGCGCAGTAGCCAGCACGGTGTTTTCACCGACACTGTGATTGGATTCTCTGCGTGGTAGTTCCATTTCCAGGTTCGCCGCGCCCGACGCTGGGCGTGGAGTGGGAGATCGCGCTGGTCGATCGCAAGACCAGAGATCTCTCCAACACAGCAGCCGAGGTGTTTTCGGCGGTCGAAGAGCTTGCCGGCTCCGAAACCCCGCACATCACCAAGGAACTACTGCGAAATACCGTCGAACTCGTCACGGGTATTCACTCGACGGTCGGCGAGGCGATGAGTGATCTCGACAGATCACTGGATCTGCTTCGCCGCGCTGCGAATCCGCTCGGCGTCGACCTCATCAGCGCGGGCACGCATCCGTTCGCGCAATGGTCGACGCAGTTGGTGACCCGGACGCCCGACTACGACGAACTCATCGAACGCACGCAGTGGTGGGGTCGGCAGATGCTGATCTGGGGCGTGCACGTTCACGTGGGTGTCTCGTCCGCGGACCGCGTTTTCCCCATCATCAATGCACTGCTGCAGCGCTATCCGCACCTTCTGGCGCTGTCGGCGTCCTCGCCGATGTGGGCCGGAGTGGACACGGGCTATGCGTCCAATCGCGCGTTGATGTTCCAGCAGTTGCCCACCGCAGGTCTTCCGTACCAGTTCGAGAACTGGGCCGAGTACGAGTCGTTCATCGACGACCAGATGAAGACCGGTGTGATCACCAAGATCGGTGGCATGCACTGGGACATCCGCCCCGCACCGAAGTGGGGAACCATCGAGGTCCGGGTGTTCGACGGCGTCTCGACGCGCGCAGAACTGGGTGCACTGGTTGCGCTGGTCCACTGCCTCATCGTCGATCTGGATCGCCGATTGAGTGCCGGTGAGACTCTGCCGAACATGCAGCCGTGGCACGTCAAGGAAAACAAGTGGCGCGCAGCAAGATACGGACTGGACGCCGAGATCATCCTCGACTCCGACGCGAACGAGTGCCTCGTCACTGACGATCTGGATCGCCTGCTCGACGATTTGGCACCGATCGCGGTGTCGCTCGGCTGCGTGGACGAGTTGGCATCGGTGGCGGACATTCCCCGTCGTGGTGCGTCCTACCAGCGTCAACGCCGCGTTGCGGAAGCGACCGGTGGCGATCTTGTCGCGGTCGTCGACGCCTTGGTCGCTGAGCTGGGCACCTAGCAGGCTCACCGCGGGAAGGGCAGTTTCGCGGACTGAAAATCCGGGCATACCAACCGTTTGTCCAGTGGGTGTCCATATTCGGTTCACATGCCGTTTACTATTGTCCGGTGTTGATAGACAGTTGGTCCCAACGAGGGGACGCACCCGGACAATCTGATCGTTCGTGGTCGAGTTCTCATCGACTCCTTCTGATCGGCACAGCAGCATTGACCGCCCTGGTTCTGGGCGTGCAGGCGTTCGCGTCGTACAAGGGCTATCTCGGTCCGGTGGAAAGCCTCTTCGGTGACTACTTCCTCGTTCCCCGTTCGGCGACGATGCCGTGGGTCGGCCTCGCTCTCGCACTGGTCGGACTGAACAACAAAGAACGCATCTACGCGGTATCCGCGGCCGTCGTCATCGACGTGGTCGTCGGCGCGATCCGCTGGTTCTCGGGTGGACCGCTGACGATGGGCACCGGCGGCACCTGGGTTCTGACGGCCATCGCGGTGTACGCGGTGTGGAAGTTGTCCGGCGAGCGTCGACTCAGCGTTCTGCACGGCGTCGCTCTGGGCGCGTTGCTCATCATCGCGGCCAAGGTTGCCGAAACGTGGCTGGAGATCACCATTCTCGTCGGCACCGATGTCTGGGACGAGTACGTATTTCTCGCCGACCAGGCTCTCGGGAACCCGTCGTGGGTGATGGGTCAGATCGTCGACGCCATGGGCCCCGTCGGTGCCGCAGCGCTCGACTGGATCTACGTCGAACTACCCGTCGCAGTGATCGTGGTTGCTCTCTATCAAGTACGCAAGGGATGGCCGTCGCATCACCTGCTGCGAACGTTCCTGCTCATCGGGCTGATCGGCCCGATCTTCTACGTCCTGTTCCCGGTGGTCGGGCCGGTGTTCGCCTTCGGTCCGCGTGGTTTCGGATTCCAGATCGGTGACTACTGGCCGAACATCGTGCCCAACTTCGACTTCGCGTCGCCGTCGTCGCTGCCGTTCGACGACGCCGCACCGCGAAACTGCATGCCGAGCCTGCACACCGCGTGGGCGGTCGCGTTGTTCATCCACTCGCGCAGCGGACCGTGGTGGATTCGCAGCCTGGGATCGTTCTGGCTCGTCGCGACCCTGACCGCGACGCTCGGATTCGGCTTCCACTACGGCGTCGACCTCATTGCCGGTGCGGTCCTGTGCCTGACGCTCGATGCGGCGCTGCGGGATCCGGAGCGAGGTTGGGGTTGGTTCCGAGTGCGCCTGTTGATCGGCGGCTCGGCACTGCTCGCGGGATTGTTGCTTTCGTACCGATTCGCTGCAGTGCAGATGGCCGAGTACCCGGCGATCTTCGGGCCGCTGCTGATGGCTGTCCTGGTTCTCATGTCGGTGGCGTACTTCGCCACCTTCTTCGCCCGCCCCGGCACCGCTCTTGCAGTGTGGGGCGAGCGCGACGGTGAGTGGGATGCCGCTACAGGAGAGAGTCCGGGTCTTCCAGCTCGTTGATCTTCATGAGGTCGTCCTCTTCACGCTGTTCGCGGTAGGCGACGCGTCCGACGCTGTGCGCGATGACGGGCGCGGTCAGCAACGTGAAGATGCCGACCAGTACCAGCATCCAGATGTCGACGCTGCCACGAAGCAGGAACACCGCACCCATCAGAACCAGAACAAGTCCGACCACCTGAGGCTTGGTGGCCGCGTGCATACGACGCAGGGTGTCGGGGAAACGAACGATTCCCACCGCCGCGGTCAGCGCGAGCAGCGCACCCAGGAAGATGGAGACGGCCCCGATCGTGTCGAGGATGTTGCCGATCACTGGTCACTCACCCGGAAGCGCGCGACGGACACGGAACCGATGAAGCCGACCAGTGCCAGCGCCACGATGGCGGGAACGATGGTCGTGTCTTTGCTGTACGCAGCCCAGACCGCGAGCCCACACATCGAGACCGCGATGATCGTGTCCAGAGCGACGAGGCGGTCGAGTGAGCTCGGACCGTCGAGCAGTCGGAACGTGGTCAGTACTGCGGCGATCAGGAGAATCACTCCGGAAATGATCAAGATCGTGGTGATGAACCCGTTCATGGTTGGTCCTCCTGCCGGGGTGCATCGAATTCGTAGTCGCGCTGGTGCCAGGGGCTGGGCTGCCAGTCCGAATCACGTTCGAACGACGCGATGAACAACCGCTCGAGATCCTCCACCGAGCGGTAGAACGCACTGACGGCTTTCTGCGATCCGACGTCGAGCACATGGACGTAGACGATGCGTCGATTCTGGTCGATCTCGAGAACCATCGTGCCCGGGATCAGGTTCAGAACGTCGATGCACAGCGTGAGAACCAGGTCCGACTTGATTCCGAGTTGGTACCGCAGAACTCCGGTGACCGGCGGCGGCGACGGACGGATCGCCAGCCAGGCGACCTGGATACTCGACACGATCGCGTAGTACACGATCATCCACAGCAGACGCAGAATCGACAGCAGATGCACCCGGCCCTCGACCGGTACGCGGGGGAGGGGAAGCAGGACCATGATGATCAGGCCGACGGCGAGTCCGCAGAAGATGTTGCCGAAGCTGATGTTGCCCCACAACAGGATCCACACGACCATCAGCCACAGCAGGATCCCGACGCGGAGTACCTGTTCGCGTTTCATCGCGGAGCCTCCTCGGTGTTCGGGACAACGGTGTTCGGGACATCGGTGTTCGGGACATCGGTGTTCGGGACGGCTGCAGGGTCGTCTGCAGCGACGGGAGCTTCGTCCACCGGCACGGGTCGGTGGTTGCCGAGAACCGCGTCGATGTAGATGGACCGGTCCTGCAGATCCTTCGCCGCTCTGTCGCTGATGTCGATGATCCGGCCCGCGAACACCGTCAGCGCCAGGCCGACGATGACGAGACCGACCGTCGGGATCAGCATGAAGAGCGGAATCTTGCCGACGTCCTCGCGGTCGACGAACGCGATGTCCTCTTCGGATTCGTCGATCAACGCTGACGGGCTGACGTCGGCGAGGTCACCTTCGGGTGCGTCGGCGCGGGCTCGCCAGAATGCCTTGGTCCACACGCGGGCGACGGCGTAGAGCGTCAGCAAGCTGGTGATCGTGCCGCCGGCGACGAGGATCCAGGCCAACGCGCTGGCGTCGGACGCACCGGCTTGCAGGAGTGCGACCTTGCCGATGAAGCCCGAGAACGGCGGAATACCACCGAGGTTCAGGGCCGGGATCAGGAAGACGATCGCCAGGATCGGGCTGGCCGCAGCCAGACCGCCGAGACGGCGCAGCGACGACGACCCGGCTTGTCGTTCGATCAGACCCACGACGAGGAAGAGCGTCGTCTGCACGATGATGTGGTGGGCGACGTAGTAGATCGCGCCGGAGAGCCCGGACGTCGTGGACAGCGCGATACCGAAGATCATGTAACCGATATGGCTGACCAGTGTGAACGAGAGCAGACGCTTGATGTCGCTCTGCGCGATGGCACCCATGATGCCGACCACCATGGTGAGCAGGCCGCACACCATCAGTACATTGTCGAGTTCTCCCTGCGGGAACAGCAACGAGTGCGCGCGGATGATCGCGTACACACCGACCTTGGTGAGCAACCCCGCGAAGACGGCGGTGATCGGTGCGGGCGCGGTCGGATACGAGTCGGGTAGCCACGCCGAGAGCGGGAAGACCGCGGCCTTGATTCCGAACGCCACGAGCAGGACACCGAAGATGGCCGTTCGTGTGCCCGGCGGAATGTTGTCGAAGCGCAGGGCCATGTCGGCCATGTTGAGGGTGCCGGTCGCCGCATAGGCGAAGGCGATGCCCGCCAGGAAGATCAGCGAAGACACCATCGAGACCATCACGTACGAGATACCGGCCCGGACGCGGTCGGCGCTGGCACCGAGCGTCAGGAGCACGAAACTCGCGGCAAGCAGAACCTCGAACCCGACGTACAGGTTGAAGAGGTCACCGGCGAGGAACGCGTTGGAGATACCGGCAGTCAACGCCAGATAGGTCGGCAGGAAGATCGAGACCGGCTGGGCCTCGCTGCCGTCGCGAATACCCTGACCGATCGCGTAGATCATGACGGCGAGCAGCACCACCGACGAGACCACCAGCATCATCGCCGATAGACGGTCGACGACGAGTGTGATGCCGATGGGCGAATCCCAGCCGCCGACCTGAACAGCGGTCGTCCCGTCGCGGTCGGCGAGGTAGAGCAGCAGGCCGGACACAGCGACGACGCCGACCAGCGCGATCAGGGTGATCACACGCTGGAAGCGAGGCCGCCGACCGACGACCAGCGTCGCGGCTGCGGCCAGCATCGGGATCAGGACGGGTAGGGGCGCAAGGGCTCCCATCAGGTTGTCCGAGATGGTCATGCGCCTCCACCTCCCTCGATCTCGGTTTGGCGAGCGTCTTTACGCCGCTTCTCGGTTTCCTTCTTACGAGCCAGGTCGGTGGCCCAGTCGGGTACCGGTTCGTCCTCGAAGTCGCCGTCGTGGAGGTCGTCGTAGCATTCGATGTCCTCGAGGTTGACCAGTTGTTCGAGGGGAATAGGGTTTCCGTCCTTGTCGAATGCGTCGCCGCCGATGCTCGGGGCACCGGTGACCGGGTCGTCGGAGCGGTCGTGGTCGGGAGCGTCGGCCGGCAGGCGACGTTTGAGAACCTTGGTGTCCTCGGGATCGTCCTCGACGGCGTCGGCGGTGTTGATCTTGTAAGACCGGTACGCCAGTGCCAGAACGAAGCCGGCGATTCCCATCGTGATCACGATCGCCGTCAGGATCATGCCCTGGGCGAGCGGATCCGCTATCTCCTCGTGGACCGAATCTCGGCCGACGATGGGCGGATTCCCGTCCGATCCACCGACGGTCAGGATCAAGAGGTTGATGGCGTTGCCGAACAGGAGCAGACCCAGGAGCATCCGGGTGATGCTTCGTTCGATCAGCAGGTAGACACCGGCCGACGTGAGGACGCCGATCAGGATCAGCATTCCGATGTTTGCGCTCATGGTGCTTTCACCTCGATTTCTGCGTCGAGGCGGGCGCCGAGACTTCGGAGTACGTCCAGGACCAGGCCGACCACGATGAGGTAGACGCCCAGGTCGAAGAACAGTGCGGTGACCAGTTTGACGTGGCCGATCAGTGGGAGCGTGAACTCGAAGACGGCCGACGAGAGTGCCGGAGCTCCGAAGAACAGCGACACCAGGGCGGTACCTGCGGAGAGCGCCAGGCCGAGGCCGAGAATCTTGCCCGCGTCGATGGGTACTGCTTCACCGAGTTCGTAGCGGCCACCGGCGAGGTAACGCAGCACGAGGGCGAGGCCCGCCGTCAGGCCTCCGGCGAAACCTCCGCCGGGAGCGTTGTGACCGGAGAAGAAGAAGTAGATCGACAACACCATGATGGCCGGGAAGATCAACCTCGTGGTGACCTCGAGAACCAGTGAACGGTGCCGCGGATCGATCAGGTCTCCGCCGCGCAGCCACGTCGTATCGGAGTTGGCGGCAGCTTTGTCCACGATGACGGAGGGAGCGTCGGCGACGCGCGGCGCGATACCGAAGCGGCGGTTGCGGAACACGAGGCTGGCGACGCCGGTCGCTGCGACCAGCAGCACGGAGATCTCACCGAGCGTGTCCCATGCGCGGATGTCGACGAGTAGGACGTTGACGACGTTCTTGCCGTTGCCCAGGTCGTAGGCCGCGTCGGGAAGCAGTTCGTAGATCGGACGAGTGTTCCGGGCGTTGGTGGCGAATGCCGCGATGGTGGTGACGGTGATTCCGACGGCGACGGCGAGTGCGGCACGCGGCCACTTGAAGCCGATCGCCTTGCTTTCGTCGACTTCGGCGGGGAACTTCCGAAGTACGAGTACGAAGATCACCAGCGTCAGTGTTTCGACGAGGAACTGGGTCAGAGCCAGGTCGGGAGCACCGTGCAGCGCGAACAACACACCGCAGCCGTAGCCGGTGAGTCCGACGAGGATGACGCTCGCGAGTCGGTTGCGCATCAGCGTTGCAGCGATGGCGGCCGAGATCATCATTAGCGCGATCGTGAACTGGATCGGCGAATCCCACATCCGTAGGTCGACGCCGGCGTCCTTGGTGTCGATGATCAGCAGGAACAGCGGCACGACGACCAGCGTCGCGAGAATCGTCGACTGCGTGCGGGGGAGCGAACCACGCTGAGTGGCGCCGGTCAGGCGCATCGAGATGGTGTCCATGCCACGCAGGGTCGCGTCGTAGATACGGTCGGCGTTGCCCAGCGGCGGGTGCTCGAAGTGCAGTCGGCTGATCTGACGCTGTGCGATGTAGAGCGCGACACCGCCGGCGATGACGATGCACGTGAGCAGCAGCGGAGTGTTGAATCCGTGCCACAGTGCGAGGTGGTAATCGGCGTGCGGGCCAGGGGCCAGCGTGGTGGAGTACGGCGTCAGCAGCTTCTCGAGTTGCGGCGAGAGAATGCCGGCGGCCAGACCGAGAACGGCGAGCAAGCCGGGCGCGAACAGGAACAGCCAGCCCGGCTTGTGCATCTTGCTGACGGCCGGGCTGGGCTTGCTCAGGGTCTTGCGTCCGAAGGCGCCCCAGATGAACCGGACGCTGTAGCCGACGGTCAGGATCGAGCCCAACACGATCACCGTGACGACGGCGATGGACGACCAGTGGCCGAGCGCGTTCGTTTCGAGAACCGATTCGAGTGCGGCTTCCTTGCCGACGAATCCGAGTAGCGGTGGCAGACCGGCCATGCTGGCGGCAGCGAGGCTCGCGATGATCGCCAGAGCGGGTGCCGCCTTACCCAGGTGAGCAAGTTTGCGCAGGTCACGGGTGCCGGTGGTGTGATCGATGATGCCCACCACCATGAAGAGTGCGGCCTTGAACATCGCGTGCGCCACGACCATCGTCATGCCGGCCAGGGCGGCGTCACGCGTACCGATGCCGACCAGGACCATCATGAAGCCGAGTTGGCTGACGGTTCCGAAGGCGAGGACGAGTTTGAGGTCGTATGCGCGCATGGCTCGCCAACCGGCGAGGATCATCGACAGCAGACCCAGACTGATGATGGTGATGCGCCACGGCGGCGAATCGGCGTACCCGGGAGCCAGGCGCGCGACAAGGTAGATACCGGCCTTGACCATCGCTGCAGCGTGTAGATAGCCGCTGACGGGGGTAGGCGCGGCCATCGCACCGGGCAGCCAGAAGTGCAGGGGCACGATTGCCGATTTGGAGAGCGCGCCGATCAGGATCAAGACGATCGCGACGGACGGGAGCCACCCCGTCGGCGGGTTCGCGACCAGTTCGGAGAGGTTGTAGCTACCGCCGACCTGGCCGAGGATGATCATGCCGACCAACATCGCGAGACCACCGGCGGTGGTCACGAGCAGTGCCTGGGTCGCGGCGCGGCGACTGGTGGCGCGTTCGGCGTAATGACCGACCAGCAGGAACGACAGGACCGTCGTCAGTTCCCAGAACACGTAGAGAAGCAGCATGTTGTCGCTGGTCACGAGCCCGAACATGGCGCCGGCAAAGGCGACCATCTCGGCGGCGAAGATTCCGAGTCGAGGTTCGTCGTCGTTGAAGTAGCGGGCGCAGTAGATCAGGATCAGCGTGCCGACGCCCAGGACGAGCACGGCCATGATGGCCGAGAGCGCGTCGAATCTGAAGTCGATGTCCATCGACAGGCCGGGAACCCAGGTGATGTGCAGCGACTCGACGGTGCCCCATTTGTCGATGACCCAGCCGAGGCTGGCGAGGGGGACTATCGCGAGGGGGAAGAAGCCGTTTCGCCCTAACCTGCGCACCACAAGCGGAGCCAAGAGGGCGGCAACGGCATGGGCAAGCAAGATAGCGAGCAAAAGGCACTCCGTCGTGTTGTCAGCGGGCGGCGGGGTGTCCGAACAAAATCGAACCTATCGGAATAACGAGACAATTCACCTAGTCGGAGAGGTTGTCTTTGCGTACATATTACCGGGCGTGGCAGTTTCGATGTGCAGCGAGTCGATTCGGACATCATCGGCGCCCGCTGATACACGTAGGTTGGACGACGTGAATTCGTCTACTCCCACCACGATCATCCGTACCGCTGCCCTTGCGCACATTCGCGATCGCAAGCTGATCCAGACCCGCTCCGTGGGCAAGACCGCGTTCTACATGGCCGGCGGGAAGATCGACCCGGGCGAGACGCCCGAGCAGGCGCTGCACCGAGAAATCAGGGAGGAACTCGACGTCGATCTGGTCGACGGAACGGTCACGTTCCTCGACGTTTTCGAGGCTCATGCTTTCGGTCATTCCGCGGACACCGGCCTGCACATGAGCTGCTATCTGGCGGAGATGGCCGGAGACCCGCACCCGACAAGTGAGATCGCCGAGTTCCGCTACTTCACGCTCTCCGAATACGCGGCGATGGACGAGGTGGCGCCGGGATCGCTCAAAGTGTTCCATCGGCTGGCGTCGATGGATCTGATCGACTGATCGGCGAAGGAACGGACCGACTGATCCGGCCCAATCGCAGACTCGTGTAGGCGCAGACGGCCACGATGATCAGTGCGACGGCGTCGAGTATCAGGATGTCGGTCGAGATTTCGAACGGACCGACCGTCGTGATGCCGTTGAAAGGCTTGTTCTCGTCCAGAGGGGTGTACGCCGTCCATCCGTAGTCGAACTGCGGGTAGACGAGCAGTGCCAGTGCCGTCGGGCCGAAGATGACACCCAGTCCGACAAGGGCTCGCGAGGCTCCGGTCCGCGGTGGCTCTCGGTACATCGCGCTGGCGATCGCATACGTGACTACCGCTGCAGTGAAGGCGACAAGAAGATCGCTGATCGTGAGAACGTCACCGATCTTCGGCGACGGCGACGTGGCGTAGCTGACGATCCCGGCGACCGTCACCGTCAGGAGCAATCCGTAGCCGACGACCCGCGAGGGAGCGATCGCGCCGATTGCTGCCGCGGCGACGATGACGACTCCGATCACGACGGCGGTGGAGGCGGGGGTCTTCGACCACTCCATCGCCTCGGTTGCGGGACGGTTCGCCGACACCGCCGCCAGAGTTGCGACGGCTGCGGTACACATCAGCAGGATTCGACTGCCGTCGCCCAACACCCGCGCGCAGATCACCGTGATCACCAGCGCGACGAGCAGGAGGGGTACCGCTGCTGAGACTGTGGTGATCTCGAACCACCAATTCGCCGCGACGCCGAAGAGCGTGAGCACCGCCGCGATCGTCACGGGCCGAACGGCCATCCGTTCCTTGGGGTGGTCCTTGTCGAAGTCGTGGAACCAGAACGCGGCGACGCAGGCGGTTGCCAATGCAAGCGCGAGCAGTGTCGCTCCCACTACGGGTGGTTGAAACTGGTTTGTGTTGTCGGCGATGTAGTCCGCATATCGCCGAGGAATTGCGTCCTCGTCGAGCAAGGAATCCGAGACATGCACGGCGACAATCGTTCCCGCGACCGAAGCGGCTCGGACCCGCGGAGCGGCGGCAACCGTGACCGCGCCGACGGCGACTCCCGCACCGACGGGCGAGAGTGCCTCGAAGTTGTGATCGTAGAGCCCGGGCAGTTCGAGGAGGAGCCCACCGACGACCGTCATGGCCGCGGTCCGTAACCGGCAGCGGGCCATCATCGCGGCTGTCCCGACCGCGACCACAGCCAGAACGCCGGCGCCGATGGTCGAGATCGACCAGAAGCGATCGCCCGTCGAAATCGACGTCGACTGGCTGTTCACGAACGGTGCCAAAGCGACGACGGTGACGACGAATGCCGTCACACCACTCAGAGCGACGAGCAGCGTCCTGCGGGCGATGGGCACTGCTCCAAAATAGTCAATCCGGTACCAGTTGCACCGCAATAGCAGGTCTCAGTCCGGTGACGGTGTGTCAGTCGACTGGCTCCGGTTCGATCCGAGATTCCGCAGTATCGACAGGAGGGTGGGATCGTCGGAGGATCGCCGTGCCGCAGAAGCCGATGATCAGGGTGAACAGAACCGCCGCGCCAACGGTCTGAGCGGTGACGTAGTCGACGGTGATGCCGACGCCGCGTCCGAATAATCCTCCGTCGCCGTGAGGAGAGACCGCATCGATGTCGAGTTGGCCTTGGATGTATATCGACGTCATCATCGGTGGGAAGGAGAGTTGATCGGTGAGGATGGCGATCGACGAGAAGGTCATCGCGGCAAAGGGAATCGCGAGTCCGAGCGTGCCGTCGACCAGGCTGCCGGGAGCCAGGGAACCGAACAGCAATCCGGCAGCGAGGCCCAGTGCGGCGATCTTCAGTGCGATTGACCATGTTCCGTGCGCGGAATCGAAGGGCAGTAGTTCCGACAGCGGAACCGCAACCAGGACGACGATGGCCACGAGCCGAGGAACTCGCTTGTGCAGTCGCAATCCGACGGCGACCGGCAGGGCCGCGAAGAGCACCATCACCCAGGGGGACTTCAGCTGACCCCAGTGACCGGATCCCTTCGCGATGTCGACGAACAACGGAGCGGACGCAGCGGCCAGTGCGGTTGCCGCCCAGAGGAACTTGCCACCAGCACCGGAGGTGTCGCCGAGACGGTACGCAGCGATCCACGTCAACGCGAGCGCAGCGCCTGCCGCCAAAACCATGACGAACCAGGCGGTTGCCTCGGATGCGTACTGCTGGCGGTCGACCACGGCGCCGATCACGCGATGCCCGATTGCCAGCGCTGCGATCACCACCAATGCGATGCGAATTTCGCCCGTGTCGGGTTTCCGGATCCGGAAGCCGGCCTGTGCGGTGACTGCGCAGGCGACCGCTGCTGCGGCTGCGGCACCGATCAGCCACCACGACGGCTCACCCACCGAAGACGTACTCATCCGGCCTGTTCCACCGGCGAAGGTGCGAACCGCCAGGAAGGTGGCAAGCACACCGAGGAGTACGGCGTTCTTCGTGGCAGTGCGATCCCAACTGACGGCAACTGCGCAACCCAGAATCGCCCCGGCTGCAACACTTTTGACGATGATCAAGGCAATCAGCAGGTCCAGCGACGCGACCTCGGGTACGACTGCCCGAACGATCGCGATGACGGCTACGCCGACGGCGATCGCGATCCAGGCTGCCCGACGGGAACCGCGACGCTGAGAGAGGGCGCACGCGAGCACGGCAACCACGGCGCCGAGTCCGACGGCAGTCGGTCCACTGCTGATCCAACGATCCACTTCCGACGGGGAGGCCACGATGGCCCAGTCGCGAAGAACGGGATTGGTCAGGG
Organism: Rhodococcus sp. IEGM 1306; assembly: GCF_036541985.1. Lineage (NCBI taxonomy): Bacteria > Bacillati > Actinomycetota > Actinomycetes > Mycobacteriales > Nocardiaceae > Rhodococcus > Rhodococcus sp. IEGM 1306. Next base: position 257,435 of record NZ_JAZHFF010000004.1, read on the forward strand.
CCAGCGCCGCGAGTATCCCGGACAGGAGTGCGGTGACGGTGGTGAGGATCGCTCGAAGATCGAGTGGCATCGGGCCAACCTATCGCGGCGCCGCAACATCGGTTGTGGGCGGCGTGAGTGCCGGAAACCAGATGTCGGTGAGAACGTCTGCTGCGACGTCCGCACCCGCGGTGATCGCGCCCTGCTCGGCCCAGCGAATGAAGAAGCGCTCGACTTGTGTGAGCAGGAGCTCTACCCGGAGTTTCGCCTCGTCGTGTCGATTCTGCGGCCACCGGGCGAGGTACGACGGCATCGCGTTGGGCAGCGCGGAGATGCCTTCACGTGCCAGTGTCCGGAATTCGGGTTCGAGGACCATGGCCTCGTCCCACGCCCGCATCATGTGGTGGTGATCGCGGCACCAGTCGAGAGCGCGGTTGATCCAGCCGGCGAATTCTTCGCGCGAACCGGAATCGAGTACGTGGTCGAGATCCTGGAATATCGCGAGCGTGCTGGATACGACGGTGTTCGAACCGAGTGCCTTGAGAATGTCGATCTTGCCGGGAAAGTGCAGATAGAAGGTGGCTCGGCTGCAACCGACCCGGCCGGCGATGTCCTCGACGGTGACAGCCGCGTATCCGCGTTCGGTGAAGAGCGCGCCGGCGGCATCCACGAGGTCTGCGCGGGTTCGCTGCTTCTGCTTCTCTCGCAGCGTCAGTCTGCCGGAGGTATCTGTCATTACCGGGATCCTAGTGCCGCGGGGGCTCTTGCGGGACGGTTGCACGAGACTGGCCGTCTTTCACTTGACAGGCCGTTAGTGAAAGCTACTCTGCGGTGTAGCGCACAATCGACCGATCAGAGGACGCCATGACCATTTCGGACACAACACGCACACCTGACCTGCCGGCCGGATTCGACGTCACCGATCCTGCTGTCCTCGGGGAGCGGATCCCTTTCGAGGAGTTCGCCGAACTGCGTCGCAACGCACCCGTGTGGTGGTGTGAGCAGCCGCCGACGGTCGGCGGATTCCAGGACGAGGGCTACTGGGTGGTCTCGCGTCACGCTGACGTCAAAGAGGTCAGCCAGCGCAGTGATGTGTTCTCGAGCTGGGAGAACACCGCGATCGCGCGTTTCGCCGACGACATGCCTCGCGAGGCCGTCGAGATGCTCCGCCATCTTCTGCTCAACAAGGATGCGCCGGAGCACACCAAGCTCCGCAAGCTGATTTCCAAGCTGTTCACGCCGCGCGCGATCAACGGCATGCGCGACGAGTTGGATCGTCGTGCACGGAGCATCGTCGACACCGCTGTGAGCGAAGGTCCGGGCGACTTCGTGAAGCAGGTTGCCAGCGAGCTGCCGCTCCAGGCGATCGCGGATCTGATCGGTGTACCGCAGGACGATCGGGACAAGCTGTTCAAGTGGTCCAACGAGATGATGGGCTACGACGACCCGGAATACCAAGGTGATCCGGCAGTCGCGTCCACCGAGGTCCTCGGATACGCGTACCAAATGGCAGACGCGCGTCGTACCTGCCCGGCAGATGACATCGTCACCACACTGGTCCAGGCCGACATCGACGGCGACGCTTTGAGCCCGGAAGAGTTCGGGTTCTTCGTGCTCATCCTGGCGGTCGCAGGGAACGAGACCACCCGCAACGCCATCACGCACGGAATGATCGCGTTCCTGGACAACCCTGAGCAGTGGGAGCTGTACAAGAAGGAACGTCCCAAGACGACGGCCGACGAGATCGTCCGTTGGGCGACACCGGTCACCGCGTTCCAGCGCACCGCGCTCGAGGACACGGAATTGGCAGGAGTGTCGATCAAGAAGGGTCAGCGAGTGGTGATGCTGTACAGCTCCGCGAACTTCGACGAGGACGTGTTCGAGAACCCGATGACGTTCGACATCACTCGTAACCCCAATCCGCACTTGGGCTTCGGTGGAACGGGCGCGCACTTCTGCATCGGTGCCAACCTCGCTCGCATGGAGATCGACTTGATGTTCAACGCGATTGCCGACAACGTCCCGGACATCACCAAGATCGGTGATCCGCGCCGTCTGCGCTCGGGTTGGATCAACGGCATCAAGGAGTTCCAGGTCGATTACAAGAGCACAGGCTGCCCGGTCGCTCACTAGAGTCGGTAGGTGAGAGGTACCACCCCACGATCTCGAGGAGCCACCGCATGACTTCGATCAACGACAAGGCAACTGCTCTACTGGCGTTGCACCAGCCAGGCAACCCGGTCATTCTCCCGACGGTGTGGGACGCGTGGTCGGCGAATCTTGCGGTGGCTGCCGGTTTTGCAGCCCTGACGGTGGGCAGCCACCCGGTTTCCGATTCCATCGGTAAGCCGGACAACGAGGGCATTACTTTCGACGAACTTCTACACCGGATCAAGCAGATCACCGGTGCGGTCGACGCCCCGATCTCGGTGGACATCGAGGGTGGTTACGGGCTCGAGCCGGCAGTTCTCATCGACGGGTTGATCGATGCCGGCGCTGTCGGACTCAACATCGAGGACACCGTCCACAGTGAAGGCGGACGCTTGCGTGAGGCGCAGGAGCACGCCGACTTCGTGGGTGGGCTTCGTCAGGCCGCCGACGCCGCCGGAGTTCACGTCGTCGTCAACGCACGCACCGACCTGTTCGTGAAGCAGGTCGGAGACGAGTCCGATCGCGTCGATCGCGCCATCGCACGCCTGAAGTTGGCAGCCGACGCCGGTGCCGACGTTCTTTACCCCGTCGGGCGGCATGACGACGCGACCCAGCGCCGCCTGACGTCCGAACTTCCACTTCCGATCAATGCGATCGGAATTCCGGACCAGGATGACCCGGCAAGTTTCGGGCCGCTCGGAGTGGCGCGTGTGAGCTTCGGTCCGTTCTTCCAGATGGCCTTGGCCAACCGTGCGAGCGAGATCTTGGGACGCTGGAAGTAAGAATGCAGACACTGATGTCGCCCGGCCCGCTTCTCGACGATCGCGGACATTTGGTCGAGACGGGTTGGGCCCCATCGGAAATTCGCAAGTATCGACGCTCTGCGATCACCGCTCCCAAGTTCCGGATCAAGGAGTGGGACTACTACTGCGTTCTCACTGCGGATTACGGCATCGCGTTGACCGTCGCCGACAACGGGTACATGGGCTTGCTCGGAGTCTCCTGGCTCGATTTCCGAACACCACACGAGATCACCGAAAACGTGATGCTGCCGTTCCCGATGGGAAGGCTCGGTCTGCCCGAAAGCGCGGACGACGGTGATGTGGTGGTGTCGAAAGGTAAAGCTCGCTTCGAGTTTCGCCATGTGGACGGTGGGCGCCACTTGATTGTCGACTACCCGGCTTTCGACGGTGGGCGAGGTCTTCGTGCCGATTTGTTCCTGGCGAGTCCTGCCGATGACCGGATGGTGATCGCCACACCGTTTCCGAAGGCGTCCCGATCGTTTTACTACAACCAGAAGATCAACTGCCTGCCCGCTGCCGGGACCGTGCGAATTGGGATCGACGACTTCACATTTCGCTCGGAAGACTCATTCGGCGTTCTCGATTGGGGCAGGGGAGTCTGGACTTACGACAACACCTGGTTCTGGGGTTCTGCATCCGGACTGGTGAACGGCGAGCGGTTCGGATTCAACATCGGGTACGGCTTCGGGGATACCGGGGCAGCCAGCGAGAACATCGTGTTTGTCGGAGGACGGGCGCACAAACTGGACAGGATCGACTTCGATATCCCGCAGGGAACGTACGACGGCGCTCCGTGGAACTTCTCGAGCAACGACGGTCGCTTCGAGTTGACTTTCGAGCCGATCATCGATCGTGCCGCGGCTTTCGACGTCGGGGTGCTGCGTTCGATTCAGCATCAGGTATTCGGAAAGTTCTCCGGCACAGTGATCCTCGACGACGGTATCTCCGTGGTGCTTCGAGATCTCCTCGGATTTGCCGAGGAGGTTCGGAACCGCTGGTAAGGCTTACGTCTCCGCGAAGGCGCCAGAACACAGCACGAGCACCGAGGCATGGAGGTGCCTCGGTGCTCACGTCTTCAGTTGTCGCGGTTCACGCCGCTGTGGGTGGGCTGTTCCCGCCGATCGGCTGCTGATACGGATCAACAGACATCGGCGGGTAGAACACCGTTTTGCGATCCGGCCCGATCTCCACCCGCCATTCGGTGTGGTGCAGTGTCCGGTGGTGATGACCGCACAACAAGATCAGATTGTCGAGATCTGTTGGGCCACCATCGTTCCAGTGAACAATATGATGAGCATCGCACCACCCCGACGGAGTCCCGCACCCCGGAAACGCACACCCACCATCCCGAACCGCCAACGCCCGCCGCTGCGGCACCGTCGCCGTTCTCGCTTCCTTACCGCAGTCGAGCGGAACACCATTCGCATCCAACAAGATCCGCGTCACGGTGCAGTCGCACGCCAACATCCGCGCAGTATCGATACTGATCGGGCCCACCCAATCCGCCCACGCGAACCCCAACTCCTCAGTGGACGGCAGGAGGTCTTTCAGAACTTTAAGGTCTGTCATATCTTTTGCCGACGCAGTCACCGTGATGTGCGGTTTCACCCCGCCTTCGATCGGACCCAACCCCGCCCGCTCGTACCGCCGCAACAATTCGCAGAACCCGTCCGCACGCCGCAGCGCCGGAGTACGGGTGTCCTTGACCCCGTCCTTCTCCGGCGTCGGCGCAGACAGGCTCGACAACAACGTGATCAGACGCGCCCCGTTCACAGCATCCAAGTCACCCTTCACCGACACGCGCCCGTACAAGCCTTTCGAGGCGTAGAACTCGTTACGCTCCGAATCCTCGCCGACCGGAACGCCGTCCTCGCGCTTGCCGTACTGCTTCTCGATCCGCCGGATCGCCGCCCGCACCGCATCGCAATCCACGATGTTCTTCGACGCCAACCCCAACAAGATCCCGCGGGCCTTGTCGACATCCGCCGGCGTCATGTTCTTCGGTGGATGCTGACAAAACGACGCCACCTGACGGGCTTTCAACGCATCAACGTCACCGCGGTGAAACGCATCGCCCACCACGGGTTCGAGCATCAGCAACCGCGCCAACCCGACCAGCAGGCTGCATTCGCCGATCTCCAGATTCGTCGACCCGTGCAACCACTGTGCGATCGCCCGAAAACCCTTCCCGCCGAGAACGTCCCGGGAAAACATTTCGACGATCAGCAACACCATCCGCGACTGCAACTCGTGCCGGGCGCGCACCAGATCCAGAACCTCACTCTTGAGGCCCTCACCATCCAGCTGCCACGCTTCCCGACTGTCCATGCCCAAATTCTAATCGAACAAAGTTTCGAATACAAGACTTGTATCTCGAAAACTGTTCCTATGCAATAATTTTCGACAATTCCGATTTTTGGGACTTTTCGGATCTTCATTCGATGTGCGGCAGTCACGGCGAAGGAGGTCTGGATGTGTCGCGGTCGGTGATGCGGACGGACATTGTCGGCACTGTGCGACTGTTGTCTTCTTCATGACTTCTTGATTGCCGGAATGTGCGGGAGTGGTTTGCTCATGTCATGCAGATTCGGAAGTTGCACATAGAGGAACCAGACATCGATGTTGCGTTGGTGCGGCGATTGCTCTCGAGTCAGATGCCACAGTGGGCCAATCTGCCGTTGCGCTTAGTGGAGTCGATCGGCACCGACAACGTCATGATCAGATTAGGCGATTTGCTGGTAATCCGTATGCCCCGCACCCCAGGTGCGGCAGAGGGAATCACAAAGGAGCAACAGTTGGTGCCACATCTGGCCCCGTACCTACCGGTCCCCGTGCCCGTTCCAGTAGGAGTGGGTGAGGCGGCCTTCGGATACCCGTGGCAATGGTCGGTGCACCCGTGGGTGCCAGGGCGAAACCCTGTGCCCGGCATGGTCGATGACCACCTGGCCATCCAACTCGCAGACTTCGTCAACAGTCTACGTCGCATCGACACTCTCGGATTGCGCTCACAGGGGTCGCTGCATTCCTACCGGGCCGACCCGATTGAGCGACGAGATTCAGCGACTCGGGCGAGTATTGCAGCCTGTGGCGACCTGCTGAACGGAGCGCTGACGGAGGTGGCGTGGGAAAAGGCGCGCCACGTCATCGACTACGCAGGCCCAGCGGTGTGGATGCACTCGGATCTGCACCCGGGAAACATCCTGGTGAGCAACCGCAGCCTTTCGGCCGTGATCGATTGGGGTGGGCTCGCTCTCGGAGACCCGGCAATCGACTGCCTGATTGCATGGACTCTGCTGACGCCGAGCACTCGGCATACATTCCGGCTTCGTGTTGACGTGGACGACGACACTTGGACGCGTGGCCGCGCATGGGCTCTGTCGATTGCATTGGTTGCCTTGCCGTACTACCGCGACACGAACGAGCAGATCACGACCTGGGCGAAACATGCGATTGCCCAGGTCATTGACGACATCCACTCCGAACTCTGAGACCACCCAGCGCCGTTTCCGTTCTCGCAACGATCCTTGGAACTCGAGCAGAGAAAGATAACAGCCCTTTTTTACGGCGTTCGGCGACCGTTCAGCCGATCGCGCTCAGATCCCCGTACACCGTCCGGCCCTCCAGGAAGGTGGCGAGCACCGTGATTTCGGCCAGCTCGGTTGGCTCGACTTCGAGGGGATTCGCCGACAGCACAACAAGATCCGCGTAGGCGCCGGGGAAGATGGACCCGATGTGATCTTCGCTGAACAGCTGCCACGCGGCGTTGACCGTGTGGGCGCGCACGGCGGCGTCCACGGGGATCCGCTCCTGAGGCGCGACTACGCGGCCGCTGGGCGAAAGTCTGGTGACGGCGTCGTGCATGTTCCGTAGCGGATTGGCGGGGGTGACGGGTCCGTCGTTGTGGAAGGTGAACCGCTGTCCGGCAGCGAGTGCAGATCCTGCTGCGGCCCAAACGGATCCGTGTTCGGGGCCGAACAGGTCATCCACCAGAACGTCACCCCAGTAGTGCAGGTGGTCGATGAAGATGCTGACCGTGACGCCCAGTTCCGCTGCGCGGACGAACTGATCCGGACGCATCGCGCCGACGTGTTCGAGACGCAACCGGTGATCGGGCCGGGGGTGCTCCCTCAGAAGTTGCTCCCACGCGTCGAGAACCATGGTGATCGCGTCGTCGCCGTGGGCGTGGCATGCCATCTGCCACCCGTTGGCGAAGTAGGCGGAACTGATGTCGTGGATCTGTTCGCCGGTGTAGTTGGCGTGCCCGTGTTTGCAGGCGATCCCGAGCGCGCGGGTGGCTTCGGTATCGAGATACGGGAAGCTGGTCGCGATGTTGCCGACCCACGGCGAACCGTCGGACCAGACCTTGATGCCGATCTGGCGCACCAGGTCGTTTCCGTCGCCCGGCGACGCCTCGGTAGTGCGTGCGTCGTTGGACATTTCGTAGAGCCGCAGGCGGGTGGTGAGCAGTCCGGCGTCGGCTATCGCTGCCAGGGCGGGCCGCATCTTGGGGTCGAACGACAATTCGGCGATGGTGGTGATTCCGGCGGCGTTCAGTCGGGCGCATTCGGCCGCCACCAGTGCGGGGAAGTCGTCACCGATGGTGACTGCGTGGCCCGCGACTGCGAACACCGCAGGCATTTCGTACGCGGCTCCGTCGAGTGCGCCCGTCGCGTCGTGGCCGTACGATCCGCCGATCGGATCGGGGGTATCGCGGGTGATCCCGGCCTGCACTGCTGCCGCCGTGTTGAAATACGCGACGTGACCCGAGTTGTGCATGATCACGAGGGGGTGCTCCGGCGCGACGGAGTCCAGCCAGTCGATGGTCGGGTCGGGTAGGCCCTTCTGCAGCAACGGGTCCCAACCATTCAGAGAAGCACCGGCAGCACCTCGCGAACGAACAGTGTCGACGACGGCAGCAACTACGGCATCCGCCTCGGCGATCGTGACGGGCCGGATGTCGACGACGTCAGGCCCGAGCACGATCGCTTCTTCGAGGGGGTGACCGTGCGGCTCGATGAACCCCGGCAGAACAGTGGCACCTCCGACGTCGACGACGCGGGTATCCGGCCCCACCAGTTCCTCGACGTCCGTGCGCGCGCCGACGGCCGTGATCCGGCCGCCCGTCACGGCGAGCGCCTGGGCGCGTGGTGATTCCTCGTGCATGGTCACGATGTCGCCGTACAGAACCAGATCAGCAGCCATGGTCAGTCCTTATCGGTTGTCCGCGTACGCCTGTAGGTGTGCCACCTGCTCGGGATCGAGTGAGGGACGTACCTTCTCACGGGCGGTTGCCACGTCCGCGGCCGTCACGTCGGCCGCGTCCATGCTCCGACGCATGGCGGCGAGTGCAGCCTCACGCAGGAGAGCCGAGCAGTCTGCTGCCGAGTATCCCTCGAGATCGACGGCCAGAATGTCCAAATCGACATCTTCGGCCAGCGGTACCGACTTGCCGGAAGCACGCAGAATCGCTTTGCGAGCCTCCGCATCCGGCGGCGGTACGAATACGAGTCGTTCGAGTCTGCCGGGCCGCAGGAGGGCTGGGTCGATCAGATCCGGTCGGTTGGTGGCGCCCAACACCACGACGTCGCGTAGCGGCTCGACGCCGTCGAGTTCGGTCAGCAACGCGGCCACGACGCGATCCGACACCCCGGAGTCGGAGCTTTGACCACGACGCGGGGCAAGGGCGTCGATCTCGTCGAGGAAGATCAGCGAGGGCGCCGAATCGCGTGCGCGCTGGAACAACTCGCGTACGGCCTTTTCGGAGGCGCCGACCCACTTGTCCATCAGCTCTGCGCCTTTCACAGCGTGGACGCTGAGGTGACCTGAGCTGGCAAGGGCGCGAACGAGATACGTCTTGCCGCAGCCGGGAGGGCCGTAGAGGAGCACACCGCGAGGCGGGTCGACACCGAGGCGTGCGAAGGAGTCGGGGTGCTGCAGCGGCCACAGAACTGCTTCGGTGAGCGCCTGTTTGGTTTCGACCATGTCGCCGACGTCGTCGAGGGTGACGCTGCCGATCGAGAGTTCTTCGGTGCTCGAACGGGAAAGTGGCCGAATCACTTCGAGGGCACCGACAAGATCTTCCTGCGTGATCTCCGGAGAGTCACCGGATTTGGAGGCCCGCGTCGCCGCTCGCAAAGCGGCTTCACGGCAGAGCGCCGCGAGGTCGGCGACCACGAATCCGGGTGCGCGCGAGGCGATGGCGTCGAGTTCGAGAGTCCCGGTGGGCACGCGGCGGAGCAGGAGCTCGAGCAACGCCTTGCGAGTTGCGCCGTCCGGCAGGGTAAGTGCGAGTTCCCGGTCGCAGAGATCCTGGCCGCGAAGGCGCGCGTCGACGGTCTCCGGATGGGCGGAGGTCGCGACGAATGCCACGCCCGGGGTGGCGACGGCGCTGCGCAGTTGTTCGAGGATCAGTGCGGACACCGGTTCCGCGGTGTCCGGAAGCAGAGCGTCGATGTCACTGATCAGCAGTACACCACCGCCGCGCACGGCAGCAACGGCGTCGACGATTCGCTGCAGGCGGGTATTCGCCTCGGTGGCACCGACTCCCGGGCCGTCGAGTTCGACCAGTTTGCGCGAGGACAGGACCGAGCGGGCCAACGTGGCTTTGCCCACGCCGGCGGGGCCCGTGATGAGGACGCCGAGGTGCGGGGAGGCGCCGAGCGTACGGAGCAGTTCTGGTTCGTCGAGTGCCAGGCCGAGCCACTCGGTCAGCTTGGCCGCCTGCGCCTGCGCGCCGACGAGGTGATCCAGCGGGACCGATGGCGCGGGTTCGATCGCGACTGTCGCGGGACTGGAGACAAGCGCACTCGGTGTCAGCGCACCCGCTGAACCGGAACCCCAGTTGACCGCCGAATTCGGCTGGACGCTGACCGGACCACCGGCAGGTTCGACGGCCGTTACGGTGAGCAGTTCGGATGTCCACGCGACGCCGAAGGTGCGGGAAAGTGCTTGGGTGGCTTCGGAAGTACTTGTACCCGGGCCGAGATCGCGGGGGAGGAGCGAGACCGTGTCGCCGACGCTGACGACCTTGCCCAGAAGGGCTTGTCGCAGAACCGTCGAGCTGATCGAATTTGTCGCCATGGACGAGCCGGTGACGGAGACGGATCGCGCTCCGTACACCGTCACCGGACCGACCACGACGGAAGAGTTCTCGGTCAAGCCGACGTTCGACATGGTGACGTCGTCGAGAAGGATCGTGCCTGCCGGGGTTCCGGTGGGCGCACGGCCCGCGACGGTCGCGGTGCCGCGGGCTCCCATGAGTGCGATGGCATCCCATTCGCGGATGCCCAACGCCGCCAACGCTTCGGGGTGCAAGCGCACGACCCCGCGGCGTAGGTCGGCGGCAGAGGTGTTGAGTCGAACGGTGAGGGCGAGTTCCGGCGAAGTCACCTCTCGAGAGTACGTCGTGGACTAGCGGGGTCGCCGCAATCCGAGACGAGCGGCCGAGCGGCGGCCACCGACGTTGGGTTGGCGTCGGATCGCGCGGCGTTCGGAAGGTTTGATGTCCCAGGTTTCGGGACGTGCTGCCACCCACCGCTTGGAATGCACGGCAAACGGGATGTGCACCAGGTAGATCGCGATGAGAACGATCAGCAGGATGTACGGGTAGGTGATGAGTGCGGCTGCAGCCAACGTCACCAGGACGAGCAGGCCGGCCGCCATGTGCGGCGGCACGGATACCGACTTCATCGCCAGCGTCGGGATGCGGCTGACGATCAGTGCAGCCGAGAAGAGCGTCCACACGATGACGACGAAGTGCGAAGACCACCAGCCGTCACCCCACTGAGCCGTCGCGGCCAGGGGAGTGAGGGCGATGAGTGCGCCGGCCGGAGCCGGAACGCCGACGAAGTACTCACGTGCGTACGCGGGGACGTCGTCGTCGTCGAGCAGAGTGTTGAAACGTGCGAGTCGCAACACGATGCTGACCGCGTAGATCAACGCGATGATCCAGCCGATGCTGGTGCCGTCCAGCAAGGTCACGTACAGGACCAGGGCCGGGGCGACGCCGAAGGAGATGGAGTCGGCCAGTGAGTCGAGTTCGGCGCCGATCTTGCTGGTGGCGTCGAGCAGTCGCGCGATGCGGCCGTCGAGTGAATCGAGGACGGCAGCGGCGCCGATCATCGCGAGCGAGGTACCGGGTTGTCCGTCGAGAGCGAATTTGACGGCGGACAGCCCGGCGCACAGCGCCAGGATGGTGATGACGGACGGCAGCAACCGCACCGCCTGGGTGCGTTTGGGCATCTTCGCGCCGGGTTGGGCTGCTCCCGGCTTCTTCACGGCTGACTTCATCTTCGGCGTCTTCACGGCAGTTGCGCGATAACTGTTTCAGCACCGATCGTGCGTTGTCCCGGCTCGACCAGGAGTGTGGTTCCGGCGGGGAAATAGGTGTCGACGCGTGAGCCGAAACGGATCAGTCCGTACGTGTCGCCGATCGGCAGGACGTCACCGACACCGGCGTAGCAGACGATGCGGCGTGCAAGCAGTCCCGCGATCTGGACAACCGCAACGTCGTGACCATCGGCGGTTTCGATCAGCATGCTGTTGCGCTCGTTGACCTCGCTGGCGTCGGCGAGATCTGCGGAGAGGAACTTGCCTGCCTGGTGAACGACCTCTTTGACCGTTCCACCGACAGGGCTGCGCTGGACATGCACGTCGAGAACCGACAGGAAGATGCTGACGCGCGGGCGCGGCTCGCTTCCGAGATTGAGCTCGGCGGGCGGAACGGCGTTGTCGACCAACGCCACCTCGCCGTCGGCGGGTGCGACGACGACGCCGATGCGGTTGGGCGGCACCCGGTGCGGGTGACGGAAGAACGTGGCGCATGCGGCGGCGGTGGTCAGACCGGCTCGGCGCACCCACTTACGGTTGCGGCCCAGAGCTGCAACTCCCAGCGGGGCCAGCACGAACGGCAGGCCGGCGGGATGAAGTGGCGGAATCGCATGGCGAACCAGATCGACGATATGTCCGATCCCGGTGGGTTGCGGGGTTCCGGGGGGTGTGGGTCGGCGTGCCACAGGCTCCTCTAACTACTCGGTAGGTCTTCTGCTGGTCGCACTGACAGTACGGGGTGGTAGAGCATCCATAGATTACGTGAACGCCTTCTCTCCTACAGGCTGTAGTGGCATCAAGTACGAGTAGTACCCGACACAGTCGCCGGTGCGTATCGCCAGCGGGAGCGTCGCACCGCTTACTCGGATCACCAGTTGCCGCCCCGGTTGGGCTGCGGCGGCGTCGCGCAGTCGCTGCCGGTCGACCAGTACTCGGAACTTCTCACGGGGATCCGTTCCGCCCGGATCCACCCGGGCACCACCGTCTTCGCCGACGCTGACGACGGCACTGTCCTCGGTGCCGTTGAGCAGGGCGGCAAGGTGGTCGCCGCTCAGTTCGACGGCGTTGTGGTGCTCGCGCAGGATTCGGTGATCGGGGAACTCTCCGTCCTCGATCAGGGGGCTGGACACCTCACCTCCCGGATACGACGCAGTCACCGTGCGCGCGGAGAAAGTCAGCGTCACGACGCCGGCGACATCGCGTAACAATCGCGCGAAGAGCACGGGAACGACAGCGGACACCGTCAGAGCGGAGTGAACTTTCACCTCGGCGACTGCGAGCCGGAACTGATCAGTGGTGACAAACGCAGCGACGCCGTCGTGAATGTCGAGGTGGACGCCGCGAAGTATCGGGAACTCCGATTCCTCGTTCACTGCGAACAGCACGGCGTCGAGTGCGCGTCGTAGATCCCACGAGTCGATGTCCACGCCGCCGGAGGCAGGTAGCGAATCGATCAGCCGGTGAATTCGCCCCAGTTCGGCGCGGGCGTCGGCGAGACCGTCCTCGAGGTTGCGCAGATGGACGTCCAGGCACGAATGGGGTTCCGGCCCGGTCAGGACGGCCATCATGTCGCGGATCGGAACACCGACGCGTCGCATACCGGCGATCACACGTGCGTTGCGGAGCTGGTCGTCGGTGTACCAGCGGTAACCGGTGTGCGGATCGACGGAATGCGGGACAAGCACGCCTTCCTTGTCGTAGAACCGCAGGGCGCTGATCGGGAGCGCCGACGCCCTGGACATCTCGCCGATCGTCAGGAGGGCGGAACTAGTGGTCACGGATCAATTCTGCACGCAGTCGCTCGATGGCGCCCCTGATCATCCGGCCGTAACCGTCGTCGGCGAGTGTGCCGACCGACGCCTCGGCCTTCGTCAGATGCTCGACGGCCTCGGTGTCTCGTCCGAGTTTGCGGTAGTCGGCAGCAAGGTTGAGGTGCAGCGACGGATAGAAACCGGCGACCTGCAGCGATGCGTGGTGTTCCTGGGCTCGCGCGTCGGTCAACGAATCGGCAGCGTCGAGGGCGCGCAGGTCCCAGCAGAGCTCCTGAGCCGGATCGTCTTGAACGTCGGCCATGTAGTGCGCGAGGGAGACGATGTGGAGCGTATCGGGGGCGGCGCTGATCTCTTCCCACACCTTCTCGAACGCAGAGCGAGCCCCGGCTCGATCGCCGGAGCTCGCCAATTCTTGTGCCTGCGCTATCTGTGTCATCACGGGATCCATGGAACGGATCCTGATGCCTCGACCAGGTCGAGGGTCAAGCAGAGGTGCGTGCAGCCGCCTCGGCCTCGCTCTTCACACGCTTCAAGGTGGCATTCATGCCTTCGACGAGCTCGACCTCGAAGTCGGCGTTTCCGCCCAGGACGGTCTTGACGAGGAACTGCGAGACCTTCGACGTTCCGGTGGGAGCCTCGCGACGCTCGGTCACTTTGGTGCCGGTAGCGGTCGGCTCGAGTTCGTAGGACCAGATCGTGCGGTTCTCCGCGATGCGGAACGCCACCGACTTGTTGGGTTCGAAACGAACGACCTTCGACGACGTCGGCCAGACCAGCAGGCCCTTGCGGTTGACGTTGATCGTCTTGGCACCCTCACGCACGGTCCCGCCGATCACCTTCATCACCTTGCACTGGGGGCTCCATTCGCCCATGCGCTGCAGGTCGGCGACGATTGCCCACACGTCCTGCGGTGATGCGTCGATGTCGATGCTTGCTTCGAGGGTGTTGGACACAGTCTCTCCAGTCGAGTTGATGCTACGTAAAGTTACAAACACTTTTGTCGATCGTAAGCGATCCGTCAATGGACCATGTGTGTCAGGTCACTGTACGGCCGTCCAACAGGGTCGTGCGGGAACACGCGCGGTGGTAGCGGACAATGGTTCGCGCACGTATGACGATCCATCCGACTGGAGTACCGAGAAGTGAACAGCGACGCCGCGACGCAGGATGGCCTCAAGCGAGGGCTGACAGCGCGCCATATCCGCTTCATCGCCCTCGGATCAGCCATCGGAACCGGACTGTTCTACGGCAGCGCCGAGGCCATCAAACGAGCCGGCCCGTCGGTGCTCCTGGCCTACCTGATCGGCGGTATCGCGGTCTACCTGGTGTTGCGAGCGCTCGGCGAGATGGCGGTCCGTAACCCGGTTTCCGGTTCGTTCAGCGAGTACGCGAACAAGCACCTCGGACCACTCGCCGGTTTCATGACCGGGTGGACGTACACGTTCGAGATGGTGATCGTGTGCCTTGCCGACGTCACCGCCTTCGGCCTGTACATGCAATTCTGGTTCCCGGACGTACCGAGATGGATCTGGGTTCTGGCTGTGGTCTTCTTCATCGGCGCGATAAACCTGTTGAGCGTCAAGGTTTTCGGCGAACTGGAATTCTGGTTCACGCTCGTGAAAATCACCGCCATCATCGCGATGATCGCCGGCGGCATCGCGATCATCGTGTTCGGATTCGGCGTTCACGACACCGATGCCGGAATCAGCCACCTCTGGTCGGACGGCGGGTTCTTCGCGACGGGCTTCGGCGGATTCGTCGCGTGTTTCGCGATCGTCATGTTCGCGTTCGGTGGCACCGAGATCATCGGTATCACCGCGGGCGAAGCCGAGGATCCGGCGCAGACCATCAGGAAAGCCGTCAACACGGTCCCGGTGCGCATCATTCTCTTCTACATCTGCACCCTCGCCGTCATCATGGCGATCATTCCGTGGCAGACCATCAACTCCGACAACAGCCCGTTCGTCCAGATCTTCGAGAACCTCGGATTGGGAACGGCCGCATCGATCCTCAACATCGTTGTCATCACCGCGGCCCTGTCCGCCATCAACAGCGACGTTTTCGGTGCGGGTCGCATGATGTTCGGGATGTCGCACGCCGGCCAGGCTCCACAGGTGATGAAGAGAGTCTCCGCCAACGGTGTTCCGTGGATGACCGTTGTCATCATGACCGTTGCCCTGTTGGTGGGAGTCCTGCTCAACTACCTGATCCCGGACCAGGTGTTCCTCGTCATCGCCTCGCTGGCGACCTTCGCCACCATTTTCGTCTGGATCATGATCCTGCTCTCGCAGTTCCGTTCCCGCGCTCAGATGAGTGCAGACGAAACAGCGGCACTGAAGTTTCCAGTGCCGCTGTGGCCGTACGGTCAGATCTTCGCGATCGTGTTCCTGGCTTTTGTCATCGTGTTGCTCGGCGTCATCGCCGATACCCGAGTTGCTTTGCTCGTCGGTGCCGGATGGCTGGTTCTGCTGACGGGCGCGTACTACAAGTGGGTGAAACCGGCTGTCAGCGCAGCGGATCGAAGTGGCGCATGACGGTCGGCGTCTGAGCGCCGGTCATCGAGTCGGCCACCATCTTTCCGGTCAACGGACCCAGGGCGATTCCCCACATTCCGTGACCACCGGCGACGTGCACCCGCGGCGACTTCGTGGCTCCGATCAACGGCAAGCCGTCGGTAGTGCACGGTCGTGATCCCACCCATTCCTCTTCCCGCGCAGTCCAGTCGATGCCGCTGAGCATCGGCTTGGCCGCATCGATGATCGCCTGCACGCGGCGCGGATCCAGCGGCGCGTCAGGGCTGCGGAATTCCATCATTCCGGCCACTCGGAAGCGATCGTGCAACGGAGTGCATGCGACGCGCTGGGTGGGGAAATACACAGGGTTCTTGGGGAGGTGCTCGGGCTTGACACTGAAGCTGTATCCGCGTCCGGCCTGCACCAGTTTGCGCACACCGAACGGTGCTGCGAGCTTGTTCAAGCGGGCACCGCTCGAGATGACCACGGCGTCACCGTCGCGTGAATCACCGTGTGCACTGCGAACAGTGACTCCGCCGACCCGATCGTCGATCTGCGTGACGTCGAAACCGCTGACGATTTCTCCACCACGTTCACGAACCGCGTCCGCCAACGAGTTCACGAACAACGGGGGATCGATGAAACGCTGATTACGCAGACGCAAACCGGCTTTCACACCCTGACCGAGTGAAGGCTCGAGCGAATGAATCGCGTCGTAGTCGAGGAGGTCGAAGTCGACCTCGCCGCCCGCGGCCTCGACGTGATGGAACTCGTCCACCAAGGTCTGTCGGTCCTTCTCGGACGCAAACGCGGCGAGGAAGGGATCGGCCAGGCGCGTCAGCTCTTTGACGCCACCGTCGGCGAGTTCGTCGTACGCGCCCAAGGCTGTTCGGTTGACCTCGGTGTAGACCGACATCGCTTCCTGCCACTTCGACGGCGTGCAGTGGCGCGCGAACCCGACCAGGAACCGAATCAGCTTCAGATCGGTGGTCAGTGGCACGTACACCGGGGACGACGGGCTGAGCATCGCGCGCAAGCCGTATTGGAGCACTGCGGGTTCGGGCAGCGGAAGCGTCAATGCGGGGGCAAGCCAACCGGCGTTGCCCCAGCTCGCGTCGGCTGCGACGCCGTCGCGATCGACGACGGTGACCTCGACTCCACGTTCCTGCAAGAACCAGGCCGTCGACAATCCGACAACACCCGCACCGACCACGACCACACGATCGGGGCTCTGACGAGTTCCCATGACGCACTCCTTCTACAGACTCTGCTCGAACCGAGACGCCGGTCACATCCGGCTCTTCTCTCAAGCATGAATCGCGGAGGCGGCAAAAGGACTGGCCGTTCGGCCATCGTCGGAGTCGGCTCGTTGTGGATTCGCACAACGCGCCGCCACGCCTGCTCAGCGAGCGAGTTTGAACTGCAGCATCAGAATCAAGCGGGTGTCGGCGTCGGTCAGGTCGACGGCGCACATCTCCTTGCCTCGACGCAGGCGGTTGCGGAGCGTGTTGGGGTGAACATGCAGTGCGGCAGAAGAATTCGCCACGTCACCGCCGTGCTCGAGAAAGGCCTTTGCCGTCGCGACCAGATCGCTGCCGTGCTGAGAGTCGTGACGTTCGAGGCTTCCGAGCGGCGTGGCGTCGCCGAGTCCGTCGATGATGTCGGCGACGTGCAGGGCGAGAACGGAGGCCAACGTGTCCCTCATTCCCGCGACGGTTCCGCCGGACCGGCCATGACGAAGCGCTCCGAGAACATGGTCGGTGTCCGAGCGCGAAAGATGTGATTCGCTTGCAGACTTCACTGTCCGACCGACGGCCACTGCCAGGAATTCGCGGCCACGGGCGCGGGTGAGGAAGTCGGCGGACAATCGGCGAGCGTTGGTCTCGTCGGTCGCGATGACAAGGTAGATGGTCTCGGACAGTTGAGCGGCAACGGCGTCGACGGCCAGAGTGTCGAGGTACAAGCTCAAGGACGCGACCAACCCCGCCGGCAGTGGTCCCGCTACGGTTCCGACGGCGACGACGGTGAGCGGGCCTGCCAACCGCAAGTCGTCTGCGGCGCGGAATGCGGGTTCGCCACCGCCGATCAGAGCTTGGACGCGCTGGGATTGGCGACGGCGTGTGCTGTCGACCCGGTCACGCTCCGAGGCGATTCTCTCGGCCACGACGGATACCGCGGAACGAAGTATCGATTCCTGTGTGGGCGTCGGTGTTCCGGCGAGTGCGACCCAGATCGAGCCGACGGGGTGATCGTTCTCGCGAACTGCGATGACCAGTCGCGGCGTGATCGCAGGGTCTTCGAGGTCGACGTAGATTGGGTCGCTCTCTCGGTGGAGGCGATCGAATACTCCTGCATCGGAGAGTAATTGGCGGAATCGACTGGGTACCTGCCGGCCGAGGATCGTGCCGATGCGAGCTTCGTCCACGGCCTGCTCGCCGCCGGAGTACGCGAGGACAGTCGAGTTCTCGTCCTCGATCGTGACGGGAGCGCCGAGCAATTCGGCCAGAGAACCGGCAACGGAGAAGAGGTCGTCGTCGCGCAGGTCCATGGGTGGGAGCCTACTGAGCGATCGACGGATTTCGGGTTACGACGCCTCGGCAGGACCTCGATGGCGAATATAGGCTGGTGCAATGGCCGACATCGAAGGTGTTCTGTTCGATATCGACGGAGTCCTGCTCACGTCCTGGCAGCCGATCGAGGGAGCAGGGGAAGCGGTACGCGAAGTTCGGCGGCGCGGATTGGCCTGTGGGTTTCTGACCAACACAACCTCGCGCAGTTCGACGCTCATCGCGCAGGGATTGTGCGATGCGGGTATCGAGGTCGAGGCGAGCCAGATAGTGACCGCCGCCAGGCTCACGGGGGAGTACGTGCGGGCGACGTACCCGGACGCGCGGGCATGGGTCCTCAATCACGGTGACGTGTCTGCCGATCTCGAGGGAATCGAATTCGACGACGCCGATCCGGAGGTCGTGATTCTCGGCGGCGCCGGCCCGGAGTTCACTCACGAGGCGCTGAGCCGAGTGCTCGAACTTCTGCTCGCCGGTGTGCCCGTCGTCGCGATGCACCGCGGCATGATGTGGGAGACCGTAGACGGCCTTCGGATCGATACAGGAACGTACTTGCCGGGCTTCGAGGAAGTGGCAGGTGTAAATATCGCCGCAGTGGGTAAACCGTCTCTCACGGGGTTCCTGACAGCCACGGAGCTGATGCATGTCGAACCGGAGGCGACGGTGATGGTCGGCGACGATCTGATCGGGGACGTCCTTTCCTCCCAACGAGTCGGCTT
The DNA here is from genome assembly GCF_036541985.1 of Rhodococcus sp. IEGM 1306. NCBI lineage: Bacteria > Bacillati > Actinomycetota > Actinomycetes > Mycobacteriales > Nocardiaceae > Rhodococcus > Rhodococcus sp. IEGM 1306. Next base: position 276,267 of record NZ_JAZHFF010000004.1, read on the forward strand.
GACCGGAGTTCTGGTGCGCACAGGCAAGTTTCGGCAAACAGTGCTCGACCTGTCGGTTCAGAAGCCTGATCATGTCATCGATTCGGTCGCGGATCTTCCGGCCCTTCTCGGGGTCGTCCTCGAGGCTTGACCAGGCGGGGGTGACGGACTTCACTCGAGCGGGTACTCTCGCGCCCGAATCCAATGAACTTGTTCCACGAAGGAGTTTTCTATGCCCTTGATCTCGTCAGTCTGGTTCCGTCGCTCATCCTCTCGAGTCAGCGGAATTTCCAGTAGTCGGTTGGGGGGCCGCCTGGCGAGAACAGGGGCTGTGATGACTGTAGGTATGGGGCTCGCCGCCGGGCTGGCGCTGACCGGTGCGGGAGCTGCTTCGGCAGCCCCCGTCACGTGTGTCTCGCCGCCGTCGGCCAATGACATCCAGGTCTCCGGGACCGCGAGCTGCGGCGCGCAGTCCGTCGGAGCCGGCCGTTCGCAGGCCGGTGCTGCCGAGAGCGGTACCGCCGTGAGCGTCGCCGCCGACAACGGGTACTCCAATTCATATGCAAACGGCTTCGGAACCGCGCTGGGGGCTTCTCGCGGTAACGGTCAGGCGCAGGCATTTGCGCTCGGCGGCGGGATCGCGCGGGCCGGGGCGGCTGACGGCAACGTCACCTTCGCCATCGCCGGTTACGGAGCGGGCGCTACGGCCGATGCCAACGGCGTCGACTGCGTCGGAGTGCTCTCGTTTGCGGTCAATTTGAGTAACGGACAGTTCTGCATCGCGGGCTGAGGCTCAACCTTGCACTCGGCACGCTCGAGTGCTAAAAATGCAGTTGGCACTCGCGAACCGTGAGTGCCAGGTCGAGGCAGTGAGACCGGGAACCATAGACACCCCCGGTCGTCCGTCGCGGGCACTGACTAGACCACAGGCGTAGATGGGTGACCAGGCAAATCGGTCGCCCGTGTAACGAGGTGACTGGTCAAACGGTCGCCTTGTGCCGATGAGGTGACCCGACGAGCGGTCACCTTGTGTGTCACCCCCTATCCGGAGGATCACTTCGCAATGGCAAAGATCATCGCGTTCGACGAAGAGGCACGTCGTGGCCTCGAGCGAGGCCTCAACGCCCTCGCCGACGCTGTCAAGGTGACGTTGGGCCCCAAGGGTCGCAACGTCGTTCTCGAAAAGAAGTGGGGCGCCCCCACGATCACCAACGATGGTGTTTCCATCGCCAAGGAGATCGAACTCGACGACCCGTACGAGAAGATCGGCGCCGAGCTCGTCAAGGAGGTCGCCAAGAAGACTGACGACGTCGCTGGCGACGGCACCACCACCGCTACCGTTCTCGCACAGGCTCTGGTCCGTGAAGGCCTGCGCAACGTCGCAGCCGGCGCGAACCCGCTCGGCCTCAAGCGCGGCATCGAGAAGGCTGTCGAGGCTGTCACAGCTCGCCTGCTCGAGACCGCCAAGGAGATCGACACCAAGGAGCAGATCGCTGCTACCGCCGGTATTTCCGCCGGCGACCCGTCCATCGGTGAGCTCATCGCCGAGGCTATGGACAAGGTCGGCAAGGAAGGCGTCATCACGGTCGAGGAGTCCAACACCTTCGGCCTGCAGCTCGAGCTCACCGAGGGCATGCGCTTCGACAAGGGCTACATCTCGGCGTACTTCGCCACCGATGCAGAGCGTCAGGAAGCCGTCCTCGAAGACGCGTACATCCTGCTCGTCAGCTCCAAGATCTCCACGGTCAAGGACCTGCTGCCCCTGCTGGAGAAGGTCATCCAGTCCGGCAAGCCGCTCCTGATCATCGCCGAGGACGTCGAGGGCGAAGCTCTCTCCACCCTCGTGGTCAACAAGATCCGTGGCACCTTCAAGTCTGTTGCCGTCAAGGCTCCCGGCTTCGGTGACCGTCGTAAGGCTCAGCTCGCCGACATCGCCATCCTCACCGGTGGCGAGGTCATCAGCGAAGAGGTCGGACTCTCCTTGGAGACCGCAGGCCTCGAGCTCCTCGGCCAGGCACGCAAGGTCGTCATCACCAAGGACGAGACCACCATCGTCGAGGGTGCCGGCGACGCCGACGCAATCGCCGGTCGTGTCAGCCAGATCCGCGCCGAGATCGAGAACAGCGATTCGGATTACGACCGTGAGAAGCTGCAGGAACGTCTGGCCAAGCTGGCCGGCGGCGTTGCAGTCATCAAGGCCGGCGCTGCTACCGAGGTTGAGCTCAAGGAGCGCAAGCACCGCATCGAAGATGCAGTGCGTAACGCAAAGGCAGCCGTCGAAGAGGGCATCGTCGCCGGTGGTGGCGTTGCACTTCTCCAGGCAGCTCCCGCACTGGACGACCTCAAGCTCGAAGGTGACGAGGCAACCGGCGCGAACATCGTTCGCGTTGCACTGTCCGCTCCGCTCAAGCAGATCGCATTCAACGCAGGCCTCGAGCCCGGCGTTGTTGCGGACAAGGTCTCCAACCTGCCCGCAGGTCACGGCCTCAACGCTGCGACCAACGAGTACGGCGACCTGCTCGCTGCAGGCATCAACGACCCGGTCAAGGTCACCCGCTCGGCACTGCAGAACGCAGCGTCCATCGCGGCTCTGTTCCTGACGACCGAAGCCGTTGTCGCTGACAAGCCCGAGAAGGCCGGAGCGCCTGCAGGCGATCCGACCGGCGGCATGGGCGGCATGGACTTCTGAGTCCATCTCCACCTAGCTCCTAGAGCCCGGCCCACCATTCGGTGGGCCGGGCTTTTGCTTGTCTGGAGATGAATGTGGGCATTTTTGTCCACTGCTGCGACGCGATCGCGGTTTCCCGTTGCACGCTCGATGCTGTGTGCGTTTACGCCCGCGCTTACGCCCGGTTGTGTCGGCGTCTTCGGACCACTGTGATGATTTCGTCCGCCACAGCGTCGAGATGGGCCATCGCGGTGGCGGCGGAGTAACGCAACACCATCCATCCGTCGAGAACGAGTGCGTTCTGACGCCGTCGATCGTTGTTGAAAGTTGCGGGGTCGGTGTGGAATTCGCGCCCGTCGATCTCCACGATCACCCGGGCTCGCGTGTCGACCAGGTCGCCGAAGTAGGGTCCGACCCGAGCGTTGATCTCCAGATGGACGTTGCGCGCAGTCAGCGCACGGGCGACTGCTCGCTCCGGTTCCGAACGAGTGAGCGGGCAACAGGTGCGGAGTTGTTCGCGTACGGCGGGGATCCCGTGCCTGCCGCGGCTCGCATCACACAGTTGAGCTATCGACTTCCACGGCACTCGGGTCGATACCGCCGCGTCGAAGAAGGCCTCGAGTTCGGGCCGTGGCAACGTGGTCGCGACGTCGATGAAGCACTGCTCGATCGGCACGATCGGTAAACCCATCCACTCATCCGACGAGACTCCAGTTCGTCGGTGAAGCCGTACCCACTGCGGACTGCCTGCTCGGACGCTGGGAGCCACGGTGGCCTCGACGAAGCGTGGTTCCTCCGGCAGGAGATCCCACAGCCAGGCCGCGCTGGTATGGCTGAGGACGGCCTCGGGCTTCCACAGTGTGACCGCGACGCAACGCTCGAAGTATCCAGGTTCTTCGGTGGAGTACACCGACGGCAGGATTCGATGGAGTCGCCCTGATCGCGTGGAACGGGAGATCGAACTGCTCGAAGTGCCCTGCTGGAGCAACTGGTTTCTCGTGACAACTTCCACGTATGCACTGTGGCGGCAAGCGCCTGACGGCGCGGATTCAGAAGCCACTTTGTGGATGGCCGCGTGTGTGTGGACAACCTCACGGCGTAACGCGTGTATCGAGAAGGTGGGGAACGAGAAGCTTCATCTATCCGAACGTTGAAGGGTGTTTGATATTTCCGTCCCGATTGTTCGCGTCCGCTAACCTGTGAAGTGCGGATACCGCTAGTTCTTTTGGTGGATAATTCTGTTCTGAATACCCTCAAGTACTAAGCCTTTCGGACGACGTGCATTCCGGTTGCTATTCCATTTTGAACGATTTTCAGGCGTCTTGGACGCTAGACCTGCGAATATGGAACAGGTTTCAGGTCCATCTGAAATTCTTGGGCAAAAGGCACCCAAACCGGATCCTATTGGACTACCTTGATGTCAGTCACAGCCGCGGAAGTGGGCACCCACCCCGGAGGGTCTCGGTTTCATAGTTCGACTGGGATTCTTTAATTGCTGCTTGGACCGGTTCTTTGTGGGCTGCATCAAGCATTCCAATGTAAATGTTCCGTGAGTATTCGCGGCCAATCGAAAGCGTGGGATTCAATATGATCGTCATGTTCCTGCAGACAACGGCGGCATTGTTCACCGACCTGCTGGGTAACGTCTGGTCCGGTTCGCTCATGCCGGGAATCGACGGGGTCACCGGATCGTTGGTTTCGGCAATCGACCTCAGTTGACGGAACCTGCAAGTTCTTCTTCCAATGTTATTGATGACAGGAGCGAATGATGGATCTGGGATCGATTGCGGATGTTCTCGAGGGCGAGGCCGGGGGGTTGATCAAAAACATTCTCGGGATGGCTTTGTTTACCCCGTTTATCGCCTCGGTTGACTTCGGGTGGCTCCCGAACGTCGACTGAGAAGTGAATTGCTTTACCCAGTGAACGAAATCAATCTCAAGGAGTGTGAAATACGGTGGACACAGCTAGTTTGATAGGTGCGCTCGCAAGCGTTGACGTCGGATCCCTCGTGGATCCACTGTTCTACTTGGTCAAGGTCGTTGACGGAATCTTCGTGTCGATCACCGGAAGCCTCAACATGGGCGGTGCGCTCGGTGAAGCTGCGGCGGGCAGCGTCCAATCGGTCCTCGGCTCCGTAGCCGGCCTGTAGAAGGAGAAGGAGAAAAGATGTTCGATCTCTTCCTGGACTACCTGTCCAAGATCGTCGATTTCGGATCGGTCGATCTCGTGGGCACGTTTGTAAAGTATTTCAACGCGCTGTCGTCTTCCCCCACGCCATAGAAGAACGGAATCGGTCATGCTGCAAACCTATATAACCGGAATGATCACGTGGGTATCGAACATGCTTGGTCTCACTTCCACTGGAAGCAAGATCATCAAGGATCCTCCACAGAAGCCGTGATCACTCCAGCGACTGCACCATATTGTTCGGTTGTCGAGGACATCATCGTAGCGGAGCAGTCAGGCGAACCTGCACAACCTCCACTTGCTTGAAACTTTGGTCCCCGTAGCCTTGTGGCTTCGGGGACCATTGGTTTTGCAATCACCGGATTTATAGTCACAAGCTTTGCACTCAGGCGAATGTGCGGGCAACCAGCCGCGATACAAGGAGTTCAATGGGCGCGTCCAATACGTCAGGCGCAAGGATGGCGCAGCTGAACCCACGCGATGCCGAATTCATCTATCACGAGGGCGCTGGTCACCTGAATCATTTGATCGCTGTGTACTTCTTCGAGACATCGTTGCACCCAAGCGCGGAATTCACGGCAGAACAGGCAGTGGACTGGGTTACCGCACGCCTTGGATGTGATCGTATGTTCACTCAACGAGTCCAACGGACTCCGTTGGGACTGGACCATCCCTACTGGGTGACGGACCCTGACTTCGACGTCCGAAAGCACGTGTACGTCAACAAGATCAGTGACACAGGATGGGCAGCACTGCAAAAGCCGTTGAGCGCGTTGTTGACCACCAAGATGGACCTGCGCCGTCCGCCGTGGGAACTGCACTTCTTCGTAGGTTTGGAGGGACTTGAAGAATTGCCGGGCCGACTGACGGCGGTGGTGCTCAAGTCTCACCACAGTGCAGCTGACGGTATCGCCATCAGGACGTTGGGCGAAACTATCTTTTCGGGCAAGGTGCAGCAGGCTGGGTCCGAACCGTCTGTGCCGTTTGTGCGAGCGAGGATATTCACCAAGTCGCTACTGGGGTTTCCCGGCCGAATATATCGCTTCGCAAGGCAGGTACCAGGCAACCGACGCGCTCAGCGAGATGCTGACGCTGCGAAGAAGGCCGGAGAATGGGTGGAGAGCCTCAACGAGAGGCCTGCAATTCGATTCAACGGCAAGGTGAGTGGAGCTGCCTCACTGGAACCGATGACAATGTCCGGGGAGCAGGTCCGTGAGATCAAGGATTCGGTGCCTGGTGCCACTGTCAACGACGTTCTACTCGCCGTTGTCGGAGGCGCTCTGACGCGTTACCTCACGGAAAAAGATGAAACGCCAAGCGGTTCTTTGATTGCGATGGTTCCTCGCTCGGTACGCAAGGTCGAAGCGTGGGAATCGGCGAATCAGTTGGTGGCTCTGCTGGTGGATATGCACACCCAGGTCAAGTCCCCGTTGGAGAGGTTGGCGCTCATTTCGAGTTCGGCACGGTCGGAGAAGGCGCGTACGTCCCATCCCGCGGTCAGGCGTGCCGGGGCCGCAGTCGAGACCACGCCGGCGCCGTTGATGAGATTGATGGCGTATGCGCGCAAGCAGAACGATCACAGCCTCGATCGACCGCGTTACCAGCACACGATGGTGAGTAACATTCCACTCTCGGTCGAAGGGTTGACGCTTGCCGGCGCTCCGGGCGCGGCTGTGCTTGCAGTGCAAGCGCCCATCGACGGGGATGGGCTGCGGCATTTCATGGTCGCCGCAGCAGGTGGGGGACTGACCCTCAACGTCATCGCGGATACCGCGACCATGCCCGATCTCCACCATTACATCGAACTACTGCGAGCAAGTTTCGATGATTTGGCGGCGGCAGCCGCGATGCAGACTGCGGATTCACCTGACCAAGAGGTTGCCTCCTGATCGATCGGAATCGCAGGCACCTTTTCCGATTGCTGGATCCGGTGATACCCAACGATTCCGGGCAGAACCCCGAGGATCTGCATGTCAGCTCGCTACAATTCGGACATTCGTTCAGCGTCGGAATTGAGGGGCATGCATGATCTTTCGGAACTCGTTGCCAGCCGCGGTATCTCAGATGGGACCGCGAGACGCGGAGTTCGTCTACAACGAGTCCGGCGGACATCTGAGCCACATGGTCTGCGCCTACTTCTTCGACACGACAGGCCATCCGCTCGCAGAGATGACGCACGACGACGCGGTTCGGTGGATCACCGAAAGATTCGGGTACTGGCCACTGTTCACGAGTCGACTCCAGCGAGTTCCGCTGGATCTGGACTATCCCTATTGGGTCCCGGCCGATTTCGACGTCGATGATCACGTGCACGTCCATCGTGCCCCTGTTGCCGGGTGGGCGCCGGTTCGTGAATTGCTCGGGCGCTCGCTCGGGGAGCCGATGGACCTGTCCCGGCCGCCTTGGGAGTTGCACGTCATGACCGGCGTGCACGGGATTGACGAGCTGCCGGGCAATCTGACGCTGATCATGCTCAAGACCCACCACGGGGCCGGTGACGGTCTGGCGATCCGCGATCTGACCAACCTTCTGTTCTCCGGTCCGCCGAAACCGGAGACGAAGCGTGCCGGTTCGGGGCTTTCGTCGCTGGATTTGATCGGGCGCACGGTCGTGGGTCTGCCCGGCCAGGCGATCCGTTTCGGCCGGGGTCTGTCCGTGACAAAGGTTGCGGCCGAGACGGTTCGGGAGGCGGAAGAGGCCGGAGAGCTGCCTACGTACTCGGCCGACCGCCTACCGACCCGATTCAACGGCGTGCTGGGCGGAGACATCACGATCGATTTCCTGACGCTGGACGGCGCAGACATCAAAGCGATCCGAGCGGCCGTTCCGGACGTGACGGTCAACGACATCTTCCTGACCGTGGTCGCCGGTGCTCTCGACGCATACCTGTCGGAAAAGGGCGAGAAGTCGGCCAGTGGGTTGGCGGCGATGGTTCCCCGATCGATGCGGCAGATAGCCGAATGGGAATCGGCCAACCAACTGGCGCTGTTGACGGTCGATCTGCACACGGACGTCGAAGATCCGGTCGAGCGGCTGACACTGATCAGGGATTCGGCGCTGATGGCAAAGGGGCGGAGTTCGCACCCAGCCGTCCGTCGTTACGGCACACGCATCGAAACCTCGCCTGCGGCTCTGCTCAGACTCACCGGTCTCTCGCGTCGGCTCAACAAGCTGGACCCTTCGCACAAGGTCATTCAGAACACGACGATCAGCAATGTCCCGGTATCGGTCGACGGCAATGTTTTCGAAGGTGCGCCGGCGGTGGCAGTTCTCGGCGGGCAGGCGCCGGTCGACGGAGACATTCTGCGCCACTTCCTCATTGCCGCGCGTGGAGGTTCTCTGACGCTCAATGTCATCGTCTCGCGAGAGACGATGCCGGATATCGAGCACTATGTCGAACTGTTGCGGGTGGGGTTCACGACGCTTCTGCAGGCAGTTTCTGACCAAAATCGTGAGGTAGTCGAACGATAAAGAGTAACTTGCGTCGGAACTTGTGGTGAATCGACGATTTGTGTTCGGGAAATTTCTGTCGAATTCGTCCTAATTAAGGTAATTGTCCGTAGTGGTATCGAGTCGTTATCTCGCGGATTAATGTGACTGTCGACACGTCGAGTGTCTACCGCCGGACTGGTTCGATAATCGTCACCGACGGTAAAAAGAATCACCTACGCGAGGAGCTGAACATGGGTTCGTTGATGGATATTCTCGGTGGTCCGAATGGGGACGGTGCACCGATGCAGGCTTTGCTGACAATGCTGCTGGGCTTGGACAATGTCGGTGCAAACCTCTTCGGTTCACTGGCTGACACCGCCGGTGGAATCTTCGGATCTCTCGACACCCTCAGCTTTACGCCGCCTGTCGTTCCCTGAGTTTTCTGATCGGCGTCATTTGCTCGTCCCAAGTGAACCACTGAACATCTAAAGGAGAACGTCATGCTTGAAGGATCTGTCATGGACGCTGCCGGCTCAGTCGGTGCGATCATCGGTCAGGGGTTGGGCAGCGTCAGTGGCCTGGCCGTCAAGGGTCTCGAGGCCCTCGCTGCGCTCAGCGGTGGAGAGTTGAAGGCCGCCAAGTAGATTGTCGATTTCGGGGCCTGCTCGTGTTGGCGCGTAGGCCCCGAAATACCTTTTTGTCGGCGCGTAATTCTCGCCATGTCAATTGCCGGAATTCTCAACCTAACGGCATGAGCATCCAGGCGGCGAGATATACCAAAGCCGCGGTTCCACCCGTGCAAATAGCGGCGATAACCGCGAGTAGACGGACAAGATTTACGTCGGCGCCGAAGTAATCTGCAATTCCGCCGCACACTCCGGCGAACATTTTCTTGTCGTTGGAACGGGTGAAGGGGCGAGGTGTGTTGCTTTCGAATGTCATGCTTCAATTCTGAAGCGAGATGGCGCCGCGCACCATCGGGGACGACCCCCATCTGCACCCTGATCTTTTGAGGCCGCCGTGTCATACCCCGGTAGTTCATCCCAGCTTCACCGAACAGTTGCTGCGGGAGACTAACTTGTCGGCGGTGACCGATTTAGCAGAACGCCGACCGTTCCTCAGCGCCTTCGCGGATCTCTCGACCGCCGTCGATCTGGCCGACACCGCCGCCTTCACCGTCGACGACAATGACGACGACGATCCGGTGCTGCTGACGTCGCCGGACGGTTTCGAGGTCGACACTTGGCGGGAGGGCTACCCGTACGACGCACGGATGCCTCGGGACGAGTACGAAATGTCCAAGCGTCTGCTGCAGATCGAACTCCTCAAGCTGCAGAACTGGTCGAAGGAAACCGGCGCACGGCACGCCATCGTGTTCGAAGGACGCGACGCTGCCGGCAAGGGCGGAACGATCAAACGATTCATGGAGCACCTCAATCCTCGAGGCGCTCGCGTCGTGGCGCTGGAGAAGCCGTCGGCCCGCGAGTCGACGCAGTGGTACTTCCAGCGATATGTCCAGCACCTTCCGGCTGCCGGGGAACTGGTGATGTTCGATCGATCTTGGTACAACCGGGCCGGGGTCGAGCGGGTCATGGGCTTCTGCACCGACGAGGAGCACGAGCGTTTTCTGCGCCAGGTGCCGTTGTTCGAGCAGATGCTCGTCGACGACGGCATCAGCTTGATCAAGTTCTGGTTCTCGGTTTCCCCGCTGGAGCAGCGCACGCGGTTCGCGATCAGACAGGTCGATCCCGTTCGGCAGTGGAAGCTTTCGCCGATGGACATCGCTTCTCTGGACAAGTGGGATGCGTACACGGCGGCGAAGGAAGAGATGATCCGGTTCACCGATACCGACACCGCTCCGTGGACCGTCATCAAGAGCAATGACAAGAAGCGCGCGCGGATAAACGCGATGCGTCACGTGCTCAGTCAGTTCGATTACGACAACAAGGATTACGAGATCGTGGGTACTCCGGATCCGCTGATCGTGGGAAGCCTCGAATAGTCGGCGCGTGTGCTCTGCCCATCCGCGGCGTGGGTGGTTAGTGTGAGTTGAATGGAGACCGTACCGATCCAACTCCCCGACGGCACCGTGACCCCGATCCGTCTGTTTCCCGGACCGAATGACGACGCACCCGTGGTGGTGATGTTGCCCGGGCTCGGAGTTCCCGCCGGGTTCTACGATCCGGTGGCGCAGGCCCTGGTCGACGCCGGCTTCAATGCGGCCATCGGTGAACTGCGCGGCCAAGGTGACAGCAAACCGCGCCCGAGCGCGTCGAGTGTTTTCGGATATCAGGAACTGGTCTCGATCGATTGTCCGGCGACGTTCGAGGTGGTGCGTGAACGGTTTCCGGCCAGCACACCATTTCTGATGGGGCACAGCATGGGCGGCCAGATCGGGGTCATGTACGCGTCCAGGATTCGGGGCCGGCTCGGCGGACTGATCCTGGTTGCCTCCGGATCGCCGTATCACCGCGGATTCCCCGGAATCCGTGCGCCCGGACTCTATCTGGGTTCGTCCGCGATGTCGGTGACAGCCAACATCGCCGGCTTCTGGCCGGGAGACCGGGTCAACGTCGGCGGCTTCGGTCGACAGTCGAAGGTACTGATCACCGATTGGGCCCGGTTCGCCAGGACCGGTCGCATGGAACCCGTCGGTGCGGATATCGACTACGAGGAGCGGATCGCTCGCCTGACCTTGCCGGTCCTGTCGATCACGATCGAAGGGGACGATCTCGCTCCGCGCCGGTCCGCAAAGAACCTGGTGGACAAGCTCTCCGGGGCCCAAGTGACGATGACGCACATCGACGAACCACTCGGTCACAACGGTTGGATACGCAATCCCACCGCTGTGAGCGAGCGCGTCGTCGCGTGGTTGCGCGACCGCTGAGAGATCAGCCGAGTTTCTGCCAGAGGAACTCGTAGGTCAGCGCAGTCTTGAAGGCCAGCTGAGCATTGTCCGCGGCGCCGCCGTGGCCACCCTCGATGTTCTCGAAATACAGCACCGGCTTGCCAAGCTCTTCCAGCCGTGCGGCCATCTTGCGGGCATGCGCGGGATGGACGCGGTCGTCACGGGTGGACGTCGCGATCAGGATCGGTGGGTACGACGCGGCGGCGTCGATGTTCTGATACGGCGAGTACTCCGAGATGAATGCCCACTCCTCCGGGACATCGGGGTCACCGTATTCGGCCATCCACGAAGCGCCGGCCAGTAGGAGATGGAATCGACGCATGTCCAACAGCGGAACCTGGCAGACGATGGCGCCGAAGAGTTCGGGGTACTTGGTCAGCATGATGCCCATCAACAGGCCGCCGTTGCTTCCGCCCTGAGCTGCCAGAAGATCCGGGGTCGTGATTCCGCGATCGACGAGGTCTCTCGCGACGGCAGCGAAGTCTTCGTGCACCTTGTGGCGCCCGGCCTTGAGAACCTGTGTGTGCCAACCGGGTCCGTACTCGCCGCCACCACGAATGTTCGCAACCACATAGGTTCCGCCCTGCGTCAGCCAGGCACGGCCCAGGGAACCGCTGTACGACGGTGTCAGCGAGATCTCGAATCCGCCGTACCCGTAGAGCAGGGTGGGGCCGGGCTCGCTACGCGGACTGCGCACCACGAAGTACGGAACCTGGGTGCCGTCGGCAGAGGTGGCGAAGAACTGCTCCGTGGTGATGCCCTCGGCGTCGAAGAACGAGGGAGCCTGCTTGAGGGCAGTGGGTTCGGTTTCGCCGATCACGCCGTGCAAAAGAGTTGCAGGGGAGGTGTATCCACTCGAATTGACGAAGTACTCGTTGCTGACATCAGGGTCGGTGTCGAGAATTTCGATACTGGTCAGTTCTGGAAGCCCTTCGAAAGGTCGATCCTCCCAGCCGTTTTCGCCCGGCGTCAGGATGCGCAGCGTCGTGCGCACGTCGGTCAGGACCACCAGAATCAGATGATCGCGTGTCCAGGTGTATTGCTCGAGCGAGGAATGTGCGTCGGGTTCGAAGATCGATGTCAGTGCGCGTGAGCCGGCTAGGAAATCGTCGTAACGGATGGCAAGCAGTGCGCCGGTCGGATATTCGGTGTCCTCGACGGCCCACACGGACTTGGTGCGGATCAACAACCACTCGTGGTGAATCGAGATCCCGGCGTCCTCGGGGACGTCCACGAGCACCAGTTCACCGTCGGGGCGAACTTCGAAATGCTGAGAGTTGTAGAAATCGACCGAGCGAGTGACGAAGTCTCGTTCGAACCCGGGCGTCGGATCGTGCGAAGCCGAGATGGCCACGTCCGTGGACTGGCCCTCGTAGACGGTCTCGGCGCTGGAGAGGGGAGTGCCGCGCTTCCACCGCTGGGCCAGACGGGGATACCCGGAATCGGTGAGCGACCCTGGTCCGATATCCGTTCCGACGTAGACGGTATCGATGTCGATCCAGTCGATGTCGGTCTTGGCCTCGGGAAGGTAGAAGCCGGGATTCTCGCCCTCGGGAGCGAGGAACTCACGCTTGTCGATGTCGAACTCGCGAACGACCGCCGCGTCTGCCCCGCCGCGGGAGAGGCTGATCAATGCACGGTTGCGGTGTGGCCGTAGAAGTTGCGTGCCCTTCCAGACCCAGTTCTCGCCCTCGGCCTCGGCCAGGGCGTCGAGGTCGACCAGGACGTCCCATTCCGGGTCGTCGGTGACGTACTGATCGAACGTCGTGCGTCGCCACAATCCGCGAACGTGGGTGCTGTCGCGCCAGAAGTTGTAGAGGAACTCACCTCGACGGCGGACGTAGGGGATTCGCGCGTCGGTATCGAGGATCTCGCGCACGTCGCTCTGCAGTCGATCGAAGCGCTCGTTGTCGGTGAGCTGCTCCTCGGTCACGGCATTGTGCTGACGGACCCAATCGAGTGCAGACTCACCGGTCACGTCTTCGAGCCAGAGGTAGGGGTCGTGGCCGGTGGTGGGCTGCTGATCGGAAGTCATACGTCCATTCTTACTGCTCGCTCCCGACAGCACTCGACCCCGCTCCCGAAACACTGGAGCGGGGTCGAGTGAGAATGAATCGGGTCAGACGCCCAGGGAGTGAGCGAGCATCGGCCAGGAGTTGTGGAGATCGTCCTGCCAGTAGCCCCACGAGTGGGTGCCGGTCGGCTTGAAGTCGAAGGTGGCCGGGATCTTCAGGTCGCTCAGGCGGTAGGCGAGGTTGTGGGTGCAGTAGTTGACCGCTGCCTCGATGATGCCGCCGACGATCGCCTGGTTGGCGAGCGCACCGATCTGACCGTTGATCGCGGGATTGGCGAGAGTGTCGTGTGGGCCGGGGAGTCCGGAGCCGGTGGAGACGTAGAGCTCGGTGCCGCGGAGCTTCTCGGCGTTGAGGACCGGATCGTTGTCCTTCCAGCCCTGACCGTCGAGCGGGCCCCACATGTTGGTGATGTCAGCTCCGCCGCGGGTACCTGTGACAAGTTCGATCGCACTCTGACCGACGGGAGTACTGGTCTCGGCACATCCGCTGTACGCGCCGACGCCCTTGTAGAGGCCGGGAGCCGCGATGGCGAGGTTGAGGACCGAGGTCGCGGTCATGGAGATCGCGGAGATCGACTGGACCTTGTTGGTATTGAACTCGGCGTCGATGACGGGCGGGAGTTCCTTGGTCAGGAACGTCTGCCACTTCTGGCGACCGAGAACCGGATCGTCGTTCACCCAGTCGGTGTAATAGCTGAATGCGCCTTCGAGCGGTGTGACGACGTTGACGTTCTTGTCCTGGAAGAAGTTCATGACGTCGGTCTTGCGTTGCCAGGTCGCCGAGTCTTCGCCGCCGCCTGCACCGTTGAGTAGGTAGAGCGTCGGGCGGGGTTCGCTGTTGTCTGCGGGGAGGATGACCTCGAGCGGGATGTTGCGATCCATCGCCGGGGAGAAGACCGAGATGGTGACCTTGCGGTCGCCGGTCTTGGTGTTGCTCACGACGTGCGATCCGGACGTGTCACCGCCTGCAGAAGCTGTCGCCGGACTGATCAGCATCGGCAGCACCGTGGCCACTGCGAGAGCTGCGATCACACTGCCACGCTTGAAAATTCGAGCACGCATACGTTCGGATCCTCCACCTGAATGTCTTCGGATCCGGAACGGATCGAAGTGCCTGTGAGCCCTGACTGGAACAGGTTCACTTTTTGTTATGTGTCAGTAAAGCAGAGCAGCAGCAGAAAGTGACGCGATTTGCTTGCCTGACAATTGAATTGGCCCCGGAATTAACCCCCGAATTAACCCTCGAATTAGTTCTGAAAAGAACTCGACCCCGCTCCCGGAAGTGCAGGGAGCGGGGTCGAGCTGAAACGATTTCGGTCAGATGCCCATCGAGCGAGCGAGCATCGGCCAGGAGTTGTGGAGATCGTCTTCCCAGTAGCCCCACGAGTGGGTGCCGGTCGGCTTGAAGTCGAAGGTGGCCGGGATCTTCAGATCGTTGAGGCGGTAGGCGAGGTTGTGGGTGCAGTAGTTGACTGCTGCCTCGATGACACCGCCGACGATCACCTGGTTGGCGAGTGTGCCGACCTGTCCGTTGATCGCCTCGTTGTTGAGGGTGTCGTGCGGGCCGGGGAGTCCGGAGCCGGTGGAGATGAAGAGTTCGGTGCCGCGGAGCTTCTCGGCGTTGACGACGGGGTCGTTGTCGATCCAGCCCTGGCCGTCGAGGGGGCCCCACATGTTGGTCACGTCAGCGTCGCCGCGCATGCCCACAACCAGTTCGATGGAGGACTGGCCGACCGGTGTGCTGGTCTCGGCGCATCCGCTGTATGCACCGACGCCCTTGTAGAGGCCCGGAGCTGCGATGGCGAGGTTGAGGACCGAGGTCGCGGTCATCGAGATCGCGGAGATCGACTGGACGCCGTTGGTGTTGAACTCGGCGTCGATGACGGGCGGGAGTTCCTGGGTCAGGAACGTCTGCCACTTCTGACGGCCGAGGGACGGGTCGTCGTTCACCCAGTCGGTGTAGTAGCTGAATGCACCTTCGAGCGGGGTGACGACGTTGACGTTCTTGTCAGCGAAGAACTCGTTGACGTCGGTCTGACGCTGCCACGTCGCCCGGTCTTCGCCGCCGCCTGCACCGTTGAGCAGGTAGAGCGTCGGGCGGGGTTCGCTGCCGTCTGCCGGGAGGATGACCTCGAGCGGAATATCGCGTTCCATGGAAGGGGAGTACACCTTGATGGTGGCGATGCGCCCGTTGTCCGTGCGGCTCGAGAGCTTGGAACCCGTTGTGTTTGCCTTGGCTACAGTTGCCGTGGTGGTCGACGGATCTCCGCCTGCGGACGACACTGCAGGGCTGATCAGCATCGGCAGCACGGATACTGCGGCTACAGCGGCGACCAGACGGCCACGCTTGAAAGTGCGAGCACGCATACGTTCAGAAACCTCCACCTAAAATTCCTTCGAATCCGCCCAGGAGTGAACGGTCCTTTGTTGCTGTTCCCGTACGGGAATTCATGCTGGGTACATGCTCTGTCGATAGGTACAGGGCGTGTGAGTCTTGTAAGTTCTACCGCATCGGTGCGTTATCCGCCAGTGAACCAGAGATTTGCTGAACGTACGACCAGTTTCAGGTGAATTTCCCTGATCATCGACGGGATTAGTGAGTGAACCGGACATATCCACTATGGGAACAACATTGTTGCCTACCTCTGCAGTCGAACGCGTCTGTCGAAGATCTTCTCCGATATCAGCGCCCAGCGGGGAGTTACGTTTCGGTGAACGTCGGTTACTCGCCGCAGACTCGCGCGGACTCGACGGCAATCGCCAAGAGTTTCGCGTGGCAGGCGCGGGTCGAGTTCCCGGAGATAACCCCTGTCTTCACCGTCGACGGCGTCGTCGAGATTCAGGAGTCCGGCGGAATCGCCCTGGCCTTCGACCTGGAGGACTCGAATCCGCTGGAGGGAGAGCTAGCCAACGTCTCGTACTTCCACGACCTCGGAGTCCGCTCGATGTTGCCGACGTACAACTACATGAACGCTGCCGGCTGCGGATGCTTGGACCTGGCGGACACGGGGTTGAGTGGATACGGCCGTGACCTGGTTGCCGAGATGAATCGCGTCGGAATGACGGTCGACGGCTCACATTGTTCGGTACAGACGGGGTTGGACATCTCAGCTATCACCCAGCGAGCAATGATCTACAGCCACTCCAACCTCCGAAGGTTGTGGGAGCATCCGCGCAACATCACCGACGATCAGGCCAGAGCGTGTGCGGAGACCGGCGGCGTCATCGGGATCAACGGCGTGGGCATATTCCTCGGCGTCAACGGACCGGATGACGACCAGGCTCGGCTGTCCGCGATGGCCGACCACATCGAAGAGGCTGTCGGACTCGTCGGCATCGATCACGTCGGGATCGGCTCCGACTTCTCCTTCGACGCCGACGACTTCCGCGAAGAGATCGAGCAGAACCCGTCGTCGTTCTCCGAGGCGTACACCGCGTGGGGGCCACTGCAGTGGACTCCTCCGGAGGACGTGCTGACACTTGATGAGGTATTGCGTGAGCGGGGCTTCGACGAGCCGTCGATCGAGGCCGTGTACGGCGGAAATTTCGCCCGAGTCGCCCGAGAAGTGTGGGCTACCGACGGGTAATGCGACCATCTGGGGACAGCGAAACGATGCAGGACTACCCTGGTGAATCGTGACCTCACACTATGACGTCGTTGTCCTCGGAGCCGGCCCCGGTGGGTACGTCGCTGCTATCCGCGCGGCACAACTGGGCCTGAGCACCGCCATCATCGAGCAGAAGTACTGGGGCGGTGTATGCCTGAACGTCGGCTGCATTCCGTCCAAGGCGCTTCTCCGTAACGCCGAACTCGCGCACATCTTCACGAAAGAAGCGAAGACGTTCGGCATGTCCGGAGACGTGTCCTTCGATTTCGGCTCCGCTTTCGATCGCAGCCGCAAGGTCGCGGACGGGCGAGTCAAGGGCATTCACTTCTTGATGAAGAAGAACAAGATCCCGGAGTACGACGGCAAGGGCACGTTCGTCGACGCCAACACCATCAGCGTGGAGCTGAGCAAGGGTGGCACCGAGACGATCACGTTCGACAACGCGATCATCGCGACGGGTTCGTACACCAAGCTGCTGCCCGGCACCTCGCTGAGCGAGAACGTAGTGACCTACGAAGAGCAGATCCTCACCCGTGACCTTCCGGGTTCGATCCTCATCGTCGGTGCCGGCGCGATCGGCATGGAGTTCGGTTACGTCCTCAAGAACTACGGCGTCGACGTCACGATCGTCGAGTTCCTCGATCGGGCACTGCCCAACGAGGACGCCGACGTCTCGAAGGAAATCGCCAAGCAGTACAAGAAGCTCGGCGTCACCATCAAGACCGGTGCCGCTGTGCAGTCCATCAGCGACGACGGCAGCAAGGTCACCGTCTCGATCAAGGACAACAAGTCCGGCGAGATCGAGACCGTGGTCGTCGACAAGGTTCTGCAGTCCGTCGGCTTCGCACCGCGTGTGGAGGGCTTCGGTCTCGAGAACACCGGTGTCGCGTTGACCGATCGCGGCGCCATCGCGATCGACGACTACATGCGCACCAACGTCCCGCACATCTTCGCCATCGGTGACGTCACCGCCAAGCTGCAGCTCGCGCACGTCGCCGAAGCTCAGGCTGTCGTCGCTGCCGAGACCATCGGCGGCGCGGAGACGCAGACACTCGGTGACTACCGGATGATGCCGCGTGCGACGTTCTGCCAGCCGCAGGTCGCCTCGTTCGGTTTGACCGAGGAGCAGGCCAAGGCCGAGGGCTACGACGTCAAGGTCGCGAACTTCCCGTTCGCTGCCAACGGCAAGGCACACGGTCTCGGTGACCCGACCGGTTTCGTCAAGCTGATCGCCGACAAGAAGTACGGCGAACTGCTCGGCGGGCACCTCATCGGACCGGACGTTTCGGAACTGCTGCCCGAGCTGACCTTGGCCCAGAAGTGGGACCTCACGGTCAACGAGTTGGCACGCAACGTCCACACCCACCCCACACTCAGTGAGGCTCTGCAGGAAGCGATCCACGGCCTCGCCGGCCACATGATCAACTTCTGACGGAAGGCCTTCGGCCCCGTGCGCCTTTTCGGTAGTTCGCTCTACCGGAAAGGCACACGGGGTTTTTCGTCTTTTGTGTCGAGTTGTGTTGCGAAACCGCCATCTGAGGCCTTCGAGTCGGGGTGTAGGCGCGCAACGCATTAGCGTCCCGAGTCGACCATCCGGCTTTCGAAGGACCACTCATGAAAACTCGTTCCGTACTGCTCGCGGCTTGCGTCGCGCTGACGCTCTCCGCCTGTGGGACCTCAGCTGACTCCGGATCGGACACCGAAGCTTCGGGTGCCGCCGAGGCGGGGGCGTTCCCCGTGACCGTCGACCACGCCTACGGCTCGACGACGATCGACGCGGAGCCGATGCGCATCGTGACCATCGGATGGAGTGGCCAGGATTCGGTGATCGCGCTGAACAAGGTTCCGGTCGCCATGGAGAGCTTCTCCGGCGACGGCATCGAGAACAACATCCTGCCCTGGGACGCTTCGCGTCTGAACGGTGCCAAGCCCGTTCTCATGACGACCAATCCCGATATCCCGTTCGAGCAGATCCTCGGGCTCGATCCCGACGTGATCCTCGCCGTCTACTCCGGCATCGACGAGGGCGAGTACAAGCGCCTCAGCGACATCGCGCCGACTGTCGCGTTCCCCGACCAGCCGTGGGATACGGCGTGGGACAAGCAGATGAGCATGATCGGCGCGGCACTCGGACAGCCGGCGCAGGCGCAGACGCTGATCGACGAGACTGGGGCGTACTTCGAGAAGCAGGCCGCAGATCACCCGCAGTTCCAGGGCAAGACCGCCACGTATGCAATGCGCACCGACGAGGGTTTGATCGTATTCTGCGGCACCGACCCGCGGATCCGTCTTCTCGGCCAGCTCGGGCTGAAGACCTCGCCCGGTGTCGACGCGGTGTGCACTTCCGGCGACAGTTCGGTGTCCGTGGGCATGGAATCCATCGACACACTCGACTCCGACGTCTTCATTCTCGTCGACGCCGACGGCACCAACCTGGACAAGCTCATGTCCTTCGGTCCGTTCGCGAACATGACCTCGGTGTCGAACGGCCGCCTGGTTCGCCTGGTCGGAATGGACTACGCGATGGCTACGTCCGCTCCGACGGTGCTGAGCGTTCCCTACGCATTCGACGAGTTCATCGCTCAGCTTTCGGACAAGCTGAGCTGATTCCGAGCGTCGTACGACGCTTGTGACGCAACGATTTTCGGAACCTGCGATTCGAGGAGTTCGATCAGGGCCGTGATCTTTGCGGCGACGTCGGCGCCGAGTTCGGTCAGGCTGTATTCCACTTTGGGCGGGATGGTTTCGAGTACCTCACGGTGCACGAGGCCATCCCGCTCGAGTGTTTGCAGGGTCTGCGAGAGCATGCGCTCGCTGACTCCGTCGACGCGTCGGCGCAGGGCACTGAACCGGTACGGGCCCTCGTTCAATGCTGCGAGTGCGAGTGCGCCCCAGCGTCCGGTTGCATTCTGCAATGCCGCCCGAGAGTTGCACCCGCGAGCGAAGACGTCAGCCTCGAGGGTTGGGTCCACGCCGTCGGCATTCGGATCAGGGGTCTGGGCAGCACGTGAAGGTGAGTCGGTGCTGGTCATGAACCCAGGCTACTACTGCACGATCCCATAGCGCTAACTCGACGTGTTGCACTTACGAAAAATAAGTGCATGATGGTTGCAGAACGCATTTACGCTTCAACCTGGATCGGGAGTTCGCATGAGCATTGCAGTCACCGGCGCAACCGGAAACCTCGGACAACTGGTAGTCGAGTCGTTGATCGGGCGGGGAACCGCCGCGTCCGACATCGTCGCAGTCGTCCGCAATCCACAGAAGGCGGAAAGCCTCGCCGCCCGCGGAGTAGTTGTACGTCAAGCGGACTATGCGGATGCCTCGGCGTTGGAAACCGCATTGGCGGGCGTCGACAAGCTGGTGCTGATCTCGGGAAGTGAAGTGGGGTCACGGCTCGCGCAACACACCAACATCATCGACGCGGCGAAGGCTGCCGGCGTCGGATTCATCGCCTACACGAGCATCTTGAATGCTGAGGACACGCCGATGAAGCTTGCTGCCGAGCACAAGGCGACCGAGGACGTGCTCACTCGGAGCGGTATTCCGTTCGCGCTGTTGCGCAACGGTTGGTACTGGGAGAACTTCACCAACGACCTGGCCGGTGTGATCGAACGCGGCGCACTGGTCGGTGCGGGAGCGGAAGGCAAGATCGCGGCTGCGGCGCGTGCGGATTACGCCGACGCCGCAGCAGTGGTCGCGACCACCGATGGCCACGAAGGGGCAGTGTACGAGTTGGGCGGTGACGAGAGGCTCACCTACGCCGAATTGGCCGAGAAGATCAGCGAATTCGCGGGCAAGCCCGTCGTGTACCAGTTCGTGGACGAGCAGGCATACGAAGGCATTCTCGAAGGTGTCGGACTACCTGCACCGGTTGCGCAGATCCTCGCCGATTCCGATGCCGCAATTGCCAAGGGGGCGTTGGACACCGAGTCGGGTGACCTGCAGAAGTTGATCGGCCGCAGCAGCACTCCGGTGGCTGAGGTGTTGAAGCAGGCCTGACCTGCTGTGCGCCTTTATTAACCGCGGGCGGTTAATAAAGGCGCACAGCGGTTACCCCATGTGGACTGCACCCTCGGCGGGCAGATCACCCTTCTTTGCGCGGACCAGCACCAGCACTACCGGTGCGATGATCGCCAACAGGATTGCCGCCCAACCGAATGCGGCCGAGTATCCGGATACCTCGGCGCCGAAGAAGTAGTCCGTCATCGAGGCGACGAAGTCCTGCACCGGCTGGGGGAGTAGTGCCAATTGATCGCCGGTCGGGATGGTCGCATTCGACATGTCGACAGGAATGCCTTCCGGCGGGATCGGCGCCGCGTTGTCGGCGGTGAAGGCCGACTTGGCCGAAGCGTAGATCGTGGTGAACAGTGCGGTGCCGAGTGCACCGCCGATCTGCAGGGTGGCGTTGACCAGGGCACTGGCAGCGCCGGCGTCGTGGTCGGGAACGCCGATCAGTGCGAGGTTCTGCATCGGCACCATCAGCAGACCGAGTCCGAAGCCGAAGATCGCGAGGCCGGGGAACACGTGCGTCCAGTAGGAGCTGTGTACCTCGATCTGGGTCAGCATGAGCAGTCCTACCGCAGCCACCAGCGGGCCCGCGACCATGAGCGGCTTGGGGCCGATCTTGGTGGACAACTGCGCTGCGATGGTCGACGCCAAGACGATGAAGAATGCCATCGGCAGCGATCCGACGCCGGCCATGACCGGGCTGAATCCGAGCACGATCTGCAGGTAGAACGTCAGATACAACGTGCCGCCGAGCAGGGCGGCGCCCACCAGCATGGAGCCGATCAGAGCAGCGCCGCGATCGCGATGCCACGGAACGCTCAGCGGTAGAAGCGGATTCTTGCTGCGGCTCTCGACGACCACGAAGATGGCGAGGAAGACCAGGCCCAGTGCGATGAACAGCAAAGTGTCAGCCTGACCCCAGCCGTGCTCGGCGCGTG
The DNA here is from genome assembly GCF_036541985.1 of Rhodococcus sp. IEGM 1306. Classification (NCBI taxonomy): domain Bacteria; kingdom Bacillati; phylum Actinomycetota; class Actinomycetes; order Mycobacteriales; family Nocardiaceae; genus Rhodococcus; species Rhodococcus sp. IEGM 1306. Next base: position 298,073 of record NZ_JAZHFF010000004.1, read on the forward strand.
TGAATCCGTAGACCAGTGAGCCGAGTCCCAGGGCGATGAGGACAGCGCCGGGAAGGTCGTAGCTCGTGTCACCGTGCGCTTTGGTCTCCTTGACGATCGGGACGGCTGCAGCGATGGCGATCAGAGCGATCGGGATGTTGACGAGCAGGCACCAGCGCCAGTCGACGTACTGCGTCAGCACTCCACCGAGGAGCAGGCCGATGGCAGCGCCACCGCCGGAGATCGCGCCGTAGACGGCAAAAGCCTTGGCGCGCTCCTTCTCTCCGATGAAGGTGGTGGTGAGCATCGACAGCGCAGCGGGCGCGAGCAATGCTGCGAAGACGCCCTGGCCGGCGCGGGCGATGAACAGTTCGATACCGCTCTGCGCGATGCCGCCTATGCCGGAGGCAACCGCGAAGCCGGCCATGCCGACGATGAAGGATCGCTTGCGGCCCCAGTAGTCGGCGATACGTCCGCCGAGGAGCAGCAGCGCACCGAACGCCAAGGCGTACGACGTGACCACCCACGCACGGTCAAGGTCGCTGATGCCCAGTTCCTCCTGGGCCGCCGGTAGTGCGATGGAGACGATGGTGCCGTCGAGCACCACCATGAGTTGAGCGAACGCGACGATGCAGAGCACCAGCCAGCGACGTTGATGATTCGGATTCTCGGAGGCAGCCGGGATCGGTGGCAGAGTGCCGCCGTCGACGTGGGACGTGGTGGTCATTGGAAAAAGGTATTCCAGCCTTCTCGGGTGAGTCAAACGAAATAGTTCGTTCGGTTACCATCATCACTATGGCTCCCACTGACGTGACCGCGACGAAACAGCGAATCCTCGACGCTGCGCAAGAAGAATTCGGTACCTACGGGCTTGCCGGTGCGCGCATCGATCGGATTGCGAAGAACGGAAACGCCAGTAAGGAGCGCCTCTACGCCTATTTCGGCGACAAGGTCGCGTTGTTCCACGCGGTGCTCGACGTCGACTTCGAACAGGCGATGGAGTCCGTCGAGTTCACCGGTGAGGACATGCCCGCGCATGCCGTCGAACTGTTCGACGCAATGCTCGGCAAACCGCAGATTCAACGGATGATGATCTGGGGTCAATTGCAAGGTGAGGCACCACGGATGAAGAAGCTGGCCGAGGAACATTCCAGTTGGGTTCCGCGAATGGCCACGATCCGCAAGGCTCAAGAAGACGGCCTCATCTCCAAGCACTGGGACCCCCAGGACCTGATCACGATGCTGTTCGGCCTCGTGTTCGGTTGGGTAGTGGCCCCCGGTGTAGCCGACAACCAGAACGTCGACGCCGACGAGATCGCGCGCCGCCGTGAAGTGGTGCGCGAGGCCGTCACTCGAATCTGCAAGCCCTGACTGTCAGCGAGAGAGGTACGCGGCCCAACCGCCGTAGCCGGTGATGTCAGCTGCGCCGTTTACTGCGTCATGAGTGCAGCTGAAACCGACAGTTGTTCTGCCGTCGGATAACTCGACGCTCGTGAGCGCCATCGGTGCCGACAAGGCAGCGAGGAATGCTCCCAGGCCGGCCGGTGAGATCCGGAAGATCTCGCCGACGACCGGTGCGCCGAGTCCAGGCCCACGGCGTACCAGGCCGGGCTTCGGTGGCGTCGTGTCGAGAGCGAAGAGCCGGTAGGCATCCGAGGTCGTGACGGTTTCGACGAACCGCGCGCCGAGGTCGACCAGCTGTGTGTTGAGGGGTTGACCGCGCAGGTGAGCGCCGAATACTGCGAGGTCGATTCCGGTATTGACGAGGGTGGGTGATGGCACACCACCGAGTCGCGCAGCGAGGTCGATGGCGATCTGGTCGTCGAAAGCGGGTACGACGAACATGACGCCGAACGGGTGATCTTCGACGGTGCGGTGTCCGGGCGCCGCGACGGCCGCCATGTCGAGCAGGTTGCAGAAGTTGGTGAAAGTTCCCATCCGGCGGTTGATTCCGAACGGATCCTCGGTCACGGCGGCGATCGTCGGATGTTCGGTGGTGGTGGGAAGCAGTAGGGCGTCGAACCCGGCGAGGAGTGCCCTGGCAGCGGCCTTGGCGCGGGTGAGAGCGTCGAGATCGTCGACCAGCTGGTATCCGGTGGGGTGCTTCGCGCCGAGCACGATGTCGGACACCGCGGGATCGGCTCCGGCAGGGCGGGTTTCGAGGAACTGGCCGGCCGCGGCGTATCGCTGCGCTACCACGGCGCCGTCGTAGAGCAATCGGGCCGCGTCGAGCAGTCCGGAGATGTCGACAGTCTCGGTCTCGGCGCCGCCGGCTACCAGAGCTGCCACGGTGTCCTGAAACGCTGCCAGATACGACGGGCTCAGTTGCGTCAGATCCTCGATTCGGGGCACGGCGACGCGGGGATTCGGCGCCGCCGCGAGACGAACGTCGGAAGGCCAGACTCGGCTGCGGGGATCTCGAGGTTCGAGGCCGACCATGATTGCCGCTGCCGCGGTTGCCGATTCGAGGTCGCCGGCAAATACCGTCACAGCGTCGTAGTCGATGCAGGCGGGCACCACTCCGTGGACGGGAATGACGCCGAGCGAGAGCTTGAGTCCGTATAGCCCGTGGAACGCTGCCGGCACCCGGCCCGAACCGGCAGTGTCGGTACCGATTCCGATATCCGCAATCCCCAGTGCCACGGCGACGGCGGATCCGGAGCTACTACCGCCCGAGATCAACTTCTCGTCCCATGCGCAGCGAACGGCTCCGTACGGACTACGCGTTCCGACCAGTCCGGTGGCGAACTGGTCCAGATTGGTCTTCCCCAGAACAACAGCCCCGTGCTCGATCAACCGTTCAACGGCACTGGCCGTTTCATCCGGCTCATACGCGAATTCGGGGCACGCCGCTGTGGTCGGTAGACCGGCGACATCGACGTTGTCCTTGACGGCGACCAGACGCCCCGCCAGGGGAAGGTGCTCGCCCGCAGCGAGTCTGGCCTCCACCGAGGCGGCGTCGGCGAGCACATCTTCCTTGCAACGCAACGTGATCCAGACTTCGGGGCGGTCTACTTCCTCGATCCGCTGGAATGCCTGCTCGACCCGGGCTGTCGGGGTGAAAACTTCTGCTGCGACGGTCATGGTGTGTACTGCTCCGATCAGTCCGTGATGTTGGCGAGTGAGAGCGCGGTGATCGCGCGGGTCACCCGGTCGAGGACGACGTCGAGAGACTCGCCGATGTGCTGATGCAAAAGCGTGCGGGCCTCGGGCAGATTGCCGGCACGTAGTTCTTCGAGGATTCGAATGTGCTCCGCGATCGAGGTGTCGATGCGGCCGTTGACCATGAAGTCGTACATCCGAACGTGCCGGATACGGGAATTCACCGACAGCAGTGACGCGACCAGTTCATTGTTGCCCGACGCCCTGAGCACGGCGACGTGAAACTCCTCGTCCCGTTCGACGAACCCCGGTTCCTGAGCGGGCGGATCGAGAGCCAGGGCACGCCACCGCACCAGCTCGTCGTCGAGGATCGTTCGGTCGTGCCGGATCGTCGGATCTGCGATCGCCCGGGTAATTCCTTGTAATTCCAGGGTGATTCGGAGTTCGTACAGATCTCGGATCCGCGGGATGCTCGGGCGCACGGCGGAGAATCCGTACTCTTCCCGGCGCAGGAGTCCATCGGCGCACAGCATCGTCAACGCTTCCCGTATGGGCGTGCGAGAAATGCCGAAACGCGTGGAGAGTTTCGGTTCCGTCAGGCGCTGATCGAACCCGATGGTCCCGTTGACCAGTTCGGTGCGTAGTTCCCGGTAGACCACCTCACGCAGTGGCTCCGGAGCCGTATTCATCCCTGTCGACATACCTGTATACGCTATTGATCAGGTGTTTCGTCCAGATGTCCTCGGGTTAGAGCTGAGTTACGGCCGCCGCGGAACTTCAGGAGAAGTCGCGCTGAACCCGCAAGGTTCCGATCGTGGTGGCCAGGCCGTCGTACTGGGTGACCAGCAAGGTGAATTCGATCAACCGACGATCGTCGAGATGCTGCGAGAGCGTTCCCCACGTGTTGTCGGTGATGTCCTTGGTGGTGACCAACTCGTCTACCGCAGTCAGGATCGCACGGTGACGCGGACTCAACTCGGAAGCGCCAGGGCCCTCGATGATCCGGGCCAGTTGTTCTGCGTCGATTCCGGCTTTGCGGCCGAGCCTGATGTGGTGATCCATCTCGTAACCGCAGTCCCGCAGATGTGCGACCCGCAGGATGATCAGTTCGGTGTCGTGCCGAGAGATCTTGCCGCCGGGCATGAGTGAGCCGGAGTAGTGCAGCCAACCGCGGAAGAGTCCGCCCGTGCGCCCCAAGGTGCTGAACAGATGCGCATCGGGTGCTCCGGCAGCCTTCGACAGGACACGCCAGATTCCCCAGTTGATCGGACCGAGGTCCTTGAATCGGCCGGGCGGGATGCGGGGGTTCATGCGACTCCACGGATGTGAGAGGGACGGAGGTCGATAGCTCGTTGCGCGATGTGGCGAACCGCAGCGCTGCGGCGGGGCGCGTGTACGCGTGACTTCCGGCCGACGATACCGCGCTCGAACGCGTCGACGGCGTCGGCGACGGTCGTGGTGCCGGCGCTGGCGAGGGTTCCGCGAGCGCCGTCGAAAGAGAGTGCGGTGGTATCGGTGTCGATGTCTCCGATATACGCGACGCCGACCTTGGTGCCGAGGTGTTTCATTTCCAAGCGCAACGCGTCACCCAACGCTTCGACGCCGGCGCGCGAAGCACCGAACGGTCCGCGAAACGGGTGCTTCGCCGCGCCGTGGGCGGATGCGACCACCAGGGCGTAACCGTTCTCATGACTGATGTGGGGACCCGCTGCGCGCAGGGTGAAGTACGTGCCCATGAGGTTGACTTCGACGGCGCGGCGCATGTCTTCGACGTCGCCGCCGAGGATCGACGAGTTCGCCTCGACACCGGCATTGGCCACGACGACGTCGATGCCTCCCAGCTTCTCGGCAATGTAGTCGACGCCGCGAGATACCTGCTCGGGGTCGGCGACATCGCACAACTGCCACGGTGCGCGGCCGCAGGAAGTGGCGACTTGTTCGAGAAGTTCAGGCTCGAGGCCGAGCAGTCCCACGGACGCACCGCGGTCGTAGAGGCGTCTGGCCAGCGAAGAACCGATGTTGCGGGCGGCACCGGTGATCAGGATGCGCCGACCCGTCAGATCGTCGGCACTGCTCTTGCCTGATTCGGCCTTGCCCGCCTCGCTCTTGCCCATGTGCTGTGTCCCTACGCAGTTACCTTCTGGTCCTCCGACGCTAACACCGCCGGGTAGCTGCGACTGCAAGTACCGCCAACTCCGTCCAAACGGGTGTTCAGACCGATGCGGCTTCGAGACGCGGATGTGACGTGGAAGCCTGGGGCGACCGCAATCGACGGAATCGGACCACGGCAACAACGGCGGCAACAGCGGCGAGGATCACCAACGGCAGTGACGGACCCATCGTGGGTTCGATGACAACCAGTAGCACCGGCAGTCCGAATCCGAGATAGGTGCCGACGTAGAAGATCCCGGTCAGGGCGCCCCGCGAGGCCGGGGGAGCCAGCGACTCGAGGTCGAGCAGTCCCTCACGCAGGCACAGTCCGTAGGCCGTACCGAGGACGAGCGCGCAGACGATGAACAACCCGAGCGCGGGGCGTGCGCCGCCGACCGCGACCAGAAGGTATCCGAGCGCCGCCAGCGCGGCGCCGACCGTGCCGGCCTGAGGACCCCAATTGCGATGGCGCGCAGCAGTTTGAACCAGGATTCCAGCACCCAAGGTCAGCGCCGCAGCGAAACCCGGAAGGAGAGGACCGGAGTAGCGGTCCCCGAGCCTGGCCGTCATGGTCACGAAAGACACTGTTGCGCTGGCGAACACCCATGGCGCCAACGGAAGTGCCCAGAGCAGTGCGCCCTTCACATTGGTTCCCGACCGCTCTGCACGGTCGGGAACCTGTGTGAACGTCGCAGCTTTGGTGGGAGCAGGAGTACGACTCCTCACAGCCGCCGCGGCAACCGAACCCACCGACAAGACGGCCGAGACGACAAAGGGCGTAGCGAGTGGGAAGGCGGCAAATTGTGCCAACAGACCCGAAAACAGTGGTCCCAGTGCAAAGCCCGAGGTGAGTACGACGCCCGCCATCACGGTTCCGAACTTGCCGCGAAGGTCAGCTGCCCACGCGGTACCGGCGCCGATTGCCAGACCGGCACCGATACCGACTACGAGGCGCCCGACCATGAGCCCGGGCGCGTCGTGCCAGAGAAGAAGAATCAAGGTTCCGAGCGAGGCTATGAGTGCTCCGGGAAGGACGACTACAGCTCGGCCGACGCGGTCCGACACTGCTCCACCGGTCAACAGGCCGGGTAGGAGTCCGAGCGCATAGATACCGAAGACACCGTCGAGCACGGTATGAGAGAGGCCCTCGTCCACCCGGAGAACCGGGATGAGCGAGGCAAAGTGGTTGGCGGCCCAACCCGTCGAAAGTAGTACGGCCAGTACCGAGATGAACCCGCGACGGGATGGATCGCCCATACCGGCAGCTTAGGCGGGCACCAGATCGCTCACGTCGGCGAGGAGTTCGAACGTGCGCAACCATGCCTCGCGGTTGGTGCCGGTCGACACCGTGATCAGCTCGTCGGCCTGCGCATGCTCGGTGAACTCGTCGAGGTACGCACGCACCTCGGCGGGCGTGCCGATGGCGCTGTACTTGGTCATTTGCAGAACCTGCTGACCGGCGGGGGAGTCGAGCAGCATGTCCGCTTCGTCGTCCGTGAACTTGCGTCCACGCCCGAGAAGAAGACTGACGCGCGAACGCTTGGCTGCGAGGAAGTCCTGCTGAGCCTGCTCATGGGTGTCAGCGGCGATGACGTTGACGCCGGCGATGACGTACGGCTCCGCCAACTGCTCCGACGGCTTGAACTCGCGTCGGTAGATTGCGACGGCGTCGCGCAGGGCGTTGGGGGCGAAGTGCGAGGCAAATGCATACGGCAGGCCGAGCATCGCGGCGAGCTTGGCGCCGAACAGTGACGATCCGAGAATGTAGAGCGGAACGTGAGTGCCCTTACCGGGAACGGCATTGATTCCGGGGACGCGCGAGGTGTCGCCGAGGTAGCCCTGAAGCTCGAGTACGTCCTGCGGGAAGCTGTCCGAAGAACTCGGGTCGCGTCGCAAAGCCTGCATCGTCTTCTGATCACTACCGGGCGCGCGGCCGAGACCGAGATCGATTCGACCGGGGTGCAAAGTCTCGAGGGTGCCGAACTGCTCGGCGATCGTCAGCGGTGCGTGGTTGGGCAGCATGATTCCACCGGCGCCGAGGCGGATTTTGCTGGTGTGCGCGGCGACGTGGCTGATCAGAACGCTGGTTGCCGAGGATGCGATGGAACCCATGTTGTGGTGCTCGGCGTACCAGATTCGCTTGTAGCCCCACTCCTCGGCTCGCTGCGCCAAGGTCACGCTGGCGTCGAAGCTGTCTTTGGCGGTTTCGTTGTCGCCGATATGGGCGAGGTCGAGGATGGAAAGTGGGACGGCCATGAATGTGGTGCCTTTCTCAGCGGGCAATTACAAGCGTTGTTGTGAAGTGCAACCGCTGCGAGTGCATTCCTATTTCCGAGAGACCACGTCACCTAAGTCGTCACCTAAGACGTCACCGTGAACTCACCGACACGACGCAGATCAGTTACGCACGGCGTTGGCCATTGCGGCCAACGAGAGGGCCTGCCGAGCGCGGTCGAGGACGACCGTTCGAGAGATGTCGATGTGCGATACCAGTGCCTCGTGCGCTTGCGGAATCTTGCCGTCGAGCATTAGTTCGACGACGGAGATATGTTCGTCGACGGTGGCCTTCATACGGTCGGGAGTCAGGTAGTCGAACATCCGCACGGGGCGCAGCTTCGAGTTGACGGCCTGCAGGGCGTCAACCAGTGCGTGGTTCCCGGACGAGGCGAGGAGCGCGATGTGAAACTCCTCGTCGAGCGTCACGAAACCGGCGTCCGGTATCGGCATCTGTTCGCGAAATGCGTACCACCTGTCGAGCTCGGAACCGAGCGCGTCTCGATCATGGGCGGGGGCCTCACCCTCGAGTACCCGACGAAGCCCGTGCACCTCGAGGAGTATGCGCAGCTCGTAGAGGCCACCCAACTCGTCGAGGTGCGGTCGGTACGGAAAGAGTCCGTGTTCGTCGCGTTCGACCAGCCCGTCGGATTCCAACTTCGCGAGCGCCTCGCGGACCGGTGTTCGCGAGACACCGTACAGATGAGCCAACCGTTCTTCGCCGAGCCGTTCGGAGGGTGCGATCTGACCCGACATCAGATCGCTTCGGATCGACCGATAGACCTGCTCGCGCAGCGGCGGGCGCACACTCATGTCAGATTGCCATCGCTCGACGAACCGCGTCGGTGGACGTGGTGCCGCCCTCACCGGTCGAGGTCACGTGTCCGGCCGCGAGAATGCTGTAATGCTGCGCAGATTGGAGTGCGAAACCGATGTGCTGCTCGACGAGGAGGACACCGAGATCGCCGCGCTCGGTGAGTTCCATGACGGTCCTTTCGATTTCGGCGACCACGTTGGGCTGAATGCCCTCGGTCGGCTCGTCCAGAATGAGGATCTTGGGCTCGGTGATCAGGGCGCGAGCGATGGCAAGCTGTTGTCGCTGCCCACCGGAGAGAAGTCCCGCGCGACGGTCGAGGAGTGTGGTGAGCGCGGGAAACAGATCCAATGCCTCTGCGATGAGTTCCTTTCCGCGTTTGCGCCCGTCGGCGACCACCCGAAGATTCTCGGCAGTCGTCAGTTGTCCGAACGACTGCTGACCCTGGGGTACGTAGGCGAGTCCGCGAGCGACGCGGGCGCTCGGCCGTAATCCGGTGATGTCCTCACCGTTCAGAAGTACCTTTCCCCGTGTGGGTTTGATCAGACCGACGGCGGCGCGCAGCAAGGTGGTTTTACCCGCACCGTTGTGACCCATGACTGCCGCAACCCCGTCACTGGGAACCAGCAGGGAAACGCCGTGGATCACTTCGGTACGTCCGTAGCCGGCGCGGATGTCGACGAGTTCGAGCATGATTCAGTCCTCCGGGGTCGGTTCGGTGTCGGCGCCGAGATCTGTTCCGGCAGCGGCTGTGCCGAGGTAGACCTCTTGCACCTTGGGGTCGGCTTGAACCTCCGCCACAGTTCCTTCGGCAAGCACTTTCCCAGCGGCGAGCACCGTGACGGACGTGGCGAAGGATCGCATGAAGTCCATGTCGTGCTCGACCACGACGACGGTTCGCGCACCGCCGATGCGCCGCAGAAGGTTCCCGGTCTCCTCGCGCTCCTCGAGGCTCATGCCTGCGACGGGCTCGTCGAGCAGGAGCACGGAACAGTTCTGTACCAACAACATTCCGATTTCGAGCCACTGCTTCTGCCCGTGCGCCAGGATGCCCGCGGCAGTGTTCCTGAGGTGCTCCAACCCAGTTGTCTCCAGAGCCTCTTCGATCTCGGGAAGCACACCTTTGCGTTTTCTGAGCAGGTTCCACGGTGATCGGCCGGCTCCGGCCGCGATATCGAGATTCTGCAGTACCGAGAGCTCTTCGAAGACGCTTGCCGTTTGGAAGGTTCGTCCGACGCCGAGACGGGCGATCTTGTGTACCTTATTGCCGAGCAGCTGCTCGCCGGACTTCGTGATCGAACCCGTCGCGGGAACGAGTCCGGTGATGGCGTCGACCAGCGTTGTCTTTCCAGCCCCGTTCGGGCCGATGAGAAACCTGAGGTCGCCCTGCATGAGGGTCAAGTCGACGCCGTCGACGGCCTTGAAACCGTCGAAGCTGACCGAAAGATTCCGTACTTCGAGGTACTCGGACGACATTCCGGCGTTGCCGCCCAGTGCCGGTGTGGGTTCGCTGGTGGCGGTTGTGTTGGTCATGACGACACCTCCACTGGTTCGGGTTGGGAGACCTTGACCGGTGGGTCGGCCGGGGTCTCACGCTTCTTGCGGTGGCGCATCAGGGCGAACAGTCCGGCCACACCTGCCGGGAAGAACCCGACAACGACGATGAACATCAACCCTTGTGCGTAGATCCATCCCGAAGGGAGTTTCTCCGAGAACGTCGACTGTGCCCACGCGACGCCGATCGCACCCAGTACCGGACCGAGAAGCGTTGCGCGGCCGCCGATCGCTACCCCGATGAGGAAGGCGATGGACGGGACGATCCCGACGTCGGCGGGGGAGATGATGCCCACGATCGGAACGAACAGCGCGCCGGCGATACCGGCGAGGAACGCCGCGGTCACGTAGGCGACCAGTTTGATATTCGCCGGATCGTATCCGAGGAAACGTACACGCTCCTCTTGATCGCGGACGGCGACGAGGAGTTCGCCGTATCGGGAGTTCATCAGCTGGCGAATCAGGGCGACCGATGCGAGAAGAACTCCGGCGGCGATGAAGAACAACATCTGCTTGTTCGCCGGATCATTGAGGTTGAAACCGAAGAACGTGCGAAAGCGGTTGAGGCCGTTGCTGCCACCGATCGACTGTTGGCCGATCAAGAGGATCGCGAAAGCCGCGGCGAGTGCCTGCGAGAGGATCGCGAAGTACGCGCCCTTGACTCTCCGCTTGAACACACCGAGCCCGAGCAGAAAGGCAACAGCGGCCGGCAGGAAAAGGATCGCGAAGATCGCCACGAATGGCGAGGCGAACGGTTGCCAGTATCCCGGAAGTTCGGTCTTGCCGGCGATGGACATGAAGTCCGGGACCGCGTCGCCCTTGAGTTCGGCATCGGCGATCTTGAGGTGCATCGCCATCACGTATGCGCCGATTCCGAAGAACACGCCCTGGCCGAGCGTGAGCATTCCGCCTCTGCCCCAAGCCAAACCGATGCCGACAGCGACTATCGCAAAGCACAGGAATTTGGCCAACAGTGACAGTCTGAAGTCCGAGAGCACAGCCGGAGCGATGGCGAACAGCACGATTGCGGCGAGTGCAAAACCGCCCCACACCCGAATTCGGGAGTTGTTCAGGATGCTCATACGAGGCTCCTCGTCTTGACTGCGAACAGGCCCTGTGGCCGAACTTGAAGGAAGACGACGATGATGACGAACACGATCACCTTCGCGATCGACGCCGTCGTCGAGTACTCGATGAACGAGTTCAAGATGCCGAGGGCGAAGGCTGCGATCACGGCTCCCTTCATCTGACCGAGACCGCCGACGACAACAACCAGGAAGGCGTCGATCAGATACGACTGGCCGATGGTCGGGCTGGTGGAACCGATGAGCGTCAACGCCACACCCGCGACTCCGGCGAGCCCGGAACCGAGGAAGAAGGTCGTGATGTCCGTACGACGAGAAGAGATTCCGCTCGTCTCGGCCAGATCGCGATTCTGGACGACGGCCCGGATGCGTCTACCCATCGACGACTGCTTCAGTGCGACCGAAAGCGCGATCACCGCTGCGATCGCCAACACCAGAATGAAGATGCGGGTTTTCGGTACCACCGCGCCGAAAATATCGACTCCGCCCGAAAGCCAGGTCGGTGCTGAAACATTGACTGCCGGCGCCCCGAAGATGTCTCGTGCCAACTGCTGAAGGATCAATCCGACGCCGAATGTCACCAACAGAGTGTCGAGGGGGCGGTGGTACATCCGCGATACCAAGACCACTTCGAGCACGACACCCATCAGTCCGCCGACGACGAAACCGACGAGCAGAGAAATGATCAACGATCCCGTTGCATTCGAAATCACCTGCTGCACTACGTATGCGGTGTACGAGCCGGCCATGATGAACTCGCCGTGTGCCATGTTGATGACACCCATCTGCCCGAACGTGAGAGACAATCCCAACGCTGCCAACAGGAGAATCGATCCGATACTCAAACCCGTGAACAACTGCCCGATCACAACATCCATGACAGACGCTCCACCTCTCTACTCGTCGATTCCGTCAATTCCGCCTTTCGTCGATCAGCTGCCGAGTCCCTCGGCCCAGGGGTAGTTCTTCAGGTACGGATCCGGCTCGATCGGCTGTCCCGAATCCCAGACCGTGTAGATCAGTCCGTCGGAACGGATTTCGCCGATCCGAGCAGTCTTGGTGATGTGGTGGTTGTCGCCGTCGATGGTGACGAGTCCCTCGGGCGCTTGGAAAGTCACACCGTCGGCGTTGTCCTGAATATCCTTGACCGCAAACGAGTTGGCCTTCTCGACGGTGTTCTTCCAGAGGTAGACGGAGGTGTATGCCGCTTCCATCGGGTCGGACGTCGGCTTGTCCTGGCCGAACTTCGCCTTGTACGCCGCGACGAATTTCTTGTTCTCAGGGGAGTCGATGGTCTGGTAGTAGTTCCACGCCGTCAGCTGGCCTTCGACGTTCTGGACTCCGATACCGCCGACCTCTTCCTCCGCAATGGAGACGGAGACGACGGGCATGTCGGCGGGCTTCAGGCCGACATTCGAGTATTCACGGAAGAACGCAACGTTGGAATCGCCGTTGAGTGTGTTGAACACGGCATCCGCGTCGGCAGTGCGGACCTTGTTCACGATGGTGGAGAAGTCGGTCGAACCCAGAGGCGTGTAATCCTCGCCCTTGATCTCGATGCCGTTTGCTGCCGCGTATGCCTTGATGATGCGGTTGGCGGTCTGTGGGAACACGTAGTCGCTGCCGACCAGATACAGCGACTTGACGCCCTTCTCCTTCAGGTAATCCAGAGCCGGGATGATCTGCTGGTTGGTCGTTGCACCCGTGTAGAAGATGTTCTTCGAATCTTCCAGTCCCTCGTACTGGACCGGGTAGTAGAGCAGCGAGTTGTTGTCCTCGAACACGGGCAGCATGGCCTTGCGGCTCGAGGAGGTCCAGCCACCGAAAACTGCTGCGACGCAATCGCTGCTGATCAGTTTCTCGGCCTTCTCGGCGAACACTGTCGGCTCCGACGCGCCGTCCTCGGCCACGATCTGGATCTTCTTGCCCAGCACACCGCCGGAATCGTTGATCTCCTGCACCGCCAACGAGATGGAGTCGCGGACCGTCACTTCACTGATGGCCATGGTGCCCGAGAGTGAATTCAGGGAACCGACCTTGATCGTGTCCCCCGAGGTGTCGACGCACGACGTAGCCGTCGAATCTCCCGATGCGGTGTCTGTCGCCTTGCTTCCGCAGCCGGTGAGAACCAAGCCCAGCGCGGCGAGAGCGGCCGGCGCGGCAAGGGTGCGCTTCGAGAAGGTTCGCATGTACGGGCCTTTCGTGTCGATGGCTCTGGCAGACAATGGCTCTGACAGATCTGTATCCGGAGTGCGTATACAACGCTGTATTCGTCGAGTGCACAGAGTAGGTGGAAGTTGTTGCGGTGGAATGACTGTCGGTGACAAGTGCGTGTCCGGTGTTTCGATTGGGTATCCAGGACCTCACACCGCAGGTCAGAGAGGGTGCGGTGTTAGCATCGACGAGAAATTGATCAAGCACTCGCTTGACGATCGGAACGTCGGAAGGATCTTCTCGTGCGCTCGACCCGGCGGGACGAAATACTCGCTCATGCGGCCAAGCTGTTCAGTGAGCGGGGAATCGCCGCGACGACGGTGCGAGACATCGCCGACGAAGTCGGGATCCTTTCCGGCAGCCTCTATCACTACTTCGATTCCAAGGACGCGATAGCCAACGAGATCGTCGTCCGGTTCCTCGAAGATCTCAACGTCCGGTACGAGGACTCGATCGAGCCGGAAGGTTCGGCCCGAGATCGCCTGGCCACGATGGTTTCGGTGTCTTTCGCCTCCGCGGTCGATCACCCGTATGCCACCGAGGTGTATCAGGGAGAAGCCATACTTTCGTCGCAGCCGGCAGACGCGCCCATCACCGTTCTGGTTCAGAAGGCACACAGTTACTGGCGATCGGCCATCACGCGCGGAATTGCCGACGGGGAGTTTCGGGAAGACATCGATCCCGAACAGTTTCACCGGCTCCTGCGGGAATCCGTCTGGTCCACCGTCGCGCAGTACCGGCCGCAGCTTTCCGAATTGGCCGAAGATCTGCAGCGCAACCTGATCTCGGTGTTCCTGGACGGGTTCGCCGCACGCTCCGTCGACGGCGAGCCGGTGGCACGCATCGCGCGGCGCGCGGCGAAGAAGGAAGTGCAGACCGAATCTCCCGACTCTGAACTTGCCGAACTCCGTTCGGATGTCGACGAATTGAAGTCCGTCATTCGCGAACTCAGCTCCTCGATCCGGCTGCTGCAGAAGCCGTAACACCGCAGTTCCTGCGCATGTAGTTCGCATTTTGACTATCGGTGTGACCCAGTGCATACTTCTGTCCACACTCGTAAATCAAGCGCTTGTTTGATTTACCAAGCAGAGTTTGGACGGGAGTTCGATGTGAGACTCGGAAAGGCGATCGCCGTCTGCGCGGCAGTGGTCCTCGGGGCGAGCGGGTGCGCATCTGCCGGTGTCATTCCCGAAGACACCATCGTCATCGGTTTGGACGAGGATTCCACCGGGCCCGGTGCGTCGTACAGCACGATCGCCGGAAAGACCGTGCGGATGACTGTCGACCTGATCAACCAGGCCGGCGGAATCAACGGCAAGCAGGTCGAATTGGTTGTCGAGAATGACGAGAGCAGTCCCACCAAGACCCCGTCGATCATTCGGAAGTTGGTCGATCACGGGTCCAGTGCGGTCATCCTCGCCACCGGCAGCGGGTCGGTGCTGCAGGCCAAGTCGATTCTCCAGCAGTCGAAGATTCCCGCGATAGCTCCGGTCGTTCTCAGCGACGCCTTCGCCTCGGCGCCCGACAACGACTACTCGTTCATGATTCCGAACTCCTTGAAGCAGTACGCCCAGGTGTACTGCGGGGCTTTCGAGAAGATGGGGTACAAGTCTCTGGGAATTCTCGGTGACGCGAGTGCATCCATCGACGGAATCATCAAGACCCTGCGGCCGGCGCTCGAGAAGTGCGCGAGAGTGACGGGCGTCGAAAAGGCGCCGGTGGATGCCGCGGACATCACCGCACAGGTCTCACGTCTCGCGGAAACCGAACCGGACGCGATTCTGGTCGCCAGTATCGGCGGGCACTTCGAAATCCTCGCGCACAACACCTTGTCGAAGGTCACCCCGCAGACGCAACGCTTCTCACTCGCTTCCATCGGAAACCAGCCCGCATCTTGGGCTTTGGCGGACCCGAAGGCGTTGAGCGGCATGGTGTACATGGGCTCGCTCAGTGAGAATAACCCGAGAACCGCCGAACTGCGTCGCAAGGTGCAGGCGGTCAAGGGGCCCGATTAT
Organism: Rhodococcus sp. IEGM 1306; assembly: GCF_036541985.1. NCBI lineage: Bacteria > Bacillati > Actinomycetota > Actinomycetes > Mycobacteriales > Nocardiaceae > Rhodococcus > Rhodococcus sp. IEGM 1306. Next base: position 313,261 of record NZ_JAZHFF010000004.1, read on the forward strand.
CAACTGACCGCCTACGACGCACAGGCGTACGACGCCGTCATGATGTTGGCCGAGGCCATCGAGATTGCCGGCGATCACCGAGATCGGACGGCCGTTCGTGATGCTCTTCAACAGGTTTCGGCACTTCCCGCCAGCTTCGGCCAGGACGGACTGACACTGTCGTTCTCCTCGCAGGATCACCTTGCTCCGGACAGCCTCTGCGGACTGGTGCTCGTCGAATTCGGTGAGGACAACAAACCGGCCCATCCGTGGGATTCCTACCAACCCCCGTGCGGATAACCGAGGAGCTTTGACATGACAGACGCACAACTGTGGCTCGCAGCCATCGAGATCGGTGCCTTCTTCTCTCTGATAGCCCTCGGAATGTATCTCGTGGTGGTCGGCGCCGACTTCTTCAACTTTGCGATGGGCCCGTACGCTATGGCTGCGGCAATGGCGTCGAGTTGGGTCGCGATCAATTACGGGCTCGCTCTCTGGATTGCCATGCTGCTGGGGATCGCGGTAGCGGTGGCGCTGTCGATCTTGACGGAAAAGCTTGTGGTCAAACAGGTTCAGAAGCGTTCGGGTCGTGGGGAACTACCGGCGTTGGTGGCGGTGACCGCAGTACTGTTCGGGATCCAGCAGCTCGCCGGCACTGTCTTCGGCCGCACACCACTTCCCGGGCAGAAGATCTTCGACTTCGATCCGATATCGGTACTCGGTGCGACCGTCGACAGTTCGACCGTTGTGCTCGTCGTCGGAACTGCTCTGATCTTCGTCGGTATCGGACTGTGGCTGAACCGGTCCACGTCGGGCCGTCTGCTCCGCGCCGTCGGCGACAGTCCGGATGCCGCCCGCGTCCTGGGCTTGCCGGTGGATCGGGTACGCCTCATCGCGTTCACCCTCGCGGGTGTGATCGCCGCGGTCGCCGGACTTCTGTTCGCTCCCAAGGCCGGTGTTCAGTTCACGAGCGGTCTGTCATGGACGCTGACGGCATTCATCGCACTCGTCATCGGTGGTACCGGCAGGAGTTGGGCTCCGCTGATCGGCGGAATGGTGTTGGGCGTCGTCCAGGTATTCGCCCCGTACTACTTCGGTGCGAGTGCTGCTCAAACCGCGATTCTCTTGATTGCCCTGGTGTTCTTCGCTTTCCGTCCGGAAGGCTTGCTCTCGAGGAAGGTTCGCGTCTGATGGCCTCGCTTTCTACCAGTCCGCCGACGTCAAGTCCGCCCACTCCGGCCGGCAGTTCCCGGACGAGGATGCTCGCCGTGTCACGAGAAGCGCTGATCACCGTGGCCGTGGTTGCTGCCGTGCTGCTGTGGATGGGGCCGAGTCTGTACCGGCAGGATCTGGTGTTCCTCGCTGCGACGTATTCGCTGATCGCCCTCGGCATGTACGTGCCATTCGTGCTCGCGGGATCACTGTCGATGGCGTACAGCGCGTATGCGGCGATCGGCGCGTATGCCGTTGCGCTGATCTCGGTTCGGACCGGGTTGTCGATGTGGTGGGGATGGATTCTCGGCGCCCTCGCCGCTGCAGCGGTTGCAGTACTCCTCAGCTTGGCAACACAGAAACTCTCCGGCTTCTACCTTGCCGCGGTGACCTTGTTGTTCGGTATCGCTTTCGAGCACTGGTTGATCGACGGGCCGAGTTTCACCGGCGGGTCGGCCGGGATCTCGGGCGTCGAGACTGTGACGATGTTCGGCTGGGAGCCACCGCGCTACGCATTGGTCGTGTTCGCGATCTTGTTCGTGTGTCTGATCGCGGTCACTGTCGATCGACTTCGGAAATCGGTGTGGGGGCTGATGTTGCAAGCTGCCCGCGACAATCGTAATGTCGCACGGTCTTCCGGCGTCAATCCTGCGCACCTGACCGTTGTGGCGCTGGCGATCGGTGCCGCGATCGCGTCGACCGGCGGATCGCTGTTCACCGTGTCGGTGCAAGCTGTCACTCCTGAAACCTTCACTCTCAGTATTGTTTTCCTTGCGATCTTCATGCCGATCATCGGCGGTCGCAGTTCGGCGTGGGGTGCTCCGCTCGGTGCATTGATCGTGGTGATCGTGACGCTGAACATGCCCGGGTACCAGGGAAGTGGCGAACTCCTGCTTGCCGGAGCCGTCCTGGTGATCCTCATCGTCGCGCCTGGTGGGGTGATCGGGTGGAGTCAGAACGTTCTGGGTCGAATGAACCGTCTGTACAAGGAGCGTGGCAATCGATGACTCGGCTACTCGAAGTGAGCGGGCTCCACAAGTCCTACGGCGGCGTCCGCGCTGTCGACGATGTCTCGTTCAGCGTCGGACCGGGAGAGGTGATCGGCCTTGTCGGCCCGAACGGGGCAGGCAAGACCACACTGGTGGACTGCATCTTCGGCACACAGCAAGCAGACTCCGGAACCGTCGCGCTCGCCGGTGCTCCCTTGACCGGGCCGTCGGAGCGCCGTGCACGGCAAGGGCTCTCGCGCACGTTTCAACATCCGCAGCTCGCGGCGGAACTCGACGCCGTCGACAACATCATCCCGGGACTGTACGGGCACAAGATCACCTCACCGCTGCACTCGCTGTGGTGGGCGATCAAAGGACCTTTCGAGAACTGGGACCGGACAGCGCAGCGGGCCCGGGAGATCGCTGCGCGATACTCGGTCACCGACGTCGAGAGTGCTTGCGGGGATCTCAGTTTGGGCGCGCAGCGTCTGGTCGAGGTGGCGCGGGCGATGGCGACCGAACCCGATGTTCTCCTGTTGGACGAACCGTTTGCCGGCGCGGATCACGACGGCATCGCTGCCATCTCCGGTGCCGTGCGATCGATTGCCGCGCAGGGCAAAGGAGTAGTCCTGGTCGATCACAACGTCGATCTCATCGCGGCGCTCGCCACCAAGATCGTGCTGCTCAATTTCGGATCAGTGGCGTTCTACGGACCACCGCAGGAGTGCTTGGCCAGCGACGCGATGCGAGAAGTCTATTTCGGTTCCGAATACGAGGAAGGCGCCTGACATGCTCGAACTCGACAGAGTCACAGTTCGATACGGATCTGCTGTCGCCGTCAGGGACGTCTCCCTTGTCGCCCCCGCCGGAGAAGTGACGGCGATCGTCGGACCGAACGGTGCAGGCAAGACCAGCTTGGCGGGATCCATCTACGGCTCGGTTCCCGCCACCGGGACAATCAAATTCGATGGTCGAGAGATCCAGAAATTATCGGCACTGGATCGTGTCCGCAGCGGATTTGCCTACGTTCCGCAAGGCAGACAACTGTTCATGCGAATGTCCGTTCGCGAGAACCTACGCGTCGGCGCAGACCTGCTGGGATTGAAAGCCGAAGCCGTGGAAACAGCTTTCGAGAGGTTCCCGATCCTGCGTGAACGCTCGGAGAGTTATGCCGGGGTCCTCAGCGGTGGTGAGCAGCAGATGTTGGTTCTGGGGCGGGCCCTTCTGGAAACCCCGAAAGTGCTGCTCCTCGACGAGATGATGACAGGACTGGCGCCGAAAATCGTCGCGGAGCTGCGAGCGCTGGTCGGGGGTCTGGCCGCCGAGGGGGTGACCGTCATCGTGACGGAACCGGCACTTACTGCACTGAAATCGGTTGTCGACCGCGGATATGTCATGCAGCGCGGCGAACTCGTCCGCGAATGCGATTCCGCAGCGACACTGGACAACGCGTACAAACAATCGATGGGCGTCCTCAGCGCCGACGGGAGATGATCGACGATCATGCTTGAAACGAAGACACTCGACTTCACCGTCGGTGAATTCGCCACGAATCCGGACCGGTTCGCCGGCGTCAGCATCAGCGAAATGGTCAGGCATTGGTCTGAGACCATCCCGGACGAAACCGCCTTTGTCACTCCGGAATCGAGGGTGTCGTGGAAACAGTACGACGCGGCTGCCGATGCGATCGCGTCGGCGCTGGATCTAGCTGGTGAGGGGTACGGACATGTTGCCGTGTTGCTTCCCGACACCGCTGTATTCCATGCGGCTCTCTGCGCAGCATTTCGTACCGGCCGCGTCGCCGTCGGAATCGGTTCGCGCTCGGGCATTCGCGAGATCTCTCATCTGATCGCCCGCTCGGAAGCCTCCGTACTCGTCACCACTCGCACGCTGCGAGGCGTCGATACCGCCGAACTCGTCGCGAGTCTGCGGGCAGAGCATCCCGGACTGGACGTCGTCTTCGCCGACGAACGCGCCGACGTGAGTTTCGAACGCGTGAGCGCACACGGCGAACTCACCTCGTTGCCGGTCGAGCTAAAGCAGTTCCCCGCAACCAGTCCGTGTTTTGTCACGTCAGCCGTTTCGATGCTGAACTCGACCTCCGGCACGACGGGCCTGCCCAAACTGGTCACACAAACCGAGGATCGTTGGGTTGGTTTCTCCGAGATTGCCGCCGAGGCGGCGGCGATCGGTCCGGATGAGGTGTTCCTCGGCGGGGTTCCGGCGCCTTTTGGATTCGGCCTCTGGACTTCGCATTTCCTGCCGGCGCTACTCGGTGCTCGTAATGTCGTCATGGAACGCTTCGACGTTTCGGTGATGATCGAGTTGATCGAGCGCGAACGGGTTACCGCTTTGAATTGTGTGAGTACACAATTCAAGATGCTGTTGCGTTCGGAGGCCGCGGAATCCGCCGATCTCTCGTCACTTCGTTTCATGTTCACCGGTGGTGAAGCCGTGCCGTATTCGGAGGCACTGGCCTTCGAACAACGCACCGGAGCTGCGGTTCTGCAGTTCTACGGCTCGAACGAAACCGGCGCGGTCTCGGTGACGACGGTTGCGGACGATTCCGATACCCGACTGAAGACGTGTGGCCACGTCATCGATCGTATGCAAGTTCGTGTATTCGACGACGCTGCAAAGGAAGTGACGGGCTCGGTCCGTCGTGGTCAGCCTGGGGTCAACGGACCGCTGATGTGTCAGGGCTATTGGGGCGACGTCCATGCAAACGACGAGTTGTACACCGACGACGGTTGGATGCTTCTCGGCGACATCGTCGAGATCGACGAGACCGGGCGGGTGCGGGTGGTGGGGCGCAAGGCCGACATCATCATTCGAGGCGGCAAGAACATCTCCGCGGTCGAAGTCGAGGAGTACGTGCGCGCGCATCCTTCGGTAGAACTGGTCGCCGTGGTCGGGGTCGACGATCCGCTGTTCGGTGAGAAGGTCTGTGCGGTCGTCGTATCCGCCGATGACGATCTGAGTTCGGAGGACCTGACCGCCTGGCTGCAGAGCCGAGGAGTGACCCGCGAGTACATACCCGAGTACGTGATGACGGTCGCCGAATTGCCGATGGCGGCAGGCGGCAAAGTAGCCAAGGGCGAAGTCAAGGCACTCGCGCAGCGGCGGATCGCTGAACTCGGCTGATCGCGCCTGGCAGTACCGGCTTCGCGTTACGCTGATCCGGACATTGTGCCGAGAGTGAAGGAAACCCGATGACGAACCCTTCACCGCACCGATGGCGCAAGCGAGCACTGTTAACGCTCGGGATCCTGATCCTCCTTGTCGGCGCCGTGGTTCTGGCCTTTGTGCTCAGCCCGAGACCCGGCGCGCTCACCGTGCGCTGGGTCTTCGATCGTGACGCCGTGAAAGTCACCGAGGCGCTGGAGAAGCACGCTCCGGATGGTGTCGACTCGATCAAGGACCAGCAGTACCGCGCCGATGACGACGACGCATACCTGGATGTCTACTTTCCCGCGGCGACGACGACCGCATTGCCTACGGTGATCTGGACTCATGGCGGTGCCTGGATCTCGGGAAGCAAGTCCAACTACGCGCCGTACTACGAGTTGCTGGCCTCTCGTGGCTACACCGTTGTGTCCCTGGACTACTCACTCGGACCCGAGCACAACTATCCGACCGCGGTGCGGCAGCTCAACGACGCGCACGCGTACGTCGTCGCGAATGCGGAACGACTGCATGTTGATCCGACGAAGATTGTTCTCGCCGGTGATTCTGCGGGAGCGCAACTCACGAGTCAGCTCGCCGCTCTCATCACTGATCCCGCATATGCGGACCGAGTGGGCGTGAACCCGTCGCTGCGGCCGGATCAGTTGCGCGGAGTAGTCCTCAACTGTGGCATCTACGACGTCGGGAACATGGTCGGCGGGCCAGGCATCATCGGCTGGGGAGTTGATCGGTCCCTCTGGGCGTATACCGGGGTGCGCGACTTCATGAGTACCGAAGCGGCGGATCAGATGTCGACCTTGAACTACGTCACCGATCGATTTCCGCCTGTCTACGTCAGCGGCGGCAACGCGGATCCTTTGACAGATTCTCAGTCGAAACCGTTGGCTGACAAATTGACGGGGTTGGGAGTTGGGGTCGACACACTGTTCTATCCGGCCGATCACGTTCCGGCGCTCGGTCACGAGTATCAGTTCGATCTGGACAATGCCGACGGTCTCACTGCACTCGATCGCACGGTTCAGTTTCTCGACGCACATACCCGCTAGTTGTCGGATGATGCTGAGACGCTAAAGAAATGGTCATTTCAGACAAAGCGCCGCGGGTGTGTTGCCGGGGAATTCTCGACTAGTCCTTTTGGTCTAGCCTGGGTGAATCCGATCCGACCCCAGGAGTTGTTGTGCGCGCGTCTTCCCCCGACAGACGGCGAAGGCGCATTGTCGGAATCGCTGCGGTATTCGTCGTCATTCTGCTGTCCGGTGTGGCCGCGGCGCTCGTCAGTCCGTGGCCGGGAGTTCTCCTCGTACGGTGGATGTCGGCGGGTGGCTCCGAAGCGACTCACGCACAACTCGACAGGCACGCGCCATCAGGAATCGTCTCGGTCCTCGAACAGTCGTATCGCGACGGCGACGCCGATGCGCAACTCGACGTGTACTACCCGTCGGAGTCCACTTCTCCGCTGCCGACGGTGATCTGGGTACACGGCGGTGGCTGGATTTCAGGTTCGCGAACCGATGCGTCCGGTTACTACAAACTGCTGGCAGATCAAGGGTTCACCGTAGTTTCGGTGGACTACTCACTGGGGCCGAATGCGTATTACCCCACCGCCGTGAATCAGCTGAACGACGCGTATCGATATCTCTCGAGCAATGCGGACAGGCTGCATGTCGATTCGAACAATCTCTTCCTTGCGGGAGATTCGGCAGGCGCGCAATTGTCCAGTCAGTTGGCTACCGTCATGACCAGCCCTGCCTACGCGTCTCAGATGGGGATTGAACCGGCACTACGCCCCGAACAGATACGTGGAGTCGTCCTCGACTGCGGGGTATTCGATCTGAAACCGCTGCTGTCACAGGGGAAGTACCTCGGTTGGGGCGTCGACAAGCAATCGTTGTGGGGATACCTCGGAACGAGGGACTTCGACGGGTCGACTGCAGTGGGTCAGATGTCGACACTCGGGCATGTGACCTCGACCTTTCCCGCGACGTTCATCACCGGCGGAAACATCGACCCGCTGACCGCCAGTCAGTCGAAACCCATGGCGCAACGGCTCGCCGATCTCGGCGTCGAAGTCGACGCACTGTTCTACCCCGACGATCACGAGCCTGCGCTGGACCACGAATATCAGTTCGACCTCGATACCGTGGACGGGATGATCGCGTTCGATCGCACAGTCGCGTTCCTTCGCAACCACGTGCGGTAGCGCGCTCAGCGAATCACGTAAGGCGAAATCGAACTCCGGTGCTCGCTGATGTCGAGGTCCTTGCCCAACGGAGGGAAGGCACGCTGCGGACAGTTGAGGCGTTCGCAGACGCGGCAGCCCGAGCCGATCGGCGTTCCCGGATTCGACTCGTCCAGATCCAGACCGTCGCTGTAGACGAGCCGGTGCGCGTGTCGAATCTCGCATCCCAATCCAATGGCGAAGATCTTTGCGGGCTGTCCGTATCGAGCCGCTCGACGTTCGACCGTGCGCGCAACCCAGAGGTATCGGCGGCCGTCGGGCATCTGTGCGATCTGGGGCATGATCTTGCCCGGATAGGAGAACGTCTCGTAGACGTTCCACAGCGGACACGTACCGCCGCTGGTGGAGAAGTGGAAGCCGGTGGCGGACTGACGCTTCGACATGTTACCGGCACGGTCGACACGTACGAACATGAACGGAACCCCGCGAAGTTTGGGGCGTTGCAGGGTCGAGAGGCGGTGGCAGATCGTCTCGTAGCTCGCGGAATAGAAGGCGGACATGCGCTCGATGTCGTACCGGAAGTCCTCGGCGACGTCGTGGAACTGGCTGTAGGGGAGCACGGTGGCCGCCGCGAAGTAGTTGGCCAATCCAAGTCGCGCCAGGGAGACCGACGCTTCGCTGGTGAAGTTGCCCTCGGCCACCAACGAGTCGAGCAGGTCGCCGTGCTCGAGATAGGCGAGTTCCGTCGCAAACTTGAAGACCTGTTGCCCGCCGGAGAGCCTCGCGGAGATTTCCAGGACTCTGGTGTCCGGGTCGTATCGATGAAGTATGTTCTCGCCCAGGTCGACTCGTCGAACGATCTGCACGCCGTGGACGGTCTCGAGGCGTCTGGCGATCTCGCCGGCGACGTCGCCGCGGTGAAAGCGCATCCGGGCAGTGAGTTCTTCGGCCGCGGTGTCGAGATCGTGAATGTAGTTCTGCCGCTGATAGAAGTAGTCGCGCACTTCCTCGTGCGGCATGGTGATCGAACCGCTGCCGCTGCCGTCCGAGAATCGGTCCTCCGTCGCTGCGGCGAGCTGTGCCGTCGTGTTGCGGAAGCGGCGATGCATGTTCACCATCGCCTTGGCGAGGCCGGGGTGGGTGGAGACCATCTCCGCGATTTCGTGGGCGTCGGCGTCGATGCCCATCTCCTGATCGAGAGCGACCTCGCGCATTTCCGCGATCAGGCGCGTGTCGTCCTGTGGGGAGAAGAAGGTGGTGTCGACACCGAACACTTCACTGATTCGCAGGAGGACCGGCACGGTGAGCGGGCGAACGTCGTGCTCGATCTGATTGAGATAGCTTGCCGAGATCTCCAGCGTCTTGGCCAGCGAAGCCTGGCTCAACCCGCGCTCGGTCCGCAGTTGGCGGAGCCGGACACCGACAAAGGTTTTCGACATTTCCCCAGGATACGAGTGACGGCCCGGCTTCGCAAAGGTGGGTTCGCAGACTTCGCACAGGGGCTCCGCCCCCGTGAGTGGTTAAGGAGTCCTGGCACTCCTTAACCACGCACGGGCCGGAGGCCTAGACCTTGTTCTCCGAACGCGGGGCGCCGATTCCGGGATCGATCTGGAACGGTCCGCTCGAAGACGGAGCGAGGGGGAAGTCGAAGATCGCAGTCGGGAGATACACCGTCGAACACGAGTTCGGGATATCCACGACGCCCGACAGACGGCCCTCGATCGGCGCCGCACCCAGCAGCAGGTACGCCTGTTCGGGCGCGTACCCGAACTTGGTCAGGTACTCGATCGCATGCAGGCACGCACGCTGGTACGACAGATGTGAATCCAGGTACTTCTGCTCGCCGTCGAGCGTGACGGAAGTGCCCGAGAACGCAAGCCACTCGGAATACTGCGGATCCGTGTTGCCCGGCATGAAGATGGCGTTCTCGGAAACGCCGTAGGTATCCATTCCGCCTTTGATGATGTCCACACGAAGATCGATGAAGCCGCCCATTTCGATGGCGCCGCAGAATGTGATCTCACCGTCGCCCTGGGAGAAGTGGAGATCGCCCACCGACAGATTCGCGCCGTCCACGAATACCGGATAGAAGATTCGGCTGCCCTTGGTGAGGTTCTTGATGTCCTGGTTTCCGCCGTTCTCGCGCGGGGGAGCGGTGCGCGCTGCCTCGCCGGCGACGCGTGTGTACTCGTCGCCGGTCAAGGTACCCAGTACTGCATCACGGGGCTCGGGCGGAAGTGCAAGCGGGGGAACCCGATTGGGATCGGTGGCAATGAGGGCTCCCTCGCGGGCATTCCACTTGGCGAGCAACGCTGCCGACGGGGCCGTGCCCATGAGTCCGGGGTGGACGATGCCCGTGAACGAGACGTGCGGAATGTGGCGCGACGTCGCCGTTTGCCCGGAGAAATCCCAGACGGCCTTGTATGCGTCGGGGAACTGTTCGGTGAGGAAGCCGCCGCCGTTGTTCCGTGGGAAGATGCCGGTGTAACCCCAGCCTTGACCGGCCAGCGGACCCGAATCCTCTTGGGGGATAGGCCCGATGTCCAAGATGTCGACGATCAAGAGGTCGCCGGGCTTTGCGCCTTCGACGGCAAAGGGGCCGGACAGCGTGTGGACAGTCGTCAGCGGTGCATTGAGAATGTCGTCGGCCGAGTCGTCGTTGTGGATTGCGCCGTCGAACCATTCGCGGCAATGGACACGAAACGAGTCACCGGGTTTCACCGTCACCGCCGCGGGGATGTCCGGGTGCCACCGATTGTGGCCGACGATTGCCTGGTCGGTGAATTTCTTGGCGGAATCGAGTGGAAACAGCAGTTCAGGCATATGCACTCCTCATTCTCGACGAAACGGAAAACTCGTGGCGGCAGGACTTTCGTGTCGGATCGGGGCTCGCGAAGATTTCGCTCAGGGGCGAGGTAGCTTGCGGTGCAACGGATTGGACGTCGTCGGGGCAGATCGCTGGCCGCGGCCCGGTAGTGACCCACTGACCACGGCAGGCTCGTGCGCTGATCGGGCAGTGCTGTCCAGTAGACCCATCGCGGCTGACGACGCGTGACTCAACCGGGGAGACGAGACCACCCGCTTGGACTCGAGACTGCACTGGGGGCAAGTAATCGACTGGGGCACTTCGGCCATCGCGAACGACCGCTCGAGCGGGCCGCAGCCGGTACAGCGAAACTCGTACAGAGGCATGCGGTCACGCTATCGGAGGATCCGTAAGTGCGACACTGGAACGGCGAGGGCGACACTGGAACGGCGAGGGCGACACTGGAACGACAAGCCCCGGGTAACCGATGCCGCAAGTGCGTATGTCAGCGCAAGTACACAACCGCGTTGTCACCGCCGGTGCAGGTGACGATGCCGGAGGCCGCCTTGCACGCCATCGTGTACTCCTTGCCGGTCACCGGACTACGTGCGGACACGGTCCTGGATGTACCCGCGGCACCGGAGTTTCCGTAGGCCATCCGAACTGCCTCGGCGAACTCGCACGAAGTTTTGCCACCACTGGTCGCGGACTCCTTGTAACTTCCGGCCGCCTGCCCACCGGGGCAGGCGGACGCACCTGCCGGGAAGTTCGCGGCGTGTGTGGTCGTCGGGGATGTCGTGCTGGGAGCGGTTGTCGTGGTGCCGGGTGTGTTCGTGGCGGCGGTGGTGTGGGCGGCGCCACCGGCGGCAGAGCTGGGAACGTCCTTCGGCCAGAGAACCCATGCAAGCCCGCCGAAGAGCACCAACACTGTGACGACACCGATGACAGCTAGCGGAATCACCCAGCCGGGTCGCCGTGGCGGAGGGTTCCCACGCGGTGGGCCTGGTGGGAACCCTTGCGGTGGGGGATAGGACTGTGGGGCGGCTCGATATCCCAACTGCGGCGGTTGCGGACCGGATTGCGACCATGCCTGGTTGTTCGACGGCTGCTGGTAATTGTTCGACACAGCTTTATCGCCCGGTCGGTGGTGTCGAGGGCGTCGAACGACAAGTCATGGTTCGACAGCATATGGCTGGCGAACGGGTTGTCTGTGGCTTTCCGAGGGGTAGTTCCCGGAATTGTCCGAGTGAGGGCTGTTGCCGCGGAGTGATTGCGGTCACTTGCAGGTAGTGCAGTTGGCTCCGAAGTAGCGGACGGGCCTGTTCCGAGTGCCGCGTGAACTGCCGGAATTCGCAAGCGGCGGAGTTGTGTGCATTTCGTTCACAGCCTGCGGTTTCTTTGCTACTCGCGAGTACGGAACCTGTCCGATTGGGCAGTGTCGGCGGTGTAGGAATCTTCACAGACTTAGCAAAGTGTGTTGAAAAGGTAGCGAAGATTGGCATTAGCAACAGGTAGACGGCACTTTTTCGATGTGCCATTCTCGGTAAGTACACAAGAAGGGCCTGGCAAGTATGTGAAGTAGTACGCACGTACTGCTCACAACAGGCCGGACCAGCAGATCAAAGAGATGGAGTCTTGATGTCGACCACCGGCACCCCGAAGACCGCAGCTGAGCTCCAGCAGGATTGGGACACCAACCCTCGCTGGAAGGGCGTTACTCGTAACTACACGGCCGATCAGGTCGTCAAGCTCCAGGGCACCGTCGTCGAGGAGCAGACCCTCGCTCGTCGCGGATCCGAGATCCTGTGGGATCTCGTGAACAACGAGGACTACATCAACTCCCTCGGTGCACTTACCGGCAACATGGCTGTGCAGCAGGTTCGCGCCGGCCTGAAGGCCATCTACCTCTCCGGTTGGCAGGTTGCCGGCGACGCTAACCTCTCGGGCCACACGTACCCGGACCAGAGCCTCTACCCGGCCAACTCGGTTCCGACCGTCGTTCGTCGCATCAACAACGCACTGCTGCGCGCCGACGAGATCGCCAAGACCGAGGGTGACACCTCCGTCAGCAACTGGCTCGCTCCGATCGTTGCCGACGCCGAAGCCGGCTTCGGTGGCGCTCTCAACGCTTACGAGCTCCAGAAGGCCATGATCGGCGCCGGCGCTGCCGGTGTCCACTGGGAGGATCAGCTCGCTTCGGAGAAGAAGTGCGGCCACCTCGGCGGCAAGGTGCTCATCCCCACGCAGCAGCACATCCGCACCCTGACCTCGGCTCGCCTGGCTTCCGACGTTGCGGACGTTCCGTCCGTCATCATCGCCCGCACCGACGCTGAGGCTGCAACCCTCATCACCTCCGACGTGGACGAGCGTGACCGCCCGTTCCTCGACGGAACCCGCACGGCTGAAGGCTTCTACGGCGTCAAGAACGGCATCGAGCCCTGCATCGCTCGCGCCAAGGCTTACGCACCGTACGCAGACCTCATCTGGATGGAGACCGGCGTGCCGGATCTCGAGGTTGCAAAGAAGTTCGCGGAGTCCGTTCGCAGCGAATTCCCGGACCAGCTCCTGGCCTACAACTGCTCCCCTTCCTTCAACTGGAAGGCGCACCTGGACGACGCGACCATCGCGAAGTTCCAGAAGGAGCTCGGCGCAATGGGCTTCAAGTTCCAGTTCATCACGCTGGCCGGCTTCCACTCGCTCAACTACGGCATGTTCGACCTGGCCTACGGCTACGCCCGCGAAGGCATGACGGCATTCGTCGACCTGCAGGAGCGCGAGTTCAAGGCTGCCGAAGAGCGTGGCTTCACCGCCATCAAGCACCAGCGTGAGGTTGGCGCCGGCTACTTCGACACCATCGCCACCACCGTTGACCCCAACACCTCGACGGCAGCTCTCAAGGGCTCCACCGAAGAGGGACAGTTCCACTAAGAACTGACTTCGGGTGGGGGAGAGGCTCGGCTTCGGGTCTCTCCCCTGCTTGTATCACCGCACTACTTCTCTCGTCTTCAGGGCAGTTCCGATTGCGTCGGCCACCAGCGTCGACGCAGTTCGAAGTGCTTCTCTTGCAACACCTTCACCAGACAAACTCCACGAGACAAACAAGGAGCTGACGTGACCAGCGAAAAAATTCAGCGCGTCGGCGTTATCGGCGCCGGAATCATGGGTGCCGGAATCGCCGAGGTGTGCGCCCGCGCACATGTCGATGTTCTGGTCTTCGAGCAGACTCGCGAGCTTGCAGCAGCCGGGCGTTCACGCATCCTGCGTTCGCTCGACCGCGGCGTGAGCAGCGGAAAGATCACAGAACGTGAGCGTGAGCAGGCCGCATGGCGTCTGCGTTTCACCTCCGATCTGGGAGATTTCGCGGACCGCCAGCTCGTCGTGGAGGCCGTCGTCGAAGACGAGAAGATCAAGAGCGAAATCTTCGCCGAGCTCGACGCGGTCGTGACGGACCCGGATGCGGTTCTCGCGTCCAACACGTCGTCGATCCCGATCATGAAGCTCGGCATCTCGACCAAGCGTCCCGAGCGAGTCATCGGTATGCACTTCTTCAACCCGGTTCCGGTTCTGCCGCTCGTCGAATTGGTGACGACGCTCAAGACCAGTGCCTCCGTCTCGCAGCGCGCCGAGGCTTTTGCCAGCGACATCCTCGGCAAGCAGGTCGTCCGCAGTGCCGACCGCTCCGGCTTCGTCGTCAATGCACTCCTGGTGCCGTACCTGCTCTCGGCGATCCGCATGGTCGAGTCGGGATTCGCGACCAAGGAAGACATTGACAAGGCAACCGTTCTCGGCCTCGCGCACCCCATGGGCCCGCTGGCTCTGACCGACCTGGTCGGACTCGACACCGTCAAGTCCATCGCCGACTCAATGTACGAAGAGTTCAAGGAGCCGCTGTACTCCGCTCCGCCGCTGCTCCTGCGTATGGTCGAAGCCGGATTGACCGGCAAGAAGTCCGGCGCGGGCTTCTACGAATACGCCGACAACGGTCGCTCCACCAAGCAGGCAAGCTAAGGCCGACAGCCCCCTGTGCGCGTTTGTGGAGTGTAGAGACTCCATAAGCGCGCACAGGGCGCTCGCGCCCCTCGGTTAGAAAGGTCGACCGCATGTCCAGCAGCACTGCAGCATTCGGCTCCAGCGTCCTGGGGTATCCGCGCATCGGGCCGCGCCGTGAGCTCAAGCGCGCCCTCGAGTCCTACTGGCACGGCACTTCGGACAAGGACGCACTCCTCGCGGTCGCCAAGGAACTCCAGGAATCGACCTGGAGTGAATTGGCTGCGACGGGATTGAGCCAGGTTCCGGGCAACACTTTCTCCTTCTACGATCACGTGCTCGACAACGCGCTGCTCTTCGGCGCAGTGCCGGAGCGGTTCAAGCCGCTCGAGGGCGCCCTCGATCCGCTCGATTTCTACTTCACGATGGCACGCGGTCGTCCGGACTTCCCGCCTCTCGAGCTGGTGCGCTTCTTCGGCACGAACTACTACTACCGTCAGCCCGAGATCGACGCGAACACCGTGTTCTCGCTCAACTCGGAGGCACTTCTCGACGAGTTCGATCGTGCGAAGGCGCGCGGCATCGAATTGCGCCCCGTCATCATGGGACCGGTTTCGCTGCTCCTGCTCTCGAAGGTCGGGCCGGCCACCGAGAAGTCCGATCCGAACTTCACCCCACTCGACCTGTTGGACTCGCTTCTGCCCGAGTACGAGAAGCTCTTCGAGCAGCTCGCCAAGGCCGGTGCCACCTGTGTTCAGTTGGACGAGCCTTCGGTGACCGAGGACCGCACCGCCGAGGAGCTCGCCGCTCTGGGGCGTGCATACGACAAGCTGTCGACGGCTCCGCTGCGCCCGCGTCTGTTGGTGACCGGTCCGTACGGCAAGTTCGGCGAAGCCCTCAATATCTTGGCGCCCACCAAGATCGAGGCCTTCGGTCTGGACTTGGTGCACGGCAAGATCACGGCCGAGGAACTGGCCGCGGTGCCGAACATCAAGCGCAAGCGCATCTACGCGGGCGTCGTCGACGGTCGCAACGTCTGGCGGGTGGACCGGTTCAACACCCTGACGTACCTGAACGAACTCAAGGACGTTGTGCCCGACCTCGTCGTCTCCACGTCGTCGTCGCTGCTACACGTGCCGTACGACGTGCTCTCCGAGTACGACATTCCGGGAGACGTTGCAGACCGTCTGGCTTTTGCGAAGCAGAAGGTCGGCGAGGTCGTCTCACTGGCGAAGGCGCTCACCGAAGGTCCTTCGGACAAGTGGCGTAAGCGTCCGACGAAGGTGCACTTCAAGCTCAAGCACGCTGTCCGTGCTCGGGTCAACGCGATCAAGCCCGAAGATCGTGTGCGCGCACCGTACGAGGAGCGGCGTAAAGCTCAGCAGGAACGGTTGAACCTGCCTTTGGTTCCGGCCCAGACACTGGGTTCGTTCCCGCAGACCGACGCGATTCGCCAGGCTCGTTACGAACTCGGCCAGGGCCGTTTGGAGTGGGACGACTACTACAAGCGCATCCAGGAAGAGATCGAGCGCACAATCCGTCTGCAAGAGGACATCGGTCTCGATGTTTTCGTGCACGGCGAGCACGAGCGCAACGACATGGTCCAGTACTTCGCCGAACTGCTCGAGGGCTATGCCTTCACACACAACGGTTGGGTTCAGGCCTACGGATCTCGTTGCACGCGTCCGCCGATTCTCTACGGCGACATTGCACGTCCGAAGCCGATGACGGTCGAGTGGATCGCGTACGCGCAGTCGCTGACCGACAAGCCGGTCAAGGGCATGCTGACGGGTCCGGTCACCATGATCGCTCGTTCGTTCGTTCGTCAGGATCAGCCGCTCTACGAAACGGCAGAGCAACTGGCACTTGTCATTCGAGACGAAATCGCGGATCTCGAAGCCGCCGGAATCGCCATCATCCAGGTGGACGAGCCGGCAATTCGTGAACTGCTGCCACTGCGTGAGGACGGCCGGGAGGCCTACCTGGAGTGGGCCGTCGATGCGTTCCGTCTGGCAACAGGTGGAGCGAAGCCGGAAACACAGATCCACACACATCTGACGTACTCCGCTCGGTCGTCGGTGGTCGACGCCATCGAACGGTTGGACGCCGATGTGACGGCTATCGTCGCGACCCGCTCCATCACGTGGGTTCTCGAAGCGCTCAAGGAAGGCGCGCTCACACACGGCGTCGGCCCCGGTGTCTACGAATCTCGTTCGGCTCGGATCCCCGACATCGACGAACTCGACGAATTGCTCACGGAGGCAAGCGAATCGATCTCACTCGATCGTTTGTGGGCCAACCCGGACGGTGGCCTCAAAACCCGCCATCCCTGGCAGCTCGAGCCTTCGCTGCGCAACATGGTCGCGGCCGCGAGGCGCCTGCGTCGTCGGGCCGAGCAAGCGGAGCGCGACGCCGGGTAAGTCGCGTAAAGAACAAGTCATGGAGGGGCCTGCGATTTGCAGGTCCCTCCATGCACGGGTAGGCATGTGTGCATGGTTACTGCTGCTGCTTATGCCGCGACGTCCGCTGACGGTCCCCTCGAGAAGACCACCGTCGAACGCCGCGAGCTCGGTCCACTGGACATTCTCATCGACATCAAATTTGCCGGCATCTGCCATTCCGACATCCACACCGCTCGCAACGAGTGGGGCGGAGCCAAGTACCCGATCGTTCCCGGACACGAAATCGCCGGCGTCGTCGCCGCCGTGGGTTCGGACGTCACCAAGCACAAGGTCGGCGACCGCGTCGGCGTCGGCTGCTTCGTCGACTCGTGTGGGGAGTGCGACGCCTGCCTGGCCGGCGAAGAGCAGTACTGCCGCAAGGGTGTGACCGGTACGTACAACGCCACCGGACGCGACGGCGAACGCACTCAGGGTGGCTACTCGACGCACATCGTCGTCACCGAGCACTTCGTTCTCTCGATCCCCGAGGGCATCGAACTCGACGTCGCCGCGCCGCTGCTGTGCGCAGGCATCACCTTGTACTCACCGTTGCGGCACTGGAACGCCGGACCCGGCAAGAAGGTCGCCATCATCGGTTTCGGCGGCCTCGGTCACGTCGGCGTGAAGATCGCCAAGGCACTCGGCGCGGAAGTCACGGTCCTGAGCCAGACACTCGGCAAGAAGGAAGACGGGCTTCGTCTCGGTGCCGACCACTACTACGCGACCAACGACCGCGAGACGTTCAAGGCACTTCGAGGCGAGTTCGACCTGATCCTCAACACGGTCTCGGTCAATCTCGACATCGACGCCTACATGTCCTTGCTCGCCATCAACGGCACGCTCGTCGAACTGGGCCTGCCGGAGAAGCCGATCGAAGTTCGCGCATTCTCCCTCGCCGCAAACCGTCGTAGCCTCGCCGGCTCCATGGTGGGCGGTATTCCGCAGACACAGGAGATGCTCGACTTCTGTGCCGAGCACGGTATCGGTGCAGAAATCGAACTGATCCCGGCGAGCGACATCAACGACGCTTACGAGCGCGTGATCAAGAGCGACGTTCGCTACCGATTCGTGATCGACACCGCAACAATCTGACCCGCTCGGTCCTGCTCAGTCGAATTGTTCGCGGAGCTCAGTCGAATTGTTCGCGGAGCTCAGTCGAGTTGCTCGCGAAGATTACTCAGTGTCTTCGCGAGCAACCTCGACACGTGCATCTGGGACACACCGACTTTCTCGGCAATCTGTGTTTGCGTCAGATTTCCGAAGAATCTGAGCATCAACACCGTCCGCTCTCGTTCGGGGAGCTTGTCGAGAAGCGGACGCAAAGCCTCGTGATTCTCGACGTTCTCGAGGGCTGCGTCGTAGTCACCGAGTGTTTCCACCAGCGGCAGATCGTCGGTGTGATTGGACGCGGCGCCGTCGACCGAGACGGTCTGGTACGCGTTGCCGGCGATCAGCGCCTGGGCAACTTCTTCGCGTTCGATCCCCAAGGTCTCGGCCAATTCGTCGACGGTCGGCGCGTGACCGAGTTGTTGTGACAGCTCGCTGATGGCTTGCCCGAGTTGGAAGTGCAATTCCTTCATCCGACGCGGAACCCGCAATGCCCAACCGGTGTCGCGGAAGTGTCGTCGAACCTCGCCCATCACGGTGGGCACCGCGAACGAGACGAAATCGGATCCGCGGGTGGAATCGAAACGGTCGACGGCATTGACCAGACCGAGCCGCGCCACTTGAACCAGATCGTCGTGCGCCTCGCCGCGCCCGTCGAATCGTCTGGCGATGTGTTCGGCCAACGGTAGGCACCTGGTGATGAGTGCGGTGCGCACTCGTTCGTACTCGGGGCTGTGTGGCTCGAGGGTCCGCATTTCCTCGAAAACTGGTATGACGTCCCGATATTCGTCGGTGGACCGCCGACGCGGGCGTGACGGGCCGTCTGCGGAAGCGGTCACAGGCGCCCGCTGAGGGCCTTGGTGAACTTCATGGTCGTGATGTAGCCGACGCCGCCGAGGTTCTCTTCCTGATCGAGCGAAATCGAATCGGTGAGTTCGGTGAGGATGTGCCACCCGAACGAACGCTGACTGCTGTCCTCGTACTCCGTGGTGGTCGTCGACACGGACACGTGCAATTGCGGGGGAGTGAAGACGAACCGACACACCAGAACCGAATCAGGCGCAGCACGAACGATCAGATGCGTACAGATTTCGTCCATGGCCAGTTTGATGTCGGCGATGGCGTCGAGGTCGAAGTTTTCCTGAATGGCAACGGTGGCGGCCAGTGCACGCAAAATCGACAGCTGATCGAGAGTCGCTTGAATCCTCAACTCCACGACGGGCTGAGTCTGATCTTGATCGGGCTCGAGTGCGCTGAGGTGTGCCATAAGTTCTCCGGATCGTCGTACCAGGGGTCCCCGTGAAGTCTGGTGCCGAGAACGATACCCATCCCGACCTTCACAGTGACCCCCGAACACGAAATTTCGTCGATGGTGGTGCCGGGGTAAACGACACAGTTCTGCTCACGACCGTTGGCGATCGCAACATCGGATTACCTCGCGGAACCGCAGACCAAACCACATTTTTGTTCGGAACACCGAAACGAATGGTCGCAACGCACTTGTGACGTCCGTCATGCTGGCGTACTGTTTCAAACCGAGGTTGAGCACACAGCCGATGAGGGATTTATCCGTATTTCTGGAGACCCGTTCATCGTGCGTCTCCTTCGGAGGTCCCTTCTCTTTTGCAGAGTGTAAACCGTTGCGGGATGGGAGAACCATGACTGTTGTTCCAGGATCATCAATTTCAGGCTTTACGAACGCGGCGAAGGGATCGGTAGATTACGGACCTCCCGCGACCGGGACAGCGACCGCATCGTTTCACGCGCACCGTATCAGTGCACACACCGCTGTGATCCAAGTTCGTGGCGAGATCGATCTGATGAGCGCCAATGCTTTTCGTGACTTCTTGACGTACCACGTGGCCGCGGACCGGACGCTGGTGGTCGATCTCTCCGAACTCGAATTCATGGGGACATGCGGCTTGTCCGTGCTGTCGGTCCTGTCGACGCGATCGCGCGACGTTGGCGGCACACTGGCGCTCGTCTGCGCCCGCCCGGTGCAAAGGTTGCTCAAAGCAGCTGGTCAGGAGTCGATGTTTGCCTGCTACGAGTCTTTGGATCACGCGATCGGTCTGGAAGAGACTCGACGTTTCCCGGCTTGAACCCGCGGTTCACCCACAGCTTCGTGAAATCAGCTTCGTGAATTCGGTTTCGTAGAGCCCGTCAGTGTCAGTGCACTTCACTTCGGTGAGTGCCCTTGTGCTGGCGGGCTCTCGGCGGTGCTGTGACGCAACGGCCGTAGGTGCGGACCACTTCGGTGGCGACGTGATCCCACGAATACGATTCGCAGGCGCGAGCCCGGCTCTGCCGCGCAAACGCTGCGCCTTCGTCCTCGTCGTCGAGAAGATGACGGACTGCACGCGCGGTTTCCACCGGATTGTTGACCGGGACCCGGCGCCCCGTGAGTCCGTCGATCACGGTATCCCGCAGTCCGCCAACAGGAGTCGCGACAACCGGAACGCCACATGCCATCGCTTCCAGAGCCGCGATTCCGAACGGTTCGTATCGGGGGGTGCACACGAGGGCGTCGGCCGATCGCATCAGTTTGGGTAATTGGCGGTGCGGCACCCGTCCCAGTAATTGGACTCGATCTGCGACGCCGAGTCGCTCGGCGAGCTTGACCAAGCGGATCGCCACCTCGTCGGTGCTCAGTTGTGCGACGGGTGGCCCGCCGATCACCACCAACTCCGTATCCGGCAGCGAAGCCAGCGCGGCGACGGCAACATCGAAGCCCTTCTGCTCCACCAGCCTTCCGACGCAGATCAATCGATGCGGTGCGTTCTTCTTCGCGGCGGGGCCCTCCGGGGTGAACGCGTCGGTGTCGACGCCCGACGGCACCATCGTGGTCCGCGATCGCGGTGAGCCCTGCCGGACCAGATCGAAGATTTCGTCGGAACTCGTCGCGATGACATGGGTTGCGCCCCTGGCGATCAACGGTTCCAGGTGAGTCCGTTCCGAGGGGCTGTCGTCGGCTGCGCCGAGATGGCGATGCGCCGCAGACCCCAGGGAATGGAAAGTCTGCAGTACGGGGATGCCGAGCGAGCGCGTCGCGAGTTCCGTTGCCACACCTGACATCCAGAAGTGCGAGTGCACTACATCGGGCCGGTCGGTACTCCACTGAGCGCGCAGAATGCTGGCGAAGGTTCCCAGGTGGGGGAGGATGTCGGCGTCCGGGAGCGCCTGCGTCGGGCCGGCCTCGAGGTAGTCGACCGAGTACCCGGCGCGGGCGCGAACGCGGTCCGGCCCTCCGACGTGTGCCCGTCTGGTGAAGACGGTGACGTCGTGTCCGGCTCGCACCAGGGCCGCGGACAGTTCGTCGACGTGCAGGTTCTGTGCACCGGCTGCCGAGCAGCCCACCGGTGCGAGTGGATCGGCGTTCACCGACACCATGGAGATCTTCAGCATTCGTCCGGGAGCCATAGCGGGCGAGTACTTCATCGGGTCCCCTCTCCACTTGATCGGTTCGTCTGGGGATACCCGGAGTCCGTGATCTGAACCGGGTTTCGACGTGGTCAGCGGTGGGCACATTCCAAACACGATGGCGAGGAGTGAGGTTCGATGACAGAACAAATGCTGGTCGACGCAACCGTCGGACTCGGGTTCGAGCGGTACGTACAACGGGTGGCGGTCGGCGTGGGGGCCGGCATCGAGCAGTGGTGTTGCAGGCGCGAGCACCCTCTGGAGGCCTACATCGCGTTGGACCGAACTGTGCCGCGTTTTCCAGGGCGTGAGGTGGCGTTGCTCTGGGAGGAGACATGCGGTTGGGCCCTGGCCGTGGAGACTCGTTCAGGGGAGGACCTCATCGTTCTCGGATATCTGGGCGAACACGCTGTGCCGGCCCCGGACGCCGTCGCCGACTTCGCCGCGACGCTGGGCACCCGCAGCCCGCACTGGGTCATGAACAGGCCCCTGGCGGATTCGGACGAGACTGCGCGAGAACTGCGAAGCTACTCCGGAAGTGCTTACACCTGAACGGTATTCATTCCCTGGCCGCTCAGTTGACCACGTCCAGGATGGGATCGAGAACGGGAGTTGCTGCAGCCTCGACGGCCGGATCGTCCATCAGTTTGAAGACGATGTGACCGCCGAGCGCACCACCGACACCGACCGCAGCGAGTCCCAGCACCGAGAAAACACGTGCCAGTGCGAGCGAGTCCTTTCCGCGTAGCCGGTATGACGCGGCAAACGACCAGATGCCCACGGCATTCGACGCTGCGTGCACGAGCCCCACACGACGGGCGACGTCGCCGCGTTCGGACCAGTCCAGCCAGCCGGTCAGCAGAACCGGCGGCGTCGAGATCAAACCGAGCCCGATCAATCGTCGTGCAGTCTGCGGATCGCGGAGCACGGTGTCGAAGATCAGCGAAGCTGTCCACGCGCCTGCCGGAACGGCTACGAGAGCGGGGTGGAGGGGATGCCCGACGGCGGCGCCGCGCAGAAGCGCTGCGACAGTGCGCGATCTGTCGGATCTCTCGGTGATTTCGAGGATTCTGCGCCGAAGGCCAGTGGACGGACCGTCCAGTCCGCGAGCGGATTCGATTCCGCGGTAAAGAGTTCCGATGTCCATGTAATTCGGCTACCCGGCGTAGACGTCGGGAAACCTCGCGGCGGGAGTGTCTTGTCGACCGTCATGCTCCGGCGTACGGTCGAAACGAAAGAGATCCGACCGGAGGAGCGAACGATGAAGCTCAATCTCTTTGCAGCGTGGGCGTCGTATTTCCTGGTATTGGCCACAGTTGTCTGTCTCGGCAGCTTTCTCGTGGCCGCCGGTTCAGGGCACGGTGGTTGGGCGTTGATTGCCGGGCTCGCCGGTGTCGCGTCCATCGGACTGGCGGTTGCCCTGTACACCAGCACCGTTCATCACGACCACAAAGTGCACCGCGAATCCCCACACCTGTTCTGATCGGGACTGCTTCTGATCAGGACTGTGCGAGTCGCGCCTTCTCCGCCTCGATGTCGAAGTTGGCAGGCGGCCAGTCGAGATCGAGCTTTTCCAGAGCGTCGATCAGTAGCTCCGTGACCGCAATTCGGCTGTACCACTTCCGATCACACGGCACGACGTACCACGGAGCATGTTCGGTCGACGTCTTGTCGAGCATCGCCTGATATGCCTGCTGGTAAGCCGGCCACAATCCGCGCTCTGTCACGTCACCGGGGTTGTACTTCCAGTACTTGTCCGGGCGGTCGAGACGCTCTTCGAGTCGCTTCTTCTGCTCGTCGAGCGAGACGAACATCGCCACCTTGACGATGGTGGTTCCGGCGTCGACGAGTTCTTTCTCGAACTGGTTGATCTCGTCGTAGCGCTTGCTCCAGACATCCTCGGGGACAAGATCGTGGACGCGCACGACCAGGACGTCCTCGTAGTGGGAGCGATCGAACACGCCGAGATAGCCGCCGCGGGGGAGTTCCTTCTTGATCCGCCAGAGGTAGTGGTGTTGCTTTTCCTCTTCGGTCGGCACGCCGAATGCCGCGTGCTGAACTCCCGAAGGATCCACGTGACCGATCACGTGTCGGACCATGCCGCCTTTGCCGGCGGTGTCCATGCCTTGCAGGACCAGCAGGATCGAACGGCTGTCTCCGGACCTGCCGTTGGCGTACAGCAACTCCTGCAGGTCGGACAGAACCGCGCCGCGCTCCTCGAGCAGACGCTCGCCGTCAGCTTTGTTTCCGGTGAATCCCGGTGTGCTGTTGCGATCGAGTTGATCGAGTTCGAACCCGGGCTCTGCCCGCAGAGTCTTGGCGGCCGGTGTTTCCCACAGCGAGTCTTGTGCCATGCCGAAAGAGTGCCACAGGATCGACCACTGTGGCTCGAAAGTTCGGTCTCGGGCGAGTCAGTCCTCGGCGGGCTTGACGAGCGGATGCGGTACCGATTTGAACTTGGCCGGTGATCCGTTGACCGCCGCGATGCCGGTGATGCCGCCCCACGTCATCATCGTGAGGTAGTCGATCAACGATTCTGCAGACATCGACTTGTTGGAGATCCACCAGTGCGTCGCAAGCTGAATTCCGCCGACGATCCCGAACGCCCACGGCAGGGAACCGCCGGAATCCATCTCCATCTCGCGAAGACGATTGCCCAACACCGTGGAAAGCAATTCGGCGATCATGCGCTCGGAATCGGCAACGACGTCGCGGTTGGCGCCGGCGCCGTTGGCCATGACGTAGAGATAGATGTCCGGGTCGGATGCCACCGTCTCGACGTACGCGGTGATGCTGGCCTGGGTGAGTTCGAAATCGTCGAGATCGCCGCTGATCGCTTCGTAGATACGCGGCGACAGAATGGTTTCGACGTACCGCATCATCGTGGCGGTGGTGAGGTCGCTCTTGTCGGCGAAGTACCGGTAGAGCACGGTCTTGGAGACACCGATCTCGGACGCGATCTCGTCCATGCCGATCTCGCGGCCGCGCGCCCGAATAGCGGCGATGGTGCCGTCGACGAGTTCCTCGCGGCGAGCGATTTTGTGTTCGCGCCACCGACGCTTGCGACCGTCGGATTTCTCGGGCTTCGCATCAGCAACGACTGGGCCGTCTACCTGCTCGTTGTCCTGCACGGCATTCTTGGCCACGAGTCATCTCATATCTGTGGTGCGAGCCACGTCCGATCGGTCTACTTTCCGGTCCAGCTTAATGTCCGTGCCTTTATCTCGGGCACTCACATCGGCAGTTCGGGGGATTAGGTCCTGAGGAATCAGACATCGTGTCACTCGCGCTACGCCGAGTCACACCTTTCGGCACAATGGCGAGGGTGCAGCAACTGAGCCTCTCCGCCTTCGACGACGCCGCCAAGCGTCGGGACCTTCGCAAGATGAAGGTCTTCGCCACTGGCCTTCTGGGCTTCGCGACGGTGGTCTACATCTTCTGTCGGTGGCAGGAATCCCGCGGTGCCGGAGAGTTGGTCGGCTACGTCCGCGCCGCGTCCGAGGCCGGCATGGTCGGCGCCCTGGCCGACTGGTTTGCCGTCACCGCGCTCTTCCGTCATCCGATGGGACTCCCCATCCCGCATACCGCCATCATCAAGCGAAAGAAGGACCAACTCGGCGCCAGTCTGAGTTCGTTCGTCGGCCAGAACTTCCTGGCTCCCGAAGTTGTGTCGGCCAAGGTGCAGCAGGCGCAGATTCCGCTCCGCCTCGGTACGTGGATGGCCGAACCTGCCAATGCCGCTCGCGTCGCCGCCGAGACGTCGACGGTCTTGCGCGGCATGGTCGAGGTTCTTCGCGACGAGGACATTGCCCAGATCATCGACAACACGATCGTGAAGCGGCTGGCCGAGCCCATGTGGGGACCGCCGATCGGCCGAGTGCTCGGGGAGTTGCTCAAGGACAACAAGCAACTGCCGATCATCGAATTGCTTGCCGAGCGCGCGCATCAGTGGGCACTCGGCAGCCAGGAGACGATCGACCGTGTGATCGTTCGCGATTCGCCGGCGTGGTCGCCGAAATTCGTCGACGCGATGCTGGGGGAGAAGATCTACAAGGAACTCGTCGAGTTCACCTGGAAGGTCCGTTCCAACCCGGAACACGAGGTACGTCTCGCCGCCAACCGCTTCCTGATCGACTTCGCCGATGATCTGCAGAACGACCCGGAGACCATCAAGAAGGCCGAAGGGATCAAGGCGGAGATCATGGGCCGCGAGGAAGTGACGGGTCTGGCGTCCTCGACGTGGCAGGTCGCCAAGCGCCTCATCATGGAGTCGGTCGACGATCCGAACAGCACCCTGCGGACCAAGGTCGCCGAGAACGTGGCCGGCTTCGGAATCAGGCTGCGAGACGACGAATCCATGCGTGAGAAGGTCGACGGCTGGCTGGTGCAGGGCACCAAGTACATCGCGGAGAACTACACCGACGAGATCACCGGAGTCATCAGCGACACGGTCGAGCGGTGGGATGCCGACGAAGCGAGCCAGAAGATCGAGCTGCAGGTCGGTCGAGATCTTCAGTTCATCCGTATCAACGGCACCGTTGTCGGCTCGATCGCCGGGCTGCTGATCTACACGATTTCGACGCTCGTCTTCGGTTGAGCTGTCCGGTATGTGACGTCCACCACGAGTGCTAGCAGTAGTGCTTGCAATAGTTAGCACCCTCTCCTATCCTGGGAAATGTCCACTGGAAAGGGAGGACGCAATGCCAGCGAAGTCGACGAACTCCGATGACGGAGATCGTGAATCATCCGGTGCCGCAGCCGGAGCAAGCGACTTGGCAGCTCGCGTCGTCAGCTCTGCGGCACACGACATCGGGGGGTTCATTCGTGCACAGCGGGAAGCCGCCCAAGTTTCGATGCGCCAACTTGCTCAACTCGCCGGCGTCAGCAATCCGTATCTGAGTCAGATCGAACGCGGATTGCGCAAACCGTCGGCAGACGTACTGGCGCAAATTGCCAAGGGTCTTCGGGTCTCATCAGAAGTCCTGTACGTCCAAGCGGGATATCTCGAACAACGCCCGCACAGTCCCATCAGGGACGCGGTGTTGGCCGAGACGGCCATCAACGAACGGCAGAAGCAAGTACTGCTCGAAATCTACGACTCGTTCTGTCGCGAGAACGAGTCGTCCAGACCAGCCGCAGCGCCCGATTTCGCTGAATCGGCCGCAATTCCAGACACCGAGACTTCACTAGGAGAACAAGATGACTGACAAGAACGCCATCGACAGCGTCAAGACCTCGCTCTACGCCGCTGTCGGCGCAGGCGACCTGGTTGTCCAGGCCGTGGCCGATGTAGTCGCTCAGGTTCGTGAGCGCGCCGAGAACACCCAGGGTGACGTCAACGGCCGTGTCGACGGTGCCCGCGAGAAGCTTGCTTCCGTTCAGGGTGACGTTGCCGAGAGCGTCGAGGCACTGCGCGAGCGTCTCGCCGGCCTGCCGTCCGAGCTGCCCGAAGAGCTCGCCGAGCTGCGAGAGAAGTTCGCACCCGAGGAACTCCGCAAGGTCGCCGAGGCATACCTCAAGGTTGCCGGCGATCTGTACAACTCTCTCGCAGAGCGCGGCGAAGACGCAGTCGAGCGCATCCGCAAGCAGCCCGCAGTCGAAGAAGGCATCGCTGCTGCGGAGTCGGCACTCGGCGACGCCGTCGAGCTGACCGAAGACGCACTCGGAACCGTTGCTCGTCAGACTCGTGCCGTGGGCGAGCAGGCTGCCAAGCTGGCCGGCCGCGCTGCCGGACGCATCTCCGACACCGCAGAAGAGGTCGGCGAGAAGATCGCTGACGCCGGCGAGAAGATCGCCGACGCAGGCGACGAGGCTGCACTGAAGGTTCTCGACCTCGGTGACCAGGCCGACGAGGCTTCCAAGGAAGCTGCCGCTCGCGTGACCGCTGCAGCCTCCGACGTGCAGGAGCGCGCAACCACCGCAGCCAAGAAGGCTGCTCCGGCCAAGGCTGCTCCCGCGAAGGCTGCTCCGGCCAAGGCCACCGCTGCTGCTCCGGCCAAGAAGGCTGCTCCGGCCAAGAAGGCCTGATTTGCCCAGCTCCACCTGACGAAGGCTCCCGCGCTCAGCCGAGTGTGGGAGCCTTCGTGTTCGTCGGGAACCGGATGAGAACTTAGGATGTAGTTGTGACTCAAGTCGATGGGCTAGTCGGTCTGATCTTTCTCGCACTCAAGGTGCTCGCGTTGGTGGGTGCTGTCTACGCGATCGTTCATGCCGTCAGGCAGCGTCCGGACGCCTTCACTGCGGTCAACAAATTGACCAAGCCGATCTGGCTCGGAATCCTGATCGTTGCGGCGTTGATCCTTCTGGCGACGTCACCTGTCGGTCTCCTGGGCATCATCGCGGTCGTTGCAGTGTGCGTGTATCTCGTCGACGTTCGCCCCCGCGTTGACGACATCCAGCACGGCGGTTCTCGCTGGTAGTACCGCGGTTCTGCTGATCCTGTGACGCCGTTTCCGGCCATCGTGTGTTGCCCCACTCTTTCGCTCCAACTCTGACAACAGGCGTTGTTCGAGTGATAGTGTCGGTTAACGGCAGTCACACATAGATTGCATCCGTCTGTCGTCAGCAGCAGTCAGGGGTAAATGCATGTCCAGTCGTTCGCGCACCACAGAGCTTCGAGTACTGGCAGGCGCCGTCGGAGTGGGAGCACTCGTCGCGGCCGTCGCGGGAATCCGTCATCGGCGATCCACGCGCGGGTTGACTCTTTCGAGCGACGTCGAGCCCAACGCACTCCTGAAGACTCCGACGCTCAAAGCTGATATCAGCGAACTGACCACCGACGACGGTGCGATCATCAATGTCCGGGCTTACGGTCCCGTCGACGGCGATCCGATCGTTCTCAGTCACGGCTGGACGTGCTCAACCGAATTCTGGTACCCGCAGGTCAATGCGCTTGCCGGCGAATATCGCGTCATCACCTACGATCAGCGCGGTCACGGACGCAGTACCGTCGGTAATCTTCCGCTCGGCCCGGACGTCCTTGCCGACGACCTCTCTGCCGTGCTGGCAGCGACGGTTCGCGAGGACAAGAAGGCCGTCATCGTCGGTCACAGCATGGGCGGGATGAGCATCATCGCCTGGGCTGGTCGTCACCCCGACGAGGTCAAGAAGTACGCGTCGGCGGTCATGCTCGCGAGTACGGCGAGTGAAAGGTTGATCGCCGAGACCACGGTCATCCCACTGCCCAATCGTTTTCCTCGGGTTCCGGTCCCCGTGGGCCGCGCCATCCTCAGCTCGCCCGTTCCATTTGTCTCCTCGGGCGCCATGACGAAGGCGATCCAGTACGTCTCGATGTCACCGAACGCGACCAAGGCCGAGATTCAGTTCTGCGAGAACATCGTTCGTGAGTGCAAGCCCCGCATCCGTGGTGGTTGGGGAGCAGCGCTGAGCACCCTCGACATTCACGAAGGACTCGACAATCTCGAAGTGCCGACCACCGTGCTCGTCGGTTCGCTCGATCGGCTCACTCCGCCGGTCCATGCGCGCAAGCTTGCGCAGGTCCTCGACGACGCCGGCAACCTCGAACGGTTGATCGTGTTGCCGGGCGTCGGTCATATGTCGTCGATCGAGAACATCGACGAGTTCGACAAGGAAATCGTGCGACTGCGCAATCTCTAGCGCGCGGTGATTCCGAAGCGGCGTAGTTCGAGGGCAGGATTCTTCGTCCGGACCTCCGCGATTCGTTCGAGGGAGACGGTTGCAGTCGCGATACCCACGCGTTCTCCCAGCGATGCGACGATGACGCCCATCGGATCCACGATCATGCTCGCACCCGATCCCGCCGGCGCGCTCTGGTCGGCCGCTGCGACGTAGATCGTGTTCTCGATCGCGCGGGCGCGGACGAGAGTGGTCCAGTGATCTTCCTTCAACGGGCCGGGCACCCACTCCGCCGGGAGGAGTAGAACGTCGGCGCCTGCATCGACGATCCGTCGTGTCGTTTCCGGGAAGCGAAGGTCGTAGCAAGTCTGAAGACCGAACCGGACGTCTTCCACGACAAAGGTTTCGGGGTCTTGAATCTCACCGGCACGGACGACGTCCGATTCCTTGTAACCGAAAGCGTCATACAGGTGCAGCTTGCGGTAGATCGCAACGACACCGAGTTTCGGGGCCAGGGCGACCAAGGTGTTCGAGATCTTGTCGGAGCCCGTTACTGCCTCGTTGATCCCGGCGACTATGTGAATGCCGAGAGTTGTCGCGAGGTCTGCCAGCGCTGAGACGAATTTGCCGTCGAGCGACTCGGCGGTCAAGACGAAACGTGAATCCATGCTCGGAGCCGTGAACATCGCGTACTCGGGAGCGACCACGATGCGAGCGCCGGATTCCGCCGCTTCGCTTGCCAGTTTCGTGAGCTGCTCGAGATTCGCCTGCTTGTCGAGTCCTGGGGCGTACTGTGCGATCGCTACGTCGACCATGTGGTTGTACCTTTCTGGGCTTGGGGCGCCGGCATTCTCTCGATCTTGCCGAGCACCACGGTGTAACAGAAGATTCCGCCGATGAGTACCGCACCGGTCGCGATGAACGCGCCGGCGAACGAACCGGTGGCGTCGACCACCATGCCGGTCACGATGGGCGCCGCGATTCCGAGCAGATTCGCCACGAAATTGACGATGCCGCCGAGCGACCCGGTGTATCCCTCCGGCGCGATGAGCGCCACGATGGACGAACCTGCGGGGACCGACACTGCCAGTCCTGCTGCTCCGATCGAGAGGAAGATCAGGGCGACTGCGATCGAGCCCGCGTATGCCGCTCCCGTGACTGCAAGTGATGCGAGGAGGCTGACCACGAGGACCGTACGGCGGACTTTGGTGACGTCATCCGTTTTCGCCAACCACCTGTCCATGAGAATGCCGGCGATGAGGAACTGGGCGATCACGGCAACGAGCCACGGGATCATCGTGTAGATGCCGCCCTTGAGGAGGTTGACCCCGAAGCTCTTCTCCAAGTAGGCGGGGAGCCAGGTCAAGAGCACGTAATACGCGTACGTGTAGGACGCGTACCCGAGTGCAAGTCCCCAAGTCTTGCGTCGCCGCAGGAGGTAGCCCAGGCCGTTGAGCGAACCGCTGGTTTCTGCGTCCTCGTCCTCGGCGCCGCCCTCGCGTATGTAATCGAACTCCGGTTGGCTCAGCCGACCCTTGGCGAGTGCCTCCTTGGGCGTCAGATACAGCAGCCACCAAATCGCGAGGTAGGCCACGGAGAGAACGCCAGTGAAGATGAAGGCCGCGTGCCAGCTGAATGTCGTGACCAGGAACGCCATGATCGGGATGCCGATGACGTTCGAGATCTTTGCGCAGCCGTCGAAGATGGACGTCGCGGTCCCGCGCTCCTGCTTGGGGAACCATTGGCCGATTGCTTTCCAGCCGGCCGGGACAGTAGGGGCTTCGCCGACCCCGAGGACGAGTCGGGCGACCAGGAGCATTCCCAATCCACCTGCCGCGGCCGAGGCGAACGACGCCACGGCCCAAAGAAACGCGGCAGCTCGATTGACCCACCGCACGCCGATGCGGTCGATGAACGAACCGATCGGCATCTGGAGCATGGCGTATGTCCACAAGAATGCGGACGAGACCATGCCCATTTGCGAAGCGCTGATGTCGAAGTCGCGCATGATCTCCGGTGCAGCGATGGAGAGGTTCACGCGGTCGATGTAGTTGACGAACATGCCGACACCGAGAACTCCGGCGATACCCCAACGGGCACGGCCGATCTTCGGCGGGACGGCCGTCTTCATCGGTGAAGAGCCGGGTTCCGAGGTTTGCGTTGTCATCGAGACTCCCGAATCCGAGTGATCTGATCGAGCGGTCCGGCGAAGCCGGCAGCGAGGGCACCGTGCTGCATGATCAATGCCATCTGATCAGCGCCGTGTCGAACGGCAAATTCTTTCTCTTCCACGCTCCACGCCGGCAGTACCCACGGCTTGCCCGCTTCGGCCGCCGCTGCGGCAACGATAGCGAGGTCGGCAAAGTCGCCGTCTGTGCGTGTGTATGCACCGCGTTCTCGGCGCAGCGAAAGATCGGACGGGCCCACGAAGACGCCGTCGACGGTGTCGAGCGCCAAGATGTCCGTGATGTTCTCGATTGCGCCGGCATCCTCGATCATCGGGTAGCAACGAGTGAGGGTGTCCTGGCGACGGACCCAGTCGTCGGTGAAACCGCCGTAGTTGGTCGTGCGGCCGCCCGCGAAACTGCGGTCGCCGAGTGGTGGGAATTTGGCGAATGCAGTGACTTCCTTTGCATGGGAAGCATTTTCGATGTGCGGAATGACAACGGCGGTAGCGCCGAAGTCGAGAGCCTGCTGAATCGGTCCGCGCTCGGGTCCGAGGACTTTCGCGAGAACCTCCATGTCCAGGCCGCGAAGGAAGGGGATGAATCGCTCGAGGTCGGCAAGGTCGAACGACCCGTGTTCGATGTCGAGGATCACCGCGCCGTAGCCGAGTCCACGCGCGATTTCTGCTGCGGCAAAGCTCGGATCGGACAGCCAGATCGCGTGACGGCGGTCGGCGGGAGTGCTGAACATGCTGGGGGGCTCCTTGGCAGTTGGGATTCTACGACTGATCGGATCGGTGTGACGACCCGCACAACTGTCGTATACGTCATGTATACACAGAGAATACTTGGTGTGTCCAGAGTCGGTATGATGAATTTGTTACAAGTTCGTCAACCCGGCGGACGCCAGTGCGAAGGGATTGTGATGTCGACACCGGCAACTGCCGACCCGTCAGCGACCCAGGGGCCGGCACGTGACCGCGTCTACGTCTGGTTGCGGGACGAGATCATTCGTGGATCGATCGAAGGCGGACGATTCCTGGACGAGCTGTGGGTCTCCGGAACTATGGGGGTCTCCCGTACACCGGTCAGAGAGGCATTCCATCGGCTCGCCGCCGAAAAGTTCATCACCCTCCTGCCGCGCAAGGGCGCGCAGGTACGAACGGTGACCGCCCGAGAGCTCGAAGAGGTCTACCAGAGCCGACAACTGATCGAGGGTCACGCGGTGACAGTGCTGTGTGCCCGGGGCTTCGGCGCGCCGACATCGATGATCGAGCTGATCGAACCGATGGAAGCCGCAGGGCGCGAACGCGATTGGTTCGAGGTTTCCGGTCTCGACCGGCAGTTTCATCTTGCGATGGTCAGAGCTGCACAGAACTCGGTACTGACCGAACTCTACGAGTCGCTCCGGTCACGGCAACAGAGAGTTGCGGTGCGCGCCCTGAACGTGGGACCGCACCGCCTGGACACGATCAATGCGCAGCATCGTGCCTTGGTTGCGGCGCTGGACGAATCCGATGCCGACAAGGCCCTCGAAATTCTGGCCGCACACCTCCGGCCGGTACCGGAGGTCCTTGCCCTCTTGCCTGCCGATCAGCCTTAGCTGAACACGACCGTCTTGCGCCCGTGGACCAGAACCCGATCCTCGAGGTGCCAGCGCAGTCCGCGTGAGAGCACGAGCTTTTCGATGTCTCGGCCCTGCCGGACCATGTCGGCGACATCGTCGGCGTGGTCGACTCGGATCACGTCCTGCTCGATGATCGGACCGGCATCGAGTTCGGCGGTCACGTAGTGGCAGGTGGCGCCGATCAACTTCACGCCGCGGGCGAACGCCTGGTGATAGGGGCGGGCACCGATGAACGACGGCAAGAAGCTGTGGTGGATGTTGATCGCGCGTCCGGCCCAGTGCTCGCACAGTGATTCCGGCAGCACTTGCATGAAGCGCGCAAGAACGACGGCGTCGGGGTTGTGAGCGTCGACCAGGGCGCGAACCTTCTCGAAGGACGGTCCGCGTTCGGCCGGGTCCTTGGCGAACGGAACGTGGTGGAAGTCGATCCCGTGGCGCTCGGTGACACTGCGCAGATCTTCGTGGTTTCCGATGACGGCGCTGATTTCTGCCGGAAGTTCTCCGCCCGCGGCACGGCCCAGGAGGTCATGCAGGCAGTGGCCTTCCTTGCTCACGAGCAACACGATCTTCTTGGGTGCGCCGGAGTCGTGAAGAGTCCACTCGGTTTCCGGACCGATCTCGGCCGCAACAGCTTTGAACCGTTCACGAAGTTCGTCGATGCTCATGCTCACAGACGACGCACGGACCGCCTGACGCGTGAAGAACCATCCTGTGTCGGCATCGGCGTGATACGCGGCCTCCACGATCCATCCACCGACATCGGTGAGAAAGGTCGAGATGCGTGCGACGATGCCCGTGGTGTCGGGGCAGCCGAGGGACAGAACATAGCGACGATCATCGATCGAAGGTGCAGCGGTCATGCGGCCTAGTCTCTCAGGTGCGGCTGCAGCGACGGTCGCGTGGTGGTGTGCCAAGCTTTCCAACATGTCTGAAGCTGCACTCACTCGTTCCCAGGTTGCCGCGATGGTGGACCACACTCTCCTCAAACCCGAAGCCACCGCGGCCGATGTGACCGCCCTGATCGACGAGGCGCGCAGCCTCGGTGTGCTGGCTGTCTGCGTCTCGCCGTCGATGTTGCCGATTCGCGCCGACGGACTGGTGACGGCGGCCGTCGTCGGATTCCCGTCGGGGAAGCATCATTCACTGGTCAAGGGTGCCGAGGCGCGACTGGCCGTCGATCAGGGCGCAGCCGAGATCGACATGGTCATCGACGTGGGAGCGGCGGTCGCGGGCGACTACAGCGCTGTGCTCGCAGACATCCTCACCGTCCGTGAGGCGATGGGGGAGAGTGCGATCCTCAAGGTGATCCTCGAAACCGCAGCGCTGTCCGACGAGGCCATCGTCGAATGCTGCCGCGCAGCCGTGCGCGCCGGGGCGAACTTCGTCAAGACCTCCACCGGATTCCACCCTGCAGGTGGGGCAACCGTCGAGGCCGTCAGACTGATGGCGCAAACCGTCGGCCCGGGCGTGGGAGTCAAGGCCAGTGGCGGAATACGTACGACGCAGGCCGCACTCGACATGATTGCAGCCGGCGCCACCCGCCTCGGATTGTCCGGAACCCGAGCAGTATTGGACGGTCTGACCGACTAGGTCAGCAGGCCGCAGCTGTCCGGCACCGCCGAGGTGTTCTGGTTGTTCGCGTCGGCGACGGGCATGGCGTAAGCGCCGCCCTCCAGTGAGATCTGGATCGCGTCGTCGGTGACGGTCAGCTTCGTGGGCTTCATGTCCAGCGGGTATGTCTGCAGGCTGTCGGTGAGTGTCTGAACGATGCCGTCGACCAGGTCGGTCGGCAGACCCAATCCCAGAATCTCGGCGCCGACGGTCTGAACGTCGACTACGCCGTTGGTGACGGTGGGCTTGACTGTCAGCTTCGCGAGCCCGACCGGTCCGACGTCGAAAGCGAGTGTTCCGGCGCTCGAGTCGGCGGTGACGCCGGAGACGAGGCCACCGAAGGTCTGCTCCTGCAAGGTGGCGAGAATGCCTGCGGTAGACCAGGTGACGTCGGCGCTGGAGCTGCCGATGGTGCCGCTGTTACCCGCCGAAGGCTGCAAGTTGATGTCGTTCACCTTCGCGTGAACCTGCATTCCCGTTGCGGGGCCGAACGAAGAGTCGTCACTGTCGATGCTGATGTACGGCACCTTCTTGTCGACTGCCTGCAGGAGCACGGGCTTCCAGCTCAACCCGACGTCGACCTGGGATCCCAGTTCGCTCTGGAACTGATCGGCCATGCAGGTCTTCACCTGGTTGCGTACGTACAGTTCTCCACCGACGAGTGCCGCGACGAGTACGGCGATCACCACGAGAAGGATGATGAGCACTCGGTTGCGCGGACGAGGGTTGTTCGCTGCGACAGTCATTCGCCAGATTCTTCCCGACGAGTCTGAACGAACTCTGTGAATACGCACTTCCTCATTCCTGTGATGCGCGACACAGTCGCCCGTAGTCTGTTCGAAACGGCGTTTTCGACGGTCACCGGAGGTGGTCATGGCTTCGGACTACGAGTCACTCGAGCTGCTGGCGCTGCGACAGTGCGGATTTGTCACGGCTCTCCAGGCATCGGAACTGGGTTTCGGTCTGGCGTTGATGGAAGAAATGACGGAATCCGGAACATGGACATGTGAGTGCCGTGGACTCTTTCGTCTCGAACGCGTCAGGCATACTGCCTTGGACGAGTTCGCGAAGTGGTGCACGTGGTTCGCCGGTAGTGCCACCGTCTCGCACTACAGCGCCGCTGACCTCCATGGCCTCGGGCACCTGCAACCTCGTTTCATTCACCTCTCGATAGCTCACCCTCTCGCGGCGCCCACCCGGCAGGTGGCACTGCACCGACTGCCGCTTGCGGACGACGAGTGCGAACAGATCGGGCCCATCCGCATCACCACGCCTTTGCGTACCGTGCACGACCTCGCTTCGGGTGGAATCTCTCAAGTCCTGCTCAATGAAGTAGTCGCCGATGCCGTAGCGATAGGCCGACTCGACGCGCACGAGTTGTATCTCTCGTGTGAGAACGCGAGTGTCGACGTTGCCGTTCGGGTGGAGTTGGCGCTTGCCGCAAGCCTGTAGTCGAGAGAGATCTTCGAGGCTCCTGCGACCTTCTGGCATCACGCCCGAAAACGAATATGACGCCGATATCAGAGATTGGTAATTCGCTATTTTCGGGCGAACATTGTGTCTTTAGCGCAGGTAAGAATGCATCCGAATGGGCGGTTCGGGACGTTCAGCCCACTGTTGCTGCAGTTCGGCGATGTCGCCGATGAACTAAATCTGCGAAAAGCGTAGTTACTTTACAGTCAATGGGATAACGTCACGGCATCGAAAGCAGACGGACGCTTGTCCTGGACGCCTGTCTGCCCCCGTTTGTCGAGAGGGATGTGGATGTCCGTGAGTGGTGTTCGTCGCGTTGTCGGTGGTTTGAGTGTGTTTGCTGTTGCTGCGGGGTTTGCGGTGGTTGCGGGTGTTGGGGTTGCTGGTGCGGCTCCGGTGACGGCGGAGTTCAATTCGAGTGGTTACAAGATCACACGAACGATCAGTAACGCGACCCCGTCGGAAGGTGATGTGATCACCTCTACGACAGTGTTCAAGCGGACCGACTTTGTGGTCAATTACCTCTACGCGGTTCGGGATTTTCATCCGTCGTGCATGACGTATGTCGAGGGCTCGGCGAAGGTGAACGGGAAGGCCTATTCCCCGGAAACGCCGGTAAGCGCTGATTCTGTGCGTGTGAGCGCGAGCATCACGGATTGGCCGTTGTATCAGAACAATACGAAGTCTTTCGAGTTTCAGTATCGAGTCGGCGCAGGGTGTGAGCGCGGGACCGATCTGGCAAGCACAGTGCATTTCGACGGTTCGGCTTGGGTGAACGACACGACAAATGGTCGTGGTCCTTCGGTCAAGGTTCAGAAGAACGTCTCGACGACGACCTTGGCTGGGGTCGGTGGCGCTCAGGTGGGGCAGTCTGTTGCGCTGAGTGCGACGGTGACTGGTGGTGCCGACGGTGATCAGGTGGAGTTCTTCGACGCCGGTTCCAAGATCGGTGCGGGCACTCTTGCCAATGGTGTTGCAACACTTGCCTGGACGCCGACCACCCGTGGAGACCACTCGATCACAGCGAAGTTCGCCGACACGGCGCGCGCAGTCGGTTCCGCTTCGGCACCGGTGAATGTGAACGTTTCGCAGGCCGATGCTCAGTCCAGCACCACTCTGGCGCCGATCTCGGGCGCGCAGGTCGGCAAGTCGACCACTCTCAAAGCGACTGTGTCCGCGTCGGGCACCGGCGGAACGGTCACGTTCAAGGTCGGCGGAACAGTGCTTGCTTCGGTGCCGGTGGCGGGCAACGGTGAAGCGACGTATGCCTGGGTTCCGACGGCTGCAGGTGCGCAGACCGTCGAGGCTGTGTTTGCCGGCCGATCCGGCGTCACCGGATCGAGCACCACCACGAATGTGACAGTTGCCGAACAGCCCGCCGGAACAACAAGCTCCACAACAGATCTCAGCGTAGCGGCGGGGCAGGTCGGCGTTGCACAGACGATCTCCGCTCAGATCAGTCCTGCAAATGCCGGTGGCACAGTCACTTTCAAGGACGGCGAGACCGTCATCGGCACGGCGACGGTCGACTCCTCCGGAAAAGCCAGCATCTCGTGGAAGCCGTCAACTCAGGGGCAGCGAATTGTCGCGGCGGAGTACTCGGGCGCCGGCACGGTGACGGCATCCTCCGATCAGGTCTCCGTCCAGATCGCCGCACCGGTCGACGGTGAAGAACCAGGAAACGGCACCGGTTCGCTCGGCAGCCTCGGCAACATCTTCGGCTCCTAGCAATCGATACCCGGTGATGCCCCGCCCGCTTCAGGTGGTGGGGCATCACCCATATCCCTCACTTCTCGAGAAGGAAAATCTATGTCTGTAGGTTCTGCACGTCGTGCAGTTGCAGGTTTGAGTGTGTTTGCTGTTTCTGCGGGTTTTGCCGTGGTTGCGGGTGTCGGTATCGCAGGAGCTGCACCAGAGACACCAGGTTCGTTGACGTGGAATGCGAACAACTACGAATACACGCGGACCATCAGCAATGTGACTCCGTCCGAGGGTGAGACGATCACCGTGAAGACTGTGTTCAAGCGAAAAAACATCGTCGTGGATTACCTGTACGCGATCAAGGATGTTCATCCGACGTGTCTGACGTACGTCGAGGGTTCGGCAAAGGTGAACGGTTCGGCGCGGAGTGTCGAGTCCAAGGGTGCTGATTTTGTTCGTGTGAAGGGGTCACTGACAGAGTGGCCGCTGTATAACAACGACTCGAAGACTTTCGAGTTCAAGTACACGGTGGGCGCCGATTGCGCGCGGGACGTGCCGTTGGATACCTCGGTGCACTACAACGCATCGGTGACGAGTTCAGATTTCCAGAACAAGGGCCCGGCGGTGACGGTGTCGAAGAACGTATCGACGACGGCACTTGCGCCCGTCGGCGGCGCTCAGGTGGGGCAGTCGGTGTCTTTGAGTGCGACGGTGACCGGTGGTGCTGACGGTGATTCGGTGGAGTTCTTCGACGGTGCCACCAAGATCGGTGCGGGCGCTCTTTCCAATGGTGTTGCAACACTTGCCTGGACAGCTGCTGACGTCCGGACGCACAGCGTAACGGCCAAATATCTCGGTAATGCCAAAGTAGCGACCTCCACGTCGTCGGCAATCGACGTCGTCGTGTCCGAAGCCGACAAGAACACCGCCACCACGATTACCGGTCCCGCGAGTGCGGTCGCAGGTGAGTCCGTAACCCTCGAAGCTTCGGTCTCTCCTGTCCCGGCGGGTGGAACGGTGCAGTTCAAGGACGGTGCAACCGACCTCGGCGGCGCTGTTGCGGTCGACGCCAACGGCAAGGCGTCACTGGCGAATTCCTATGCAGAAGGCGCACATTCGATCGTGGCGGTGTACTCCGGTTCCGGCGTCTACCAAACCTCGACGTCAGCGCCGCATGCTTTGACGGTCGCTCCGGTGGTGGTCGAGGAGAACACCACGACCACTCTCGTCGGTCCGTCGACCGCTTCGACCGGAGAGGCATTGTCGTTCACTGCCTCGGTCTCTACCGGTGCTGCAGGTGGCACCGTGCAGTTCAAGGAAGGTGGCAGGGATCTGGGCCCCTCGGTTCCCGTGGACGCCGCGGGTAAGGCGACAACCATGCCGACCTTCAACGTGGCGGGCGAGTACAGCATCACCGCAGTATTCTCGGGTTCGGGCAACTACCTGGGGTCGACGTCGAACACCCAGACTGTGAACGTCAAGGCGCCGGCTCCCACCGACCAGCAGACCCAGACGGTCTTGACAGTTCCGGCGGATGCGAAAACCGGTACGGCAGTGGGTCTCTCCGTGACGGTCACTCCGTCGCCGGTGGGTGGCACGGTGCAGTTCAAGGACGGCTCGGGCAATCTCGGCTCGGCGGTGCCGGTCGTAGACGGCAAAGCGTCGATCATGCACGAGTTCGCGAGCGTTGGCACTCACGACATCACGGCGGTGTACTCGGGTGCAGCAGGATTTCTCACCTCTACCTCGGCCGCGCAAACGGTTTCGGTCACAGCTCCGGCTGCGGAGGATCAGGAAACGTCCATCACCGTGAGCGCTCCGACGTCAGCGGTCAAGGGCGCGAAGGTCGATCTTGTTGCGGCAGTTGTTCCTACGCTCAGTGCGGGAACGGTCCAGTTCATGGACGGAACCACCCCGATCGGCGGACCGGTTGCGGTAGTGAACGGCAAGGCCACGCTCTCGCATACCTTCACCGAACTCGGTGATCGCCGAATCACCGCGGTGTTCAGCGGAACCGACGGCTACCTCGGTTCCGAGACCCAGACTGCAGTCACTGTCAAGGTCACGGCAGAGTCCGACGGCGGAGAGCCCGGCAACGGCGGCAGTTCGACCGGTTCGCTCGGAAGCCTGGAAAACATCTTCGGGTCCTAGCCCGACGCTTGCACGAAGACGCCCCGCCGCGGAGAGAACCTCCGCGGCGGGGCGTTTCACGTCGGCGACTTCAGGGGTTCGGCGCCACCACATGCCAGGGCACCGTCAAGATGCAGTCGCGAAGGCGACGTCGCGCCGGTTGAACGGGAATTCCCTGCGCCCGAAGAATCTCCAAGGCAGCGGCCCAGCGGTGGCGAGGGCCGAAGGAGGCGTGCGGCGCGGCAGTTGCCCAGGCTCGATCGGCAGCGCTGAGCAGTGCATGGATCGGCTCGCCCGGAACGTTGCGGTGGATGAGGGCCTTCGGGAGACGTTCGGCGATGTCGGAAGGGCGATCGATGTCGAAGGGATCCCATGCCAGTGTCAGGGTCAAGGGACGATCGGCGTCGAGAAGCACCCAGGCGCAACGCCTCCCGAGTTCGTCGCAGGTTCCGTCGAGTAGCAGTCCGCCTGGTGCGAGGCCGGACTGGATGTGCGACCAGGCCGAACCCACGGCGTCCTCCGGGTACTGCCGGAGCACGTTGAAGGCGCGTACGAAAACGGGTGTGAGACCGGCCAGTTCGAATCCACCACGGGCGAAGCTGACACCGTCACGACTCTCGACCACGCGGGCAGGGTCGATCTCGAGGCCGATGACGCGTCGATCCCGCCGGACAGCGGTGAGGCGGCTTGCCATCTCGAAGGTGGTGTCCGGCCTCGCTCCGTATCCGAGGTCGACGATCAACGGATCGGCTGCGTTGTTCAGGGCATGCGCAATCGTCCGGTTGTGGACGATCCACCGGTCACTACGGCGTAGTCGGTTGATCCCCGTCGTGCCACGGGTGATGACCCCCTCGATCTTCGGGGGTGGAGCCTTCTTCACGACGGC
Source organism: Rhodococcus sp. IEGM 1306 (assembly GCF_036541985.1). Lineage (NCBI taxonomy): Bacteria > Bacillati > Actinomycetota > Actinomycetes > Mycobacteriales > Nocardiaceae > Rhodococcus > Rhodococcus sp. IEGM 1306. Next base: position 353,756 of record NZ_JAZHFF010000004.1, read on the forward strand.
TTCAGCGAGCGGCGAGCCAGGTCGCCGTGACCTGAGCTTCGGTGCGGAACAGATCGACGAGGTTGATGAGCATGAGCTGTTCCAACTTCGCGCCGATGAACGGTATGAATACCTTGGCCTCGGACGTGGTTCGTAGCGTGGACCCGGTATCGGTGGCGAACAACTCCATGGTTCCGGACAGACTTCCCGGACCGGCCGGGATCGAAGCCTCGTATGTGCCGGTCACGGTGTCACCGAAGGCGCCGTACGACTCCTTACGGGTGATGACCAGGTCCTTCTTCATCACAGTCTGTGCGATGTCCGGCAAATCGGTACGCGGAAGAATGTGGTGGAGCACGAGATCGATTCCGGAATCGGTGACCTCGAAATGTTCGACATGGTTCTCGGAATGCTTGCGCATCTCGTCGACGCGGGCCTCCCAGTACGAGCGGTCCGCCAGCGCCGCGTAGACCTGCTCGGGGGAGTGCTGATAGCGGGCGGAGTAGTCGATGCGGCGAGCCATGATCGGAAAGAATACCGGTTACGCGCTGTGACAAGGCAAATTGGCTGTATCGACAAACTGTCGCCGCCCGCAGCGAATTACTTCGCGATCCACTCCCGGGTGAAGTCCTGCTCGGCCTGGATGAGCCGGACAACCTCGTCGACAATCGCGCTTTCGATCTTTCCGCCGAGGAACGGGATCTTGACCTCGACCTCACCGTCGATCTCGAGAGTGGCGGAGTTCTCGTCACCCGTCAGGACCTGAGTGCCCTCGATACGGGCGGGAACGCCGTCGACGTGGGCGGAGAAGGTGCCGGTGGCCTTGCCGTCCTTGAACGGCGCCATCGTTTCGCTGCGTTTGATGACGATGTCGCCGTTGACAACCTTCGACACCATGCTCGGGAGGTGTTCGGCGGCAATGATCTGCGACATCGTGACCGCGACGGTCTCGTCGCGCACGGTCAGCTCTTCGATCGTTGCGCCGGGACCGCCGACAGCGACGATTCGGTCGCGCCAGTACTGCTCGGAGGTCACCGCCTCATGGACCTTCTCGGCGGGGACTGTGTACTTCGACGAATGCTCGATGCGACGGCTCACGATTGTGGAGGCTACCGTTTATCGATGTGTGGGACGTAACCATTGGCAGACGCGTCGTGGAATCAGGCGCTTTCGTGTCCGAGAACGTTGACTTGTCGGGATTGACGACGCTCCGAATCGGGGGACCGGCGCGGCTGCTCGCCGAATGCCCGACGACGCAGTCGTTGATCGACGTCGTGACGCTGCTCGATCGCGAGCAGATCCCGACGCTGATTCTCGCCGGCGGGTCCAATCTCGTGATCTCCGACGCGGGATTCGACGGAGTTGTCGTTCGTGTGGCCAACACCACCGTGAGCCTCGACACGGACCGCGTCGTCGCCGAAGCGGGCGCAGTGTGGGACGAAGTAGTCGGCCAATCCGTCGCCGCGGAACTGGGCGGCCTCGAATGTCTGTCCGGGATTCCGGGCTCGACCGGTGCGACGCCGGTGCAGAACGTCGGCGCGTACGGCGTCGAGGTTGGCTCGCGGCTCCGGCAGGTTCAATTGCTCGACCGACGCAGCGGGGAAGTGTCGTGGGTCGAACCGTCGACACTCGAATTGGGTTATCGGTCGAGCGTTCTCAAGCATTCGGATGCAGCACTGGTTCTGGCCGTCGAATTCGACGCGTCGACCGACGGATTGAGCGCCCCGCTCGCGTACCGCGAACTGTTCACTGCACTCGGCGCCGAGGAAGGCGCGCGGTTGCCTGCGTCGCAGGTCCGCGAGGCAGTTCTGGAGTTGCGGACCGGTAAGGCGATGGTCCTCGATCCGTTCGACCACGACACCTGGAGCGCGGGTTCCTTCTTCACCAACCCCGTGGTGCCGGAGGCGGAGCTGCCTGCTGTGCTCGGGGCCATCACCGAACAGCTCGGAGACGTCACCGTGCCACAGTTCCCCGGCAGTGGTGGAACCAAGCTCTCGGCCGGATGGTTGATCGAACGGGCCGGATTCTCGAAGGGTTATCCCGGCGAAGATGCACCGGCCAGGCTGTCGACCAAACACACCTTGGCGTTGACCAACAGAGGGTCCGCAACAAGTGCGGATGTGGTCTCGCTCGCGCAGACAGTGCGCGACGGCGTCGAGGCCGCGTTCGGCGTCCGGCTGGAACCGGAACCGGTAACTGTGGGCTGCACCATCTGATTCCTGACAGAGCCCGCAGGTAGCCTGTTGAAGTGCATGAGCTGGGTGGTCGGAGAAGTCGTTCGCGTCTTGTTGCGTTGGTAGCTGTTTTACTCGCTGTGATGGTGGCCGTAGTCGGCTGCACGATCGGCGGCAAGGACGGACAGGGCGGCGCGGCCGCCGCCGAACCGGCCCCGGTCGCGACCGTGGTGTCGACGCCCGCACCAGGCACCAAAGACGTCAGCCCGGTAGCTCCCGTCTCGGTAGCGGTGACCCAGGGAACACTGTCGGACGTCAATCTCAGCAACGCGGCCGGTAAGGCCGTCGCCGGGCAACTGTCGCCTGACAAGACAACCTTCACCGTCAGTGAGGCACTCGGCTACGGCACCACGTATTCGTGGTCGGGTGCGGCAACCGGAACCGACGGCAAAGCGGTGCCGGTTCAGGGGAGCTTCACGACGGTTGCCCCGGAGTCGACCACCGGCGCCACCCTCAACATCGCCGACGGCCAGGAAGTTGGTATCGCGGCACCGATCACGTTGCAGTTCGACAACTCCGTCGTCGACAAGGCGGCCGTCGAGAAGGCGCTTGTCGTGACCACCGTGCCGCCCACCGCCGGATCGTGGGCATGGCTGGCCGACGACAACGGCGGATCACGGGCCCATTGGCGTCCGGCCGATTACTGGGTGCCGGGCACAACTGTCCATCTGGACGCCAAGCTCTACGGCCTGAACTACGGCGGTGGCGCCTTCGGTGACCAGGATCTCACGCTCGACTTCACGATCGGTCGTAGCCAGATCGTCAAGGCGAACGCGCCGAGCCACCGCATGCAGGTGGTGCGCGACGGTCAGACGATCATGGACATTCCCGTCAGCTACGGCGAGGGAAACGAACCTCGAAACGTCACGCGCAGCGGCATTCACATGGTGACGGAGAAGTACGAAGACTTCATGATGTCCAATCCGCCGTTCTACGAGAACGTGCGTGAGCGTTGGGCGGTGCGCATCTCCAACAACGGCGAATTCATCCACGCCAATCCTGAAACCACCGGGGTGCAGGGCTCGTCGAACGTCACGAACGGTTGCATCAATCTGTCGACGTCCGACGCGCAGGAGTACTTCGGAACGGCTCTCTACGGTGACCCCGTCGAGGTGACCGGCACGTCGATCGACCTGTCTCCTGCGGACGGCGACATCTACGACTGGGCGATAGATCTGCCGACCTGGAAGTCGATGTCTGCACTGGCTTAGATTTCTCCTGCTGTGAACCGAGAAATCGGTGGACGAAGGGAACCGTCCGTGCTCTGCATCCGTCAGTACAGGTAAGTGCTGTCGGCTCGGGGAGTCTGACGGGGATCTTCGACTTCAGGGGGACAGCGGTGGGCATTCCATTTCTGGAAGACGTGCTGGGAAGGATCTCCGAAGCGACGCGGGCCGTGCCTCCCGGCGTGGCGGCATTGCCGGTTGTCGGCACTCCCATCGCGAGCGCAATCGCTACATCTGCTCTGGTTCAATCCGTGACCGACGACCGCGGAGCGTTCGACGACGAGATGGCTGCTGCGACTGCTGACGCCGATGCGGAGCGCGCACGGGCCTGGGGCGAGCGCGATGCCCTCTCCGCTCAGACCTCGTCGCTGCAGTACAGCGAACATGCAATCGTGGACGACGATCCGTTCGACGCGATGTCGCACTCCGAAATCTTCGATCACGTCAACGAGATGGATCCGGCAACCCTGAGCGCAATCGGCGAGGCCTGGAAGGCAATTGCCGGTCGGGTGGAAGCCGGCATCGGGAAGTTCCGGAGCGATGTGAACGGCGCGATCACCGAAGGCTGGCAGGGGCGGGGCGGCTCGGCGGCGTTGGAAGCCGTGCTGGCCTACTCGGCAGATGCGGGTGAGCTGAAGGTGCGGGTCGACCTGATCTCGAACAAGATCGAGGAGGCGAAGATCGCACTCCACGAGGCCAAACGCTCGATTCCGGCACCCGACGGCGCCTCGACGGTCGAGATGATCCTCAGCATGGTTCCCGGGGCTACGTGGAAGCAGGCCCAATACGAAGCGGAAGAAGCCGAACGTCAAGCGCGTCAGGTGATGAAGGACGTGTATCTGCCGTACATGAAGCGTGCGGACGACCAGGTGCCCATCCTCCCGGCCGCGTTCAATCTGGTCACCGGCAGTGGAGGGGCTGGGGGCGGCGCATTCGGTGGCGGTGGTTCCGGCGGCGGGAACACGTCGGGTTCGGGGAACGGACTCGGCGCGCCATTTACATCGGGTGGCGGAGTTGGTGGAGGAGCGGACGGTGGAGACCTCGGCGGTGCAAACCCGGCCGGAGACGGTTCCGGTCAGAACCCATCCGGCACCGCTTCCGAACGTGGTGACAACCGTAGCGGCGTTGATGCTCAAGGGAATTCGGGTGCCGATGCTGCCCGGTTCGCAAACGATTCCGGCCCGGCCGGGACTGCCGCGGCACATGCCGGCCCACTGCCGTCCGGTGCATTGCCAGGTGGCCTGGCAGGTGCAACTCCGAATGGTGCCCAGCTCGGTTCCGGAGTGCCTTCAGGCCTCATGGGTAGCGGTTCGGGTGGTGGTTCCGCAGGTGGAATCGGTACCGGCGGCTTCGGGCCTGTCGGAACCGGAGGTGGCGCTCTCGGGCCTGGCGGCTCCGGCGGCTCCGGCGGCCTCGCCGGTGGCGGACGTGGGGGCGTCAACGGAACTGGCGGTACCTCGGCGTCGGGCGCGCAGAGCGGTCGGGGCGCGATGGGTGGCGTCGGCGGCATGGCACCGGGACGCGGACAAGGACACGACGAAGACAACGTTCACGACACCCCCGGCTACCTCGTCACGGTCGAGAACGGCAACGCCCTGATCGGCGACCTGCCCATGGTCTCTCCGGCGGTGTTGGGCGAATGACGACCACGCGGTGGCAGTTCACCGGCCTCGAATTCTCGATCCTCTGGGAAGCGATCGGACGCGACCGACTCCCGTACCCGCTGCGATTTCGTCCGGCGGCCGAAACCATGGACGAGCTGACAGCGCAGCGTCGTCGAGCGGGAGCGCACCTGTCTTGCGTACTCGACGATCGGCTGCATCACGTTCTCGGTGTTCTTGCGAATCCTGATGCTCGCGTGGAGGTTTCCGGTTTTCACGGACAGAGAATGAGCACGGCGACGCGATTGCACGGTGCTGTCGCCGGCGACCTGGGTGTGCTCCTGGCTCAACTGCCCGGCAGGACTGTCGACTGTGGCTCCGACGTGGTTCTCACCGTGGCACGGCCATCGGCAATTCCACGGATGCTCGTCGATCACCTGCCGACCTGCCCCGCCGGATCGGAGCGTGGGGTGAGCATCGAAACGTCGAAACCTAGTGGTAAACAGGGTTTTCTGCGCAGTGTCGACGGTGCGCGAGCGAGTGAGGAAGTGAGCAGGTTCTTCGGCCGAGAGCGGACCTCGATCGGTGAAGTCACTGTATATCCGGGCGGAGCCGTCGACAGCAGGCCGACCGACGACGGCATGACTTTCCACTGGTACGACTATGCCGGTGACGGTCGGTACATCATCACCGCCGGTGAAACAGTGACTGCCCGCAGCGCTTCCGCGGAAATGACGGAGGCCGAGATTGCACGCAATCTCGGCCTCGTCCTGCACCGGGCGATTCGGACTGGTTAGCCAGAGTTGTTCGAACTAGCTGGTGGTGCGGTGGAACCGACCGGGGCTTGCCTGATCCCGCGGCTTGACGACGATCTGATCGAGGTTCACGTGTGACGGCCTGGACGCGACGAAACCGATGATCTCGGCGATGTCCTGCGCCACCAACGGTGTGATTCCCTCGTACACCTTGTCGGCCTTGTCCTGATCACCTTCGAACCGGACGAGTGAGAATTCGGTCTCCACTGCTCCGGGCGCGATTTCGGTCAGACGAACGGGCTTACCCAAGAGTTCACCGCGCAATGTCCGATGAAGGACGGCTTGAGCGTGCTTGGCGGTGGTGTAGCCCGAACCGTTGTCGTATGCCTCCAGCGCCGCTACCGAGGTGATGGTCACGACCAGACCGTCACCCGAATCGATCAGCTTGGGCAGCAGTGCTTTCGTCACACGCAACGTGCCCAGGACATTGGTCTCCCACATCCATCGCCAGTCGTCCAGATCGGCGTCCAGGACCGTCGCCAGGCCCTTCGCGCCACCGGCGTTGTTGACCAGCACGTCGACACGGGGGACCACGGCGGCAAATGCGTCGACGGAATCCTCGTCGGTGACGTCGAGTTCGAGCGCGGTACCACCGATCTCCTCGGCGATCTTCTCGAGACGATCGACGCGGCGAGCACCGATCACGACGTGGAATCCCTGAGCTGCCAGGGTGCGGGCGGTGGCCTCACCGATTCCGGAGCTGGCTCCGGTGACTACGGCGATGCGGGCATCGGAAGAAATGGTCATGACGCAATCGTAGGGCTAGTCGGCGGCATACTCTGCTTCCCGTTCGATGGATTCAATGTGACGACGCGGTACCTTGACCGGGCCGGGGGTGTAGGTGACGGCGCGCAGCGCCCCGCTGTACCGGAATGGTCCGTGGCGCCGTCGTACTTCCCACGACACAGGTCCTCTGGCGTCGACCCCGACCGAGATGCCGGTCCACGGCGCCATCCCGACCAGTTGTACTTGCCCGAGCAGTTGGCCCGCGTGAATGCCGTCGACGCTGACGTGGAGATCCCAACGCAACCGCGGTAACACCGCCACGGACACGTCGATTCGCTTGGTGCCGACCGGCAATGGCCCCGCATCGACCACGGAGTAGGAACCGAAGGCGTTGTATCCGAGATGCAGGTTGCCGTCCTCGACGTAGAGAAGATATCCACCTTGTGGATCCCCATGGGCGACAAGGACGCCGGCGTCGCCTTCGCGGTAACCGTCGAGTTCGATCGTGATGTCGAAGTCACGGAACCCGATCAGTTTGGATGAGCGGTAGCGCTCCAGTGGGGGCGTTCCCGCAAGTAGACGCACCGGGCGTGAGAGTGCCTCCTCCTCCGGACGGCGAACCGCGCCGACGGTATTGCCCAGTAGAGGAAACACGGTGTTCGCCCACGCCGAGTGGTCCCAGGCCTCGGCGAGTTCGCGAACTTTGTCGGGAAACCGTGATGCGAGGTCGTCGAGCTCGGTCGGGTCGGTTCGGACGTCGAACAATTGCCAGTGCGGTTTGTCGATGTCAGCTGGAGCGAGCGCCAGCAGTTTCCATCCGTCCTTGTAGTAGCCGCGGATTCCGGTCACCTCGGTGTACTGCTCGGTGTGGGTACTCGGAGCGGTGGGTGAACGCAGAACCGGCGCGCTCGACGCGCCGTCGAACTCCTTGACAGGCAGCCCGTTTCGCACGGTGGGGGTTTCGATTCCGGCCAGTTCGAGAAGCGTCGGCGTCAGGTCGGTGACATACGCGAACTGGTCGCGGATCCCGTTGTCGCCCGCTTCGGGTTTCAGTCCCGCGGGCCAGGACAGGAGGAAGGGAACACGGATTCCACCGGCAAAGGATTGCCCTTTGTAGAACCGGAAGGGGGTGTTGGACGTCTGCCCCCATCCACGTGGATAGTGCACGCCCAATTCAGGTCCGCCGATGAGGGATTCGTCGTGGGGGACATCGCCGACCCAGTCTGGATCCTGGATATGCGCGAACTGCGCGAAGTAGCTTCGAGTCCCGTCCGAACCGCCCTCGGCGGTGCCGCCGTTGTCCGAGGTGAAGACGATGATCGTGTTGTCGAGTTCGCCCAGTTCGTCCAGGGTGTCGACGATGCGTCCGACGCTCTGATCGATCGAGTCGACCATCGCCGCGTACACCTCCATGTAGCGGGCGAACCGAGACCGCACCTCCGGCGTGAGCGAATCCCATTCGGGCACGTCGAACCCGGGTTCGGAGTTACGCGGTGCCTGTCGTGTCCCCTCCGGAAAGAGTCCCTGCAGTAGCTGAGAGGCGAACCGCGACTCGCGGATTCGATCCCAGCCCTCGTCGTAGCGACCGCGGTATTTCGCTTGATCGGCGGGTTTGGCCTGCAACGGTCCGTGCATGGCGACGTGTGCGAAGTAAAGGAAGAACGGCTTGTCCTGATCGTGGGCGCGAAGGTCCTTGATGTACCCGACGGCCTTGTCGGTCAGATCGTCGGTGAGGTAGTAGCCCTCGGGATACTCGTCGACGTCGACCACTGAATTGTCGGAGATCAGTTGATTGGGGTAGTAGAAGGAGTTCAGTCCTTCGAGAGAGCCGTAGTAGCGATCGAATCCGCGCTGAGTCGGCCAGGAGTCACGACTTCGTCCGGGGGCGAGGTTTGCGTCGCGCACGAGATGCCACTTGCCCACCGCATAGGTGGCATAGCCTGCGCCGCGGAGGATTTCGGGGAGTGTCTGTACGTCGTCGGCCAATTCCAGGCGCAGTCCGGGGTATCCCGGATCGGCGTTGGCGACGAATCCGTATCCGGCGCGGTGCGGATTGAGGCCGGTGAGAAGAGCGGCGCGCGACGGCGAGCAGAGGGGCGTCGTGTGATAGTTGGTCATTCGAATACCCTGCGCGGCAAGGCGATCGAGGGTCGGAGTCTCGATCTCGGAGCCGAACGGCCCGATGTCGCTGTATCCCATGTCGTCGATCAGAACCACGACGATGTTGGGTGAGCCGGGGGCCGGGGCCGTGGCGGTGGGCCACGACGGGGTCGAATCGGCTGCAGTGCGGCCGATTCGACCCTCGAAGCCTTCGTAGCCGCGCGCGTGCGGCGGAAGGGCGGAATCTGCGTGCGTCATGAGTTGGTCGAGGCACCTTCGATAACCGAGTATTCGGAAGCGTCGCCGGCTATGCTCCGGCTTCGTTCCCCGTGGATGTTGACCGGAATGTCACCGGCAAGTGTGATGCGCTCCAGACGGCGGTACTGGTCGTCGTAGTCGGCGATCGCGTAATGCTGGGTGGCGCGGTTGTCCCAGATCGCGACGTCACCCGCCGCCCAGTTCCATCGCGTCGTGTACTCGAGCTTGATGGCGTGGTCCTGCAAGAGTTTGAACACACCGTTCGACTGTTCGGTGCTCAACCCGACGAAGTTCTTGACAAAATGTCCGAGGACGAGCGTGCGCTCTCCGGTTTCGGGGTGTACACGCACCACCGGGTGTTCCGTCTCGAAGTACGTGGACTGGAACTCCTCGCGGTAGGCGGCCGTGCGATCTTCGGTGAGCCGCTCGGCGCTGGTGGCCGCGTAGTCGTAGACGTTCGTGTGACGGGCCCAGAGGTTCTCCGCGAGTGCCTTGAGCGGATCCGGCAGTCCGTTGTACGCGGCTACCCCCGACGCCCACGTGGTGGAACCGCCGTACTCGGGGAGCTGCACCGCGCGCAGGATCGAGGCCTTGGGGATGCGATCGACGAAGGTGACGTCGGTGTGCCAGCTGTTGGCCTTGCCCAGGTCCGAATCGATGGGCAGAACTTTTGCGCCGTGCGACTTCACCGTGGGGTGGGCAGTGGTCGGGGTGCCCAGTAGCTGGGCGAACTCGTACTGCGAATCGTTGTCGAGGTGGTCCTGCCCGCGGAAGAAGATCACCTTGTGCTCGAGAAGGGCCTGTCGGATGAGTGAGATCGTCGCCGGGTCGAGGTGCCCGCCGAGAGTGATTCCGTCGATTCGGGCGCCGATATGCGCGCCGAGGGTGGTGACAGTGCCGCGAGCGGCGTCAGCAGCCACCCCGTTCGTTGATGCCGTGTTCGTGAGAGTCGGCTTGGCGAAAGCTGTAGACATGGTGCACCTTTCGTGGGGAGTGTGCCCACCCAAACACGCGAGATTTCGCCACGACAGGGTTGCGTTCAGTGTGATCGTTACCGCACCTGATTTGTGAATCTCGGTGAAGCTGCTACTTTTGGAGCCATGTCGACCGACCAGCCTGCCGCTTTGCGGGTCACCTATGTGACCGCTGCGCTTGGTTCGCGTCTGCCTCTGGCGCGAGAGCTGTGTTGTCGCCGCCGTTCTTTCTGCAGCTAATTTCTGCGCCTTTTCTGTCTATTTCTTCGTATGACCAGTGGAAACGCTGAGTTCTCGGTCGACAGAGATGTGCGCCTTCTCCTCCTTCTGCAAGGGACAGCCATGTCGACACCCACAATTTCCGCCATTCCGAACATCCGATCGCGAACCGCGCTCTCGGGAACCCGGACCCGAACCCAGATAGTTGCGCCGGAGCTGCGCATTGCCGACGGTCCGTCCGCGACGGTGTTGCGCATTGCTCGATCCCGCGGACCGCTCTCTCGCGATACCGCGGCCAAAGCGTCCGGGCTGAGTATTGCGACCGTGAACCGGCAGGTCACGAGCCTGCTGGACCTGGGGATCCTGCGCGAACGCGCAGACCTGACAGCTTCCGGCGCCATTGGGCGTCCGCGAGTTCCGTTCGAGGTCAATCACGAGCCGTACCTGACCGTCGGCATCCACATCGGTGCCGTCGTCACCAGCATCATCGCCAGCGACATTCGTGGCAAGGTGCTCGGCGCCGTCGAGATCCCGACGCCCGCCACCAATTCCGCTGTCGCGCTTGCCACCATTGCGCGCTCGGCCAAATCGTTCGCCTCGCGGTGGCACAAGCGTCGTCCGCTCGCGGTCGGGGTGGCCATCGGCGGTCGCGTCGATTCGGCTACGGGTGTAGTCGACCACGCGCGCCTGGGCTGGAAGGGCGCCAAGGTCGGATCCATCATCGGAGCCGGCTTGGACCTTCCCGTTTCGGTCGCCGCCCACGTCGAGGCGATGGCGGCGTCGGAACTTCTGCTCAGCACCGACCGCGCCGAGGCCCCGACGCCGGGAACCACCGGGCTCTACTTCTATGCCCGCGAAACTGCCGGTATCGCAATCACTTTCGAAGGGCGAGTGCACACGCCGTCCAGTGGGCCAGGCTCGATCGCACACCTCCCCACCGGTTCGTCGGCACGGTGCACCTGCGGTGCGGTGGGTTGCCTGGAAGCGACGATCAGCGACCGCGCTGTCGTCGCGCAGGCACTGTCTTCGGGCGCAGTGATCCAGGGCAGTGAGCGTGTGACGATCGCGGATGTCTACCGTGCTGCGTCGGCGGGTTCCATTCCGGCGCACGAACTTCTGGTTGATCGAGCACGCGTCCTCGGGCGAACGGTGGCGATGTTGCGTGACCTGTTCAATCCGGATCGGGTGATCCTCGGCGGCCAGGCCTTCACCGACTACCCGGCCGGCGTGCCGCACGTCGCCGAGGCCTTCTCGACGGCATCCTCGTTGGAGCGTAAGGACATTCGGATTACCGGGTTCGGCAATCGGGTTCAGGAATACGCGTCCACCGTCGTGTCGCTGAGTTCCTTGTTCGCCGATCCTGCGGCGGCAATGCGGCGTGCTTCGGCCATCTGACTGCGAAGAGGGCAGTCAGAGTTCCGGACGATCGAGCACCCGCAACCACGAACCGTCGGGCTGGCGGCGTGCCACCTGAGTACGTCCGCCGGTCCCGTCGGAAGGTTTGGTCGAGGTCATGGCGAGGTCGCCGCTGATTACCGTGGGTAGCGCTTCCTCGACGGTGAATGTCGGTGCTGCGGCCAGCATCTGAGAAATGACGTCTCGGATGGCCGTCCTTCCCACAGTGAGTGACCCGGGTGGAAACGCCATCACGGCGTTTTCCTCGTAGAGTCCGGCGACGGCGTCTGCATCTCCGGCGTTCGCGAACTGGACGAACAATCGGGCGATGTCTTCCGGGGTTTCGGCCTTCTGAGCTTCATGTGTTGTTGTCATGTCTCCATCTTGCGAGTCCGCCGGCGATAAGTCCAAGATCTAGTTTGTCTCGAAGCTAGAATTATCAGTTATGGAACTTCGGCAGCTCGAATACTTCGTCACGGTAGTGGAGGAAGCCAACTTCACTCGCGCCGCCGAGCGGCTTCACGTAGCGCAGCCGGGTGTGAGTGCGCAGGTCAAAAGGCTGGAACGTGAGCTGGGTCAGGAATTGCTCGATCGGAGTGGTCGAACCGTTCGTCTGACCGAGGCCGGGCGAGCTGTCCTCCCACATGCCCACGCTGTGCTTGCGTCCGTTCAGAGCACCCGAGATGTCGTCGACGCCCTGAACGGACTGGTGCGGGGCTCGGTAGCGGTGGGGATGGTCACTGCATGCGCGTCTGCCGACCTGACCGACCTGCTCAGTCGGTTGCACAACAAACACCCCGGTCTGGACATCTCCCTGTCCGAGGACGACTCGCGCAGCTTGCTTGCCGGAGTGCTGGACGGAACCTTCGACATAGCCGTCATCGGGGTGGCGGGCGAACTGCCGGAAGGGCTCGAATCGAGGGTGATCACCGACGAACGACTGGTGGCCGGAGTGGCAACGGATCATCCGCTGGCCGAGGTGTCGTCTCTACCGTTTGCCGAGCTCGCCACGCGATCGGTCATCTGTCTGCCGGAGGGAACCGGTATCAGGACGTGTCTGAACTTCGCGTGCGCCGCGGCCGGCACCACGCCGACGGTTGCGCTCGAGGCAAGCAACCTCGGCATCATCGTTTCATTGGCAGCGCAGGGGCTGGGAATGGCCGTGCTTCCCGAGTCGGCAGTGGGGGAGTTGCATCGGATCGATCTCGAACCGGAGGCGCGATCTCGGCTGGAATTGGTCTGGCGTTCGTCGGGCGGCAAGAATCCTGCGGCCTCCGCTCTCATCGATCTTGCGAGAGCTGTTCCCGCCGAGTGAGTTCGGCCTGCGCCCGATCCAATCCGCCGTGCTCGAGAGCAGCCAACCGTGACCTGTCCTTCCAGACGATGGTGCCGCGTCGCCGGACGATGACCGACATCGTTCCACCGAGATGCTCGAGCGCTCCTGGCACGTTTCGACGCTCGGCAGGTATCGGAACAGGAAGTATGTGTGCGTCGGCGATGGGTGCGGTCCCGTCGATGTCGATGCTCCACTTCCGGCTGTAACCCCGAAGCGTCCAGCGATCGTCGGACACCGTCGTCTCCACCTGTGACGTCAGAGGATTACCCAGCCGCAACACCGTTCCGTCCGGTAGCGCGGCAACGACGGCGGTGACTTCGGTGCGCAGAGGTCCGGCGCTGACCTGTCCGCCGGCAAACGCCACGCAGGCTCGAGGATCGGTGAACCCCTGTGCCTGTCCCCACCACCAGGATTCCGGGAATCCTCCCTTTCCCCAGTTTTTCTCGCCGTACACCTGCGCTCCGGTGAGATCCCAGCTCTGTCCGTCGATGACGGCGCTTCCCTCGACCCGGCCGCCGAGCAGCCACGGATGCCAGTACTGATTGAGCGCGGGAACTGATTGGAAGTAGCTCGATCCGCCGAAGCGGCGGTGCGGCCAGAATCGCTGATTGCTGATCCGCACGTCGAGGTGGCTGTCGCCGAAATCGACCTGCAGTCGATCGGCGTTACCGCGGAAAACGTTGTCGGCGTAGGCCCCCAGTGTGCGGGGATCCGCCGACCCACGCGGATGTTCGGCGGTACGGAGAAATCCGCCCGGATGCGCCGCGAGACCGAGCGTCGACCAGTTGCCACTGTCGGACTTGTTGATACCGGCGAGCGCGATCACCACCCGTCCGCTGCCTGGCATCGTGAATCGCCAGAAGTAACCCTCCATTGCAACGTCATGGGAGGCAAGCAGATTGCCGTACGGCAGGGTGGCGCCTGAAGCGCGGTACGCGGGAAGTTTCACGGTCCCAGTACTGCCTGTGATGCGGTGACCTGAGCGACGAGGCGGCCTTCGTCGTCGCGAATCTCGGTCACGACCGCGATGGTGCTGCGCCCCGCATGCAGTGGCCGGGCGGTTGCGGTGACCGTGCCCTTGCGGACCCCGCGTGTGAAGACGGTCGACGAACTGGTGGTGGAAGTGCTTGCACCGGGCGGAAGATTGAGGAATGCACAGACGGCGCCGACGCTGTCTGCCAGCGTCATCAAGGCGCCGCCGTGCATTCCGCTGCCGGCGGTGGTGCGGTGGCTGTCCCAATCCAGATGGCCGACAACCTGTTCGGGTGCCGCGCTGTCCAACTGAATTCCGGTGTGAACTGCAAAAGGCATGGTCGCGACAAGTTGTTCGAGGTCCATGCCTACCGATGGTAACGAGCCGCCGAAACCTCCGTCGGGACTTCGGTTTATCGAGGGAGGTGGCTCAGAGGGGGAGGGCGGTTTCGGACAGTCCCTCGGGCGCGTTGCGGCGACGGAACCACTCGGTGCCGAATGCCGCGGCGAGCTGCTCCGTCGGCATTTCGAGGAACGGGCCGAAATCGCCGACCTGCGTTGCGTGCGCGTACATGGCCGCGCGCTTGGACGAGATCACCGAACTGACGTCGACGGCGGTGGTGAGTTGATCTGCCGGAAGCCCGAACGATTCGATGTCCGGCGGCTGCGCCTCCTCGGTCCACTCGGGGTTGGCCTGCATCAGCATCTTCATGTGATCGCGGTTGGTGGACGCCTCGTAGACGAACGGCGTGCCTGCGAGTTCGGCCGCCCGGACGCCGACGTGGTGGACCTGGATATGATCCGGGTGCCCGTATCCGCCGTTGGGGTCGTAGATGGTCAGGACATCGGCGTTCTCTTCACGAAGTACCTCGGCCAGACGCTCGGCGGCCTTCTCGACGTCGACGTTGCAGAACGCTTCCGGATTCTCGTTCTCGGGCGTACCCACCATCCCCGAATCCGGGTAGTGCAGGGACACGACGCGATTGGCGCCCAACGCGTCGGTGGACGCCTCGAGTTCACGGCTGCGGCGCTGAGCCAACGTCTCGTATTCGTCCAACAGGCCGTCGGGGAATTCACCGAGAGCACCGTCGGTAGCGGTGACGACTACGACGCGGTGACCTGCGTCGGCGGCCATTCTCATCACGCCACCCGTAGTGAAAACTTCGTCATCGGGATGGGCGTGGAAACACACCAGGACACTCATTCGCGCAATCGTAAGGCAAGTTACCGACAGGTCAACCCGAGCGCACAGTGAAAACGATTTGTCGAGTCGGCCTCGGCTCTGTGAACCTTGTTCAGTGCACGAGAAGCTGACATGAGCGAATCCACCAACAAAGGCCTGTTGAGCGCCTACCGCGAGATCTTTGCCGCCCCCGGATCGGTCGCCTTCTCGGCCGCCGGATTTGTCGCAAGGCTGCCGATCGCCATGATCGGCATCGGAATCGTGACGATGATCTCGCAACTTCGTGGTGACTACGCGCTCGCCGGCGCGCTCGCCGCGGTTTTCGCGCTGTCGTCGGCGATCATCGCGCCCGCCGTCTCGCGTGCGGTCGACCGCTTCGGGCAGCGAGCGGTCCTGCCGATTGCCGCAGCCGTGAGCGTCACCGCGATCGGGGCGCTCTTGCTCGCCGTACGGATGGAAGCTCCTGACTGGCTGCTTTTCGTTCTGGTCGTCCCCGGTGGCGCCACCCCGACGATCGGGGCGATGATCCGCGCCAGGTGGGTCGCGATCTACGTCGGAAAACCTCAGCTGCGCACCGCCTTCGCCTTCGAATCGGTGGTGGACGAACTCTGTTTCGTGGCGGGCCCGGTCATCTCGGTGGGCCTGAGTATCGGACTCTTTCCCGAAGCGGGACCGCTGGCGGGACTGATTCTGCTGGTGACCGGGACCTTGCTGTTGGTCATTCAACGTGGAACCGAACCGAAGGTGCACCCGCGTCGACCCGGCCGCGGACGATCGGTTCTCGGTAACCACGTGATGTGGATCGTCATCGTGATCATGGTGATGCTCGGAACGATCTTCGGCGTCATCGACGTCGGTGCCATCGCGTTCACCGAGGAACAGAATTCGCCGGGATCCGCGACGTTGGTCCTTGCGCTGTTCGCCGGCGGTTCGGGAATCGCGGGACTGATCTTCGGGTCGATGCACCCGGCGCGATCGCTGCGCGGTCAGCTGATGATCGCGTCCTCGGCGGTCGCCGTTCTCAGCGTCCCCCTTCTCCTCGTCGGCAACGTGGCCGCACTGGCGGGTGCATATGTGCTCGCGGGCGCGACCATTGCTCCGACCCTCATCATCGCGACGGCCTTGGTCGAGCAGATCGTCCCCCCGGAAAAGCTCACGGAGGGAATGACCCTGACGGTCACCGGCCTCGGCGTCGGCGTGGCGCTCGGGTCTGCGCTGGCCGGACAGCTGATCGATCGTTACGGCGTCCCGTCGGCCTACATGCTCGCCGTCGGCGCCGCAGTCGCAGCCTCTATCGTGACGGCATGTCTATTCGTGAAGCCGTCAGCGTCGACGGCACGTCCATCGTCTATCGAGTAACCGGAAATTCGGTTGGGACCCCGCTGGTGCTGCTGCACGGCTGGGCTCAGTCGTCGCAGTGCTGGGGTGAGCAGGTCCTCGCGGACCTCGCCGCGGACTACCGCCTGATCGCCGTCGATCTGCGCGGCCACGGTTACTCCGATGCGCCTGAATCCGGATACGACGACTCCGCGAACTGGGCCGGCGACGTCGCGGCCGTTCTCGCGGCAGAAGACGTCACCGAGAACGCGATCCTGCTCGGCTGGTCGTACGGCGGACTGGTGATCTGCGATTACCTGGCAGCACACGGAACCGGTGCGGTGGCGGGTGCGGTTCTGGTCGGTGCGATCACCAGCATCGGTCGCGGTGAGAAGGGCGGCAAGGTCGGCTCGGCGATGCGGAGTGCGGTTCCCGGCGCGATGTCCGAAGATCCCCGCGAGGCGATCCGGGCTCTCGGTGCCTTCGGCAACGCGCTCACCGGCCCACCCGAGGGCAAGGGCGCAGCGTCGCAGGCCTTGTTCGGGTACAGCCTCTCGACGCGTCCACGGGTGCGCGCAGCACTGTTCAACCGTGCCGTCGGTCACGACGAGTTGCTCCGCAACCTCGACATCCCGGTCCTCGTTCTGCACGGAACCGAGGACTCCGTCGTCGACGTGAGCGCAGGTAAGCACGCCGAGGAACTGATTCCCAAGTCCCAGGCGTCGTACTGGGAAGGCTGCAATCACGGACCGTTCGTGGAGGATCCGACACGATTCGTGTCCGAAGTGCGAGCCTTCATCTCGAGCCTCGGTTAGAGTTCGCGCCCGGTGAGGGGGCAGTATGGAGTGGTGACGCCCATGCACATTTCGCGCCCTCGCCGGGTGGCCGTTCTCTCGGTCCACACCTCGCCATTGGCGCAACCCGGCACCGGTGACGCGGGTGGGATGAACGTCTACGTTCTGCAATCCGCCATTCAGCTCGCCAAACGTGGCGTAGAGGTGGAGATATTCACCCGCGCGACGTCCTCGGCCGACGCACCCGTGGTGGACGCCGCTCCCGGAGTGCGGGTTCGGAACATCGCGGCCGGTCCCTTCGAAGGACTGGACAAGGCAGATCTGCCGACTCAACTGTGTGCCTTCGTCGCGGGAGTTCTGCGGGAGGAAGCGCGTCACGAGCCCGGGTACTACAGCCTGATTCATTCGCACTACTGGTTGTCCGGGCAGGTCGGATGGCTGGCCCGCGACCGCTGGGGCGTGCCCCTCGTACATACCGCCCACACCCTCGCGGCGGTGAAGAATCTGTCGCTGGCCGAGGGAGACACCCCCGAGCCCGCAGCACGTCAGATCGGTGAGCAACAAGTAGTCGCCGAGTCCGATCGCCTGGTCGCCAACACCACCGACGAAGCCAAAGCGCTGCACGAGTTGTACGGCGCAGATCCCACGCGTATCGACGTCGTGGCTCCGGGCGCCGATCTCACCCGCTACCGACCGGGCGATCGCGATTCCGCCCGCGCGTCGTTGGGGTTGAACCCGGGCGAGATCGTCGTGACCTTCGTCGGCCGCATCCAACCGCTCAAAGCGCCGGACGTTCTGCTGCGCGCAGCAGCCGAGGTGATCAGCCGTCGCCCGGGGTTGCCGCTGCGCATCCTCGTTGTCGGCGGGCCGTCCGGAACCGGTCTCGCGCGGCCGGACGTGTTGATCGAACTGGCACGCTCACTGGGCATCACAGCGCAGGTGACGTTCTTGCCGCCGCAGGCGCCGCAGCGTCTCGCCGATGTCTACCGCGCCTCGGATCTGGTTGCGGTGCCGAGCTATTCGGAGTCCTTCGGATTGGTAGCCATCGAAGCTCAGGCCTGCGGAACCCCGGTGATCGCCGCGGATGTCGGCGGACTGGGAGTGGCCGTACGCAACGGTGAGACCGGCCTGCTGGTTCAAGGGCACCGCACCGAAGACTGGGCCGGCGCTCTCGAATCCTTGGTGACAGCGCCGAAACGCTTGGCCGAACTCGCCGCGCAGGCACCGCGTCACGCCGAGAATTTCTCGTGGGAACACACCGCGGACGGTTTGCTCGAGAGTTATCGCAAAGCCGCAGTCAACTACAACAACGGAACCGGTCCCAGCGACTTCTCGCCCCGCCGTGCGCGGGGTCTGTGGCGTCTGCGCCGGACCGGAGGGGTGCGTACATGAGCAGCATTTCGGACACCATCGAGCAGGCTCTCACGGAGCGTGAACTCGACTTCACCAGAAAAGACGACGCGCATTTCATCGTCGAACTTCCCGGCGAACACAAACTCAAGACGTCGACGCTGCTCACCGTCGGTAATCACGGCGTGCGGGTCGAGGCCTTCGTGTGCCGCAAGGTGGACGAGAACTTCGAAGGCGTTTACAAGTTCCTGCTCAAGCGCAACCGTCGTCTGTACGGAGTGGCCTACACACTCGACAAGGTCGGGGACATCTACCTGGTCGGCAAGATCGCCGAGCATGCCGTGACCGGCGACGAACTGGACCGAGTGCTCGGTCAGGTTCTCGAGGTCGCCGACGGCGATTTCAACGTCATCCTCGAACTCGGTTTCTCCTCGTCGATCAAGCGTGAGTGGGCGTGGCGGGTGTCGCGTGGTGAGTCGCTGGCGAATCTCGAGCCGTTCAAGCACCTCATCGAGGAAGAGCCCGCGCAAAGCTGATCGAGCGGGGTGAGACACATCGCGGATGTGTCACGTAAAGTGGCCTTTACTTGTGACTGTCGTCACGGAATAATACTGTTCCCGTGAGTCACAGTAAGTTGGTCACACCACCCCGCCGCGCAACTTTTCGAGGAGCACAGTGAGCTTCAAGAGTCCGTTCCCCGACGTTGAAATCCCCAACCTCAGCGTCTACGACTTCCTGTTCGGAAACACCGACCCCGCAGACCTCGACAAGACGGCATTCGTCGAAGGCAGTTCGGGCGCCGTAACCACATATGCTTCGCTGATCGCGCAGATCAACGGCGTTGCAGGCGCTCTCGCAGCGCGTGGACTCGCCGTCGGCGACGTCGTCGGGCTCCATTCGCCCAACGTCCCGGCCTTCGGTTCCGTCTTCCACGGCATCCTGCGTGCCGGTGGCGTCGCGACCACGATCAACGCGCTCTACACCGCCGAGGACATCGCCAAGCAGCTCACCGATTCCAAGGCCAAGTTCCTCTTCACCGTCTCGCCGCTGCTGCCGCAGGCCAAGGCCGCCGCCGAGCTGGTCGGTATCCCGACCGAGAACGTGTTCGTGCTCGACGGCGCCGAAGGCCATCTGTCGCTGCGAGATCTGCTCGGTGAGGGCGCAGCGGCGCCCGAGGTTTCCTTCGATCCGGCCACCCAGCTCGCGGTGCTGCCGTACTCGTCGGGCACCACCGGCCGGCCCAAGGGCGTCATGCTCACCCATCGCAATCTCGTGGCCAACGTCTGCCAGATCATTCCGCGGATGGGGATCGAGACCGACGACAAGATCCTCGCGGTCCTGCCGTTCTTCCACATCTACGGCATGACGGTGCTGCTCAACGCTGCGCTCTACCGCCGCGCGAGCCTCATCACGATGCCGAAGTTCGATCTCGTCGAGTTCCTACGGATCGTCGCCGAGCAGAAGTCGACGTACATCTTCGTCGCACCGCCCGTTGCCGTCGCGCTGGCCAAGCACCCGCTCGTCGATCAGTACGACCTGTCGAGCGTGCACACCATCTTCTCTGGCGCGGCCCCCCTCGACGCGGCGCTCGGCAAGGCCGTCGCGGACCGTTTGAACTGCCATGTGCGCCAGGGATACGGCATGTCCGAGATGAGCCCCGTCTCGCATGCGATCCCGTTCGATCGTGACGACATCGCACTCGACACCTGCGGTCCGACCATCGCCAACATGGAATGCAAGCTCGTCGACCCGGGAACGGGCGAAGAGGTCGCGTACCCCGCGCTCGGCTCGGACGGCGTCAGCGAGCCCGGGGAACTGTGGTGCAAGGGACCGAACATCATGCTCGGCTACCTCGGCAACGACCAGGCCACCAAGGACACCCTCGACGACGACGGTTACCTGCACACCGGTGACATCGCGACCGTCGACGGCGACGGCGTCGTCAAGATCGTCGACCGCCTCAAGGAACTGATCAAGTACAAGGGCTACCAGGTTCCCCCAGCGGAACTCGAGGCTTTGCTTCTGACACACCCGCAGATCGCCGACGCTGCAGTGATCGGTGTGCTCGACGCCGAAGGCGAAGAGGTTCCGAAGGCATTCGTCGTGCTCCAGGACGGCGCCGAATTGACCGAAGACGACGTGATCTCGTTCGTCGCCGAGCGCGTCTCACCGCACAAGAAGGTCCGCCAGGTCTCGTTCATCAGCACCGTGCCGAAATCCGCGGCCGGAAAGATCCTCCGCAAGGATCTGCGAACAGCGGAAGTAGCTCCGAGCTGATTTCCAGACAGGGTTGATCAAGAAGGGTTCCGGTACTCGTGCCAGGATGAACGCCATGAGTATCGGAACCCTGGTCCTGCTCCGCCACGGCGAGAGCGAATGGAATGCACTCAATCTGTTCACCGGCTGGGTGGACGTCCACCTGACAGACAAGGGCATGGCCGAAGGCAAGCGCGCCGGCGAACTGCTCGCCGAGCACAACCTCTTGCCTGACGTTCTCTACACATCTCTGCTCCGCCGCGCGATCAGCACGGCCAACCTCGCACTCGACGCCGCCGATCGCCACTGGATCCCGGTGGTCCGCGACTGGCGTCTCAACGAGCGCCACTACGGCGCTCTGCAGGGCAAGAACAAGGCTCAGACCAAGGAAGAGTACGGAAACGAGCAGTTCATGCTCTGGCGTCGTAGCTACGACACCCCGCCGCCCGCCATCGAAGCCGGCAGCGAGTACAGCCAGGACACCGATCCCCGGTACGCGAACCTCGACGAGGTTCCCTTGACCGAGTGCCTGCTCGACGTCGTCAAGCGTCTGATCCCGTACTGGGAGGACACCATCTCGCAGGAGCTGCTCGCCGGCCGGAACGTACTGGTCACGGCGCACGGCAACTCGCTGCGTGCATTGGTCAAGCACCTCGACGGCATCTCGGACGAGGACATCGCGGGCCTGAACATCCCGACCGGAATCCCGCTGCGTTACGACCTCGACGAGAACCTGAAGCCGCTCAATCCCGGCGGCACCTACCTGGATCCGGAGGCCGCAGCTGCCGGCGCCGCCGCGGTGGCGAATCAGGGCGGAAAGTAGCAACCCGATGATGTGCGTCGAGGCCCCCCGAACAGTGTTTTCGGGGGGCCTCGGCCAACAACAGATGAACGACGAACCAACGCCGTCCACCTGGCGGATTACGCGGGCGGGAACGTCCGAACCCGCCGTAACCGACACTTCGCGCGAACGTACGATTGCGCCGTGAGTGTCGTGATTGCAGTGCTGCTGGTCGTGGTCGCCGGCTTGGTCGGCTACCTCGTCGGCGGGGTACTGGTCCCCAGGCTGTCGTCGCGTCAGAGTCAGCGCTCCGACGAACAGACCGGGCTCACGATGTCTCAGGTTCTGGACCTGATCGTGTTGGCGTCGGAAAGCGGCATCGCCGTCGTCGACGGTTTCCACGACGTCGTGCTCTTCAACCCTCGCGCCGAAGAACTCGGCCTCGTCAAGAATCGTCTGGTCGACGAGCGGGCGTGGCGGGCGGCGCAGGAAGTCCTGCGGACAGGTCAGCCCGTCGAGGTCGATCTGACGGCACAGACCGCGCAGCGCGGCCGCGACAAGATCGCGGTACGTGGGACGGCCCGGTTGCTGAGCAAGGACGATCGCAACTTCGTGGTCCTGTTCGCCGACGACGATTCCGAGCAGGTCCGCATGGAGGCGACGCGACGCGATTTCGTCGCGAACGTCAGCCACGAACTGAAGACGCCGGTCGGCGCGATGAGTTTGCTCGCGGAGGCGCTGCTCGAGTCCGCTGACGATCCGGAATCCGTGCGCCACTTCGGCGAACGGGTGCTGGGCGAGTCGATTCGTCTGGGCAAGATGGTCACCGAGTTGATCGCACTCTCGCGCCTGCAAGGTGCCGAGAAGCTGCCCGATCTCGACGTGGTCGACGTCGACACCGTGGTGTCCGAGGCACTGTCGAGGTCGAATCTGTCGGCCGAGGCCGCCGGGATCACCGTCACCACCGACCATCCGAGTGGGTTGGAGGTGCTCGGGGATCAGACTCTTCTCGTGACGGCACTGTCCAACCTCATCGAGAACGCTATTGCATACTCGCCCAAGGGTTCTCCGGTGTCAGTCAGTCGGTCGGTACGCGGCGACAATGTCGCGATCGCGGTCACCGACCGAGGAGAGGGCATCGCGAAGGCGGATCAGGAACGAGTGTTCGAGAGATTCTTCCGCGTGGACAAGGCACGGTCACGGCAGACCGGCGGAACGGGTCTGGGGCTGGCGATCGTCAAGCACGTCGCGGCCAATCACAACGGCTCCATCGAACTGTGGAGCAAACCGGGAACAGGGTCTACCTTCACGTTGCAGATACCGGCACACGTGGAGTCGGACGACGACATCGACTCTGACGACGCGGGAACCGCCGGTTCCACGCGGATCGGCAGACGAGAACAAGGCAGTAGAGAAAACGGCATGGAGGCCAAACGATGACGAGTGTGCTGATCGTGGAGGACGAGGAGTCCTTGGCGGACCCGCTGGCGTTCCTGCTCCGCAAGGAAGGCTTCGAGACCACCATCGTCAACGACGGACCGTCGGCGTTGGCGGAATTCGATCGCTCCGGAGCGGACATCGTCCTGCTCGACCTCATGCTGCCCGGCATGAGCGGCACGGACGTCTGCAAGGCGTTGCGATCGCGTTCCGGCGTTCCCGTCATCATGGTGACGGCGCGTGACAGCGAGATCGACAAGGTCGTCGGCCTGGAACTGGGTGCGGACGACTATGTGACCAAACCGTATTCGGCGCGTGAGCTGATCGCCCGCATCCGTGCGGTGCTGCGCCGCGGGGTGGAGAACGAGGCGGACCTCGCCTCCGACAACGGGGTGCTCGAGGCCGGACCGGTACGGATGGACGTCGAGCGCCACGTCGTGCAGGTCGCTGGAAACCCGGTGACGTTGCCGCTCAAGGAGTTCGACCTCCTCGAGTACTTGCTCCGCAACTCCGGCCGGGTGCTGACCCGCGGACAGTTGATCGACCGCGTCTGGGGCGCCGACTACGTCGGTGACACCAAAACCCTTGACGTACACGTGAAGCGGTTGCGTTCGAAGATCGAATCGGATCCGGCCAAGCCGGAACATCTGGTCACGGTCCGTGGATTGGGTTACAAGCTCGAAGCGTGATCTAAGTTCGTCGAGAAGAATTCAGCCGCTCACACGATCGTGTGAGCGGCTGAATTTATTTGTTCCTGCGGAGTCAGCCCTGAGCTTTGTTCTGAGCGATCGTGGTCGCCGGATGGACTGCTATGAGGCCGAGGCCGGCGCGACGCCTGCAGAGGCGAGCCAGCTCGTCGTACGCACGCTTTCCGAGAAGCTCCGTCAGTTCCGGCCCGTAGGACTGCCAGACCTGCCGTTCCCCGACATGAGCGTCAGGGGAGCCGGAGCAATACCAGGCGAGGTCGTCGCCGCCCTCGCCCCAACCGCGGCGGTCGTACTCGGTGATCGTGGTCTTGAGGATCTGGACGCCGTCCGGTCGGTCGACCCAGTCCTGGGTGCGGCGGATCGGTAGCTGCCAGCACACGTCCGGCTTCACCTCGAGCGGCTCGATGCCCTTCTTGAGCGCCATGGAATGCAGTGCGCAGCCCTCACCGCCGGCAAAACCGGGCCGGTTGAGGAAGATGCACGCACCTTTGTAGCGGCGGGTGCGCAGCGCGGGCTCGTCCTCGAGGTCGTCTTCCTCGACGTATCCCTTCTTGCCGAGACCCTTTTCCATGAACTGCCAGTCTTCGGCTGTGAGCATTTTCACTGACGCGTCGAGCTTGTCCTGATCTTCCTGATCGGAGAGGAAAGCGCCGTGCGAGCAGCAACCGTCGTCCGGGCGGTCGCCGATGATGCCCTGACACGCCGGCGTGCCGAACACGCAGGTCCAATGCGAGAGCAACCACGTCATATCAGCGGAAATGAGGTGTTCGGAGTTATCCGGATCGACAAATTCGACCCATTCGCGCGGGAAATCGAGATCGACCTCGGGGCTCGGAGTCATCTTGTGGGACCGGTCTGGGTTACCTGCTGTCACAAGGGCCGACCGTAGACCCAGTAACGTGGCGATGTGCGACTAGGGGTACTCGACGTCGGAAGCAATACCGTCCATCTATTGGTTGTGGACGCCCATCGGGGCGGCCACCCAACACCCATGAGCTCGACCAAGTCCACGTTGAGGCTGGCAGAGAACACCGACGACCGCGGCGATATCACCACGTCAGGGGCCGATCGGTTGGTGTCGACGGTCTCCGAATTCGCCGGTATCGCCAAGACGTCCGGATGCGAGGAAATGATGGCTTTTGCCACGTCCGCCGTCCGTGACGCCAACAATTCCGAAGCTGTGCTCGCCCGCGTCCGCGCCGAGACCGGAGTCAATCTCGAGGTTCTCTCCGGGGTCGACGAAGCACGGCTGACCTTTCTGGCAGTGCGCCGCTGGTACGGCTGGAGCGCCGGACGCATCCTGAACCTGGACATCGGCGGCGGCTCGCTCGAACTCACCGCAGGTGGTGACGAGGATCCGGACGTCGCCTTCTCACTGCAACTCGGTGCCGGACGGTTGACGCGCGACTGGCTCCAGGCCGATCCGCCGGGCAAGCGCCGGGTCGCCGTCTTGCGCGACTGGCTGGACGCGGAGTTGGTCGGACCAGCCAAGGAACTGCGCGCGGCCGGCGACTGGGACCGCACGGTCGGGACCTCGAAGACCTTCCGATCGTTGGCTCGGCTCACCGGCGCGGCCCCTTCTGCCGCAGGCCCCCGGGCGAAACGGACCCTGACTTCCAGCGGACTCAGGCAACTCATAGCCTTCATATCCAGGATGACGGCAGCGGACCGTGCAGAATTGGAAGGAGTGAGCTCGGATCGGTCACAGCAGATTGTGGCCGGCGCGCTCATCGCAGAGGCAACCATGCGGGCGCTCGGAGTGGACGAACTGGAAATTTGTCCCTGGGCATTGCGTGAGGGTCTGATTCTGCGAAAGCTCGACACAGAAATGGGCGGTGAATTGGTGGTGAGTGCTTGATGACCGAGGACAGTCAGCAGATTTCCGTAGCGGAACTGCTCAAGCGGAACGGTCAGAGCGTCGAATCCCGAGGTGGACGACGTCGGCGCGGCGTAGCCGGTGGCATCTCCGTCGCCGAACTGACGGGTGAGATCCCGATCGTTCGCCAGTCGGGATCGCGCGCCGCCGCCGAGCCAGAGTCGGCCGAAGCAGCAGCCCAACCTGAAGCCGCTGCGCCGGAGAACTCTGCACCTTCAGCGGCGGCCGAAGCCGTCGCGGAAACCGCCAAGTCAGCCGAACCGGCACCGAAGGTTCCCGCCGACCGCACCGCCGCCTTCGCCGTCTCGTTCGATGACGATGACGACGATGACGACGAGCCGCAGACACCCAAGGCCGAGTCGAAGCCGGCCGCGCCGCCGGTCACCACTCCGAAGCCGACTTCCACACCGTCTCCGGGACAGACCTCGAAGTCCTCGCCCGGACAGTGGGTGAGCCGAGCGCCGCTCAACTCCTCCTCGCCGACGCAGGTAACGCAGGAACCAGCCCTGCTGTCGGGTCAGACCCTGGCGGGCGACCTGATGCGTCAGGAGCGCGCCGCAACCCAGTCGCCGTCGTTGCGTCCGCCGATCCTGCCGCCGCGTGTCCCCACTCCCGTCGCCAAGGCACCTGCACCGGCTGCTCCTGCTCCGGCCGCGCCGGAAGAGAGCACCGAACTGATCGACAAGATCGCAGACGCGGACGCCGGCGAGGCCGAAGCGACCGCCGTGGTCGATCTGGTCAAGGCGCCGGTGGCCGCTGACGGTGCGACAAAGTCCACTGCCGTCGCCGAGTCCGAGACCGACGTGGAAGCCGAACCGGCAGCGGAAGAGGCCGGCGAGCGTAACTCGATCCGTGAATGGGCAGTGCTTGCCGGTCAGGTCGTTGTTGCGCTGATCGTCGGCGGCGCGATGTTCAAGGGCTTCGAGAAGCTGTGGGACATGCTGCCGTGGGTGGCGTTGGTGCTCGCGCTGATCGTGATCGTCGGCTTGGTGGCCGTCGTGCGGGTTCTACGCAAGACGGACGACATCACGAGTTTCGTGATCGCGGTGGTTGTCGGCATGATCGTGACGCTCGGTCCACTGGCGTTCTTGTTGACCTCGGGTTGATCGGACGATGATCGGGGGATCGCAGCGCATGGTTCGTCGGCCGATAGCCGTCGGTTTGTCGACGGCCTCGGTGTATCCGGAGAACACGGAAGCAGCATTTCGCTACGCCGCCGATCTCGGATACGACGGTGTCGAGCTGATGGTGTGGGCCGAATCCGTCAGTCAGGACATCGGTGCTGTTGCTGCCCTCGTTCGCAAGTACGCGATTCCGGTGCAGGCCGTGCATGCGCCGTGTCTGCTGATTTCGCAGCGCGTGTGGGGTTCCGATCCGGTCGAGAAGCTCGAGCGTTCGGTACGCACGGCCGAAACCTTGGGCGCGACGACGGTGGTCGTCCACCCGCCGTTCCGGTGGCAGCGCAAGTACGCCGAAGGCTTCGCGGAACAAGTTGTCGATCTCGAATCGAAGAGCAGCGTCGTGGTGGCGGTGGAGAACATGTTCCCCATGCGCGCCGACAGCTTCTTCGGTGGCAAGGACAAGTCCGCGGAGCGTCTGCGTAAACGTGGCGGTCCCGGGGCAGCGTTGTCCGCATTCAGCCCGTCGTACGACCCGACCGATTCCGATCACGCTCACTACACACTCGATCTGTCGCACACCGCGACGGCGGGAATGGACGCTTTGGAGTTGGCCTCCCGGATGGGCAAGGGCCTCGAGCACCTGCACCTGGCCGACGGCCGCGGGGCGTCGATGGACGAGCACCTGATTCCTGGACACGGTTCACAGCCGTGCGCGGAGTTGTGTCGGCAATTGGCTGCGAGCGACTTCAGCGGCCAGGCTGTCATCGAGATCAACACTCAAAATGCGCGTACCCGTCGGGAGCGGTCGTCGATGCTGGCGCAGGCGCTCGCGTTTGCACGCGAGCACCTGGCACGCTCAGCGGTGGCCGGCAAGTAGCGCAGCTTCGAACTGCGCGCGCACCTTCTCGACGTGTGCGTCGAGGTCTTTGGTCTCCCAGCCTTCGGTGGAGATGGGATCGAGCACCGAGACGTAGACCGGACCGGGATGGGCGACAAGCGAATTGCGCCACATCCGTTCGCCCGCGTTGTGAATCACCACGGGCACGATCGGCACACCGGCCTGGATCGCCAAGTGGAAGCCGCCCTTCTTGAACGGGCCCAGGCGTGGCGTCGGAGAACGGGTGCCCTCCGGAGCTATGACTATCGAGACACCATTCTTCAGCTTGTCGACTGCCGGTTGCAGCGCAGCCTTCGCCTTTGTGGTGTCGGTGCGGTCGATGTAGGCGACGTCGAGCAGTGCACCGACGGGCATGAACCGTGGATCGCTTGCCGCTTCCTTCTTCGCGACGCCGGTCACGTCACGCTTGATGACGGTGCCGAGGACCAACATGTCCAGGGAACTTTGATGATTGAACATGAACACCGCCGGGCGGTGATCCCACACGTTGTGCTCGCCGTCGATCTCGACGTCGATGCCGAGCAGTGAGAGTGAGATGTCGGGGCCGTACGTGCCCACCAGGTTCGCACCCAGTTGACGGTTGCCGGTGACGATGCCTGCCGACGCACCGAGGGCGGCGGTGGCAGCAAGCGCGCCCATGGCCGTCGCCGTTCGGATCGTCGAGATCGGTGTTGCGCCTCGTTGCGGTTTACGCAGGCTGACCGAAGGCCAGTGATTGCGCAACGCGATCTTGGCCAGACCACGATCGGGGTTCAACGCGACAGGTCGCCCGACGGCCTCGAGCATGAACACGTCTTCGACACCGTTGGAGTACGCAAACGCGTTCTTCAAGTCGGCGCCCATCTTCTCGGCATAGCCCGCAAGGGCATTGGCCTTGGCCGGCCCCCACAGAGCGGGCGAGGACAGTTCGCCGGTGAGCATGCCGTCGACGACTTCGGGCTCGGTGCACAGCACATCTTCGATATCGAGATCTTCGGCGACGTACTTGGCTTGGAACGGAGTCGCCGACGTGGCCATCACGATCGTGTGGCCGGCTCGCCGGTGCGCCGCCAGTAGTCCACGGGCTTCCGGGTAGATCATCGCGGCGATCTCCTGCTTGAACAACCGTCGGCCCCAGTCGTTCAGTTCCTCGACGGTACGGCCGCCCAGGGCGCGCACGCCGATGTCCATCAACGCTCCGACATCAGCGCCACGGAACTGGGTGTCGATCGCGGCACCGGTGGTGCGCAACAATTCGCCGACGCTGATATCCAAGCGTCGCAGGCGGTCTCGGTAGACGACGCTGGCCGAATATCCACTGATCAAGGTGCCGTCGAGGTCGAAGGCGGCGATCGTTCCGGGCCCGGGAGGGGCGGCTTCGATGGCGGAGTGCAGACGCTCGAGTCCGGTCACAGTCCTACTTCCTCGTTCGCGGCGGGCGCTCGGTTTGCTTCGGGAATGGTGACTACTGCAGCGGCGTCGGGCACCGGCATGGCCACCTGATCGAGCCGTGCATGCGCGAGTGCTCGGAGGTGGCGCAGACGCTCGACCTGAACCTTGATTTCCGCGGCGAATGCCAGGCGCCTGGCCCGGACGCCGTCGTCGTCGACTTCGATCAAGTTCCGGTTGCGCGCCAAATTCAGTGCAGTGGCGAACAATTCACCGGAAACCGATTCGTTGCTGGCGATCTGCTGCCGTAGGCGACGCTGATGTGCGACGTCGATGCAGTTGCTGACGAAGGACTTCTCGTCGAACGACGTCGAAATCGGGGCAAGCACAAGCTGATCGGCGACAACCTGGTACGCCTCGAGAAACGGTTGGAGCACACGGTGCGCGAGGTACGGCCGCACCGACTCGATCATGTGCTCGGTTCGTTTGTCGTCGGCCATGACGGTTTCCCACTCGGGATCGATCAGGGTCAGCTCGGTCCGCATCTCCTGCTCGAAGGTGTCCCGATCGCTGAAGAAGAACTCGAATTTCAACAGATCGCGGATGCGCTTGGCCTCGGCCCAACCGTCCCCGATGGGATCCTCGAACCGTTCTTCGACGGCTGCCTGCAGTACGAGTTCGGTGATGGCACGCACGACGAGAAAGTGAATTGTGTTGTTGCGGTAGAAGGCAGCTACGAGATGCTGGTCCTTGCCGAGGTAGAAGACCTGCTCGCCGCCGCGATCGAAGCGCTCGAGGACACCGGAATCGACGTGTGTCTGCAACGCCTTCTCGATGACGCGCGGATCGGACAGTTCGACGTCGCCGGCGATCGGAAGATTTCGCGCGGTGATGTACCCGAACAGCGGCGTGAGGATCGCGGTGAGTTCACGAACGGTCAACGCCCGGTCTTCGATTCCGAGGAACGCCAGCATCGCAAGCGAAGACACGGTCACCGGTGTGACCTCGTTGATGCGGTGACACACCTCGATGCCGGCCTTTTGAATGGCGAGGCGCTGATCGGTTTCCTGGCTGAGTGCGTCCGCAAGTGAGAGCGGCCGGCCGATGGTCACGTGTGCGACACCGTTCCGTTTTCCCTGTGCGCGTACGTAACCCACCATCCAGCGCAGGCCTTCCGGTGTCTTCTCGGCGCCGAGAGCCTCCGCAGCCATGGCCCCGACCTCGTAGAGCTGGTCGTAGCTCAGCGCGACCGGGACGAGATACACGTCGGATGCGCCGCTGACCTGAAAGGCCTTGGTCAGGTAGGTCAGGAGACCGAAGCGCGGCGGGCGTAGTTTCCCGGTACGCCCGCGCCCACCTTCGATGTACCACTCCAGATTGAAGCGCTTGGTCAGCAGGTAGCGCATGTACTCGTGCATCGACCACTTGTAGACCTCGTCGTTGCCGATGCTTCGACGAATGAAGACGGTGCCGCTGCGCTTGAGGATCGAGCCCATGGGCCAGAAGCTGATGTTGAGGCCGCCCATGACGTGATTGAGCGGCAATCCGTTCGCGATCAACGCCGGGCGCAGGACGAGGGGATCGAGGTACGAACGGTGACTGGGGAGGAAGACCAGTGAGTGTTCCTTGTTCAGCTCACGGAGTTCCTCGAACCGGCTCGTGTCCACGTCGAGCTTGTAGGCGCGAGCGAAATAGCGCCCCAGACGATCCCACACCGCGATGGCTTGGCGACTCTGGGTGGCAACCATTTCTTCGAGAGCTTCACGCGCGCGGCGGTCGACTTCGGCGACGGCGATGTTCAAGCGGTCGGCCAGAGCCATGACCTCGGTGGCGAACCGGCGGGTGTCGGTGATCTCGTCGACGACGAACCGCGACACCTTGTACTGGCCACCCAGAAGGCCCAATTCGGCACGCTCGAGCGCCAGGGCGGCCTGCCGTCGGATGAACTCGGGTAGCGAACCGCCACCGCTCTTTTCGAGACGACGCTCGAGATCGCTCAGTGGCGCCGGCTCGCCTTCGATGACCTGGCACCGTGACGGGTCGGTGCGCAGAGTTCTGCGTTGTGCGCCGCGTCCGGGGTGGAGAGGATCGCGTGGTGCCAGTGCGTCACGCAGTCGCACCGCGACGTTGTGCTTGGTATGGGTGTCCGGAATCCACACCACGCGAAGCGGCGCGAGCATCGGGTCGTCGGTCCGTGCCGCCAGTTCGGCAAGAGTCTTGTCGGTGATGTTGACGGTGACCGGCCGAGTTTCGGATGCGGTCGCCTTGTCGGCGAGCCACTTTCGCAGCACTCCGGCTTCGGCCTCTGTCATGGTTTCGGTGAGGTACACGCGCGGGTTGGTCGTGTTTTCGCTCATGACTCACGCACCTTCCGTTGTGACTCCGAGAGCCACGATCTCGTCGAGGCTCTCCTGCAAGCACTGCATGAGCAGTGCGGGCTTCGTGACCGCGGCGGTGTCGAGATTGATTCCGATGCAGCACACTCCGACGTGGGAGACCAGCGTTGCCATTGCTGCGCAACCGGGGGCCGGGCCGAACGGGAACATCCGTTCGATCTTCGCTCCGGCGAGATACACCGGTACCGGTACGCCGGCGACATTGCTTGCCTGCAGGTCCAGTCCTGTCGACTGGGACAGATACCAGTTCGCGAGTAGATAATTCGGCAGGCGGGCGAGGATCGGGGCGGCGACGTCGAGAGCGTCCAACGCCGGTTCCTCACGCAGACCCAGAACGATTTCCCGCACCTGCCTGATGCGTTTGGCGGGATCCGTCTCGGCGACCGGACCGTTGAAGCGAACGGCTGCAAACCGGTTGCCGCCGTTGGCGTCCGCGCCGGTGCGCATGCTGATGGGCATACCCATCGGGATGCTCTCGACGGATTGTCCGAACGACTCGTGGTAGCGACGGAAACCGCCGAGCAGGGCGGCGACGTAGGCGTCGTTGAGTGAACCACCGGCAGCCTTCGCTCCGGCCTTGAGTTCGGGAACACCCACTTCGAGAGTTCCGAACCACCGTCCGAGACCACGATCGTGGAGAAGAGGGGAACCGGAACGAGCTGGGGGAGTGACGATCTTGCGGAGTGAATTGGCGTAGCCGAGGACCTCGGAAGCGGTGCTGAACGGACTCGAGATCGCCGTGGTCGCAACATTGGTGGCGCCGCGGACCAGCTTGGCGATACGGGAGGGCGCACGCCGGATCTCGCTGACGACCTCCTCGCCGAAGGCGCCTACCGACGACAGGTGCTCAGGAGCAGGCGGCGTGCGGTCGGGCTTGTTCGGGGTGGGGTCCGGGCGACGGCTGTGCAGGAGCGTCATCATCTGGATGCCGCCCATGCCGTCGGTGATGGAGTGGTGAGTCTTGACCACGAACACGGCACGACCGTCGTCGAGACCTTCGATGAGCAGCGCGCTCCACGGCGGTCGAGCCTTGTCGAAAGGTTCGGTCGCAAGGTGACGACACATGCGCAGCGCGTGATCGAAGTCCGCCGGTGCGGGCAAGCGGACGCGTCGTAGGTGGTAGCCGATGTCGAACTCGGGATCAACCGACCACACCGGATTGCCCAGTTGCATCGCCGGTTCCACCGCGCGCATACGAATACGCGGAACCACGTGCGATGCCCACTCGACTGCGTCGAGCAGCCGGTCCCAATCCGGGGCACGATCGAGAACCTCGACCGCAACGATCGGTGAGCGCAGTTGCGGCTGCGCCTCTTCCATCCGCCACATTCCCGTCTCGAAGTCGGACATCGTGCGGTTCGCCCCCCAGGCAACCGCGGAAAGGTCGACGTCGACCGCGCTCGGAGGAACAAATGGATTGCTGTTGGCCATACGTCAAGAACTCCCTCGGTCTGCGGATCCACCCCGCGCATCTCTGCTTCTCAGTGTGGACCCGTGACCGTGGGCGCGTCCCGGTTTCGGTGTCAGCCGACAGGTGTGACGTTCGTCAGTTAAGGGCTAATCGGACATGACTGGAAATTCGACCAGCGCTCACGCAGTGACACCGACGGCTTTCAGAGCTATCTCGCGATAGAGAACACTGACTTCGCGCGGAGTCTGCGGTCCGTCGAGTCGATACCAGAGGACGACGGACTGACACATGCCCAGCAGTGCGCGGCCCGTTCCGGTGATGTCGGGGACCGTGAACTCACCGCTCTGGACGCCGGCCGTCAGTACGTCGACGAGTAGGTTCTCGAGCTTCTTTCGTTTGGCGGCGTAGCTCTTTCGTTCCGCTTCCTCGAGGTACCGCAGTTCGGAATCGAGGAAGGCTATGTCGGAGCGACTGGTCATGTGCAGAACACACGCCTCGATGAGATTGCCGAACTGCGCCGTCGGCGACGGTCCGGCAGCGTCGACCGCAGCGCTCGCGCGTGCGGTGACGTTCTCGATGCCCGGTTCCATCAGCGCGACGAGGATGCCCTGTTTGTTGCCGTGGTGGTAATACAGCGTCGGCACGGTGACGCCGGCGCGTTTTGCGATGTCACGAACCGACGCTCCGTGGTAACCGAGTTCGTGGAAGACCTCGAGTGCGGCGGTGAGCAGGGGAGTCAGCGTCAGTGGTTCGACGATGCGCCACTGTTCGTCGGGCTGAGCCTCCGACTGCAAATCCGTCATTCCGCCTGTTCGCTCCGTTCGGAAATTTCTGGTGGTGTGCGCAAAGAGGGTTCAACCCTAGCGCAAGGCACGTCCTCCTCATCGGTGCTCGGCCGCCATTGGATAGCAT
The DNA here is from genome assembly GCF_036541985.1 of Rhodococcus sp. IEGM 1306. Lineage (NCBI taxonomy): Bacteria > Bacillati > Actinomycetota > Actinomycetes > Mycobacteriales > Nocardiaceae > Rhodococcus > Rhodococcus sp. IEGM 1306. The sequence goes on from NZ_JAZHFF010000004.1 coordinate 387,398, forward strand.
CACTATCCAGTAGTGGGCCGAAGCGAGTCGGATGGACGGAGGAGCGGTGAAGGTTTCCGAACTGGCCGCGCAGTCAGGCGTCGCGCTGGCCACGATCAAGTACTACCTCCGTGAAGGTCTGCTGATGCCTGGTGAGCCGACCAGCGCAACGGGAGCGAGGTACGGCGAACAGCACGTGCGGCGACTCGCGTTGATCAGAGCCCTGGCCGGGGCGGGACTCGCGATTCCGAGGATTCGCGCGGTGCTCGAACTGGTGGACAGTGACGAGCGATCCGAATTCGAGACGTTCGGCCGCGCAATCGCGCAACTACCGCCGTACGTCGAACCTGAACCGGATCCAGAGTTCCCCAGAGCTCGCAAGGTTCTGGAGTTTCTCGGTCAAGTCTTCGAGCCGAGGTACGTGGCGGTCGCTCACCTCGAGCGGGCACTGATCGGCCTCGAGGACGCAGGACTGAGTCTCTCGGACGAGCGTCTGCGCGCCTACGGTGACCACATCCGAGGGATTGCCGAGGTGGAAATCGAACTGATGCCCACCAGCACGACGGAGGACGGCATCCGATATGCCGTCCTCGGAACCGCCATGTACGAACCCGTTCTGACAGCTTTACGACGCTTGGCGCACCAAGACTTGGCCGCACGACATTTCTCGCAACACCGAGACAGCACCGAACAGGAAAATTGATGAGCACCAGCCCCTTTCAAGATCTCAATCGCCTCACCTCGCTCGGCGACGGGCGATACACCGCAACGATCGATCCGATCTGGACCATCGGGCCGAAAGTGCACGGCGGCTCCATGATGGCTGTGTGCGCCGCTGCCGCGCGTCAATGTCTGCGAGACGGCGCAGGTGAGACCGACTCGCTGGTGAAGATGCAGCCACTCGCGGTGAGCGCCAACTATCTGTCAGCGCCCGATCCGGGTGAAGTCGAACTGGAGGTGATCGTCCGAAAGCAGGGGCGCCAGGTCGCGTTGTTCGACGTCGAGTTGAGCCAGGCGGGCCGCAGCGCTGTTCGCGCGGCGGTCACGCTCGGATTCCCCGATGACGGCGATCCCACCTTCGTCACGGCCTCGTCGATCGACGACATGTCACCGGAACCGCCGGAGAGTGCGGTGGCAGTGATCGGCGATCACCCGATGGCGCAGGTCGTGCACGTCGGGCAGGGCTGCGACATGAGGATCGACACCACCTCGGCGCACTTCCTCACCGGGAGCCAAGGCGAGGCCGAGGTCAGGATGTGGGTTCGTCCTCGACCCGAGGACGAAAACGACCTCGACACCGCCGTGCTGTTCGCGATCATGGCCGGTGACATCAGCGCGCCGGTGACGATGAACCGCGGCCTGTTCGGGTGGGCGCCGACGGTGCAGTTGACGACGTACCTGCGCCGACTACCGACGCCGGGATGGCTTCGCGTGCGGGCAAGCTCGGATGTTCTGGGCAGCACGTGGTTCGAAGAGGATCATGCTGTTCTCGATTCGGCGGGCGCGGTCGTCGTACAGAGTCGTCAATTGGCGATGATGCCCCGCTAGGGTCGATCGCTGCGGTCGTGGCAGGCTGTTCGCCATGACAAGAATTGCGATTATCGGTGGCGGCAAGATCGGCGAGGCGCTGATTTCCGGGCTGTTGCAGGCCGGCCACGCCATCAAGGATCTGGTTGTCGCGGAGCAGTATCAGCCTCGCGCAGACGAATTGATTGCCGAATACTCGATCCGAGTCAGTTCGGTCGCGGACGCAGCCGAGGGTGCAGACGTCATCGTCATCGCGGTCAAGCCCAACGACGTCGAATCAGCCCTCACCGCGTTGACGAAGGTCGATCTGGACGGTGACCTCGAGCAGCTGATCGTTTCTCTCGCGGCGGGAATCCCCACCGGGTTCTTCGAAACTCGTCTGCCCGCAGGCTTTCCGGTCGTCCGGGTCATGCCGAACACCCCCATGTTGGTGGGAGAGGGCGTGAGCGTCCTGTCACCCGGACGTCACGTCAAGGCCGAGCATCTCGAGCTCGTACGCGGCATCCTCGGCAGCGTCGGCAAGGTGGTGACGGTTCCCGAATCGCAGATCGACGCGGTCACTGCTGTCTCCGGTTCCGGCCCGGCCTACTTCTTCCTCGTTGCCGAAGCGATGATCGACGCGGGAGTCGGTCTCGGCCTGACACGCCCGGTCGCCACCGAATTGGTGGTGCAGACGATGGTCGGTTCCGCAGCGATGCTCGATCGCACCGGCGACAGTGCGACGGATCTTCGCGCCGCGGTGACGTCACCGGGCGGAACGACGGCTGCAGCACTGCGTCAGCTCGAAGCGGGCGGCCTGCGGACGGCGTTCTTCGATGCCTTGGATGCCGCGAAGTCGCGTTCGGCCGCGATGGGTGCAGCTGCGGAATAGTCGTCCGTTTAGCCACACCCGTCGCTTTAACCCCACCAGTACAGCTAAGCTCGACTTAGTACGTACGTGTCTGTTCCGCCGGAGGGGAAGCCGGCGGCGCGAGTCGTGCTGGAGGTATGTGGATTAATGGTGTCTGCAAACAAGCCGTCCATGGGTTCGTCCCACGACGGAAAGCCGGCAGTGGCCGGCACGCAATTCCTCACTGTTGCTGAGGTAGCAACTTTGATGAGGGTGTCGAAAATGACTGTGTACCGGTTGGTACACAGTGGCGAATTACCCGCTGTACGAGTGGGTCGTTCGTTCCGTGTACATGCGAAGGCAGTGCACGATTACCTCGAAACCTCGTACTTCGATGCCGGCTGACCAGCCGGTTCGAGGAGGATGACCTCGGCGTGAGCCGAGTCGCGGGCACAGCGGTTGCTGTGCCGGAGGCTCGGTTTATGCCGAGTGACTCCACACCGGTACGATGAGTCACTGTCGTACCAGCAAGCTGGTGTCGTAAGGCGCTGAGCTAGTTAAAACGAGGGCCAGGCGCCAATTGCTTGGCGCAGGCGTACGTGACCGGCGTGCGCAGGAACGCTAGAGAAGAACGTGAGGGACACCCGCTATGGGTTCAGTGATCAAGAAGCGTCGCAAGCGCATGTCGAAGAAGAAGCACCGCAAGCTGCTTCGTCGTACCCGAGTACAGCGCAGGAAACTCGGTAAATAAGCAATACCTGTTGATGCCCGCCGCCCCTTCCGGGGTGGCGGGCATCAGCATATTCGGGGGGAGGCGATGTGTGCCGCGTCTCATCGGCTGGGCGGTTTGTCTTGAATGGCCGAAATTTGGGTAGTCAGCGCGGGACCCCCTCTGCCCGTAAAGTGGGGGAAAATCGCGGGAGGGACGCTTCGGCAGAGCGCGTTTCTACTGGATATGGGGGTACTTGGTGGTTGAAGGTGACAACACTTCAGGGGGCACGACGCCTCGCGTCGTACTGGTGACCGGGGCGAGCAGATTCCTCGGCGGGTACCTGGTGACCAGGCTTGCGCAGAATCCGTCGATCGAGCGTGTCATCGCCGTCGACGCCGTCAGTCCGAGCAAGGACATGATGCGCAGGATGGGCCGCGCGGAATTCGTGCGAGCAGACATCCGCAATCCGCTGATCGGCAAAGTGATCCGAAACGCCGAGGTCGACACCGTCGTGCACGCGTCGACGCTTCAGAAAGCCCCCAAAGCCGGCAGCCGCGCCGCGATGAAGGACATGAACGTCATCGGCGCCATGCAACTGTTCGCGGTCTGCCAGAAAGCTCCGACGGTTCGCAAGGTGGTCCTGCGCTCGGCTTCGGTCGTCTACGGGTGCAGTGCGAAGGATCCCGCTCAGTTCACCGAAGAAATGAGTGCGCGCCGCCGGCCGCCGGGCGGATATGCCCGCGACAGTCTCGAGATCGAGGGATACCTTCGCGGAATGGGGCGTCGGCGCCCGGACATCTCGGTCGGGATTTTGCGGTTGGCGCCGTTGATCGGACCTCAGCTGACTGCGACCGTCGGCCACTACGTCACCGCCCCGCTCGTGCCGACCATCGTCGGCCGCAACGCGCGCCTGCAATTGCTCCACGTCGAGGATGCGCTCGCAGCGTTGGAGAAGGCGACCATCGGCCACGCCTCGGGTACGTACAACATCGCCGGCGACGGAGTGGTGATGATGTCGCAGGCGATCCGCCGGGCAGGACGCGTGGAAGTTCCCATGCCGCTCGCTCTGTTCCGCAGCGTCGGGAGCGCATTGGTGGGATCGTCCATGAGGCTCTACACCGACGAGCAACTCGAGTACTTCCGATTCGGCTGCGGACTCGACACCACTCGCATGCGCAGCGAACTGGAGTTCGAGCCGCGATGGACCACCATGCAAGCACTCGACGATTTCATGCGCGCGACGCAGACCCGCCGGATCATCAAGTCCGAGTGGATCGATCGGGCGGAGAATGCGTTGACCACCATCCTCGGCGGTGACTCCGCGGCGGCGACAGCAAGTGCAGACGTGATGCACATGCCGTTGTCGGGACGAAGTGCGGTGAAGGGGTGACTGACGTGGCGAAAGTAATTCCCCTGCGGCCCAGCGCAACTCACGCCGGAAAGTCGGCAACTTCTCGTTCGCGTGAGTCCGTCACCGGCGCGGAGCGTGACATCCGTGAACAAAGTGAGCGTCGGCATCCGTCCGGAGCGTCGTCGGCAGCCGACCACGGCGGCGAGAACACGCTCGTCGATGCGGCCCGGTCTGCGCTCGTCGACCAGATCGCCTCGGCAGCAGAATTCTTCCGACGTCGGGTCTCCGGCGACTACGAGGTCGACGAGTTCGGATTCGACCCGCATTTCGCGGACAACGTCGTCATGCCGATGTTGCGGCCGTTGTTCGAGAAATGGTTTCGCGTCGAGGTCAGTGGGATCGAGAACATTCCCCTCACCGGGGGAGCGCTGGTGGTCGCCAATCACGCCGGTGTGATCCCGATCGACGGACTGATGACGTCGGTTGCCGTGCACGATCATCATCCGGCGCATCGTCCACTGCGAATGCTGGCTGCGGACATGGCATTCGAGATGCCGGTGGTGGGCGGACTGGCGCGCAAGGCCGGTCACACGCTCGCGTGCAACCCCGACGCCGAGCGTCTGCTCAACGACGGTGAAGTCGCCGCCGTGTTCCCGGAAGGATTCAAGGGCATCGGGAAACCGTTCAGTGAGCGGTACAAGTTGCAGCGGTTCGGGCGTGGTGGATTCGTGTCGGCCGCGATGCGTACCGGCGTCCCGATCATTCCGTGCTCGATCGTGGGTTCGGAGGAGATCTATCCCAAGATCGGTGATCTGACCACTCTCGCACGAGTTCTCGGTCTTCCGTATTTCCCGGTGACGCCACTGTTTCCGCACTTCGGGCCGCTCGGCCTGGTGCCGTTGCCGTCGAAGTGGTACATCGAATTCGGAAAGCCCATCGTCACCGACACGTTCGAGAGCGGTGCCGCCGACGATCCGATGGTCCTGTTCGAGGTCACGGACCACGTTCGGGAAACGATTCAGCAGACGCTGTATCGGTTGCTGGCCAAGCGGCGCAACGTCTTTCTCGGCTGAGTTCGGTCCGGAGCGAGAATCGATCCGGACCGAACCCGCTCAGGCGTTCTGTTCTTTGCGCCGGGCGAGAATTGCCGCGAGCGCACCGCCGACCGCCCCGAGCACCAGTGCCGTCGGCACGCCGATCTTGGCGGCCTTTCGTCCGGTGCGAAAATCGCGAACTTCCCAGCCGCGGTTCTTGGCGAGTTCACGAAGATCCGCGTCGGGATTGATCGCCACCGGCGTTCCCACCAGCGAGAGCATCGGTACGTCGTTGTGGCTGTCCGAGTAGGCGGAACAGCGCTTGAGATTGAGTCCTTCACGCACCGCCAACGTCCGCACGGCGTGCGCCTTGCCCATGCCGTGCAGGATGTCACCGACGAGTCGACCGGTGAAGACGCCGTCCTCACTCTCGGCGACGGTGCCCAGTGCACCGGTCAGTCCGAGTTTCTCGGCGATCACCTGAGCCAGTTCGACCGGAGTGGCCGTCACCAACCACACCTGTTGCCCGGCATCGAGGTGCATCTGGGCCAACGCCCTCGTGCCTGGCCAGATCTTGTCGGCGATGACCTCGTCGTAGATCTCCTCGCCGAGGCGGGCGAGTTCGGCGGTGGATCGACCGGCCACGAAGGACAGTGCTTTCTCGCGGCCTTCCGCGACGTCGTCACTGCTTTCTCGGCCGGTGACTCGGAACTTGATCTGCTTCCACGCGAAATCCACCAGATCCGAGGTTTTGAGATACTTGCGTGCGGCGAGACCACGGGCGAAGTGGATGATCGAGGCACCCTGCACCATGGTGTTGTCGACGTCGAAGAATGCGGCGGCCGTGAGGTCGCGCGGAACGGCCGGGGGCTCTTCGCCGGTTTCCGGTTCGGAGGGATTGGCAGCTTCGTGCAATGCCAGAGCTGCGTCAGCGCTCGCCTCGCCGGCGAGATTGGCTCGAACTTCCGACTCACTCGGGCCCAGCGGATTCTTCACATGTCGACGTCCGGGGAGAATGACCCCGGCCAGCCCTGATCCGAATCCGGAGCCGTTCGGTAGTGATCGCGCAGGCACCCGCACCTCCCGTGTTGCACTCTCGAGCAGAGAACTCTTCGAGTCAGCCTATCCTCCGCGGTGAGGCCCGATGGGTTGGATGGCGACCTTCCCTGTGGTGTGTGACGTTCCTCTCCGCTGATTTGGTACCGAGTGGGGCTCCGGAGGCACACTCGACCGATCAAGTAGATGGCGTCCCAGTAGAAGAAAGGTATGCGTCGATGACTACAGCTACGCATGAAGTAACCCTGTTGACACGCGCAGGATGCGCGTCCTGTGTCGGCGCGGCGGAGGTACTACGACGGGTCTGTTCCGAGTTCCAGCTCGAATTGACGTGCATCGACGTGGACGAAGCTGCTGCGACGGATCCGGAGCTGAGAGCGGAATACGGAGACCGGTTGCCGGTGATTCTTCTCGACGGACGCGAGCACGGTTATTGGGAAGTTGACGAAGAGCGCCTTCGTGACGATTTACGCAAGTAAGGCAACCCTCAAAGTTGTCCGCGGAGCCGCTTTGCAGGTGAACGGCACATCGAACCCGTCTCGAGCAACTTTGTGCATGGGTTCACAAGCGGTTACCGTGGTGTGAACATTCCCCCGGAGCATCGTGGAGGTCGACAGTCGTGTCGACCGGACGAGGAGCCAGCGACGTGACCGAACCGCACCAGACGCATGAGCCTGTGGCTCAGCGCGTCACCGGCGCTGCGGGCTCTTCCGTCACCGACGCTGCCAGCGCCTCGGTTACCGACTCGATCACTCAGGATCGCGTCATCCCCCAGGCTACGGTGACGCGCTTGGCCGCATACCTGCGGGTCCTCGGAGTGATGTCCGATCGCGGTACCTCCATCGTCTCGAGCGAGGAGCTCGCCCAGGCGTCGGGCGTCGGATCAGCGAAATTGCGCAAGGATCTCTCGTTCCTCGGACCCAACGGCGTCCGCGGTGTCGGGTACGACGTCAACAGGCTCCGCATTCGCATCGAGCGTGCACTCGGACTCGATCGTGGGCACAAGGTCGTTCTCGTCGGAGTCGGAAATCTCGGCAAGGCGCTTGTCGGGTACGGCGGATTCAGTCGCCGAGGTTTCGAGATGGTCGGACTCTTCGACAGTGACGCAGATCGAATCGGAAGCCGAGTCGGTGACCTGGTCGTGCGTAGCACCGAGGAACTGACCGTCGCCTGCCGCGAACTGAACGCCACCATCGGCGTCATCTCCACCCCGGGCGAGGCAGCGCAGGGCGTGTGCGACCAGTTCGTCAGCGCCGGGTTGCGTTGCATCATGAGTTTCTCGCCGATTGCCCTCGACGTTCCCGATCACGTGGAGCTGCGACGTGTAGATCTTGCCGTCGAGATGCAGGTTCTTTCCTTCAACAGCGCACGCAATGCCGATCAGGCATCCAGTGCGCCGCGAGTACGCGTGGCTCACGCCGCATCCGCTTCGTCAGTCCCATCCACCAGTTCACCCGCTCCGGTCGGAGCAGGTTCGACAAGAAACGGATCAGTGATCGCGCCGTGAGTGTTCTGCTTGTCGGGGTCTCGCATCGAACCGCGCCCGTCCCGGTGCTCGAGCGAGTGGCTGTTACCGACACCGATCGTCCGAAGCTGATCGACAAGCTTCTGGCGTCTTCGCACATCTCCGAAGCGATGATCGTCTCCACCTGCAACCGGGTGGAGGTCTACGCGGTGGTGGACGCGTTCCACGGTGCACTCACCGAGGTCGGTGAAATCCTGGCCGACCATTCGGGTCTCGATCTGACGGCGCTGCACGCTCACGCGTACGTCCGCTACAGCGAAGCAGCGGTCGAACATCTCTTCGCCGTGGCCAGTGGCCTCGACTCGATGGTGATCGGCGAACAGCAGATTCTCGGCCAGATCCGTTCGGCCTACGCATCTTCGGACGCGCAACAGGCCGCCGGACGCGTCGTCCACGAACTGGCTCAGCAGGCATTGCGCGTCGGCAAGCGAGTGCATTCCGAAACCGGAATCGACTCCGCCGGAGCATCTGTCGTGTCCGTGGCTCTCGATCGTGCAGCCGGCATCATCGGCGAGGGCGGCCTGGTCGGCCGCACCGCCGTGGTCGTCGGGGCAGGTTCGATGGGCGGTCTGTCGGTTGCGCATCTCACCCGCGCCGGAATCGCACGCATCGTCGTCGTCAACCGGACCCAGGAACGCGCCGAGCACCTCGCCGAGACGGCACGATCCAACGGCGTCGACGCCGACGGTGTTGCCTTCGACCAGCTTTCGGCCGCGATGGCGCAGGCAGATGTCATGGTCACCTGTACCGGCGCGGTCGGGGCAGTGGTCACCCTGGCGGATGTGCACCGCGCACTCGCCGAGCCCGATCGCGACAACACCAAGCACCTGGTCATCTGCGACCTCGGGCTGCCGCGCGACATCGATCCCGCCGTCGCCGGCCTGCCGGGTGTCACCGTTCTCGACATGGAGACGCTGCAGCGTGATCCGGCGGCAGGCGCAGCCGCGTCCGACGCAGATGCCGCACGCACCATCGTCGCCGGCGAACTTGCGACCTACCTTGCCGGACAACGCCTCGCCGAGGTCACTCCGACCGTGACGGCTTTGCGTCAGCGCGCCGCCGACGTCGTCGAAGCCGAACTGATGCGTCTCGATTCGCGTCTGCCCGGCCTGGACGATCCGCAGCGCGACGAGGTTGCGCGCACCGTGCGACGCGTCGTGGACAAGCTTCTCCACGCCCCGACCGTGCGCGTCAAGCAACTGGCGTCGGCCCCCGGGGGCGACTCCTACGCAGCAGCGCTGCGCGAACTCTTCGAACTCAGCCCCGGATCTCCCGCGGCCGTGGCCACACCCACCGATCTGGTGGACGGCGACCGCACTGGAAGGGACCTGCAGGCATGAGCGTCACCACCCCTCGATCGGGGAGCCCGCTGCGGATCGGCACTCGCGGAAGTCTTCTCGCGACCACGCAGGCCGGCACCGTGCGCGATGCCCTCATTGCAGCGGGACATCCCGCCGAGTTGGTCATCATCAAGACCAAGGGCGACCAGTCCACCGATCCCGTCCAGAAGATCGGCGTCGGAGTGTTCACCGCAGAGCTTCGGGAAGCCTTGCTGGACAACCGCGTCGACGTTGCTGTGCATTCCTACAAGGACTTGCCGACCGCTCAGGATCCGCGCTTCGTCATTGCTGCGATTCCGCCTCGTGAGGATCCGCGTGACGCGCTCGTCGCCCGCGACGGTCTGGTCCTCGGGGAGCTTCCGGCCGGTTCCAAGGTGGGAACCTCGGCGCCCCGCCGTGTTTCGCAGCTCAAGGCACTCGGGCTCGGCCTCGACATCGTGCCGTTGCGGGGCAACCTGCAACGCCGTCTCGGCAAGGTCGAATCCGGTGAACTCGACGCCGTGATCCTCGCTCGCGCCGGCTTGTCCCGGATCGGTCTGCTCGACCTCATCACCGAGAACATCGAGCCCGTCCAGATGCTCCCCGCTCCGGCCCAGGGTGCTCTGGCCGTCGAATGCCTTTCTGCCAATACGGAATTGGCGGCGATCCTGGCCGAGCACGACGACGCCGGTACCCGTGCGGCAGTCACTGCCGAGCGTGCCCTGCTCGCCGAGTTGGAAGCCGGCTGCACCGCGCCGGTCGGTGCGATCGCGGAGATCGTCGAATCTCTCGACGACGACGGCAGAATCTTCGACGAACTGTCGGTACGCGGCTGCGCAGCCGCCATCGACGGTTCGGACGTCATCCGTACCGGCGCAGTGGGTGCGCCGGACAAGGCCGAGGAACTCGGCCGAGCGGTAGCGCGCGAGTTACTCGAACTCGGCGCCCGTGAGTTGATGAACGTGACTACAGGCGAGGCAGCCGATGTTTGACGCCCCACTTTGCACTTGCACCAAGTTCCCATTTCGATACAGCGCACTGGAGAATCACCGATGACCCGAGTCCGAAAGAACACTCCCGGACGGATCCTGTTCGTGGGATCGGGACCGGGCGACCCCGCCCTGCTCACCGTTCGCGCACGTGACGTCCTCACCGGCGCCGCAATGGCATTCACCGATCCGGACGTCGACAAGGGCGTCGTCGCGCTCGTCGGCATCGACATGGGCCGCGACGAGGAGACCGGCGAGCTGATCGCGGACGTGCGTCCGGCACTCGGTGAACCTGCCGAGGTTGCAAAGACATTGGTTCACGAGGCCAAGAACGGCCACGACGTCGTGCGTCTGGTCTCCGGCGACCCGCTGACCACCGATTCCGTGATCGCGGAGGTCACCGCAGTCGCCCGCACGCAGGTTCAGTTCGAGGTTCTCCCGGGTCTGCCTTCCGGTTCGGCTGTGCCGAGTTACGCAGGCATGGCGCTCGGCTCGGGTCACACCGAGGCCGACGTTCGCGGTGAAGTCGACTGGGCTGCTCTGGCCGCTGCACCGGGACCGCTTGTCCTGCATGCAACGTCAGGACATCTCGCCGAGACCGCCAGCGCGCTGGTCGAGAACGGCTTGGCTCCGCAGACGCCCGCTGCCATCACCGTCCGCGGCACCACTCGTCAGCAGCGAACCGTCGAGGCAACTCTCGCCACTCTCAACGAAGCCGGATCCGAACTGGTGGGCTCGCTCATCGTCACGGTCGGCAAGGTTGTCGCGCAGCGCAACAAGATGTCGTGGTGGGAATCGCGCGCACTGTACGGCTGGACTGTCCTCGTGCCGCGCACCAAGGATCAGGCCGGCGAGATGAGCGACCGTCTGGTCACTCACGGAGCCATCCCGATCGAGGTTCCGACCATCGCCGTCGAGCCGCCCCGCAGCCCGGCTCAGATGGAGCGTTCGGTCAAGGGTCTCGTCGACGGTCGCTACCAGTGGGTCGTCTTCACTTCCACCAATGCCGTTCGCGCAGTATGGGAGAAGTTCGAGGAGTTCGGTCTCGACGCTCGCGCCTTCTCCGGTGTGAAGATCGCCTGCATCGGCGAAGCAACCGCTGCCAAGGTTCGCTCGTTCGGTATCAACCCCGAGCTGATCCCGACCGGTGAGCAGTCCAGCGAAGGCCTGTTGGCCGAATTCGCTCCGTACGACGACGTTTTCGATCCGGTCAACCGGGTTCTGTTGCCGCGCGCGGACATTGCAACCGAAACCCTCGCCGAGGGCCTACGTGAACGTGGTTGGGAGATCGACGACGTCACCGCCTACCGCACCGTCCGGGCAGCGCCGCCGCCGGCCGAGACCCGCGAGATGATCAAGACCGGTGGATTCGACGCCGTCTGCTTCACCTCGTCCTCGACAGTGCGCAACCTCGTCGGCATCGCCGGCAAGCCGCACGCCCGCACGTTGGTCGCGTGCATCGGCCCGAAGACGGCTGAAACCGCTATCGAGTTCGGTCTGCGCGTCGACGTGCAGCCCGAGACCTCGCAGGTGGGACCGCTGGTGGAGGCTCTAGCCGAGCACGCAGCGCGCTTGCGTGCCGAAGGTGCTCTGCCGCCCCCGCGCAAGAAGTCTCGAAGGCGCTAGCGCACCCGTGAGTGGTTGAGGAGTCTGTGGACTCCTCAACCACTCACAGGTTCCGACGAAGGAGGGCTACTTCTCGTGTTTCCCACTCATCGCCCTCGCCGGCTCCGGCGCACCCCTGCGCTCCGGCGACTCGTGGCTGAGACCTCGCTCGAACCCCGGCACCTCGTTTTGCCGATGTTCGTTGCAGACGGCATCGACGCCCCGCGTGAGATCAGTTCCATGCCAGGCGTTTTCCAGCACACCCTCGATTCGCTGCGGTCCGCCGCGGTGGAAGCGGTGGAAGCCGGAGTCGGTGGCCTGATGCTCTTCGGTGTACCGAAGGCGGAGGACAAGGACCCGCAGGGGTCCGGCGCCTCCGATCCCGACGGCATCCTCAACGTCGGATTGCGTGCTCTGGCAGACGAACTCGGCGATTCGACGGTCATCATGGCCGATACCTGCCTCGACGAGTTCACCGATCACGGCCACTGCGGCGTGTTGACTGCAGGCGGCACCGTCGACAACGACGCAACCTTGAACCGATACGTCGAAATGGCTCTCGCGCAAGCTGAATCGGGTGCGCATCTGCTCGGTCCCAGTGGCATGATGGACGGTCAGGTGGCCGCGATCCGCGGCGCACTCGATGCATCCGGGTATGTGGAGGTCGGCCAGCTCGCCTATGCCGCGAAGTACGCGTCGGCGTTCTACGGGCCGTTCCGTGAAGCCGTCGGATCCTCACTGCAAGGCGACCGTCGTACTTATCAGCAGGACGGGGCCAATCGCCGCGAGTCGATGCGCGAGGTAGACCTCGACATCGCCGAGGGCGCCGACATGGTGATGGTCAAGCCGGCAATGTCCTACCTCGACATTCTGCGTGAGACCGCCGACCGGTCTCCGGTTCCGGTCGCTGCGTACCAGATCTCGGGGGAGTACTCGATGATCACCGCCGCCGCGCAGAACGGGTGGATCGATCGGGATGCGGCGATTCTCGAATCGCTCACCAGCATTCGCCGCGCCGGTGCCGACGTGGTCCTCACGTACTGGGCGTCGGAAGTTGCCGGATGGCTGTGACGGAGTCACACATGGTGGCTGTGACGGAGTCACACATGGTGGCTGCGCCGGCGTCGACCGATACGCTGGTGTCATGACCGAGCAGTGGCCGCCGTCGCGCCAGGAACCGCCCCGCCGGGAACCTCCCTACGACAACCAGCCGTTCGAGAATCAGCCGTACCGCGAACTCGGACCGATGCCGACGGGTCAGATCCCGGGTTACGGCCCCGGTTACAACGGATACCCGAGGCCCCAGCCGAAGCTCGAGCCGCCGACGGACGTCGTGACTGCGATTCAGCTGTGGTGGGCCGTGACGGCTCTGGGGTTGGTCCAGGGCGGCGCGATGATCTGGATGCTGCTCGGGCAGAAGTCGATGTTCGTCGACGAGATGCTCAGAAACCAAGCAGCTGTCGACGCCGGCCTGACGCGTTCCGACGTGGAGGGCATGTTCCCACTGGTCATCGTGTTCTCTGCGGTTCTGGTCGTGATTGTCACCGCGGTGTTCCTCCTGTTCGTGCGCGCGATGAGTCGCGGCAAGAACTGGGCTCGAATGTTGCTGACGTTCTGTGGCGTCTTCATGCTGGTCTCCGCGATCCCGGTGATCTTCGGGCTCGGCGGCGACGGCGGTGCGGCCACTCTGCTGTTCGGCGGAGCGGAAATCCTGCAGGCAGTTGCGGCTGTCGGGGCGATCGTGATGATGCACCGAAAAGAGTCCAATCCGTACTTTCTTCGTTTCCCCCCGGCGGGGAACCGGTAGGTAGCTCGGGGTACTGTGAAACGGGTCACTGAAGTAGTAGGGGAGAGGTCGGACGCGATGAGTTCTCAGGAAGCCCTGCGTACGGAAAGCACCCACGACGCGCCACTGCGCCAACGTGGTTCACGCACCGAAGTGATCTTGTTCGCGATCCTCGGAGCCTCTGTTCTGGTGACACTCCTGATGCTCATGATTCCGGGCATCGTCAGCGGATAGCGCACACTTGAACCCGTGAGTATCTCTACGAAGGTCAGGCGCCCGACGGCCGTCGAGGCAGCATTCTGGCTGTGGATCGCCAGCGCGTTCCTGCTCATACTCTTCGGCCTGATCAATGTCACCAGCGCGTCGTATTCGCTGCGTGAGCAGTTCACCGATCAAGGCGTTTCGGCCGGAAACATCGACATCTACGTCACCTTCGTGCGGGTGTCCGGACTGGTTCTGCTGTTGACCGGCCTCGCGATCGGCGGCCTCGCCGGTCCCACCCGCGCCGGCAAACCTCTGTGCCGACGGATCCTGGTGATCGTGTCCGGAGTGTTCGCGGTGCTGCAGATCGCGCTGGTCGTCGCGGGGATCAGTACCGTGCTCGCGCTTGTCGTTCCCGTCATGCTGATCTGTGCCTGCGTCGCGATCTATCGCGACACCACCCGAAGTTGGTTCGCCCGTGGTTGACCGTGCTCCCGAAAGCGGCCCGGACGTTCTGTACTACGAACCGGGTTCTCGGTGGTGGGCCATCGCGTTCGGTCCGATCTTCTGCCTGATCGCCCTGGTCATCGAACTGTTCACCGGCCCGGTGGTGCACTGGTTCGGTCTGGCGATGTTCGCCGTGATCCTCACCGGATTGGTGTACGTGCAGGTGATTGCCGCGCGCCGGCATGCGAGCGTGCTTCTGACCGCGACCACGTTGCGTCAGGGAACCGAAGAGGTACCGATCACCGAGATCGCCGAGGTGTTCCCGGAGTCCGACGACGCCGCCTACGAGGACGAAATGGAGCCGTGGGAAACGGCTCGCGCGCTCGGTGAGTTGTCCGGAGTGCCCCGGCGACGGCACGGGATCGGCTTGCGTCTGACCACCGGAGGATTGGTGCGTGCGTGGGCGAAGGACGATCGGGCACTTCGCGAGGCGTTGAGCCAGGTTGTCACGGTTGGTGTAGAACCGGACGGGTCTGCCGATGAGTGAGCCGCAGCCGTCTCCATTCGTCGACGTGAAGACGTGGATCGGTGTCCTCGGGATCGTCGCCGCCACGATTCTGGCGGTGGTGTGCTGGCGAGCGGGTACCACGACGTCCGACTTCGGGCCGATACTGGAGGGCGCTCCGCCGTTCGAGAGCACACACTACGACGGGCTCTGGATCTCGGGTGCCGGGCTGTCGATTCTGGTGGCGGGGCTGATGGCCATCGATGTCGTGCGCCGCGTCCGGGTGGGCTTCGTCGCATCCCGGTAGCCCTCATACGGGTAGGGGGTATAGTTGCGGTATGAGTAGTTACAGCCCCGAGCAGGACGATCTGCTCAAGCGCCTTCGTCGTATCGAAGGTCAGGTAGCCGGAATCTCGCGCATGGTCGCAGACGACCGGTACTGCATCGACGTGCTCACCCAGGTGTCCGCCGCGACGAGCGCGTTGCAGTCCGTATCCCTGAAGCTTCTCGACGCCCACCTTGCTGGTTGCGTCGTCGAAGCTGCCAAGCAGGGTGGTCCGGAAGCGGACGTCAAGATCAAGGAAGCTCAGGCGGCCATCGCTCGTCTCGTTCGTTCGTAAGGTGCCGGTCCGTCACTGCGTGATGGACCGCGCGAGCGCCCGGGCGGAGAAGTTCACGAAATGCTCGGGTGTGATCTCTTTGGCGACGTTGATGACGATGGTGTCCGACAGGCCTTTGAGCCCGGAGAGCACCACATGGACAAGCGCGGGGTCGTCGATCAACCGGTTTCCTTCGGCTGCAGCAGATTCCGTGAGCGCTCGAACCAACGCCGAGTTGAAGACCGCTACGGATGCGTGAAGTTCCCGCATGCTCTCTCGGTCGGAGCCGGCCATGCCTTCGATGTCGCGCCAGGTGGTGGTGAGTCGGCCCACCCGTGCCCAGTGCCGAGCAAACTCGGAGATCACGGACTCGAGTAATGCGCTCAGCCCCTGCTCGCGGGGGAGCGAGTTCACGAAATCGGCCATTTCCAGCTGACTCTCGCTGAGGAGGGCGGCGAAGATGTCCTGCTTGTCGACGAAGTACTGGTAGATCAGTCCGGTGCTGGTGCCGGCTCGTTTGGCGACCGCGCGGATGGTGAGCGCGGAGTAGCCGCCCTCGTCCAGAAGCGAAATCGCCGCGTCGAGCGTTCGGCGTCGACGCACTTCGGCGTCGCCGTAGATCGACTTGCTGCTGGTACTGCTCATTTGATCACCGTAGTCGCGGTGGTCGGCATCCTCAATTCACATCGAACACCGTTCGTTGTTGAACGCCACCCAGAATGAAATGTGATACAGATCATAGAATGAACATTGTTCGAAATAGAATGAACATCGTTCATTCTGGTGTTACGGTATGGCGCAGACCACATCGAGACCAGTGCATCGCGCTGGACACTCTGCGGTCGGCCTGACCTTTCTTCCCGTATCGATCGGGAGGTCTACACAGTTGTGGAGTACCTATGACACGCACTAACGATGAACGCGCGGCGATCGACATCGCCACCGCGGCTGGAGAACTTCTGCTCGAACACCGCAAATCCCTCGGCGAAAACGACGGTGATGCCGCGACTTTCAAGAACGCGGCCGATCGACTCAGTCATGAATTCATCGTCGCCGAACTTGCCCGACGCTTCCCTGCGGATGCAGTGCTGTCGGAGGAAGGTGTTGACGACCTCGCGAGGCTGGCTGCGGATCGGGTGTGGATCGTCGACCCTCTCGACGGCACCCGTGAGTACGGCGAGGCCGGCCGATCGGACTGGGCCGTGCATGTTGCACTGACCGAAAACGGCGTCCTCACAACAGGTGCGGTCGCAATGCCTGCCCTCGGCGTCACCTATTGCAGCGGTGATGATCGAACCGGGCGGGATTCCGCGACGCCGGTTCGTGTCGTCGTATCGCGGACGCGGCGTCCGGAACCGGTCATGCGCATGGCCGACTCCATGGGCGCGGAGTTGATCGAAATGGGATCCGCCGGAGCCAAAGCAATGGCGGTCGTCTCGGGTGACGCAGACATCTATGCGCATGCGGGCGGACAGTACGAGTGGGATTCGGCGGCGCCCGTTGCCGTCGCACGTGCTGCAGGACTGCATGTTTCACGTATCGACGGCAGTGAGCTTTGCTACAACCAGGAAAAACCGTGGTTGCCGGATCTCCTCATCTGCTTGCCCGAACTCGCCCCGAAAGCACTGGAGGAACTGGGCCGATGACCGCGACACTGACGCACCTCGAACGACTCGAAGCCGAGAGTATTCACATCATGCGTGAAGCTGCCTCGCAGAGTGAGAACCCGGTGATGCTGTACTCGGTGGGCAAAGATTCCGCGGTGATGCTGCATCTGGCGCGCAAGGCCTTCTATCCGTCGAAGCTGCCGTTTCCGCTGTTGCACGTCGACACCACGTGGAAGTTTCGCGAGATGTACAAACTTCGTGACAGTACCGCTGCTGCAGGCGATCTCGATCTCATCGTCCACACCAATCCGGACTGCGTGAAGCAGGGGATCAACCCGTTCACTCACGGCAGCGCTGTCCATACCGACATGTGGAAAACAGAAGGTCTCAAACAAGCCCTCGATCACTACAAATTCGACGCGGCGTTCGGTGGTGCCCGGCGCGACGAAGAAAAATCCCGTGCCAAGGAACGGATCTTCTCGATCCGATCAGCTGCGCACCGCTGGGATCCCAAGCAGCAGCGACCAGAGTTGTGGCGGATGTACAACGTCCGCAAAGCGCCGGGCGAAAGCCTGCGCGTCTTCCCGCTCTCGAACTGGACCGAGCTGGATGTGTGGGAATACATACGCCAGGAAGAGATTCCGATCGTTCCGCTGTATTTTGCCGACAAGCGGCCCGTCGTCGAGCGGGACGGTGCGCTGATCATGGTCGACGACGACCGGATGCCGTTGCTGCCGGGCGAGACTCCGGAACTCAAGAGCGTTCGTTTCCGCACCCTCGGCTGTTACCCGCTGACCGGTGCCGTCGAATCGGCCGCAACGAGTCTGACCGAGATCATCTCGGAAATGTTGCTCACCACCACTTCCGAACGCCAGGGACGGGTCATCGACCACGACTCGAGTGCGTCGATGGAAAAGAAGAAGCAAGAGGGGTACTTCTGATGACTGTTTCCTCTGAATTGATCGCTGACGACATCGAGGCGTACCTCGAACGTCATGCGAACAAGAGCATGCTGCGATTCATCACCTGCGGCAGCGTCGACGACGGCAAGAGCACCTTGATCGGCCGTCTGCTCTACGAATCGAAACTCGTCTTCGACGACCAGCTCACGGCGCTCGAAGCCGATTCGCGCAAGAGCGGAACGCAGGGGGAGGGGCTCGATTTCGCTCTCCTGGTCGACGGTCTCGCCGCCGAACGTGAGCAGGGCATCACGATCGACGTCGCCTACCGCTACTTCACGACCGAGCGACGCAAGTTCGTCGTCGCTGATACTCCGGGGCATGAGCAGTACACCCGGAACATGGTGACGGGCGCATCGACGGCCGATCTTGCTGTGATCCTTGTCGATTCCCGCAAGGGCATACTGACTCAGACCCGTCGGCACTCGTATCTCGTGTCCTTGCTCGGGATCAAGCACGTGGTGCTGGCCGTGAACAAGCTAGACCTCGTCGACTACTCGCAAGAGGTCTTCGATGCCATCACCGCGGATTACGCAGAGTTCGCTCACGAGATCGGTCTCGACGGGTTCGTCGCCATTCCGATGTCGGCATACATGGGTGACAATCTCACCGAGCGCAGCGCGAATACCCCGTGGTACTCCGGACCCAGCCTGATCGAACATCTCGAAAGCGTGGACATCGACGATGCTGCCGCTGCGGCTCCGTTCCGGATGCCGGTGCAGTGGGTCAACCGACCGGACCTCGACTTCCGGGGATTCTCCGGCCAGATCGTCTCCGGCACCGTATCTCCCGGAGATCCCATCCGCGTACTCCCCAGTGGAAAGACGTCCACGGTCGAGCGCATCGTGACCATGGGTGGCGACCTCGACGTTGCCGGCGCGGGCCGCTCGGTCACCATCACGCTCGCCGACGAGATCGACATCAGCCGCGGTGATGTGCTGTCCATCGGCGACAACCCGCCGGCCGTCGCCGATCAGTTCGAGGCCTGCATCGTCTGGATGGGTGAGGCTCTTATGCTGCCTGAGCGGCCGTTCCTGTGCCAGATCGGTACCGTCACCGTCACTGCGCGCATCACGAAACCCAAACACAAGATCAACGTCAACACTCTCGAGAAGACTGCAACGACTACTCTCGCGCTCAACGAAATCGGAGTGTGCAACCTCAGTTTCGATCGGCCCGTCCCGTTCGACCCGTACGTCGGCAACCGTGACACCGGTAGCTTCATCCTCATCGACCGCCTGACCAACAGCACTGTCGGTGCGGGCATGATCACGCACTCGCTGCGTCGATCGGACAACATTCACTGGCAATCCGTCGACGTCGACGAGGCCGCGCACACCAGGCTCAAGGGTCACCAACCCGCAGTTCTGTGGTTCACGGGCCTCTCCGGTTCGGGAAAGTCGACCATCGCCAACGATGTCGAGCGTCAACTGCACGCACTCGGCGCGCACACCTACCTCCTCGACGGAGACAACGTCCGTCACGGGCTGAATCGAGACCTCGGATTCACCGAAGCCGACCGCGTCGAGAACATCCGCCGCGTCACGGAAGTCACCCGCCTGATGGCGGATGCCGGCCTGATCGTGCTCGCGTCCTTCATTTCACCGTTCGAGGCCGAGCGTCATGCCGCTCGTGAATTGATCGGCGACCAACAGTTCGTCGAAATCTTCGTCGACACCGCTCTTGCCGTCGCAGAGGAGCGAGATCCCAAGGGGCTGTACAAGAAAGCTCGACGTGGGGAATTGGTGAACTTCACCGGCATCGATTCGCCGTACGAACCACCTCAGCACCCCGATATCCACATCGACACCAGTGTCACGACGACCGAGGACGCTGCGATCGCGATCATCGACTATCTCCGCGCCCGCGGAACCATTTCTCGATC
Source organism: Rhodococcus sp. IEGM 1306 (assembly GCF_036541985.1). NCBI lineage: Bacteria > Bacillati > Actinomycetota > Actinomycetes > Mycobacteriales > Nocardiaceae > Rhodococcus > Rhodococcus sp. IEGM 1306. The sequence goes on from NZ_JAZHFF010000004.1 coordinate 407,313, forward strand.
CGTCTGAACTCGAGGAGCATCCATGCCTGACAGGGCTGAAATAGTTTCTGCTGTAGAAGATTACGTCAATTGTCTCGCAAGTCACGACGTCGACGGCCTGGTTGCGTTGTTTGCGCCCGACGCAGTTCAACATGAGCCGCTGGGTGTCACGACTTACCGCGGGATCGACGAGATTCGCGCATTCGACACGGCGTGCGCCCAGGTCGACTTCACCGTCAGCCTGCTCGGGCCGATTTCGGTGACGGGAAAGTACGCAGCCATGCAGCTTCGGGTTCAGCGGGTCGGGATGCCCGACTTCGCCGCCACCGACCTGTTCGAGTTCGACGATGACTGCAAGATCGTTTCTCTCAGTGTTGTTCTCGATCCGCAGGCACAGTGCTGACCCATCCGGGCCTGTTGGCAGGCAAGGTTGTCGTCGTCTCGGGAGTGGGCCCGGCGCTGGGTCGTTCGATTGCGCTGCAGAGTGCGGCGTCCGGAGCGAAAGTTGTTCTGGCTGCCCGCACACCCGAGCGCTTGGAATCAGTGGCAAGGGAGATCCGAGACCGCGGCGGAATTGCGTTGGCCGTACCGACGAACCTCACCGACGTCGATTCGATCGCTTCGTTGGCGGAGACAACTGTCGCTGAGTTCGGTGCGGTGCATTGCCTGGTGAACAATGCGTTTGTTCAACCCGCGCAGGTGCCACTCCTGGACGCCGACGTGGCGTCCATCCAGTCGGGCATCGACATCAACTTGCTCGCGGCGTTGAACGTGACCAGGGAATTTGCTCCGGCATTGATCGAGTCGCACGGGTCTGTCGTGATGGTCACGTCCATGGTGCTGCGCAACCAACTTCCCGGTTTCGGGGCCTACCGCATCATGAAATCCGGGCTCCTGGCAATGGCACGCAGTTTGTCGATCGATCTCGGCCCCAAAGGCGTTCGAGTCAATTCGGTTGCTCCCGGCTATATCTGGGCGGAATCGGTGAAGAACATGTTCGAGAAGAAGGCAGCGGCAGCAGGAGTCGACCCCAAGGCCATTTACGACGAAATCGCGGCGGGCACCGATCTACGCCGGCTACCGGAGCCGGACGACATTGCCAATGCTGTGGTCTTCCTCCTGTCCGATTCGGCCAGGGCCATCGCGGGGCAATGTCTCGACGTCAACTGCGGTCACACCCACCACTGAACCCACCCCACAAGGAATTACAGATGACACAGGATTACGACGGCATCGGTTCCGTCGACGACTTGCACCAGGTCGCGCGTGAGGAGACCGGGTACGAAAACTTCGGCAGCGACAGCTATCTCGAAGGGCTTCGAGTTCTCCTCGAGTCGTTCCAGAACGAGGCCGACCTCACTCCGCACGGCAAGGTGATCGCTCGCAAGATGATCATCGGAGCGCTCGCGGGTCGCCTGACCAGTGAGGCCGGATTTGCGAAATATCCAGAGCACGTGGACGTTCCGATCGAGCGCCCGATCTTCGTGGTTGGGTTGACCCGCACCGGCAGCACCGCGCTGCACCGCTTGCTCGGTGCCGACCCAGCGCATCAGGGCGCCGAGATGTGGCTCGCCGAGACGCCGCAGCCGCGCCCCGAGCGCGACAAGTGGTCGGAGAACGCAGACTACGTTCGCTCCGACACTTTCTATCGTGCGCGCCAGCGCAACGAGGCGGACCTGATGAAGGTGCATTTCATGGGGGCGGAGGAAGTCGAGGAATGTTGGCGTCTGCTGCAGCAGACGATGCTCTCGACCGCGTTCGAGACCGTGGCGTACGTACCGAGCTACACCCGGTGGCTGGCGAAGCAGGACTGGACCGAAACATATGCGCGGCACAAGAAGAACCTGCAGTTGATCGGGCTGCACGACCAGGACCGACGGTGGGTGCTCAAAAGCCCGAGTCATGTCTTCGCGATCGACGCGATCATGTCGGTTTATCCGGATGCGCTGTTCGTCCGGACCTTCCGGGACCCGTTGACGTCGATGGCGTCCACCTTCAGCCTTGCCGAGCAGGGCGGACACGACATGTCGAAAGCCTTCGACCGTCCGGCCATCGGGCGCACGCAACTGGACCTGTGGGCAAGAGGGAATGCGAACTTCAACAGTGCCCGTAGCCGCTACAACCCGGATCAGTTCATCGACGTCGACTACAAGGACTTCATCTCCGACGCGGTCGGCACAGTCGAGAAGATCTACGCACAATTCGATCTGCCCTTCACAGACGACGCCCGCGCCGCGGTGGAGGCGTCGCATCAGGCGAGCCTGGCCGAGCACCGTCGTCCGTCTCACCGCTATTCGCTCGAGGAGTTCGGCGTGAGCGCTGCCGACGTCGAAGCGAAGTTCGCCACCACACCCTGATCGACCCAGACCTAGCCCCACTACAACAAGGAGATTTACATGAACGCTGTTTGGGAAAAGTTTTGCGCAGATCTGCTCGAGGTCGGAAAGGTCCTGGAAGACGAGATCGTCCCTCAGGATCCGCTGACTCGAGCCGAGGGCGTTCGCTACCTGAGCCGGTTGCTTCGGTACGGCACGATCAACTGTGTCGAGTACACCGATCCACGGTGGCCGCAGTTCTCGTCCGCTCCGAACCCGAACATGATGACGAAGATCGGTGCCGACAACCCGGACAACGTCTACATGCGTGCCAACATCTCCGGTAAGTACAACTACCGGATCATCGGCACCCGAGGCACCGTCCCGCTGATCACCTTCGGCTCGCGCGTAAATCGGTACCACATCGACGGCACCATGCTGCAGACCGGCGATCTGCATATCCACGACCTCGAGGTCGACGAGAACGGCCGTTTCGAGTTCATCGCGAGTGTGGACAAGCCCGCCGAGGGTGCCTGGCTGCCTTTGGCGCCCGAAAGTAACCTCATCTCCGTTCGGCAAACCCACAAGGATCGGCGCAACGAGGTCGTCGGTGATCTGACCATCGAATGCCTGAACCCGGACGGGGAGTTCGTCCCGCTGACTCCGGAAGAGATCGGCGAGCGCCTCACCAAGTCCGTCGGGATCGTGAAAGGGATGGCGGAGACCTTCCTGGAGTGGTCGCGCAAATTCCAGCCCCGCGCCAACGAGATCTTCGACTGGGGACAGGACTACTTCCAGGACGCCGGCGGTGATCCGACGATCTTCTACTTCCACGGTTACTGGAAGCTCGCCGAGGACGAGGCGTGGGTCATCGAGACCGAGGTCCCGAACTGCGAGTACTTCAACTTCGTGCTGCAGAACTTCTGGGTCGAGTCTCTCGACTACAACCGCACGAACATCTACATCAACAATCACACCGCGAAGCTCAACGACGACGGCACCATGACGATCGTCGTGGCGGCGAAGGATCCCGGCTACGGCAACTGGATCGACACCGATTCGCACACCGAGGGGACATGGGCGCTGCGCTGGATCAAGGCGGACTCGCATCCGATCCCGACGTCGACGGTAGTCAAGATCTGATCAGCGGACGAGATTGGGAACGTATGTACACCAGAAAGGTTCGGTTCGTACCTCGCTTTGTCGCGCTCGGGCTTGCCGGTGCATTGTGGTTGACCGGGTGTGCCTCCAGTAGTGGGGGCACCGCGGGATCGGATTCACCGAGCAGTAGTGGCGCAGCGGGTTTCGTGGGAGCTCGGGATACTGGGGAACGGGTCGACGGAGGTGTTCTCACCTTCGGGTCCTATTCGTTCCCTTCCTCGTTGGACCCCGCCAGAACGCAAGCCGCCGGTTCGACCGGCGGAACCGAAATGGCCGCAATTTACGACACGCTGGTACGCAGCGATTCCACAAGCGGGGGCTTCGTACCGCAACTCGCGAAGACTCTGTCGAACAACAGCGACTTCACCTCGTACACCGTCACTTTGGCTGATGGTCTCACCTTCAGTGACGGGAGCCCGCTCGACGCGGAAGCAGTGAAGTGGAGTATCGATCGATTCGTGGCAGGCAAAGGCGATGTATCGCAGACCTGGCTCAACATCGTGGATCGGATCGAGACGCCCGACGCCACCACTGTCGAATTCGTCCTCGAGCGTCCCTGGCATCAATTCCCGGCGCTGTTGTCGCTCGGCCCCGGAATGATCGTTGCGCGAAGTTCAGGGGGAGAGGCAGGGTCTGTTTCAGGAACCGGGGACGGAGCGTTCACGCCGATCGGGGCGGGCCCGTTCACCTTGGCCAAGTTCGCGCCGCACGAAGAACTGGTACTCGCCGCACGCACGGATTATCAGGGCGGTGAGCCTTCACTGGACACACTGCGGTTTGTTCCTACTTCGGGCGCACAGTCTCAGTACGAATCGCTGAAGAGTGGTCAGATCGACATGACGTACATTCTGCGAGACGAGGCCGTCATCAAACAAGCTCTCGACGACGGATACTCGGGTTACCTCAGTCCGACCGGACAGAACGGGATCGGCACGATCAACAATCGCGAGGGCAAGCCCGGGGCCGATGTGCGTATTCGTCAGGCGATCGCCTCCGGGGTGGATCCGGCGGCAGTCAATACCCGTGCGAACAACGGATTGGGCACCGCCAGTTCCGAACTGGTCCCGCGGACATCACGTTGGTACAACAACACCGCAGGCATTCCGTTCGACCCGGCGAAGGCAAAGGCGCTGCTCGATCAAGCGAAGTCCGACGGGTACGACGGGAAACTCCGTTATCTCACCACCTCGGAGCCGAGCCAACAAGCGACGGCACTGACGGTTCAGGCGTCGCTGAACGCGATCGGTTTCGACGTCACCATCGACTACGCCACCGATGTGACCGATCTGGTTCGACGGGTATACAGGGACCACGATTTCGACATGACCAGAGGTGGCGCTCCGGTCGGAGAAGAAGCGCCGTACCTCAATGTGTACAACAGTATGGCCAGTGATTCGAAGAACAACCCGTCCGGCTTCGCGGACCCGGAGATGGACGCGCTGATCACGGCTGTGCAGACTGCATCGACGGACGATGCTGTCCGTGAGGCGATCAGCAGGGTGCAGGAGTACGCCAATGTGACTGTGCCTTACGTGATCTGGGGTCCCGCATCGGTGTTGACTGCTTGGGACGGCAACATTCACGGCGTCGTACGCACTATCACCGACATCATGTTCTTCGGCGATGCTTGGATGTCGCCGGCGTGAGTTCCTGCAGATGGAAGGGTTTTCGACGTGCGATTGACGAAATGGTGTAGCGGCGAAATGGTGGAACGATGAAGTGGTCCTTGGCGGGCGCGATGATCGGCGCCCTGGAGTTGTGCGAGTTGGCGCAGGTCGCAGAAGAGGTGGGTTTCGACGGAATCGCGATGCCGGATTCCGTGTTCTATCCGGAGCGGGTGTCGGCGCCGTATCCGTACACCGCTGACGGGAAGCGGATGTGGTCGCCCGAGACGCCGATGCCCGATCCCTTCATTGCCATGGCCGCAATGGCGGCCGTCACGTCGCGAATTCGGTTTTACACCAACGTGTTCAAACTCCCACTGCGTGATCCGCTGTTGACGGCCAAGCAGGTATCGACCATGGCGGTGATGTCGCGGAACCGCGTCGCTCTCGGCGTCGGTTTGTCCTGGATTCCCGAGGAATTCACCTTCACCGGTACCGAGATGCGAACCCGCGGTGCGCGTACCGACGAAGCCATCGAGATCATCAAGGCCGTGTGTGCGGGACGTGGACCCGAATGGGTCGAATTCCATGGCAAGCACTACGATTTCGGCGCGCTGATGATCAGTCCTGCTCCGGAGATTCCTGTTCCGATCTACATCGGTGGGCACAGCGAACCGGGATTGCGGCGCGCAGCCAGGTTGGCTGACGGTTGGATGTCGGTGAACATGACCAAGGCCGAATTGGCCTCCGCCATCGATCGTCTCACGGAATTGCGGGACGAGTACGGTCGTGCCGATGCCCCCTTCGGCATCAACGTCTCGCCGACGGATGTTCGCGATCTGGACGGATATCGGGAACTCGAGACTCTCGGAGTCACGGAAATCAGAGTGTTGCCGTGGTATCGCTACGGAGTTGATGTCGGTGATCGTCAGGCGCGACTCGACTCGATTCGACGGTTTGCCGACGAGGTCATCGCTCAGTACTGATCGATCAGCGTCTGCATCGCCCGGCCGTAGAGTTTTGCCAACTCGTCGCGATCTGCCGACTGGGGGATGCTCTCGTCGCTGAGGACGCTCAACAAGCCGGACACCTGGGCGGAGACCAGGAGTGCTCGGGTGTACGCGTCTTCGCCGTCGAGGCGAGCGGCGAGATTGGTGGCAAACGTACCGGTCATCTCGCGCAGTCGCTCCCGGATCCGTGGACTGTCCGACGCCCGCATGAGCGCTGTGTACACCGACAGCATCCGGGCGTCGGCCTTGCCCAGGACGAATGCTGCGATCCGCTCACCGAGGGTGTCGAGTGGGCCGTCGAACTGGCCTTCGAAGTAGTCCGCAACCGGCGTGGTTTCCAGGAACAGCGCTTCTTTCGACCCGAAATGCCGGATGACCAGGGCCGGATCGATTCCGGCAACTTTGGCGATGGCGCGAACCGACGTGCCACCGAACCCGTGCTCACCGAATAGTCGGAATGCTGCGGTGCGAATCGCCTCGGACGTCGAGGGCTGTCCCTGCTCTGGCGTGTGCTTCGTGGGTGTCACGACATCGACCTCTGTGCTCGCGTGCCGACTTCGTTGTCAACGGCGTTGACTATAACGTGTCAACGGTGTTGACTATAACGTGTCAACGGTGTTGACTGTTGAGTCTGTCAACGGTGTTGACAGCTAGATGTGGTGAGTGAAGAGAGCGTGGAATATGACAGATACCGACGTCCGGGTTCCCAGCGAAGAGGTTGTCGATCCGCCGACCAATTGGAAGATGGTGGGCAGTGGACTCGCATTTCCGTTGTTCTTCGTCATCATGTTCTGCCTGTGTTACGTCAGCGCGTTCCACTCGCCGACGCCGAATCAGGCCCCGATCGTGGTGGTCGGTCCGTCGTCCGTCACGGCCCCGCTGATCGACGGAATCCAGGCGTCGTCGGGTGACAAGTTCGACATCGTTGCCACCGCCAACGCCGCCGACGCACTCTCTCGGATCGACAACCGCGACGCGATCGGCGCCATCGAGATCGGTGACACCGTGACCGCACATATCGCCACCGGCGCGGGCGCCTCGACGGTTTCCGTGGTGAGCAGCTTGGCGCATTCCGTCGCGGAGCAGACGGGGCAGCAGGTCACGGTGATCGACTCGGCGCCCGTCACGGCGCGCGACTCCTCGACCGTCGGGCTCTTCTACTTCTTGATCGTCTGCACCCTCGGTGGCTACCTGACCATCACGGTGCTCAGTCAGGTTGCGCCGAGAATGCGGCTGCGAGAGCAGTATTCGATCCTGGCCGGTGCGGCGGTACTCACCCCGCTCATCGCCTTCGGAATCACCAGCATCTTCATGCACGCCTTCGGGGCGTCGGTCGGTCAGATCGTGCAACTGCTGGGGATCTCGATGCTCTACACGTTCACCGTCGGTGCGGTGAGCATCCTGCTCAATCGACTGCTCGGGCAGGCCGCGATCTTCGCGGTGCTGACGGTGCTCGTCTTCATCAACTTCCCGAGTTCGGGCGGTGCCATCCCGGTGTCGTTTCTGCCCGGATTCTGGCAGCACATCCATTCGTTCTGGCTCGGATCAGCGGCCATGGAGCCCATCCGCTCCGTCATCTACTTCGGTGGGAACGGCGCCGGACCGCACCTGCTCGTTCTGGGGATCTGGCTGGTCGCGGCACTCGGCCTGACCGGACTGCTCGCCTCTCGGCAGTCGAAGAAGGCAGCAGCGCACTGAGCGTGGTGGGGCCGGCGATTGCCGACCCCACCCGAACTGTTTACTTCAGCCGTACCGCGTCGGTGCCCGGCCCGTCCAGCATCGCCGACCCCAGCAGGATCTCCGGAATGCCGAAGCCGTCGATCAGCGTCTCGACGTGCGGACGCAGGGTGCGGCACCGCTCGTTGATTCCGCGCGTCACGGCCTTCGAACGCTCCACCGACAGGTGCCGGTGCTCCATGAACCAGGCCTTGTCCTCCTCGATGACGGACAGTGCGTAGAGATCGCACACCTCGCCGAAGAGTTCCTTCGCGGTCTCGTCCTCACACGAGTCGATGCCCGCGACGAATGCTTCCAGGATGACGCGCTCGATGTGCGCCTGAGCGGCTTTGAGCACGTGGTCCTGTACGAAGTTGAACGCGTCGAACGGGTTTTCCTCGCGCTTCTGTGCTGCCTGCAATCGCCTTGCCGCAGTGGAGAGTAGGTACTCTTCGCGATCTTCGAACATCTTCATCTGGGTGCCGCGGTTGAAGAGGCTGCCGTCCTCTTCGTTGTCCTGGCGGGTGTCGACGATCGTCTGCAGGATCTGCTGCGCTGCCGTGCGCTTCTTGACCACGTCGGAGACCGTCGTAGCGGCGAAGCGCATCCAGTCGACCGGGCTCATGCCGCGGACTTCGTCGGCGTAGGAGGTGAGTAGTTCCTTGGCAACCAACTGAGTCAGAACGTGGTTGTCACCCTCGAACGTGGTGAAGACGTCGGTGTCAGCCTTGAGTGCGGTGAGGCGGTTCTCGGCGAGATAGCCTGCGCCACCGCAGGCTTCGCGTGCCTCCTGGATGGCCCGAGTGGCATGCCACGTGTTGGCGGCCTTGAGTCCGGCGGCGCGACCCTCGAGTTCGCGCTGCTCCTGCGGATCCGGGTCGTCGCTGCTCTGGATGTCGTGCATCGCGGCAACAAGCTCGTTCTGTGCGAACTGCAGAGCATACGAGCGGGCGATCAACGGCAGCAGACGCTTCTGGTGGACGAGGTAGTCCATGATCAGGACCTCGTCGTCGCTCTTCGGAGCACTGAACTGTCTGCGCTGCAGGGCATATCGACCGGCAATGGCCAATCCGACGCGGGCGGCCGCTGCCGCCGAACCACCGACGGTCACACGTCCGCGAACCAACGTGCCGACCATCGTGAAGAAACGACGGTTCGGGTTCTCGATCGCCGAACTGTACGTGCCGTCCTCGGCGACGTCGGCGTAACGGTTGAGCAGATTCTCACGCGGGATGCGGACCTGGTTGAAGACGATGCGGCCGTTGTCGACTCCGGGTAGTCCACCCTTGAGCCCGCAGTCGGACGTCGTGACACCGGGGAGGTCGTTGCCGGCGTCGTCACGAATCGGCACGACAAAGCAGTGGACGCCCTGACTTTCGCCCCCGGTGATCAGCTGTGCGAACACTGCCGCGACGGTCGCGTGCTGGGCAGCGCCGCCGATGTAGTCCTTGCGAGAGGACGGAGTGGGGGAGTTGACGACGAACTCACCCGTCTCGACGTCGTAGGTTGCCGTGGTTTCGAGTTCCTGGACGTCGCTGCCGTGACCGGTTTCGGTCATCGCAAAGCAACCGAGCAGGTCCAGATCGATCAGCGGCTTGACGTATGCCTGGTGGTGACGCTCGGTGCCGAGGTTTTCGATGGCGCCGCCGAACAGACCCCACTGGACACCGGCCTTGACCATCAGTGAGAGGTCGGACATCGCGAGCATCTCGATGCTGGTGACGGCGCCACCCGCGTCGCCCGTTCCGCCGTGAGAGACCGCGAAACCGTTTGCGGCGTAGCCGAGATCGGCGAGGACGCGCATCTGTTCGAGAGCCTTGGAGCGCGCAATGGCGGTGTTGGGTGTGTAGTGCGGAGCAAAACGTTCGTCGTTCAATTCGCCGCGAACGCGCTCACGCACCTCCCGCCAGCGTCCGTCGAGTGTTGTCCTGAGGTGGTCCGCTGTGGTGGCCATGGAACCGACGATAGCGCGTAGCGCACCGCGGGCAACCCGGTTCGATCCCAACCCTCACATTCAGCAGGAGCCCGCGGCACCCGCTTCGATTCCTTGGCGGAAGAGTTCCTTCTCGCTCTCGGACATAGCCTGGTACGAAGGGTCGTTCTCGACGATCTTCAGGAAGTCGGCGCCCGCTGTCTGCGTCGACGTCTCGCCGCTCTGAACACGCTGCTGAACGTAGACGGACACCGCTGAACACCCTCCGAGAAACGCCGGGTCGGTGCTCGCTGCCGCGGTGGTTCGAGCCGAGTCGGTGGCGCTCGGCGGCGACGACGTTGTCGCCTTGTCGTCGTTCGAAGCGTCCGAACCACACGATGTGAGAAGAATCGCAGCCGAGACCATCAGCGTCGTCAACAGTCGCTTCATGCCGGAAATCGTCTCACGCGGGGCCCGGTTCGACCGGAAAACTCGCCTCGAGCACCGAAGTCCTACACCCTGTCGTTGTCAGATTCGACAGAACTGGGACACTGGAAGCCGTGACTGTGTCTTCCGGTGATCCCGACGTGCATGCAACGAACTCCGCTCGGCTCTTCGAACGTGCCGGCAACGTGATTCCGGGTGGCGTCAACTCGCCCGTCCGCGCGTTCGGTTCGGTCGGCGGAACACCGCGGTTCATCCGCGAGGCGTCCGGTTACACCCTCACCGACGTCGACGGAAACGATTACGTCGACCTGGTGTCGTCCTGGGGTCCGATGATTCTCGGGCACGCTCACCCGGCAGTCGTCGAAGCCGTTCGCGAAGCAGCCCTCGGTGGTCTCTCCTTCGGTGCGCCGACCGAAGGCGAAGTTGCCCTCGCCGAGGAAATCGTCGCCCGCGTCGCGCCCGTGGAAAAGGTTCGCCTGGTCAACTCCGGAACCGAAGCCACGATGAGCGCAGTCCGCCTCGCCCGCGGATTCACCGGACGCACCAAGATCATCAAGTTCTCCGGTTGCTACCACGGCCACGTCGACGCCCTTCTCGCCGATGCCGGATCGGGCCTCGCGACGTTCGGGCTGCCGACCTCTCCTGGTGTGACCGGCGCTCAAGCCGAAGACACCATCGTCGTCCGCTACAACGATCTCGATGCAGTGGCCGCGGCGTTCGCCGCCAATCCGGGCGCCATCGCGTGCGTCATCACCGAAGCTGCCGCCGGAAACATGGGCGCCGTCGCGCCGCTTCCCGGTTTCAACGAGGGTCTGCGTCGTCTCACCCGTGAGCACGGCGCGCTCCTGATCATGGACGAGGTGATGACGGGATTCCGCGTCAGCGCCTCGGGTTGGTACGGCATCGACAACGTCGCCGGCGACCTCTACACCTTCGGCAAGGTCATGAGCGGCGGCCTGCCCGCCGCAGCATTCGGCGGCCGCGCCGACATCATGGGCCACCTCGCGCCAGACGGTCCCGTCTACCAGGCCGGCACCCTTTCGGGTAACCCCGTAGCTGTCGCCGCCGGACTCGCAAGTCTGCGCGCCGCCGACGCCGAGGTGTACGCCAAGCTCGGTCGGAACGCGACCGCCCTCGGCGACCTCATGACCCAAGCACTCACCGCCGAAGGCGTCGAGCACCGAGTGCAGTACGCAGGCACCTTGGTGAGCGTGTTCTTCACCGAGAACACCGTGACCAACTACGACGAAGCCAAAGCCGCGCAGACCTGGCGATTCCCCGCGTTCTTCCACGCACTGCTCTCCCGCGGCGTGTACCCGCCGCCGAGCGCGTTCGAAGCGTGGTTCGTCTCCGCAGCACTCGATGATCGAGCATTCTCGATCATCGCCGACGCCATGCCCCACGCTGCCAAGGCCGCAGCCGCTGCCGTCAAGTCCTGACACGTTCAAGCTCGAGCAACAACCGCACGCTTCCGACATCCATCTTCTTCAGCGAGGACCCTCGACTGTGACCGACGCCGATCACCCCGACCACACGTCCACCCGCACCATCGTCCACGTCCTTCGCCACGGCGAAGTTCACAACCCGCGCGGGATCCTCTACGGACGGCTCCCGGGCTTCCGGTTGTCGGTGGCGGGCGAAGCCCAGGCGCGTGCGGTCGCGTCAGTGCTCGCCGATCACGACATCACGCACGTGGTCGCGTCGCCGCTGCAGCGAGCACAGGAAACTGCAACGCCGATCGCCGAGGCACACAAGCTCGACATCGTCACGGACGAAAACCTCATCGAGGCAGGCAACGAGTTCGAAGGTCTCAAGGTTGCCGTCGGGGACGGTGCGCTCTCACGTCCGCGTCACTGGTGGAAACTGCGTGACCCGTTCACCCCGTCCTGGGGCGAGCCCTACCTGCAGATCGCGCATCGCATGCTCGCAGCCGTCAACGCCGCACGCGTCGCGGCAGTCGGACACGAAGCCGTCGTCGTCAGCCATCAGCTTCCGGTCTGGACCCTGCGCCGATTCCTGCAGGGCGAGCGACTCTGGCACGACCCTCGTCATCGTCAGTGCGGCCTGGCCTCGTTGACTTCACTGGTCTACGAGGGCGACACCCTGGTTGACATCGTCTACTCCGAACCCGCCGGCGCCTCCGACCCGAGAGTGACAGGAGCATGATTTCGCGCCGCATCGCCGCAGCACTCGCAGTCGCTGCGTCCGCGATGCTTCTTCTCTCGTCCTGCGCGACCGGCGACGATGCCGTCGCACAGGGCGGAACTTTCGACTTCGTCTCACCGGGCGGACAAACCAAGATCTTCTACGATCCGCCGTCCGACCGAGGCACCATCGGCAAGCTCTCCGGGCCAGACCTGATGAACGAGGGCCAGAAGGTCGGCGTCGACGACTTCGAGGGCAAAGTCGTCGTCCTCAACGTCTGGGGTCAGTGGTGCGGACCGTGCCGGGCCGAAGCCGACGACCTGGAACAGGTCTACGAGCAGACCAAGGATTCGGGCGTACAGTTCCTCGGCATCAACGTCCGCGACGACACCAAGAACAAGGCGCAGGACTTCGTGGTCGACAACAAGGTCTCGTACCCGTCGATCTACGACCCGTCGATGCGTTCGCTGATCGCCCTCGGTAAGGGCTACCCCACGTCGGTCATTCCGACGACGATCGTCCTGGACCGCCAACACCGCGTCGCCGCGGTGTTCCTCCAAGAACTTCTCGCCGAGGATTTGCTGCCCGTCGTCCAGCGAATAGCTCAGGAAGACGCGCAGTAGACATGACAACCACGACCACCACGCTGCTGGCCGGCAGCGAAACACTGAGTGCCGGTGTGGGCGAGGCATTTCAGAACGCGGCGTCTTCGGGTCCGCTTCTGCTGGCCCTCGGCGCCTGCGTGCTCGCCGGTCTGGTGTCGTTCGCTTCACCGTGCGTCGTGCCGCTCGTTCCCGGCTACCTGTCCTACCTCGCCGGCGTCGTCGGTGCCGACGCTCCCGCGATCACCGCCGAAGAGGCGAAGACGCGAACGATCACCCGCAGCAGTCGCCTGAGGGTGGCCGGTGCGGCCGGACTGTTCGTCGCCGGCTTCACCGTCGTCTTCGTTCTCGCGACTGCGTCGGTGTTCGGTGTCATCTCGACTCTGCTCGTCAACCGCGAGGTTCTGATGCGTGTCGGCGGCGTGATCACGATCGCGATGGGCCTCGTGTTCATCGGACTGATCCCCGCCCTCCAGAAAGACGTTCGTTTCGAACCCCGTCGTGTCTCGTCACTGGTGGGCGCCCCGTTGCTCGGGGGAGTGTTCGCGCTGGGCTGGACGCCGTGCCTCGGACCGACGCTGGCAGGCGTGATGTCCGTAGCCGCGGGAACCGACGGGATGACCGCTGCGCGTGGTGTCACGTTGATCGTCGCGTACTGCATCGGACTCGGCCTGCCGTTCATCATCTTGGCGCTGGGATCGGCGCGAGCGCTGACCGGCGTCGGCTGGTTGCGTCGTAATGCACGCACCATTCAAATTTTCGGCGGAATCATGTTGGTGGCAGTGGGAATCGCCCTCGTCACAGGCGCGTGGGACCAGTTCGTCGGCTGGGTTCGCGACGCATTTATCTCGGAGGTGACGCTGCCGATATGACAGCTGACGACAATAACGACAACCCGAACCCCGTGCTCCCGAAGCAGTCGGTGATCGGTCGAGTCGTTGCACTCGGGCGCAACACCTGGCGCGGACTCACCTCGATGCGGACCGCGCTGGTTCTGCTGTTCCTCCTCGCGCTGGCCGCTATTCCCGGCGCTTTGCTGCCACAGCGAACCCTCAACGAGGGCAAGGTCGCCGACTACATCGCCGCGCGTCCGACGCTCGGCCCGTGGATGGACCGCCTCGAACTGTTCGACGTGTTCAGCAGCTTCTGGTTCACCGCGATCTACGCATTGCTCTTCATCTCGCTGGTCGGCTGCATCCTGCCGCGTTGCGTGGAGCACGCGAAGGCGCTGCGTACCCGTCCGGTGAATGCGCCGCGCAATCTTGCTCGCCTGCCGCACCACACCAAGAGCGTCGTCGACGGCGAGACTCCCGACGAACTCGCTGCCCGGGTGTCGAAAGAACTGCGTGGGTGGCGCGTCGAAACGCGTCGCGGCGATACGAAATCGCGCCGTGAAGGCGAGATCACCATCTCGGCGGAAAAGGGATACCTCCGCGAATTCGGCAACCTCGTGTTCCACCTGTCGTTGGTCGGATTGTTGATCGCGATCGCCGCGGGCAAGTTGTTCGGCTACGAGGGCAACCGCATCGTCATCGCCAACGACGGACCTGGCTTCTGCACCACCTCGCCGGCCGTGTTCGACTCCTTCGTCGCCGGTTTGAGCCTCGACGGCACCGGCATGACCCCGCTGTGTGTTCGTGTGAAGAATTTCCAGGCCGACTACCTCGAGACTGGTCAGGCCGAGATGTTCACCTCGGACATCTCGTATCAGGCAGGCGACGACCTCGAGTCCGATACCTGGCGGGACACGACCATCCAGGTGAACCACCCGCTGCGGATCGCCGGCGATCGTGTGTACCTGCAGGGACACGGATACGCGCCGACATTCACCGTCACGTTCCCGAACGGCGAGACCCGCACCGAGACGCTCCAGTGGCGTCCCGACGACGCCACGACGTTCCTGAGCAGTGGCGCGATGCGTTTCGACCCGCCGGGCGGCATGTATCCCGATGCGGACGAGCGTCGGAAGAATCAGATTGCCATCGAAGGATTGTTCGCGCCCACCGCTCTGTTCCACGGCAACCTTCTGTCGTCGAGCTACCCGGCGATGAACGACCCGGCAGTCGCCATCGACATCTACAAGGGCGATACCGGACTCGACACCGGCAACCCGCAATCGCTGTTCGAACTCAACACCGAACTGATCAATCAGGGTCGACTGGTCAAGCAGGATCGAGTCAATCTCTTCCCAGGGGAGAGCGCGACGCTTGCCGACGGCACCCAGGTGCGATTCGATGGTGCCGTCGACTTCGTGAACCTTCAGGTGTCCCACGATCCCGCTCAGGTGTGGGTGTTGGTTTCGGCGTTGACGATGATGGCGGGTCTGCTCGTCTCGCTCGTGATCAAGCGTCGCCGCGTCTGGGCACGTATCTATCCCGATGACGAACGACGTACTGTAGTAGAACTTGGTGGGCTTGCCCGCACCGACCACGCAGGCTGGGGCGACGAGTTCGACCGCCTCGCCGACCGCTTGCTGAAAAGCAATCCGACCACCGCGGTGAACCAACCGCACGCGCAGGAGAACGCCCGATGACAACCAACGAGACACTCGCGCAGTACAGCGACTGGGCCTTCAAGTCCGCCTTCACCGTGCTCGTTCTGGCGTTCGTGCTGCTTATCGTGCAGTACGCGTCGGCCAGAGCCAAGGCGGTTCAGGACAAGGAACTGGTCTCGGCCGGCGGAGTCGACGCTTCCGTGCCGGGCAGGGTCGCGGAGACTCCGACCAAGTCGCTCTCGGAGCGGTTCGGCGGAATGGGTCGAGCTGTCCTGGTTGTCGGAACGGTTCTGATCATCGCGTCGATCGTGCTCCGCGGATTTGCGACGGAACGGTTCCCGCTCGGCAACATGTACGAATTCGTGGCGATGGCGTGTGCGGCGTCGTTGCTGGTCGGGCACGTCCTGCTGATCAAGCCGGCGTACCGTCCGATGTGGGTCTTCCTGCTGGTTCCCGTCCTGATTCTGATGTTCCTCGCCGGCACGGTTCTCTACGCCGACGCGGCTCCCGTGGTTCCGGCGCTGCGCTCGTACTGGCTGCCGATTCACGTGACGATCGTCAGCGTCGGCTCCGGCATTTTCATGATCGGCGGTATCGCTTCCCTCTTGTTCCTGCTGCGACTGAAGTTCCCGCCCGGTGACGAAGGCTCGAGCATCGGTGGCCGGATCGCGGAGCGACTGCCGGACGCCCAGACCCTCGACCGCTTGGCCTACAAGAGCACGATCATTGCCTTTCCGCTGTTCGGCGCCGGTGTGATCCTCGGTGCCATCTGGGCGGAAGCTGCGTGGGGACGCTTCTGGGGTTGGGATCCCAAGGAGACGATGTCCTTCATCGCCTGGGTGATTTACGCCGCTTACCTCCATGCGCGAGCAACGTCCGGTTGGCGGGAGACGAAGGCGGCCTGGATCAACATCGCCGGATTCGTCGCGATGTTGTTCAACCTCTTCATCATCAACATGGTCGTGTCCGGCCTGCACTCCTACGCGGGACTCAACTGATCCTCTCGAGGTACCGTGGGTGGCTGCCGACCGGTCTGTAGGTATTACCGGTAGGTAGGTCAGGGGCGGCAACAGTTACGATGCAGCTCGGTGAGTTACTAGCTGCTTGGTAGCTGTCGGATCGACGAGGGGGAACGGCGAGATGGCCGACAAGATCGAGGACGCCGGAGCAGGATTGTGGGAGCCGGTGCGCCCTGCCGAGCCGACGCGGCGCGAGTTGCGCACATCCGCACCCGAGACGTCATCCGACTCGGTTCCCAGCGATGTTCGTAGTCTCTTCGTGGCCCCGGTCGACTCCGGTCCGCTCCAGCAGGTCGCCGGCCCGGGGCCCAGTGCACCCGCCGCTCAGCCACCGCTGACGACGCCGGCAGCTCCTGCGCCAGGCCCCAAGACCCCGGTCATCCAATATCCGGAAGCACAACCAGGCCCCGTCAACGGCCAGTTCTCGACCTCGCCAGCGATGCCGATGCAGACCTATGAACCCACGAATCGTGCAGGGTCGGTTCCGGATTCGCGAACTGGCGCTCCAC
Source organism: Rhodococcus sp. IEGM 1306 (assembly GCF_036541985.1). Classification (NCBI taxonomy): domain Bacteria; kingdom Bacillati; phylum Actinomycetota; class Actinomycetes; order Mycobacteriales; family Nocardiaceae; genus Rhodococcus; species Rhodococcus sp. IEGM 1306. Next base: position 424,226 of record NZ_JAZHFF010000004.1, read on the forward strand.
AGTCCTTTCAGCACCCACAGCCCGTCCAGCACCCACAGCCCGTCCAGCACCCACAGCCCGTCCAGAGCGCGCCGCCCCTCCAGAACCAGCCCGCTCCGGCCGCGCGACCGTCCGCGGGACCACCCCAGCAACCACAGGCACTTTCTTCGCCTGCCGTTCAGCCACCCAACCCCGAGATTCGGCAGTTCGGCCACCCCGGCGCTGCGCCGGTGCAGAACGGCCACACCCTGCAATACGGTCAACCGCTGCAAAACGGGCAGGCGATACCGAACGGACAGGGGCTGCCAGTTGCTCCGGCGGCGCCGGTTCACCCTCAGATGCAGCAGAGCGGATTCAACTCCGCTCCCGGCAATCTCCCTGAGCAGGCTCTCCCCATGACGGCACAAGACCTTTCGGCCGCGCTGCTCGTCAAGCCCGTCCGACCCGCCCCGGCCGGTGGTTGGCGCAAGGCGTTGTACACGATGTCCGGCCGATCGGTGAACCTTGGAAACGGTGCAAAGGATCAGCATGTCGTCGAGTTGACGCGCCAGATCAACCAGCCCCTGCAGGGCTGCTACAAGGTTGCGGTTCTCAGTCTCAAAGGTGGCGTCGGTAAGACCACGACCACCGCGACGTTGGGATCGATGTTCGCGTCGATTCGCGGTGATCGCGTCGTCGCAGTCGATGCAAACCCCGACAGAGGAACCTTGAGCCAGAAGATCCCGCTCGAGACTCCGGCAACAGTGCGGAACCTGCTGCGCGACGAGAACAGCATCGAGAAGTACAGCGACGTCCGTGGTTACACATCACAAAATCGCCACCGGCTCGAAGTGCTTGCATCCGACAGTGATCCAGCAGTTTCAGAGGCCTTCAGCGGCGGGGACTACACGCGTACTGTCGACATGCTCGAAAAGTTCTACAGCATCGTTTTGACGGACTGCGGTACCGGATTGATGCACTCGGCGATGCAGGCCATTCTCGAAGGTGCGGACTCGTTGATCGTCGTCAGTTCCGGATCCGTCGACGGTGCACGTAGCGCCTCCGCAACACTGGACTGGCTCGATGCTCACGGTTACAGCAGGTTGGTCGCCACGTCCGTAGCCGTCATCAATGCGGTACGCCCTCGCTCGGGCAAGGTTGATCTGCCACGGGTCGTCGAGCATTTCGAGCAGCGCTGTCGAGCGGTGAGACTTATTCCGTTCGATCCGCATCTGGAAGAAGGTGCCGAAATCGATCTGGACCGGATGCGTCCAGGCACCCGCCAAGCGGTGTTGGAATTGGCCGCCGTGGTTGCGCAGGACTTTCCGACCTCCCCGTTCGGCTTTCCAGGGCGGTAACTTTCCGGGGCGGTAAGCGGTAGCCGGGTGAGCCCGGACGCTACGTCGACGTGTCAGTCGGCGGTACGTCCGGACCTTCCGTGCGCTTGCGTCGTGTTTGCTGGTTCACATTCCACAGGAATTCGGGATCGTCGTCCGGCCCGCGCACGCCGCTCACCGGGGTACGCGTCGACGGATCGGGCCCGAATGCCTTCCACATCAGAACGATCAATGTCACCAAACCCACCAACGCCAACAGATACAACACGGCGCACCTCCTCAGGGAACTGAGGTCGAGCCTACTCAGTCTCCGGCCCGCTTCACCAGAAGCGGTGTGGAGAAGGGTTTCGGTTCAGTGCGTCAGTGCTGTATCTGTCGGGTGCTGCAAGATCTGTCGGGTGCTACAAGTACTTCGAAGTGAGCTGAAGTTGCTCAGTTGTTGTCCGCTTCGGTGGTCAGTGAGCGCAGAAGCTGCATGACCTCGGTCTCACGGAATCGACGATGTCCCCCTGGCGTGCGAAGCGAGCCCAGACGTCCTGCGTGTGCCCAGCGGGTCACGGTCTTGGGATCGACATGAAACAATGCCGCTACCTGTCCTGGCGTCATGAGTGCGTCTGCGGCGGTATTGAAGGTTGGTGCGCTCATTGTGAGGTCCTCCATGTTGATGTCGAACGTTGACGAGCAGTGACTCTGAACAGTGATACCGAACCGGTGTGTCGAGCAGTTGCCAAAAACCTGCGTCGAGTTTGTTTCGAAGTCCTTCGCTCACATTCGACCGTTTTCTGAGTGGTAGCGCAATGTTTGCACAGATATAGCCGGGTAGTCGATCTTTCAAGACAAAGTAATGTTTAAGTAAAGGACAAAATGGATATAGCGGGCTTGATCCCACCCGCATTCGGAATGGGTAACCTGAGAGGGTGAGCCAGTTGTCTGAAAACCCCGAAAATGTTCCTTCTGAGCCGGTCAAAGCCAGTAAACCCTCCGCAAACTCTGCGCAGGCAAAGTCGACTGCCGGGCCGGTGACCAAGGGTCAACTGGCCCGCGACGTGGTGCTGTACTCGATCGCTCGACTGCTCTTGGTCGTCGTGATCGGTGCCGTCATCATCGGCGGTGGAAAGCTCGCCGGCACTGACGTTCCCCTGATCGTCGCGGCACTGTTCGCAGTTCTGATCGCGCTGCCACTGTCGCTGCTGCTCTTCGCGAAACTCCGCAAGCGTGTCAATGCGGGCATCGCGGCCGTCGACGCCCAGCGCCGGTCCGATCGTGACGATCTTCGCTCCAAGCTGCGCGGGGACGGGCGGTGACCACGGGGTCGCTCGACGTCGACCGTCGGACGTCACGCCAGTGGGTCGACAACGCGGTGCGGTTGATCGAAGCCGACGCGCAACGCAGCGCGGACACTCACCTGCTGCGGTATCCGCTACCGAGTAACTGGACCGTCCAGCTCTATCTGAAGGACGAGTCGACCCACATCACGGGGAGTCTCAAGCATCGACTCGCGCGGTCGCTTTTCCTGTACGCGATCTGCAACGGCTGGGTTACCGAAGAGACCACCGTCATCGAGGCGTCGTCCGGTTCGACGGCTGTCAGCGAGGCGTATTTCGCGAAGTTGCTCGGCCTGGATTTTGTCGCGGTGATGCCCGCGAGTACGAGTCCCGCCAAGATCGCCTTGATCGAGGCGCAGGGTGGACGTTGTCATTTCGTGAGCGATCCGTCCTCGATCTACTCGGAATCGCATCGGCTCGCGAGTGAGTCGAACGGCCACTACATGGACCAGTTCACCCATGCCGAGCGCGCAACGGACTGGCGGGGAAACAACAACATTGCCGAATCCATCTTCACTCAGCTCGAGCACGAGGAAAACCCGATTCCCGACTGGGTCGTCGTCGGAGCCGGGACCGGCGGAACCGGCGCCACGATCGGCCGCTTCCTTCGCTACCGGAAATTCGACACCGGACTGTGCGTCGTGGACCCGGAGCACTCCGTGTTCTTCGACGCGTGGCGGGCCGGCGATCCGTCGATCGTCGGTACTCGGGGTTCCCGGATCGAGGGCATCGGCCGTCCGCGCGTCGAACCGTCGTTTGTCGGTCAGGTGGTCGACCGAATGATCAAGGTCCCTGATGCAGGCTCGATCGCGGCCGCACGGCACGCCAGCGCCGCCCTGGGGCGCAAAGTCGGCGGCTCGACGGGTACGAATCTGTGGGGCGCCTTTGCGTTGATCGCGGAGATGATGGCGGCCGGACGCAGCGGCAGCGTCGTCACGCTGCTGTGCGACGGCGGAGAGCGTTATTCGGGCACGTACTACAACGACGAATGGGTGGCGTCGGAAGGGATCGACCTGCTCGGTCCGACAGCCGTGCTGGACGAGTTCGTACGGTCGGGTGTGTGGACGGCTAATTCCTGAGCCGCGTACTTCTGCGCTGCTGACACGTGACCACGGGCGGGGCGGCTCATCGTCACGCGTGGCCAGGCATCCAGCCCGGACGATTGCTCGTCGGTTCTGATGCGGATCAGGCCGGGGGAGAGTCTGTTCTCGGCCAGGCGCACGAACCCGAGTCGCTCGTAGTACGGCGCGTTCCACGGGACGTCGACGAACGTCGTCAGAGTCACGAGATCGTGGTGATGGTCCGCCGCCCATTCGGTGACGGCGTCGATCAGCTGGGCTCCGAGGCCTTGGCGGGCATGATCGGGGTGAACGGAAACCTGCTCGATGTGTGCGCCGCCGTCCACGATTTCGACGAGCGCGTACGCCACGGGTACGTCGTTAGCGTCGGTCTGAACCCAGATGTGCTCGGCCGCGAGGAAATCGTTCAACTCGTCGAGCGTGGGCGGTGGATCGTCTGCGATGGCGTCCATCCCGATGTCTCGGAACGGTTCGCCCGCGGCGATCTCGATCTGTTGCAGTGCGGGTAGGTCGGTGGATATGGCCGAGCGGATCACAGAAACCGTTTTACCTCGAGAGCGGAGTTTCGCCCAGCGCTAGGCCGTGTGAAACACAAACCTACGCAACCGTAGGTTGTGTATCGTTTGTCCAAGGGGCACTTCTCCAGCGAGGGCGGATCATGGGCAATCCTGAAGTTTCACTCGACAATTACGAAGCGGTGTACGAGTACTACCGCAGTCATCAGCAGAACCGGTTTGTGGCGAAGCTCGCCTACGCCGCCTTGGCGCTGAAGTACCGCCCGCGAGTGCGATACGCGCCGGGGGCGGAGGCTGCGCTGATGACCCTGCTCGAGCGCAAGACGCAATTGGTCGTGGCGGTCAATCATCTGACGGAGAGTGACCAGTTCACGCTCGCTGCGACCGCGTGGCGCACTCCGTTGCGCCGAGTGATCGGACGGACCCGGGTCCTCGCCAAAGACGAACTCTTCGTTGATCCCTCGCAGCGCAAGAAGATCGACATGATGGGCAGTATCCCGGTTTTTCGCAGCAAGAACTACGGCCTTCGCGCTGTTTCGGATGCCGGCCGAGTGATGATGGACGTCGCGGCGGAGCGTCTGGGCAATGGGGATTGTCTGGCGATTTTCCCCGAGGGGACGTGCAATACCGAAGATCCGACGCAGTTGCAGCATGTCAACAGCGGAATCGGCCACATCGTGGCCCGGGCCGAGAAGTTGGGGTGCTCGCCGGCTCTGGTGTCGATCGGCATCAACTACGGCCCGATTGCCAATGACGTCAAGGCGGCGAGTGTCTTTGTCGGAATGCCGGTCACCGAACTTCCGGACAAGCCGATGGATATCGCCCGAACTGTGCAGGCTGATCTGCAGGTGGCAGTGAACGGGGCAGTTGCAGGATACTGAGGCATGTTGTCAATTTTGGTTGACATATTCCGTCTGTCAACCTAAATTGACAAACATGACCGAAGCAACCTCTCTAGCCGCTGCCGCCGGCAGCCCGGATCCCACCGAGGGATTGCGTGCCGTTCGAGCGCTGCGACGTCTTCTCGACAAACTCGAGGCCATTCAAGTCGCCAATGCGCGCCGGCACGGATGGTCCTGGCAGGCGATCGCGGAAGCTCTCGAGGTCAGCCGTCAAGCCGTCCACAAGAAATATGCGTCCGCGCAGTCGGAATCGATGCTGCGTTCACTGCGCGAGAAGGGCAGGTAAGTGCCATGTTCGAAAGGTTCTCCGCGCAGGCGAGGGGAGTAGTCGTCGATGCTGTCGCCGGATCCGGTCCTGTCACGCCGACGGAACTTCTGACCGCCCTGCTCACCGCTGATCGGGGCATCGCCACCGAGGTGCTCACCGAGTCGGGTGTCACCCTCGACGCGATCCGCCGCGCCGGCGCCGGCTCGAAGGGCGGTGACTCGAAGGGCGGTGACTCGCACAACCTCGACGACGACGCCGAGATACTCAAGTCGATCGGCATCGATCTCGATGCGGTGCGGGAGAGTCTGGAGCAGTCGTTCGGTGAAGGTGTGCTTGACGAGACTCCTGTGCCGGACGGTGTCGATACTTCGCGGAAAGGCCGATTCGGGTTTCCTCGATCGCGATTCGAGAAGGACTCCAAGAAGGTGTTGGAACTCTCGCTCCGTGAAGCGCTCGCGCACAAGGACAATCGAATCGGTGCCGAACACATCCTGCTCGGCATCCTGCGTGTCGCCGACGGGCCCACCCGTCAGGCCCTCGAAACGCAGGTCACCATGTCGGTGATCCGTGAGCGATTGGAAGCGAAGATGAATCGCGCCGCCTAGATTCGGCACGGCTCCGCATGCACGGGGCGGGATGTGCCAGCATTCAGACATGACATTTCTGGCACGTCTCATCATCAACGGCATAGCCATCTGGCTGGCGTCGGCGTGGGTCACCGGCATCACGATCGCCAACCACGACAACGGCACCTGGGGCACGGTGCTCGTGATCGCGGTGATCGCCTTGATCTTCACGGTGGTCAACGCCTTCATCAAGCCGGTAGTGCAGCTTCTCTCGCTACCGCTGCTCATCCTGACTCTCGGACTGTTCACACTCGTGATCAACGCCCTGATGCTGATGCTGACGGCGTGGATCTCGTCCGGAACGTCCTACGGCTTGACGGTCGACGGCTTCTGGACGGCAGTCTGGGGCGCGCTGATCATCTCGATCGTGAACTTTCTGCTCAGCGCGTTCGTCCCCGACAACCGTTGAGTACGGCGAAGTTCAGGCGAGACTGAGCGCAACTGCGGTCGCGGCGCCCCAGACGAGCATGGCGAGTCCGGTGTCGCGCAACGCGGGGATCAGAGCCATTCCCTGGCCCCCTGAACGCAGCGGGGCGTTGGCTCGGATTGCGAGTGGCAACGCGAGCAATCCGAGCAATGCCCACGGAGTACGCAGGATCAGCAGCAGGGTCGCGACGAACGGGACGGCCAGCAGGATCACGTGCAGCGTGCGGGTCTTCGCGTCGCCGAGTCGGACTGCAAGAGTGATCTTTCCGGACTCGGTGTCGGTCGGGATGTCCCGAAGATTGTTGGCGACAAGCACTGCGCTCGAGAACGAACCGATGGCGATCGCTCCGGCCAGTCCGGCCAGGTCCACCCGCTCGGCCTGCACGAACTGAGTTCCCAGCACTGCGATCAACCCGAAGAAGATGAACACGGCGATCTCGCCGAACCCGCTGTATCCGTACGGCTTCGTGCCGCCGGTGTAGAACCACGCACCGATGATGCAGAACACTCCGACCGCGACCAGCCACCAGGCCGTGGTCGCCGCAAGAACGAAACCGGCTACCGCGGCAACGGCGAAGCAGCTGATCGCGGCGGCCTTCACCGCTCCGGGACTGACCAACTTCGATCCGACCAAGCGCAGTGGCCCGACGCGGTCGTCGTCCGTTCCGCGGATTCCGTCGGAGTAGTCGTTCGCGAAATTCACCCCGACGATCAAGGCCAAGGAGACGATCAGTGCCAGGAGCGCCTTCCACCACACTGCGAGGTCCAGTGACGCCGCGGCTCCGGTGCCGACCAGCACGGGCGCAATCGCGTTCGGGAGTGTGCGCGGCCTCGCGCCTTCGATCCATTGAGCAGCTGTTGCCATACGACGATCTTTGCACTGTGCAATACGATCGAACGCGGTGGATCAGCACATGACTCGAGACGTGAGTGAGCGCGCCAGGTACGCGCAGTCGGGCGCAGACCTGGCAGACATTGCCTTGCTCGGACCCGTTTCGACCAAAGTGGGCGATCGTCTGGTGCCCCTCCCTGGGCCGCGAGCTCGAACTCTCCTGGTGGCGCTGGCTCGCAATCCCGGTGAGCCACGTACCGCGCAGAGCCTGATCGACGACGTCTGGGGGCTGGAGCCGCCGCGCTCACCGATGAACGCGCTCCACACTCAGGTCTCGCGCCTGCGATCTGCACTCCCGGACGGGGCCCTCGAGGTGACGGCGGCCGGATACCGGCTCACTCTCGCTCGGGAGCGTGTCGACCTGGCCAGGGCAGCGGACGCGGCCCGTCGGTTGCGCTCGGGCGGCGCCGACGCGTCCGAGGCGCTTGCCGTCACGACCGACGCGCTGCGCCTGTGGCGCGGTACCCCCGGAAGCGACGTCGTCGGCGACGTTGCAGATCGCCTCGCGCTCGACGCGGGCCGCGTGCACGACGAACTGGAGTCGGCGCAGATCGACGCGTTGCTCACGTCGGGGGAGTACGCGGCAGCCATTCCACTGGTGCGAGGACGACACCTGGCCAGTCCATTCGACGACACCGCAGCCGAAGCACTGATGCGCGCGCTCGCCGGAGCCGGCCGCGTCAACGAGGCACTCGAGGTGTTCGCGGAGTTTCGAAACCACCTCGCCAACCGTCTGGGCGCTGATCCGTCACCTGCACTGGTGACTCTGAACGCAGAACTTCTGGGCGCGCCGGCAGCTACACCACGGGCTGCGCGTGCGATCGGTCTACGCGCTGCCCCCAACACCTTGCTCGGTCGCGATGGCGACATCGACCAGATCGAATCCTTACTCGCCCGCTCTCGCGTCGTCACGATTCTCGGACCCGGCGGTGCCGGAAAAACCCGTCTCGCACACGAATTGGGCCTGCGCGCATCCGTGAACCGGCCTGGCGTCTCGGTGGTACTCGTGGAGCTGGCGTCGTTGCGCAGCAGCGAAGACGTGATCGCGGCCATCGGCGGCACCCTCGGAATCAGCGAATCCGATCTGGCGCCAGGCAAATTGACCGTCGGCCGGACGCATTCGGCGCGAGAGCGACTCAAAGAGGCGCTGTCGGCCGGTCCGATGTTGCTCATCCTCGACAACTGCGAGCACGTGATCGGCGCGTGTTCGGAGATCGTGGCCGAGATGATCGCGGCCGGTCGTCAGCTGACGGTACTGACCACCAGTCGTTCGCCGCTCATGATCAGTGCCGAGGCGGTGTACCCGTTGCCGCCGTTGGCGATCGACGACGGAACCGGGTCGGCAGTCGAACTCTTCTCGGCGAGAGCCCGCGCGGTGCGGCCGTCCGTTCATCTGGACGTCGACGCGGTCGTCAAGCTGTGTACGACGCTCGACGGACTCCCGCTGGCGATCGAGCTCGCTGCCGCTCGGGTCCGCACGATGAGCGTCGACGAAATCGGTTCGAGACTGCGAGATCGGTTCGCGTTGTTGCGCTCCGACGATCCGACGTCTCCGGACCGGCATCGGACGCTGCACGCGGTGATCGACTGGAGTTGGAATCTGCTGGGCAGCGGGGATCAGATCGCGCTGCGTCGGCTGTGCCGATTCCCGGCAGGCTTCACGCTTTCTTCGGCGCAGGCAGTTGCAGGGTGGGGCGAGCTGACCGATGTGGCGGGCGCCGTCGGAGCTCTGGTCAATCAGTCGCTTCTTTCCGTCAGCGACGGACAGGGCGATCTTCGGTACTACATGCTCGAGACGGTCCGTGAATACGGCGAGGAGCAACTCGCCGCGTCCGGGGAGGGGCCGGAAGTGATTCGGCGCCTAGACGACTGGGCGATCGCGATCGCCGAGGACGCCGTCGTGCGATCACGAACGGACCAGCTTCGCCTGATTGCCGACTTGGACGCCGAGCACGACAACCTTCTCGCTGTTCTTCGCTGGGCCGTGGAGCGCGGCGACGCGGTTACGGTGGCCAACGTCTTTCCCGTCCTCGCGATTCTGTGGGCCGTACGAGGATCGAACTCGGAAATCTCGAATTGGGCGTCGAAGATCGTGGGGGCGACCGCGGACAACGATCTGCGCGACGTGAATGCGGAACTGGTCGGCGCGACGTTCATCCTGGTGGCGATGCATCTCTTCTTCGGGGAGGCCGATCGAAACCATGCCCGTGCGCGGGTCCGCCTTCGAAAGCTGTTGCGCGAGCGCGATGATCTCGGTCCGTTGTTCGCATTTCTCATCAAGCTGACCACGAGTGGGATCGCCAACCACAAACTTGCGCGGTTGGTGGCCGAAGGCGTTCGCAGTTCCGATCCCGAGACCCGAATGGCGGCGCTGTCGGCGCGTTCGAACATGCGGGAGAACATCGGGGATCTGCGCGGTGCATTGCTGGACGGCGAGGCGTTGTTCGACTACGCCACCAGCATCGGTGACGAGTGGGGTCTGGCGATGGCGGCCCAACATGTCGGGTCGGTTCACAGCCAATCCGCCCGCTACGGCGAGGCCATCGAGTTCTACGCGATCGCGGCGGCGTCGATGGAACGTCTCGGTGCGCGTGACGAGGCGATGCAGCTCATCTGCTTTCAAGCCGGAGCGATGATCGCGGCCGGTGACACCGCTGGTGGTCGGGTACTTCTCGATCGGGCACGCCCGGCCTTGGCCCACTCGGGTGGGACCGGAGCCATCGAAACCGATCAACGGCGCGCGGCGCTCATGGCGAGTATCGCCGAGGCGGATCTCGCGGACGGCCGTATCGAGGACGGCCTGGCTCGGTATCGAGAAGCGCTGGAGCTGTTGGGTTCTGCGATCGAGAACATCTTCGGTGATCCCTTCGTCGTTCTGCTCGGTGCCGCGGCCGTGTGCGCTCACGCGGTTCACGGCCGGCACGAACTCGTGGCGGGTCGCGTTCTGCAGATGAAGGAGTCGAGTGCTCTCAAGCTCGATCCCAACGGTTACGCGGACCTGCCGCTCGCGGGCTCGTTGGCGTCGGCGATCGGGTCGTTCGATCTTGTGACGGGCAACATCGACCGCGGGGTCGAACTGATGGCACTGTCGTTGAAAATGCCGGGGAGACAGGACTTCGTCTCGCTCCACCATGCGCGCCTGTCCGACTTCGCTGTCGGTGTGGTCGGATCCGACAGGTGGTCTGTGGAAACCGAGAAGGTGTCGGGCTACTCGCGCAGAGCGGTCCGCGAAGCAGTGTTGGCTGCGCTTCGCGGACCGGTGCTGGATTAGAGCTGGACGATGTTGCGGGACTTACGTCTTGCGCATGTACATCCGGACGGTCAGAGGTGCCATGACGGCAACGATCACCGCGGCGCCGACCAGTGACCAGACCACGTGGATGCCGAAATGGCCGTCGTTGGCCAGCTCGCGAACCGCGGTCACCAAGTGCGAGACCGGATTGACGTTGACGAACTTCTGAAGCCAACTCGGCATGGTGGCAGGATCGACGAACGCATTCGACAGGAATGTCAGCGGGAACAGCACGAGCATCGAAACGCCCTGCACCGTGGACGCTTTGTTCATCAGCACGCCCATGAGGGCGAAGATCCAGCTGATGGAGAACGCACACACCATGACCAGGATCGCAGCGGACAGGATGCCGACCACGCCGCCTGCCGGGCGGTATCCCATCGCGAAACCGACGATGAACGTGATCGTCGTGGCGATGCCGTAACGCACGACGTCGGCGAGCAATGCACCGGACAGCGGGGCGATGCGCGCGATTGGAAGGGACTTGAAGCGGTCGAACACACCCTTGTCCATGTCTTCACGAAGCTGGGTGCCCGTGACGATGGAACCGGTGATGACGGTCTGAACGAGAATGCCGGGGATGATCGTCGGCAGGTAGGCCGTCACGTCACCGGCGATCGCGCCGCCGAAGATGTAGGTGAACATCAACGTGAAGATGATCGGCTGGATGACGACGTCGAACAGTTGCTCGGGGTTGTGCTTTATCTTGAGAATTCCGCGGTACGCCATCGTGAACGTGTTCGCGAAGCTCTGCTGCAGACTGATCCGGCGGGGCGCAGAGTCCGGCTGCGCAATCGGCGACCGGGGTTTGGTGAGGGTGGTTGTCATGCGACGCTCCGATCGGAGTCGTTGTCGGACTGGGCGTCGTTGCGTCCACCGTCTTCGGGCTGGTGCCCGGTGATGGTCAGGAACACTTCGTCCAGGCTGGGTTTCTGTACGTTGATCTCGTCGACGGCGATACCTTGCTCGCGCAGGCGGATCAACAGGTCCGCGGTGATCGACGGGTCGCTCAGCGGGGCGGTGATCCGACCTACCTCGGGCGTGACACCCACCTCGACGCTCAGCGCAGCGGCGATGAGCGAGCGAGCTTCCTCGGTTCGATCACGATCGACCAACTTGAGCTGTAGCGAAGAGATCCCGACCGACGCCTTGAGTTCGTCGGCGGTGCCGTTGGCGATCACGCGGCCGCGGTCGATCACCGCGATGCGATCGGCCAACTGATCGGCCTCGTCGAGGTACTGCGTGGTGAGCAACACCGTCGAACCCTCTGCGACGAGTCGCCGGATGGTCACCCACATCTGGGCGCGGGTGCGCGGATCGAGGCCGGTGGTGGGCTCGTCGAGGAACAGCAGCGGCGGGCGAGCGATCAGGCTGGCCGCCAGATCCAGGCGTCGACGCATACCGCCGGAGAAGTTCTTCAGCGGTTTGGTCGCGGCCTCGACCAGGTCGAACTCCTCGAGGAGTTCGAGGGACTTGCTGCGTGCGTCGCGGCGGCTCAGACCGAGTAGTCGCGAGAAGATCACGAGGTTTTCGGTTGCAGTGAGGTCCTCGTCGACGGAGGCGTACTGCCCGGTGACGCCGATCAGGGAACGGACCGCGGTGGGTTCACGGCTGACGTCGTGGCCGAAGATGCGTGCCTCACCGCCGTCGGGGCGTAGGAGGGTCGCGAGCATGCGGACGGTGGTGGTCTTGCCGGCACCGTTCGGCCCGAGGACGCCGAACACCGAGCCGGTGGGGACGGTCAGGCTGACGCCGTCGACCGCGCGGTGCTCGCCGAACTTCTTGACGAGTCCGTCGGCCTCGATGGCAAGAGGCGAAGCTGTGTGGTTCATGGGATGAAGCTTGGCAGATCGATCTTGCATGGACCTTGCGTGGAACTTGCGGTTACTTGCACAGCGCGCGAGGTCGGTGCTCCACAACCGGCAAACACTCCCCAGACGGATCTTGCTCGTCGGTCCGCGGGCGCGGTGGCATCAGGCTCGCTGCATGGAAATTCTCACGCGGGCACAGGCACACCGCGACGGCACCAGCGACGAACAGTTGCAACGAGCGGTCAAGCGAGGTGAGCTGCACCGAATTGCGGCGGGGATCTACATGCGGGCCGATTACTTCCGCGAACTCGATGCGAGAGCACGCCATCGCTGCGCTGTCATGGCAGCCGCCGAAACCTGTGGACCCGGCGCAATCGTGAGCCATGCTTCGGCAGCCGTCATGCACGGTTTGGATTGCGGCGGATTGCGATTGGACACCGTACACATGACGCGTAGCCGACCCTCGGGTGGGCGGAAGAGCCAGACCTTGCATCTTCACCCGGCGGTGGTCCCGCCCGAGGAAGTCGTGCTGATCGACGGTGTCGCAACCACGTCGTTGGCGCGAACGTTCGTAGACCTCGCGCGGACGACGTCGTTCGAGAACGCCGTGGTGATCGGTGATTGCGCCCTGCGACGCGGGATGAGACGTGAGGACGTCGACGCCTCGCTCGATCATGCGCGCGGACGGCTGGGGATGAGCCGGGCGCGGGTCGTGGCCGAGTCCGTCGAACCGGGTGCCGAGAGTCCCGGGGAGTCCATCAGCCGCGTACGGATGCGCGACCACGGTTGGCTGAAGCCGACTTTGCAGCACGAGATCCGTCACGGTGGACGGTTTGTCGGAAGGGTCGACTTCTTCTGGAAAGAGCACGGTGTGGTGGGCGAGTTCGACGGGATGGTCAAGTACCGCGGCGACGATCCGGGTAGGGCGGTGGAGCGCGAGAAACTGCGCGAGGACGCGATTCGGGACGCGGGGTTCGAGGTGTTCCGGTGGGTATGGGCGGATCTGCGCGACTTCGAACGCGTCCGGGAAAGGTTCGAGCGGGCTTGCCTCCGCGGAGCCGCGCGCTGATTGTGCAGCCGCACCCCTGATCAGGCCTGCGGCTGAAGAAACGTGCTGCGGCTGCTAGCTGAACCGAGCAACCAGGGCGGCGCGATCGAGCTTGCCCGGGCCACGGAGGGGGAGCGCGTCCACGACGAACAACTCGCGCGGCGCTGCGGTCACGTCGAGTGTCCGCTGAGCATGTGTGCGCAACTCCTCGAGCGTCGGAGCTTCGCCCTCGGCTACGACGACGGCCACCACCCGCTGCCCGAGTCGCCGGTCTTCGATGCCGATCACCGCGCACTCGCGAACGGCGGGGTGATCGGCCAGCGCGGCCTCGACGACCTGCGGTACGACGGTCAGTCCGCCGGTGGAGATTGCCTCGTCCAACCGGCCGCTGATGCGCAGAACTCCGTCGACCACTGATCCGGCGTCGTCGGTCCGGAACCATCCGGGTTCGGCGAACGCGGGGTGGTCGGGAAGCCCACGATACCCGGACGCGAGCATCGGTCCACCCAGTAGAACCCGGCCGTCGTCGATGCGAATCCTTGCCCCGGACAACGGGATTCCGTCGTACACGCAGCCGCCGGAGGTCTCGCTCATCCCATAGGTGCGGACGACGGTGATGCCCGCTTCGGTGGCCTGCGCGAGCACCGGCGCAGGCGTCGCAGCGCCGCCGAGCAGAACGGCGTCGAGCGAAGCCAACGCCTCGACCGCAGCGCGATCACCGAGTGCCTTGACCAACTGCGTCGGCACCAACGAGGTGTAGCGGCGCGGTCCGCTCATCGCGGCGACGGCGCCCGGAAGCGCTGCCGGGTCGAAACCCGCACTGACGTCGACGATCACCGGCTGTGTTCCGGCGAGCACACTGCGCAACAGAACCTGCATACCGGCGATGTGGTGCGGGGGCAGGACCAGCAACCAGGATCCGGTGCCGCCGAGGCGTTCGTGGGTCGCGTCGCCGCTGGCTCGCAGTGCAGCCGCGGTGAGCATTGCCCCTTTGGGAGTGCCGGTGGTTCCCGACGTGGCGACTACCAGCGAAATACCGTCGTCGATGGGCTGATCGGGGAGCAGAGCGTCGCTCAGGCGAGCTGTCTCGCGTGCGTCGGCCGCCGGGACGGGGAGCACGGCGTCGTGCTCGCCGCCCAGGATCTGCGCGATGCGCGGCAATACCTCGAAGACCGCCTCGCCCTGCGGAACCGCGAGCGTGCGAAGAACGTTCACCGGATGTCCGGCCCGGCAAGCGGCCAACCACCGTCAGCCAGATGGCTTCGCACGCGGTCGACGTCGGTTTCGAGAGGCATCTCGTTGGTGATCTTCGTGATGAGGACCTGGATGTCGGTCTTCTCGATAGGCAGATCGCCGTCCTCGATCAACGCGTCGGCGACGGCGTCGACCTCGGATTCGGAGAGTCTGCGGGTGAGGAGCGCGAACAGCGGGATGTAGTCCTGTTCGGGGACGCCGTTGGGATAGCCGGCCCGCAACCAGCCGACTATCGACGTGAGGAAGGGCGGAAGGGCCATGACGTCAGCTCACGTCTCGAACTTCGTTGTCGGTGTCCGCGTCTTCGATAACCGGCCATCCACCTGCGCGCAGTCTTTCGGTGACACGATCGACGTCGTCCTCGGACGGCTCCTCGTTGAGGATTCCCTCGATGATGGCGCGGATGGTGTCGTAGTCGACGTGCCGGTCCGGTACCTCGTGTGCGGACTCGATGGACATCGAAACGACCTGCTCGATCTCCTCGTCGGTCAGGCGACGACGGAGAACCGCGAGCAGCGCGAAATGATCCTTGTCCGGGATGCCCTCGGGGTACCCGGCACGCAGCCAGTCGAGCACGCTGCGCAATGAATACTTGCTCAAATCCTCGGCCTCATTTTCGTTTCGGTGGTTTCAGTGGTGTACCGCGACGACCACTCAGAAGACGTGTATTCCGAACGTGCTGGCCAAGAAGTTCTTCATCAACAACAGTATTCCGGCGAAGATCGTGACGAGCACGACCGCAAAACAGAGGTACGCACCCATTTTACCCAGGGTGGACGGTCCTTCGGTGCCGTCGGCGTTCGGCAGGCTCAGCGACTTGAGGCCGAAGGCGAAGATCGCCGGAAGTCCCGCTCCGAAGAGCAGTCCGACTGCCACTACCTGCCAGAGCGAATCGAGGGTATCGGTCAGTAGATGCATTCTCTTGCGCCCCTTTCAGGAGTTGCGGGTGGCTTCGGTGGACGGAGTGGGTTCGGCTGCCGGGATCTCGGCAACTGCCGCATCTGAATTCTCGTCCCATTCGGCAGTCACGTTCGCCGCGTCTACGGGTTCCTTACGCGAGCGTATGTACATGAAGATCGCGAAGGCGATGAGTGCAGCGAAGACGACGAGCACGCCGGCCAGTCCGCCGATCAGATGCGCGAGTGCCCAACAGATGGCGCCGACGACCGCGGCCGACGGCAACGTGATCAGCCAGGCAGCGGCCATCCGGCCCGCGACGCCCCAGCGGACCTCGGCGCCCTTGCGACCGATGCCGGTACCGAGGATGGAGCCGGTGGCGACGTGAGTGGTCGACAAGGGGAGTCCGAGGTGACTCGACGTGAGGATGATGGCGGCGGACGACGCTTCGGCAGCAAGTCCCTGCGGAGCGGCGATCTCGACGAGGCCCTTGCCCAGGGTGCGGATGATGCGCCAACCGCCGAGGTAGGTCCCGAGGGCGATCGCGACGGCACAGGTGAACTTCACCCAGAACGGCATCTCGGTCTCGGCGGTGATGGTGCCGTGAGCGACGAGGGCCAAAAAGATGACGCCCATCGTCTTCTGGGCGTCATTGGTGCCGTGTGCAAGTGAGATCAGTGAGGCGGTGCCGATCTGTCCGAAACGGAAACCGCGCTCGCGCTCGTCTTCCTTCACGGATGCGGTGATGCGGTACACGAGCTTGGTGCCGACGCCTGCGACCAGAGCCGCGACGACCGGCGCGAGGATTGCGGGGACGACGACCTTGGTCAGGACTCCACCCCACTCGACTCCGCCCATACCGATGGAGGCGATTGCGGCGCCGATCAATCCGCCGAACAGTGCGTGCGAGGAGCTCGACGGCAATCCGAGAAGCCAGGTCGCCAGGTTCCAGATGATTCCGCCGACAAGACCGGCGAACACGATCAGCAGCAGATCCTGCCCGCTGACCGCGCCGAGGTTGACGACACCTTTGGCCACCGTCGCTGCCACCTCGACGGACAGGAACGCACCGACCAGGTTCAGGATCGCGGAAAGTGTGACCGCAACTTTGGGCTTGAGTGCACCGGTCGCGATGGAGGTGGCCATTGCGTTACCGGTGTCGTGAAAACCATTCGTGAAATCGAACGCGAGGGCGGTGACAACTACCACCAGGAGGATTACGAGCTCTGCGGTCACAACGTGAATTGTGCGTATCGAACGCGTAAAAGTACAGCGAACGGGATGCGAACAGGGGCTCCGTGGAGTACGTCCCCGTGCGTGGGCTGCGGCGCTGCCGTTCGCGATGTGTTCAGCGCCACGAAATCGGAACCCTGTGTGGGACCTCACTTTTTGGTCTCACTCACCGGGAAGGCACATTCGGGCCGTTTTAAACGCTGATTACCTACGGACACCGAGCGCACCGGAACAGGGGTTTCACCCCTGTTTCTCGGTGTCTGTCAGTGAGAAGGAGAGCTCCGACCGTGAAGCCCAACAAGTCCACGAAGCTGATCGTGGCACTCGCCGCGACCGCCGTTCTGGCGTCAGCCTGCGCTTCGAATCGTGGTGACGATCCCTACGCCGTCGCTGTCGGCGGATCCGGCGTCGGCGCCGACCTTGCGTCGAGCACCTCCGATGCGAAGTTCGGCACCCTCGATTCGCCGTGTGGCGAAGGCGACGCCACCGGCGCAACCGATCAAGGCGTCAGCGACACCGAGATCAAGATCGGGTTCGGTGACGACCGCGGGTACGTGAAGTCACCGGGGCTGAACAAGGAAATGAGCGATGCCGTCAACGCGCTCATCTCTTGGTGCAACGATCAGGGCGGCATCAACGGCCGCAAGGTCGTCGGTACCGACTACGACGCCGCGATGACGCAGGCCAACTCGGTCATGCAGGAAGCGTGCGCGAGTCAGTTCATGATGGTCGGGTACGGCTTCGCCATGGATCAGACCGCCGAGCAGACGCGTGTCGCCTGCAACCTGGTGTCCGTACCGGGCTTCACCGTCTCGCCGGACGCCGCGAACGGACCCATGACCTTCCAGGGAGTTCCGTTCCCCGTCGACTACGCGAACGGTTCGCAGTGGTTCCAGATGGCCGAGATGCACCCCGATCTCGTGAACGACTTCGACGTCGTCAACAGCACGATGCCCACGATCATCAGCTCCACCACGAAGATTCGTTCGATTGCCGAGGCCGCGGGCTTCAAGCTCAAGGATTGCGGCGTCACACTCAACTACGAGGGCGAATCGAGCTACGTGCCGTTTGCCGAGAAGTACAAGGAGTGCGGCGCGAAGGGTATCTGGACGTCACGATCGGCGAGCCCGTCGGAGCTGAACTTCGTGAAGGCCCTCGACCAGGTCGGGATCGACCCCGTCTTCTTCGGCGAAGCCACCTGGTACGGGGCGACCGTCTCGGATTGGAACAAGGACACCGGACTGCTCGACAACCTCAACGCGGGCATGACCTTCCAGATGCTCGAGAACGCGGACAAGGTGCCCGCAGTGAAGAAGTACGTGGATCTGGTCTCCGAGCAGGGCGGCAAGACGGCGCTCCTCGGGATGCAGGCGGCGTCGTCGTTCCTGTTGTGGGCCGCCGCCGCGGACGAGTGCGGCAGCGATCTGACGCGCCAGTGCATGGTCGACGAACTCTCGAACATTCACGAGTGGGACGGCGGCGGATTGCATGCCGTCACCGATCCCGGCAAGAACATGCCGGCCACCTGCGGCCTCATGACCTCGCTGAAGGGCAATACCTACGCGCAGGCGTTCCCGTCCACCGCGGGCGAATTCAAGTGCGACCCCAAGTACCTCGTCGCGACCGACAAGAGCACCTGGGGAACCGAACTCGGCGCTGACCGCGTGTCGACGAAGTACCAGAACGCCAACGTCATCAAGCCGCAGTCCTGATTCTTCCGACTCGGGCGGCGCGCGCCAACCGCCGCCCGAGTCCCTAACGAGGGTTCAGCCATGAACACTTTTGTCACTTTCACGATCCTGGGCCTGGTCCTGGGGTCGGTGTACGCGATCGCCGCCTCCGGGTTGGTGCTCACGTACAACACGTCAGGCATCTTCAACTTCGCGCACGGTGCACAGGCAATGCTCGGTGCGTTCATCTACTGGCAGTTGCGCTACGGCTGGGAACTTCCCACCGTCGTCGCCTTGCTGATTTCACTGGTCCTCGTCGGTCCACTGATGGGTCTCGGGCTCTACGTCCTGATCATGAAGGGCCTGCGCGATACTGCCGAGGTCACAAAAATCGTTGTGACGGTGTCGATCCTGCTCGGAATGCTCTCGATTTCGCACTGGTTCTGGCATCCCGAGACCGCCCGAACGATGCAGATGTTCTTCGGCGACCAGTCCAAGATCACGGTGTTCGGAGCGAGCATCCGCTACCACGAGTTGATCTGCATCCTCGTTGCGATCGCAATCGCAGTCGGCCTGCGTGTTCTTTTCACACGCACCCGCGCCGGTGTCGCGATGCGCGGCGTCGTCGACGATCCGGAACTACTGCGCCTCAACGGCCACAACCCGGAGCGTCTCGCGGCACTGTCCTGGGCGATGGGTTCGACGCTCGCAGTGCTGGCCGGCATCCTGATCACCCCGATCAGCGGCGGCACACTCGAGGCGAACATGTTGACGCTCTTGGTGATCGACGCGTTTGCCGCGGCCATGTTCGGCCGGTTGCGCAGCATTCCGCGCACGTTTGTCGGCGCCGTGGTTCTCGGCCTTGCCGGTACGTACGTGTTGGCGTACTTCCCGACCAGTTGGAGTTGGACGTCGAATTTCCGTGTCTCCCTGCCGATGATCGCGCTGTTCGTCGTGCTCATCGTCCTACCTCAGGACCGGCTTCGCGGTGCGGTCACTCGTACCCGTGAGCGCTACCACGTGCCGAGCGTGCGCAAGGCCGTCGTCTGGGGCGTGGCGCTGATCGTCATCGTGTACCTGATCCGTCTGCTGATGGTGACGTCCGCCGTCACGACACTGACCATCGGAATGACGTTCGCGATCATCGCGCTCTCGCTCACACTCCTCACCGGTTACGCGGGTGAATTGAACTTGGCGCCGGTATCTTTCGGCGCTATCGCCACAATCGTGGCCTTTCACTTCGGGATCTCCGGTTCCGGGTTGGCTGCGCACCTCAACCTGTGGGGCATCGTCGTCGGAGTCCTGGTCACCGCAGTCATCGGCGGCCTCGTCGCCCTGCCGGCGCTGCGGCTGAGAGGGCTGTATCTTGCGCTTGCAACCATGGCCTTCGGAGTGTTCCTCTCCAACATGGTTCTTCGTGACACCACCGAACACGAGATGTTCGGCATGAAGTACTCGCTGTTCAAGGACGGCAACATCGCCCTCCCGCCGCTGAAAATCGGCCCGCTCGATCTGAGCAACGAGACGGTGTTCCTGATGACCGTGACCGCCCTGTTCTCGGTACTCGGCGTCGGCGTCATCGCGTTGCGTAACAGCGGTTACGGGCGCCGACTCGCTGCGATGAAGGACAGCCCGGCCGGTTCGGCCATGCTCGGTCAGAGCCTGGTTCGGCTCAAGCTGAGCGTCTTCATGATCTCTTCGGGGATCGCCGGACTCGGCGGCATTCTGATGTCGAGCGCCATGGGGTCCGTCTCGGGTGAGAGCTTTGCCATCATGGTCAGCCTCTCGCTGCTCATGCTGACCGTCGTCGCGGGTATCGGATACGTCACCGGCGCACTGTTCGGTGGGCTCATGGCCGGAATCGGTTTTGCCGTCATCATGGTCTCGTTCACCAATCTGGCTTCGGCGCAACCGGAGCTGGAGGGAATGTGGCTGCTCTTCGGCAACATCGCCGCGGTGAGCCCGGCGCTGATCGGTATCGGTGTCGGCGCGAACCCCAGTGGCACCGTGCACAGCGTGATCGAGGGCTACCGACGGCTCGCCGATGCCAAGCCGGTTCTGATCGGCGGCGCCGCGGTCGTTCTGCTGACCTACGTCCTTGCTCTGACCGGCGTTTTGGGCAACTGGTGGTTCGCGTCCATCACGATCGCAGTGGTGTTCATGCTGCCGGTGATCGGTGAGATGGTGATGCCCCGTGCGGTTCTCACCACGGAAGAACTGGCCGCCAAGGCAACAGTCGTCCCCGAGGACGTCGGGATCGACGTCCCGTACAGCCCCGAGATCCGTGACGAGATCGACCGCGAACTGGGGCTTCCTCAGTACCAGGGCAGCTCGCGGAAGGAGTTGACCGCCCATGTCTGATGCACCACTACTCGAAACACGCGGTGTGAGTGTTCGTTTCGGCGGGCACGTCGCGGTCAAAGACGTTTCGCTCACCGTTCAACCCGGAACCGTGACCGGACTGATCGGACCGAACGGCGCCGGCAAGACGACGCTCTTCAACACCATCACCGGGCTGCAGAAACCCACCTCCGGTCAGGTGTTTCTCGGCGGCGTCGACGTGACGAAGCTGCCCCCGCACAAGCGGGCAGGTCGCGGGCTGGCACGTACCTTCCAGCGGCTCGAGTTGTTCGTCTCGCTGTCGGTGCGTGACAATCTGCGCGTCGCCGGCGACATCCACAAGGCGAACGGCCGCAACAAGATCGACGTGGACAGCGAGACCGATCGTCTGCTGGAGCTGACCGGGCTGACGGATGTCGCGGACAAGGATGTCGCAGACATCCCCACCGGACGCGCTCGCGTCGTCGAAGTTGCGCGAGCCCTCATGACCGACCCGCGAGTGCTTCTGCTCGACGAACCGGCCTCGGGTCAGACCGAGCAGGAAACCGAGGTCTTTGCCGAGATGCTCACCGAACTGGCAGCGGGGGGACTCGGAGTCTGTCTGGTCGAGCACGACATTCCACTGGTGATGAAGGTGTGCTCGACCATCCACGTACTGGACTACGGCGCAGTCCTCGCCTCGGGTGATCCGGAGAAGATCCGGACGGATCCGGAAGTGATCGCGGCCTACATCGGGACCGAGGAGGAGGCAGTATGACTTCAGCGAAAATTGGCGCGGTGAAAATCGACGAGGGATTACGCGGCGCCGACCGCCCCGAACCGCTGCTCGAACTCTCCGGTGTCCGTGCCGGTTACGGATCCATCGAGGTTCTGCACGGGGTCGATCTGGTTCTCGAACCCGGCGCCGTGGTGGCGCTACTCGGACCCAACGGTGGTGGTAAGACGTCGACGCTCAAGATCTGCTCGGGTGTCCTTCCGGTCACCCGCGGCGAGTTCCGGCTCGCGGGCCAGGTCGTGAACGGCGTCGAGCCTTCGGAGTTGGCTCGGCTGGGGGTGTGCTCCATCCCCGAGGGACGCGGGATCTTCGCCAACCTCACTGTGCGGGAAAACCTGTGGATCGCCACCGGAACGGGCGTCGGCTTGGCCGAACTCGAAGAGGTTGCGTACGGCAGGTTCCCGATCCTGGGGGAGCGGCGTGGTCAGTTGGCGGGATCGATGTCCGGTGGCGAGCAGCAGATGCTGGCGCTGTCTCGGGCACTCGGCACTCACCCGACGGTGCTCCTGCTCGACGAGCTTTCGATGGGTCTCGCACCTCGAATCGTCTCGCAGATGTACGACGTCGTCGGCTCGCTTGCAGCCGAAGGCATTTCCATTCTGGTTGCCGAGCAGTTCGCACGAGCGGTGCTCCCCATCGCGACCTCGGCCGCACTGATGTTGCAGGGACGCGTCGTGAAGACCGGCGATCCACACGACATCGAAAACGAACTTTCTACCAGTTATCTAGGAGGATGACGATGACTACTCTCGCCGAAGATCGCCGTGAGGAATTCAAGAAGAACATCGCAGAGTTGAAGCTGGACAAGAAGCAGGCAGGCGGCGACGCGGCGACGCGCATCGCAGGCCTGGTGCTCATGGTCGTCGGAGTGGTCGGCGCCTTCGTCGTCTACATCTCTTCGCTGACGCTCTCGGACCTACGGGATCTGGTGTCGTACCAGATTCTCACCGTGGTTTTCCTCGCCCTGACAGTGGTCGGTGCTGCGCTCTTCCTGGCCGCATCGGTGGCAAAGGTGCTGCGGCTGTGGTTGGTTCGCCAACTGCTCGAGGGCCAGGCCCAGACAGATCAGATCTCGCAGGCGCTGAGCACGCGCAACTGATCTCTGCGAAGAACCGACAGATGCCCGCCACGGAAGTTCGTGGCGGGCATCTGTCGCTGCTCGACTATTCGGCCGGCGGCCGGGAATCTTTTCGGAACGGATGATCCTCGGGAATCTGCACCATCACGATCGGCGTCCCGTCGGGGTCGGCGATCCACATCTCGTGCAGACCCCACGGTTCCTGCCTCGCCTCGCGGGCGATCTTGACTCCGGCGAGAACCAGTTCGGTCTGCACCGCAGTGAGATCACGGACCTGCAGCCAGATCGCGCCGCGAAACCCACCCTCGCCGGTGCCACCGTGAGCGGCGACTTCGATCAGCCCTTGGCCGGCGAAGAAGACTGTGCCGCCGGGGTATTCACGAGCGATCGCCAGACCGAGGGTGTCTCGGTAGAAGCTCAGCGTTCGTTCGTACTCGCTCGGGCGCAATATGGTACGGCTACTCAGAATCTCCACGTCCGGCCTCCCGTCTCACACCAACTGTCTCAGAAGTACCAGGGATATGGTGACCAGTCGGGGTCACGCTTTTCGAGGAACGAGTCGCGACCCTCGACGGCCTCGTCGGTCATGTACGCCAAACGTGTTGCCTCACCGGCGAACAGCTGCTGACCGACCAATCCGTCGTCCTGCAGGTTGAATGCGTACTTGAGCATCCTCTGCGCCTGCGGCGACTTGCCGTTGATCTTGCCGGCCCAGTCGATCGCGACGTTCTCGAGTTCCGCGTGGTCGACAACCTTGTTGACGGCGCCCATCTGGTGCATTTCCTCGGCGGTGTACGTCTCACCCAGGAAGAAGATCTCGCGAGCGAACTTCTGGCCCACCATCTTTGCCAGATAGGCGCTGCCGTAGCCGCCGTCGAAGCTTCCGACGTCGGCGTCGGTCTGCTTGAACCGTGCGTGCTCGCGGCTGGCGAGCGTCAGGTCGCACACCACGTGCAGGCTGTGACCGCCGCCCGCAGCCCAGCCGTTGACCAGACAGATGACTACCTTCGGCATGAAGCGGATCAGTCGCTGGACCTCGAGGATGTGCAGGCGTCCGGCGCGTGCTTTGTCGACGGTGTCCGCCGTCTCGCCTTCGGCGTACTGGTAACCGCTGCGACCACGGATGCGCTGGTCTCCGCCGGAGCAGAACGCCCAGCCGCCGTCCTTCTCGCTCGGTCCGTTGCCGGTGAGGAGCACTGCGCCTACGTCGGAGGTCATACGTGCGTGATCGAGGGCCCGGTACAACTCGTCGACGGTGTGCGGGCGGAACGCATTACGTACTTCCGGTCGGTCGAAGGCGACGCGAACGGTGCCTTGGCTGACGTGCCGGTGGTACGTGATGTCGGTGAGGTTCTCGAATCCGGGGACAGGGCGCCAGAGCTGCGGGTTGAAGGTCACCTGAGCCACGATAGAGGCAAGCGTCGCGCGTCTAACGGATACCTGAGGTAGAACACGTTCCCGGGCGCGCTAACGTGCAGGTCATGAGCGAACAAACCGCAGATGGCACGGAGATCGTCACAGACGGTGAGAACCGGGGCGGATTTCCGCGGTTCCGGCACACCCCCGCAGGTCCGGACTTCGGGCGTTTCGTCGAGGCTATGCGCAGGTTGCAGGACCTTGCGGTCTCGACCAACGTTCCCGACGACGTACTCGCTGACATCGCCACGCAAGCCGAAGAGCTTGCCGATCGGCTGACGCCGTACGAGGTGCCGGAGGGCAAGTCACCTGCGGGCTCCAACATCCAACTGCCCGGACGCGGCAGCCTCCTCATGCTCCCGTGGATGGTCGAGAAGTTCGACACCGAAGGAGTCCGCAGTACCGGCGTCTTCCGCCGCTACCACCTGGGTGGCAACGGCGCCGCTCACGGCGGTGTACTGCCCCTGTTGTTCGACGACATCTTCGGGATGACGGTCCACGCGGGTGGCCGTCCGATCTCCCGGACCGGTTACCTCCACATCAACTACCGCGCGATCACTCCGCTCAACACACAACTGGTGATCGAAGGGAAGGTGGATCGGGTCGAGGGGCGCAAGACCTTCGTCAGCGCGCGCCTGACCGACCTCGACGGCAAGCTCCTCGCCGACGGTGATGCGCTCATGATCGAACTGCTTCCAGGACAGCCCTGACATGTTCCCCTCGTTCGACGATCTGATCGCGGACGCCGTGGTGCTCGCGCTGCCGATGCGAGTTCGCTTTCGCGGCATCACGACTCGTGAGGCTCTGCTCGTTCGTGGCCCGGCCGGGTGGGGAGAATTCGCACCCTTCGTCGAGTACGACGACGGCGAGGCGTCGCAGTGGTTGCTCGCCGGGATCGAGGCGGCGTGGCTGGGGCCACCACCTGCGCTTCGTCCAGCAGTGCCAGTCAACGCCACCGTTCCGGCGATCGACGCGTCTGCCGTTCCGCAATTGTTGGAGCGTTTCCCCGGGGCCCGGACCGCCAAGGTCAAGGTCGCCGAGAAGGGACAGACGTTGGCGCAGGACGTCGCCCGGGTGAACGAGGTGCGTCGGCACATCCCGAACGTGCGCGTCGACGCCAACGGCGGTTGGAGCGTGGACGAGGCGATCAGGGCTTTGCGTGCCATCACCGAAGACGGTGAACTCGAATACGCCGAGCAACCGTGTGCAAGCGTCGAGGAACTGGTCAGGGTCCGCGCGGCGGGGACCGGTGTGCGGATCGCTGCCGACGAGAGCATTCGCCGTGCCGAGGACCCGCTGCGTGTCGTACGAGCCGGGGGAGCGGACGTCGCTGTCGTGAAGGTGCCGCCGCTGGGCGGGATGCGTGCTGTGGTGGCGCTGTCGGCGCAGCTGGCGGACTACGGGGTACCTGTGGTGGTCTCGAGTGCGCTGGACACGGCTGTGGGGATGTCCGCGGGACTGGCGGCCGCGGCGGCCTTGCCCTCGCTTCCGTTTGCCTGTGGTCTCGGCACGGGTGGCTTGTTCGTCCGGGATGTCGCGGTCACCGAAGCAGCCGCCGACGGCGCTTTGTCCGTCGGTGCCGTCGTGCCTGATCCGGTTCTGCTCGAGACGTTGGCGGCGCCCGCCGACCGGCGCGACTGGTGGTTGGAGCGCGCCAGGCGCTGCCATCGGATACTCGGCAGTAGAGACCAGCCGAATTTCGTATAGTCTCGGGCGCGACCTGATGAACATCAGTGAAGAATGAAGGGATCGAAAGTGGTTGCAGCTCTGAACGAAACCCTGCTCGAGGAATCACGGGTTCCCGCGGTCGTCGCGGACGTGCAGACCTTGATCGACGCAGAGGTTTCGGATAAGTCGGGGGCCTCAGGGCTGGCTCTCAAGGGTGGCTACGGCGCGGTCAAGAAGGTGAGCCCGTCCATCGTGCCGGACGCCGTCACCGCGCTTCTGCCGGCTTTCGTGGCAAAGCTCGAGCCGTACTGGCAGGAATTCTCGGCTTCCGGTGAAGGCAGCTTCGCCGATTTCATCAGTGCCCGCGGCGACGCGGTCGCCGATTCCCTCCTCGAGGTGACGGACGAGCGCATCGAGGGTAGTGACAAGGCTGTCGTCAAGTCGATGTACTCGAAGCTGCGCGGTTCGGCCAAGAAGCATGTGACTGCAGCTCTGCCGCGTCTGGGCGATGTGATCCAGAAGCACGCTGCATAAGCGAACGTAAAACAACGAGTGGCCTGGGAGTTTCTCCCGGGCCACTCGTCGTTGTCGGTGCTTTTGTCAGTGAGCCGAATGTCCGTGACGCCAGAAACCGGTGAAGGTGATGTCGGTTTTGGCGAACTTTCGGTCGTTCACGAGATGTCGACGCAGCCCCGTGGTGAGAGCCTGTTCGCCGGCGACAAACGTGTACGACGGCCCCTCGGGCAGTTCGGCAGCGCGGACGGTTTCGAGCGTGAGAACACCTGGCGTCGCATGTTCGTCCTCGCGAACGAGCCAGTGAACGTTGACGTTCGCCAGCTCCGGAATGTCTTGCTTGTCTTCGATGTTCGGAATCTCGACGAAGACCTCGGCACGCAGGTCTGCCGGCGCGGTTTCCAGAATGCCGATGATCGCCGGAAGTGCGCTTTCGTCGCCGACGAGCAGTTGCCACTTGGCCTCGGGTGTGGGGTTGTAGATGCAGCCTTCGTCGAGGAGGGCGACATTGTCGCCGGTCGACGCGGTGTCCGCCCACGCGGATGCCGGGCCGATGTCACCGTGATAGGCGAAGTCGATGTCGATCTCCGTGGTCTCGCCGAAGAGACCGGTTCCGGCAGCACGGTAGGCGCGAATCGTGTAGTTGCGCACGACCGGTCGCGTGTCCTTGGACATCATCAGGTACTGCGCGTACCAGAGATTGCTTGCCGCGCTCGGCAACCGGAGTTCGCTCTGGCCGACCTGCGGGATGAACATGCGGAACCACTGATCGGCACCCATCGGTGCGATGGTGGACAGCTCTTCGCCGGCAATGGTCACCCGGATGAAGCTCGGGCTGATTCGTTTGTTCGCCACGACCTGCGCCGACACGATGCTGCGTGAGGCCGGTTTCACGAACTTGGCGCGCTTGGCCATGACTGGTTGCTCCCTGATTATCTGTTACTCGTACCTAATCAGGTAACCCTAACCTGATTTAGGGTCGCTGTGGAGTGGTGGGTCTGTCCTTTTCGACGACTTCGGGCGGAAGACCCCATTGCGCTCGGCCGAGTCGGCTCATCGGTGCGATTACCGCGAAGTCCGGTAGCCCGTCGTCGGCGACGGCCTCGGGACGTACTGCGACCGCGACCACGTTTCCCATCACGACAAAGGAATTACCGACCTCGATGACCTGGTGGAGCGTGCATTCGATGGCGATCGGGGAGTCGGCGACCCGGACGGGGCGAACCCGCTCGCTCGGCTCGCTACGAACGCTCAACTCGAGAAATTCGTCGGCCTCGGCGTCGTAGAAGGCGGAACTCTCGTTCACCACGTCGGCGAGTGCGGCGGTCGCCAGGTTGATCACGAATTCGCCGGTCGCTTCGATGTTGCGCAGACTGTCCTTGCGTCCGACCGACGTGAACTGCACGATCGGCGGCGCCGAACTGGCCACGGTGAAGAAGCTGTACGGAGCCAGATTGCCGACGCCGTCGCCCGACACCGTGGACACCCACGCAATCGGCCGGGGAACCACCGAAGCGGTGAGTAACTGATAGAACCGGCGGGGTTCGAGCTCGGCTGGATCGAAGAGTGTGCGCACCCACACATAATGCCGCCCCTCGCTGCCCCTCGGCACGCCCGCACCTGAACA
Source organism: Rhodococcus sp. IEGM 1306 (assembly GCF_036541985.1). NCBI lineage: Bacteria > Bacillati > Actinomycetota > Actinomycetes > Mycobacteriales > Nocardiaceae > Rhodococcus > Rhodococcus sp. IEGM 1306. The sequence continues at coordinate 452,176 of NZ_JAZHFF010000004.1, forward strand.
TCTGACACTCTTGAAGGCGTGAATCCGTCCACTGCACAAGCCACAGCCGTCGTCGACGAACTGGTTCGTGGTGGCGTGCGTGAAGTCGTGCTGTGTCCAGGCTCTCGCAACGCGCCCCTCGCATTTGCCCTCCAGGCTGCCGATCTCGACGGCCGGTTGCGTCTGCACATGCGGATCGACGAGCGGACGGCCGGCTTTCTGGCACTCGGACTGGCAATCGCCGGTAAACGTCCGGTCCCCATCGTGATGACCTCCGGGACCGCGGTCGCGAATCTCGGACCTGCGGTCCTCGAGGCCAACTACGCGCGAGTGCCGTTGGTGGTCCTGAGCGCTAACCGGCCGTACGAGATGCTCGGCACCGGAGCCAACCAGACCGTCGAGCAACTCGGGCTCTTCGGCAGTCAGGTCCGCGCAACCATCAGCCTGGGCTTGGCCGAGGACGATTCGACGCAGAACAGCCAATGGCGCTCGGCGGTTTGCCGGGTCCTCGCCGCTGCCCGCGGAACCCGATCCGGAAACGCAGGTCCGGTGCATTTCGACATCCCACTCCGTGAGCCGCTGGTGCCGGACGTGCACGTCCAGGGACCGGTTCCGGAAGGCCGTCCCGGCGGTGCAGCCTGGACCACCACCCAGAACGCGACGCTCGATGTTCCGGTCGATCTGGACCTCACCGCAGATACGGTGGTCATTTCCGGACACGGCAGCGCACTTCGACCCGAGCTGGCCGGCCTGCCGACGGTGGCCGAGCCGACGGCTCCGATGCACGGGATCGCACTGCATCCACTCGCGCTCTCGCAACTCAAGCCCAAGCAGGCGATCATCACCGGCCGCCCGACGTTGCATCGTCAGGTCTCGAAGGTGCTGGCCGACCCGAGCGTCGACGTCTATGCGCTGACAACCGGGCCGCGCTGGCCCGACGTGTCCGGCAACGTACTCGCCACCGGAACCAGGGCAGTGGTCACCGGGACGCCCGATCCCGCCTGGATTGCTCGCTGCGCCGCGCTGACCGAACACGCCGAAACTGCCGTCCGCAAACAACTCGACGCCCACCCCAAGGCCACCGGCCTACACGTGGCAGCTGCTGTGATGGATGCTCTCGCGGACGGCGACCAGCTTCTGCTCGGCGCATCCAACCCTGTTCGCGACGCGGCACTCGTGAGCTATCCCAAGCCCGCCGTGCGGGTGCTGTCGAATCGCGGCGTCGCAGGTATCGACGGCACCGTCTCGGCGGCGGTCGGTGCCGCATTGGCGTACGAGGGCGGACGGACCGTCGCTCTCATGGGCGACCTGACCTTCCTGCACGACGCGTCCGGGCTGCTGATCGGGACCGGTGAGCCGAGGCCGAGCGACCTCACCATCGTCGTAGCCAACGACGACGGCGGCGGTATCTTCGAGCTCCTCGAACAAGGCGACCCGCAGTACGCCGGCGTCTTCGAGCGAGTGTTCGGAACACCCCACGGCATGGACCTCGCTGCGCTGTGCGCGGCCTACCGCGTGCCGCACGCAGCGGTCACCGTCGACGCCCTGGCCGCGACGCTGGCGCAACCGGCCAACGGCATTCGGGTTCTCGAGGTCGCGACGGATCGCAGTGGACTGCGCGAACTCCACGCTTCCGTGCGGGCACAGCTGTGACGCAAACGGTTCTGCGTCGCCTCCGCATCGGCGTACTGGTGGTTGCGGTCGGCATTTCGGTGCTCGCGGTGATCCTGGTTCTCGGCGCCTGGCGCAACGATCGGACCATCGAATCGAACATGGGGACCGCAACCGCCGAGGTGCTCTCGGCGGGCTCGCTACGGTCGGCGATCAGCTTCGTGACTCCGGACGGCGCGAATCACAACCCTGAACTGGGCGTGCTCTATCCCACCAATCTGACTGTGGGACAACGTATCGAAGTCGAGTACTCCAAGGTCGACCCCGATTTGGTCCGGGTAGCGGGACGCAACGCGACGGTGGCGCTGATCCCGGCCGGATCCGTGATCGTCGTGACATGGCTCCTGGCCGGACCGTCGATCTGGTACCTGCGCAAGCGGGAAGCGCAGGCGGCAGGTTCGGCGCCGGTCGCCTCGAGTTAGTTCGCGCTTCGCCCGAACTTCACACGAACATGACGTGGACTTTTCCTGGCCCTGTCACCGTTCTCGATGTGAGAGTAGCCATCGTTGCGGAGTCATTCCTGCCCAACATGAACGGCGTCACCAACTCGGTACTACGCGTGCTCGAACACCTCGATCGCACTGGCCACGACGCCATGGTCATTGCGCCAGACACCGTCGGATCCGTCACCTCTGCCGCCACCGAACACGACGGCGTGCAGGTGGTTCGGGTGCCGGCCGTCATGGTGCCCAAAGTCAGTTCACTTCCCGTCGGTCTGCCGCAACCACGATTGACCACAGCCGTGCGGACCTTCGCGCCCGACGTCGTCCATCTGGCATCGCCGTTCCTGCTCGGCGCCGGGGGAGTGGCCGTCGCCAAGAGGCTCGGAATCCCCTCCGTCGCGGTGTACCAAACCGATGTCGCCGGATTTGCCGAAAGCTACGGGCTCGGCGTCACGAGCCGCGCCGCGTGGGCGTGGACCCGTCGAATCCACAAGAGCTGCAACAGGACCCTCGCGCCCTCCACGTCGGCAGTCGACGCGCTCGAAGAGCACGGCATTCCGCGTGTGCACCGATGGGCCCGGGGCGTCGACGCACAACGATTCGCGCCTTCGCGTCGTAGTTCGGCGTTGCGGCAGTCCTGGATCGGCGACAGCGACCGGTTGGTGGTCGGTTTCGTCGGTCGCCTCGCGCCCGAAAAACACGTCGAGCGACTGGCCGTGCTGGCCGCCGATCCCAGTGTGCAGATCGTCGTCGTCGGCGACGGCCCGGACCGGCAGAATCTGCAGCGACTGATGCCGGACGCGATCTTCACCGGACAACTCGGCGGTACCGACCTGGCCGATGCGTACGCGAGCCTGGACGTATTCGTTCACCCCGGCGAGCACGAGACCTTCTGCCAGGCGGTCCAGGAAGCTCTCGCCAGCGGTGTCCCCGTCGTCGGACCGGACGCCGGCGGCCCGCGTGACCTGATCTCGCATTGCCGCAACGGCTACCTCCTGCCGACCGACAGGTTCACCGAACTCCTGCCAAGCGCCGTCGACGCACTTCGTCAGCGGGATCTGCGGGTGCAGTTCGGCTCCGCGGCAAGGCGCTCGGTGCTGCACCGGACCTGGCCGGCAATCTGCGAAGAGTTGCTCCGCCACTACGAGGACGTGCAGGGCCTCGGGCGGCGAACGGGTGCCAGAGCAGCCTGAACGCCCTCGCTGCCCGAGGGTTGGTAGCGTTTCGGGTGTGGCCACTACACACGGAACCCGAGCAACTCTCGAGAAGCAACCGCGCGAAGTCGCGTCGATGTTCGACGACGTCGCGGAGCGATACGACCTCACCAACACCGTGCTGTCCTTCGGCCAGGACAAGGGTTGGCGCAAGGCCACCCGCGAAGCCCTCGACCTCAAGCCGGGCGAGAAGGTACTCGACCTCGCCGCCGGAACCGGTGTCTCGACCGTCGAACTGGGACGCTCCGGTGCGTGGTGCGTCGCCACCGACTTCTCCAAGGGAATGCTGAAGGCCGGAATCTCGCGCAAGGTCCCGATGGTCGCAGGTGACGCGATGTACCTGCCCTATGCCGACAACGTCTTCGATGCCGCGACGATCTCCTTCGGCCTGCGCAACGTCTCCGACTTCGAGGCCGGACTGCGCGAGATCGCCCGCGTCACCAAGCCGGGCGGACGCCTCGTCGTCAGCGAGTTCTCGACGCCCGTCTTCGGACCCTTCCGCACGGTCTACATGGAATACCTCATGAAGGCGCTCCCGCGGGTCGCACGCACTGTCAGCAGTAACCCCGACGCCTACGTCTACCTCGCCGAATCGATCCGTGCCTGGCCGACCCAGGAAGAGTTGGCCCGCAAGATCGAGGCAGCCGGGTGGAAGAACGTCAAGTGGCGCAACCTCACCGGCGGCATCGTGGCGCTGCATTACGCAACTGCCTGAACTGCTGTGCGCCTTTATTAACCCCCGGCGGTTAATAAAGGCGCACAGCACTTGCTCAACCGAACAGCGGTCGGGAGTCGATCTTTCTCGACGCGGCCCCCGACGCGCGCCAGGCCTTCGCCGTCAGATCGGCGTCGGCATCGGTGACGAGGTTCCCCATGACCCGCACGGCGACCGTCATCAGCGCCCGTGAGCGCATCGCGATCGGACCCGACGCCGGCAGGAACTGCGGAACCGTCAGCAGGCCTGCGAGCCGGCGCGCGACCGAGAATGCCTGCCCGTAATGCTCCCGAAGCACGCTCGGCCACAGTTGCGTCAGATCGTCGGCGCCGAGCTGTTCGACCACCAAACGTCCGCCTTCGAGGCCGTAGTCGATGCCCTCACCGTTGAGCGGGTTCACGCACGCCGCGGCGTCACCGATCACGGCCCAGTTGCGTCCGGCGATGTTCGAAACTGCTCCACCCATGGGTAGCAAAGCCGAAGCGACGGAATGTATTTCGCTGCTCCACTGCCACTCGCCTCGGCGCTGATCGGTGTAGAGGTCGAGCAAGGGTCGCAGGGCACCTGGTGCCGGACGCTTCGACGTCGCCAGTGTCCCGACGCCGATGTTCACCTCGCCGGTGCCGAGCGGGAAGATCCAGCCGTACCCCGCCTGCAACGTGCCCTCGCCGTCCCGCAGTTCCAGATGCGAGGTGATCCACGGATCGGCGCTGCGCGGCGTCGCGACATACGCGCGTGCCGCGACGCCGTACGCGGTGTCCCGGTGCCACTGCCGTCCCAGCTTCTTGCCGAGCGTCGAGCGAACGCCGTCGGCGATGATCAGCGTCCGACAACGAAGGGCGCTGCGTCCCGAGGGGCCGGCGAGTACGACGGCGGCTACTCGATCACCGTCGAGTTCGACGTCCACTGCTTTGGTGCCCTCGACCATGACCGCGCCGGATTCGACTGCGCACCGGCGAATGGCGTCGTCGAGTTCGGTGCGGGGGATGGCACTGCCGATCGGCGGGAACGACGTCCCCGGCCACTCGAGTTCGAGTTCTTGTCCGAAACCGGACAACCGCAGGCCCTTGTTCGTCGTATGTGACCGAACCCACTCGCCGAGGCCGAGGAGATCCAGTTCGGCTACGGCGCGCGGAGTGAGTCCATCACCACAAGTCTTGTCTCGCGGGAACACGGCGGCGTCTACGAGCACGACGTCTCGGCCGCTGCGGGCGGCCCATGCAGCGGCCGAAGAACCCGCGGGACCTGCGCCGATGACCACAATGTCGGTTTCGGTCGGAAGCGAATCGACGACGGGGGACTGCTCTTCTACGGACACACTCACATCTTCCCAGGCCCGCGATCGCCACCGTGGCGAGGCCGTCCCGAGTGCGAACCGCTAGGTTCACTACCGTGGGAACCGAGCCGTCACTGACGACAGGAATGGGTACTGACATCGTGAGCACCGAAAAGACTGCTGCCGACGCAACCGCATCGAGCACCGTCGTTGCAGGCATCGACCTCGGCGACGAACAGCTCGCCGCAGTAGTGCGTGGTGGACTCTCCGATGTCGAGGAGTTGTTGGTCAGCGAGCTGTCCGACGGAGAAGACTTCCTCACCGAGGCAGCGCTGCACCTCGCGCGCGCCGGGGGAAAGCGCTTCCGTCCGTTGTTCACGATCCTGACCGCGCAGCTCGGACCGGTGCCGAACGATCCGTCGATCATCACCGCAGCGACCGTCACCGAACTCGTTCACCTTGCAACGCTCTATCACGACGACGTCATGGACGAGGCGTCCATGCGGCGCGGGGCACCCAGCGCAAACGCTCGCTGGGGCAACAGCGTGGCGATCCTGGCCGGCGACTACCTGTTCGCACACGCATCACGCCTGGTCTCGACGCTCGGACCCGAAGCCGTTCGGATCATCGCCGAAACCTTCGCCGAACTGGTCACCGGCCAGATGCGCGAGACGATCGGCGTCAAGAAGGAGCAGGATCCGGTCGAGCATTACCTGAAGGTCGTGTGGGAGAAGACCGGTTCGCTGATCGCTGCCTCGGGACGATTCGGCGGTACCTTCTCCGGCGCCGACGCAGCCCACATCGAGCGCCTCGAGCGCCTGGGTGACGCCGTCGGCACCGCGTTCCAGATCTCCGACGACATCATCGACATCTCGTCCGTGTCGGCGCAGTCCGGCAAGACGCCGGGCACCGACCTGCGCGAGGGCGTGCACACCCTGCCTGTTCTGTACGCGTTCCGCGAAGAAGGAGCCGACGCAGATCGCCTGCGGGAGCTGCTCGCGGGCCCGGTCACCGAAGATGCACTGGTAGACGAGGCACTCGAACTGCTCGAGCGTTCGCCGGGCATGGTCAAGGCAAAGGCAAAGCTCGGCGAGTACGCCGTCGCGGCAAAGGCTCAGTTGGCCGAACTGCCCCAGGGGCCGGCGAACGAAGCACTGGTGCGTCTCGTGGACTACACGATCGAACGAGTCGGCTGACACTCGACGAATCGGGGTTCCCGGGTGGAAACCCCGATAGTCCCTGGGGTGAATCCCTGACGACCCTGGGTGGGAACCCTGATGACCCTGTCCTTCGTTGACTGAACAGACCCGGTGCACACGCCGGGCAGTTCGGGTGAGCCTTCGGCTCCGGCGAGGCAAGAGGTGAGCAGTTTGCACGGCTACGCGAACGGTGCGAAGACATTCGGGTTGTTGGTGGGGATGTCGGCGCTGATCGTCTTCATCGGCTCGCTGTTCAACAGCCCGTTCCTTCTGTGGGGATCCGTTCTGTTTGCCGTCGGCATGAATGCCTACGTCTACTTCAACAGCGACAAACTGGCGCTCCGATCGATGCGCGCGCAGCCCATCACCGAGGTCGAGGCACCGGCGATCTACCGGATCGTGCGCGAACTCGCCACGACAGCGCACCAACCGATGCCTCGGCTGTACATCAGTCCCACGAACGCCCCGAACGCGTTTGCCACCGGTCGTAGCCCTCGCCACGCCGCGGTATGCGTGACCAGCGGCATTATGCAGATTCTGAACGAACGCGAATTGCGGGCCGTGCTCGGGCACGAACTCTCCCACGTCTGCAACCGGGACATACTGATTTCGTCCGTTGCCGGCGCGATGGCCAGCGTCATCTCGGGTCTGGCCAACTTCGCTATGTACGCGAGCATCTTCGGTGGCCGAGGGAACGGGCAGGGAAGTAATCCGATCGCGCTGCTGCTCGTCTCCCTATTGGGACCGATCGCGGCAACCGTGGTCAAGCTGGCCGTCTCGCGCTCTCGCGAGTATCAGGCCGATCAATCGGGAGCCGAGCTCACCGGTGACCCGTTGGCGTTGGCGTCGGCGCTACGGAAGCTCGAGTCGGGCGTCGCGGCCGCGCCGTTGCCGCCCGAACCGAAGCTCGCCGCGCAGTCTCACCTGATGATTGCCAACCCCTTCAGAGCGGGGGACAAGGTGAGCAAGCTGTTCTCCACGCATCCGCCCATGGCGGACCGGATCGAGCGCTTGGAGAAGATGGCCGGGATGTAGGGCCTTCGGCCCCTGTGCGCGGTTAGGCAGTCGCAGGACTCCTTAACCGCGCACAGGGGCGCAGCCCCTACTACCGGTAGTTCACGAACTGCAGGGCGATCCCGAAGTCCTCACCCTTGAGCAGGGAGATGACGCCCTGGAGGTCGTCGCGCTTCTTGCTGCTCACACGAAGCTCTTCACCCTGGATCTGCGCCTTGACGCCCTTGGGGCCCTCGTCGCGGATCTTCTTGGTGATCTTCTTCGCGTTCTCGCTGCTGATGCCCTGGACCAAGGTTCCGGACAGCTTGTAGATCTTTCCGGACTGCGCCGGCTCGCCGGCATCGAATGCCTTCAGCGAGATGTCACGACGGATCAACTTCTCCTTGAACACGTCGAGGGCGGCTAGCAGTCGCTCCTCGGTGTCGGCGTTCAACGTGATCGTCTCTTCACCAGACCACTCGATCGACGCTCCCGTGTTTCGGAAGTCGAAACGCGTGGTCAACTCCTTGGCAGCCTGATGTAGGGCGTTGTCCACCTCTTGACGGTCAACCTTGCTCACCACGTCGAAGGACGAATCAGCCACTTCACACTCCCGCTTTCCGGTAGTTCACGAACATCGAGTTCCGCCCACCTTCCATACCGGTGGACACCTCGACGTTATCGGGTTGGCACCGCCCGTTACCACCCGGTTTGCAAAATGGGGGTGTGTTCGTTGTATTCTTCTCACCGCACCGAGGAAGCCGTTTTCGGCCGCCGCACGTCGCGATATACTTGCGAATGCGCCGGATCGAAGCCTGGTGCAAGCACGGCAGATTGCCCGAGCGGCCAATGGGAGCGGACTGTAAATCCGTCGGCTTATGCCTACGTAGGTTCGAATCCTACATCTGCCACCCCAAGTCAGCCCCGATTCTCTTCACGAGAGTCGGGGCTGACTTTTTTTGTGGGTGTTCCGAGGTCGGGCGTGACGCCGACGCCGACGCCGGCCGCGGCTCAGGGGCGCCGGGGGAGGGTTTCGGGGGAGTACAGGGTCAAGCGGGTTCCCGCAAAGCCCTCGCCAGCGGCCCCGATCGGTGCAACAATGGGCTCCGGCACCATTTTTGCCCCGATGACCAGCGGATTTGGTGCTGGCGCTCGTTCGTGTGTAATCTTTCGGAGGCTTCAAGAGAGCGGCAACGCACTCCTGAGCCACGCCCCCTTAGCTCAGTCGGTAGAGCGTTTCCATGGTAAGGAAAAGGTCAACGGTTCGATTCCGTTAGGGGGCTCGCTGGATTGTGGTGCCGTGCTTTCCGCGCGACACTCGACACCGAGGCGGTGTAGCTCAGTTGGTAGAGCAAACGACTCATAATCGTTGCGTCGCCGGTTCAAGTCCGGTCACCGCTACACAATATGCATGATCCACCCTGATTGCTCGTAATCAGATACACCCGAAAGAAGGCATCCCGTGGCCTCCTCGACCGACGTTCGGCCCAAGATCACCTTGGCCTGCGAGGTATGCAAGCACCGCAACTACATCACCAAGAAGAATCGGCGCAACGACCCCGATCGCCTGGAGCTCAAGAAGTTCTGCCCCAACTGCGGAACCCACCAGTCGCATCGCGAGTCGAAGTAGTAAGTCCTTAACAGGACGACGATTTTCGCGGAAGACCCTCTCTGGGCCTGCGTCTTCGGGTCCTAGCTAGAAGAGAGTCTCACCGCGTGACAGATTTGCAAGAGAACCAGGCAGCGGCCGAGGTCCCTACGGACCCGGCCGCTCATGCCGTCCAGATGGTCGGTCACCACTATCGTGTCGAAGACTTCTACGAGGTCGGACGCGAGAAGGTGCGCGAGTTCGCTCGCGCCGTCCAGGACGCTCATCCCGCGCACTACGACGAGTCGGCAGCCAAAGGCCTCGGATACGACGGCCTGATCGCTCCCATCACGTTCGTCGCCATCGTGGGTGCCATTGCTCAGCGACGTCTGTTCGAAGAGATCGTCACAGGCTACGACCTGAGTCAGATTCTTCAGACCGATCAGCGACTGGTGCTGCACAAGCCCATGCAGGTCGGTGACCGACTCTTCTGCGACGTTTTCCTGGATTCGTTCAGGCAGGCCGCAGGTAGCGACATCATCGTGACCAAGAACATCATCACCGATCAGAACGACGAAGCAGTTGTCACCACGTGGACGACGCTTGTTGCTCGTACGGGTGGGGAAGTGGACGAGAACATCGCCCACGCAGTCAAGGACGTGATGATGCATGTCGCTTCGTAAATTTTCCGACGTCACTGTCGGCGAACTTCTTCCCGAGAAGTCCGTCACCCTGACGCGTGGAAACCTCGCCAACTACGCGGGTGTTTCGGGAGATCCCAATCCGATTCACTTCAGTGACGAGGTCGCTCGACTTGCCGGCTTGCCGGACGTCGTCGCGCACGGCATGCTCTCCATGGGCATCGGTGCCGGCTACGTCACCGAATGGCTGGGAGATCCGGGCGCGGTGACCGAGTACAACGTACGGTTCACGAGCCCGGTGATCGTGGCAGCCGACAAGGCGGCCGAGATCGAGTTCACCGCCAAGGTGAAGTCGGTCGACGAAGAAAGCAAGACTGCAGTACTGGCAATCGTGGCCAAGTCCGAAGGTAAGAAAATCTTCGGTCGGGCCACCGCCACGGTCCGTCTAGCCTGATCGCAGGGCGGATTGTGTTTGTTCCGGGGCTTTGAAGTACACTGAGATTTCTGGGATTCCTCAGCGCTGCGCGCTGCCCTGAATGTTGCAAGACATTCACCTCGGGTAGCGCGTATGTTGTGTGATCGCAGAACGGTTGATTCAGGCAGGGTCCACCTGTCGAGGTCAACCAAAGGGGCGTAGCTCAACTGGCAGAGCAGCGGTCTCCAAAACCGCAGGTTGCAGGTTCAAGTCCTGTCGCCCCTGCCCCCGGATGCCAGCGACTGAGAGGAACGACGTGAGCGAGGAGCGCGCCAAGCGCGACGCCGACACTTCGGATGCGGAGACTTCAACGTCTGCCGATTCGACCGGTGTCGACGACACTGCAGCTGACGCGACTACGCGTTCCGATCTGTCGCTGGACAAGGACGGCGCCGAGAAGGCACCCTCCGCATCTAGTGGGGTTTCCAACAAGCCGACCGGCAAGCGCGCTGCACGCGGCGCCTCGGTCAGCGCGTCCACCGTGAAGACTCCGGCCCGGACGGCATCCCGGACATCTTCGGCCAAGCCGACTGCAACGAACCTAGGCAAGAAGCCCAAGGCGAAGAAAGACAACATCTTCAAGCGCCTGCGCAAGTTCTTCCGCGAGGTCATCGCAGAACTCCGTAAGGTCATCTGGCCGAACCGCAAGCAGATGATCACCTACACCAGCGTCGTGCTGACGTTCGTGGTCTTCATGGTCGCTTTCATCAGCGGCGTCGATATCGCTGTGATCAAGGGTGTCACCTGGCTGTTCGGCTGATCGCCGTAGCAGTCGGGCGTCTTTGCCTGCGAGCGCGACAAGACCCGACCCGGGTCCGAGTAACGAGAGGAAGCGAGTGCCCCAGTGAGCACCCCCGAGAACGACACGAATGAGGCTTTGGCCGAAGAGCGTGTTTCTGCCGAGGCGGCAGCCGAAGTAGACGTCGTGGTTGCCGAAGGCACCGATGTGGACGTTGCCGAAGGCACCGACGCAGACGCTGCAGCGACCGAGGACGTCATCTCCGACGATGCCGAGAACTCCGACGAGGCCGCTCCCGCCGCCGAGCTCGAGGTCGAGGATCCCGTTGCCGAACTCAAGGCTGCGCTTCGTCGCGCCCCGGGTGACTGGTACGTCATCCACTCGTACGCCGGTTACGAGAACAAGGTCAAGACCAACCTCGAGACTCGCGTTCAGAACCTCGACGTCGGTGACTACATCTTCCAGGTGGAAGTTCCCACCGAAGAGGTCACCGAGATCAAGAACGGCCAGCGCAAGCAGGTCAACCGCAAGGTTCTGCCCGGATACATCCTCGTTCGCATGGAGCTCAACGACGAGTCGTGGGGCGCCGTGCGCAACACGCCTGGCGTCACCGGTTTTGTCGGTGCCACGTCGCGTCCCTCGCCGCTGACCCTCAACGAGGTCGTCAAGTTCCTGCTCCCGCAGCAGGAGCAGAAGAAGCAGCAGGCTGCAGCGGCCGCCGTCGCAGCAGGCGAGGCACCGTCCGAGTCCTTCGGCAAGCCCCTCATCGAGGTCGACTTCGAGGTCGGCGAGTCGGTCACCGTCATGGACGGCCCGTTCGCAACCCTTCCGGCCAGCATCAGCGAGGTCAACGGCGAGCAGCAGAAGCTCAAGGTTCTCGTGTCGATCTTCGGTCGTGAAACCCCGGTTGAGCTCAACTTCAACCAGGTCGCGAAGATCTGACCACCCCAAAACTTGCAATTTGTTCGACGCAAGACACACACCCAAGCTAGAAACTAGGAACTAGAGATGCCCCCAAAGAAGAAGAAGCTCGCCGGGCTCATCAAGCTGCAGATCCAGGCAGGTCAGGCTAACCCTGCACCTCCCGTGGGTCCCGCGCTCGGTCAGCACGGCGTGAACATCATGGAGTTCTGCAAGGCCTACAACGCGGCGACTGAGTCCCAGCGCGGCAACGTTGTGCCGGTCGAGATCTCGGTCTACGAAGACCGGACCTTCGATTTCAAGCTGAAGACCCCTCCCGCCGCCAAGCTGCTCCTCAAGGCAGCCGGCGTCGCCAAGGGCTCCGGCGAACCGCACAAGACCAAGGTCGCCTCGGTGACCATGGATCAGGTGCGCGAAATCGCGAAGACCAAGGCTGAAGACCTCAATGCCAATGACATCGAGCAGGCCGCGAAGATCATCGCCGGCACCGCTCGTTCCATGGGCATCACGGTCCAGGGCTAGTAGTCCGCTCCACAGCATTACGTGGGAGGGCCGGCCAGGCCCCGACCACAACTGAACCATTCACCACTGCACAGGTAATTCGCTGCAGTGATAAGTAAGGACAGAACAAATGGCAAAGCGCAGCAAGGCGTACCTCGCCGCCGCTGAGAAGATCGACGCAGACAAGCTCTACAGCCCGCTTCAGGCTGCAAAGCTCGCCAAGGAGACGTCGTCCACCAAGATGGATGCAACCGTTGAGGTTGCAGTTCGTCTGGGCGTCGACCCCCGTAAGGCTGACCAGATGGTCCGCGGAACGGTCAACCTGCCCCACGGCACCGGTAAGACCGCTCGCGTCATCGTGTTCGCTGTTGGCGAGAAGGCAGCAGAAGCCGAGGCTGCAGGCGCTGACGTAGTCGGTGCAGAAGACCTGATCGAGCGCATCCAGGGTGGATGGGTCGATTTCGACGCCGCAATCGCGACTCCTGATCAGATGGCCAAGGTCGGCCGCATCGCCCGTGTCCTCGGACCGCGTGGCCTGATGCCGAACCCGAAGACGGGCACCGTCACGGCGGATGTCACCAAGGCTGTCAACGACATCAAGGGCGGAAAGATCAACTTCCGCGTCGACAAGCAGGCCAACCTGCACTTCGTAATCGGCAAGGCATCGTTCGACGATGAGAAGCTGGTGGAGAACTACGGCGCAGCCCTGGACGAGATCCTGCGTGCGAAGCCCTCGTCGGCCAAGGGACGCTACGTGAAGAAGATCACGGTCTCGACCACCACCGGTCCGGGCATCCCGGTGGATCCGAACCGTACTCGCAACCTCCTCGAGGATGCTGCAGACGCGTAAGCAGTCCGCATACGAACAAGAAGGCCGGCAGGGATCAACTCCCTGCCGGCCTTCTTGTCTGTTTCGGGAGGGAGTGATCCCTGCCGGTGGTATCGGTCCAACGGTGGCATCATCGGGGTATGCACGAAGCGTTCCAGTTCCTCGGAAACTTTTGGTGGCTGATCTTCGTTTTCGGCGGCACCATCGGTGGGGCGCTGAAAGGTGTCGCGGTTGCCAACGAAAAGCGGATCGAGCGCCGGCAAGAGCGCTTCCGGCTCAAGCAGCAGACCAAGGTCGCCATCGCGCAGGCCAATGCACAACATCACGCCGACGAAGAAACACAGCGCCGAGAGCTGGCGAAGGTAATCGAGCAGCACGATGCGGTCGACGCCCGATGGTTCTCATACGAGCTCGATCCGGTCACACTGCTCGACACCCCGATGATGACGGACATGCGTGAGTCTTTGACGGCCGATTTTCATCGAGCCAAATATCGTGCCGATCTGCTCCGTCCAGGCAATCCGGAGACGATGATCGGCAATCAGCAGGCACAAACCGAGTATCGCGAGGCGGTGCACGCGTACTCGATCGCCTTCGAGATCGCGGAAGCGGAGGCGAAGCGTCGCCGACGGAGCGGATTCACCCTCGACGAACAAGAGCGCCTGGTACGGGCGCAGCGTCTGCTGCGACTGGCCATGGACGAGGGCGCGACGCCACAGGAACGTCAGAGTGCGTATCGGAAGGCCCACAAGGAACTCGATGGGCTGCTGGTGTTGCCGGACCGAGCTCGGGCAGAGATCGAACACAAGATCGCCAGGGCTATAGGCGCGTGACGAACCCGATTTGGTTATGCAGCGAGCAGTCAGGTAGTCTTCGACGCGGAGTTCAGTGCTGGATATGAACTTCACCCCAAAATCATGTTCTACCCAAGACCGTTGGTGATTGCACTCAGTGATGAGTGTGGTTGAAAGTCCGGGAGTGCCCGGCGGCCCACGTAGGTGAACGAGGTAGGGGGATAGCTTGATGTAGTGGTTCTACAGTTTGCCTGGTTATGCACTGCTTTGCGTTGCATCGTTACGCTGATTCGTAAGCCTCTTCTTCATGTTTCCTCTGTACGCCCCGTGCGCTTGCGCCGGGGCGTTTTGCATGTCGCGGACTGTGTCTTCTCGGGTTCACCCCGATGAGGTGCAGCGGTTCCTGAGTGGGACAACGACTGTCACGAGAGGAGGCGAAGTATGGCAAAGCCTGAGAAGGTTTCCGCAGTTGCGGAAATCACCGAGCAGTTCAAGGGTTCGACCGCCGCTGTGGTCACGGAATACCGTGGCCTTTCGGTTGGCAACATCACGACACTGCGACGCGCTCTCGGAGAAGGTGCCACCTACTCCGTCGCCAAGAACACCCTGGTCAAGCGTGCCGCCGCAGAGGCTGGCATCGAGGGCCTTGATGACCTGTTCGTTGGTCCGACCGCCATTGCATTCATCAAGGGCGAACCGGTCGACGCTGCGAAGGCTCTGAAGAACTTCGCTAAGGACAACAAGGCGCTCATCATCAAGGGCGGCTACATGGACGGCGCTGCGCTGTCCGTGGAAGAGGTCAACAAGATCGCGGATCTCGAATCCCGCGAGATCCTGTTGGCAAAGCTTGCCGGCGCGATGAAGGGCAACTTGGCAAAGGCCGCAGGCCTGTTCAATGCTCCCGCTTCGCAGATGGCCCGTTTGGCCGCTGCCCTGCAGGAGAAGAAGGCTGCAGAAGGCGGAGCCGCAGAGGCCCCCGCAGAGGCTGCCACCGAGGCTCCGGCCGAGGCCGAAGCCGAAAGCTGATCCGCACCCGCGCATCACTGCTATAACCCCGCCCGGTCGCGGATCAGCGACATGGGACTTACAGGAAGGACCGCCACAATGGCGAAGCTCAGCACCGAAGAGTTGTTGGACCAGTTCAAGGAGCTCACCCTCCTCGAGCTCTCGGAGTTCGTTAAGGCATTCGAGGAGACCTTCGAGGTCACCGCTGCTGCTCCCGTCGCCGTCGCCGCTGCAGGCGCACCGGCTGCCGGCGCAGAAGCTGCTGAAGAGCAGGACGAGTTCGACGTCGTCCTCGAGTCGGCTGGCGACAAGAAGATCCAGGTCATCAAGGTCGTCCGTGAGGTCGTTTCCGGCCTCGGCCTGAAGGAAGCCAAGGACCTCGTCGAGAGCGCTCCGAAGGCCATCCTCGAGAAGGTTGCCAAGGACGCCGCAGAGGCTGCCAAGGAAAAGCTCGAAGCTGCCGGCGCAAAGATCGTCATCAAGTAAGACGGTTTTCCCGCTGCTCTTCGCGAGTAGTAACGAAGAGGGCCACTCCCCACGGGGAGTGGCCCTCTTTTTTTGAACTTTTTTCGTGGGTGATATGTCGGAATCCATGCAGGTGGGAGGGGTGTCCGAACTAGGCTGTGACCTGAATTATGCTTCTTCCCTACTCGTTAGTAGTATTCGTAGTCACGGGTACCACTCCCATGCGATAGAGTGACCCAACCCACACGGGTGCATGCATGCAACGGACGTCGCGGAGGTAATGGTGGGAGTCGAGGTAGCGGTACAAGGACTGACAAAGTCTTTCGGGTCGCAGAGGATTTGGCAGGACGTGTCGTTGACACTTCCCGCGGGTGAGGTCAGCGCACTGCTCGGGCCTTCGGGTACCGGTAAGTCGGTGTTCCTGAAGTCCCTGATCGGACTGCTCCGCCCTGAACAAGGCTCCATCGTCATCGACGGCACGGACATCCTGCAGTGCTCCTCCAAGGAGCTCTACGAGATCCGCAAGCTGTTCGGCGTTCTCTTCCAGGACGGCGCGCTGTTCGGCTCGATGAACTTGTACGACAACATCGCCTTCCCCCTTCGTGAGCACACCAAGAAGTCGGAATCCGATATCCGCAAGATCGTGATGGAGAAGTTGGACCTCACGGGTCTGGTCGGCGCCGAGGACAAGCTTCCCGGTGAGATCTCCGGCGGTATGCGCAAGCGTGCCGGTCTGGCGCGTGCACTCGTGCTCGATCCCGAGATCATCCTCGTCGACGAGCCTGACTCCGGTCTGGACCCGGTGCGTACGACGTACATCAGCCAGACGCTGATCGACATCAACGCCCAGTCCGACGCGACGATTCTGATCGTCTCGCACAACATCAACCTCGCACGTACGGTGCCGGACAACATCGGCATGCTCTTCCGTCGTCAGTTGGTGATGTTCGGTCCTCGCGAGGTGCTGCTCACCTCGGACGAGCCCGTCGTCAAGCAGTTCCTGAACGGAACGATGATCGGTCCGATCGGTATGTCGGAGGAGAAGGACGAGGCTCAGATGGCGCACGAGCAGGCGCTCGTCGACGCCGGTCACCACGCTGGTGGTGTCGACGACGTCGAGGGCATCGTGCCGCAGATGAAGGCCACCCCCGGAAACCCCGAGCGTCAGGCTGTTCGTCGTCGCCAGGAGCGCGTCCGCCAGATCATGCACACCCTCCCAGCTAACGCTCAGGCGGCAATTCAGGACAGCCTGGACGAGGTTGACGGAACTGGGCAGTACGATCCCCAGTACGCCGAAGCGAGCGGCTATCAGGGGGAGTGGAACGACAACTCGCAAGACACGCAGGTCATTCCTGCATACGAGGGCGATCCCTACGGAAACACGACACACGGGCAAGGGTAGGCATATCGGATGGGGGTTACCCGCAACTCGGTTCTGAGTCCGGTCAACGGAGCATTAACTCAGGCCGGAAACATCGTCGAACTGTTCGTCGACGTCGTCAGGAATACGTTCCGGCGTCCGTTTCAGTTCCGTGAGTTCATCGAGCAGGCCTGGTTCATCGCCAGCGTGACAATTTTGCCGACGGCATTGGTAGCCATCCCTTTCGGCGCCGTCGTCTCACTGCAGACCGGTTCGCTGATCAAGCAGTTGGGTGCAGAATCGTTCACCGGCGCTGCCAGCGTCCTGGCGGTGATCCAGCAGGGTAGCCCTCTGGTGACAGCGTTGCTGGTCGCCGGTGCGGCCGGATCGGCCGTGACGGCCGACCTCGGTTCGCGAACCATTCGCGAAGAGATCGACGCGATGGAAGTCCTCGGAATCAATCCGATTCAGCGCCTGGTGGTTCCGCGTGTACTCGCGATGGTGCTGATCGCCGTGCTGCTCAACGGACTGGTGTCCGTGGTCGGTATCGCGGGTGGTTACTTCTTCAACGTGATCCTGCAGGGCGGTAACCCCGGTGCCTACATCTCCTCGTTCTCAGCTTTTGCGCAGCTACCGGACATTTGGAGCGGTGAGATCAAAGCCGCGGTGTTCGGTGTCATCGCTGGTGTGATCTCCGCGTACAAGGGACTCCACCCGTCCGGTGGCCCGAAGGGCGTCGGTGAGGCGGTGAACCAGGCCGTCGTCATCACGTTCCTGCTGTTGTTCTTCGCCAATCTGATTCTGACGATGGTGTACCTCCAGATCGTGCCGGCGAAGGGATCTTGACCTAAATGACCATCGCACGAGGCCGCGGCGATCAGTTCCTGCTGAAGAGCCGCAAAGTTGCCAGAATTCCAGTGAACGCGTTGGACCGCGCAGGCGAGCAGATGTCGTTCTACGCGCGCGCCATCGCGTGGACTCCGCGCACCCTGCACCGGTATCGGAAGGAGACGCTTCGGCTACTCGCCGAAGTGACGTTCGGTAGCGGTGCGCTCGCAGTCATCGGCGGAACGATCGGCGTCATCGCGATGATGTCGGGATTCACCGGTGTCGTCGTCGGTCTGCAGGGCTTCGCAGCTCTCGAGCAGTTGGGAAGCTCGGTTCTGACCGGCTTCCTCTCCGCCTACGTCAACACCCGTGAGATCGCTCCGATCGTTGCGGCCCTTGCGCTCTCGGCCACGGTCGGTTGTGGTTTCACCGCGCAACTCGGTGCCATGCGAATCTCCGAAGAGATCGACGCACTGGAGGTCATGGCAGTTCCGTCGGTGCCGTTCCTGGTCACGACGCGCATGATCGCCGGCTTCGTCGCCGTCATCCCGCTGTACATCGTGGGTCTACTCGCGGCGTACCTCGCCTCGAGAGTGATCAGTACGGTGTTCAACGGGCAGTCGACTGGCTCGTACGACCACTACTTCAATCTGTTCCTGCCACCGCAGGACGTGCTGTATTCGTTCGCGAAAGTCCTGGTCTTCGCCTTCGTGCTGATCCTGATCCACTGCTACTACGGTTTCCACGCCTCTGGTGGTCCCGCAGGCGTGGGTGTGGCCGTCGGCCGCGCTGTTCGCGCCGCAATCGTGACGATCGCCGTTCTCGACTTCTTCCTCAGCCTTGCTATCTGGGGAACCACGACGACTGTGAGGGTGGCCGGATGATCGAGGCTCCGTCAGTCCTGCGCCGCCGTGTGCTCGGACTCGTGTTCTTCGTGGTGTTGGCCTTGTTCCTGGCCTTCACCATCGGGACCTTCAACAAGACGTTCAAGGACGTCGTGAAGATCGACCTCGTGACCGATACCGTCGGAAATGCCTTGCCACCCAACGCTGACGTCAAGGTTCGTGGGCTGCTTGTGGGCGAGGTGCGGTCCGCGTCGACGAAAGACGGCCAGGTCACGTCGGTCCTCGCGATCGAGCCGGACAAGGCCGATCTGATTCCGTCCAATGTCACGGCGCGTCTGCTTCCGAAGACGCTATTCGGTGAGCGATACGTCTCCTTGATCATTCCGGAGGGAACCACCGCGACCCCGATTTCCGCGGGAACGGTGATCCACCAGGACAAGAGCGGCAATGCTGTCGAGGTCGGCGACGTTCTGGACGGGCTGCTCCCACTTCTGCAGGCCATTCCGCCGCAGGATCTGGCGAACACTCTCGGTTCTCTCGCGCAGGGTCTGACGGGGCGCGGCGCTGAGCTCGGTCTGACGGTCGATCGTCTCGAGGAGATCTTCCGCGGCGTCAACACCGAGCTGCCCGCGGTGCAAGAGGATCTGCGCAAGTTCGCGGACTTCTCCCAGACGTACTCGGACGCAGCGCCCGATCTGATCAACGCTCTCGACAATCTGCGGACCACGGGTAACACGGTGGTGCAGAAGCAGGACCAGTTGCGGACACTGCTGGCGTCGCTCACCGTGACATCGTCGGACACCGCAGCCTTCCTCGAAGCGAACTCGTCCTCGATCATCACGCTCGCTGCGGATTCGAAGGAAGCTCTCCAGCTTCTGGCTCAGTACTCACCGACCTTCGGGTGCACGTTCAAGGGCTTCTCGGACACCGCTCCGGAAGCTGCCAAGATCCTGTCCACCGACGCGCCCAATCCTGGTGTGCGTGCGAGTTTTCAGATCGTGAACCCCAAGGGTCGCTACCTGCCCAACCAGGACGAGCCACGACTCGTCGACAACCGCGGCCCGGTTTGCTACGACAACGTCACCGAGCCCGGTCGTCCGTTCCCGCAGTACCCCGGCGGTTCGTACGGTGACGGTTCCTACCAGGTTCCTTCCCGCAATCCAGGTCCCGCCACCATGGAATTCCTGCCTGCACCCGAGGGCTCCGGACCTCAGTTGTTCTCGACCAACAACAGCGGTCCTGCTCAGCAGGCCGGCTACGCGGGCTCGAAACTCGAAGAGGATACGTTGAAGGTGATCTACGGACAGGCCAACGGTGTTGCGCCGGACGATGTTCCGGCGTGGACCACGATGGTCAGCGCTCCGGCATTCGCAGGTGCGGAGGTGAGCGTCCAATGAGAGGACTCGCAGCTCCGCTGACAAAGCTCATCATCTTCGTGGTGGTGACGGTCCTGGCGACAGGACTGCTGGCAGCCAGCATCGCCAACCTCGGCGGTGGTGGCGGTACCAAGTTCAACGCCGTCTTCTCCGACGTCACGTCGTTGAACGAGGGCGACGAGGTCCGCATTGCCGGTGTTCGTGTCGGCCAGGTCGAGAAGATCGCCATCGTCAACGACAACCAGGCCGAGGTTCAGTTCTCGGTATCCGACCGTGATTGGTTGCCGGCCAGTTCCATTGCCACCATCCGGTTCCGCAACCTGGTCGGGCAGCGATACATCTCGCTCTCGCAAGGTGAAGGCAGCCAGGGCAAGAAGATCACCGGCGGCGATACCCTGCCGCTGTCCCAGACGCGCCCGGCAGTCAATCTCACGACGCTCTTCAACGGCTTCAAGCCGCTGTTCACCACCCTGAGCGCGGACGACGTCAACAAGCTGTCGTACCAGATCATCCAGGTCTTCCAAGGCGAATCGGGCACCATCAGCGAGCTCGTGCGCAACACCGCGAGCCTGACCAACACCGTCGCGGACAAGGACGCCGTCATCGGGGCGGTGATCAAGAACCTCAACGACGTTCTCGACACCGTCAACGCGAACGACAAGAACCTCGATTCACTGATCGTCAACACCCAGCAACTCGTCACCGGGTTGGCCAACGAGCGTGGCGTGGTCGGTTCGGCCGTCACCTCACTTGCGGGCCTGACCGACGCGACGGCCGACCTGCTCGAGCCGACAAGGCCGTCCATTCAGGGTTCGATCACGGCTCTCAACACGTTGGCGACCACACTCAACCGTCGGAGTGACGACGTGAACGCGGTGCTCGAAACCTTGCCGGTCAAGCTCGAGAAGCTTGCTCGCGTAGCGAGTTACGGTTCCTGGTTCCAGTTCTACCTGTGCGGAATCGACATCGTTGCCGGTCCAGGACAGTCTGCGTCGCTGAATCTGCCCACCGGCCTGCCGACGGTCAATCAGCCGATTTACACCAACGCGGCCACGCGATGCACTCAAGACGGTATGAGGGAGTTGCAAGGTCGATGAGCAAACGTCGCAGTCCGGCCATGGCCGGAGCCATCGGTATCTTCGTGGTGCTGTTGGCCACTTTGTCCGCGTTCTTCCTCGATTCGCTTCCGTTCGTGGGAGCAGGCTCGTCCTACTCGGCCGAGTTCTCCGAAGCTGCGGGACTCAAACCTGGTAACGAGGTTCGTATCGCCGGCGTGAAGGTCGGCAAGGTCACTTCCGTAGATCTCGACGGTGACCGTGTTCTCGTCGACTTCAAGGTCAGCGACGCGTGGGTGGGAGATCAAACCTCTGCGTCCATTCAGATCAAGACGATTCTGGGACAGAAGTACCTCGCACTCGATCCGCGTGGAACCGACAACCTCGATCCAAAGGACCGGATTCCGCTCGAGCGCACCACGTCTCCGTACGACGTCGTTCAGGCCTTCTCGGCCGCAGCGGACACGGTCGGCGACATCGACACCGACCAGTTGGCGAAGAGCATGGAGACGTTGTCCCAGGCATTCTCCGAGACACCTGGCGATGTCCGCGCGTCGCTCGACGGTGTCAGTCGGCTGTCGCAGACGATCGCGAGTCGCGATCAGGACCTGCAGAAGCTCTTCGCCGCCACCGGGAAGACGTCGCAGATTCTTGCTGACCGCAACAAGGAATTCACCCAGCTGATCCGGGACGGCGGACTGCTGGTGCAGGAGCTCAACAATCGCCAGCAGGCGATTTCGCAGCTGCTCACCGGAACTCAGCGCGTCTCTCAGCAGCTCACCGGTCTCGTTCGTGACAACGAGGCGGCAATCGGGCCGGCGCTGACGCAGCTCAACGGCGTCATCGACATCCTGAAGGCCAACAACGAGAACTTGGACAAGGCACTGAAGCTCTACGAACCCTTCATTCGCTTGTACGCCAACGTGGTCGGCAACGGCCGTTGGTTCGACCAGGTCGTCGTGAACCTCCTTCCGCCGGGTCTGCCGGATATTCCGGGCTACCGTGACCCCGTTCGTACGTTGGGAGGCAACTGATGGCTGATACCGCCGAAGCCGGAAGCGGCTCCAAGAAGCGCTCGATCGCGATCATCGCTGCTGTTCTGATCGGATTACTCGTGATCGGTGGTGCGCTGTGGTGGGTGTTCACTCGCGCCGGTACCACCAAGATCACCGCCTACTTCGACAAGTCGGTGGGTATCTACGACGGGTCCGACGTTCGTGTTCTCGGAGTGAAGGTCGGCACCGTCGAGTCGGTCGAACCTCAGGGAGACCAGGTCAAGGTCGAGTTGCGTGTCGATCGTGGGATCGACATCCCCGCCGGTGCCAGCGCCGCTCAGATCACGCCGTCGGTGGTTGCCGACCGCTACATCCAGCTGACCCCGGTCTTCACCGGTGGCGACAAGATGGCCAGCGGTGCAGTAATTCCGATCGAGAAGACGGCGACGCCCGTCGAGGTCGACCAGTTGTACTCCAGCATCGACGAACTCGCGTCGGCGCTCGGTCCCGAGGGTGCCAACAAGAACGGCGCGCTGTCCGATTTCGTCGAGACCGGTGCGGCCAACCTCGAGGGCAACGGCGAAGCGTTGGGGGACAGCATCACCAACCTCTCGGATGCTGCTCGGACGCTGAACGATTCGCGTGACAACATCTCGCTGACCATCAAGAACCTGGATACTTTCGTGGGCGCACTCGCGGCCAACGATCAGCAGGTGCGTCAGTTCAACACTCAGCTGTCGGATCTGACCGGGTTCTTGGCGGGTGAACGCGACGACCTCGGCGCCGCCCTGAATCAGCTGTCGATTGCTCTCGGCGACGTCGGGAAGTTCGTGGCCGACAACCGTGATCAATTGGTCCAGACAACCGAGGGACTCGTCGAACCGACACAGACACTGGCGAACAACAAGGAAGCGCTGGCCAACACGCTCACCATGCTTCCGCTGGCGATCTCCAACCTCGTCAACTCCTACGACGCCGAATCAGGTGTGCTGGCTTCACGTCTGGCGTTCCCCGATCTGCAGAACCCGGCCGGGGTGCTCTGCAAGTTGATGGACCTCGGCAAGCTGTTGCCCGGTGATCCGCGATTCGAGGCGCTGGGACGGCAGATGCAACCGGCCATCGACCAGTGTGCAAATGTCGCCGCGATGACCGATGCAGCGAATCAGGCCGCAGGACTGAATCTTCCCTTCGGCATCCTCGCCGGATCCGAGCGTCAGATGCAGGTAGTTCCGGGCACTGTGCCTGGCGTCGTGTCACCGCGACTCAACAGTGGAAACGGGGAGGGCGAGTGAAGCGTTCATTGATAGTCGGCGCCGGACTGTGCGCCGTCCTGATCTCGGCAACCGCCTGCTCGTCCGAGGGCATCTACGCGGTCCCGCTTCCCGGCGGTCCCGATGTGGGTTCCGATCCGATGCACTTGACCATTCAGTTCGACGACGTGCTCGACTTGGTTCCGCAGTCTGCTGTGAAGGTCGACGGTGTTCCCGTCGGGCGCGTCGACGACGTGTCGGTCGGACCGGACGGATGGACCGCGGACGTCGGTATCATCCTCGACTCGTCGGTTGATCTACCCGCCAACGCAATTGCCGCGGTCGAGCAGACCAACCTGCTCGGCGAGAAGTTCATCCAGTTGTCGGCCCCGCCGTCCGGACCGGACTCTGCGAAGCTGGCCGACGGAGACCTGATTCCGTTGGATCGCACTCGCCACGCCACGGAGATCGAGCAGGTTCTCGGCGCATTGTCGCTGCTGCTCAACGGCGGCGGTGTGGGCCAGCTGCAACCCATCGTCGAAGAACTCGGTGCCGCGTTCGACGGTCGCGAAGGCAAGACGAGAAGCCTTCTGGAGCAGGCGAACACACTCATCGGTGGACTCAACGAGCAGCGTGACGACATCACACGCGCGCTCGACGGCCTGGATGTGCTCTCGACCCGCGTCAACGATCAGAACGAGAAGATCGGGAAGATTCTCGAGGAACTCCCCGTTGCGACACAGGTTCTCAACGAGCAGCGTCCGCAGTTGACTCAGATGCTCGCTCAGGTGGATCGACTCGGAACAGTGGGAACCGACGTCCTCACACAGTCCAAGGACGATCTGATCGCCGATCTTCAGGCTCTGCGTCCGACGCTGCAGGCGCTCGCAGACTCCGGTGACGACTTCGTCGGGGCACTTCCGTTCCTGCCGACGTTCCCGTTCCCGGACGGTGTCGAGAAGATTGCACAGGGTGGTTCCGTGAACCTCTTCCTGAGTGTCGACCTGCAGATCGGCAATACTCTCTCGGGTCTCGGTGTCGGACAAGGCGAACCGGAATACCGTCAGCCGAAGTTCGGCAATCCCAAGCCGGTAGTCGATCCGTCGAACCCGTACTACAACGGAAACGGCCCGCGTCCGGGTTGGCCGACGGTGTCACTGCTGCCGATCGCTCCGATCCTGCCGCAGGTTCCCGTTGTCGCCGGTCTTCCCGCCACAACAGCGGGTGATCCGGCAACGCCGGCGCCCGCGGCGAACCCACTCAACCCCATCCAGGGAATGCTGGAACAGTTCGGAATCGGCGGTGATGGACAGTGAGATCAGCTCTGGTCAGATGGCAGCTCGTCGGCTTTGTCGTGGTAGCGCTCCTGGGTCTCATCTACGTCGGCGCCAAGTACGTGCGCCTGGACAACCTCATGGGGTTCGGGCAGTACACGGTCAAGACCGAATTGGCCACGTCCGGTGGAATTTTCACCAACGCCGAAGTGACGTATCGCGGCGTGCCGGTCGGGCGAGTGGGCGACATGTCGTTGACCGAGGACGGAATTCAGGTCGACCTGAAAATCGACAACAGTGCTCCGGAGATTCCTGCGTCGGCCCGTGCCGTCGTGGCTAACCGCTCCGCCATCGGTGAGCAGTATGTCGACCTCCAGCCCGATACCGATCAGGGACCGTTCCTCGAGGACGGCTCGGTGATCGCGGTGGGGGACACCACAACTCCGATCCCGATCGAGGATGTGCTGACCAGTGCCAACGGCTTGGTCAAGTCCGTGCCGGTCGACGCACTCCACACCGTCGCCGTCGAACTCGGTGCAGCGTTCAACGGCAAGGGCGAGGACATTCAGGTCCTGGCCGATTCGTTGTCCGGTCTCTCGCAGTCCGGGCTCGACACTCTGCCTCAGACGCTCGCGCTGATTCGGAACAGTGAGACGGTACTGACGACGCAGTCGGATCAGTCCTCCGCGATCAAGCAGTTCAGCACCGATCTCGATGCCGTGACGGCGCAGTTGCGGACCAGCGATCCGGATATCCGACGCTTGATCGACAACGGCATCCCGGCGAGCGATCAGATCGGCGCCCTGATCAACGAGGGTGGTCCGAGCCTGACGACCGACCTGACAAACCTGGCGGCCACCACCAAAACGCTTGCACCGCGAACGATCGCGTTGCAGCCGTTCCTGATCTTCCTTCCCGGCCTCGCCGCTGCCGCACCGACGGTTGCTCCCGGCGACGGAACGGTCCATCAGGGCTTGGTGCTGGAGACCAACAATCCGCTCTCGTGCACGGTTGGTTACGAAGGCACCATGGCAATCCTGGACGAGATGAAGCGTCAGAACCCCAATTTCGACGACACGCAGCAGGATTTCCCACTCAACACCGCGGCGTCGTGTGAGACGCCGCTGGGCAGCGAGACGGGCGTCCGCAGTGCCAACCGCGTGGTGTACGCCGATCCCGACACGATCCAGCCTTGGGACTTCAAGCCGAAGGTCGATCCGGACAAGTTGAACCTCAACCCGATCGCGACGCAGTTGGCGCCGTTGCTCGGAGTGACACCGAAGTAGACCGATCCGAATGTGATCGAGTTTGTGCAGTTCAGGCTACTGAGTTGTGGCAGTTGACGATTCGCGGCCAGAGGCTGGGCAAAACAGGTAAGTAGGGTAGTGAGTGTGATTCAGAGAAACAGTTCCCCGCAGTCCGGCGGGCCCGAGCAAGTCGAATCGGGAGCGCCGACAACCGGTAGACCGAAGGGGCTGACAGCGTCTCTGATTGCGGTCGGTGTCTTGCTTCTGGCGGCAGTGGTTGCGCTCGGTGTGTTCGGCGTCCCGTACGTCCGGGCGCTCACCACCGACCGCACTACCGCCGAGATGCGTGACGACGCGCTGGTCGGTGCGCAGCAAGTCGCGATCAACCTCAACAACGCGGATTCGGCGAATCTCGACCAGTCGATCGAGAACATGCGTTCTTCGGTGACCGGTGACGAGATGACGACGTATCTGCAGACCGTTCAGGATTCCATCACCGACGAGTTGCGTAACTCGGGCTCGAAGGCTGACACCGAAGTCGTTCAGTCCGCGCTCACCGAACTCAACACCGATGACCGGACCGCCACGGCTCTGGTCGTCGTTCGAGTGACCACGACGCAGGGCAATCAGTTCGTCAAGAATCAGCTCGGCATGCGGCTGGGCATGGTCGAGGTCGACGGGGTCTGGAAGGCGCAGTCAGCTGATCCGATCGGATCGCGACTCGATCTCGGCTCCGGCACTCTGCCGGCGGCCGACGGCTCCACGCCTGCACCTGATGCAACGCCTGCCCCTGGTTCGGGGACCGAGGCACCTGCGTCCGGTGCTCCTGCACCGACAACCGAGGGTGGTGATTCCGGTGGCCAGTAGTTCGTCGAATCTGCACACCGACATCCCTCGAAGGAGAAGCGCGTAATGCCACCCAAACGTCGTACCGGCGGACCGTCCTCCCCGCAGAACCGTCGGCCGAAGATCGCCGGAAGCGCTCGTTCACTCAACGTCCCCGCGGGGACGTCCGATTCGGATTCGGTCGAGCCCACGATCGAAAAGCCGGAAGAAGAAACACAGGAGGCTGTGACATCGGAGGCTGCGAAGCCGACGCTCGCGAAGGCAGAATCCGGAGACGCCGAGCCGCCGAAGCCGGAAACCGACGCTCCGGAATCCACCCCGGTCCCCGATCTCACCAAGCCGGTGAAGACAGCCGCAGACGAACCGAAGGTAGCCGCGGGAGAGGCGGAGGGCGTCGCCCCCACTGCCCCGCAGGCCGACGCGGGGGAGTCGCCGGCAACATCCACACAGCCGAAGGGCAGCTGGCGCCTGGTTGCGATCCTGGGGGCCGCGGCGGTGATCGTCGCGATCGTCGCCGGCATCGCCTTCTTCAAAGTCGGCGCGAAGACGGACGACATCGCCTGGGTGGACGAAGGCGCCACGGCCGAGGTTCTTCGCGTGACGCCGTCGGCGTTGGCGGCAGTCTTCACGTTTTCTCCCGACACGTTCGACGCCGATTTCGACAAGGGTGTCCAGGGCCTGAATCAGTCGATGCGTGACCAGCTGACGCAGTACAAGGACACGCAGAAGGCCGGCGTCGAACAAACTCAGACGGCAACGACCGCTGATGTCCCGCTGATCGGGATCACACGACTCGAGAAGGACCGGGCACAGTTGCTCGCCCAACTGAACGTCAGTTCGACGCAGAACGGCGTGGCGGCAGACTCTCGCTCCGGAATGGTCATCGTGAGCCTGGAGAAACAAGACGGAAACTGGCTGATCTCGGAGATTCGCGACCAGTAGCACCTGCGTACCACGACGAGGATCTGGACCGACGCACGATCTCGGTCCAGATTTTTCGTATGTGACGCCGTTGCTGGCTACACTTCCGGTGGCAGTGTTCGAATGCGCGTCACGAATGTTCGAATGCCGCGACACGCGCTCTCGCCCTTGACGGAGCGGTCCGCAAGGTCCACTCTGATCGGTGAACATGCACGGACGAGTGATCGGCAGTCTCACGTCAGTTTCTGAATTCGACCCTCAGTTACACCCGACTCGACATTTCCAGAGTAAGGGTGTACTTTTGGACGTTGCGCTGGCTGCCTCCTGTCCACCCCTCGTCTCAACCGCTGCGAAGTCAAGTACTTCTTGCTTTCTGCGACGGGTTTCGTTCGGGTTGTAACCAGCGAAATTCGAAGCAGATACAGCGGCGGTCGCAACAGCACGGAGCGGCCCGCGTGAGGTGCTGGAAGGACGCATCTTGGCAGTCTCTAGCCAGACCAAGGCAGTTTCCGGAATCCCCGGAGCCCCGAAGAGGGTTTCGTTCGCGAAAGTTCGCGAACCCCTCGAAGTTCCCGGGCTTCTTGACGTACAGACAGATTCGTTCGAGTGGCTGATCGGCGCGCAGAGTTGGCGCGAACGAGCAGCGGCACTCGGCGACAATGCAGTGTCCGGTGGTCTCGAGGACATCCTCGCGGAGCTTTCTCCGATCGAGGATTTCAACGGCACCATGTCGCTGTCCTTCTCCGACCCTCGATTCGACGAGGTCAAGGCCTCGACGGACGAGTGCAAAGACAAGGACATGACCTACGCGGCGCCGTTGTTCGTCACCGCGGAGTTCATCAACAACAACACTGGTGAGATCAAGAGCCAGACGGTCTTCATGGGAGATTTCCCGATGATGACCGACAAGGGCACCTTCATCATCAACGGCACCGAGCGCGTGGTCGTCTCGCAGCTCGTGCGTTCCCCCGGTGTGTACTTCGACATGAGCGTCGACAAGAGCACCGAGAAGGATCTGCACAGCGTCAAGGTGATCCCGGGTCGCGGCGCATGGCTCGAGTTCGACGTCGACAAGCGCGACACCGTTGGTGTCCGTATCGACCGCAAGCGTCGTCAGCCTGTCACCGTCCTGCTCAAGGCACTCGGCTGGACCACCGAGCAGATCACGGAGCGCTTCGGCTTCTCCGAGATCCTCATGGCCACGCTGGAGAAGGACAACACCGCCGGCACCGATGAGGCGTTGCTCGACATCTACCGCAAGCTGCGTCCGGGCGAGCCCCCCACCAAGGAGAGCGCGCAGACCCTGCTGGAGAACCTGTTCTTCAAGGACAAGCGCTACGACCTCGCTCGCGTGGGTCGTTACAAGATCAACAAGAAGCTCGGCCTGAACGCGGGTCAGCCGATCGTTGCATCCACTCTCACCGAAGAAGACATCGTCGCCACCGTCGAGTACCTCGTGCGTCTGCACGCAGGTGACACCTCGATGACGGCTCCGGGCGGCGTCGAGGTTCCCGTCGAGGTCGACGACATCGACCACTTCGGCAACCGTCGTCTGCGTACGGTCGGCGAGCTCATCCAGAACCAGATCCGCGTGGGCTTGTCCCGCATGGAGCGTGTGGTTCGTGAGCGCATGACCACGCAGGACGTCGAGGCAATCACGCCTCAGACGCTGATCAACATCCGTCCCGTCGTCGCTGCGATCAGGGAGTTCTTCGGAACCTCCCAGCTGTCGCAGTTCATGGACCAGAACAACCCGCTGTCGGGGCTGACGCACAAGCGTCGTCTGTCCGCCCTCGGCCCGGGTGGTCTGTCCCGTGAGCGCGCCGGCCTCGAGGTTCGCGACGTTCACCCGTCGCACTACGGCCGCATGTGCCCGATCGAGACCCCGGAAGGCCCGAACATCGGCCTGATCGGTTCGCTGTCGGTCTACGCCCGCGTCAACCCGTTCGGTTTCATCGAGACCCCGTACCGTCGCGTCGTCGACGGACAGGTGACCGACGAGGTCGACTACCTGACCGCTGACGAAGAAGACCGCCACGTGGTCGCGCAGGCCAACTCGGCCATCGACCGCGAGGGTCGCTTCACCGACTCGAAGATTCTCGTCCGTCGTAAGGGTGGCGAGGTCGAGTTCGTCGCGTCCTCCGACATCGACTACATGGACGTTTCGCCGCGTCAGATGGTGTCCGTCGCAACCGCGATGATTCCGTTCCTCGAGCACGACGATGCAAACCGTGCCCTGATGGGCGCGAACATGCAGCGTCAGGCTGTCCCGCTGGTTCGCAGCGAGGCACCTCTCGTCGGAACCGGCATGGAGCTGCGTGCAGCTGTGGATGCCGGCGACGTCATCATCACCGAGAAGACAGGTGTCGTGGAGGAGATCTCCGCGGACTACGTCACGGTGATGGCTGACGACGGAAGCCGCAAGACGTACCGGATGCGCAAGTTCGCGCGTTCCAACCAGGGCACGTGCGCCAACCAGCGTCCGATCGTGGACGAGGGACAGCGTGTCGAGGCCGGCCAGGTTCTGGCCGACGGCCCTTGCACCGAGAACGGTGAGATGGCGCTGGGCAAGAACTTGCTCGTCGCGATCATGCCGTGGGAAGGCCACAACTACGAGGACGCGATCATTCTGTCGCAGCGTCTCGTGGAAGAGGACGTCCTGACCTCGATTCACATCGAGGAGCACGAGATCGATGCCCGCGACACCAAGCTCGGTGCCGAGGAAATCACTCGCGACATCCCGAACGTCTCCGACGAGGTCCTCGCCGACCTCGACGAGCGCGGCATCATCCGTATCGGTGCCGAGGTTCGTGACGGTGACGTGCTGGTCGGAAAGGTCACGCCGAAGGGCGAGACCGAGCTGACCCCCGAAGAGCGCCTCCTTCGCGCCATCTTCGGTGAGAAGGCTCGCGAGGTTCGTGACACGTCCCTCAAGGTTCCTCACGGTGAGACCGGCAAGGTCATCGGAATCCGCGTGTTCTCGCGTGACGAAGACGACGATCTGCCTCCCGGTGTCAACGAGTTGGTCCGCGTCTACGTGGCACAGAAGCGCAAGATCCAGGACGGCGACAAGCTCGCCGGCCGCCACGGCAACAAGGGCGTCATCGGCAAGATCCTGCCGCAGGAAGACATGCCGTTCCTCTCGGACGGCACGCCTGTCGACATCATCTTGAACACGCACGGCGTCCCGCGTCGTATGAACATCGGTCAGGTCTTGGAGACCCACCTCGGGTGGATCGGCAAGACCGGCTGGAACGTTCAGATCGCGTCCGACGGCTCTCGTCCCGACTGGGCTGCGACCCTGCCGGAAGAGATGCTGTCCGCTCCGGCCGACTCGAACATCGCCACCCCGGTGTTCGACGGTGCGAAGGAAGACGAGCTCACCGGTCTCCTCGGCGCGACGCTGCCGAACCGTGACGGCGAGCAGATGGTCGGACCCGACGGAAAGGCCACCTTGTTCGACGGCCGCTCCGGCGAGCCGTTCCCGTACCCGGTCTCGGTCGGTTACATGTACATCATCAAGCTGCACCACTTGGTCGACGACAAGATCCACGCTCGTTCGACCGGTCCGTACTCGATGATCACGCAGCAGCCTCTCGGTGGTAAGGCCCAGTTCGGTGGCCAGCGCTTCGGTGAGATGGAGTGCTGGGCGATGCAGGCCTACGGCGCGGCTTACACGCTGCAGGAACTGCTGACCATCAAGTCTGACGACGTGGTCGGTCGAGTCAAGGTGTACGAAGCCATCGTCAAGGGCGAGAACATCCCCGAACCCGGCATCCCCGAGTCGTTCAAGGTGCTCCTCAAGGAGCTCCAGTCGCTCTGCCTCAACGTGGAGGTGCTGTCCTCGGACGGCGCGGCCATCACGATGGCGGACGGCGACGACGAGGACTTGGAGCGGGCCGCAGCGAACCTGGGCATCAACCTGTCCAGGAACGAAGCTGCGACGGTCGACGACCTCGCGAACTAGGTTTCGGTCCCCGGGTTGCTCTTGAAAGAGCGGCCCGGGGGCGTAGTTCACATTTGAATTGGCAGTCAGGTTGCCGGGTGACCGGCAACCGTAACCCCAACGGGGAAAGGAAGTTACGTGCTCGACGTCAACTTCTTCGATGAACTCCGCATTGGCTTGGCCAGTGCAGAGGACATCCGCAATTGGTCCTACGGCGAGGTCAAGAAGCCGGAGACCATCAACTACCGCACGCTCAAGCCCGAGAAGGACGGCCTCTTCTGCGAGAAGATCTTCGGCCCCACCCGGGACTGGGAGTGCTACTGCGGTAAGTACAAGCGTGTCCGCTTCAAGGGCATCATCTGTGAGCGCTGTGGCGTCGAGGTCACTCGCGCCAAGGTTCGTCGTGAGCGCATGGGTCACATCGAACTGGCCGCACCGGTCACGCACATCTGGTACTTCAAGGGTGTTCCGAGCCGTCTCGGTTACCTGCTCGACCTGGCTCCGAAGGATCTCGAAAAGATCATCTACTTCGCTGCCTACGTCATCGTCGGCGTCGACGAGGAGCTCCGTCACAACGAGCTGTCCACCCTCGAAGCCGAGATGCAGGTCGAGAAGAAGACCGTCGCAGATCAGCGTGACGCCGATCTCGAGGCACGTGCGCAGAAGCTCGAAGCCGACATCGCCGAGCTGGAGGCAGAGGGCGCGAAGTCCGATGTCCGCCGCAAGGTCAAGGACGGCGGCGAGCGCGAAATGCGTCAGCTCCGTGACCGCGCGCAGCGTGAGCTGGATCGTCTCGACGAGATCTGGACCACCTTCACCAAGCTGAGCGTCAAGCAGCTCATCATCGACGAGCTCCTGTACCGCGAGCTGGTCGACCGTTACGGCGAGTACTTCACGGGTGCGATGGGCGCAGAGTCCATCCAGATCCTGATGCAGAACTTCGACCTCGACGCCGAGGCAGAGTCTCTCCGCGAGACCATCCGCAGCGGCAAGGGCCAGAAGAAGCTGCGTGCACTCAAGCGCCTCAAGGTGGTTGCGGCTTTCCAAACCAACGGCAACTCGCCGATGGGCATGGTCCTCAACGCTGTTCCGGTGATCCCGCCGGAGCTTCGCCCGATGGTTCAGCTCGACGGTGGACGTTTCGCGACGTCCGACCTCAACGACCTGTACCGCCGCGTCATCAACCGCAACAACCGCCTCAAGCGACTGATCGACCTCGGTGCTCCCGAGATCATCGTCAACAACGAGAAGCGGATGCTGCAGGAGTCCGTCGACGCCCTGTTCGACAACGGCCGTCGTGGACGTCCGGTCACCGGACCGGGTAACCGCCCGCTGAAGTCCCTGAGCGATCTGCTCAAGGGCAAGCAGGGTCGTTTCCGTCAGAACCTGCTCGGTAAGCGCGTCGACTACTCGGGTCGTTCCGTGATCGTCGTCGGTCCTCAGCTCAAGCTGCACCAGTGTGGTCTGCCCAAGCTGATGGCTCTCGAGCTGTTCAAGCCGTTCGTGATGAAGCGTCTGGTCGATCTCAACCACGCGCAGAACATCAAGTCGGCAAAGCGCATGGTCGAGCGCAAGCGCGTCCAGGTGTGGGACGTCCTCGAAGAGGTCATCGCCGAGCACCCCGTGCTGCTCAACCGTGCACCTACGCTGCACCGTCTGGGTATCCAGGCATTCGAGCCGCAGCTCGTCGAGGGCAAGGCCATTCAGCTCCACCCGCTGGTGTGTGAGGCCTTCAACGCCGACTTCGACGGTGACCAGATGGCTGTTCACCTCCCGCTGTCGGCAGAGGCTCAGGCCGAGGCACGCATCTTGATGCTGTCCTCGAACAACATCCTCTCGCCTGCTTCGGGTCGCCCGCTCGCCATGCCGCGTCTGGACATGGTCACGGGTCTGTTCCACCTGACCCGTCTCGACGAGGGTGTCACCGGTGAGCTCGTTGCTCCGACCAACGACGAGGCAGAGCAGGGCGTGTACTCCTCGCCCGCCGAGGCTCAGATGGCAGTCGACCGCGGCGCGCTCTCGGTTCAGGCTCAGATCAAGGTGCGTCTGACGCAGCAGCGTCCGCCGCGCGACCTCGAGAACGAACTGTTCCCCGAGGGCTGGAACTACGGTGACGGCTGGACCGCCACCACGACACTCGGCCGTGTGCTCTTCAACGAGCTGCTTCCGGCGGACTACCCGTTCGTCAACGAGCAGATGCCGAAGAAGCGCCAGGCGACGATCATCAACGATCTCGCCGAGCGGTACCCGATGATCGTGGTTGCTCAGACCGTCGACAAGCTCAAGGACGTCGGGTTCTACTGGGCCACCCGTTCGGGTGTCACGGTCTCGATTTCCGACGTGCTCGTGCCGCCGGAGAAGCCTGCCATCATCGAGGACTTCGAGGCTCAGGCCGACAAGATCGAGAAGCAGTACCAGCGTGGTGCTCTGGACAAGAAGGAGCGCAACAGCGCTCTGGTCACCATTTGGCAGGAAGCGACCGACAAGGTCGGCAAGGCCATGGAGGCTCACTTCCCCGACAGCAACCCGATCCCGATGATCGTGAAGTCCGGCGCAGCCGGCAACATGACTCAGGTTCGCTCGCTCGCCGGTATGAAGGGTCTGGTGACAAACCCGAAGGGTGAGTTCATCCCGCGTCCGATCAAGTCTTCCTTCAAGGAAGGCCTGACCGTTCTCGAGTACTTCATCAACACGCACGGTGCTCGCAAGGGTCTGGCCGATACCGCACTCCGCACCGCCGACTCGGGTTACCTGACCCGTCGTCTGGTGGACGTTTCGCAGGACGTCATCGTCCGCGAGGTCGACTGTGGAACAGAGCGCGGCATCGTCACCACGATCGCCGAGAAGCAGGCCGACGGCACGATGATCCGCGATGCTCACGTGGAGACCAGCACGTACGCCCGTACCTTGGCGGCCGATGCAGTCGACGCGAACGGCACCGTCATCGTCGAGCGTGGCCACGATCTCGGTGATCCCGCGATCGATGCTCTGCTCGAAGCCGGCATCACGACGGTCAAGGTCCGCTCGGTCCTGACCTGCACCACCGGCACCGGCGTTTGCGCCACTTGCTACGGCCGCTCGATGGCCACCGGCAAGCTGGTCGACATCGGTGAGGCTGTCGGTATCGTCGCCGCTCAGTCGATCGGTGAGCCCGGTACCCAGCTGACCATGCGTACCTTCCACCAGGGTGGTGTCGCAGGAGATGACATCACCGGCGGTCTGCCGCGTGTCCAGGAGCTGTTCGAGGCACGTGTGCCCAAGGGCAAGGCTCCTATCGCGGACGTCACCGGTCGGGTACAGCTCGAAGACGGCGATCGTTTCTACAAGATCACCATCGTTCCGGACGACGGCGGCGAAGAGGTTGTCTACGACAAGCTCAGCAAGCGTCAGCGTCTGCGCGTCTTCAAGCACGCCGACGGTCGCGAAAGCCTCTTGGCTGACGGTGACCACGTCGAGGTCGGACAGCAGCTCATGGAAGGTGCTGCCGATCCCCACGAGGTCCTGCGAGTCATGGGTCCGCGTCAGGTTCAGATCCACTTGGTCAACGAGGTCCAGGAGGTGTACCGGAGCCAGGGTGTGTCGATCCACGACAAGCACATCGAGGTCATCGTGCGCCAGATGCTTCGTCGCGTGACGATCATCGATTCCGGTGCCACCGAGTTCCTGCCCGGTTCGCTCACCGAGCGCGCCGAGTTCGAGTCGGCAAACCGCCGCGTTGTCGCCGAGGGTGGCGAGCCCGCAGCCGGCCGTCCGGTGCTCATGGGTATCACGAAGGCGTCGCTCGCGACGGATTCGTGGCTGTCCGCGGCATCGTTCCAGGAGACCACTCGTGTCTTGACCGACGCGGCTATCAACTGCCGTTCGGACAAGCTGATCGGTCTGAAGGAAAATGTCATCATCGGCAAGCTGATCCCTGCCGGTACCGGTATCAACCGTTACCGCAACATCCAGGTTCAGCCCACCGAAGAGGCACGCGCCGCTGCTTACGCAGTGCCGTCGTACGACGACCAGTACTACAGCCCGGACGGCTTCGGCCAGAACACCGGTGCTGCAGTTCCGCTGGACGACTACGGCTTCAGCAACGACTACCGCTAGCGGTTAGTTCGTAGAAGATCCCCCCACCTCGAAAGAGGCGGGGGGATTTTTCATGGCAGGAGTCGTTCGTGTTCAGGAGTTACTGCCGCTGAGGTCCGGGATGACGATCTCCTGGACAGCCCACTTGTTGCCGTCGGGGTCGGCGAAGTAGATGAACCGTCCCCAGGCCTGGTCGTCGATCGGGCTGATGTCGATGCCGCGGCTCTTGAACTCGCGCTCGGCCTCTTCGATGTCTTTGACCACGACCTGCATGCCGACGACGGAACCGGGCTCGGCGTCGGTGATTCCCTTGCCGATGCAGATCGAGCAGGCGGAGCCGGGTGGGGTCAGCTGGACGAATCGCAGGTCCTCGCTGACCGTGTGATCGTGGTCGGCATTGAAGCCGAGGCGGACGTAGAAGTCCTTGGCGCGGTCGATGTCGGTGACGGGAATGGCGACCAGTTCGAGCTTGATGTCCATGACGTGCCCTTCATGTGATGGTGAATTCCGGCGACAGGTCCAGTGTTGCGGGTATTGCGGTCAGAAACGGTCCTCGATTGCGGCTCGGATGAAACTTTCCGAATTCCTTGTTGCTCCGAGAGTGCTTCTCTCACTGCTCGACCGATCCCGAACCAGGAGCGGATACCCCGACTCCGCAGCTCTGACGCATTCCGTCGAACGCGCCGCGCACGCCGACGCGCTCGGCTACCACCGGTTCTGGGTGGCCGAGCATCACGCAGTGCCCGGGATCGGGAGCGGGTCGCCGGCAGTACTGCTCGCCGCGATCGGCGCGCAGACGCGCGAGATCAGACTCGGGAGCGGTGGGGTCATGCTGCCGAATCACCAACCACTGATCGTCGCCGAGCAGTTCTTGATGCTGGAGGCTCTGTACCCGGGGCGAATCGATCTCGGCCTCGGTCGATCGCTGGGATTCACGGAGCCTGTTCGTCAGGCATTACGACGCAGCAAGGACGCTCCGGACACGTTTGCGTCGGATCTGGAAGAGGTGAGGCGCTACCTTGACGGATCCGCGGCTGTGACGGCACGGCCGGCGTCGGAGACCGGGGTGCCGATCTTCGTGCTCGCGACGCGCACGGGCCTGGAAGTGGCAGCGCAACTGGGGCTTCCGGTGGTCGTGGGTGGGCCGATACTCGGAATCGGGGGTACCGGCCGGGTGGATGCACTGGACGAGTACCGCCGGGCTTTCCGGGCCACCGACGCTCATCCCGAACCCTATGTGGTGGTCTCTCTCGAGGTGGCGGTTGCCGATACCACCGACGCGGCGCGTGAGTTGCTGATCCCGGAGGCATACGCACTCGCAGAATCGTCACGGACAGGGGAGTTTCCGCCGCTGGTGTCACCGGACGAGATCAGGCACGCCCCGCGCAGTGACCGAAACACCAGGCGGATCGAGTCGTTCATGGCGTCGGCGCTCCACGGGACGCCCGTCGAGGTGAAGCAGCAACTTCACTACCTGGCCGAGCGGACCGGTGCCGACGAAGTGTTGGCGTCGACGTCGACGTACGACCGTGACGCGCTCGCACTTTCGGACCGCCTGCTACGTGAGGTGCTCTAGCGGTGTGGTTGATCTAACGAGGCACGTGAAACTCGAGCAGCGTCGCGACGGAGTCGTCGAGGTCGGTCCACGGCACCGGTACGGAGAGGACGGCGATCGCCGAAGTCGGGAACTTGTCGCGGATACGTTGGGCCGCTTCGGAGTTTTCGTTCGATGCGAGATCGAGTGCAGTCCAGGGAATTCCGGGTTCGTGTCCGACGATCAGGAGCGTCTTGACGTGGTCGGACGTGGTTCGCGCAGCTGCAATGACGTCTGCGGGTGAGCCGCCGTAGATGGACTTCTCGAATCCGGCGGGAGCTTCGATTCCCGTCGAGGCAAGAGTTTCGACGGTCCGCCGGGAGGTGGAGCACAGGACGGCGTCGACGGGCGGGACGTTTTCGCGGATCCATTCGCCGCCGATGCGGGCCTCGCGCAGGCCCCGTTCGGCGAGCGGACGCTCGTGATCACGGATGCCCTCGGGGTAGCTGGACTTGCCGTGTCGCATGAGGACGAGGGTGCGGTGGTCGGCCATGCGTTCACGGTATCCGCTTTATGCCCGCCAGTCCGGTTACTCTGGATGGTCAGGACCTTGAAGGAGGTTTTCGATGGCCGGTAAGAAGCTCGATCGAACTAATGCCCGAACTGCACTCGAGGTTGTACGCGAAAGCCCCACCATCGCTTTCATCACCGTTGCCCCGGCAGTGGTCGTGTTCGGCGTGGTGTGGTGGCTCTTCGGTTTCTGGGCCGCGATTCTTCTCGCGTTGGTGTTCGGTGTCGCGGCTGTCGCGACCCAGAAACTGCGTTAGAGGGCGCTCACCTGCGCAACTGCGCGGAGCGCTTCGCCGACCAGGAACCAGACCGTGACGGTCTTGTCGTCGACGCGGCTGCGCAGGACGACGTCGTCGCTGGAGACGATGGGGGAGAGGTACTCGATCAGTGCTCGATGCGGAACCGTACGCAGTTCGGTGCGAGCGCTGAGGACCTCTTCGACCGCCTGCCAGTAGACGGCGTTGTTGACGTGGTCGAACGGGTCGATGTCGGTGGCGCGCAGAGCGAACGGCGTGTCGAGAACACCGGCGTCGTCCGCCTCCGGTGCGTTCTCGGCGAGGACACGCTTCCACTTCAGACGATGCTCGTCGGTGGATTCTTCCAACGGCCGCATGAAGTCGTCGCTCATCCGGGTGGGCATGCCTGACTCGGCGCTGATGTTGATCCAGAAACCTTCGGTCTCCATCAGGGCGCCGTTGCTGCCGTCGAAGCGCACGCGCATGTTCGCCCACCTCGTGGAGAAGCCGGAGCACCAGCGAGTCATCGTCAACTCTTCCGGCCAGATCGCCGGGCGTACGACATCGACGACCGTACGACGCACGATCCAGAGCGGATGGGTGTCGATGGCGCCGGCGGCCTCGATGTTGTCGTTGCCGATGTCCTGCAGGTAGCGGGCGACGGCGTCGAGCCTGACCTGCTTGGCGACGTCGATGTCGCCGGTGCGGACCGGGCGGGACTTGACGAAGATCGGTCCTCTGTCGGGCTGCTGCGCGAGCGTGAGATCTGGGTTCACGTGAGATTCCTGTTCGCTGGAGTGAGCCGATTCTGTCAGGCTTTTCAGCGAGTGGCGATTATCTGCTTTCCGCAGCCGGAACCGTCGACCATTCGTGCCACGGCGACGGCGGTGTCGGCAAGGGGATGAACGGAGTCGATCACCGGGGTGATGTCTCCGGCGTCGATCATCTGCGTCAGGACCTCCAGATCTTCGGCGTTCTCCGAAGCGATGAGGGTGCCCATTTTCTGAGATATGAACGGAGACAAGCAGTGTGCGCGGATCTGGCGATCGATTCCGCCGAGCCACCGTCCGCCGTTCTCGCCGCCGACGATTACCAGCGTTCCAGTGCGTGTGAGCGCTGGTCGTAGGTCTCGCAGTCGGCGGTTGCCGCCGGTGTCGATGATGACGTCGTATCGATGTGATCCGTCGGTGGCGTCGTCGACGCGGTAGTCGAGAACCTCGTCGACTCCGAGGGAGCGGACGGTGTCGGTTTTCGAGGTGCTGCATACGCCGGTGACGTGAGCGCCCATGGCTTGTGCCACCTGCACCGCGTAGATCCCGACGCCACCGGATGCGCCGAGTACGAGGACGGATTGCCCCGCCTGCACGCGGCCGTGGTCGCGTACGGCTTGCAGCGCTGTGAGGGCGGAGACCGGCACCGCTGCTGCTTGTGCGAACGACAACCGGGCAGGTTTTGCGGCAATCTTGGTTTCGAGTGCGCGTGCGTACTCCGCAAACGAACCGACCGCGATCCCGTACACCTCCTGGCCGACTGCCACGCGGGTAACCGAGCTGCCGACGGCCTCGACGCGGCCGGCCACGTCCAGCCCGCGGACCCGATTTTTGGGTGCGCGCAGTCCGAAACCGGCTAGGCGCAACGGATATGGCAGTCCGGCCATGAGATGCCATGCTCCGCGGTCGACGGACGCGGCCTCGACGCGTATCAGCACTTCGTTGTCGGCGACAGCGGGCCGCGGAATGCGGTCGACGTAGAGAACGTCGGCCTCGCCGTAGCGATCCTGTACGACGGCTGTCATCAGTTCCTTCGCCATGCGAGTCTCCGTTCGTCGAATACTTACACCGTAAGTATTGCACTTACGGTGTAAGTTCTGTCAACGTGGACAAGCGCGCAAGATTGACCCGAGACGACGTTGTACGCGCTGCTGTCGCGCTTGCCGATTCCGTCGGAATCGATTCGATGACCATGCGCAAGCTGGGGACCGAACTGGGCGTCGAGGCGATGTCTCTGTACAACCATGTTTCCGACAAGGGGGATCTGCTCGACGGAATGGTCGATGCGGTCTTCGCGGAGATCGATCTGCCGACGCCGGGACACCCGTGGCGCGCGGAACTCCACGCGCGAGCGGTATCGACGCGGGAAGTGTTGGGGAGACACCCGTGGGCAACTCCGTTGATGGAGTCCCGAACGACGCCTGGTCCCGCGACCCTGCGCCACCACGACGCCGTCATCGGAACGCTACGCGCCGCCGAATTTCCGGTTGCCCTTGCTGCGCACGCCTTTTCGATCATGGATGCGTACATCTACGGCTTTGTGCTCCAAGAGGTGAGTCTGCCGTTCGAAACCGCGCAGGAAACGACGGAACTGGCGAACGCGATCATGGGGTCGTTCGAGAGCGGTCAGTATCCGCACCTGGCCGAGTTGACCACCGAGCATGTCCTGGCGCCCGGATACAGCTATGCCGCCGAATTCGCTTTCGGTCTGGATCTGATTCTCGACGGTCTCGAGCGTCTGCATATCGGGAGTGAACGATGATCTGACGTGTGTACCGGGTTAAAGTCGAGAAACCGGGTTACCGGTCCAGACTTCAGATGTCCCGAAGAGGAGCTTTCTGTGCGCGCCATGGTGGTTACGGAACTGTCCGGTCCCGAAGGAATTGTCGCGCAGGAGGTCCCCGAGCCCGCCGCCGAAGGTCTCGTGCTCATCGATGTGAAGGCCAGCGGTGTCTGCTTTCCGGATCTGCTGATCACCTACGGCAAGTACCAGATCCGCCCGGAACCGCCGTTCATTCCCGGAGCGGAGATCTCGGGCGTCGTGGTCTCCGCGCCGGAGGGATCGGGTTTCGCTCCGGGTGATCGTGTTCTCGCGGCCGCGTATCTGGGTGGGTATGCAGAGCGGATTGCCGTCAACCCGGCGCAGGTGCTTCGAATTCCGGACGGACTCGCTTTCGGCGAGGCGGCGTCGCTGATCATCAATTATCAGACGATGGAGTTCGCGCTCGCTCGTCGCGCGAAGATCGTCGCGGGGGAGACAGTCGTTGTACTCGGCGCTGCGGGCGGTGTCGGAACGGCAACCATCCAGCTGGCCAAGGCGCACGGCGCCCGGGTGATTGCCGTAGTACGCCGCGAGGGCGTCGAGGACTTCCTTCGTGAGCTCGGCGCCGACGAGGTAGTCCCGCTTGCTCCGGGATGGGGCGAGCGTATTCGGGAACTGACCGACGGCGTCGGCGCGCAGATCGTCGTGGATCCGGTGGGCGGCGACGCGTTCGACGACGCGGTGCGTGTTCTGGCGCCGGAGGGCCGTCTTGTGGTGATCGGTTTTGCCGGTGGCGGCATCCCGGAGGTCAAGGTGAACCGGGTGCTGTTCCGCAACATCAGCATTGTC
Source organism: Rhodococcus sp. IEGM 1306 (assembly GCF_036541985.1). Lineage (NCBI taxonomy): Bacteria > Bacillati > Actinomycetota > Actinomycetes > Mycobacteriales > Nocardiaceae > Rhodococcus > Rhodococcus sp. IEGM 1306. Next base: position 493,362 of record NZ_JAZHFF010000004.1, read on the forward strand.
GGAGCCGCGTGGGGCGAGTTCACACGCACCAATCCCGAAGCGGTGGCCGAGGTCCACGCATCGCTGGTAGAACACGTCCGAAACGGCTTGCGACCCCTGGTCAAGGCACGGTATCCCCTTGCTGATGCAGCAGTTGCCCTGGCTGATCTCGAAAGCGGCAAAGTTCTCGGAAAGGCCATCTTGCTGCAGGAATGATTCTTCGCAACGTGATGGTGGTCACCAAATAATAAGTTGCAACATGTTTTCATTTGGGCAATAGTTGCAACCGCACTACCATTTGCCAGGTGATCGCTTCCGATTCTGATGACCTGTATGGAGCACTCGACGAGTTGTTCACTCGCCTGATGAGCGCCGGTGATTCGGAGTCGATCGATGCGTTGATCGAGCTGGATCTCTCGTTCTCTCAGGTGCGTGTGCTGTTCGTGCTTGCGCAACGTGATGCGGCGATCCCGATCAACGAGGTTGCCGACGAGCTTCGGCTCTCGGTGGCAGCGACGGGGCGGAACATCGATCAGCTCGTGAACATGGGTCTGGTCGATCGCCGTGAAGACGAGCGGGACCGACGCGTCAAGCGGGTTTCCTTGTCGGAGGCCGGTCGTAAGGTGACGACCAACCACATCGAGTGCAAGCGCGGCCAGCTTCGTGAATTCGCGTCGCGTGTTCCTGAGCCAGAGCGGATTCGTTTGTTCGAGGCTCTCAAGCCCATTCTCGCGGGTGACTATCTGCGAGCACTTAACCAGGAGACTTCGCGATGACATCGCCGAACGCGCCGGCACCGGCGTCCGACAAACTTGACGGGGCGGTCCTCAAGATCGCTTCCGTGGTGGTGCTCGGCGCCATCATGTCGATTCTCGACGTAACCGTGGTGAGCGTCGCGCTCACCACTTTTGCCGAGGACTTCGAAACTTCGTACGCCACCGTCGCGTGGACGATGACGGCGTACACCCTCGCTTTGGCGACGGTCATTCCGGTTACCGGCTGGGCTGCCGACCGTTTCGGTACCAAGCGCCTGTACATGACTGCCCTGGTGCTGTTCGTGCTCGGTTCGGTCGCCTGTGCGATGGCGTGGGACATCACCTCGCTCATCGGCTTCCGTGTGCTTCAGGGCCTCGGCGGCGGCATGTTGATGCCGCTCGGTATGACGATCATGACCCGGGCTGCCGGTCCGGACCGCGTCGGTCGCGTCATGGCAGTTCTCGGTATCCCGATGCTGCTCGGCCCCATCGGTGGCCCGATCCTCGGTGGTTGGCTGATCGAGGCTGCGAGCTGGCACTGGATCTTCCTCATCAACCTGCCGATCGGCATCATCGCGTTGGCAGCGGCATTCATCATCTTGCCGTCGGACAAGGCGAAGCCTTCGGAGTCCTTCGACTTCCTCGGCATGATCCTGCTGTCGCCCGGCCTCGCGCTGTTCTTGTTCGGTGTGTCGTCCATTCCCGAGGTGGGAACCGTTGCGTCGGCTCGGGTTCTGGTGTCGGCCGGTATCGGTCTGGCGCTGATCATCGCCTTCGTGTTCCACGCGCTCAACAAGGATCACCCGCTGATCGACCTGCACCTGTTCAAGAACCGTCAGTTGACCACCGCCGTCATCACGACGTCGCTGTTCATCGTCGCGTTCATGGGAGCCGGGTTGCTGTTCCCGAGCTACTTCATTCAGGTCGGCGGTCACACCACGCTCGCTGCCGGGTTGCTCATGGCTCCGCAGGGTCTGGGCGCCATGGTGACCATGCCCATCGCTGGTCGACTGGTCGACAAGATCGGCCCGGGCAAGATCGTCCTGACCGGTTTGCCGTTGATTCTCATCGGCTTGGGTGTGTTCACGCAGGTCGCTTCCGACTCGCCGACGTGGCTGTTGATGGGCGCGCTGTTCGTCATGGGCCTCGGTATGGGTTGCACCATGATGCCGCTGATGACCGCAGCTATCGTGACGCTTTCCAACGAGCAGATCGCTCGCGGCTCCACCCTGATGAACATCGTTCAGCAGACCGCAGGTTCGATCGGTACCGCCGTGATGTCGGTGGTCCTGACCAACCAGCTTCTCGATCGTGGACTCGATACGACGATGGTCGGAGCGGCGTCGCACATTCCGACCGAACCGGGAAGTCCGCAGGAGTCCGCTGCAGATTCGATTCTCAGCGCGGCGTCGGATGCCTTCGGTAACACCTTCCTCGTTGCCACTGTGCTGATCGTCCTGACCCTCATCCCGGCGTTCTTCCTGCCGCGGAGCAAGACCACCAGGCCGGTGGCCGAGGGCGAGACGGCAACGCCGATCGTCATGCACTGACCGCTTTTCGATAGATCGTTCGTCCGGTGAGGGCGGCACACATCTTGTGTGCCGCCCTCACCTTTTTGCTGTGGAATAGAGCTTGATGGTTGAATGTTTGATCAGTTACATGCAAACGCATGGATCTAGTTCGCGGAGGAGCAACCATGCAGTTCGGAATCTTCACGGTCGGTGACGTCACCACTGATCCCACGACGGGGACGACCCCGACAGAGCACGAGCGCATCAAGGCCATGACGACCATCGCCAAGCACGCCGAGGAAGTCGGCCTCGACGTCTTCGCGACCGGCGAGCATCACAACAAGCCGTTCGTGCCGTCATCGCCGACCACGATGCTCGGATACATCGCGGCCCAGACCGAGAAGATCACCCTTTCCACGTCCACGACGCTGATCACCACCAACGACCCGGTGAAGATCGCCGAGGACTACGCGATGCTTCAACACCTCGCCGAGGGGCGCGTCGATCTGATGATGGGACGCGGGAACACCGCGCCGGTCTACCCGTGGTTCGGCAAGGACATTCGCGCCGGCATCCCGTTGGCGCTCGAGAACTATCAACTTCTGCGCCGGCTGTGGGACGAGGAGGTCGTGAACTGGCAGGGGGAGTACCGCACTCCGCTCCAGGGATTCACGTCCACGCCGCGCCCGCTGGACGGCATCGCGCCGTTCGTGTGGCACGGTTCGATCCGTAGCCCCGAGATCGCCGAGATCGCGGCTTATCACGGCGACGGATTCTTCGCCAACAACATCTTCTGGCCGAAAGAGCACTACATCGAGCTGATCAATCTCTACCGCCGGCGTTACGAGCATTACGGCCATGGGTCGGCGGATCAGGCGATCGTCGGACTCGGTGGTCAGGTCTTCATGCGCAAGAACAGTCAGGACGCGGTCAAGGAATTCCGTCCGTATTTCGACAATGCTCCGGTGTACGGACACGGCCCCTCACTCGAAGAGTTCACCGAGCAGACGCCGCTGACCGTCGGTTCCCCTGAGCAGGTCATCGAGAAGACGTTGGCGTTCGCCGATTTCTTCGGTGACTATCAGCGCCAGCTGTTCCTGATGGATCACGCCGGGCTGCCGCTGAAGACCGTGCTCGAGCAGCTCGATCTGCTCGGTGAGGAAGTTGTTCCGGTTCTGCGCCGTGAGTTCGCGGCCAGGCGGCCCGCACATGTGCCGGACAACCCGCCCACTCACGCGTCGATGAAGGCAGCTCGTGAGGCAAGCAGTGTCACTGCCTGACGAGCAACCGCTTGACGTTCCGGTCAGTACCACCGAACTCGCCACCGACGCCTGGGAAGCACTGTTTCGCGCCCAGGTGTCGGTGCTGCGGCGGCTGGCCGCCGATGACGTCTGGGATCAGGTGACGATGCGCGAGTACGACGTGCTGTTCACTCTCAGTCTCGCGCCGCGGAACTGCCTGCGCCTGCATGACCTGAATCGGGAGATTCTGTTGAGCCAACCGTCGCTCAGTCGCTTGGTGGAGCGGCTGGAGGGCGAAGGTCTGGTATCGAGGAGTGTTGATCCGCGCGATCGCCGCGGCACGGTCGTGCAACTCACCGAAGCGGGTGCAGCGCTGCAGAAATCAGTGGGCCGCCGCCATGCAGCGAGCATTCGGCGCCACGTCGGACCAGCGTTGGACGCCGATGAACTCCGGCAACTAGCGGAATTGTGCACGCGTCTGCGTCTCGCGCAGTCATGACTAGAGGCAGGATGGAAGTATGAGCAACCTCGAAGCGCAACCCGTCGAGCAGGAATGCGAAGGCCATCCGGCCGAGAGCGAGATTAAGATTCTCACCCCGCGCGACGTTCCGCTCGGTGGCCCGCGGGCGATGCGAGTGCGTCGCACCCTTCCGCAACGCGAGCGTTCGTTGATCGGGGCATGGTGTTTTGCCGATCATTACGGTCCGGATGACGTCGGCTCAGGACCGGGCATGCATGTGCCGCCGCATCCGCATACCGGATTGCAAACGGTGAGTTGGCTGTTCACCGGAGAGATCGAGCACCGTGACAGCATCGGTTCCCATGCGATGGTGCGGCCGGGTGAACTGAATTTGATGACGGCCGGGAGTGGGATCGCGCACTCCGAGGTGTCGACGCCGAACACCAAGGTTCTGCACGGGATGCAGTTGTGGGTGGCGCTGCCGGATGCGGCGCGCGATACCGCACCCGCGTTCGTTCACTATCGACCGGAGCCGGTGACCACCGATGGTGCCACGCTCAGTGTGTTCCTCGGTTCGCTCGCCGGTGACACGTCTCCGGTGTCTACCTTCACCGAATTACTCGGTGCCGAGGTGATTCTCGATCCTGGGGCCGAGATCGCCCTCGATGTCGATCGTTCACATGAGCACGGCGTGATCGTCGATCGAGGATCGGTTGTTCTGCGTGGTACCACCGTCGGCTGGGCCGAGTTGGGTTACCAAGCACCGGGTTTCGGAAAACTGACTTTGCGTAATCCGGGATCCGAACCGGCTCGACTGCTACTTCTCGGCGGAAAACCGTTGGGCGAGCAGGTCGTCATGTGGTGGAACTTCATGGGCCGTACACATGAAGAGGTCGTCGAGTATCGACGCAAGTGGCAGGCTGAGCTTGCCTCCGGATTCGACGGCAGCGTCCCGGACCAGCGTTTCGGCGTCGTGCCGGGATACGACGGTCCGGCGCTCCCGGCGCCCGAGTTGCCGAACAGTACGTTGCGGCCCCGGGGCTAGTCGCCGGCCTTGCTGCTACCGGCCGCGAGCGTCGTCTCGATCAAGCGTGCTCGATGTCCTGGTGAGCCTTCGCGAGCATGATGTAGCCGGCGCCGTTGGCGGTGATACCGGCCTTTTCACCTTCGGAGAGTTCACGTTTGACCTTGGCGGGCACGCCGGCGACCAGTGATCCAGGCGGGATCTGCATCCCCTGGGACACGACCGCACCGGCGGCGATCAGCGATCCCGAACCGATGTGCGCGCCGTTGAGCACCACGGCGCCCATGCCGACGAGCACGTCGTCTTCGACGGTGCACCCGTGTAGCACCGCGTTGTGGCCGACCGAGATTCGTTCGCCCAGTACCGCGGGGAACGTGGGGTCGGCGTGCACCGTGCAGTTGTCCTGAATGTTGGTGTCCGCGCCGATGGAGATCGATTCGGCGTCGCCGCGCAGGACTGCGCCGTACCAGATACTGGCGCCCGCAGCGATGGTCACCGCGCCGACAACGGTGGCGTTGGGTGCGATGAACGCACTTTCGTCGATCTGCGGGGTGCGTCCGAGAACGGTGGCGATGATCGGGTTGGTCATGGTTCTCCTGTGCGTTGGAATGACGTGCTCTGACGGTACCTGGACTATTTCGGTGTGGGCTTTCGATTCATGACGACTGTGCCGACGCCCGCGGTCACCACCAGCCCGATGGCCACGAGTGTGAACGCGTCGAGCGTCTGCCCGATCACGAGGACTCCGGCCAGTGCGGCCGCAGCGGGTTCGAGGGCGATGAGGACGGCAAAGACCTTCTTGGCCAATGATCGCAACGCCCACATTTCCAAGCTGTACGGGATGACGGACGAGAGGATGGCGACGGCCGCGCCGGCGGCGAGCATCTTCGGCTCCAGCAGTTCACTCCCGCCGGAGACGACGCCGAAGGGAAGCGTCAAAACCGCCGCGACGATGCTTGCGCCCGCCAACCCGTCGGCGCTCGGGAGTGTCGCGGCCAGGTGGGAACCGGCCACGATGTAGCCGGCCCACGCGGCAGCGGCGATCAACGCGAACATCACCCCGATCGGGTCCAAACCGGATTCGCCGTGATCGCCCAATCCCAGCAGCAACACTCCGCCGAAGGCGAGCAGCACCCATGCCCCGTCGGCCCACCGACGAGACAGAACTGCGGCCAGGGTGAGCGGTCCGAGGAACTCGATGGTGACGGCGGTGCCGATGGGCACGGTCTCGAGAGCGAGGTAGAAGGCACCGTTCATCACGGCCAGGGCGATGCCCAGCGCGAAGATGCCCTTGCGCTGTCGGTTCGACCACCGACTCCAACGCGGGCGGACGATGACGCCGAGGATGATCGCGGCGATCGTCAGTCGCAGCGTCGTGGCGCCGGCAGGTCCGATCTGCGAGAACAGTGTCGTCGCGAATGCCGCTCCGAACTGGAGCGACAGTATCGAGGTGAGGACCGCGCCGACCGGCAGTAGCTGACTGCCGGTCTTCATTCTCCAGTGAACTCAGGACTACGACGTTCGAGCATGGCAGCGACGGCTTCGTGGTGATCGCGGGTGTGATGGGCGATCGACTGCATGGCGGCCGAGAGTTCGAGCAGGCTCTCGAGGCTTTGGTGCTGGCCCTCGCGAAGCAGTTTCTTGGTCATCCGGAGTACCTGCGGGGGATTGGCCGCTACCCGCGCTGCCAGGGCATGCGCTGCGGAGAGCAATTCCTCGGGCTCGGTGAGCTGCGAGACCAGCCCCCAGTCGAGTGCCTTCGCAGCATTGATCGGTTCGCCGGTGAACGCCATCTCGGCGGCGCGGGCGTTACCGATCGCGCGGGGGAGCAGCCACGCTCCGCCGTCGCCGGGGATGAGTCCCACCTTGACGAAGCTCTCGGCGAAGACCGCCGCCGTCGAGGCGATGCGGAGGTCACACATGAGCGAGAGATCGCAGCCCGCTCCGATGGCCGGGCCGTTGACGGCTGCGATGGTCGGCACCTCACACGTGTACAGCGCGAGTGGAATGCGCTGGATGCCGTGCCGGTAGCCCTGGCGGATCTCGCCGGGCGCGCCACCGAACATGCCTTCCTTGTCTCGCATGTGTTTGACGTTGCCACCGGAGGAGAAGGCTGACCCGGCTCCCGTGAGGATGACCGCGCGCACACTCTGATCTCGGTTCACCGCGGTGACCGCGTCTTCGAGAGCTTCGATCATGTCGATCTCGGAGATCGCGTTGCGGGTGTCCGTGCGATTGAGGGTCCACGTGACCACATCGCCGGTTCGCGAGATCAGTACGGCGTCGCTCATGGGTTGCTCCTGGTAGTCGATGGCAGTTGAGCTCAGTCTCTCACCACGAGATTTCGCAATAACAATCATTCGTGCTTGATTTTTATGGGAGTGAGTGTGATGCTGGTCGCATGGCCGAACTTCAGACGTTCATCGATGACTTGCGGGCCGAAGGCGAGAGCCTCGACGCCCTGGTTGCAGATCTGCCCGAGGAGAAGTGGGCGACACTGACGCCTGCGGAAGGGTGGACCATCGCGCATCAGATCGGGCACCTGCACTGGACGGACAGTGCCGCGATCCTGGCGATCACCGACCCGGACGGGTTCGCGGAGCAGTTGAAGGCGGCGTTCGTGAATCCGGCGGGGTTCGTCGACGACGGTGCCGCCGAGCAGGCTGCTCGCCCGCCTGCAGAGTTGCTGGCCGATTGGCGAGCGGGGCGCACCGCTCTCGTCGAGGCACTGACCGCAGCGCCGGCCGGCACCAAGTTTCCCTGGTACGGCCCGCCCATGGGCGGAGTCTCCATGGCAACCGCTCGGTTGATGGAAACGTGGGCACACGGACAGGACGTCGCTGATGCCCTTGGCGTCGAACGCGCCCCGACGGCGCGCATCAAGAACATCGCTCACCTGGGTGTGCGGACGCGGAACTTCGCGTACTCGGTCAACGAGAAGACGCCGCCCGCCGACGATTTCCGGGTTGAGTTGACCGCGCCCGACGGCTCGCTCTGGACCTGGGGGCCGGAAGATGCGCCGCAGAAGGTGACCGGGTCGGCGTTGGACTTCTGCTTGCTGGTCACTCAGCGGGCCAATCGCGCTGATCTCGACCTGGTCGCCGTCGGTGCCGACGCAGACGAGTGGCTCGGGTTCGCGCAGGCGTTCGCGGGTCCCAGCGGCGAGGGACGAGCTGCCGTCGGATCCAGCGGCGAGGGACGAGAAGCGGAGGTGGGCAAATGAGTTCGGTACGGATCGGTAACTGTTCCGGTTTCTACGGCGACCGCGTCTCGGCGATGCGCGAGATGCTCGAGGGTGGCGAACTCGACTACCTGACCGGCGACTACCTGGCCGAACTGACGATGTTGATCCTCGGCCGGGATCGGATGAAGGACCCGTCGCTCGGCTACGCGAAGACGTTCCTGCGGCAGGTGGAGGACACTCTCGGCCTCGCGCTCGACAAAGGGGTGAAGATCGTCGCGAATGCAGGCGGTCTCAATCCCGCCGGCCTGGCCGATGCGCTGCGCGAGGTCAACACCAAGCTTGGGTTGAACGCGAAGATCGCCCACGTCGAGGGCGACGATTTGATCTCTCGCGCAGACGAACTCGGACTCGGCTCCCCGCTGACGGCCAATGCGTACCTCGGTGCCTGGGGCATCGTCGAAGCATTGTCGGCCGACGCCGATGTCGTGGTCACCGGACGTGTCACCGATGCGTCGGTGATCGTCGGTCCGGCCGCTCACCATTTCGGTTGGAAGCGAGATGATTTCGATCAGCTGGCCGGTGCTGTTGCGGCGGGCCACGTCATCGAGTGCGGAACTCAGGCCACCGGCGGCAACTACGCGTTCTTCACAGAGATTCCCAACTTGGGTAGGCCGGGATTCCCGATCGCCGAGATCAACGCGGACGGATCTTCGGTCATCACCAAACATGCCGGAACGGACGGCGAGGTGAGCGTCGGCACCGTGACGGCGCAGCTGCTGTACGAGATCACGGGTGGACGCTACGCGGGACCGGACGTGACCACCCGCATCGACAATGCGGTGCTCACCCAGGAAGGCCCGGATCGGGTGCTGATCAGCGGCGTCACGGGAGAGGCCCCGCCGCCGCAGTACAAGGTCTCGCTGAACACGCTGGCCGGGTTCCGCAACGAGGCCACCTTCATCCTGACCGGTCTCGACATCGAGGCCAAGGCCGATCTGGCGAAGACTCAACTCGAATCCTGGCTGACGAAGAAGCCGGCCGAACTGGTCTGGACTCTCGCCCGCACGGATCATCCGGATTCCGACACCGAGGAAACAGCGAGTGCGTTGCTGCGCTGCGTGGTTCGTGACGCCGACCCCAAGGTGATCGGTCGTCCCTTCTCCGCGGTTGCGGTGGAAATGGCACTCGCCAGTTACCCCGGCTTCTCGCTGACCGCGCCGCCGAGCAACGGCCAGCCGTACGGAGTGTTCACCCCCGGCTACGTCGACGCGGGATCGGTGCCTCACGTCGCCGTACTTCCCGACGGCACGCGCGTGGACATCGCTCCGTCGACGCTGACGCTGGACCTCGAACCGGTCGACGAACCCGAGCGTCCGCAGCCCTTGCCGCCACAGTCCTCGATCTCGGTGCCGCTCGGCACTATCGCCGGTGCGCGCAGTGGAGACAAGGGTGGAAACGCCAACGTCGGAGTCTGGGTTCGCACCGACGAGCAGTGGAAGTGGTTGGCGCACACTCTGACCGTCGAAATGCTCAAGGAACTGCTACCGGAAGCAGCAGACCTGAACGTCACTCGCTACCAGCTTCCGCACCTTCGTGCCGTCAACTTCGTGATCGAGGGAATCCTCGGTCAGGGTGTGGCCTCGCAGGCGCGGTTCGATCCGCAGGCCAAGGGAATTGGTGAATGGCTGCGCTCGCGCCACATCGACATCCCGATTTCGCTACTCCCCGTAACTGACGAGAAAGAGGATTCACGGTGACCGTGTGGACCACACCGGAAAGGCTTGCGCTTCGCGAGACCGTACGCGGATTCGTGAACCAAGAGATTCTGCCGCATCTGACGCAGTGGGAGCGCGACGGCGAGATTCCGCGCGAATTGCACCGCAAGGCAGGCGCTCTCGGCCTCCTCGGGGCCAGTGCGCCCGAATCGGCGGGCGGTGAGGGCGGCGACGCCGTCGACTCCATCGTGATCTGTGAGGAGATGCACCAGGCGGGTGCGTCGGGCGGGCTGTTCGCCTCACTGTTCACCTGCGGCATCGCCGTGCCGCACCTGATTGCGGCCGGCGACGAGGCGCAGATCGAGAAGTGGGTCAAGCCGACCCTGCGCGGCGACAAGATCGGCTCGCTCGCCATCACGGAACCCGGCGGAGGCAGCGACGTCGGGCACCTGACAACTACAGCCAAGCGCGACGGCGACCATTACGTAGTCAACGGTGCGAAGACGTTCATCACCTCCGGTGTTCGCGCAGACTTCGTCGTCACTGCCGTGCGTACCGGTGGCCCCGGCGCGGGTGGCGTCTCGCTGCTCGTAATCGAGAAGGGCACACCGGGATTCACGGTCTCGCGCAAACTCGAGAAGATGGGGTGGCGTGCATCGGATACCGCCGAGCTGTCCTTCGTCGACGCCCGTGTTCCGGTGGAGAATCTGGTCGGGGCAGAGAACAGCGGCTTCGCGCAGATCGCGCAGGCCTTCGTTTCCGAGCGCGTCGCCCTCGCTGCGCAGGCGTATGCCAGCGCCGAGCGATGCCTCGAGTTGACCCTCGAATGGTGCCGCGCCCGCGAGACTTTCGGACGCCCACTGATCAGTCGGCAGGCAGTGCAGAACACCGTCACCGAGATGGCCCGCAAGATCGACGTCGCCAAGGTGTACACGCACTCGGTGATCGAGCGGTACATGGCCGGTGACGGCGATCTGATCGCCGAGGTGTGCTTCGCCAAGAACACGGCGGTCGAAACGGGTGAATGGGTTGCCAACCAAGCCGTTCAGCTGTTCGGCGGCCTCGGATACATGCAGGAAAGTGAAGTGGAGAGGCAGTACCGGGACATGCGAATTCTGGGAATCGGTGGCGGAACCACCGAAATCCTCACCGGCCTCGCGGCCAAGCGATTGGGGTATCAGTCATGAGTGTCATTCGGTCAACACTGGACACCAACTCCGAGGTGTACCAGACCGCAACATCGACCATGAACACCAAGCTCGCCGAGATCGAGGTCGAGCACGCCAAGGCGTTGGCGGGCGGTGGCGAGAAGTACACCGAGCGTCACCACAAGCGGGGAAAGCTCCTGGCACGCGAGCGGATCGAGCTTCTGCTCGATCAGGATTCACCGTTTCTCGAACTGTGCCCCCTCGCTGCGTGGGGGAGCGACTTCCCGGTCGGCGCCAGCACCGTGGTCGGTATCGGCGTCGTCGAAGGCGTCGAATGCCTGATCGTCGCCAACGATCCCACCGTGCGCGGCGGCACCAGCAATCCATGGACGCTGCGTAAGGGATTCCGCGCGAACGACATCGCGATGCAGAATCGCCTTCCGGTGATCTCGCTCGTCGAGTCCGGTGGCGCAGACTTGCCGACGCAGAAAGAGGTGTTCATTCCCGGTGGCCGGATGTTCCGTGACCTCACTCAGCTGTCCGCAGCCGGAATCCCCACCATTGCACTGGTCTTCGGTAACTCGACGGCCGGCGGCGCGTACATCCCGGGCATGTCCGACCACGTCGTGATGATCAAGGAACGCTCCAAGGTGTTCCTCGCAGGCCCGCCGCTGGTCAAGATGGCCACCGGTGAGGAATCCGACGACGAGGCACTCGGCGGCGCCGAAATGCACGCTCGTAAGTCCGGTCTGGCCGACTACTTCGCCGCCGACGAGCAGGATGCGATCCGCATCGGGCGCTCGATCGTCAAGCGGCTCAACTGGACCAAGAGGGGGCCGGCGCCTCGCACCGAGATCATCGAACCGCTCGAGGATCCGGAAGAGTTGCTCGGCATCGTTCCCGCCGATCTGAAGATCCCGTTCGATCCGCGTGAGGTCATCGCCCGCATCGTCGACGGTTCCGACTTCGACGAGTTCAAGCCGCTCTACGGTTCCTCTCTCGTGACCGGCTGGGCGGAGCTGAACGGCTACCCGATCGGCATCCTGGCCAACGCCCGTGGAGTGCTCTTCAGCGAGGAATCCCAGAAGGCCACGCAGTTCATCCAGCTCGCCAACCGTTCCAACACGCCGTTGCTGTTCCTGCACAACACCACCGGCTACATGGTGGGCAAGGAATACGAGGAGGGCGGCATGATCAAGCACGGATCGATGATGATCAATGCGGTTGCCAACTCCAAGGTTCCGCACATCTCGATCCTGCTCGGAGCGTCGTACGGCGCCGGTCACTACGGCATGTGCGGACGGGCGTTCGATCCGCGATTCCTCTTTGCCTGGCCCAGTTCCAAGTCCGCCGTCATGGGCGGAGCGCAACTCGCCGGCGTCATCTCCATCGTGGGACGCGCTGCTGCCGAGGCCCGCGGCCAGGTGTTCGACGAGCAGGCTGATGCCGGTATGCGCGCGATGATCGAGAACCAGATCGAGGCCGAGTCACTTCCGATGTTCCTGTCCGGACGTCTGTACGACGACGGCGTCATCGATCCCCGAGACACCCGCACCGTGGTGGGAATGTGCCTGTCGGCCATTGCCACCGCCCCGATCGAAGGCACCGAGAACTTCGGCGTCTTCCGTATGTGAGGCACGCCGTGACAATCACTTCTGTACTGGTCGCCAATCGTGGCGAAATCGCCCGCCGTATCTTTGCAACCTGCCGCAAGAACGGAATCGGCACGGTCGCGGTGTTTTCCGATGCGGATGCCGACAGCCCGCACGTCGCCGAAGCCGACGCATCGGTTCGGCTGCCGGGTAACACGCCCGCCGAGACCTACCTGCGGGGTGAGCTGATCATCGCCGCTGCAAAGGCTTCGGGCGCCGACGCCATTCACCCCGGCTACGGGTTCCTGTCCGAGAACGCGGAGTTCGCGCGCAGCGTCATCGACGCGGGGCTGACGTGGATCGGCCCACCCGTCGAATCCATCGAGCTCATGGGGTCGAAGGTCGAGTCCAAGAAGATCATGGATGCCGCCGGAGTGCCGGTGCTGTCCGAACTGGATCCCGCTGCGGTGACCGAAGCGCATCTGCCGGTGCTCATCAAGGCGTCGGCGGGCGGAGGCGGACGCGGGATGCGTGTCGTTCGTGAATTGTCGGCGCTGGACGGCGAACTGGAAGCGGCGCGGCGTGAGGCGCAGTCCGCTTTCGGTGACCCGACGGTCTTCTGCGAGCGCTACCTCGAAACCGGTCGGCACATCGAGGTTCAGGTCATGGCCGACCGCCACGGCGGCGTGTGGGCGGTGGGAGAGCGCGAGTGCTCGATCCAGCGTCGACACCAGAAGGTCGTCGAAGAGGCGCCGTCTCCGCTCGTACAGCGCATCCCAGCCATGCGCGACAAGCTTTTCGACGCCTCGCGGCTCGCCGCCAATGCCATCGGCTACGAAGGGGCGGGAACCGTCGAGTTCCTCGCCGACGAAAAGGGCGACTTCTTCTTCCTCGAGATGAACACTCGTTTGCAGGTGGAGCACCCGGTCACCGAGTGCACCACGGGGCTCGACCTGGTGGAGCTGCAATTGCAGGTGGCTTCGGGTGACACGCTGCCGGACGAGCAGCCGGAGATCCGCGGGCATTCCATCGAGGTGCGTCTGTACGCCGAGGATCCCGCCAAGAACTGGCAGCCGCAGAGCGGAACCGTTCACCACATCGAGTTGCCCGGTAACGTGGCAGAATTCAGTGTTCTGCGCGAGCAGGGTGTTCGCCTCGATTCCGGCGTCGTCGACGGCAGTGTTGTCGGCGTCCACTACGACCCGATGTTGGCCAAGGTCATCTCGTACGCGCCGACCAGAACGGCAGCTGCGCGGCTGCTCGGATCGACGCTGGCGCGCACCAGGATTCACGGCCTGCGCACCAACCGGGACCTGCTCGTCAACGTCCTGAGCCACCCGGCCTTCATTGCGGGAGACACCGACACGGCGTTCTTCGAGACCCACGACCTCGAGAAACTGTCAACGCCTCTGGCCGACACTGACGCCGAAAGACTTTCGGCGCTGGCGGCCGCACTTGCCGATGCCGCGCACAACCGGGCGTCGGCCCGCGTCATCGGCCGCTTGCCCAGCGGGTGGCGCAACCTGCCGTCGCAGCCGCAGAGCAAGAGTTATTCCACTGCGTCGGGCGACTACGACGTCCGCTACTTCCTGAGCCGAAGCGGCGTGCTGAGTGCAGAAGGCTTCGACGACGTGAGTCTGGTGTCGGCTACTGCGTCCCGGGTAGTGCTCGAGGAAAGCGGAGTACGGCGTTCGTTCGACGTGGCGGTCTACGGGAGTGAGATTTTCGTCGACTCCTCGCTCGGGCCCGTCGCGTTGTCGGCAGCACCGCGCTTCGTGGATCCGTCGGCGGAGGTCGCCGCCGGTTCGTTGCTCGCTCCGATGCCGGGCTCGGTCATCCGCCTCGGCGCCGCCCTCGGTGACACCGTCACTGCCGGCCAGCCGATTCTGTGGCTCGAGGCCATGAAGATGGAACACACCGTCACCGCGCCGACTGCCGGTGTCCTGGTGGAACTTCCGGTTGCCGTCGGCCAGCAGGTCGAGGTCGGATCGGTACTCGCACGTGTGGAAGAACCCGCTACAGAAGAGGAAGCATGATGAGTTTCATCGAAACCGAAGAGCAGAAGGAACTGCGGGCATCCGTTTCCAAACTGGGTGAGCGCTTCAACTACGTCGACTACGTGCTGCCCAAGGCACGAAAGGGTGAGCCGCTCACCGAATTGTGGAACGAGGCGGGCAAACTCGGATTCCTCGGCGTCAACCTGCCGGAGGAATACGGCGGCGGCGGTGCGGGGATCTACGAACTCGCGCTGGTGCAGGAGGAATTGGCGGCACAGGGTGCCGGTCTGCTCCTGGTTGTCGTCTCGCCGGCCATCTGCGGCACCATCATCGGCAAGTACGGCACGGCGGAGCAGAAGCAGCAATGGCTACCCAGCCTCGCCGACGGATCCAAGATCATGGCGTTCGGAATCACCGAGGCGGACGCTGGTTCCAACTCGCATCAGATCACGACGACTGCTCGGCGTGACGGAGAAGACTGGATCCTGAGCGGGAACAAGATTTACATCTCGGGTGTCGATCAGGCTGATGCGGTTCTCATCGTTGCGCGCACCGAGGACTCCAAGACCGGCAAGCTCAAGCCCGCTCTGTTCATCGTCCCCACGGATTCTCCCGGATTCGTGAAGACGCAGATGGAGATGGACATCATCGAACCGGACCACCAGTTCATCCTCTTTCTCGACGATGTGCGTCTGCCGGCCGACGCTCTGGTCGGCGAAGCCGATGCCGCTCTGATGCAGTTGTTCGCCGGCCTGAACCCCGAGCGCATCCTGGGTGCGTCGATGGCCATCGGAATGGGCCGTTACGCCCTGAACGCTGCGGTGAAGTTCGCGAACGAGCGCACCGTCTGGAAGACGCCGATCGGTGCGCACCAAGGTATTTCGCATCCACTCGCCCAGGTGAAGATCGAACTCGAGCTCGCCAAGCTGATGATGCAGAAGGCTGCGGTGCTCTACGACAGTGGCGACGATTTCGGTGCTGCCGAAGCCGCGAACATGGCGAAGTACGCGGCCGCCGAAGCCAGCATCAAGGCACTCGATCAGGCGATCCAGACGCACGGCGGCGCAGGCCTGACGAAGGAATACGGGTTGGCTGCCATGCTCGGCGCGGCACGTATCGCCCGCGTTGCCCCGGTGAGCCGCGAGATGATCCTCAACTTCGTCTCGCAACACTCTCTCGGTCTGCCTCGGTCCTACTAGACGGTCTCACGAGAAAGGGCGAAGCATGACGGACGAGGACAAGCCATACGTACGGTACGACGTATCGGGCGGTGCGGCCACGATCACTCTCGACTCACCACACAACCGCAACGCGATTTCGACGCGGTTGGTCACGGAGTTGCAGGCTGGGCTGACGTCGGCGGCGGCCGATCCGGAAGTTCGAGCCGTGGTGCTCACTCACACCGGTGGAACATTCTGCGCGGGAGCCGATCTCAGTGAGGCCTCGGGGTCGTCGGCATCTCCGGAGGAGGCCGTCAAGGAGCGAGGACGGGGAATGTTGACGCTCTTGCGCAGCATTCTCGAGCTTCCCAAGCCGGTGATCGGGCGGATCGACGGTCACGTCCGGGCCGGGGGTATGGGTCTTGTCGGGGCGTGCGACATCGTCGTCGCCGGACCGGCGAGCACCTTCGCGGTGACGGAATCACGGTTGGGTTTGGCAGCGTCCATCATTTCGCTCACCGTCCTACCGAGGCTCGACCAGCGATCTGCGAGCCGCTATCTACTCACCGGAGAGAAGTTCGGCCAGCACGAGGCCGAATCCATCGGACTCGTCACCGCCGCGTCGCAGGACACGGGGGAGTCGATCACCGAGCTGCTCGGGACCCTGCGCCAATGTTCACCGCAAGGGCTTGCCGAATCGAAGTGGATCACGACGCGTTCGGTCCTGGCCGGATTCGACCGGGACGGCGAGGAGATGATCGCGCAATCGGCTCGGCTGTTTTCGTCCGACGAGGCTCGTGAGGGCATGATGTCTTTCTTGCAGAAGCGTCCAGCGGCCTGGGCGCAGTAGAAACTGCGCAGCTGGGACACAGAAGCGCTGGAACACAGCAGTAGAAGGGATGGCGGCGCGATGACTCGAGAGCCCAAGCAGGACCGAAGTCGAGTCACGCGCTCCCACCTGCTGGAGGTGACTGTGGAGTGTCTCGCCGAACTCGGATGGAGCGCAACGACGATGAGCGTCGTCGCGCAGCGTGCCGGGGTGTCCCGCGGTGCGATGCAGCATCACTTCCCGACGCGTGAGGACCTCATCACCGCGGCGCTCGAGGTGATGTTCGACGCCAGGATGGACCAGGCACGCAAGGAATCCACCGACCTTCCGGTGGGTGCCGGACGGACAGAGGCGATCATTTCGCGGTTGGTCGAGTACTACACCGGGACTCTGTTCAAGGCAGCACTGCAGGTGTGGACGGCCGCCGCCTCGGACCCCGACCTGCGGGCTCGCGTGTTGCCCCTCGAGGAACGGTTCGGGCGGATCGCGCACCGGATGGCCGTCGAGAGTCTGGGAGTCGACGACTCCGATCCCGTGACGCACCGCTTGGTACAGGCGACCCTGGACCTGGCCCGTGGGCTGGGGCTTGCAGACGTCTTGACCGACGACTCGCGCCGACGCACCGAGGTGGTCAAACAGTGGGCCGCGCAATTGGATTCCACGCTGGTTCGGGTACCGGTCGCAACTCCCTGAATCGGCAGCGGCGTGGGCGCACCGATGCGCGCGACGCGCACGTGGCGTGTGTCGGGGGCCACCGCGAAGTACAGTCGGCTCCATGGCCGCACGCACTCTCACCTCGATCGGGACTTCGGTATTGGTCTCGGCCGCCGTGCTCTCGGCTGTGGTCGGATGCAGCTCCGACGACGGGTCCGTCGATCAGCCGGGCGACGGAGCGGGTTCGCAGGCACTCGCACCTACGGATCCCGGACCGATGTTCGCCGAATGCGGCTCGGTGACCGACGAAGAAGTTGTCAGCGCCTTCAATCTCGGCGCTTTCGCGACGACGACGCGCAACGGCGTCGGTTGCCAGTGGGAAGTCGCCGGCTCGAACGGTCCGAGCGTCAGTTTCTCCTGGTACCGCGGAAGCCCGATCGGCCGCGAACGGGCTGGGTCCGACCTGCTCGGACGCCCCGCCGACGACATCACGATCGGTGGACACCAGGGCTTCATCGCGTCCACGGCAGGTTCGTTGTGCGAGTTGGGTATCGCGTTCGGCGGAGACTTCGTGCACTGGTCGATCACCTACGGTTTGCTGCCACCGACCGCGGATCCGTGCACGGTGGCACGGGATCTGATGGAAAAAACAGTGTCGAGGGCACAGTGAAGCGAGTAAGGATCGGACTCGCCGTGGCCGGGTCGCTGGTTCTGCTGACAGGCTGCGGCTCGGTGGTTACCGGGACTCCCCGCGCGGAGGGCAGCTACGGCGGTAGCGACAGCCAGGAATTCGCGAACGTCCTCCAAGAATGCGAAGCCGTCACCGACGAGCAGATCGCCGGCGCCGTGGGTGCCGACGCCGTCGGGCGTGGGTTCTTCGGCGCTATCTGCCGTTGGGACGGCATCGGCGCCGCGGGTCCGATCAAGATCACCTTCAACTGGTTCGAGACGGGCACACTCGATCACGAGCGCGCTGCTTTCGAACATCTCGGATACGTGGTGGCGAAAATCGACATCAACGGCAGTGGCGGGTACCAGGTCCGCCAGCCGGCCGATCCGCAGAGTTGCGGGGTGAGCGCGAGCGCACCGGCCGGGGGAGTGTTCGGGTGGTGGGTCACCGAGCCACAAGGCGGCGCGGATCCGTGCGACGCGGCGGCAAAGCTCGGCGCTTTGACGTTGAACCGCAGCATCTGATCGCGACCGGTCCGATCGGGTGGTCGCACTGCGCGCTCAGAGTGGCGCTCAGAGTGGGTGGTCAGGGCGTGAGGTCACTATCACCGTGGCCTCGCTTTGACCTCGTGGCGCGCCGACAGGTATCGTTATGGGTCGTGTCCGGCATGCCCGGGCCGATCTGTGTGCCTAGCTAGGTATTGCCGTGCGCGCGTTCGAGCAGAATCTGCTGATGAACGAGCATCCGGCTGCCTGTGTGGGGGTATGCGACACGCCCGACCTCGGGGGCGGTGCACGGCATGAAAGTGCTGAGTACACACTCTGAGGTGGGTGAGGAGCAGCAGCTCTCTTGCTCCAACTGCTAGATCCCTAATTTCAGAACAGCCACGTTTTCGAACGGCCCGAGTTCGCTCGAGCAGTCTGTTCGTCACAAGAAAGCCGGTAAATGCCAACCATCAACCAGCTGGTCCGCAAGGGTCGCCGCGACAAGACCGCCAAGGTCAAGACGGCAGCCCTCAAGGGCAGCCCGCAGCGTCGTGGCGTGTGCACTCGCGTGTACACCACCACCCCCAAGAAGCCGAACTCCGCGCTCCGTAAGGTCGCACGTGTTCGCCTCACGACTTCGGTCGAGGTCACCGCGTACATCCCCGGCGAAGGTCACAACCTTCAGGAGCACTCCATGGTGCTCGTCCGTGGCGGTCGTGTGAAGGACCTCCCGGGTGTCCGCTACAAGATCATCCGCGGCTCCCTCGACACCCAGGGTGTCAAGGGTCGCAAGCAGGCACGCAGCCGCTACGGCGCCAAGAAGGAGAAGAGCTAATGCCACGTAAGGGCCCCGCTCCGAAGCGCCCGCTCATCAACGACCCGGTTTACGGTTCCCCGTTGGTGACGCAGCTCGTCAACAAGATCCTGCTGGACGGCAAGAAGTCCACCGCAGAGCGAATCGTGTACCAGGCTCTCGAGCAGGCACGCGAGAAGACCGGCACCGATCCGGTCGTCACTCTCAAGCGCGCCCTGGACAACGTCAAGCCTGCACTCGAGGTTCGTAGCCGCCGCGTCGGTGGCGCTACCTACCAGGTGCCGGTCGAGGTTCGCCCCGGTCGTTCCACCACGCTGGCACTGCGCTGGCTGGTCACCTTCTCGCGTGCACGTCGTGAGAAGACCATGGTCGAGCGTCTCGCCAACGAGCTCCTCGATGCCAGCAATGGCCTCGGTGCAGCTGTGAAGCGTCGCGAAGACACTCACAAGATGGCCGAAGCCAACAAGGCATTCGCCCACTACCGCTGGTGATGTAAAGCGTCGGAGCAACTGCCATCGGGTGGGGCTCCGACGCTTGTCGCCGTTGGCGACTTGTTCATCTCGCCGGATTCCGGACGCAGGTGGCCAGGTTCGCCTCGGCAGAGACATAATTGAAAGACCATGGCCCTGACGGTGGAACACACCGATAAGGCCGACACCCGAAAACCAAGCAACGAGCGGGGAAGAAACCTGTGGCACAGGAAGTGCTGACTGACCTGAACAAGGTCCGCAACATCGGCATCATGGCGCACATCGATGCCGGCAAGACCACCACCACCGAGCGCATCCTGTTCTACACCGGTGTCAATTACAAGATCGGTGAGACGCACGACGGTGCGTCGACGACGGACTGGATGGAGCAGGAGAAGGAACGCGGCATCACGATCACGTCTGCCGCCGTGACTTGCTTCTGGAACAACAACCAGATCAACATCATCGACACCCCCGGCCACGTCGACTTCACGGTCGAGGTGGAGCGGTCGCTGCGCGTGCTCGACGGCGCAGTTGCTGTCTTCGACGGTAAAGAGGGTGTCGAGCCGCAGTCCGAGCAGGTTTGGCGTCAGGCTGCCAAGTACGACGTTCCGCGCATCTGCTTCGTCAACAAGATGGACAAGATGGGCGCGGACTTCTACTTCACAGTCCAGACCATCATCGACCGCTTGGGCGCGAAGCCGCTCGTTCTCCAGCTGCCCATCGGCGCTGAGGACGACTTCGACGGCGTCGTCGACCTGGTCGAGATGAAGGCCATCACCTGGCGCGGCGTGGTCCCGACGGGAACCGCTCCGACCATCGAGGAGATCCCCGCGGATCTCGTCGAGAAGGCTGCCGAGTACCGCGAGAAGCTGCTCGAAACGGTTGCCGAGTCCGACGAAGCTCTCATGGAGAAGTACTTCGGCGGCGAAGAGCTCACCATCGAGGAGATCAAGGGCGCCATCCGCAAGATGACGGTCGCCTCCGAGCTGTACCCGGTTCTCTGTGGCTCCGCGTTCAAGAACAAGGGCGTTCAGCCCATGCTCGACGCTGTCATCGACTACCTTCCGAACCCGTTGGACATCGGCGAGGTAATCGGCCACAAGCTCGGTGACGAAGAAGTAGAGATCACTCGCAAGCCGAGCAAGGACGAGCCGTTCTCGGCTCTCGCCTTCAAGATCGCTGCTCACCCGTTCTTCGGCAAGCTGACCTTCGTGCGCGTCTACTCGGGTCGTATCGATCCGGGTGCTCAGGTGCTCAATGCCACCAAGGGCAAGAAGGAGCGCATCGGAAAGCTCTTCCAGATGCACGCCAACAAGGAGAACCCGGTAGACGAGGCCGTAGCCGGCCACATCTACGCGATGATCGGCCTCAAGGACACCACCACCGGTGACACCTTGTGCGATCAGGCGAGCCCCATCGTCCTCGAGTCGATGTCGTTCCCCGCGCCGGTCATCCAGGTCTCCATCGAGCCCAAGACCAAGTCCGACCAGGAAAAGCTGGGCGTCGCGATCCAGAAGCTCGCCGAAGAGGATCCGACCTTCTCGGTCGAACTCGACGAAGAGACCGGCCAGACCGTCATCGGCGGTATGGGCGAGCTCCACCTCGACATCCTCGTCGACCGCATGCGCCGCGAGTTCAAGGTCGAGGCGAACGTCGGTAAGCCGCAGGTTGCGTACCGCGAGACCATCACCAAGAAGGTCGAGAAGCACGACTACACCCACAAGAAGCAGACGGGTGGCTCGGGCCAGTTCGCAAAGGTCATCATCGCTCTGGAGCCTTTCGTGGGCGAAGACGGTGCTACCTACGAGTTCGAGAACAAGGTCTCCGGCGGACGTATCCCGCGCGAGTACATCCCCTCCGTGGATGCCGGTGCGCAGGACGCGATGCAGTACGGTGTTCTCGCCGGCTACCCGCTCGTGAACCTGAAGCTGTCGCTGCTCGATGGTGCTTACCACGACGTCGACTCCTCGGAAATGGCGTTCAAGGTTGCCGGTTCGCAGGCACTGAAGGAAGCCGCCCGCAAGGCCGGCCCCGTCATTCTCGAGCCGCTCATGGCTGTCGAGGTCACAACGCCCGAGGAGTACATGGGCGACGTGATCGGCGACCTCAACTCCCGCCGTGGCCAGATCCAGGCCATGGAGGAACGCAGTGGTGCCCGTGTCGTGAAGGCGCTGGTTCCGCTCTCGGAGATGTTCGGTTACATCGGTGACCTGCGGTCGAAGACCCAGGGCCGAGCGAACTTCTCCATGGTGTTCGATTCCTACGCAGAGGTTCCCGCGAACGTCTCGAAGGAAATCATCGCCAAGGCGACGGGCGAGTAAGCACAGCGAGCTCCCCAGCCCGCGCCGGCAAGTGACCTCGGTTTCTTCCGGCACGAAGCACGACCAAGTAACAACCAACCGCACTGCTGCATACGGCAAGCAACAACAGTCCAGGAGGACACAAAGTGGCGAAGGCGAAGTTCGAGCGGACGAAGCCGCACGTGAACATCGGCACCATTGGTCACGTCGACCACGGCAAGACCACGACGACGGCGGCCATCACCAAGGTTCTCGCGGATGCATTCCCCGACCTGAACGAGGCTTCGGCCTTCGATCAGATCGACAAGGCTCCCGAGGAAAAGGCTCGTGGCATCACGATCAACATCTCGCATGTTGAGTACCAGACGGAAAAGCGCCACTACGCGCACGTCGATGCACCGGGTCACGCCGACTACATCAAGAACATGATCACCGGCGCAGCTCAGATGGACGGCGCTATCCTCGTCGTCGCAGCTACCGACGGCCCGATGCCCCAGACGCGCGAGCATGTCCTGCTCGCTCGCCAGGTTGGCGTTCCTTACATCCTCGTCGCCCTGAACAAGGCCGACATGGTTGACGACGACGAGATCCTCGAGCTCGTCGAGATGGAGGTCCGCGAACTGCTGGCCGCTCAGGAATTCGACGAGGAAGCCCCCGTCATTCCGATCTCGGCACTCAAGGCACTCGAGGGTGACCCGAAGTGGACGCAGTCCATTCTCGACCTGATGGCTGCTGTCGACGAGTCCATCCCGGACCCGATTCGTGAGACCGAGAAGCCCTTCCTCATGCCCGTCGAGGATGTCTTCACGATCACCGGCCGTGGCACCGTTGTCACCGGTCGTATCGAGCGGGGCGTTGTCAACGTCAACGAAGAGGTCGAGATCGTCGGCATCAAGGAAACCTCGACCAAGACCACGGTCACGGGTATCGAGATGTTCCGCAAGCTGCTCGACTCGGGCCAGGCCGGCGACAACGTCGGACTGCTCGTTCGTGGCATCAAGCGCGAAGATGTCGAGCGTGGACAGGTTGTCGTCAAGCCGGGCACCACGACTCCCCACACGGAGTTCGAGGGCCAGGCATACATCCTGTCGAAGGACGAGGGCGGCCGCCACACCCCGTTCTTCAACAACTACCGCCCGCAGTTCTACTTCCGTACCACGGACGTTACGGGCGTCGTGACGCTGCCTGAGGGCACCGAGATGGTCATGCCCGGTGACAACACCGAGATGTCCGTCAAGCTCATCCAGCCTGTCGCCATGGACGAGGGCCTGCGCTTCGCAATTCGCGAAGGCGGCCGTACGGTCGGCGCCGGCAAGGTTGCCAAGATCATCAAGTGAGACTCTTGTCTCGCTAGCTGATTCACAGCACTGAGAAAGGCGCTCATTCCCTTCGGGGAGTG
Organism: Rhodococcus sp. IEGM 1306; assembly: GCF_036541985.1. Taxonomy (NCBI): domain Bacteria; kingdom Bacillati; phylum Actinomycetota; class Actinomycetes; order Mycobacteriales; family Nocardiaceae; genus Rhodococcus; species Rhodococcus sp. IEGM 1306. The sequence continues at coordinate 516,752 of NZ_JAZHFF010000004.1, forward strand.
AGCGCCTTTTCTGTGTCTGTAGTCAGGCGGTCTGGTGGCTGGTGAGGTTCTTGCCTACTTCGTTGCTTCGACCCGGTCGAGATGTAACAGGACCTGTACCGCGACGGGTGCGCCGTCGAGGCTTCGCCTGGTCGCACGGGCGATGCCTTCGGCCTGAGTAGTGAAGCCGACGACGTCGATCGCCGGGTCCGCCGTGACGATGACGCACAGCGTCGGCAGTCCGCGATCGACCGTCGCTTTGCTTCTGGTGCTTCGCACGCCCGGCAGTTGCGCGAGTTCGGAGGCCACGCCGTCGGCGACTGGTCCCAGATCCACACTGACGTCGGTACCGGATTCGTTGTGCCGCAACGTGACTGCGCTCGTTCGGCGCCGGCGAAGGTTCAAGTACAACAGCCCGAAACCGGTGAAGACGCAGAGTACGAAGGTGCCGGACAGCACCCAGTGCCACCAAGGCTCCTCCGGAAGGCCGAAGAGGACCTCCCGATCGAGTCGTGACACCCAGGTTCGAATCAGTGAGGCACCCGCGTCCCATGCGATGGCGTAGGCGCCTGCCGCCAGGAGCACGATTCCGAAAATCAGGACGATGGTCCGATCGACCGCGGAAATCCAACGGTTCACGAGGCGTCCTTTCGTCGTACGGCAGCTTCTCGCACGACAACCGAAAGTTGCAGTGGCTGCTGCAGTATCGCGAGATGTGGTCGTACTGCCGCGTCCACGGCCGCGGCAAGTTCGGCCCGATCGCCACCGGTCGATTCGATGTGGACTTTGACGTGTCTGCGGTCGACGCTCGTGTGGGCCGAATCGACGCCGGGAACGACCGCTGCGTGGCTACTGCACAGGCGTGCAATGTCCGTCGGTCGCATCCATACCGTCGATGCTTTCGGGTTACCCAGTGGGACATGGGTTTTCGCGCGCCGTTTGATCGCCGACATTATCAGGACCACACCCGCGACAACGGCAGCGATCGCTACCGGAAGCAGCCAAGGTTGCCAGTGCAGCCGCGACGTCCACTCCACGGAGTTTCGGATCCAGGGTGCCGATTCGAAAGTTCCGCGGTTGATGAACCATTCGCGCGAGACCACGAAGGCGAGTGCGAGTAGACCGCACGCGATGACGACGGCCGAAACCGCGGCCGCCGGGTTCGCGGAGGGAACTCGGGGTGGAATCGGATCCGAGAGTGCCTCCTGCGCCGGGCCTTCGGCGATTTCGACGCCCGAAGCACATGACTCGTCGGTGCCCTCGGTTGCCGCGATCATGACGTTCATGTCGTGGAGGGGCAGGCCGGTCAGCGACTCGACACTGCGTCCGACTTCTGCCCGCACGCGGCCCGTCAGGTCGGTGACCGAACACGGCCAAGACACAGCGAGGAACAGATTGATGGCCACGGCGTCACTGCCCATCGAGATGTCGGCTCGCGGAAGGTCGCGCCCGGTCAGGCGGGTCAAACCGCCTGACTGACGGACCACTCCCGGAACGTTCACCGCTGCGGCCGTGGCGATCTTGGCCATCGCACGGTCCTTGATGACCAACGAGCCGCGTAGGCCAGGATCGTCCGCTGCGCTGGGATCGGACGGCTCAGCCACGGCCACGGCTTCGGAGGATCGCGCCGAGATCGAGATGCCCGTCGCGGTGTGCTCCGATCGCCATACCGGCGGCGCCGAGCAGGACTGCGAAGACGAATCCGCTGAACCCACCCATGATTCCGGCGAGCGCGAGGAGCAGACCGACCAGCAGTCCGACGGTGGTGCTGTTCATGTCAGTTCCCTTCTCGAATGTTCGGTGCAATGTCGGTGACGGTGGCAGGCTCGGTGACTGCACTTTCGGAAACATCCGGTAGGTATCCCGCTGTCGACAGGTCTCCGACCGTCACGTTCACCGGTACGTCGACCAATCTCGCCACCACCGCTCGGACACGTTCGGCGACGCTGCGAACGTCGGCCGGGTAGTGAACGGAAATGTGTACAGCACAAGAGTTTTCGTCGACGACAACGCCGGTGATTCGACGTCCCGGTAGGTAGGTTCCCACCTCGCCGAACTGTCCGCCGTGTAGATCTGCCACTTCCGGGATCGCAAGAACTGCGTCGGCGACAACCTCGGCCGCGTCGATCTCGCGGCCGGCGTCGGCGGTACTCACTGAACCCTCGGCTTGGCTTCCGGATCGGTACTGCCGCCGCTCTCGGCATCCTCGAAGAGCATGACGTCGAAGACCGTGATGTTGACCTCGGTGACCTCGAGGCCGGTCATGCTTTCGACTGCGGCAATGACGTTTCGACGGATACCCACCGCCAGTTCGTGGAGTGCGACGCCGTATTCGGCGACAATGCCGATGTCGATGGCGGCTTGTTTCTCGCCCACTTCCACCGCCACGCCCTGGGCATGGTTGACGCGGGCGCCCGGAATGCGGTCGCGAAGTGCCCCTACCGCACGCGCTGTGCCCCCGCCGACGTCGTACACGCCGTTGATCTCGCGTGTTGCTATACCGGCGATCTTGGCGACCACGGCGTCGGCGATGATCGTCTTGCCCTGGGTGCTGACTAGTTCCGCGCCACCGTCGGCGCCGAATCGGACGCTGTTCTTTTCACTGGAATCGCTGGTCATGGGGGCTCCCTGCTCATGTGTCAGTGCGTGCGTCTGAAGTACCTCCAACTGTAGTGACTGGTAGGTGGCCATGCGGGATGCACCACACCTACTCCGGCATTTGGTATGGCAGAGTCGGAGGCAAATAGTGACGGCGTTCATAGTGAGCGCTGCAAGTGACGTGGGTCGGACAGGGTGGTACGTGGTGGCACGGATAGTGATCGTGGGTGCGGGTTTGTCGGGGCTGCGGACCGTCGAGGAACTACGGCGAGCGGGTTTCGAGGGTGAGTTGACGCTCGCCGGTGGGGAAACGCATCTGCCTTACGACCGGCCTCCGTTGTCGAAGGAAGTGATCCGCGGTGACAAGGACGAGACGACCTTGCGTCCGGCCGAGTTCTACGTCGAGAACAAGGTCGACCTCAAGCTCGGTTCGCCGGCGACGTCCGTGAACACTGCGGCGAAGTCGGTGGCGTTCGCCGACGGATCCACCCTGGACTACGACGAGTTGGTGATCGCGACCGGACTGACGCCGCGTCGCATCGCCGGCCTTCCGGACCTCTCGGGGGTACACGTGCTGCGCTCCATCGAGGAAGCGTTGGCTCTTCGCGCCGATCTGGCCCCCGGCAAGCGTGCGCTGATCGTCGGGGCCGGCTTCATCGGCTGTGAACTGGCCGCGAGCATGAAGTCTCACGGCGTCGACGTCGTCTTGCTCGAACCTCAGCCGACGCCGCTGGCGTCGGTACTCGGCCCCACTGTCGGCGCCCTCGTCGAGCGTCTGCATCGGAACGAGGGCATCGACGTCCGCGTCGGTACCGGCTTGACCTCGTTGTCCGGCGACGGAGCGGTTGCCGCTGCGACCTTGAGCGACGGTTCGGAGATCCCGGTCGACGTGGTCGCGATCGGAGTCGGTTCGGTGCCGGTAACGGGGTGGCTCGACGGTTCGGGAATCGAACTCGACAACGGAGTGCTCTGCGACGGCGTCGGCCGCACCAGTACCGAACACGTATGGGCGGTCGGCGACGTCGCGTCCTGGCAGATCGGTGATCGACGCAAGCGCGTCGAGCACTGGACCAATGCGGGCGACCAGGCCAAGATCCTGGCGGGAGCGATCACCGGAACGGGTGATCCGGATGCTCCGGCGCAGGTTCCGTACTTCTGGAGCGATCAGTACGACGTCAAGATCCAGGCATTGGGCACCGTCGCACCCACGGACACCGTTCACATCGTCAAGGACGACGGCCGCAAGTTCGTCGCCTACTACGAGCGCGACGGCGTGTTGGCGGCTGTCGTCGGCGGAGGCAGTGCGGGAGCGGTGATGAAGATGCGTGCAAAGATCGCGGCCGGCACGCCCATCTCGGACGTGTTGGAGTCCACACCGGCCTGAACGGATGCGGCAGGACCGGTTCCGAGACGATAGATTTGTGCGGTGATCGTTGCACTCATCGACTCGGGACTGGGCCTGCTGCCTACCTCTGCGTGGCTTAGACGCCTGCGCCCGGATCTCGATCTGGTGCTGTCCCTGGATCCGGACGGCGCCCCTTGGGGCCCCAAGCCCGAGCCGTGGGTCGTCGACCGGGTACTCGGTGCTGTGCGGCGGAGCCTCGATCGTGGGGCACAGGTCATCGTTCTTCCGTGCAATACCGCCAGCGTCACCGCGCTGCCGCACGTCCGCGAACTGGTCGGACCGGGGGTGCCGGTCATCGGAACGGTGCCCGCGATCAAGCCCGCCGCCGCCGCGTGCGATTCCGTGGCGATCTGGGCGACAGCCGCCACGACCGCCAGCCGGTACCAAGCCGATCTGATCGAACAGTTCGGAAACGGCGCAAAGGTCGTCGGAGTGCCGTGCCACGGCCTCGCCGATTCGATAGATCTCGGTGATCGCGCTGCCGCACTCGCTGCCATCGATTCCGCAGTGGCGCGAACACCGGACGAGGTCAGCGGCGTTGTCCTCGGCTGCACGCACTACCCACTGCTCGCCGAAGAAATCGCAGCGCGGTTACCCGCCGGCGTCACACTCTTCGACAGCGCCGAAGCCGTTGCACGACAGACTTTGCGGCGGATCGACGGGCTCGGTGCCGCGGGTGAAGGATCGGGAACCGTCGAGGTTTTCGTGAGTGGACGTCCGGGTGCACTACCGCCCAGCGCCGAAGCCTTCGACGCCGGGCGGTTGTTGGGCGCGATCAAAGCCTGATCCAGCCGCTCTGTCAATGGGCAGCTACGCCGCTCTGTCAATGGGCAGCTACGCCGCTCTGTCAATGGGCAGCTACGCCGCCGTGACCCCCGTGATGCATCCGCGCACTCATCACCGGCATCGCACTCACCGCGACCACAACGGTCAGGACCCCGACCACCCAGGCCGTCCACGACGCACCGCGTAGCGCGTCGAAGTTCATGACCCAGGGTGAAAGGAACATCAAGACGCCGAAAACGCCCATCGCGTAATCCGCCATGGCCATGTCCGGACGAGCCATGTGTGCCAGACCCGACAGTGCAACCAGGACACCCAGGACGACGAGTGACCACATTGCCCGATCGGTGGTGTCGAGCCACATCGGCGAGAGAGCCGCAAAGACGCCGAGAACCACCGCGACGGCATCTTGCATTCGATTCCACGACTTCATGACGAGACCTCCAAAGACGAGAGTGTGTCCACCTGTAGTACACGCCCGCGGCAGATCGAGATCAACTCTCCGCCAATTGCATTCGCGTTGCAGTTAGAAGCGGTTCGGAGGCTTGAATATCAAGATTTGTGACCATTCGTCCGGATTGCCACGAGGCCGCGCGGAGCGCTTGCCGCGATATGTCCCGAGAGTGCCATGAGGGTGAGAGTGGTGAATGCGATAGCGGCGGTGATCATGGGTGGTCCTTTCACTGACTGTCCTCGAGTGTCGTCTGCCGACCTGTGGCCGAGCAGGGCGCACGGTGTGAGGACGCTGAGAGAATCGAAGAGTTCGCACCGCAACCCGTGAGAAGGTTCTGGAGTGACGCAATCGAGTGCCCAGGACGTGATCGAGCAGTTGGCCGATCTCGCGGATCCCGCGGATGCCGTCCACCTACAGCGGTTCTTCAAGACGGGGCCGGGGGAGTACGGCGAGGGTGACGTATTCATCGGAGTGCGAGTGCCGAAGACGCGCTCGGTGGTGAAGAAACATGTCGGCCTCGCGTTGCCTCAGGTACGCCTCCTTCTCGACAGCGACGTCCACGAGCACCGGTTGGCCGGGCTGCTGATCCTGGTTGCTCAATTCGAAAAAATCAGTCGCCCAAAATTTTTCGACGGCGAGAGTCGCGCCCGCATCGCCGACTTCTATCTCGGCGCTGTCGAGGACGGGCGGGTGAACAATTGGGATCTCGTGGATTCGTCCGCCGGACAGATCCTCGGCGGCTGGTTGTACGACCGAGATCGTCGGCTGATCTTCGAGCTTTCTGATTCGGGTGACCTGTGGCGACGACGGGTGGCGCTGCTGACGACGTACGGGTTCATCACTCGTGGCGACGCGTCGACCACGCTCGAACTCGCCGCGCAGGTGCTGGGCGATCGACGGGACCTGACACAGAAGGCCATGGGTTGGATGCTTCGCGAGGTCGGCAAACGGGTGGATCGGGATTTGTTGACCGACTTCCTCGCAGAGAATGCAGCAGACATGGGACGCACAGCGCTGAGCTACGCGTGCGAACACCTGACCGCAGACGAGCGAGCGCACTTCCGAGCGGCCCGCTAGCGAAGTACCGCTCGGTAGGTTGTGGGACGATTCTCGGTATGCCCGCCACCCGTGTCGAGGCGTCTCGAATTGTGACGATCGGTTCACTGATCGCTGCCGGCGTCGCAGCTCTGTGTTATCTGGTGTACTCCGTTCGAGCCGTCGAACCCGTAGATTTTCTCGTCTACCGCTACGCCGCCCAGGCATTCGCAGCGGGATCGAACATCTACGAGGGCAATCTTGTCGGCCCGTTGATCGTCGACGAGGGCATGCCGTTCACCTACACCCCGTTCGCGGCGATCTTTCTCTGGCCGACTGTTCTCTTCGACTGGTGGACGGCTTATCTGCTGTGGTCGGGCTTGTGCATCGCGGCGGTGGTGTGGACGGTTGCGAGGTTCACTCCCGCTCGCGTCCCGAAGCGGCCGCTCGTCATGGCGGCATTGGTCCTGGCCGTGTCGGTGACGCCCATCGTCAGTGCACACATCTCTTTCGGCCAGGTGAACCTGGTGCTCATGGTGCTCGTACTGCTCGACGTGACCCGTAGTGAGCATTCGAGGTTCGGCCGGTGGTTTCCGCGAGGACTTCTGATCGGTATCGCGGCCGCGATCAAGCTGACGCCGGCGCTGTTCGTCGTCTACTTCGTCGTCACGAAGCAGTGGCGACTCGCGATCTGGAGTTCGATCGGATTTGCCGCGGCGACTGCCGTCGCGGCAGTGGTGGACCCGGCCGTCAGCTGGACCTTCTGGTCGGACGTCGTCTGGAATCTCAGTGACCGGGTGGATTTGAGTGGGCAGGCGATCGCGAGCGCCGGCAACAGTTCGCTGCAGGGCGGACTTGCGGCGCTGGGCACATGGACAGCGTCTCTGACGATGCCGTTGACAGTGCCGTGTGCGGCGGTAGCGCTCTGGATCGCCCGAGACGTCTATCGCGTCGGGCGCGCGGTCGATGCGGCGTTGGTGATCGGATTGAGCGCGCCGATTCTTTCGCCGATCAGCTGGATTCACCACTGGGTGTATCTCGTGCCTGCTGCCGTCACGGTTCTCTTTCGGCTTCGATCGCCGCTGCAGTTCGGTTCGGCCGCTCTGGGCTTGGCAATCGTCTACTGCGGGCCGAGCATGGGCCAGCAGTTCATCGAGACGTCGCCTCTCCTGCTGCCGGTGGGGTTGGTCCTGCGGGAGGGTTTCCTGATCGTGACCCTGGTACTGATCTTCGCACTGTGGCGGTTGCCCACGACGGCGCCTGCGTGGGTGTCGGGGCGGGACTCCGAAGATGGCTCGGATGATGACAAAGCCCCCGATTCCGCAGGGAATCAGGGGCCGTCATGCATCGAAGCAGGGTTCAGAACTCGATCTTCAGGTGATCGGTGATCGGCTTCGCCTGGCAACCGAGGATGTAGCCGTTCGCCACGTCCTCGGCGTCGAGGATTTCAGAGTTGTTCATCTGAACTTCGCCTTCGGTGACGGTGCAGGCACACGACCCGCACTCACCTTCCTGGCAGGAGTACGGAACATCGAGGCCCTTGGCGAGCATGATGTCGACGAGCGTCTGCTTGCGCGGCCAGACGAGGGTGTGGGTTTCACCGTCCAGTTCGACCTCGACGGTTGCGGCGTCGGCTGCTTCTTCGTCGGAGACCTCGGCTACCTCGACGTCACGGAACGGGTCGCCGGCGAGTGAATTGAAGACCTCGGCGTGAACCTGCGTGCGGGGCATGCCGGCCTCTGCCAGTGCCTTGTGGACGGCGTCCATGAAGGGGCCTGGACCGCACATGAAGGCCTCGTACGCGACAAATGGCTTGGCCAGTGTCGCCAACTGTGAGACGGCGGGGAGTCCCTGCACGGTTTCGATCCAGTGGACCACCGTGAGGCGGCCGGGGTGTTGCGCTGCCAACTCGCGAAGTTCGGCGCCGAAGATGACGGACTTCTCGTCGCGATTCGCGTAGATCAGCACGACGTTGCCGTTGCCCTGCGTGAGGGCGGACTTGAGGATCGAGATCACCGGAGTGATTCCGCTGCCTGCACCGAAGAGCAGGAAGTCGTGATCGAGCGACTTGGGCGTGAAGACACCTGACGGCGGCAGCACTTCGATGGTGTCGCCGACCTGGAGCTTGTCGCACAACCAGTTGGAGCCGTAACCGTCGACGGTTCGCTTGACGGTCACCTTGGGGGCGTCGTCGGTGAAAGGCGAACTGGCCAGGGAGTAGCAGCGTGCGACCGAGCCGGTCTGATCGCTCGGGATGCGCAGGGTCAGGAATTGACCGGGCTTGTAGTCGAACTTGTCCTTCAGTTCTGCGGGAATCTCGAACACCAGCGACCGGGCGTCGGAAGTCTCTTCGATGACTCCGGACACGGTGAGTACCGCCGATCGCGAGCTGTGCGGTACCTCGACTGTCGTCATCGCGAAGCTAGTCCTCTCGTGAAGCTGGGTAAAGCGCAGGTCAGTGAAGTGCAACATCTAGAACGTGTTCTAGTTCAATGTTAGCAGTGATGAAAAGCTACTGGGGATCGTAGTCGCCGAGCAACACGTTCCCGATCAGCGGGAACCGCGGCGGTCTGATCCAACCGTCCTGGCGGTCCGGGGTGGCGATCACCTGCCCGAACGGGCGGTTCACGGGCGGCGTCCGGGCGGTTGAGCTGCCGAAGCCTGTGCACGGGCTGTTTGTCGGTACACAGTGGGAACCAGGTGAGACGCCGGTCACAAAGAATCGGCTCGAATCCCTCCCGCAGTCACATTCGTGCACATCCCTGAGGAGATACCGATGGCTATCGAGCTCAACCAGATCTGGGACTTTCCCATCAAGGAGTTCCACCCCTTCCCGCGCGCCCTGATGGGTGTGGGCGCTCACGACATCATCGGTGTGGAGGCCAAGAATCTCGGCTTCAAGCGCACCCTCCTGATGACAACCGGTCTGCGCGGTTCGGGCATCATCGAGGAACTCGTGGGCAAGATCGAGTACCAGGGTGTCGAGGTCGTGCTCTACGACAAGGTCGAGTCGAATCCCAAGGACTACAACGTCATGGAGGCCGCGGCTCTCTACCAGAAGGAGAAGTGCGACTCGATCATCTCGATCGGTGGTGGTTCGAGCCACGACGCCGCCAAGGGTGCTCGCGTCGTGATCGCACACGACGGTCGCAACATCAACGAGTTCGAGGGCTTCGCCAAGTCCACCAACAAGGAGAACCCGCCGCACATCGCCGTATCCACCACGGCCGGAACGGGTTCCGAGACATCGTGGGCATACGTCATCACCGACACGTCGGACATGAACAACCCGCACAAGTGGGTGGGCTTCGACGAGGCGACCATTGTCACCTTGGCGATCGACGATCCGCTGCTCTACTACACCTGCCCTCAGCACTTCACCGCGTACTGCGGCTTCGACGTACTCGCGCACGGCAGTGAGCCTTTCGTGTCTCGTCTCGATTTCGCGCCTTCACTCGGTAATGCGATCTACTCGGTCGAGTTGGTCGCGAAGAACCTGCGCGAGGCTGTCTTCGAGCCGCGAAACCTCAAGGCCCGCGAGGGAATGATGAACGCGCAGTACATTGCCGGGCAGGCCTTCAACTCCGGTGGCCTCGGCATCGTTCACTCGATCTCGCACGCGGTCAGTGCCTTCTTCGACAGCCACCACGGCTTGAACAACGCCATCGCGTTGCCGCGTGTGTGGGAGTACAACCTGCCTTCACGCTACGAGCGCTACGCCCAGTTGGCCGGCGCACTCGGTGTCGACACTCGCAACCTCACCACGGTTCAGGCCGCAGATGCCGCCGTCGAGGCTGCCATCCGTCTGGCCAAGGACGTCGGTATCCCCGACAACTTCGGTCAGGTCCGCACCGACTCGTACGCGAAGAACCAGATGAACACCAAGAAGTACGAGGGTCGTGGTGATGTCATCAAGGGTGACGAAAAGACGGTGCGCGCCATCTCCGAGCACATTCAGGACGACTGGTGCACCCCGGGTAATCCCCGTGAGGTCACCGTGGAGTCGATGATCCCGGTTGTCGATCACGCGATCAACAAGTCGTACTTCTAGCAGGGCCTTCGGCCCCGTGCGCGGTTAAGGAGTCCAGAGGCTCCCTAACCGCGCACAGGGGCTGTGCCCCTATCGAAAGGTATTCCATGTCCGGTCGCAGTTTCTCCAGCGGAATCGAAGTGAAAGATGCTCTGCGAGAGCAGGACTACATTGCCGATGACGAGTTCGCGGTAGTCGTTCATCTGGCGACGGCGCTGGGGCGTCCGCTCCTGCTCGAAGGTCCGGCCGGTGTCGGCAAGACGGAACTGGCGAAGTCGCTGGCTGCGATCGGCGGACGCAAGCTGGTGCGCTTGCAGTGCTACGAAGGGTTGGACGACAATCGCGCCCTGTACGAATGGGACTACGCGAAGCAACTCCTGCACGTGCAGATGCTCCGCGACCGGATCAGTGATCAGGTTTCCGAATTCGACAGTGTCGCCGAAGCGTCGAAGTTTCTGGCCGATCAGGATTTCGGTTTGTACTCCGAGAACTTCCTGTCCGTGCGGCCGCTGCTCGAAGCGATCCTCTCACCCGAGCCGGTAGTGCTTCTGGTCGACGAGGTGGACCGCACCGAGGAATCGATGGAAGCGTTGCTCCTCGAGATTCTCGCCGAACAGCAGATCACCATTCCCGAGGTCGGTACGTTCGTGGCCCGTTCGCAGCCCTGGGTCATCCTGACATCCAACGACACTCGCGAACTCTCGCCCGCGCTCAAGCGTCGTTGCCTGCATTACCATCTCGGCTATCCGACGTCGGAGCGTGAACGCGAGATCGTCACGGCCCGAGCGCCGGAAGTGGACGCCGCTACTGCCACCGAGGTTGTCGAATTGGCTCGCATCCTGCGTGACCTCCCGCTGCGCAAAAGTCCCTCCATCTCGGAGGTCATCGACGCAGCCAGGGCGGCAACCGTCCTTGCGGCCAGTGGATTCGACACCGCTTCCGACGCCAAGGTGCGCGACATCCTGCTCACGGCGCTGCTCAAGTACTCGTCGGATGTGACGCTGGCCAAGGAACGATTCGACGGCAAGCTTCTCGAATCTCCCTCGCGTGACGGTGGTGAGCCGATCGAGCGCGCAACGGTGGCAAGCAAACCCGCCAACACGACGACGGCCGTGTTCCGGGGGACCGGTGGACGAGACCCCCATCAACAGGGAATCCGCGGCGGCAGCGGAATCCGTTCGACGCGATGACGACGCTCGGTGGCCTCGCCGTGTGGCAGCCGTCGTTTGTCCTCGACGTGGTGTCCGCGAGTTTCGGCCGATTGCTGAGGGCGGCCGGAGTTTCCGCGTCACCGGCCGAGGTCATCGAAGTTCGGCGTGTGCTCGCGATGGTGGGCGCTTCGGATCGTGAGACGTTACGAGCCTGCCTTCGGGCAGTGTGCGCCAAGTACTCTCACGAGCAGGCCGGTTTCGAGCGGGCGTTCGACGCGCTGTTCCGGCCGCCTGCGGAGAAGGCCCACGCCGAACGGCCGGCGTCGCGAGCCGAAGTGGCGGACGGTCTGCCCACGGCGCTCGGGATCGACGAGGATCAAGAAGTAGGACGGTATGCCGAGTACAACGAGCGTGCAGCCGAGGTCGGCGACTACTTCGACACTCCGGAGGCGGAGAAGGGGTTCAACCCGCACAAGGACGACGACGATGTATCGATGACATCCAGCGATGCGGAACTGTCGGTCGATACCGGTTCGGAGACAGGCCGGCGGGGAGTCAGTTACACGGTCGACGTTGATCGTGCCGCGTCGGCAGTGGTCGGTGACCTGAGCACCAGTGTTGCTGCAGCAGTGGTCGGCTCGTTGTCGTGGGACGATCCGACGTCGATCCTCGCCTGGTTGAATGCCTACGACCCGAGCAAAGCGTATGCGGACGTCTCCGACGACGGGCCACTCACGCAAGCACAATTGAACCGGCTCGTCGAGGCGGTCGAAGCGTTCGTGCAAGCGCTCTCGGCCGCTGCACTCGCCGAATCCGCTCCCGACGCGCCCGACAGTGAATCTGCTGCGGGCGCCACGCACAACGACATCGAACTCGCGTGCCACGAGGTGCTTCGGCGGATGAGAGGACCGTCCAGGCCTAGTCCTCGGGAGCGCTCTCGAGGACATCTCGACATGCGACGCACGGTGCGTTCGAGCCTGCGCACCGACGGGATACCCTTCCATCTGGTCGTGAAAGCTCCTCGCCCCGATCGAGTCCGACTACTTTTGATCGCAGACGTGTCGCTGTCCGTGCGCCCCATCACCGCGTTCACTCTGCGCTTGGCTCAGGCAATGCATCGCCGTGCGGATCGTTGTGAAGTTCTCGCGTTCGTCGATCGTCCGGTCGACGTGACCGACACCCTGCTCGCCAGTAGTGGTGACGGTGCATTGGCAGCGGTGCTCGCGCACCCGGGCCTGGATCTGGAAGCCAGCAGCGACTACGGGCGGGTGCTCACCGAATTGTTGGACGAACACGGAAACACCTTGAACTCGAGGACTTCCGTCATCATCGTGGGCGACGGTCGGTGCAACGGGTTGCCCCCGCAGGTGGACAAGCTGGAAGAGGTGCGACGCAAGGTCCACCGTCTGGCTTGGATCACGCCGGAACCACAGCGCTACTGGAACCAGGCGTCGTGCGCGATGCCGGAGTATTCGGAGATCTGCGATGAGGTTGTCGTTGCCCGAGATGCCGCGCAACTGATGGCAAAGGCGGCCGAACTAGGGCATGCACTTCGCTGATGTCAACGCACTTCACTGATGTCACTGCGATCTGTCGTGAACTAGTTTGATCTCATGTCTGAAATCAGGGGATCGATCTGGCGACCGATCGCGGCACTGACCGTGCTCGGCGCCGTGTGCGGGCTGGTGGCGCTCGGCGTGTTTCAGTGGTGGTGGAACTCGTTGGCATCACCTCACATTCTGACCGGCGGATCCTATCGGGAACCGTTTTCCGACCCGACGTTCACCGGACCCGATTTCATAGACCTCTTTCCGGCAGAGCCTGCCCCGTGGCTGTATTCGGGATTGGTTCTCGGTCCGACAGCGGTCGGCTTGCTTGCCGGGATCGTGTTCGTGGTGCTCGCCCGGCGTAATCGCGCGCAGGACCGCGCGATTACGCCGGACGATCGATCAGAGCGCTAGCAATGCTCGCGAGCCCAGTCGGGGATCCGACAACGGGCGTAGCGCCAAGCGCAGCAGGACCAAGGCGTTGTCGTCGCCGGCGATCCTGTTGACTTTCAAGGTATTGCACTCGACGCACTGGTGAACGAGCATCCATTCACCGTCTCGCCGGACCGACAAGCACAGCGCCGCCATGGCACCTCTGCACTGTTGTGCTCGGTCGCCCGGAACGCGACCATCCACGTGACGGCTGGCCAGGCAGTTCGGGCAGTGGTTCCGATGAGCGGTACCCGGCGCCTCGGTGGAGATGTCCAAACGGCATGTGAGACAACGGAAACTCGATCCGTGCTCGCCACCTGTTCCGTGTAATACGTGTTTGGTGCGTTGCGGTGTCCGCCGGGACCGGGTGGTGGGGTTCCTACGTGGCATCTGCGGTTCACCCCTCACAGGTCGCCGAAGGCTTCGAGCGGGAAGGGCGGTTGCGCGAGAGGACGCACTGCCATTCTCATCAACAACAACTGGTTGTCGTCTCGGCTGACGGGGTTGGAGGTGAGCTCGAGGCACTGTGCGCAGCGGTGGATGATCATCCAATCGCCACTGCGCAGCACAGCGATCGAAATGGGAGCCATGCGCATGCCGCAGTCTGACGGCCCACCGTCCACCTGGTCGAACAGGTGTAAGGAATGCAGGCAACTGGGGCAATGGTTTCGGCGATCGCCCTCGGGGCCGTACGTCATGACGGTGAGTCCGCACTGTACGCAGGAGAAGGTGTCGGTTTTCGAGATGGAATTGTGTGATTGAGGCACTGGAGAACTCCTAGCTGAGTGAACAAGGCAGGTAGGAGCAGGCCGAGGGGCCTCGCGCTGTCAGTCCGTCGTCACGGGGATCAGCAGGTGACCGTCGAGGTCGCGGACTGTGCAAAGGCGGGAGGCGCGCTCGGCGCGGGCTGGGTCATAAACACCTTCTGGATCGGTATTGCGGACCGCTCTGGCCGCAACCGAAAGTACAACGCGACCCGATCGCCGCGCCATCTATTTTTCGGCGGTGTGCACCTGCCCGAACGGGTAGGTAGGCGCCTCTCCTTCGGTGGGTGTGCGGCGACTGACGTCCGCGTAGGCTCGGGGCCAGCGATTGTAAGGTGAATCACACCTGTTGGTGCACGTGAGAGCTGATGCACTGAGAGCGACGGACGGAAAGTCCCGAGCGGAGATCTCAGGGCAGCGAGAGGAGAGTGGGGTCGTGTCCGTGGCATATCCGGATGCTGTGAACCACGGTGTTCATCGCCGCGGCACTGCTGCTCGACTGGTCAAATTTCACGCCCCCGAGATCGTCTTCGGTATCGGTTCCCTGGTCGAGGCAGCACACGCGACTCTGCGGTTCGGCGGGTTCCGCCCGTTTCTGGTCACCGATCCCGGCTTGATCGACGCGGGATGGGTCAGCGAACTCGAGGACCATCTCACGGAGCAGGGATTGACCGCGACGGTGTGGTCAGGGCTGACGCCCAACCCCAAGGACTTCGAGATCGCGGCCGGATTCGAGGTGTACCAGGAAGGTGAGTGTGACGTCATCATCGCGCTCGGCGGCGGTTCCGTCATCGACGCGGCTAAAGGTGTCGCCGTCCTCGCTGCCAACGGCGGCAACATCCTCGACTACGAAGGCGTCGATCAGGCGACAAAACCGATCCCGCCGTTGGTGATGGTTCCCACCACGTCCGGCACCGGTGCGGACGTGTCGCAGTTCTGCATCGTCACGGACACGACCCGCGGCACCAAGATCACCATCATCGGCCGGGCGCTGGTGCCAGATGTGACGGTCATCGATCCGCGGTTGCTCACGACGATGCCCGAGTGGCTCAATGCGGCAACAGGATTGGACGCACTGACGCACGGAATCGAAGCCTTCGTATCGCTGGCGCACAATCCGTTGACCGATCATCACGCGCTCCGCGCTGTCGGCCTCGTGACGGAGAATCTGGTGCACACGATCCAGGACCCGATGGAGATGGAAGCGCGGTCTGTGATGGCGCAGGCCAGCCTCGAGGCCGGGTTGGCGTTCACCAACGCGATACTCGGCGCCGCGCACGCCATGAGTCATCAGGTGGGCGGCATGCTCGACCTGCCGCACGGCGTCATCAACGGGATTCTGTTGCCCCACGTCATCCGGTTCAATTCCACGACGGACGCCGCCCCCTTCGTTGCCATCGCTGCGGCGTTGAGTCTTCCCGAGCAACGCGGCACCCCGGAGGAAGCTGCGCTGGCAGTGGCCGACCGGGTCGAACGGCTCGCACGCGAGGTCGGCGTGCCGAAGGGTCTGGGGGAGTTGGGTGTTCGCGAGGAAGATCTGAGCAGGCTCGCCAGCTTCGCGTTGCTCGACGCCTGCATGTCCACCAATCCCAGGGAAGCGACGCAGGAGCAGATGGTGGCGTTGTTCCGAGGTGCCTTGTGAAGAAGAGGTGCGTTGTGAATCGGTGCGGACGATGACCGCGGACCTGTCCAGGCTCACCGGATTACGGTCGGGGAAGAGTTCGTTCTATCCGCAGTATCGCGGTGCGGCGGAGCGCCTCGAACGCGTCGTGCATGCGTTGGAGTTGATCTCGCGGGCTTTGGTGCGAACCGTCGAAGGGCCGGAAACCCTGGTCTGCGCGGTCGCGGAAGCTGCCCGCGCTCATCTGAGTGCCAACTGGATAGTGTTCGCCTTGGCCGACGGGACCTTGCCGGACGCCGGGCCACGCCGATTGGTTCTCGGTCCGGATGCGACGCCGTTCCTGGTCGACAACGTGGAGGGACCACCGCTTCCGGAGGACGTCGTCGAATGCCTCGACGACATCCGGTACGGGAGAATCGAGTCCAACTCGGTGATCGACGCACACTACGCGTTTGTGCCGATCGTGCTCGGCGGCGGCGTGGTCGGAGCCTTTGCAGCCTGGACACCGGCCAACCGGACGCTTGACACGACGGACGGAGCCGTGCTGAGCATTTTGGCCAGCCAAACTGCCGTGGCTCTGCAGAACTCGGCGCTCTATCAGCGCGGACAACTACTGCTCGAACGAGCCGAAGATGCGTACGCGGAGGCAAATCGCACTGCAGCCGACCTCGCGGTGCGCAACAGCGAATTGGAGTCCACGCAGCGTCAACTCGGTGTGGCGCACCGGCATCAGGTGGTCGACGACGAACGGCACCGGATCGCCCGCGAACTTCACGACAGCGTGACACAGGCCGTGTTGTCGGCCGGCATGCAGATCGAGGTCTGCCGCAGCGACATCCCGGAGGCGGAACGCAGTGAAAGACTGGACTTGGCCAAGGATTTGACCAGGCGTGCGGTCGAGCAGCTTCGCTCGGCGATCTACGCTCTCAATCATTCCTCGGACGCGGACCGGACGTCGCTGCCCGAGATGCTCGAGCAACTCGGCGTGGTTCACATGCCGGACGAGTTGGCGGTCAGCGTTCGCGTCGGCGGTACCCCGACGGAGCTTCCGGGCGATGCCGAACATGCCCTTCTCCGGATCGCCGGAGAAGCCCTGTTCAACGCAGCGGTTCATGCTCATGCGAATCGGGCGGTGCTTCGTCTGACCTATCGCGCGGACTCCGTGTTGCTGTCGGTCTCCGACGACGGTGACGGCGACCCCGCGCGAATGCGTCTGATCCTCAAACTCGCAGCCACCAACGATGTCGACGGTCGCCACCGCGGACTGGCGAACATGCAGGCGCGAACCTCGGAGTTGGGTGGCGCGTTGGAAGTGCGGCGGGCACGGATCGGTGGGATTCAGATTCTCGTTCGACTGCCACTACCGCTACCGCAGGCGCCGCCGCTGGACTCGGGCATGGAAAACCTTTGCTCTACACCTGAAATCGAGAGCGAGGAATCATGACCACTGCTCGTCCCGTCGTCACCCGTGGAACGTCGCCGGTTCAAAGTTCGGTTCGCATAGTCCTGGTCGACGACCACGCGATACTTCGGCAAGGACTCCGCTCGGTGCTCGAGCGCGAAAGCGACCTCGAGATCGTGGGGGAGGCGTCGTCCCTGGCCGAGGCGCTCGCGGTGGTCGACAAGGTCGGCCCGGACATCGTCCTGATGGATCTCAAACTCTCCGCCAGTTCCGATTACGAGGGGCTGACCCTCTGCGGTCAGCTGTCCTCGGCACATCCCGGGCTGGGACTGTTGGTTCTCACCACCTTTCTCGATGACCAACTGGTGGTGCGAGCGGTGCACGCAGGCGCTCGTGGCTACGTCGTCAAGGACGTCGACACCACCGAACTGGTGCGTGCGATCAGGGCGGTCTCGCGGGGTGAGAGTGCGTTCGACTCTCGCAGCGCATCTGCTGTCGTCCGTTCGCTCAACGGGCAATCGGCAACCAAGGAACGGTTGACCGATCGCGAACTGGAAGTATTGCGGCTTCTCGCAAACGGTCTGTCCAACATCAAGATCGGTGAGCGATTGTTCATCTCACCGACCACCGTCAAGTTTCACGTCAGCAACATCATGCGCAAACTCGAGGTGAGCCGACGAGCAGAGGCTGTCTACGCCGCGAGTAAGCAAGGTCTGATCTAGCTGCGCTCGGAGACGGTCCAGGCGCGCAGTGCCTGATGCTGTACGAGCAGCACTCTCGATCGAGTCGTGCGCAGAGTCGACGCGGTCATCTCGGCAGTCAGACCCACTGCGATTCGCAATATGAGAACCTCACGTTGGTCGTCGGTCAGGCGGCGCGGGCGTTTGAATCGCCCGTCGGTGTTGTGTGACTGGGGAATTGACGCAATCCGTCGAGAGGCCAACTCGTAAGCGAAAGTCTCGATGCGCGTGTCGGCGGAGATCGTGTCGGACATTCGTGTGACGACGTCCAGGGTGCATTGATGGGCGAGATCGTCGGCGAATGTTGCTACAGACGTCCCGAGGAGCCTGGCGCGATAGTAGAGAACGACGCGAGGGTGCACGCGGGCCAGGAGTTTCGCGAGCGCTCGGTGGTCGCCGGCGAATGCCTCGGCGGCGGTGCGGTTCAAGGAAATCGATCGTTCACAGATCTCGGGTGAAGCGGTACGTGCTGACGGTGAAGTCGGTGAAGTGTTCGCGCCCCTGATCGACAGCTTCATCAGCAACTCCTCGAGTACGCCGCGCCTCACCATGCTGGAACGAGAATTGAGGTACCCCGCCGAAATTGCGGGTAAACCTGAAGTTACCTGCCAGGTGTCCGGTCTTTTCGCCGGGAGCGCCAGTCCGCGAGCATGCGCGGCATTTCCGCGGCCATGAAGTCGAAGAAGTCGCGCAGATCTGCCATACGATCGCCGGCCGTCGTTCC
Organism: Rhodococcus sp. IEGM 1306; assembly: GCF_036541985.1. Taxonomy (NCBI): domain Bacteria; kingdom Bacillati; phylum Actinomycetota; class Actinomycetes; order Mycobacteriales; family Nocardiaceae; genus Rhodococcus; species Rhodococcus sp. IEGM 1306. The sequence continues at coordinate 535,417 of NZ_JAZHFF010000004.1, forward strand.
TTCACCGAGGACCCGAATGCCCTCGTCCGCCACTGCCGAGACCTGGTAGAGCGAGGACTGTTTCGTGACAAACGCGTCGGCCCACATGTCGACGCTGACGCAGTAGTGCTGACGCCTCGATCCGGGGACGGCCACACGCTCGATCAACCCGACTTGCTGGAGGTATCTGACGGCACCGGAAATGGCGGCGGGGCTCACGCCCAACCGAGATCCGAGATCTCCTGGCGTGGACGAGGGCGTCTCGCTGGTCATCAATGCGGCCCAGACGCGGGCGGGCATCGGCGGAAAACCCATGTCGCTCAGTACGAGTGAGAGTCGCTCGACATAATGGCGGCTCTCGTCCGGTGCAACGGTATGGCTGGTGTCGGTCATCGGAACCCTTCGATCTTTCCTCTTTTTCTATCTTCACACATTTGTGAAATCGGCGTACGGTCAAGTTCATGGGTGCGGCGATTTCAGTGAAGAACCTCGTCAAGACGTTCGGTACCACCCGCGCGCTGGATGGCCTCGACCTCGACGTCTCGACGGGCGAAGTGCACGGATTCCTGGGGCCGAACGGCTCCGGAAAATCCACCACCATTCGGGTACTCCTCGGCCTGCTCCGCTCTGATTCCGGAGACGCAACCGTCCTCGGCGGCGATCCGTGGCGAGACGCCGTGACTTTGCATCGACGTCTCGCTTACGTGCCTGGTGACGTGAACCTGTGGCCCAATCTCACCGGCGGGGAGGCCATCGATCTGCTGGCCGGTCTGCGTGGTGGCCTCGACCGAAAACGCCGAAGCGAGTTGCTCGAGCGCTTCGAACTCGACCCGACCAAGAAAGCGCGGACGTACTCGAAAGGTAACCGGCAGAAGGTTGCACTCGTGGCGGCGTTCTCGTCCGACGTCGACCTTTACGTCCTCGACGAACCGACATCGGGGCTCGACCCGTTGATGGAAGCGGTGTTTCAGGATTGCGTCGAGGAGGTGGCTCACGCCGGGAAGACGGTCCTGCTGTCGAGCCATATCCTCGCCGAGGTCGAAGCGCTGTGCGATCGCGTGAGCATCATCCGCGACGGGCGGACGGTGGAAGAGGGAACGCTGTCCGAACTCAGACATCTCACGCGCACGTCCGTCTCGGCGGAGACGCAGCGACCGATCGGTAGCCTGGACGGGCTCGGCGGTGTCCACGACGCGGTGATCGACGGGAACCATGTCACCTGCGAAGTCGACAGCGCGCAACTCGGACCTCTCATGACGTACTTGGTCGGCTTCGGGATCGTTGCGCTCAGTTCCACTCCGCCGACACTCGAAGAACTCTTCTTGCGGCACTACGGCGACGAGCGGGCAAGGGAGACTTCGGTCCACCTGCGAGCCGAGACCGGAGTACGGCCGTGACCGTCGTCGAGGCCGCTCCACCGGTACCGGCGTCGGCGAGCCAATTCACCGGTACGCGCCGACTGGTCCGGCTCGCTTTGCGTCGGGACCGAATTCAGCTTTCCGTGTGGGTCATCTCGATCGTCTTGTTCATGTTGCTCGTCGTCGCCAGTGTGACCGGGCTGTATAAGACACCCGAGGAATTGCGAAACATCGCAGTCAGTTCCGCGGTCTCGCCGGTAGCGCTGGCGACCAACGGAATCGTGTCCGGCGATTCGCAGGGCGCGATAGTCGCCAGCCAGTCGGTGCTCGTGTTCGCGTTGGTGGCGGCATTGATGAGCACGGTTGCGGTGGTTCGTCATACGCGACAGAACGAGGAGACCGGCCGCGCCGAGATGATCGGTGCAGCGGTGGTTGGTAGACGAGCGCTCCTCACCTCCGCGCTGACCGTCACGGTCGGTGCGAACGTCGTTCTGGCACTGGGAATCGCGCTGGGGGCGATGGCCGTCGGTCTGCCGGTCGGTGGTTCGCTTGCGCTGGGTGCCTCGGTTGGCGGTACCGGAATCGCGTTTGCCGGTGTGGCGGCGGTGACTGCGCAGATCACCGACGGTGCTCGCACGGCCAACGGTCTGGCGGGTGCCGCGATCGGCGTTGCCTTCATGCTGCGCGCGATCGGTGACGTGAACAGTACGGTCGTCGACGACGGAACTCGCGTGGTGAGCGGTTGGTTGTCGTGGCTCTCGCCGATCGGATGGGCACAACAGATCAGACCGTTCGACGACGACGCCTGGTGGATCCTGTTGTTGCTGATCGGATTTGCTGCCGTACACGTGGTGGTGGCGTTCGTTCTCATCGGTCATCGCGATCAGGGAGCGGGACTCGTTCAGCCCCGTCCCGGCCCACCGACCGCGGCATCGTGGTTGCCTTCCGCCTGGGGCCTGGCCTGGCGGATGCAACGAATGACGATGTTCTGGTGGATCTTTGCCGTTGTCATTCTCGGGTTCGCGTACGGTGCCGTGGGCAACGAGATCGACGCGATGGTGGGATCGTCGCAGCAAACCGCGGAGATGTTCGAGAAACTTGGTGGCGGCGGAACGGATCTGGTGGATTCCTACCTGGCCACTGCTCTGGGGCTCACGTCGACAGTGATCGCGGCGTATTCGGTCCAGAGTCTTCTCCGGATGCGGGGCGAGGAAACATCGGGACGGCTCGAACCGTTGCTGGCAACCTCCTTGTCTCGGTGGAGGTGGATGCTTTCCCATCTGGGTGTGGTTGTGGGCGGTGTGGTTCTTGCGCACGTCCTGATGGGTGCCTTCACCGGATTTGCCTTCGGGCTCGTCACGGACGACATCGGCGGCAACACACTCCGAATGACCGGCGCTGCCTTGGCCTATCTTCCTGCGGTGCTCGTAGTCGTGGGGTTGGTGTCGTTGGCTTTCGGACTGTTTCCGGCCTACGCGTCGGCGCTCTCCTGGGGAATCCTGGCGGCATGCATCGTGCTCGGGCAACTCGGCACGTTGCTGAAGCTTCCGCAGGTAGTGCTGGATCTGTCGCCCTTCACCCACGTGCCGGGTGCCCCTGCCGAGCCGGTGACAGTTCTACCCCTGCTGGCAATGATCGTTGTGGCAGTATCACTTTCGACAGCATCGCTTGTTGCTTTCCGTCGTCGCGACATCCAGGTGTAGGAGAGCTGAACTCAACTCAGAATTCGACGAAGCTGGCGAGCCCGTGCAGCGAGCCGTCCTGCGGCGTCGAATAATTCGGTTTCGTCGACGCAGAGTGTGTCGGTTGCCCACACGGTGCCATGACGCAGGCGATACCACTGGAACGGTGACTGATCTGCCGTGACGTACTCCGGCATGAAATGCGCGGTGAACTCGACGGTGGGAATGGCCACGGGCGTCGTCAGCGTCGCGAACAGTCCGGGCGGAAGCGCGTCGAGCAGAACGGCGGCGCGCTCCTGGGCCGTGAAATCGAGGTCGGTCAGCAATCGGATCCAGACGTCGAATTCCGGGGAGTCGCCACCGGCGAACGGCCTCGCGGAATTGATCGGACGGATGTCGAGGTGCTGGGAGAACGGCACGAAGTCCACCGGGATCTCCAGCGGTGGCAGGGTTGCCGGGTCGACCGGACTCGGCTCGATTCCGGGGGCGGACAGCGTCGTGGCTCCTGTGTCGCGGGCCAACCGAACGAGGGCGGATCCCGCATCGGTCAGCGTGACGTGGCAACTGACAGTCCGCCCGCCCCGCATCTCGCCGACGGTCAACTCGGCCGGCCCCGGAGGGACGGGGCGGTCCAGGTGTGCCGTGACCGCCATGGGTTCGGCTCCGGACGCGTCGGCGGCAACTCGCAGCATCCGTGCTACGGCGAGTCCGCCCTGAATGCCGTCGAAACTTCGCCAGCTGGAGTCGAACTCGGTGTGATGACGCGCTGCGTCGATTGACGGCGCGGCCGTCACGGATACCTGACTAGTAATTGCCATAGTCAGCACAGTAGATGCTGACTATGGCAATGGCAAGCTAGGGTCTACTCGGGAGTGCTGGACGACCCACCGAAGAGCATGTAGATGAGGATCTGAAGAATGCCGAGGGGATTGATCTCGCCGAGGCTGCTCATGTGTGAGGAACTCCTGTTTGCGGGGATGGGTATTGTTGCGTCGCAACGTCACTGAAAGTACGGCAATTCAGGCAATGCGGTGCGGAATTTACCGATAATTCACTGTCCGCGAGTCGGGCGACAGTGCAGGTAGGCGTCAGTGACCACGTCCAGAACGCGATTGCCGTGTGCATCGACCAATTTCGCTGTGATGGTGACCAATCCCCGCGCGCGATTGTCGAACACGACGTTGTCGACGGTGACCTTTCCGCTGAGGGTGTCACCGGGGCGAAGTGGCCGTAGGAAGCTCACGTCGCGCATGGTCTTTCCGGCGATCACGTTCCATTGGTCGTAGAGGCCGGCGACCACCAATTTCTGGCAGATCGACAAGGTGTGCAGCCCGCTGGCGATCAACCCGCCGAAGACACCGGACCCGGCGGCTTCCTTGTCGATGTGAAACCACTGGGGATCCCACTGGGTTGCGAACTCGACGATTTCTTCCTCGGTTACCGAATACGAGCCCAAAGGGATTACTTGGCCGATCTCGAGATCCTCGGCGAACACTGTGCGTTTGTGAAGGGCGGCCGAATCGTTCATGGTTGTGCAAATCTCCTGCGTGTTCCGGGTGTACTCGGAACATACTCCCGCAGTGTGTTCGGCTCCTTCGCACGTCCTTGTCCAGGGTCACTAGAATCGCCACATGGTTGACGACGCGAAGATCGAGCCGAGGGTGCTGGCAGGGACGTGGCACTTCGAGCGCGACATCGTCGACCGCCTTTCCGGTTCCACCAAGCAAGTCTTCGGCGAGACCACTATCTCCGACGCCGGTGACGGTCGGATGCGCTGGTACGAGAGCGGCACTCTGCGTGACGGCGATGTGGAACTGGCCGTGTTCCGGACTCTGTTCATCGCGAAGCGCGGCCTCGAGTGGGCCGTGACCTTCGAAGACGGCAGAGAGTTCCACGACTGGGCCCCGGGAGAGGAAGTCGAGCACCTGTGTGGTGCTGACACCTATCGCGGGCGGATCGACATCACTGCCGTGGATGGATCGGCTTGGGCTGTGGTCTGGACTGTGACGGGGCCGAGCAAGGACTACACGATGACCACGCATCTCACTCGGCCCTGAACAGCGGTCGTGCCAGTTATTCGACGCCGATCGTCACCTCGGTGGACTTCACGAATACCGTTGCAGCTTGGCCTGGTTCGAGGTCGAGATCCAGCGCGGCATCGCGGGTGATCGACGAAGTCACGATCTGGTTGCCGCCGTCCAATTTCACCTTGACCGTTGCCATGACCGTGCCGAGGTTGACCTCGGTGATGGTGCCGGTGAGTTGATTTCGTGTGGACAGTCGCATTGCTGAACTCCTGTGCTCTCGGGCGGGTGTACGTCGACCATAATCCGACGGTCGCGTATCTACCCAGCGATTCCGCAGGTGCGGACATGCGGGCGCCGCCGGTGCGCGAATATTGTCGGGCGGTGGAGGTAGATTCCGGTCATGACTGAACCCGTGAAAGGCCCGGCGTCGTATTTTCCGTCGATCGAGAAGAAGTACGGTCGGCCGATCGGTGAATGGCAAGAGCTGATCAGAAGCTCAGACCTCACCAAGCACATGGAATTGGTGAATTGGTTGAAGTCGGAGCACGGTATGGGTCATGGACACGCGAATGCCCTTGTCGCGCATACCTTGAAAGAAGACTGAGTCTCCTCAGGCGTCAGTGGTGTCCAGCACCAACCAGCCGCCGTGATGCTCGAATACCTCGAACGGCGCACCGGTCTGCCGGCCGACCGCCTGCAGTGACTCGAGATCGAAAGTGCGGATGTGGCCGTGGCACGCGGTGGCTTCGTCCTCGAAGGGGACGGCTATGACGACCCGCTGACGTGCGATTCGGAGTGCCTGCGCGATCACGGCCTCGCCGACTGCGTCGTCGACGTGCTCGAGGAGATGAATCGCGGTGACGGTGTCGGCGCTGTTGTCCGGTGCCGGTACTTCACCCGCATCGCAGATCACCGTGTCGATCGTGATGCCGAGTTCGGGGGCTACCGCGTCGAGCAGGATCATCGTTCCGGGCAGGATGTCCGTGGCGGTCACGTCCATTCCGGCGCGCGCGAGCCGTAGTGGCAGGAATCCGAAGCAGGAACCCAGATCGAGCACGGAACCGCGAACCAGTTCTTCGGCTTTGTCGTGAATCGGCGCGAAATCTGCAGTGCCGTCCAACAGTTCGGCAAGGGAGTTCCGGTAGTACGTGGTCCAGGATGCGAGAGCACCGTCCACGGTGGAGCGAACCAGGCCGACCATCGTCAACTCGAATTCGTCCTGACCGAACTCCGCGTCCTGGATCGACGAGGTGACTCCGGCGACGAGTCGCTCACTCAGATCGGCGGGAGTGAGGGAGTGTCTGACGTGGAGACGACCGCCTCGGCGATCCAGCGAGATCGGACCGGACTCGACGCGTTCGACGGTGACATGCCCGAACGACCACAAGCCCGGCGTCGACGGTGCCAGCGAATCCAGGACCGGTTCGTTCGTGGTGGTGGACATGATCGCCTTTCTCAGGTGGTGATGCTTTCTCAGGTGCTGATGCCGGTCCGCAGGGACTGCGTACCCGTTTTCAAGAGTTCCGGTAGCTCGAGTGAATCGTCGGTGAGCCACTGTTCGTACGCCGACATGGCGACCCCGAGCAGAAGATAGCCGACCGTGCGTGGGCCGTGATCGGTCGGCTCGAGATCCATTCGGCGTGCGACGTAGTCGGCGACCACCTGCCGCCAACCTTCGTACATCACCACAGAGTATGCCTGAAGTGTCGGAACTTCGAGGATCAATTCCATCCGTTTGCGATGTACCGCAGTCTCTTCCGGTGGGAAGGTGTTGAACGTCAGCAATGCGGATTCGAGTGCGTCTACCAACGGGATGTCGGCGGGCAGTGAGTCCAGGTGCTCGCGCATCTCGTCGAGATGCCCGTCGAAGTCTCCCCAGGGAACTGCGTTCTTGGACGGGAAGTAGCGAAAGAAGGTCCGACGCGCGATGCCGGCGGCGTCGGCTATCTGATCGACGCTCACCTCGTTGAAGCCGACTGTGGAGAACAGTTCGATGCCGATCGTGCTGATTCCCTCCTTCGTTGTGGAGGGGCGACGACCTATCCGAGCGGACGGTTTCTTGCGGCTACGCATACTTTTTTCGCTCCATGTGTGTCATTCTGCACTCGATGCCATTACAGTGGTGAACCGAGTCACAGTGAAGTCCCACTAGTGACCACCAACTCCCAGGTTGGAAGTCTGATCTACAGACTTCCAGACGGAGTGCGACCGCAGGAGGAATCCATGTCAGATCGTGACAACAAGGCGCTCGAGAACGACCTCGTCGAGGAGTCCCTCGTGGAGGAAGTTTCCATCGACGGCATGTGCGGCGTGTACTGACCGTGTCTGCTTTGGATCTCGATGCGGGGTGGAAACTCCACCCGCAGGTAGCGCTTCGCCCCGAACCTTTCGGGGCGTTGCTCTACCACTTCGGAACGCGCAAGCTGTCGTTCCTGAAGAACACGACCATCGTTGCGGTGGTCAAGGCGTTGCCAGACCATCCTGATGTCCGGTCCGCACTACGTGCGCAGGGCATCGAAGATGACGCGGCTCCCCAATATGCCCGCGCGCTGAGCACTCTCGCCGATTCGCACATGATCGTGCCTGTCTGAGCCAGACGCTCGCCCCCACGTGCGGAACAGCCCTTCTGCACGTTCGCCCGCTTCATTTCTTCGCGAGGACACAGCCATGACCTCAGTTCTTGAACAGCCCTCCCCGCCCGCCAAGGTGGGTCGCCTCGTCGATCAGTTCGAACTCGGACTCGACGCCCCGATCTGCCTGACGTGGGAACTCACCTACGCCTGCAACCTGTCCTGCGTGCACTGCCTTTCGTCTTCGGGTCGTCGTGACCCCAACGAGCTGAGCACCGAACAGTGCAAGTCCATCATCGACGAGCTGCAGCGTATGCAGGTTTTCTACGTCAACATCGGTGGCGGCGAGCCGACGGTACGCTCCGACTTCTGGGAGCTCGTCGACTACGCGACGGACCACCAGGTCGGTGTGAAGTTCTCCACCAACGGAGTGAAGATCGACAAGAAGGTCGCGGCGCGCCTCGCCGCCAGTGACTACGTCGACGTGCAGATTTCCATCGACGGTGCCACCGCTGAGGTCAATGACGCTGTGCGCGGGCCTGGTTCGTTCGCGATGGCTGAGCGCGCTCTCGCGAACCTGAAGGAAGCCGGCTTCAAGGACGCCAAGATTTCGGTGGTCGTCACGCGGCACAATGTCAGTCAGCTCGACGAGTTCAAGGCTCTCGCGGACAAGTACGACGCGACCCTGCGCATCACTCGACTGCGTCCTTCGGGCCGCGGCGCCGACGTGTGGGACGACCTGCACCCACGCCCCGAGCAGCAGCGTGAGCTCTACAACTGGCTGGTGGCCAATGGTGAAGGCGTCCTGACGGGCGACTCGTTCTTCCACCTCTCCGCCTTCGGCGATGCATTGCCTGGTCTCAATCTCTGTGGTGCGGGGCGAGTCGTGTGCCTGATCGATCCGGTCGGTGACGTGTACGCGTGCCCGTTCGCGATTCACGAGCAGTTCCTTGCCGGAAACATCGTGAAAGACGGTGGATTCCAGGAAGTCTGGCAGCACTCGGACCTGTTCGAGGAGCTGCGCTCGCCGCAGACCGGTGGCGCCTGCAGCAAGTGCAACCACTACGACTCCTGCCGCGGCGGCTGCATGGCGGCCAAGTTCTTCACCGGACTGCCGATGGACGGACCCGACCCCGAGTGCGTCATCGGCAACGGTGAAATGGCATTGGCGTCGGCGGGAGAGGTCCCGAAGTCCAGTGTCGATCACTCCCGTTCCGGTCAACGTAAGACCCCACGTGCATCGGTGCCCCTGACACTGATGATGCGTCCGCCCGCCAAGATTTGTGACGAAAACCCGCTTGCGGGAATGCAGTAACTACTGCGCGATACCGACAGTGCGGCGAAAGCTGCACCCCAGAGAGGTCAGTTCAATGGCTAAGAATGCTTTCTTCGAGACGGTGGCAGAAGCACAGCGCCGTGCGAAGAAGAGGTTGCCCAAGTCCGTGTACGCGGCGTTGGTGGCGGGATCCGAGAAAGGGCTGACTGTCGACGACAACGTCGCGGCATTCAGCGAACTGGGTTTCGCTCCCCACGCTGCGGGACTGTCGGACAAGCGCGAGATGTCCACCACCATTATGGGCCAGGACATTTCGTTGCCCGTCATGATTTCACCGACCGGTGTGCAGGCAGTGCACCCCGATGGTGAGGTAGCTGTAGCTCGTGCGGCTGCAGCACGGGGAACAGCCATCGGACTGAGTTCTTTCGCCAGCAAGTCCATCGAAGAAGTTGCCGCGGCCAACCCGCAGGTCTTCTTCCAGATGTATTGGGTCGGCAGCCGCGACGTGCTTCTCCAGCGTATGGAGCGCGCTCGCGCTGCCGGTGCCAAGGGCCTGATCATCACCACCGACTGGTCCTTCTCGTACGGTCGCGACTGGGGCAGCCCGTCCATCCCCGAGAAGATGGATCTCAAGGCGATGTTCCAGTTCGCTCCCGAGGGCATCATGCGTCCGAAGTGGTTGCTGGAGTTCGCCAAGACCGGCAAGATCCCGGATCTGACCACACCCAACCTCGCGGCTCCCGGCCAGCCGGCACCGACGTTCTTCGGCGCGTACGGCGAGTGGATGCAGACTCCGCTTCCGACGTGGGAAGACATCGCCTGGCTGCGTGAGCAGTGGGGTGGACCGTTCATGCTCAAGGGCATCATGCGCATCGACGACGCGAAGCGAGCTGTCGACGCCGGTGTCTCCGCTATCTCGGTCTCCAACCACGGTGGTAACAACCTCGACGGCACCCCGGCGCCGATCCGCGTGCTCCCGGACATCGCCGAGGCCGTGGGCGATCAGGTGGAAGTTGTTCTCGACGGCGGTATTCGACGCGGCGGCGATGTCGTCAAGGCACTCGCACTCGGAGCCAAGGCCGTCATGCTCGGGCGCGCCTACCTGTGGGGTCTCTCGGCGAACGGCCAGGCCGGTGTCGAGAACGTGCTCGACCTGATGCGGATGGGCATCGACTCGGGGCTGATGGGTCTCGGCCACTCGTCCATCACCGAGCTGAGCCCGGCGGATCTGGTGATCCCGGAAGGCTTCACCCGCACGCTGGGTGCGAGCTGAATCTCCGGCTCTGATCGAGCTGTGAGTTGAGCCTTCACGAACACACAACCCTGGCCGGACGCAGAGTCCGGTCCAGGGTTGTTTTCGGTCCGCACGAGACCAATCTTGCTGTGAGGCGCTCGCTTTCCGATCGGCACCGGGCGTATTACCAGCGCCGCGCCGAAGGCGGTGCCGGGATCGTCGTCACCGAAGTGGCGTCGGTACTTGCCGACGACTGGCCGTACGAGCGGGCACCGCTGGCGTCGCAATGTGGCCGGGGGTGGCAGTCGATCGCGACTGCGTGCGCTCCGTACGGAGCGTTGGTTCTTGCCGGGCTGGGGCATACCGGGATGCAGGGTTCCAGTGCATACTCTCAATCGGTGCTGTGGGGACCGTCAAGAGTGGCCGACCCGGTGACTCGCGAATTGCCGATGGCAATGGGGCAGCCGGAAATCGACCAGCTGACAGCCGGCTTCTGCGAAGCGTCGGCGCTGGCCGTCGCTTCGGGAATGGACGGAGTGGAACTCGATGCCGGCCCTCGAAGTATTCTGCGGCAATTCCTTTCGGGCCTGACCAACACTCGGCACGACCGATACGGTACTGATCGCGTTGCCCTTGTTCGCGAGATCCTTTCGGCCGTGCGTGACGAACTAGGACCGGATCGCGTTGTCTCCTTGCGGTTGTCCTGCGACGAGGAAGCGCCATGGGCGGGCCTGACGCCCGATCTTGCCATCGGTATTGCGCGTGAAGTGTCTCCGCTCCTCGATCTCCTTGTTGTCGTTCGTGGCGGACTCTATTCGTCTGACAGGTACCGCCCCGACTTTCACTGCCCGACGAACTTCAACCTCGATCTGTGCCGTGAGATCAAGGCCGCGGTGTCGATTCCCGTTGTCCTGCAGGGGAGCGTCGTGGACATCGCCGACGCTCACGCAGCACTGCAAGTAGCCGAGTTCGTCGAGATGACCAGGGCCCAGATCGCAGACCCGGACCTGGTCGTGAAAGCTGAGCGCGGCGATCGGCCCCGGCCGTGTGTGCTCTGCAATCAGACGTGCCTCGTGCGTGATCCTCGAAATCCTGTCGTGACGTGCGTCGGGAATCCGAGCGCGGGTTTCGAGTCGGTGGACCTCGATGAGCGAGAGCAGATTTCGACACCGGGAGCCGTGCTGGTCGTGGGGGGTGGCCCCGCCGGGATGGAGGCGGCGCGGATCTCAGCGGTGGCGGGACACTCGGTCACACTCGTCGAGAGTTCATCGCAGTTCGGCGGCATGATCCGAACTTTTGCGCGAGGTGACGGCCGCGGCCGGTTCGCACTCCTCGCGCAGTGGCTCGAGGACGAATGCCGTCGTAGCGGCGTGACGATGCGGACCGAGGCGGCGGTCGACGTGCAGGACCTGGGCGAGGCACGCCGTCGGGGCGAGCTGGTTGTGGTGGCCACCGGTAGTGCTGCGCGGCCGCCGACGTATCCGGTCGACGACTCGGTTCGGTGGCTGGATGCGTCGGAAACCTTCGAGAAGTTGAGCCCCGTGGGGCCGGGTCCGGTCGTGCTGATCGATCCGCTCGGTGGACCGGTCGCAGTGGCCCTCGGAGAAGCACTCGCGGCCCAGGGCGCTTCCGTCTCGATTGTCACCCCGGACAGCATCGTCGGCTCGCGGCTCGGCGCGAGTGGGGATCTGGTCGGCGCCAACACTCGCATCCAGCGGGCCGGGATCACCAGGGTGCTCGCGTCGCGTGTCGTCGAAATCGCCTCAGGGGCCGTCTGCGTCGAGCACGTTCATACCGGCGAGCGGTCACAGCTCGCGTGTGAAGTGGTGATCGACTGCTCGCCCCGTCTGCCGAACGAAATGCTGAAGGAAGCGGCCGACATCCAGGTGGGTGACTCGGTTGCCCCGAGAACTGTTCTCGAATCCATCCGCGAAGGGCGCTTTGCAGGGTTTACTACTAGAACGAGTTTCAATTCTGCAGAGAGGGCTATCTCATGACACAGGGTTCAGTTCGTTCGCTCGAAGGTCGCGTTGCTTTCATCACCGGCGCAGCGCGCGGTCAAGGACGTGCGCACGCAGTCAAGATGGCGCGCGAGGGAGCAGCGATCATCGCAGTCGACGTGTGCGCGTCGGTGGCGTCGGACAATTCTTACGACGCAGCAACTTCCGAGGACTTTGCCGAGACGGTACGTCTGGTCGAAGCGGAGGGTGGGAAGATCCTCGCTCGCGAGGTCGATGTCCGTGACGGTGCAGCGCTCACCGCGGTGGTCAAGGACGGTGTCGAGCAGTTCGGACGTCTCGACATCGTGGTCGCCAATGCCGGGGTCTGTAATTGGAATCGATTCTGGGAAATGTCGGACGTGCAGTGGGAAACCCTGATCGACATCAACCTGACCGGAGTCTGGAAAACCCTCAAGGCCTCGGTACCGGCGATCATCGAAGGTGGGCGCGGTGGATCGATCATCGTGGTCAGTTCGGTGGCAGGACTCAAGGCACTGCCCGGGCAAGCGCACTACGCGAGCGCCAAGTTCGGTCTCGTCGGTCTGACGCAGGCCGCGGCAAAGGAACTGGGGGAGTACAAGATCAGGGTCAACTCGATCCATCCTTACGGAGTCAATACGCCGATGGGTGTCGACCAGGGTGCGCTCGAGGTGTTTGCCAAGTTCCCGCAGTACCTTCCCAACTTCACTCCGATCCTCTCGGACATCGCGTTCGCCGAACCCGACGAGATCGCCGACACCGTCCTGTGGCTTGCCGGTGACGGTTCACGCACCGTCACGGCAAGTCATATCGCGCTCGATCAAGGAAACTCCAAGGTCTGATGACGCCGTACCCGCGCCTCTTCGCGCCACTGCGCCTGGGCAACCTGACACTCCGCAATCGGGTCGTGTTCTCCGCGCACCTGACCAATTACGCGGAGAGCGGGTTGCCGACGGAGCAGCACGCGAGCTACTACGAGGCGCGGGCACGCGGTGGTGCGGGTCTGATCATCACCGAGGAGCACTCGACGCATCCTTCGGATCGACCGTACGAGAAGATGATTGCGGGCTATCGGCCCGAAGCGATCGAGGGATACCGGCGGATCACCGACGCCGTTCATGCACATGGTTCATCGATTCTCGCGCAGATCAACCACAATGGGGGTCAGGGCGCTGGAACCTACTCACGATTGCCTCTGTGGGCGCCGAGCGCCGTCGCCGATCCGTTGTTCCGCGAGGTGCCCAAGGCTGTCGACGACGCGGACATCGCCGAGATTCTCGAAGGGTTCGCCCTTGTTGCGCGCAACTGCGTCGCCGGTGGCTTCGACGGGGTGGAACTGCAGGCGTCGCAGTCGTCCATTGTGCGCGCGTTTCTCGCATCCTCGACCAACCTGCGCACCGATCGCTACGGCGGGGGCGTGGCACATCGTGCGCGTTTCCTTCTCGAAGTGCTCGGGGTACTGCGTGAGGCCATCGGTCCGGATCGTGTGCTCGGCGTGCGCCTCAGTGGGTACGAAGGAACGCGGGGTGGGATCGAACTGTCCGACGCAGTAGCCACCGCCCGACTCGTCGAAGCTGACGGTCACGTCGACTACATCAACACCACCGTCGGAATGGCCACGGAAACATTGCATCTGGTCGAAGCGTCGATGGCGGTGCCCACTGGCTACGCCAACTTCGTCCCGTCTGCGATCAAGGAAGCGGTCGATCTTCCGGTCGTCGGTGTCGGCCGTTTCAAGACACCAGAGCACGCTGAAGCTGCGCTCGAGGACGGTGTGTGCGATCTGGTGGGCGTAGTTCGCGGGCAGATCGCCGATCCGGATTTTGTGAACAAGGCGCGTGCCGGACAATCGGCACAGGTGCGAACCTGCCTGTCCTGCAACCAGGAATGTGTCGGGCGGATGGGTCTGGGACGTTGGTTGGGGTGCACGGAAAACCCGCGCGCTGGTCGGGAATCGGTACCGCTGCCGATGCCGCGGCGACGAGGTCGCACTGTGCTGGTGGTCGGCGGAGGCCCGGCCGGCCTGCAAGCTGCGGCCACCGCGGCCCAGCGAGGTCATGCGGTGACGCTGTTCGAGCGTGAACGAAGACTTGGCGGACAGATTCTCACCGCCTCGGTGGTATCGGCTCGCCGCGAGCTCGCCGACCTCGTCCGGAATCTCGAATCGGAGTGTCGCCGAAGCGGTGTGACGATCGAGCTGGGTGCTGGAGCTGATCGCGCGATCGTGGAGGAGCAGGCGCCCGACGTGGTCGTGATTGCAACCGGAGCGCGGCCTGTTCGACCGGCCTGGGGGCGTGGATCAGAGCGTGTGGTGAGTGTTCGAGACGTTCTCGACGGCAGGGTTCTGCCGAGTGGAACGGTGCTCGTGTACGACGAGTTGGGATTCCATCAGGGCACGTCGGTGGCGGAATTCCTCGCTGACCGAGGTTGCATTGTCACGATCGCGACCAACGGCATGGTGGTTGCCCAAGATCTGAGCATCACCCTGGATTTCGAGGGGTGGAACCGCCGGGCGTTCGAGAAGTCGATCATGCAACGGACGGATCTGATGGTGACGTCGGTGGCCGGTGGGGCTTCGCCGCTCGTGAGCTTGGTTCACCTTCCGATGGGTGTGGTCGAGGAAGTTGCGGTCGACTGGGTGGTCTTCGCGACACAGCAGGAACCTGTCGACGATTTGTGGAACACCTTGCAGGGATGTTCTTTCGAGATATTTCGCATCGGTGATGCGTTGTCCCCGAGACGTTCACATGCAGCCGTCATCGAGGGGCATCGGGCTGCGTTGGCGATATAAGTCGTCCGGTTTGTCCCTGGTTATCGAAAGTATGTTCGATTAAGATTTCGGTATGGACAGTCGGGATGCGTGGCAGCTGGATGGTGAGGACCTCGAGGGTGAGGTTCTGGGTCTGGTGCGTGTCCGGCACGAGTTGCAGTCGCGGATGGTGCTGTTGATCGTGGAGTTGTTTTCCCGGGATGTTCTCGGCGGGAAGGGTTTTCGGGCGATCGCGCAGTGGTTGCACGGTTCGGCGAATCTGGAGATCGGTGAGTGCAGTCTGCTGGTCGGGTTGGCGCGGTTGTTGATGCTCGAACCTGTGGTGGGCGATGCTTTTCATCGTGGTGATGTGGATGCGTTGAAGGCCCGGCAGGTGGCGTCGTTTTGTCAGCATCCGCCGAAGAACATGTCGCTGGCGGATGTGGACAAGGCTCGCGGGATCTTGTTGGGGTTGGCGTCGAAGAGTATTGCGGATTGTGATGCGGTGCGGGCTGCGATTCGGCGGATCGAGAAGCAGTACGGCACACGCGAGGACGGAGTTCCGGTCGGCGAGGATTCCGAACGTAACGAGTTCTATGCCTCGAAAGGCTTGTACGGGCGTGTGTCTGTGAAGGGTGATTTGGATGCGGTGAACGGGGCGCGGTTGATCACGTTGTTGTCGAGCCTGTCGGCTCCGACACCGGAGAAGGACGGCGTCAAGGACACGCGTACTCCGGCTTTACGGCGTGCCGACGGGTTCTGTGAACTACTGCGGCGGGATGAGCGGGCGGGGTTGGGTCCGATCGAGGGCGGGGTGAAACCGCACATCACGGTCACTGCCAGTGCGAAAGACATGACCGATCTCAAAGCTCTGAAAGATCTGTTGCCGTCCACCGAGGAACTCGGGTTCGCGTGGACGGATTGGGTAGGTCCGATCAGTATCGATACTGCCCGGATGCTCGCCTGCGACTGCACGGTCACCCGGATCTTGTTGGACGAGAATGGTGTTCCGCTCGACTGTGGTAAGGAAGCGAGAACAGCGACGGTTCCGCAGCGGCGGGCGTTGGCGGTGCGTGATGGTGGGTGCGCGTTTCCGGGGTGTGGAACGCCATCGGGGTGGTGCGATGCCCATCATATTGTTCATTGGAATGATGGTGGCCCAACAGATCTCGATAATCTGATCTTGTTGTGCGGTCATCATCATCGGACGTTGCACCACACGCAGTGGCGGGTGGAGATCGGCCCGGATCGGAAGTCGGTGTTCTATCCGCCGATGTCGATCGACCCGTATCAGCGGCCGATCGGCGGGAACAGTCCACCCACAGCTGCGTGAATTGAGACAACTCATACACCGGGGCACAACATGCCCCGGTGTATCCGCACGCAGTGTTGCAGTGGGAGGAGCTGTGCACAATACGATCGGGGGATGAGTTCTCCGCGTGACCTTGCTGCCATCCCGAGTCCTGCGCTCGAGGGCACTGCGCTCACCGTCGTGGTCCCGGTCGGTTCTTTCGAACAACACGGACCGCACCTGCCTCTCGATACCGACACGCGGATCGCGAGAGCAGTCGCACAGGCTCTGCCCGACGTCGTCGTTGCCCCGGCTATCGAATACGGGGCGAGCGGCGAACACGAAGGGTTTGCCGGCACGATTTCGATCGGTGCCGAGGCCATGGAAACCCTCGTCGTGGAATACGGAAGGTCGGCGTTCAGATGGACGAAGCGGGTGTTGTTCGTCAACGGCCACGGCGGAAACGGTCCCGCGCTGGCCAAAGCTGTGGCACTTCTTCGATACGAGGGACGTGACGCCGCGTGGGTGCCGTGCGCTGTTGCGGGTGCCGATGCGCACGCGGGACACACTGAAACGAGCCTATTGCTGCACCTTTCGCCCGATTTGGTGCACATGAGCCTTGCTGAGACAGGAAATTTGTCTCCTATCGCGGACCTGATGCCAGGAATGCGTTCGGGCGGTATGGTCGCTGTGTCGCAAAACGGCGTTCTCGGCAATCCAGTCGGGGCTACCGCCGAAGACGGCGCATACATCTTCGGTGAGTTGGTAGGACGCGTGACGGATGGACTGGCCCGGTGGGAGCCTGGTCCAGATGGGAGGCTTCGGTGACGACCACGACCGAGTGGGGGCGGACGGTCCACCTGCGACGGCTTTCGAGGCTGCGACGAGTGGCAGCACGACGGGCTACGTCCCTTACGATCATCTGATGCGACCAGCAAGACTCCCCGACGGCTTCGGCATTCGGTTGGACCCCAAGGTGCGCACGTACTCGGGCGGCCGGGTGCTCATCGGCGGCTCTCCGACACGGATGCTCAAGCTGGCTCCGACGGCTGCGGCGATGATCGGTGACGGCTTCCTCGAGGTGGTCGATCAGCAGAGCGCTGCGGTTGCTCGGCACCTCCTTGATTCAGGCGTCGCGAATCCTCGTCCGATGTCGACGCCGTCCGCTGCCGATGTCACCGTCGTGATTCCGGTCAAGGACAACCAGGCCGGCGTCGAACGGTTGCTGCCCGTCCTCAAGGATCTGACCGTCATCGTTGTCGACGACGGTTCGGAAGTGCCGGTGGAGCCTCGTCGCGCCTGCCCGGGCACCGGCACCATCACAGTGGTGCGGCACGAGAGCGCCCGCGGACCATCGGCAGCGAGAAACTCGGGATTGCGTTCGGCCCAAACACGTTTCGTGGCTTTCCTCGACTCCGACGTCATACCGCGTGCCGGTTGGCTCGAGTTGATGTTGGGCCACTTCAGCGATCCAGGGGTTGCCCTTGTCGCACCCCGCATCGTCGCCCTCGATCCGTACGGGACGGCGCTGGCGCGGTACGAGAACATGCGATCGTCGCTCGACCTCGGACGCAAGGAAGCTGCGGTGAAGTCGGGCAGTCCGGTCGCCTATGTCCCCAGCGCGGCCGTAATCGTCCGGCGCGACGTGGCGCTCGAATGCAACGGTTTCGACGAGAGTCTCGAAGTAGCCGAGGACGTCGATTTCTGCTGGCGACTGCAGGCTGCGGGTTGGCGACTGAGGTACGAACCGGTAGCGCATGTCGCCCACGATCATCGAGTTCAGTTCGACAAGTGGTTCGCCAGGAGAGCGTTCTACGGCACGGGTGCGGCGCCGTTGGCTGCAAGACACGAGGGTTCGGTTCCGCCGATGGCGATGTCGTTCTCGACGCTCTTCGCGTGCATCGCCGCCGCAACACTGACCCGTTCCGGTCTTGCGGGTGCGTTGGGCGCACTGCTCTTCACCGTGTATCGCCTGCGAAAGATGTTCAACGGCCTGAGTCAGCCCACCCGGATCGCAGCGATCCTCACTGCGCAGGGGTTTGTCGGAGGATTCTGGCAACTCGCCTCGGCGATGTGTCGTCACTACTGGCCCGTGACGCTCTTGGCGGTGATCGCCTCCCGTCGAATTCGGCGACTGGCCGTCGCTGCGGCCGTTACCGAAGGTGTGGTGGACTGGTATCGCCACCGTGAGCCGGGCGGGTTGGGTCCGGTTCGGTACGTCTTGTTCAAACGAGCAGACGACATCGCGTATGGAGCCGGACTCTGGCGGGGTGCGTTCGACGCCCGTGACTGGGCGGCACTGAAACCTCGAATCACCAAGTGACAGAAGCCGACTACGCAGATTTCCTGGTTGTCGGTGGTGGCACGTGTGGCTGCGTCGTCGCAGCCAGGCTCAGTGAAGATCCATCCGCCACGGTGATGCTCCTCGAATCGGGAAGTGGATATCGTTCGGCGCTCGAACTTCCGGACGTCCTGGGTGATCCGTACCGATTGCCGGTCGGACCTGCGAGCGAATACACGTGGACGTATCCGGTCGAACTGACACCGCGTCGGGCGTCCACGATTGCGCGCGGGCGGACACTCGGTGGGTCCGGCGCCGTCAACGGTGCGTACTTCACCCGCGCGACCCGTGCTGATTTCGAGAATTGGCCGAGCTCATGGGGATACGACGACGTCTTGCCGTACTTCAAGAAGTCTGAGACGGATCGTGATTTCGAGGGCGAGTTCCACGGGACGGCCGGTCCGATCCCGGTCGAGCGTCGAGCGTGGGACCAACTGCATCCACTGAGCGGCGAATTCCAGGCGGCAGCGCTCGCAGCAGGCTTTCCCGACGACGTCGACAAGAATGCGCCGGACTCGTTCGGCGTCGGCCGAGTGCCACTGAACGTGGCGGATCATCGTCGGATCAGTACTGCGATCGGGTATCTGATGCCGGCGTTGCACCGCCCGAATTTGCGGGTGGAATCCGGAGTGAACGTCATTCGCATCGTATTCTCGGGAACCCGTGCGATCGGCGTCGACGTTCTCGACGACGGCAACGTCCGACGCATTCGTGCCGACCGCGTGATCGTGTGTTCGGGTGCTGTGGCGACGCCGCACATTCTCTTGAATTCCGGCGTTGGTCCGGCGGAACAACTTGCAGAGCAAGGAGTTTCCGTCATTCTCGACCGACCTGGCGTCGGACAGAACTTCGTCGACCATCCGGAAGTGCTGCTGCCCTACCATTTTTCGACCCCTCGCGCGATTCGCTCGCAGACACCGGTGCTGGAGACTGCTCTCAATCTCGCCGAGCTTGAAATCCGTCCGTACACCGCATCTTTCACGGATTTGGTTCCCGGTGTGCCTCGCATGGATCACGGCGTCGGAGTGGTCCTCATGGCGCCGCGCAGCCGGGGAAGTATCGAACTGGCATCGGGGGATCCCGCTGGGGCGCCGCGTATTCGATACAACTACGTCGCGTCGACGCACGATCGAGCAGCCATTCGGGAAGGAATGCAGATCGCCGAGAACCTTCTCGAGTCGATCGCCGAGACCGGGTTGATCGACCGCCCCGTCGTGGAGTACACCGACGAGTGGATCGAATCTCGCCTCGGCACGTCCTTGCACATGTCCGGTAGCTGCGTAATGGGCGCCGAATCGGACCCGTTCGCAGTCGTCGATGATCGGTGCCGTGTGATCGGCGCGGCAGGACTCAGTATTGTTGACACGTCAATCCTGCCGACGATTCCGACCCGCGGCCCACACGCGACCGCGGTGATGGTCGCGGAGCGGGCAGGCGCCATCCTGCTCGGTGACGAGTGACCGCGAGGGGCAGCGGGCTGGGTCGGCAGTCAAACCGAATGGTCGTTCTCGCCTACTGGCTGTGATCGGCGTTACAGTGGTCCACGGAGCGGAGGAACGCAAAATATGGCACGTGAACAGGCTGTGCCTGGCAACCCGTGGGTGGCGGTCAGGCCAGGCGATGACGTCGCGTTACTTGCGCGGCGACTTTCGTCTGCCCATCAGTCGTTCATCGATGCCCGCGGCGTGCCCGGCCAAGGGCTGACCGATGACTCCCATGTCCGTTCGGTCGTGCTCGAGTCCTGGATGCGGAGCCGCAACAAGGGAGTAAATCCTGATGTTGTCGGCAACCCTGAGATGCTCGAAGGGTTGGAGCTCGAAAAATATCGCTCCGCGCATCCCATGTCACTGATTCGTCCGGTGATTCGGAAACTCCTGGTGGAGGATGCTGCCGAGACCGGATTGCTGATCGCGATCAGCGACGCACATGGTCGATTGCTCTGGGTGGAGGGTGACAATTCGGCCAAGGACAAGGCGTTGTCCATGAACTTCGTCGAAGGCGCCGACTGGAGCGAAGATCGTGTCGGCACCAATGCGCCGGGAACGGCTCTTGCTCTCGATCACTCCGTACAGATATTCGGATCCGAGCATTTCAACCGAACCGTGCACGACTGGAGTTGTTCGGCCGCACCCGTCCACGATCCCACCACTGGGCAAATCCTCGGTGCCATCGACATCACCGGTGGTCCCAGGGTCGCGGTTCCCGAAGTGCTGTCACTGATCCGTGCAACTGTTGCGGCCGCCGAATCGGAATTGCGATTCCACCTCTTGAACTCGCCCATCCCGCTCAGCGCCACGGCTCCGCGCCTCGAAACATTCGGAGCAGGCCGGCCGACGCTGGTTCGCGGCGGTGACCGCATCCCGATTTCGCAGCGTCACGCCGAGATTCTCCTTCTGCTCTCCGAACATCCGGAGGGTCTCAGCTCCGACCACCTTGCGGTCCTGCTCGACGAGGGTGAACTCGACGCAGTGACCATTCGTGCGGAAATGTCGCGTCTTCGTAAGGTTTTCGGTGCCGACCGTTTGGCTTCGCGTCCTTATCGGATCATCACGGAGTTCACGACAGACGTCGGCGACGTGCGGGCGGCGTTGGATCGCGGAGACGCGGCGACGGCGATGAAACTGTATTCGGGCCCGGTGCTGGCAGGCTCGGCCTCTCCCGGCATCGAAGAGGTGCGGGAAGAGCTACGCACCAGGGTTCAGGCGGCACTGCTGCGTGGAGGTGACGCCAACCTTCTGGCCCGGTGGACCACGTCCGTACACGGGCGCGAAGACTCCGTCGTGTGGGAGGCCTACCTGTCCACATTGGATCCTCAATCTCCGCTGTATTCACAGGTCCAGGCAAGAATTGATCTCCTCGACCGCCAATTGGGCATCTGAGAATCATCTGCGTTTCTCGCACGCAACGTACTTGCAACGTTGCAACTCCTAGTGTTGTGAATCACACCCCACCGGGGGTGGGATTGCAGTCACCGATTTGGTGGGTGCGCCCAGGAAGATCACGTTTACATAGGAGCTTGCAATGACCGTGTACGCCCGCCCAGGTACCGCCGACGCGATCATGTCCTTCCAGTCTCGATACGACAACTGGATCGGCAACGAATGGGTTGCTCCGGTCAAGGGTCAGTACTTCGAGAACCCGACACCGGTGACCGGACAGAATTTCTGTGACGTGGCTCGTTCCACCGCAGAAGACATCGAACTCGCTCTCGACGCAGCGCACGCAGCAGCTCCGGCCTGGGGCAAGACCTCGGTCGCCGAGCGCGCGATCATCTTGAACAAGATCGCTGATCGCATGGAGGAGAACCTCGAATCGATCGCACTCGCCGAGTCGTGGGACAACGGCAAGCCGATCCGCGAGACCCTCAACGCCGACATTCCTCTCGCCATCGATCACTTCCGTTACTTCGCGGGAGCCATTCGCGCACAGGAAGGTTCGCTTTCGGAAATCAACTCCGACACCGTGGCGTACCACTTCCACGAGCCGCTCGGCGTAGTCGGCCAGATCATTCCGTGGAACTTCCCGATCCTCATGGCCGTGTGGAAGCTTGCTCCCGCCCTCGCTGCCGGCAATGCCATCGTGCTCAAGCCTGCCGAGCAGACACCCGTGTCGATCCTGCACCTCATCGGCATCATCGGTGACCTGCTGCCTGCCGGTGTTCTCAACATCGTCAACGGCTTCGGCGTCGAGGCCGGCAAGCCGCTGGCGTCGAGCCCGCGTATCAAGAAGATCGCGTTCACCGGTGAAACCACCACAGGTCGCCTGATCATGCAGTACGCGTCGCAGAACCTCATCCCCGTGACCCTCGAACTCGGTGGCAAGAGCCCCAACATCTTCTTCTCCGACGTCCTCGCCTCCAACGACGACTACCAGGACAAGGCACTCGAGGGCTTCACGATGTTCGCCCTCAACCAGGGCGAGGTCTGCACATGCCCGTCACGTTCGCTGATCCAGGAAGACATCTTCGACGAGTTCCTCGCAATGGCGGCCATCCGCACGAAGGCTGTGCGCCAAGGGGATCCGCTCGACACCGACACCATGATCGGTGCGCAGGCCAGCAACGACCAGCTCGAGAAGATCCTCTCGTACATCGAGATCGGCAAGGCCGAAGGCGCCAAGGTCATCACGGGCGGCGAGCGGGCCGAACTCGGCGGAGACCTGTCCGGCGGCTACTACGTCCAGCCGACGGTGTTCACCGGCAACAACAAGATGCGCATCTTCCAGGAAGAGATCTTTGGACCCGTCGTCTCGGTCACCTCGTTCAAGGACTACGACGAGGCCATCGAAATCGCCAACGACACCCTCTACGGTTTGGGTGCCGGTGTCTGGTCCCGCGACGGCGGAGTTGCGTACCGCGCGGGCCGCGACATCCAGGCCGGTCGCGTCTGGACCAACACGTACCACCAGTACCCGGCACACGCCGCTTTCGGTGGATACAAGCAGTCCGGCATCGGCCGCGAGAACCACCTGATGATGCTCTCGCACTACCAGCAGACCAAGAACCTCCTGGTCAGCTACGCCCAGAAGGCTCAGGGCTTCTTCTGATCGACCCACCGGCACCCGTGAGCCCCTCGCTGCGGGTGCCGGTGAGCACGACTGCAACACGCGAAACCTGCACAAACACACGGAGGTTGGAATGAGCGCCACGGACACACCCGATACCGGCGCCGTTCCACCCCGGTTGGTGACCACCGCTGGGGCGGCTGACCTCCTGCGCCGCCTCAGCGGGACTCACGGCGAACTGATGATGCATCAATCCGGCGGATGCTGCGACGGCTCGGCCCCGATGTGTTATCCCTCAGGCGAATTCATCGTCGGGGACCGCGACGTACTACTGGGAATCGTCGATCTCCGACTTGCTGTCGGGGAGATTCCCGAAGACCTTCCCACCGGAACCGACGCAGTCCAGGTCTGGATTTCCGGATCACAGTTCGAAGCCTGGAAGCACACCCAGTTGGTGCTGGACGTCGTGCCCGGCCGCGGTAGTGGATTCAGCCTGGAGTCTCCTGAGGGATTCAGATTCCTCAGTCGAGCAAGGGCATTCACACCGGACGAAAACGAAGCACTCGGCGCGTCGAGCATTCTCGTAGGCGCTGACTGGGAAGCGGGCGTGCGACCTTTGCCTCCGACGGTTCCCCAGGTGGTCGCCGAGGCCGTCGATGCCTGCCCGGTGCCGGGCACGGCCGCCCGATCCTGAGAACGGCCGCCTGAAGAAGATCTGAACAGACTCGGGGCCGCGCACATGACAGCCAGTTAACAGCGCGGTCATCTCCAGGCGATCTTCTCCGCACATCGCCCACATACCGTTCATTTCACGCGACGCATCCACCGTGCGTCGTCTCATTCTTGACCGATTCAGAGGATGGACATGTCTCTTTCCGACCACGCAACCGGCAAAAACGCCGGTGCCGCGGGTGCACACCACGACGGCGCAGACTTCCATGCGGAAGACAATTCGTATCTGGAGAAACGAACCCTCCGAAAGGGAACAGCGGGGTGGGTGCTGCTTGCGGGGTTGGGCGTCAGCTATGTGATTTCCGGCGACTACGCCGGCTGGAACAACGGTCTGGCCGAAGGTGGTTTCGGTGGCCTTCTCATCGCGGCGGTTGTCATCGCGGGTATGTACCTGGCGATGGTGCTCGGTATGGCCGAGATGTCGTCGGCGCTTCCGGCCGCGGGTGGCGGATACACCTTCGCCAGACGGGCCATGGGGCCTTGGGGCGGATTTGCCACCGGCACAGCAATTCTCATCGAGTACTCGATCGCGCCCGCGGCGATCGCGACCTTCATCGGTGCATACGTCGAATCCCTGAACCTGTTCGGGATCACCGACGGGTGGTGGGTGTACCTCGCGGTGTACGCGATCTTCATCGGTATTCACCTCACCGGCGCCGGTGAGGCACTCAAGGCGATGTTCATCATCACCGCCATTGCACTCGTCGGCCTGGTCGTGTTCGCGGTTTCGGCTGTCGGCCTTTTCGATTCGTCCAACCTCACCGATATCGCCGTCGACACCAGCGCGGTCGGATCTTCGTCGTTCCTGCCGTTCGGTCTGCTCGGAATCTGGGCCGCCGTGCCCTTCGCGATCTGGTTCTTCCTTGCTGTCGAGGGTGTGCCACTGGCCGCCGAGGAAGCGCGTGAGCCGGAGAAGAACGTACCCCGCGGCATCATCATCAGCATGTTGATCCTGATCGTCACAGGCGCAACGGTTCTCTTCCTCGCCACCGGTGCGCTCGGCGCCGACGCCCTGTCGACCTCCGGAAATCCGCTCGTCGAGGCTCTGGGGGACAGCGGAGCGGCGAAGGCCGTCAACTACATCGGCCTCGCCGGTCTGGTCGCGAGCTTCTTCTCGATCATGTACGCGTACTCCCGTCAGACGTTTGCGCTCTCCCGCGCCGGTTACCTGCCGAAAAACCTGTCGGTGACCAACAAGCGCAAGGCACCCACTCTCGCTCTCGTCGTTCCCGGAATCATCGGCTTCGCGCTCTCACTCACCGGTGAAGGTGCCATGTTGCTCAACATGGCCGTGTTCGGCGCGGCAGTGAGCTACGTCCTGATGATGGTGAGTCACATCGTCCTTCGTAAGCGCGAGCCGAACATGCCGCGCCCGTACCGTACGCCCGGTGGTATCGCCACCACCTCGTTTGCGCTCGTGATCGCGGCAGTATCGGTGGTGGCCACCTTCCTGGTCGATCCCGTTGCAGCACTGTTGACCTTGGTTGCCTTCGGAGTCCTCATGGCGTACTTCGGTCTCTACAGTCGCCACCACCTTGTTGCCAACTCGCCGGACGAGGAGTTTGCTGTACTTGCACAGGCGGAAGAAGAATTGGGATGAGTCGCGGGATGGCCAAGTATCACCAGCAGGTATCCGGAACCAACTACTCGTTCGACGGTCTCGTCGATCTGATGGCAAAAGCGACACCGCTGCGCTCGGGCGACGAGCTCGCCGGATGCGCGGCAAGCTCCGACGCCGAACGTGCTGCTGCTCAATGGGTTCTGGCTGACCTTCCGCTGACCGTATTCCTCGAAGATCTGTTGGTTCCGTACGAGGACGACGAGGTAACTCGGCTCATCATCGACAGCCACGATCGCCTCGCCTTTGCACCGGTGGCCCACCTGACGGTTGGCGGACTGCGGGACTGGCTGCTCGAGACTGCGTCGGCGCCGGAAGCTTCCGCACGCTTGTCCGCCGTGAGTCCCGGACTCACCCCGGAAATGGTTGCCGCGGTCAGCAAGATCATGCGCAATCAGGACCTGATCGCCGTCGCGAAGGCCGTCACGGTCACCGCGGGGTTCCGCACGACCATCGGGCTACCTGGACGGCTGAGCACTCGACTCCAGCCGAATCACCCGACGGACGATCCACGCGGCATTGCGGCGGCAACGCTCGACGGTCTCCTGATGGGATGTGGCGACGCCGTCATCGGTATCAACCCCGCGACGGACTCGCCCCAGGCCACCTCGGATCTGCTCCACCTGCTCGACGACATCCGTCAGAGATTCGAGATCCCGACTCAGTCGTGCGTGCTCTCGCACGTGACCACCACGATCGGACTGATCGAATCGGGGGTGCCGGTCGATCTGGTCTTCCAATCGATTGCCGGTACCGAAGGCGCCAATTCCGGTTTCGGAGTGAATATTCCGCTCCTGCGTGAGGGCAACGAGGCCGGGCGCTCCTTGAACCGCGGAACGGTCGGCAACAACGTCATGTACCTCGAGACGGGGCAGGGATCCGCCCTCAGTTCAGGTGCCCACTACGGCACCGGCGGAGCCCCGGTCGATCAACAGACGCTCGAAACCCGGGCATACGCGGTGGCACGTGATCTCGAACCGTTGCTGGTCAACACCGTGGTCGGCTTCATCGGTCCCGAGTATCTCTACGACGGCAAGCAGATCATTCGCGCGGGCTTGGAAGATCACTTCTGCGGGAAACTCCTCGGGCTGCCGATGGGAGTGGACGTCTGCTACACCAACCACGCCGAAGCCGATCAAGACGACATGGACAACCTGCTCACCTTGCTGGGCGTCGCCGGCGCGGCGTTCGTGATCGCGGTGCCCGGCGCCGACGACGTGATGCTCGGCTATCAAAGTCTGGCGTTCCACGACGCGCTGTACGTGCGTAAGGTTCTCGGCTTGCAGCCTGCCCCGGAGTTCGAGACCTGGCTCCACAATTTGGGGATGACCGACGCAAACGGTCGGGTTCTTCCGATCGATGCCGAGATGTCGCCGCTGCGAGCTCTGACGGTGAACTCATGACAGAAGATCAGGCACCGATCCTCGATTTCTGGGGTCCACTGCGCAAGACCACACAATCGCGCATCGGGTTGGGCCGCGCCGGTGATTCGTTGCCCACCAAGCGGGTTCTCGAATTCAAGGCGGCGCACGCCGCAGCTCGCGACGCGGTCCACGAGCCTCTCGATTCCGAGACTCTCGCCAGTCGGGTCGAAGGGGTGGGTATCGGGGCTCCGGTGGTGGTCGCGAGCAGCGTCTCCACCCGCAGCGAGTATCTCCGGAGGCCCGACCTAGGGCGCCGGCCCGCGGACCTGAGCGCGATCTCGAGTTCCGACAAGGAAATCGGGTTCATCCTCGCCGACGGACTCTCCCCGCGAGCACTGATGGACCACGGCGAGCAACTCCTGTCCGCGTTGGTCACGCTGTTGGGGGAGCGGTACTCCATCGCGCCGCCCGTGATTGCGACCAACGCCCGTGTGGCGCTGGGCGATCACATCGCCGCAGCGATGGGAGTGCAGACGGCGATCGTCCTGATCGGCGAACGTCCAGGGCTCTCCGTTGCGGACAGCGTCGGTATCTATCTGACTCACCTCCCGCGCGTCGGTCGCACCGACGCGGATCGAAACTGCATTTCCAATGTCCACCCACCCGAGGGTCTCGGATACGAGCAGGCTGCTCGTGTTGTCCTTGGGCTGGTGGCGGGAGCGCGCCAATTGGGCCGCTCCGGTGTCGACCTCAAGGACACCTCTCGCGCCGACGCCGTTGCGTCGGGCGAAGTGTTGACGCTCGATTAGTTGACAGCTGCACGGCATACCCGGGTCGATCGACACTCGGGTATGCCGTCGTACCCGAATCACGACGAAAATGAGGGAATCGATGTTCCGTTCGCTGCATGCCCGCGCCCTGTGCGCGTTGGCCGTAGGTAGTGTCCTGTTGAGTGCAACTGCATGTAGTTCGGCCGAGAGCGCCACGAAAGAGGATGCGGCGCAGAGTGGTTCATCCTGCGCGGCGTTGGATCCCAGTTTGGCGTGGTACGGCGACAACCGTGTGAGGTTGGATGCCATGATGACGGAGTTCGGAACGTGTGGAGCTGCGGGTGATGTCGATGACGGTGCTCCGTTGGCGCTCTTCGACTGGGACAACACAGTTGTCAAGAACGACATCGGAAGCGCAACTGCATTCTGGATGATCAAGAACAACAAGGTGTTACAGCCCGCCGGGGGCGACTGGGTAACCACCAGTCGCTTCATGACTCCAGCGGGCGCTGCCGCCCTTTCCGCCGCGTGTGGCTCGGAGACCGCCCCGGGTCAACCCCTGGCAACCAGTACCGACTTGGACTGCGCGGACGAGATCGTTGCGGTGCTCGAGGAGAAGACGCGCGACGGTCAGGCCGCATTCGACGGCTACGATCACCGCCGGACCAAGGCCGCGTATGCGTGGGCCGTGCAGTTGATGGCGGGGCACACCGAGGATGAGGTCACCGAGTACGCGCGCGCAGCGCGTGCCGAGAATCTCACTGCTGCAGAAGGATCCGATCAGATCGTCGGTACGACGGAAGTCGACGGCTCGGTGCGCTACTACGCGCAGATCGAAGATTTGGTGAAGTCTCTCGGCGCTCATGGGTTCGACGTGCGGATCATCTCCGCGTCGGCCGAACCGGTCGTTCGAGTCTGGGCGGAACAGCTGGGATTGGACGCCGATCACGTGATGGGCGTGCGGCCCATCGTCGAGGACGGTGTTCTGTCCGGGCGCCTGCGTGGATGTGGTGGTGTTGCGGACGGTGACGACTCGGTCATTCCGTACATCGACGGCAAGCGGTGCCAGGTCAACGAGGTTGTCTACGGGGTCCAAGGGCCTACGGCGTTCGAGCAGTTGCCTGCCGATCGGCGTCAGGTGTTTGCTGCCGGTGATTCCGTCACCGACGTGACTTTTCTCGGAGATGCGACCGGTGCGCGTCTGGTGATCAACCGGAACAATCCCGAACTGATGTGCAATGCCTACGACAACAGTGACGGGAAATGGCTGGTCAACCCCATGTTCATCGAACCCAAAGCCCAGGCAGATGCCCCCTATCACTGCTCGACCGAGGCCTACACCGACGCGGCCGGGGCCAAAGGCGCCGTAACTCGTGCGGACGGCAGCGTGATCCCCGATCAGGTCGATTCCGTTGCCTGATAGGCGGCTTGTCGCAGTGACTTCACAACGATCGATCAGCGTGTGATCTGATTCTGTCGAGCCCTTTGTCGGGCTGCGGAAACCGGTGGGTGTCCGCTGACATGCTGGAGCCGCAGAGGCGGCACGTGAGTAGGAGAAATCGATGGCCTTCGCTGGCAACGTGGACGAATTGGCGCTGCTTCAAGCAGTACGTCTCAAGGAGCGGGTCGGAGCGGTGGTCCTGGCCGAGCACTTGGGCGTCAGCGCAGCGTCCGGTCAAGCTGCGTACGACGCACTTGTCGAGCAGGGCAAAGCGGTCGAATCGGACGACGCCATCAGCCTGACCGAGAAGGGCTTGTCAGAACTCGAAGATCAGTTGGACGCGGAGCGGGTCTCGATCGACGAGGACTCCATCGGTGAGGTGTACGAGGCGTTCCTTCCCTTGGACGCCGAGTTCGTCGCACTCGTCGACGGCGCAGACGCGGATTCCCTTGCAGAGCTGGATCGCCGGGCTGCAAACCTGTTCGACGATCTGTCGGCTTTCGTTCCGCGGTTGTCTCGTTACCAGGATCTCTTCTCGGACGCTCTCGCGAAAGTTCAAGCGGGGGAGTCCAAGTGGATTTCGGAACCGATCATCGACTCCTATGCCACGGTGTGGGGGGAGATCCGTCAGGAGCTGTTCGGGGCTGCCGGTAAGGCTTGATCCGTAGCGTTCTACCCTGACGCCGTTCACAATGGGCCGTCCGATTCGTGAGAACGAATCGGACGGCCTGTGGCATGTCAGCGGCCGTGAAACTCGTTACCATTGCATACAAGTCGTGATTCAGATCACTTCACCCCCTTTCGGGGGTAGTGCGGGGGTGAGCCACATCACTACCTTTCCTCTTATCGACGGTGATGCCCACAGGGCGACACCACGGGACCACGGAGGAATCGAGTGACCACAGTCTCTCCCACGGGCGGCACCAGTGCCGCCGGCGCCGGGGGTGCGAGTGCCGCAGGTGCGACGCAACCCCCGCAGAACACCACCAGTGTGCGGCGCGTCGCGATCGCGAGCTGCATCGGCACGACCATCGAGTTCTACGACTTCTTCATCTACGGAACCGCTGCGGCACTTGTCTTTCCGACGGTATTCTTCCCCGCGCTCGGTGCCACCGCGGGAACCGTCGCATCGTTTGCGACCTTCGCAGTCGCATTCATCGCGCGGCCCGTCGGCGCAATGCTGTTCGGACACTTCGGTGATCGCATCGGTCGCAAGAAGACTCTGATCTCGACGCTCCTGCTCATGGGTATCTCGACGCTCCTGATCGGCTTGCTGCCCGGTGCGGCAACCATCGGTGTTGCGGCTCCGATCATCCTGGTGCTCTTGCGATTCGGCCAAGGCTTCGCGGTCGGTGGCGAATGGGCGGGCGCAACCCTGCTCACCGCTGAATACGCCCCACCGGGCAAACGTGGTCTGTATGCGATGTTCCCGCAGCTCGGCCCCGCAATCGCTTTCGTTCTCTCGAGCAGTACCTTCCTCATCACCGGCGCTGTTCTCGGCGATACCAATCAGGCCTTCCTCGACTACGGCTGGCGTATCCCGTTCCTGTTCTCCATCGTGTTGGTCGGCATCGGCCTCTACATGCGACTCGCTATCGAGGAGACCCCGGTCTTCAAGGCGGAGCAGGCAGAGCGCGTCGCCGAGCAGAAGAACGAAGCACCGCGCACCCTCCCGTTCCTGGATGCCTGGCGATTCCAGACCAAGGAAATCCTGCTCTCGGCCGGCGCCCTCGCTTGCCTGTTCGCGTTCTTCTACATGGGCACGGCGTTCCTCACGAGCTACGGAACCAAGACCCTCGGCTTCTCCCGCCCGTTCGTCCTGTCGGTCGGTATCGCGTCGGCCTTCGTCTTCGGTGCGGCGATCATCGTCTCCGCCTTGTACTCGGACCGCATCGGGCGTCGCAAGGTCATCATGATCTCGTGTGGTCTCGCTGTGGTGTGGGCGCTCGTTCTGTTCCCGCTCCTGGACACCGGAACACCGATCGCGTTCATCCTCGGAATGTTCGGCACGCTGATGATCTTCGGAATCGCGTACGGCCCCTGCGGTGCGCTGCTTCCGGAAATGTTCCAGACCCGCTACCGCTACACCGGTGCCGGCCTCGGCTACAACCTCGCCGGAGTGCTCGGCGGCGCAGTGCCGCCGCTGATCGCCGCACCGCTGGCCTCGGCCTACGGGAGCATGGCCATCGGAATCATGTTGGCAATCCTCGGTGTGGTGAGTCTTGTCTGCACCTGGGCGCTCGTCGAGACCAAGGATCACGCCCTGTAAACACTGTGCGCCTTTATTAACCGCCGGCGGTTAATAAAGGCGCACAGCAGTCGGGTGGGGTGTCCGGACTTCGAACAGTTACGGACACCCTGCACCGGGAAGTATGTCGTGCATCACACCGAATCGAGTAAATTCGTAGATGAGAGGGTCCGCCGAGGCGGCCCCTCTCATAGGTGCCTGAACAGGTAACCGGAGAGGACAGAACACATGAGTACGCCGCTGCCCAGCTATACGTCCGGAGTATGGGACGGTCCGATGCTGGGCGACACCATCGGAGACAACCTGGATCGCACGGTTGCCGCGCACGGTGACCGTGATGCGTTGATCGACCATGCCAGCGGTCGACGATGGACGTACCGAGAGTTCGCCGAACAGGTGAACGGGCTCGCTGCCGGACTCCTTTCCCGTGGTGTGGGGAAGGGTGATCGGGTGGGGATCTGGGCTCCCAACGGCCCGGAATGGACGTTCACGCAGTACGCGACGGCAAAGATCGGGGCGATCCTGGTCAACATCAACCCGGCATACCGCTCGCACGAGTTGCAGTACGTGCTCGAGCAGGCCGGAATCTCGACCCTGGTGTCGGCGGCCAGCTTCAAGACCTCGGACTACGCGTCGATGATCGAGACAGTGCGGCCGCAGTGCCCGGATCTGACTTCGGTGCTTTTGCTCGGCTCACCCGAGTGGGACGCCGTGCTTGCAGACGGGTTGGCGGCGCAGGCAAGCGATCCGGCTCCGCTTGCAGCTGCCCAGGCCGCGCTGTCGGCGGACGATGCGATCAACATCCAATACACCTCGGGCACTACCGGTTTCCCGAAGGGTGCGACGCTCAGCCACCACAACATTCTCAACAACGGCTACTTCGTCGGCGAGTTGTGCCACTACAGCGAAATCGATCGGGTGTGCATCCCGGTGCCGTTCTACCACTGCTTCGGCATGGTGATGGGCAATCTTGCGTGCACCAGTCACGGTGCTGCCATGGTCATTCCGGGCCCGGCATTCGATCCGCGCGCTTCGCTCGAAGCCGTCCAGGCCGAAAAGTGCACATCTCTCTACGGCGTTCCGACGATGTTCATCGCAGAGTTGGCTTTGCCGGACTTCGAGAGCTTCGATCTGTCGAGCCTTCGTACCGGCATCATGGCTGGTTCGCCCTGCCCGGTAGAGGTGATGAAGCAGGTCATCGATCGGATGGGCATGGCAGAGGTGTCCATCTGCTACGGCATGACGGAGACGTCGCCGGTGTCGCTGCAGACTCGCTCCGACGATTCGATCGCGCAACGCACCGAAACGGTCGGGCGGGTGGGGCCGCACCTCGAGATCAAGATCGTCGATCCGGCAACAGGATTGACGGTGCCGCGCGGCGAACCTGGTGAGCTGTGCACGCGTGGTTACTCGGTCATGCTCGGCTACTGGGAGAACCCGGAGAAGACTGCCGAGGCGATCGACGCTGCCAGGTGGATGCACACCGGAGACATCGGAGTCATGGACGGGGCGGGGTACGTCGCCATCACCGGACGCATCAAGGACATGGTCATTCGCGGTGGTGAGAACGTCTATCCGCGTGAGATCGAGGAGTTCCTCTACACCCACCCCGACATTCTCGACGCGCAGGTCATCGGTGTGCCCGATGCTAAGTACGGCGAGGAATTGATGGTGTGGGTCCAGATGCGCGAAGGTGCAGACGATCTGGACGCCGATTCGGTCCGTGCCTTCTGCACCGGCAAACTCGCGCACTACAAGATTCCGCGTTACGTCCATGTCGTGGACGAGTTCCCGATGACAGTCACGGGCAAGGTTCGCAAGATCGCAATGCGAGAACAGGCGATCGAATTGATCGGTCAGGCCTGAGAGTATGTCCGCGAACCCAGGGGAGCGTGAGCCGGTACGCCCCGAGATCGCGCTCTCCTGGAAGCGCTCTCGACTCAGTGGCCTCGATCCGTCGTCGGCAATCGCCGTGGACACCGAGGAGCAGGACGGCGAGTCGCGTCTACTCCGGGCCGCCGCACCCGTGCTCGACGAGGTGTCGCAACAGATCGCGGGCACCGGGTTCTGTGTGCTGCTGGCCGATCGGGATTGCCGAGTGGTGGCCTCGGTGTACTCCGACAGCCGCGTCGAGCGGACGATCGAGCGGTTGGGTGTTGTCAACGGTTCACGCTTCGGTGAAGAGCACGCCGGCACCAATGCGCTCGGCACGCCGCTCGAGGTCGGACGAAGTGTC
This sequence comes from Rhodococcus sp. IEGM 1306, assembly GCF_036541985.1. Classification (NCBI taxonomy): domain Bacteria; kingdom Bacillati; phylum Actinomycetota; class Actinomycetes; order Mycobacteriales; family Nocardiaceae; genus Rhodococcus; species Rhodococcus sp. IEGM 1306. Next base: position 568,815 of record NZ_JAZHFF010000004.1, read on the forward strand.
GTGATCCACGGTGACGAGCATTTTCTCGACAGCCTCAAGGGATTGAGTTGCTACGGCCAGCCGATCCTGCATCCCGTCACACGTCGCGTCGAAGGCATTCTCGACATGACCGGCGTTGTCTCGCAGGCTAACCCACTGTTCGCGCCCTTCCTTGCGCGTGCGGCAGCAGACATCGAGAAACGGCTGCTCGAAGGCTCCAAAGCGTCGGAGCAGCGGTTGGTCGACGCGTTTCAGCGAGTGTCACATCAACGCCACATCGCCGTCGCGGCCATCGGTGACGACATCCTGCTGAGCAACCGAACCGCCTTGGATCTGCTCGACACCGCCGACCACGTATCGCTGCGTTCCTTGATTGCCGACCTCAACCCGGACCAATCACGATTGGTGACAGTAGAATTGGCGTCCGGTGCGCTGGCGCGAGTTCAAGCCGACCGGATTTCCGGCGCCGACGGCGGTGCGCTCTTCCTGGTCGAACCGCTCCAGCGGGAACGGGCACCGATCCGCCGAACTCACGAGCGTGCACCGTCTCCGGGCGAGCGTCTGCGTCGAGACCTGTTGCGAGCGCGGGCGGGTTCTACCGCCGTGGCAATCTCGGGTGAAGCGGGTTCCGGCCGAACCTCGGCAGCATCAGACGTCGTCGGCAGTGTTGATGCGAGTTGGCTCGACGCCACGCGAATCGCATTCGACGGCCGTGAGCAATGGGTCACCGATCTCGTGCGAGCCGCTCGTAAGCGTTCGGGCGTCGTGGTGATCGAACAGGTCCAACTCCTTCCGGACTCGGTGTTGCCGCTGGTCGCAGACCTGATCGATGCCAGCGCCGAGGGGCCGAGGATCGTACTGACCAGCGGCGCGGTCGCGGATCTACCGCCGGCAATCGCGTCGCTCATCTCGCGTTGTGCCTCCAGAATTGCCATCAGCCCACTGCGCGAGAGACAAGCCGAGATCGCCGAGTTGGCGCAGGCGATGTTGGAGGGGATCTCGCCCGAACTGAGGTTGACCGCCAGCGCCGCCGAAGCGCTCGCGGCGGCCAGCTGGCCGGGCAATCTGGCCGAATTGCGCGTCGTACTCCATCGCGCCTCCGGCGATCGCTCGAGCAATCGCATCGACGTCACAGATCTGCCCGAGGACTATCGCACCACCACCAAGGTGTCGCGGTTGGCCGGGCGGGAGAAGGCCGAGCGTCAGGCGATCATCGGAGCGTTGAAAGACTGCGGCGGCAACAAGGTTCACGCGTCGGCGCAGCTCGGAATCAGCCGAAGCACTCTCTACACACGCATGCGGGCTCTCGATATCACTGTGTAATTTTCTGTCCGATTCCAGTTGTACAAAGTTCGGACAGTTAGCACCCCTGGAAGCGCGGAAGTATGGCGTGCATCACATTCGCACCTCACTACTTCAGGGGAGTTTCCGATGACGGCAGTAGCCGAACACACCATCAGTTCCGCGGTACAGGGTTTCCTGAACGGACCGAAGAAGCTATACATCGGCGGCGAATTCGTCGACGCCGCTTCGGGGCAGACCTTCGCGACGTACAACCCGGCTGACGGACAGAAGCTCGCAGACGTGGCGCACGGGCAAGCCGAAGACATCGACCGCGCGGTGCGCGCCGCTCGCACAGCCTTCGAAGACGGCCCCTGGTCACGTATGAAGGCAAACGAGCGCGAGCGGATGATCTGGCGTGTCGGCGACATTCTCACCGCCCGCGCCGAGGAATTCGGCCAGCTCGAAGCTCTCGACAACGGCAAGTCCGTTGCCATCGCCACTGCCGTCGACGTTGCTTGGGCCGCAGACGTTTTCCGCTACTACGCAGGCTGGGCCACCAAGATCGAAGGCAGCACCGTCAACGTGTCGATGCCATTCTCGCCGGGAGGCGAGTTCCACGCCTACACGCTCCGTGAGGCCATCGGCGTCTGCGGACTGATCGTGCCGTGGAACTTCCCGCTGCTGATGTCGTCGTGGAAACTCGCACCCGCTCTCGCTGCCGGCAACACGGTGATCCTCAAGCCCGCCGAGCAGACCCCGCTCACCGCGCTCCTTCTCGCAGAGGTCTTCGAAGAAGCCGGCTTCCCGCCGGGCGTCGTCAACATCGTTCCCGGCTTCGGCGATGCTGGCGCTGCACTGTCCGGCCACGACGACGTGGACAAGGTCGCGTTCACCGGTTCCACCGAGGTGGGCAAGAAGATCGTGGACGCCGCCAAGGGCAATCTGAAGAAGGTCACGCTCGAACTCGGTGGGAAGAGCCCCAACATCGTGTTCGCCGACGCGGATTTCGATTCCGCGGTGGAGGGTTCGCTCAACGCCTGGCTGTTCAACCATGGACAGTGCTGCGTTGCGGGCACACGCCTGTACGTCGAGGACACCATCTTCGAGAAGTTCACCGAGGCTGTCGCCCACGCAGCGAGCCAGGTCAAGATCGGACCCGGTCTCGATCCCACCACCCAGCTCGGACCGCTGGTCTCGCAGGAGCAGTTCGACAAGGTGACCGGCTACCTGCGTGAGGGAATCGCCGACGGCGCACGCGCACTCACCGGTGGTAACCGCTGGGGCGATCAGGGCTACTTCGTCGAGCCCACCGTCTTCGTCGACGTCAAGCCCGAATTCTCCATCGTTCAGGAGGAGATCTTCGGACCCGTCGTGGCGGCGCTGCCGTTCAACGCGGACGACGGACCGATCACTGCCGCAAACGATTCCATCTACGGCCTTGCCGCCGGCATCTGGACCCGGGACATTTCCAAGGCCCACCGCACGGCAAAGCGTCTGAAGGCCGGCTCGGTGTGGATCAATCAGTACAACGGATTCGACACCGCAATGCCCTTCGGCGGATACAAGCAGTCGGGTTGGGGCCGCGAGCTCGGCGCTTCAGCCATCGATCTCTACACCCAGACCAAGGCCGTCAACATCGCCCTCTGACCGACCCCATCGCTCATTCTCTCGTCCGACAATCAAGGAGATCACCAGTGAAGACCAAAGCTGCTGTACTGCTCGAGCCCGGAAAGCCTTTCGAGATCATGGAACTCGACCTCGACGGCCCGGGCGTGGGTGAGGTACTGATCAAGTACACCGCTGCCGGACTGTGCCATTCGGATCTGCACCTGACCGACGGTGATCTCCCGCCGCGTTACCCGATCGTCGGCGGACATGAAGGCTCGGGCATCATCGAAGAGGTCGGACCCGGCGTCACGAAGGTCAAGCCGGGCGACCACGTCGTGTGCAGCTTCATTCCCAACTGCGGCACCTGTCGCTACTGCTCGACCGGTCGCCAGAACCTGTGCGACATGGGTGCCACCATCCTCGAAGGTTCCATGACGGACGGGTCCTTCCGTTTCCACGGCAACGGAATGGATTTCGGCGGAATGTGCATGCTCGGAACGTTCTCCGAGCGAGCGACCATTTCCCAGCACTCGGTAGTCAAGATCGACGACTGGCTTCCGTTGGAGACTGCAGTGGTGGTCGGCTGCGGCGTGCCGTCGGGTTGGGGAACGGCCGTCAACGCCGGTAACCTCCGCGCCGGCGACACCGCGGTGATCTACGGCATCGGTGGCCTCGGCATCAACGCCGTTCAGGGCGCCGTTTCGGCAGGCTGCAAGTACGTCGTGGTGGTCGACCCGGTTGCGCTCAAGCGTGAGACCGCACTCAAGTTCGGTGCCACGCATGCCTTTGCGGATGCCGAGAGCGCTGCTGCCAAGGTAAACGAGCTGACCTGGGGACAGGGCGCCGACGCTGCGCTCATCCTTGTCGGCACCGTCGACGAGGACGTGGTCAGTGCAGCGACAGCAGTGATCGGCAAGGGCGGCACCGTGGTGATCACAGGTCTCGCCGATCCGGCCAAGCTGACTGTTCACGTGTCGGGAACCGATCTGACGCTGAATCAGAAGACGATCAAGGGCACGCTGTTCGGATCCATGAATCCGCAGTACGACATCGTGCGTCTGCTCCGTCTCTACGATGCCGGTCAGCTCAAGCTCGACGAACTGATCACCAATACCTACAGCCTTGAAGACGTCAACCAGGGCTACCAGGATCTGCGTGACGGCAAGAACATCCGTGGCGTGATCATTCACGACAAGTAGGACAACTGCTGTGCGCCTTTATAAACCGCGGGCGGTTAATAAAGGCGCACAGCGCTATTTCTTGGCTTTCGACAAAATCTGCATCAACTGAAGTAGTGCCGAGAACTTCGCGAACACCGAACGCGAGACCACCGGGCCGAAAGCCGCGGTGTCGGTTGCGTCGAACGCGTCGAGTAGATCGCGGAAGCTTTCGACCTGCTTGACCATCGCGTCGAGATCGACGTGCGTGACGGCGCCGGCATCACGCAGAGCGAGTAGGTACTGCGGCGCCGTCACCAAGGCGACTGCCGGTATCTTCCGCTCGAACAGTGGTTCACCCTCACCGAAGTGAATGACCGGTCCTGGCGCCACGATTCGGCGATCGCCCGCTCCGATGTCGCGCCACAGTGGTGCAACGATGTCGTGTACTTCCCGACTTGTTGCGTAGAGCAGTTCCGGCTCCGGACTGGTCTCCAAGGCATAGCTGCCGGTCGAGGTGTCTTCGGTATCGCCCAGTGCACCGAGGTGTTCGATCGCGATCCCGGCCACTGCTCGCGCCTGACCGGCTTCGCCCTTCCACATCTCGGGGTGCGCTTCGAGCCAGGTGGACGTTGCCTGCCCGTGGTTGGACACCGCCGGAATTCGAAGGTGGCCGGTCGTCAGGACGAAAACGTACGACCGTCGATGCGGCTGCGCGACGGCGTGCCGCGCCAAGGCCAACATTCCCAGATGCCCGTTCTCCTCGACGCCGTTGGTTCCGTCGCTGTGAGTGATGAGCAGAATTGTCTCTTCCGGTGATGTCCCCGGGGATACCGCCCACACGGTGTCGGTCCGGGTGCCTGGATGCAGAGTTGCATCCAGAACCAGAGTCGCCCGCTGGCCGGAACGCGCTGCAGCGACAACCTTCCTGCCCTCGTCGCCGGCCACCCAGACGGCGGGGATGTCGTGGTACGGCTGCGTGAACGGAAGATATTGTCCCAGCGCGTTGTCCGGAGCAATGTCACGCCACACTGCGATCACGCCGAGCACTCCGGCCTTGCGAGCCTTGTCGAGTTTCGGGCCCAGAAGAGTTGCGGAGAGAACCGGATTTCGAAGAGTCTCGTCGGTGGCGATCGGACCCCACTCGCTGACCAGGAGCTTGCGGGGAAGATCGATATGCGGGACCTCGATCACTGCGATCGCGCCTTTGGCCGCGGACCATTTGGGGCGTCGCGCGCTGACGTAGACCAGAGGAGCGGAGATTCCCTGTGGTCCGGTCAATCCGGAGTAGGGGAATGCAGACGAAACATTGATCGGCCCCGTCGGCAATTCGATGCGAAGTCCGTCAGATGTCGCCGGTAGATCCCAACGTTCGAAAGTATGTGAATCACGCCGGACTTCGAGGCCCAGTTCGGTCAGTTCGCTCGCGACTTCTTCCACTACCGCGTGGTGTGCAGGCGATCCGGTCAATCGTGGGCCGAGCGCGTCGAGTCGCCGTTGGCCGGCAAGGAGGAGAGCGCGATCGACGGCCTGGCCGTGATTCATGGGATTGCCTTTCGTGCTGCGCGACGTCTGCTCTGGTGAGGCGCCTGCCCGTGTCGTGTCCACGGTACCGAGCGGTCTGAAAAGGAGAAGGAGAGCGCGCCGGATATGCCGTTTTCGCAGATATACCGGGTGCCAACGGGCCGATCGGTCCGTACCGTATGACCTTGGCACCGAAAGACTCCGTGTTCTTCGGACAGACCAGTCCACGGCGAGAGAGGCCTACGTTGGCTACGTATCTTTACAGGTTGGGGAAGTTTGCTTTCCGCCACAAGTATCTTGTGGTGGCCGCGTGGATTATCGTTATCGCGGTGGTGGGGGGCGCTATCAGCGCCACAAATCCGACGTTCTCCAAGGAATTCAATCTTCCGGGCACCGATTCGCAGCGTGCGACCGAGTTGATGAACGAGAACTTTGCAGCTGCAGCGGAGCAGCAAACTCAGGCGTCGACCAGCATTCTCATCGCGGCAGACGACGGACTTGCCGCACACAGCGATCAGATCGACCAGTTGATCGCGCAGGCGAAGACGTTGCCGGACATCGTCGATCCCGAGAAGATCGTCAATCCGGTCACTCTCGCGGAGGCCAATCCAGCGGTGGCGTCAGCCGTTCTCGGCGACAACGGCAAGGTCGGGCTGATCCAGCTCAATCAGTCGATTCGCATCGAGGATCAGACGCAGGCCAACAAGACTGCGTTTCTCGATTTGATGGCAAAATTCCGCTCCGGTGGCCTGCAAGTCGAAGGAACCGGTTCGATGATGCAGGTGCAGGCCGCGGGCGGCCTGTCGGAGATGCTCGGCTTCGCGGTGGCGTTCATCGTGATGATCGTGGCGTTCGGCGCCCTCATCGCGGCCTTCATTCCGTTGTTCACTGCAATTCTGGGAATTGCGCTGGCCACTCTGACGGTCACACTCGGCTCGGGCTTCTTCGACATCAACGAAGGCGTCACGGGAATCGTCACGATGATCGGCATCGCAGTCTCGATCGACTACGCGTTGTTCATCGTGTCGCGCTACCGCAGTGAGCTCAACCTGGGTGGAACCAGGGAAGCGGCAGCCGGGCGGGCAGTAGGTACTGCCGGTTCGTCTGTCGTATTCGCAGGCCTGACAGTGGTGGTTGCGCTGGCAGCCCTGGCGGTGGTCGGGGTTCCGATGATCACGCAGATGGGAATCTCGGCAGCGGTTGCCGTCATCATCGCTGTGCTCGGCGCAATCACATTGATCCCAGCGGTTCTGGGTATCTTCGGTCGGTTCGCGTTCTCGCCTCGTATCCCCGGGCTGCGCCACGGTGACGAGCCCGAGACGATGGAATCCAACGGGCATCGCTGGGCCAAGATAGTCACCAAGTACCCGTGGCCGATCGCGGGTGCTGCGCTGGTGCTTCTGGTGATCGCGGCTATTCCGATGACGAAGCTCGAACTCGGACTCTCGTTCACTCAGGACGAAGAGCGACCGGCACTTGCCCTGCTGCAACGTGGGTTCGGTGAAGGCGTCAACGGCGAATTGTTCGTCGTGCTCGACGCTCCGGACGGCACCGACATCACCGCGATTGCCGAAGGCACTGTCGCGCACATCAAGGGCCTCGACAACGTCGCAACGCCGGATCAGTTGATGTGGGTCGGAAACGGACCCGACGCGGCAAACCCGATGGCGGGCGCCAACTCTGCGCTCATCGCGGTCACCCCACAGATGTCGCCGAGCGGTCCCGAAACCCACGAGCTGATGAATCAGATCCGGGATTACGGATCGACGGTGAAGTCGGAAGGCGCAGAACTCGGTGTAGCGGGTCAAACCGCGATCGTTGCCGACATGTCGTCGAAGCTCAGTTCCGCGCTCATCCCGTATCTCATCGTGGTGGTCGGGCTGGCGTTCATCATCATGATGGTCGTCTTCCGCTCGATCTTGGTGCCGCTGACCGCAACTCTCGGATTCCTGTTCTCCGTCTGCGCGACCTTCGGCGCCACGGTGGCCATTTTCCAGGAGGGCGACTTCGGGCTGATCGAGCACACACAACCCATCATCTCGTTCCTGCCGATCTTCATGATCGGTGTGGTTTTCGGGTTGGCGATGGACTATCAAGTGTTCCTCGTGACGCGAATGCGCGAGGAATACGTGCACGGATTGTCGGCCAAGGACGCCATCATCTCCGGCTACACCCATGGCGCCCGCGTGGTCGCGTCGGCGGCCATCATCATGATCTCCGTCTTCGGTGCATTCATGCTGTCCTCGGAGACGACAAGCAAGATGATGGGCTTCGGCCTCGCGGCGGCAGTCTTCTTCGACGCCTTCATCATCCGCATGATCGTGATTCCTGCGGTCATGTCGATCCTCGGTGATTCGGCGTGGAAGTTGCCCGCGTGGCTCGACAAGATCCTGCCGAACGTCGACATCGAGGGTGAAGCGATTCGGCGGATTCCGATCGAGCAGGATCCGGATTCCGATCCAGACCCGAATCAGGTGCCGGTGAGGGTGTAAGCACTCAGGTCGTCAGAACGGGGTGCCGGTTGCACAGCAACTGGCACCCCGTTCATGTGTGTTCATACGGCGCGAGCGCAATAGGAAACCATCCGGTTGGTAACAAAAATCGCTGTGATCGCGACAGGACTTCCAGAGGCGACGCGCATCCGGGGCGAGCCGTGACGGTGACTGCGAGGGTACGTGTCGAAGGAGCAAACCGATTCGAGTCGGGCCGAGAAGTGGACCTTCGCGCTGACGGTCGTCTCCCTGATCGCCGGTGGGACAGTGGTTGCCGGGCTGGTGGATCGTTGGAGCAGTTCGCCGTCCGATGACATCTCGGTTGCTTCGTCTTCGTCGATCAGCATGACGTCCACACCGGACGAGATGGCGCCGGAGGACGTGCCTGAATTCTCGTACGTCACGCCGAGCGCGGTGTACCCGACAACCATTCCAGGTTGTGAGAGTGTCGAAGCGCCAGAGGAGGATTCGTTCTTCTCCTACATTCTGGACGGTTCTGACACGTACGACGATCCGCGCTTTCCGTGGTTCTCGAGCGCCAAGTCAGCCGCGATGTCCGACGCGGTCAAACAGGCGCTCCCGAAAGATGTCGAGCTGAAGTTCGCCAGCCCGGGTAATTCGCTGCAGTTCGGGCCGATCTCTGCACCTTCGAACACAGATGGGCTGCCCGAGGGATTCTCGCTCGAGGAGTTGGCGTCCACCACAGCGTCCGGGACGCTGATTCGGGACGGGAAGATCGGCGCGCTCAGCCTGATGCTGCACTCGAGTTCTGATCAGATCCCATCGTGTGTCGCGGGGTCGCTCGTCGAACGTCGGGTGCTGGCCGACCAGTCTGTGGTGGATCTGCAGGATACGTGGACCGAAACCAATGGTGTACGCACCCTTAATCGGTCGGCAATGTTGTACGGCGCCGACGGGACCCGGATTCAGGCGTATGTCAACGACACGAACAACGACGGAGGTAGGGACGCCGAGAGTTCCGGCGTGGTGCCACTGACGCTCGACGAACTTGCAACCCTTGTCGCCATGCCACAACTGCTGATCACGACGCCTGTTCCCCCGGGCACTGCACCGCTTTCGCCAGAGTGCCACGGAATCCCTCGAGATTCCGGCGACGGGGCCGAACTCGATCGCGCGACAATCGAACGTCTCAACGCCGTACTCGAGATCAGATGGCGCGCTGTACCTCCGGGTTTTCCGATTCTGGACGCCGGACCGGGCACCCTGACGGTCGCGGAGAATGACAAGTCCACCGCATGTCAGAGATTTCACACTCGGACGGGAGACAGCGAGGCGACGCTCAACATGACAATTACCGGCGGACAACCACTCCCCACGGAGCCCAACAAATACGACCCTTCCTACGACGGGCACCCCTTGGAGGTGGTGACGCGACCGGATGGATCCGTGATCGAGCGAGACGAACGGCACTACGCGACCGTGCCCATGACAAATGACGGCTCGAAAGCAGAATCGACGCAGGAAACGAGCAGGTCGGTGGTCGTCACCCGCCCGAATGGGACCCAAGTCTCGGTTTCGTCGTCGGCTGCGATCCCGAACGATCCGATGACGTTCGAGCAGTTGGAGTTTCTCGCGACGATCGACGGCCTGGAGATTCGATGACCACCAGATTCTCCCCGAAGACGCGCCTTCGGATCGCAGCCGCCGTAGCCGTAGTCACCGTCACCGCTGCCGTTGCCACAGTGGTCACGTCGACGAGTTCCGAACCGACAGCGATCTCGTCGCCGCTATGGAGCGTCGAGGCCTCCGAGATTCTCGGGCGCGAGTTCGCGATATTTCGGAGCCCACTTGTTGGAACCGAATTCAACATGGACATGGGCGGATTCATCGACGCCGGATCACTCGTGGTCACGATGATCGGTATGCCTGATCGTCAGGCGTATTCGTTGGACGACGCGGAATTGGTCGGATTGGACGCCGAGGACGGCGCTGTCCGTTGGCGCACGTCGGCGGTCGACATCGGTGGTTGTTCCGAAACCTTGCTCGGCGACTCGTTGCTGTGTTTCTCCGGGCCGTACGTATCCGGTGGTTCGTACTTGCTGTTCGACATCGAGACTGGAGAGCGACGAGACATCAAGACGCCGTGGGCGCCGATCATTGCGGTTGTCTCGGGTGACACAGTCCTCGCGCTCGAAGGTGATATCGAGAGCAACGACGTTCGCGTGCACAGCGGAACGGTCGACGATCCGGAAGCGAACTGGTCCAAGGCGTTCGACATCGGTGGATCGTGGGAAGACGGATACGTCGATCGTATGATGTCAGTTCACGGTGATCTGGGTGTGATCACTCTCGACGAGTCTCTGGGATTCGATCTGAAGACGGGCGAACAGCGCTGGGTACACGGTTACTCCACCTGCTCGACCGCGCACACATCGTCTGACGGCGTGACCTTGGTGTCGGATGGCGGTTGCGAAGGCAACGGCCGTCCGACAAGTGAGTACGCGCTCGATCCGCACCGGCGCGAGTTCGCCAGGACGGACGAACTCCCCTCGGAGTCCTCGTATTTCGGGGGGCGGTACAGCCGAGATGATCCCGCGGGAGGATCGACTCCGATTATATTGGGACACAGTGGTTTCGACCGGAAATCTGGCGAGAAACTATGGACCAACAGCGAGGTGTTCGATGCCGCGCAGTCGTTGGCGGTGATCGGCAACGTGGTCGCCGTGACTCGTTCCGGTTCCGAGCCCGAGGTCCAGTTCGTGGACCTCTTCACCGGTGAGGTCCTGTGGCGATCGAACGCCGAGCGCGCCGGAGAGATCGTTTGGCACGGGGATGTCGTCGTCGACGACGGCAACGTCTACGGAACAGATGTCAGGACCGGCCAACGGAGTTGGGAGGTTCAAGTGGAGCGGGACGGGGACGACGAGTTCACCCCCTGGGCGATGCCGCGGGAGCTGTGGGCCGGGGACAAGGTGCTGTTGCGCTCGAGCGAAGATCGAATCACAGCGTTGAAACTGTCGTGAAATTCGGTGGCTGCGAATCTGTGGTGAGGAGCGGAACTCGATGGGCTACTGGTGAACTGGCATGATTCGACCTTTCGACATGCCGAACAAGCGCCTGAACTCCAGGCGCTCCTGCTCGAAATTGTAGAGGCGGTAGACGGGCCACACGAGCGCGTGGAGCATCGAGTCGCCCCAGATGGTCAGTTTGAGGCGCCAATTCATGATGTTGTGAAGGTGCAGAACCGATTCGGATGCTTGGTTGTACTTCAGGTACTCCAACGGAGGGGTTTCACCGCGTCGACCGGACGTTTCTGCTCGCATGTCGGCGATTTGACCGATCGTCATCCCTTCCTCCCGAAGGCACAGTGAAAGGTCGATATCTTCGTGGATGTCCGGCCGGTCACTGACTTGCTCGCGGACGGACAGCCATGCGCTCTTTCTGATCGCCATGTTCGCTCCGGCGACAGCGAGTACTTGACGTTCGCAATCGAACTTCCCCTGCTTCACCTGCCTGTCCAGTGCGTAGCGGTGGATTCGAGCAAACGGCGATTCGAAGAGGTAGGTGAGTCCGGCAACCGCTGAATGAGCGGTGCTGCGTTGGAAGAAACTCTTGACCGCATCTGCCCATCCCGGTTGTACCCGTGTGTCCGCGTCGATACGACCGATGATGTTGCCGGTCGAGGCGTCGAAGCCCGCGTTCCGGGCGTGTACGACGCCTTGGCGGGCCTCGAAGACATATCTGACTTTGTCGTACTTCTCGGCGAACTCCTGGATGATCGATGCGGTACCGTCCGTCGAGTTGTTGTCGACAATCAGAATCTCATCGATTTCCGACTGGGTCAGTAGACGCTCGATGCAGCCGGAAACCGCGTTCTCTTCGTTGAATACCGGAACAACCACCGAAAGTCGATTAGTGGACAAGTGTTCAATATCCTGCATGGGTGCGGTCACTGTATTCCTTTGCTGGGCAATTGGGTCCAGTCCTTCGCAAAGGTTACGATAGCAATAGGTGACCATTCGGACAATTTGAACCGATGGCCATATGATCAATCCCGCAACAGCTTATTGCGGGAAACTATCAGCATAAGTGCAGCTGGAACGGCATAAATGCATGCAGAAGAAGGCTTTCAGAACTGATTGATTTTTACCCACTCGAGTCTATTCGTCGGTTGAACACCGGACTTTAGTCCTTTTGATTCCGGCAAATATAATGCTGCCCGTTCGCTGATTTGTGAATCGCCACTGCGGCAACCGCCTGGCAATATCTAGATGTCGCAAGTCGCTTTTCAGTGAAAGTGGAGTCGGTGCAGCGCAAGTGCCATATTTGTAGATTCAACGGACCCTTGACGGCAAGGTTGCCGCCATCTGCAAATATTTGCTTTTGTAGCTGTCGGTCTGGATTTTCCAGTGAAGTCTGCCCCCGCGACTCTTCAGCACCGATCTCCGATGTGCAAACAGCAGCCGGCACCTACCTATCGGGTCAGGATGCCTTCGGTTTCGGGTGCCGGAACGGTTTTCCCCGTGATCGGATCGACTTCCTCGAGCGGTGGAACGTCTTCTCCGTCGAGCACTCGGCGCATGCGCTCCTTGTCGAGCTGCCCCTCCCAATTGGCGACCACGAAGGTTGCGACACAGTTCCCGAGCAGGTTCACCGACACCCGCATCGAATCCATGATTCGATCGGCGCCCAGTAGGAGAGCGACTGCGGCTACGGGAATTGCGCCGTGACCGATTGCGGCCACGGTGGCCGACAGCGCCAGGAATGACGATCCCGGCACGCCGGCCATTCCCTTCGACGTGAGCATCAGAACCAGGACGGCAGTGATCTGTTCACCGAGTGTCAGGTCCACGCCGAGTGCCTGCGCCAGAAACAGCATGCAGATCGACAGGTACAGCGTCGCGCCGTCGAGATTGAACGAGTAGCCGGTCGGCACCACCAATCCTGTTGTCGTGCGCGAGCATCCGGCGTTGGTGAGCTTGACCATGATTCGGGGCAGGACTACTTCGGTCGACGCCGTTCCCAACGCGAGGAAGAGTTCGTCCTTGATGTACTTGACGAACTTCCACAGGTTCACGCCCGCGAAGTACCTGACTATCGCGGCCAGGATGAGGATGAACAGGACGGCCGCGAGATAGCATGCGGCGATCAGCTTTCCGTAACTTCCGAGCGAAGCGATCCCGTACTGGCCGACGATGTACGCCATCGCGCCCAAAGCGCCCAACGGCGCCAGTCTCATGATCCAGCCGATGATCGTGAAGAACAAATGGCTCAGGCGATCTACGAGTTCGAACACGATCGGTGGTCCACTCTCGCCTGCCTTGGCCAAGGCGAGTCCGAACAGTACGGCGAAGAAGAGGACTTGGAGGAGTGCGTTTTCGGCGAAGGCAGAGACGATAGACACCGGAATGATGTTGAGCAGGAATTCGACGGTGTGGGGTAGTTCGCCACTTCCGGTCTTGGCGGCCACGGCGTCCGCACCGTTCGCCAGCGTCTCCGGATCGATGTTGAATCCCGCACCCGGTTTCATCAGATTTCCGATGAGCAGCCCGAACAACAGGGCGAAGGTGGTCACGACCTCGAAGTAGATGAGAGCCTTGACGCCGATGCGCCCCACCGCTTTCAGATCGCCGACGTGGGCGATCCCGATCACTACGGTGCAGAAGATGATCGGCGCGATCAGCATTTTGATCAGCTTGATGAACCCGTCGGCAAGGGGTTTGAGGTTCGCGCCAAATTCCGGCCACAACCAGCCGATGAGAACACCGATGACGATAGCGGCGATCAATTGCACGAACAGTGATCGGTACCAGGGAGGCTTGTTGGCAAGTCGCGCGAGCTCGCTGTTCGGCAGTTTTACGGGAGTGGGCATGGACGAGAACGGTAGGTCTGCTTGATTGCGAAATAATAACTCGCGAATGTCGTGGGTGTAACGCGTCGAGGTTGCATCTCGGACAACAATTCGGTCAACAAGCGACAGTTGTGTGTGACTGTGGTTATTGTTTCCCTGAGCGGTGATCTTCCGTCCGCGTGCATGCACGACGTGTGAGAGGGGCTGTCATGGGGCAAATTATCGGAACCATCATTTTCGGCGCAGTCATCGGAATCCTGGCTCGTCTCGTACTGCCAGGTAAGCAGCAGTACGGCATGATCGTGACCGTCGTGCTGGGTATCGCCGGAGCGCTTATCGGGTACTGGGTCTGGGGAGCGATCTCGGACAAGGGCGATACGGGCGGAATCGACTGGATCCGCTGGATCATCAGCATCGCCGCGGCGGCCGTGCTCTCGATCGGCTACAGCGCCGTCACTGGCAAGAAATAGCAAGCCAACGCAATTCTTTTTGTTTGCCCTAGTTGTCCGACCCCAGTTGTGAGCGAACGGCACTCTCGTCGCCTCAGGTGCGCCGAAAGGCGCGTTCGCTCAGGGGAGGGGTGCCTAAATTCAGAGCGCCCGTCGCTGCAGATGCAGCGCCTCGAGGAACTGGGCAGGCAGATCCTGCTCGAGGATTTCGTCGTCAGGATGCGGAAGCGCTTTGATCTTCGCGAACTCGTCGTTGAGGCGTTCCATCTTGACGTCGAGGCGGTGTGCCGCGGCAGCAGCCTCGGTGAGTTCGTCGAGGAGTTCGACGGGAACCTCGCGGTTGTACTTGTAGTAGATCTTGTGTTCGAGGCTCGCCCAGAAATCCATCGCGATGGTGCGGATCTGGAGTTCGATCGGAACGTGCCGGACGCGGTCACTCATGAAAACCGGGACCTCGACGATCAAGTGCAGGCTCTTGTAGCCGTTGGGTTTCGGATCGGCGATGTAGTCCTCGCGCTCGATCACCCGAAGGTCCGTCTGGCTGGTGAGCATCTCGGCGATGCGGTACGTGTCGGAAATGAAGCTGCAGGTGATGCGCACGCCGGCGATGTCGAAGATGTTCTTCGAGATGTCGTCGATCGTGAGCGGGATGTTCAGGCGTTGAGCCTTACGCAGGATGCTGTCCGGCGACTTGACCCGTGACGTCACGTGTTCGATGGGGCTGTACTGATTGATGTGAGTGAACTCGTCCTTGAGGATGTTCACCTTGGTCATCAGTTCGGAGATTCCGAATTGGTACAACATCATGAAGCGGGAGAACTCGGTCCGCAGTTCGGCGAAATCGGCCCGGCTGACCCCACTGCTGTCTTCCACGTTCGGCACCCTCATCTGTTAGCTGGTGTAACCAGTCTGCCACCGATTGTGCCGTGTCCGGTTTCAGTGGGTGCGCAGTGCGGCGAGCGTCATATCCCGCAGGACGCGGCGTGCGCGTGCCGGCGAAGCGGGGTTGGCGCTGTGAGGGGTCGAGTTGATCAGACCGAAGGTGGCGTGCGCTTTGATGCGCGCATCCGCCTGGTCGAGTTGGGGATCGAGTTGCTCGAGCACACCGACCCACACCTCGACGTACTTGCGCTGCGTTTGGCGTACTTGTCGACGCGCGTCGGCCGGCAGGCTTTCGAGGTCGCGGTCCTGGATACGGATCAGGTCTGGCTCGCCCAGTGCGAAGTCGAGGTGGAACTCCACCAGTGCGTCGAGAGCAGCGCTCGGTGAGTCCGCTGCCTCTGCTGCCGCTGATCCGCCTTCGTGCAGTCGTGTGCTGATGCCGACGAGAAGTTCCACGAGGACGGCATCCTTGTTGGGGAAATGCCGGTACACGGCCGGGCCGCTGATGCCGACGGCCGCGCCGAGGTCTTCGAGTCGCACACTCACGAATCCGCGCTCGGCGATCAACCGGGCGGCGGCGTCCAAGAGTTGACGACGACGGTCGGCCTTCATCTGATCGCGTCGCGTCGGAGCTGCTACCTGCTCAGAGGTCATTCTCTCGATCTTTCTTCGCTTGTGTTCTGGACAACTCAGTTAATCATAGTTAATCTAGTTTCAGTTATCGAGCATTAACTCATGGCGAAGGCGGCGGGATGACTCCCAGTGGAATCACGCAAGGATCGGGCTACCGGTCCGATCACACCGTTCTGGTGGACGAACTGAAGAAGAAACTGGCGCAAGCAGCGCTGGGCGGCAACGAGCGCTCTCGCGAGCGCCACGTGAGCAGAGGGAAACTGCTGCCGCGAGATCGCGTTGACTCGCTGCTCGATCAGGGCAGCCCGTTCCTCGAGCTGTCCCCGCTGGCGGCCAACGGCCTGTACGACGACGAGTGCCCCGGCGCCGGCGTCATCACCGGTATCGGCCGTGTGTCGGGCCGCGAGTGCGTCATCGTCGCCAACGACGCGACGGTCAAGGGCGGCACCTACTACCCGATGACGGTGAAGAAGCACCTGCGCGCGCAGGAAGTTGCGTTGCAGAACAACCTTCCCTGCATCTACCTCGTCGACTCCGGCGGCGCTTTCCTGCCGCGCCAGGACGAAGTCTTCCCGGACCGCGAGCACTTCGGCCGGATCTTCTACAACCAGGCGACCATGAGCGCCAAGGGGATTCCCCAGATCGCCGCAGTTCTCGGTTCGTGCACCGCGGGCGGCGCCTACGTGCCCGCGATGAGTGACGAAGCAGTGATCGTCCGCAACCAGGGCACCATCTTCCTCGGTGGTCCGCCGCTGGTGAAGGCGGCCACCGGTGAGATCGTGACGGCGGAAGAGCTCGGCGGCGGCGACCTGCACTCCAAGGTTTCCGGCGTCACCGATCACCTGGCCGAGGACGACCGCGACGCACTTCGCATCGTGCGCAACATCATTGCCACACTCGGCCCCCGCTCCGAACGCCCGTGGGACGTCATCTCCACCGTTCCGCCCGTCGCCGATCAGAGCGAGCTCTACGACGTCGTTCCGACCGATCCCCGTACTCCGTACGACGTGCACGAGGTGATCACCAAGCTCGTCGACGGTGGTGCGTTCCAGGAGTTCAAGGCCGAGTACGGCAAGACGCTCGTCACCGGTTTCGCCCACATCGAGGGCCATCCGGTCGGCATCATCGCCAACAACGGCGTGCTCTTCGGTGAATCCGCCATGAAGGGAGCACATTTCATCGAACTGTGCGACAAGCGCAGTGTGCCGCTGCTGTTCCTGCAGAACATCGCGGGCTTCATGGTGGGACGTGATTACGAGGCAGGCGGGATCGCCAAGCACGGCGCCAAGATGGTCACGGCAGTTGCGTGTGCACGGGTCCCCAAGCTGACGGTTGTCATCGGCGGCTCGTACGGCGCCGGCAACTACTCGATGTGTGGACGGGCGTATTCACCTCGCTTCCTGTGGATGTGGCCGAACGCGCGCATCTCGGTCATGGGCGGCGAGCAGGCCGCGTCGGTGCTCTCGACCGTTCGTAGTGACCAGCTCGACAGTGCGGGTAATCCGTGGTCGGCCGAGGACGAAGAATCCTTCAAGGCGCCGATCCGCGAGCAGTACGAGGCTCAGGGCAATCCATACTACTCCACCGCACGGCTGTGGGATGACGGTGTCATCGACCCCGCAGATACCAGAACTGTTCTCGGCCTGGCCCTTTCGGTGTGCGCAAATGCGCCGATCGAGCCGGTCTCCTACGGCGTCTTCCGGATGTGAGCGAAATGACTGAGTTGCGCACTATCGATACTGTTCTCGTGGCCAACCGCGGTGAGATCGCGGTTCGCGTGATCCGCACGTTGCGTGAGTTGGGAATTCGCAGCGTTGCTGTCTACAGCGACGCCGACGCGAATGCTCGCCACGTCCGCGAGGCCGACACTGCCGTCAACATCGGACCGGCCGCGGCGCGTGAAAGTTACCTCGTCATCGACAAGGTGATCGACGCTGCCAAGTCCACCGGTGCTCAGGGTATTCACCCCGGTTACGGCTTCCTGTCGGAGAACTCGGCGTTCTCGGCTGCCTGCGCGGCTGCCGGAATCGCCTTCCTCGGCCCCTCCGAGCGGGCCATCGAGGTGATGGGTGACAAGATCACCGCGAAGAACGCTGTTGCCGCGTTCGACGTGCCGGTGGTCCCGGGTATCGCGCGCCCGAATCTGACCGACGAAGAACTCATCGCCGCAGCCGAGGACATCGGCTACCCGGTGTTGGTCAAGCCTTCGGCAGGTGGCGGTGGCAAGGGAATGCGCCTGGTCGAGGATCCGGCCAATCTGGCCGAGGCTCTTCGCAGTGCCCGCCGTGAGGCCGCGTCGTCGTTCGGTGACGACACCCTGTTCCTCGAGCGATTCGTCCTGCGGCCCCGGCACATCGAGGTCCAGGTTCTCGCCGACCAGCACGGCAACGTCGTTCACCTCGGTGAGCGCGAATGCAGCCTGCAGCGGCGTCATCAGAAGGTCATCGAAGAGGCTCCGTCGCCGCTGCTCGATCAGGTGACCCGTGACCGGATCGGCGCGGCAGCCTGCAACACCGCTCGAAGCGTCGATTACACCGGCGCCGGCACTGTCGAGTTCATCGTCTCCGCCGACAAGCCGGACGAGTTCTTCTTCATGGAGATGAACACCCGCCTGCAGGTCGAGCACCCCGTCACCGAAATGGTGACCGGACTGGATCTGGTCGAATGGCAGGTTCGTGTGGCAGCGGGAGAGAAGTTGGCCTTCTCCCAGAGCGACATCACACTGACCGGGCACGCCATCGAAGCTCGTGTGTACGCGGAGGATCCGGGCCGTGGGTTCCTGCCGACCGGCGGCCGCGTCGTCGATCTGGTCGAGCCGTCCGGTTCCGGCGTGCGCGTCGATTCCGGACTGCTCGCGGGCACCGTCGTCGGCAGTGACTACGACCCGATGCTCAGCAAGGTCATCGCCCACGCTCCCGACCGCGCGGGCGCACTGCGCAAGCTCGATCGCGCACTCGGTGACACCGCAGTGCTCGGAGTCGTGACCAACATCGAGTTCGCACGATTCCTTCTCGCTGATCCGGACGTGATCGCGGGCAACCTCGACACCGGTCTGCTCGATCGTCGCGTCGAAGACTTCGTCGCAGCCGACGCCTCCGACGAGGTTCTCATTGCTGCCGCGGCCTATCGCTGGCTCTCGCGGTGGACAACTTCGGAATCCGTTGATCCCTGGGACGTCCCGAGTGGATGGCGCGTCGGAACTCCCGCGCCGACCAGCATCAGGCTCGCCGCCGGCACCCGAACGGCGCACGTTGCGATCGTCGGGGTTCCCGCGGATGCAAAGGTCGATGTCGAAGGTTCCCAGCCGCGCGCATTCAGCGCGACCCTGACGGGATCCGAACTGGCGGTAGTGATCGACGGACGCCGACGCACGTTCGTCGTCGCCGAGACCGACGGTGGTTTGTGGCTCGCGGGCAGCGGAACCTGGCACGTGCGCGAGGTTGCCGAAGTCAGCGTCCGCGGTGAGGACAAGCATGCCGGTGATGCCGAAATCGCCAGCCCCATGCCCGGTGCCGTCATCGCGGTCAACGTCGAGAACGGCGCGGCAGTGAGCGCGGGACAACCACTCGTCGTGGTCGAGGCCATGAAGATGGAGCACTCCTTGACGTCCCCGATCGAAGGGATCGTGGAAGTGCTTGTCCGTCAGGGCGATCAGGTGATGGTGGATCAGGTTCTGGCCCGCGTGGTACCCGCCGAAGAAGAGACTGCAGAAGTAAAGACCGAGAACACGACGCAGAAGGAAGACGCCTGATGTCCGATTACCTTGCCACCGGAGCGCTTCCGGACGAATACCAGCAGCTCGCCAAGACCGTTGCCGACTTCGCCAGGACCGTCGTGGCACCGGTTGCTGCCGAGCACGACGCCAACCACACCTTCCCGTACGAGGTGGTGGCCGGGATGGCCGACATGGGACTGTTCGGCCTGCCCTTCCCCGAGGAGTACGGCGGAATGGGCGGCGACTACTTCGCGCTCTGCCTGGCGCTCGAAGAGTTGGGCAAGGTCGACCAGAGCGTCGCGATCACTCTCGAAGCTGGTGTGTCCCTCGGCGCAATGCCGATCTACCGTTTCGGTAACGAGGCACAGAGGGAAGAGTGGCTTCCGCAGCTCACCAGCGGCAAGTCGTTGGCTGCCTTCGGCCTGACCGAGCCCGGTGCGGGTAGCGACGCCGGCGGAACCAAGACCACCGCGAAGTTCGACAGCGGTGAGTGGATCATCAACGGCAACAAGCAGTTCATCACCAACTCTGGCACCGACATCACCAAGCTCGTGACAGTCACCGCGGTCACGGGTGTCAAGGACGGTGGCAAGAAGGAGATCTCGACGATCCTGGTGCCGACCACGACGCCCGGCTTCACGGCAGAACCGGCGTACAACAAAGTCGGTTGGAACGCATCCGACACCCATCCGCTCACGTTCGCGGATGTTCGTGTCCCCGAAGAGAATCTGCTCGGTGAGCGCGGCCGCGGCTACGCGAACTTCCTGCGCATCCTCGACGAAGGCCGCATCGCCATTTCAGCGTTGAGTGTCGGTGCCGCCCAGGGCTGCGTCGACGAGTCGATCAAATACGCCAAGGAACGCGAGGCGTTCGGTCGCCCCATCGGACACAACCAGGCCATCGCGTTCAAGATCGCGCGTATGGAGGCTCGCGCCCACGTCGCACGTACCGCGTACTACGACGCGGCCGCACTCATGTTGTCGGGCAAGCCGTTCAAGAAGCAGGCATCCATCGCCAAGCTCATCTCCTCCGAAGCTGCCATGGACAACGCGCGCGACGCCACGCAGATCCACGGCGGATACGGCTTCATGAACGAGTACGCCGTCGCGCGCCACTACCGTGACAGCAAGATCCTCGAAATCGGTGAGGGAACCACCGAGGTGCAGTTGATGCTTATCGCCCGTGAGGCAGGGCTGTGACGAACCCCAAGAAGATCACTCAGCGCGGGCTCTGGTTCGAGGAGTTCGAGGTCGGCGCGATCTACGAGCACCGCCCAGGCCGGACGGTGACCGAGGCTGACAACGTCCTTTTCACGACTTTGACGATGAACACGCAGGCGTTGCATCTCGATGCCGCGTACAGCGAGGACACTCAATTCGGTGTGCGGCTGGTCAATTCGATGTTCACCCTGTCGACCATCGTGGGCCTCTCGGTCGCGCAGTTGACGCAGGGCACCATCGTCGCCAACCTCGGCTTCTCCGAGATCAGCTTCCCGAAGCCGCTCTTTCACGGCGACACTTTGTATGCCGAGACGCTCATCGCAGACAAGCGTGAGTCGAAGAGCCGTCCAGGTGAAGGCATCGTGACGCTCGTGCACACCGGTCGCAACCAGCACGGTGACGTCGTCGCACTTGCCACGCGCAAGACGTTGGTGCAGCTCCGCCCGGCTGAGGTGTCCTCATGACGTGGACGCCGCCGGGGCCGGCGTGGTTGTTCTGCCCGGCGGATCGTCCCGAACGTTACGCGAAGGCCGCGGCCGTTGCCGACGTCGTGATCCTCGATCTCGAAGACGGTGTGGCTCCGGCCGACAAGGAAGCCGCACGTGCGGCCCTGATCGACACTCCTCTCGATCCGGAGCGGACGGTCGTGCGCGTCAATCCGGTCGGGACGCCTGATCACGAACTCGATCTGATCGCGCTGGACGGCACACACTATTCGCGTCTCATGCTGTCCAAGTGCGAATCGGCCGAGGACGTCCTCTCGCTCGCACCGGCGGACGTGGTTGCGCTCGTCGAGTCCCCGCGAGGAGCCCTCGCCGTGGCCGACATCGCGCTTGCTGCGAACGCCATCGGTGTCATGTGGGGAGCCGAGGATCTGGTTGCCGGTCTCGGTGGTAACTCGAGCAGGCACCCGAACGGTTCGTACCGCGACGTTGCCAAGCATGTCCGATCTACGTCTCTGCTGGCCGCGAAGAGCTACGGCCGGTTGGCGGTCGATTCCGTGTACCTCGACATCAAGGACCTCGTGGGCCTCGGCGTCGAGTCCGCTGACGCCGTCGCAGTCGGCTTCGACGTGAAGGTTGCGATCCACCCGAGTCAGGTCGAGGTCATCCGTGGTGCCTTCGCACCTTCGGAAAAAGAGATCGACTGGGCCACACGAGTGCTTGCCGCGGTGTCTACTGAACGTGGTGTGTTCGCGTTCGAGGGCAAGATGGTCGACGCTCCCGTTCTTCGTCACGCCGAGAAGCTTCTTCACCGAGCCGGAATCTTTCAGCAGAAGGAGAACTAGCGGATGAGCAAAGTCGTGAATACGGCAGCTGAGGCAGTTGCCGACATCGCGAGCGGATCCAGGCTCGCAGTGGGCGGCTTCGGGCTGTGCGGTATTCCCGACGCACTGATCGCGGCGATCGCCGACGGCGACGCCACCGATCTCGAGGTGTTCTCCAACAACTGCGGTGTCGACGACTACGGTCTCGGCATCCTGCTCGGCGCGCACCGGATCGCCAGGGTGACGGCGTCGTACGTGGGGGAGAACAAGGAGTTCGCCCGCCAGTATCTCGCCGGTGAGCTCGAAGTGGAGTTGACGCCGCAGGGGACGCTGGCCGAGCGGCTGCGAGCAGGCGGTACCGGCATTCCGGCGTTCTACACTCCGGCCGGCGTCGGCACACCGATCGCCGAGGGCGGCTTGCCGTGGCGATACAACCCGGACGGTTCGATTGCCGTGGCGTCGCCACCGAAGGCGACGGCAGTGTTCGGTGGCCGCACGTATGTATTGGAAGAGGCGATCACCGCTGACTTCGCGCTCGTGCACGCGGACTACGGCGACACCGAAGGAAATCTCGTCTTCAACAAGACGGCGATGAACTTCAACCCGCTTGCTGCGATGGCCGGCCGGATCACCATCGCGCAGGTGGAGAACCTCGTCGAGCCGGGCGACATCGACCCCGCGCACGTGCACCTACCTGGAGTGTTCGTCGCGCGCGTCGTGCATACAGGCCCGCAGGAGAAGCGGATCGAGAAGCGGACCGTCTCAGGAGGTACCAAGTGACCAGTGCAGAGGAAACTCGTATCGGCTGGACCCGCCACGAGATGGCCGCTCGCGCTGCCGCCGAGATGCGGCCGGGTGAGTACGTCAACCTCGGCATCGGCCTGCCGACGCTGATCCCCAGCTACCTGCCCGAGGGCGTCAAGGTGGTCCTTCACAGCGAAAACGGCATCCTCGGCACCGGGCCGTACCCGACGGACGATCAGGTCGATGCCGACCTCATCAATGCCGGTAAAGAAACCGTCACCGTCAATCCCGGTGCCGCGTTCTTCGACTCGGCCCTCTCCTTCGGGATGATCCGCGGCGGACACATCGACACCGCGGTGCTCGGCGGGATGCAGGTGTCGAAGACCGGCGACCTTGCCAACTGGATGGTGCCGGGCAAGATGGTGAAGGGTATGGGCGGGGCGATGGACCTGGTCCATGGAGCCCGCCGCGTCATCGTCGTGATGGAGCACACCGATCGCGACGGCAACCCCAAGATCGTCGAGGCGTGCACCCTGCCGCTTACCGGGCAGGGAGTCGTCCACCGGATCATCACCGACCTCGCGGTGCTGGACGTCACCGCGGACGGGCTTGAGCTTGTGGAGCTAGCTCCAGGGGTCACCAGCGAACACCTGAAGAGTGTGACTGGTGTGGGTTTTTCCTGAAGCTTTCGTACCTCCACTCGAAAGAACGCGCCGACCGCTGGTCGGCGCGTTCTTTCGTCGGTCTGTCGGCGTGTACCGATAGTCTCGATCAGCGACTGTCGAATCTGATTCGAGCTCGGGCGCCGAGTAGCTGACGGGCCTGTAAATTGTCCGAGGTGACTGATGTGGATGGGGGTGCAGATCGTCGGCTGCAGATTGATTGTTCCAGGGGCGGAGATGTCGCGCACAGAGTCTGAACCGTGCGTTTCGGCAATGCGATCGGGGGGTAGATGCGCTGGGCGATTTGTAACGAATTGCAGCAAAACCGTCGATATACCGGGGTATGGATTTCTCTTGTCACCTATGTATCGGAGACAATGGGTGGTTCTGGCTCGTCGAGGTTGGATGAGGTCGGTAGCTGCTGCGAATCGGACGTTCGGCTCGCACGGGTGCGCAATGGTGTGGAAGAGAGGCTGTGGGCGTGAATTCGCTGGGTAACGGAGAACTGGGGAGCGGCAAGCCGGAGGTCGGCAGCTCGCCGGAAGACGTTCAGCGATCAGACGCATTCCCGCTTTCAGCGGCCCAGCTCGGTATGTGGTTCGCGCAGCACCTTGATCCCGCCGTACCGGTCAACATCGCTCAGTACGTCGAACTCCGTGGTGCTCTCGAGCTTGATGCTCTTCGTCAGGCCTGTGCAGACGCCGGTCGCGAAATTGGGTCGGCCTTCGTTCGGATCTTCGAGATCGACGCCCAGCCGTACCAGATCATCGACCCCACACTCGATGATTCCGTCGGCTACGTCGACCTTCGTAGTGAAGACGACTCACACGACGCAGCCATGCGGTGGATGCGAGCAGATCGCAGTCGGCCGATCGACATGCTTGCGGACCGACTGATCTCTGCCACGATCTTGCGCCTCGGTGAGAACCGCTACTACTGGTACACACGGGTTCACCACACAATTCTCGACGGTTTCGGTGCCTCGACGTTCGTCACTCGTGTGGCGGAGTTGTACTCGGCGCGCGTGGAGGGCCGGGATCCGGAGCCGAGCGAGGCCTCCGATCTCCGGAACGTCTACGAGGTGGACAACAAGTACCGCCAGTCGAGTCGGTTCGAAACCGATCGCAAGTACTGGGCAGACAAGATCGAGAATCTCGACGAGATCTCGAGCCTCGCGGGTCGAAGTGCCGCGCCTGCTCCGGTCAGTCGGATCGACAGTGCAGCGCTGTCCAACCACGTCGAGGCGCTGCTCGGGCGGTTCCTCGAGCGCGTAGAGAAGACCACTGTTGCCGGCACAGTCGTCGCGGCGTTTGCGGCGTACCTCGCTCAGATGACCGGACGAGAGGACGTGTCGCTGAGTTTGCCCGTTTCCGGTCGAACGACAGCCGTGCTGCGCCGGTCCGGTGGCATGGTCTCCAACGTCGTCCCGCTGCGACTGACCGTCACTGCGGACACCACCGTCCAGGATCTTCTGGACGACGTCAGGAACGAAATGTCCGGCGCACTGCGCCATCAGCGGTACCGACACGAGGACATGGTTCGCGGCGGTGACGGGCCGGGTCGGGGCGGATTCTTCGGCCCGTGGATCAACATCATGATGTTTTCCACCGAGTTGGCGTTCGGGCCCCTCGTCGGCGAGCTTCACATCCTGTCCACGGGGTTGATCGAAGACCTCGGTGTCAACCTGTACCAGAGCGTCGGCGACACCCGTACGCACATCGACTTCGAGTCGAATCCCAATCTGTACGGGCCCGCTGACGCCCAGCGAAATCACTCGCGGTTCGTGGAGTTCCTCGAGAAGTTCGTCTCCGCCGAAACGAGCCGCAAGGTCTGGGATCTCCCTGTCGCAACCGACGAGGAGCGGAACAAGGTTGCATTGTGGAACCGCACCGGCTTCCACGTTGCCTCGCAAACCATCACCGAAGCATTCGAGCGTCAAGTCGAGCGTACGCCCGATGCCACCGCTGTCGTTTTCGAAGGCGCCAGCCTCACGTACGCCGAATTCGACGCCCGCGCAAACGGTTTGGCCCGTCAGCTCATCGGCATGGGTGTTGGGCCCGAATCGCTTGTGGGACTGTCGATCCGCAGGTCTCTGGACTTGATGGTCGGTCTGTACGCGATCGCCAAGGCCGGCGGAGCCTGGGTGCCGGTAGATCCCGACCATCCAGCCGACCGCACCGCATATATTCTCGAGTCGGCGCAGCCCACGTGTGTTGTGACTACTGCGCGGGACGATGTGGATCTGCCCGAGGGGACACGGGTGATCGAGATCGACACCCTCGACTACGAACAGCTCGACAGTAGGTCGATCGCCAACGCAGATCGCCTGTCTCCCTTGCATTTCTCGAACACTGCGTACGTGATCTACACCTCGGGGTCGACCGGGCGACCCAAGGGTGTCGCGGTCACTCATGCAGCGATCAACAATCAGCTTCAGTGGATGAACACCGAGTACGGGCTTTCGGCGTCGGACATCTACCTGCAGAAGACCGCCACGACATTCGACGTGTCGCTGTGGGGATTCTTCATGCCGTTGCAGGTAGGCGCCACACTGGTAGTTGCGACTCCGGACGGTCATCGAGACCCGATCTACGTGGCAAACAAGATCGCGGAACTCGGCGTCACGATCACCGACTTCGTGCCATCCATGCTCACGCTGTTCACTGCGAACGCACCTGCCGGATCTTGTGATTCGTTGCGCCACGTGTTCGTCATCGGCGAGGCGCTCCCACCGGAGACATCTTCCGCTTTCCGTGAACTCTGTGGAGCCGGACTGCACAACCTGTATGGTCCGACTGAAGCCGCGGTGTCGGTCACGTACTACGAGGCCGTGTCCTCGGACACTACTTCCGTGCCGATCGGTATGCCGCAGTGGAACACTCAGGCACACGTACTGGACGGGCAACTTCGACCGACGCCCATCGGGCAGCCGGGTGAGCTCTACCTCGCGGGCGTCCAACTCGCGCGTGGGTACGTGGGTCGACCTGATCTGAGCTCGGATCGGTTCGTCGCCAATCCGTACGGCACGGCCGGTGAGCGTATGTACCGGACCGGCGACCTTGTCCGACGCCGTGAGGACGGAAATCTCGACTACATCGGGCGTACCGACTTCCAGGTGAAGTTCCGTGGGCAGCGCATCGAGCTCGGCGAAATCGAGACCGTTCTTCTGGCACACCCCGATGTTTCCCAGGCTGTCGTCTTGGTGACCGTCACCCCGACCGGTGATCAATTGGTCGGCTACGTCGTGCCGGGGCCTGGCCGAAACATCGATGCTGCTGTCCTCAGCGAGTTCGCCGGTCGAAGCCTCCCGTCGTACATGGTTCCGGCCGCGTTGATGGTGCTCGATGCGTTGCCGCTCAACACGAGTGGCAAATTGGATCGTGCCGGGTTGCCCGAGCCGGTGTTCGCGAGTGCGAAGCAGTACCGCGAGCCCCGCACCGAAATCGAACGCATCGTGGCTGACGTGTTTGCCGACGTGCTCGGTGTCGAGCGCGTCGGTATCGACGACGACTTCTTCGAGCTCGGTGGAAACTCTCTGGTTGCAACACAATTGGTGACCCGAGTGGGTTCGGCATTGGGAGTGCAACTCGGCGTTCGGGAGCTTTTCGAATCCACCACGGTCGCTACCTTGGCGGCCCGCGCCGAGTCGGTGGCGGGCAACGCCAGGCAGCTCACCCCGCTGATCGCCAAGCCTCGTCCCGAGGTCGTCCCGCTCTCGCTTGCGCAGCAGCGTATGTGGTTCATCAACCGTCTCGACCCGTCGACACCCGCGTACAACCTTCCGTTCACGGTCCGGCTCACCGGTTCGGTGGACCCGTCCGCCCTGCATGCCGCGGTGATGGACCTTCTCGAGCGGCACGAGTCTCTGCGCACGATCTACCCCGATGTCGACGGAACCGCGCAACAGCTGGTTCTGCCGGTCGACCGGGCTGCAGTGGAGTTGAACCCGGTCAAGATTCGGAATTCGCATCTCGACGCGGCCCTGTTCGACGTGGCGTCTCGCGGCTTCGACGTGACGCTCGAAATTCCGGTACGGGTTGCCCTCTTCGAGGTGTCTCCGACGGACTACGTGCTGGTGATGGTTCTCCATCACATCGCTGCAGACGGACTGTCGTTCCGTCCGCTCGCACGTGACCTTCTCGTCGCATACTCGGCGCGAAGTGAGAAGACGGCGCCGGCGTGGACGCCGCTGCCGATTCAGTACGCCGATTACGCGCTGTGGCAACGCGAAGCACTGGGATCCGACGAAGACCCCCGATCGGAATCGTCTCGCCAGATCAACTACTGGCGCCGGGCGCTCGCTGATCTGCCGGATCAGTTGGATCTGCCCACAGACCGACCTCGTCCTGCCGTCGCGTCCAATCACGGTGCCAAGCACCATTTTCAGATCAGCGAACGCACGACGCGCAAGCTGAACGAGTTGGCGCGCTCGAGGAGCGTCTCGCTGTTCATGGTGTTGCAGGCGGCCTATGCAACATTATTGAGCCGGATCAGTGGTACCTCCGACATCGCGATCGGTGCCCCGATCGGCGGGCGAGGCGATCAAGCCCTCAACGACGTGATCGGCATGTTCGTGAACACCCTGGTGCTCCGCACCGAGGTCGATCCGAACGAACGGTTCGACGAGTTGCTCGCTCGGGTAAGGGAATCGGGGTTGTCTGCCTACGGGCACGCCGATGTACCGTTCGAGCGGTTGGTCGAGGTGCTGAGCCCAGCGCGTTCGCAGGCTCGTCACCCGCTCTTCCAGGTTGCGCTCACTGCGGAGATCAGTGGACGACGCGAACTGGAATTCTCGGGCGTCAAAGCAGTGGCAGCTGAATTGGAAGTTCCGGTCGCCAAATTCGATCTCGAACTCATGGTGTCCGAGAATCCTGAAGGAACCGAAGACTCGGATGTCTTGAGTGCCACCTTCACCTACGCCACGGACTTGTTCGATCCGGCCACGGTGAACACATTCGCTACTCGGTTCGTGCGCATTCTCGATGCAGTGGCTACCCGACCTGAAACGGTCGTCGGTGATATAGACCTGCTCTCACGCTCTGAGCGCACCGATCTGACGGTCGTTACCTCGGACGACGCGATGCCCCGGCAGAGTCTCGTCGACATCTTCCTGTCCGGCACGGCTGAAGCGGACTCGGTTGCTGTGCGCTTCGAGGGTCGATCGATCACCTACCGCGAGCTCGACGAGCAGTCGTCGAAACTCGCACGGGTTCTGATCGGACGTGGCGCAGGCCCCGAGACCATCGTTGCTCTCGCCTTTCCTCGCTCGTACGAGATGGTCTGTGCAGTATGGGCGGTGGCGAAGTCAGGGGCGGCGTACGTGCCAGTCGACCCGAGCTACCCGGAAGATCGTGTCCGGCACATGCTGGCCGATTCTTCGGCCGCGATCGGACTCACGTCGGCACAGTTCGTTGATCAACTCCCTGCGGTCACTGATTGGTTGGTCCTCGACAGCCAGGCTCTGAACGGAGAACTGTCGGCGCAATCATCAGCGCCGGTCACGGACGAGGACCGAATCGCTCCGATTCACAGTTCACACGTTGCATATGTGATTTACACATCCGGTTCCACGGGAAAACCGAAGGGTGTCAGCGTCACTCACGGTGGTCTCCGTGGTGTCAGGGACGCAGCTCAGCGTCGGTACGGGGTGGATCAGACCTCGCGGTTCCTGCATATCTGTTCACCGAGCTTCGACCCGTCAGTGCTCGAATGGATGGTTGCCTTCTCAGCGGGTGCAACTTTGGTGATCGTTCCGTCGACGATAATCGGTGGACACGAGTTGTCGGATCTTCTTCATGCCGAGAAGGTCACACACGCCATCATCACACCCGCAGTACTCGGGACCATGGAGCCGGCAGAGCTGCCTGAATTGCGAGTCGTCTCCGTCGGCGGTGACGTGACCACTCCCGAGTTGCTGGCGAAATGGGCTCCAGGGCGCGCCTACTTCAATGGGTACGGTCCGACCGAGACCACTATCATTTCGTCGTTCGGCGATCTCGCGATCGGCCGATCGATCGACATCGGGCGTCCCGTCGAGGGCATGTCTGCACTGGTACTCGACGAGCGTCTGCATCCGGTTCCAGTCGGTACCAGGGGAGAGCTCTACTTTGCGGGCGCTGCATTGGCTCGCGGCTACCACGAGCGGCGAGGTCTTTCTGCGGAACGGTTTGTTGCCAACCCGTATTCGCCGGACGGCGAGCGAATGTACCGGACCGGCGATGTCGTGCGCTGGACAGGCGGAGACACGCAAGGCGATGCGGGGGTCCTCGAATACGTCGGCCGCAGTGACTTCCAGGTCAAGGTTCGCGGATTCCGTATCGAGCTCGGTGAGATCGACGCAGTTCTGTCCTCGCACGAGTCTGTGCGCTTCGCGGTGACGATCGGAAGCGAAGGCGCGGCGGGTGTCACAACCCTCGTTTCCTACGTCGAACTGGCTGACGGTTCGAGTTTCGATCGGGACCTGCTCGCCTCGTTCGTTGCAGAATCTCTGCCGAGCTACATGGTTCCTTCCGTCATCATGGAGCTCGCCGAGGTTCCGTTGACACCGGTGGGCAAATTGGATCGCCGGGCTTTGCCGGAGCCTGTTTTCGAGGTCCGCGAGTTCCGTGCGCCCACGACTCCGGTGGAAGAGATTGTCGCGCAGGTGATCGCGGATGTTCTCGGCGTGGAACGAGTCGGCCTCGACGACGACTTTTTCGAACTCGGTGGCAACTCCCTGGTGGCCACCCAGGTCACCTCGAGGTTGGGACGGGCGCTCGATACCACCGTGCCGGTGCGGACGCTTTTCGACGTTTCCACCGTCGAGGCGCTCGCCGCACATATCGAGTCGCACGTAGGTGTCGGCGGGAAGAAGGCACTCGTCGCACAGGCGCGTCCCGCAGAAATCCCGTTGTCGTTGGCGCAGCAGCGCATGTGGTTCCTGAACCGTTTCGATACCGACTCCGCTGCTTACAACATCACTTTTGCTCTGCACCTGACTGGTCATCTCGATACTGCCGCGATGGAAACTGCGCTCGAGGACGTACTGGCCCGGCATGAAGTGCTCCGAACGGTGTATCCGGACGGGGCCTCCGGACCGAAGCAGTCGATTCTGTCGCTTTCGGAGGCGTTCGGCGGACTGGCCGTGGAGTCGGTTTCGGATCAGGACGAGCTCGAAAGTCGAGTCGCTGCAATCGGATCCTCGGCGATCGACGTCACCGTCGACGTGCCGATCCGTGTCCGCCTGTTGACGGTCAGCGACACCGAGCACACCCTCGCGATCGTGGTTCATCACATCGCCGCCGACGGTTGGTCGATGGCGCCTCTGGCACGCGATCTCATGATTGCCTACTCGGCACGCAAGGACGGGATTGCGCCGGCGTGGCACCCGTTGGCTGTGCAGTACGCCGACTATTCGTTGTGGCAGCGTGAGGTTCTGGGGTCCGAAGACGACCCGGAATCATTGATCTCGCAGCAGATTTCCTACTGGACCTCGACTCTGGCTGACCTACCGGATGTGATCGAGCTTCCGTCGGACCGGCCTCGACCCGACGTAGCCTCGATGCGCGGCGAACGATTCGCCTTCGAGATCTCCGGTGATGTGCACCGTCGATTGGACGCGTTGGCACGGGAGAACAACGCGACGCTCTTCATGGCGTTGCACTCGGCGCTTGCCGTTCTGATGGCCCGACTGAGCGGGACCTCGGACATCGCCGTGGGCACTCCCGTTGCCGGTCGTGGCGACGAGGCGCTCGACGATCTCGTCGGTATGTTCGTCAACACGCTTGTTCTGCGCACCGAGGTCGACCAGGCCCAGGCATTCACGGATCTGCTGGCTGCGGCGAGTGATTCTGCGCTCGGAGCGTTCGCTCACTCGGACGTACCCTTCGAGCGGTTGGTGGACGTCTTGGCTCCGGCCAGGTCGCAGGCCAGACATCCGCTGTTCCAGGTTGTCCTGTCCTTGCAGAATCTCGCGCAAACGACACTCGAACTACCGGGCCTGGCTATCAGGGCCGCCGAAATCGACACCACCACTGCAAAGTTCGACCTCGAACTCGCAGTAACCGAGTCGATCGGCGAAGACGGGATCCAGCAAGGGCTCTCGGCCGAATTCACGTTTGCTGCAGATCTGTTCGACGTGTCGACGGTCGAAGGGTTTGCTCGGCGACTGGTTCGTATTCTAGAGACTGTCGTATCGATTCCCTCGATTGTCGTCGGTGACATCGACATTCTCGATGCGGCTGAGCGTGGTGCGCTGGCCGATGTTCGTGGAGGTCAGGCGGTCTCGGGAACCCTGGTCGAGATCCTCACAGCGGCGGCCGCTGTGGATCCGTCGGCGGATGCGATTCGCTTCGACGGTCAGTCGATCAGCTACCGCGAACTCGACGAGCGGTCGTCGCAACTCGCTCGTGTTCTGATGGCGAAGGGCGTCGGGCCGGAGGATCGGGTCGCGATCGCGATTCCGCGTTCGGCCGATTCGGTTCTCGCCCTGTGGGCAGTGGCGAAAACGGGTGCTGCGTTCGTGCCCGTCGACCCGACGTATCCGGTTGACCGTATCGCCCACATGATTACCGATTCCGGTGCGGTGCTGGGTCTTGCGCTCAGTGACGTCGAGGCAGGATTGCCGTCGGCATTGACGTGGGTTGTTCTCGACGACAAGAAGACAGCGGCGGCGTGCGCGGCAGAATCTTGCGCGCCGGTGAGTGATTCGGATCGACGCAGTGCGATCGACGAGCGGCAGCCTGCCTACGTCATCTACACCTCCGGCACCACGGGTCTGCCCAAGGGCGTTGTGGTCACCAATGCCGGCGTGGCGAATTTCTGTGCCGAGCAGGTCGATCGCTATGCGTTGACTAACGATGCTCGGACGCTCCATTTCGCATCGCCGAGTTTCGATGCTTCTGTTCTCGAGTTGCTGATGGCATTCGGAGCGGCATCGACGATGGTGATTGCGCCGACGACGGTGTACGGCGGCGCGGAATTGGCTGAGATCTTGCGCTCGGAGGGCGTGACCCATGCGTTCGTGACGCCCGCTGCTCTGGCATCGGTGGATCCGAGTGGGCTCGACGCGTTGCGGGTGGTTGTCGTCGGTGGCGAAGCCAGTTCGCGGTCTCTCGTTGCCAAGTGGGCGGTACCGCTCCCGGACGGCGGTGTGCGTGGATTCTTCAATGCGTACGGTCCGACGGAGTCGACGGTCGCGTCGAACATCAGTGATGCGCTGACCGCGTTTGACCGCATGAACATCGGCGGCCCGATTCGGGGTATGGCCGCGCGGATCTTGGACGGCCGCTTGCAGCCCGTTCCGGTTGGTGTCGCGGGTGAGTTGTACGTGTCGGGTGTTCAGGTCGCTCGTGGATACCTGGGACAGCCGGCATTGACGGCGGGTCGTTTTGTCGCAGACCCGTTCGGGGCGCCGGGTGAGCGGTTGTACCGCACGGGTGACGTGGTCCGGTGGATCGACGGTGGCGCAGTGGAGTACGTGGGCCGCAGTGACTTCCAGGTCAAGATCCGTGGGTTCCGTATCGAACTCGGCGAGATCGAGGCCGCGCTGACCCGTTGCGCGGGCGTTGCGCAAGCTGTAGCTCTTGTACGCTCCGACGATCACTTCGGAGATCGTCTCGTTGCATACGTGGTGCCACAGGCCGGCGCCGAGGTGGATCCCGCACAGGTCATCGAGTCGGTGTCGACGTTCCTGACCGGCTACATGGTCCCCGACTCGGTACTGGTACTCGATTCGATTCCGTTGACCACCGCGGGCAAGACGGACATCAAAGCTCTGCCATCGCCCGTGTTCGAGTCGAAGGTGTATCAGGCGCCGATCACGACCGTCGAAGAGACTGTCGCGCAGGTGTTCTCCGAAGTTCTCGGAGTCGCACAGGTTGGCCGCGACGACGACTTCTTCGAGCTCGGAGGCAACTCGCTGATCGCGACCCGTGTCGCCGCACGGCTGGGGGAGGCGCTTGACACAAGCGTTCCGGTTCGTGCGCTCTTCGAAGCGTCGACCGTGCAGTCACTCGCCCTCCGGCTCGAGCTGCACGCCGGTTCGGGTGCCACGGCCCCACTGGTCCCGCAGTCCCGGCCCGCTCGGATCCCACTTTCGTTGGCGCAGCAGCGCATGTGGTTCCTGAACAGGTTCGAACCCGCGTCGGCAGTGAACAACGTTCCGGCGGCGATCAGGATTTCGGGCGCCCTCGACGTGGCAGCTCTCAACGCTGCCGTGCTCGATGTCGTGGGCCGACACGAATCACTGCGGACGCTGTATCCGGACGTCGACGGCGTCGGGTATCAGGACGTCCTCGACGTCCAAGACGTTGTCGTCGATCTCAGCCCCGTGTCGATCACGGAAGATCGCCTGGCTGCGGGCGTCGCCGAGCTGGCGACAGTCGGCTTCGACGTGACGTCCGAAGTCCCGTTGCGCGCCAAGCTCTTCAAAGTCGGCGACAGCGAATACGTTCTGGTGTTCGTCGTGCATCACATCTCGACCGACGGTTTCTCGATGGGTCCGTTGACCCGTGACGTGATGGTTGCCTACGAAGCACGTACACGAGCGTCGGTGCCGGCTTGGACGCCGTTGCCGGTGCAGTACGCCGATTACTCGTTGTGGCAGCGTGAGGTTCTCGGGTCCGAGGACGATCCGCGGTCCGTGATCGCGAAGCAGATTGCGTTCTGGTCGGATGCGTTGGCTGATCTTCCGGAGCAGTTGGATCTGCCTGCCGATCGTCCGCGTCCCGAGGTCGCTTCAGGGCGCGGAGCCGAGGTCGAGTTCGATATCGACGCCACCCTGCACGAAGCTGTCAATTCGATTGCGCACAGCAGTAACTCGACACCGTTCATGGTTGTTCACGCAGCGCTCGCCGTCGTACTTTCTCGTTTGTCCGCAACGACCGACATCGCGATCGGTACACCGATCGCGGGTCGCGGTGAGGCGCAGCTCGACGATCTGATCGGTATGTTCGTCAACACTTTGGTGTTGCGTACCGAGGTTGATCCGTCGATGTCGTTTGCGGAGTTGTTGGCTTCGGCGCGTGAGGTGGATCTGCAAGCGTTCGCGCATGCGGATGTTCCGTTCGAGCGGATCGTGGAAGCGCTCGACCCGGTTCGTTCGCAGGCTCGTCATCCGTTGTTCCAGGTGGCGTTGACGTTCCAGAATCACGAACAGACAACGCTCGAATTGGGCGACCTCGAAGTGTCGATCGAAAGTGCCGATCTTGCGTTGGCGAAATTCGATCTCCAGTTGACCTTGACCGAACGAACCGACGAGGCCGGCGCACCCGCAGGGATGTTAGCCGCCTTGACGTATGCGACGGATCTCTTCGACGAGTCGACCGTTCTGGAATTCGGTGATCGGCTGGTACGGACCTTCCGTGCGGTGACTGCTGATCCCACCGTAGCGGTGGGTGACGTTGACATCTTGGTCGATGGTGAACGAAACCGGCTGTCCCGCTTCAGTGCTGGCCAGATCGATCGTGGTGTGGATTCGACGTTGTCGGCGTGGTTCGATGATGCCGCTGCGGAGTTTGGTGATCGGACCGCGGTGCGGTTC
>NZ_JAZHFF010000036.1:0-5022 GCF_036541985.1 Rhodococcus sp. IEGM 1306
CGATTTCTTGAGATGTACATGCCACGGTCGTCGCAACTCCCACAGTGGGGTGTTGCGACGACCACTAGAAGCCGCCCGGTATAGGTGAACTCCGGCCTCTTCTCCCTCACCGATAGGAACCAGTCCACTAGTGTCCTCCTCGTCTCCGTCTTATGCGACCTGAGCAATTTTCTTCCGCTTCGTCAGTGTGTCCACTCACTCAACGGCAATCGCCGTGACGCGAACATCGGGCGACTGAGATTGTTCGACGAGGATTGTTCGATGAGCCCCCGAACGGGGCGCTCCGGCCGCTCAGTCGAAACGAAGCGCGGTTATTCACTTAGAGGACGAACGAAGAGCTCGCTCAGCGTCCCCTGAGTACGGTGCCAATCGATCCGGACTACGCCTTTGGTTCTGTTTCGGCGGTCTACTTCTCGACCAGCGCCCGGGAAGATCGCTCAATGACCCTCTTGGTCGAGAAGTTCGCTGCCTTCCAAACGCTTGACCCGCCGATGTTCCATCAAGATTGCCAGGGCACCGACGACGAAAGAAATTACGCACACACATCCGGCGATGACCGCCCACCCACGAAATCCGTAACCTGCTGCCACCAAAGTTAATCCGAGAGTTGCCAATCCGAGGCCGATCAGCAGGTACCCGGGATAGTTGCGCCCGTCTGTGATCGCCTCCCCGACGTGCGATCGATTCGTGCGTTCATTGTCCACATGGACAGGGTCGATTTCATTCGGCTCAGCCACAACACACACTCCGTCCCAGCAATCATGACAACGTGTCACCAGCCCTCGTTGTTCGTTCGCAACGCACGTACCCCGGTCATGCGCGGATGAAACAGTCAACTCCGCAACAAGGGAGGGCATCACACCCAGGAACCGTACGGTTGGCGTGAACGAGCCGAAGAGGCTCCAGCGACCTCGCGGTGATCGGATGATATGGAGCCTGCGTGCAATCACGTGCTGTTTGCACCGGGGAGCGACTTTTCCGCGGACATGCCATTCTGGGGTCGGCACCAGTTTGTGGGACCCGAACCGCTTCTCTCGATCGGCACGCCTGCCCTTCGTCAGGCGTGCTGGCAGGAGCGCATCAGTGTGCGTGTGACTGCAACATCGCGCCAAGTACCTCTGTTCGTCCTGAACGGCACTCGCGTTCTCCGAACTTCGCTACCGGGGTACGCTCGTCGAAACCTGTAGCGCCGCAAGGCCTGCCTCGTAGTTTCACCCGCTCGGTGCCGCACAATAGCGGTTCGAGTAGATCTAGCTGTCGCGCCCCGAACAATTGCGGGGTGACGCTGGATCGCCGCGATTCAATCCGCCGATTAGACAGCTGCGGATCGAACTGTGCCCCCGACATCGTGTTGCGTTCAGTGCCACCAGGTATCGAAGGGTGTGACCGGCACCGTGCGCTTGTGACGAGTGTTGGTGAACATCTTCTCGAGCTTCTCGGCTACCTCGGAGGAAACGTCCTTTCCTTCGAGGTAGTCGTCTATCTGTGAGTACGTGACGCCGAGGGCAACTTCGTCCGGCAGCGCGGGTCGGTCGTCCTCGAGGTCGGCGGTCGGCACCTTGCGCCACGTGCTCTCCGGTGCGCCCAATTCCTGCAGTAGCGCAGCGCCCTGACGTTTGCTCAAGCCGGTGAGCGGCGTGATGTCGACACCGCCGTCACCGAACTTCGTGAAGAAGCCGGTAATCGCCTCTGCCGCTTGGTCGGTACCGATCACCAAGTAGCCGAGCTGACCGGCAATCGCATATTGAATGACCATTCGTTCGCGCGCCTTGATGTTGCCGCGGACGAAGTCGCGCAGTTCGCCGTTCCCCAACGCCTCGGAGGCCTCACGGGCCGTGGCGTCGGCGCCAGGCTTAACGTTGACCGTGAGAGAGCGGTCCGGCTTGATGAAGCCGAGCGCGATCTGAGCATCGGATTCGTCGGCCTGCGCGCCATAGGGGAGTCGAACGGCGACGAACTCGGCCTCGTGGCCTTCTTCACGAAGTTCAGTGACCGCGCGTTGGGCGAGGGCTCCGGCGAGCGTGCTGTCCTGACCGCCGCTGATTCCCAGAACGAACCCTTTGGCGGGGGTCGAGCGCACGTAGTCCTTCAGAAACTGGACTCGCGCGCGAACCTCCGCTGCGGCGTCGATTGTCGGCTTTGTGCCGAGTTCTTCGATGATGCTTTCACGCAGTGTGGCCATGAATGGACTCTAGCGATGTGAGCAGGCGCGTGCAGTGCCACTACGGGCCGGGGCCCGTTGAGAATCGCAATGGCGCAATTGCCGACTTTTCCGGCAGCAGCGACCGCGCGTGTCGTTGGCGTTCCGAGGGGAGCGCGTGGAGCGCCACAACCGGGATCTGCAGTATCTGTGCGTGAGTCAGTAGGCGGCGTCGCGATCGGTGACCGCTGAGGACTTGAGCGTCTAAGTTGCAGAATTCTCCGCGGGCAGAGGGCCGTGTTCCTTACGGTGAGGGCATTCGCGTGCGGCGCTTTTCACGGGTCGTCCTCCACTTTGCCTCCCTCCCTTCAATTTCCAAATCGCTGCTCGACGAGATGGTGGGATCCGCACCACACGGCGTGCGGGAGGTGCAAGTCCCGTCGCTCTTCTGGCCCGCCAAGTTGTGTAAGGGCTAGGTCGGCACTGCCAATTACCGAAGCCACCCCGAGCGCCAGCGCTGCAGCGAATCGGCACAGGGTTGCGAAAAGCCAACCGTCGTCGGCATACCTTTGGACGCTCATTTCTCGGCTACTGCCAAAGTTGGCGTTCGTTGCTGCCGCGGGTGCTTCGCTGTCCGAACCGAAATAGTCGTCGGAGACCGAAAGTTGCGCATCGCGAATCTGTGGCCGTCCATTCCGAAACGATGCGCTCTCTCGCATGCTTTCAGGAACATTCGGGTAGAAAAACTGTCGGGATCGAACCCCCTGAACTGGAACCCCTGAACTCAGGAGTCGACGATGATCGTTAGATTGCCAGGTGCGCACCGACCGCAGGACGATACGTCGCTGTTTACCGAGGCATTGAGGCGTCAGCAGGTGATGGGCTCCACTCGCGTTCTCGACCTCTGCGCCGGAACCGGTGCGTTGTCGATAGCCGCCGCGAAGGCTGGAGTTGGTCGCGTTCTCGCGGTAGACATTTCGCGCCGGTCAATTGTGAACGTCATGCTCAACCGCCTTCCCAACAAAGCACGTGTCGAGGCACGTCGTGGAGACCTCACCGCGGTGCTGACTGAGAAATGTTCGACCTCATGGTTTCAACCCGTCGTACGTCCCGTCGGAAATCGACGAATTGCTGGCTTCAGAGCCCAAGAGCGCCTGGACCGCCGGCGCCGGCGGTCGTGTTCCACTCGATCCGATCATCGCATCGACCCAACTTCCTCGTCCCAGGAGGGTCTCTCCTGTTGTTGCAGTCCGCGATGTGCGACATCGGAAAGACCGGAGCCATGCTCAAGGAACGGAGGATGATTGCAGAAGTCGTGGCGGGGAGATCAATCCCGCGCGGACCGGTCCTGCGCTCGCGCCGCGCGAGCGCTGACCCGTTGACCAGCTCGAACATCAAGCGACACAATACGAGTGCTCGACATCTATTGGAGAGGACTGGACATGAGTAACGACCCCCGGCCCGATTTACCGACCGAAACCGACCTCGACGAACTATGCAACCGCCTGGCAAGTGTCGCGGCGGCCCGAGGTTTGTCGGTGTCAACGGCAGAGTCCCTGACGGCGGGCAATATTGCCGCACACCTTGGTAAGGCGCCGGATGCCGGTTCTTGGTTCAGCGGTGGGATCGTCGCGTACAACCGGGAGGTGAAACGGTCGGTCCTCCATGTTCCGAACGGCCCTGTCGTGAGCGAAGAATCAGCGCGAGCCATGGCGCACAGCACAGCCGCTCTGTTGGGAACCACACTGACGCTCGCCGTCACCGGGGAAGCTGGGCCGCAGACCCAAGAAGACGTGACCCCGGGGACCGTCTGGTTCGGGATCGTCGACCACGGAAGTGTCCACGCCGAAAAGCAAGTGTTCTCAGGCGAACCGGAAGACATCCTGGCTGCCACGATAGAGCACGGAATCAAGCTTCTGGTGCGGTACGCCTCCACGGACGCCGCGTCGATCTCGCGTGGAGTCCCGTCATGCCAGCGGACGTCGACTGCGGAGGATCGTCGTCTCTGACAGGCCTTGGGCGATGTCGACGAGGGCCCTCGATCAACTGAGCTCTAGCCCTGCATGCATCTCAGAGTCGCATCCGAGATATTCGACATAACCGAGGAATTCGTGGTCAGCAAGAGTCGCCAGGTTTCTCGTCATGTGCAGCCTGGCGACATTTGTGAACCGTGACCGGTCCCGAGCCCCACGGCGGCGAATTCTTAGCTGATGCAATCGCGCGTGGCGTCGTAGTTGCGATAAGCGATCGCCCAACCGAGAGTGGAACGCTGGTCGTTGACAACGCCCGAAAGGCGTCAGGGCCATCGGCTTTTTCGATGCAGGGCCAGCCCTTCTCGATGTTGGACCCGGAGCGATGGCCTTGTGTCATCTTGACGAGTGCCCCGGTTACTCGCGCTGCGGGGGCACGGCCGACGTCCGCGCCGAGAGCGGCAGCGCGGCCTTATTGCCTGTCCGCGACTGCTTCTGTGGCAAGTGACCGCGGTATTCACGGGAAGCTCGGCTGCGGAACTCGGTAGGGTCGTGAAGCGTCGGCGTGATCGCCCAACGGGTTCGACGCATCCGGAAACAGAGCCGATCGCTCATCCAGGTCGCCGTCGACCCGACCGGGTCTTTCCTCCTCGCCGGAGTGTAACGGTCAGGCGGAGGCAGCCCTACGGCTTTGTGGTCCTTCCATGCCTATGACGCGTGATCTGGCGACGATCGCTACGTAAAAGCGAACGTTGCCATGGGAAGTCCAGACACATCACCACAACGATGCCGATACTCAGCACTACAAGCAACAGAACAATGTTGAACATCGTATGGGCCTTGACCCCGGAAACTGGACACGGGGTTTGTGATTACGCGGCTTGCTGCAGGCTATCGGATGTGTGAGCGTTT
>NZ_JAZHFF010000037.1:0-3916 GCF_036541985.1 Rhodococcus sp. IEGM 1306
CCACGGACTACGAACAGTCACTGACCGCGACCTCGATGGCCGCGTGACCACTGTCCACTTTTCGGGGTGAACCTCATTGCACGAAGCGCGCAATGACGATCCCACCCTCTACATACAGAATATTGATGATGTCCATCGAGCAGTACTCCAGTGCTGCATCCGAGAACGTCTCCCACGACGTATCCGTAAGGCTCCGAACACGATTCAGCTGCGCTCGTTCTTCACGGGCATCCGTGATCGCACTAATCCCAAAGAGAGCGAAGGGCACGCCGATCATGAACCCCATAGCCGATGTCATCGCGTTGAGCAGGAATCCATGGTCGCCCCACCAACCCCGACTATCTCCCACGATCCCGAGAAATAAGAGGACTGCGCCTGTCACTACCATCGCAACAGCAACGATCCGCAATATGACAGACGTGTCGTTCCAAGTGGCCTTTAGATTCACACCGAGGACACTATCCAATACAAAGACCGCCCTCTCAGGCGGTCTCACATACTCTGGTGCGTCGTAAGCTTTACTTCGCTGGTGTATTGGTCTTTGTGTCTGGAGCCTTCTTAGCGGCGTCCTGAGCGTCTTTGACGAGCTTTTCAGCGTCGATCTTGGAGTCAGCGAGGGCTTTCTCAGCCTCCTCAACCTTCAGGCCGGCCACTTCCTCCGCTTTCCCGATGATGGTTTTCGCTTCATCTTCGGCAACGGATTTGATCTTGTCGGCCTCTTTCTGAGCCTCTGCCACAATGGTTTTCGCTTCATCTTCGGCTGTTTCGATTGCCGAAGTCTGCTCGACTACTGTGCTCGGATCTTGTGCTGCGCCTGCTCGGATCAGTTCGTTGACGATCTTTTTGTCGCCTTCGAACGTGTCCCCTGGTTTGTAGTCTTTGCCATCGTGCTTGACGGCGCTGATGAGTGTCACTTTTGCCATTCCTGATTTACTCCTTTCGCCTCTGATCGGGCGTGTGTTTGTCGTTCTAAGCTGAGACAGTGCCGGTTGCCACTGATACCCAAAGGTTGCCAGCGCCAGCGACGTCACCTGCGTAGAGAGTCACCTCTTTACCTGCAGCGATAGACGTGAGATTCGAAACTCCTGTCACTGCGATCGCAGCTGATGTGTTGCTGTTGACTAGTTTCACTACAGTGTTGTCCGCAGGTGAGGCAGGCATACCGATACCGGCATCCTGCTCATCCACGAAGAGAACAACTGAAGCGTCGGTCGGGACGTTGTATTTCGCAGCGTTCGCTCCGACAACGTAAGTCTTGGCATTGCTACCAAGGCCTGGGTTGGCAGCGGTGTCTACCACCGCGCCAACGAGTTTCGCTCCTCTGAATCCTGGTTCAATTCGCGTCATACCGCCCCCTAGCTCGCAAATGCGTTCTTGATTAGGTAGTAAGCCTCAGGAAGCAAGAGCTGGTAGTTGTAGTAGTCACGAACGACGATCTCAGTCTTCGGAGGGTTGTTGATGTACTCCTTCGTGACTTCACGGCTGTTCTCGAGTTGGAACTTGTAACCACCGTTGATCTGTTTGCGGCCTGGACGATCTGTGACGTATGCGAGCAGAACGTCACCGCTCCATAGTCGCTGGATGTCGTCAGCAAGACCTTCCTTGCCGAGGTTGGCTTTCGCCTTACCGATGAGGATCTGTTTGAAGCCGAACGGCGCGAAGACTCCGAGTAGGTCCTGGTACCCAACTGGGCCTGATTTAGTCCATTTGAGGTAGTCACGGATCTCAGGGTGGTTGATCAGCACGTTGTAGTCGTTGCGACCAAGGACGAGGGTGTTGAAGTCTACGAAGAGTGCTGAGTTGACCGCTGCTGTGATGTCCTTGACTGGGTTCGAGTGTTCGAGGTCGCTCCACTGAGACTGACCGCTGAGTGTCGTGTTGTTCGTGACGATGCTCGTGTTGGTCACCATGTCAGTCATGGCCTTCTCATCGATCAATTCCATGACCGAGAGGATGTTTTCTGTTGTGTCGCTTTCTGGTTCGAACGGATCGTCGGTCTGGTCGTAGTCGTCTTTGTAGACGGAATCAGACAGAGAGTGCTCATTGAGCGGTTGACCTGGAACGAACTTGCGACTGAAGTTCACGCTCTTTGACTTTGAGTCACCAGTTCGGAGCGAGTTGTCCGGCATCTGAAGGTTCTCTTTGCCATACTCACCGACGAGGAAG
Organism: Rhodococcus sp. IEGM 1306; assembly: GCF_036541985.1. Lineage (NCBI taxonomy): Bacteria > Bacillati > Actinomycetota > Actinomycetes > Mycobacteriales > Nocardiaceae > Rhodococcus > Rhodococcus sp. IEGM 1306. The sequence goes on from NZ_JAZHFF010000037.1 coordinate 2,167, forward strand.
GTTGGTTTCTTCACTTGCACTGTCGGGAACAACTTGTTCGCTACGAAGTCTTCCTGCTGGTTGAACCATGCGTTGGCGACGCCTGTGAGCTGCGTATCGATGTAGGTTGGTTGGTTTGCCATATTAAGTTGTCAGCCTTTCTTAGATCTTTTCGTTAAATTTGAAGTACTCGGCCACCTCTCCAGATGTCGTTGTACGTACTGCTCGGCCGATCACTCGGTTGCCAGTGGTTGTTGTTGAAATTGCGAGTCCAGCACCGTTTGTGGTGATGAGCGCGTCTTTGGTGATGTTCGCGCCAGTCTTGACTTTGAACGAACCTGATCCGTTGACGAGAACGACGTCAGCCGTGCGTCCCGCCTTCGGCTCGTTGTCGATCACACCGAGGATCGCGTCTGTGGCTGCTGTCGCCTGAACGACTTTGCCGTCGGCGTCAAGCTTGACCACCGTGTAGCGCTTGCCTGTGAAATCTGCTGCGGCCTCAGCACTGTAGTTCTGGCCGGGTTGGATAGCTGTCATCTATTTGTCCTCCTCTTCGTCTTTGATTCGTTGTTTCAGCTCTGCGTCTGCAGCCAGGATGTCCTTGCGCGCTTGTGAATACGACAGAACAGATCCCTTGTCAGCAGATGCTTTGATCGCTGCTGCTACCTGTGCGTGTAGTTCAGCAGATGCAGATGCAGTCACCGCTGCTCCCTGATCACCGATCTCCTTGCCGTCGATCTCGTTCTTAGGGAGGCCGGCTAGAAGTGTTTCGAGTTCCTTGCGGTCGTCTCCACGTGATGCAAGTAGTTGTTTCGTCCAGCGCGCCTTGTCGCCGCTCTTGATCTGACCAGCTTTGATGCTGCGATCTACGATCTCTTCAGCGTCACGCTGATCGAGCTGTTGTCGTGCTTCACGGCCAGCTTGGGCGTCAGCTTCAAGTTTCGCCAAGCGGTCGGCAGTGATTGAGACACCACCGTTGCGGCTTGCTTCGATCTTGTCCGTCTCTGCTTGTTCTGCAGCAGCCTTAGCGTCTGCTTCCGCTTGCTCAGCGGCTTCCTTATCGGCAGCTTCTTTCGATGCGTCGGCGTTGGCCGCTTCGTCATCAGCCTCTTCGAGTCCGAAGGTCTTCAGCTCTTCTGCTGTGAGGTCTGCTTTGTTCTCGCTCAGGAATGTTTTCTCTTCCTCAGTAAGGTCAGCAACTTGTTTTGCTCGAATCTCCTTTAGATCCATAGGTTCTCCTTGATTATGTTTATCACCGTCACCGGCAGCGCTTGCGTTCACCCTTTTAGGTGGAATACGCGAGGCCATTATCGGTTTCAGCTTCTTGAATAGTGGGGTATTAGTCAGGCCAGCACCTGTCAGCACATTGGCCGTGAACTCGGGGATGCCATCAGTACCTTCGGGCCCTTCTGGGTCCGAGTAGGGAAGCGATCCTCGCGGACAGAACTCTGGCGAAATGTACGCCCACTCTCCGTCTTTCAGCCCTTTGGCACCTTCTGGTGTCCACTCCACACTAGCGACCAGCGCTTGGCGAGCTTCGTTCACGCTGAGTGCAGTAATCCAGCCCGCAGCTTTATCCCACGACTCATGCGCATAGTTGATCGGTGCGCGCTTGTCGCCTTCAACCAGCCCAATGCCCTTGGCAAAGTTGGCCGCATACTCGTGAAGATCAGCAAGAGTGATCTCGAAGTCACGAGTAATGATCAGAACCTGTGGATCCCGGGAGGACGTACCTTCCCGGATGATGATCTGCAAGGAATCGGAATTCTGA
>NZ_JAZHFF010000038.1:0-3641 GCF_036541985.1 Rhodococcus sp. IEGM 1306
AACCCGTGACAATGCAGGTGCCACCTCGCACAGGTTCGCGCGAACCTGTGCGCTTTCGCCAAATTCTGGATGTCCGTGCTGACGGACATTCGCAATCGCGGCACTCGGGATGTGTTCTTCCTGGTCTGCGACGGATTGAAAGGCCTGCCGGAAGTCGTCGAGAACGTATGGCCGGCCACGACGGTACAAACGTGCGTCGTGCATTTGATCCGCAACACCTTTCGGCTCTCGGGACGTCAACACTGGGACGCACTCAAACACGATCTCAGACCGATCTACACGGCACCGACCGAGGCTGCCGCTCACGCGGGGCTGGACGATCTCGCCGAGCACTGGGGTGAGAGGTATCCGGCGATCATCCGATTGTGGACCAACGCTTGGCAGGAGTTCATTCCGTTCCTCGATTACGACACAGAGATACGGCGAGTGCTCTGCTCTACCAACGCGATTGAGTCCCTCAATGCCCGCTATCGGAGGGCGGTGAAAGCTCGTGGCCATTTCCCTACCGAGGCGGCTGCGCTGAAGTGTCTGTATTTGGTGACACGTTCGCTCGACCCGACAGGCAAGGGCCAGGCACGATGGATAACGAGGTGGAAGCCCGCTCTGAACGCGTTTGCGATCACGTTCGCCGATCGTTGGCCGGGATCGGAAACTTACTGATGGAAAACCGCCGAAACACCGTTAAAGAGATAGACCCGCAAGCCGATTGCAGCAGCATCCCTGCAGCGAGCTTGATCGTCAGAGTGCGGATGATTTCAGGGACGGGCTTGAATGGCGCTGTGTAGACAGAGCCAAGTGCGGTGTTTGATCTCGCTCTGCGCCGACCGTCGGTGTTGGAAAATCAGGCTGTCGTTCAGATTGAAGGCGCTCGTGAATCCTGCCTCGGCACGAATCTCATCGAGTGAGCAGTAGTTGCCCCAGTCCTGGCCGCGTCGGGCTTCACTGTCGGTGAGCGCAGTCTCCTCGTTCGTGCTCGCATTGAAATAAGTGCTGCGATACCAGAACTCGGAACCACCGGAGGTGTCAGTCATGTACGTCGACGGTTGGTCAGGATCGATGTCACGTGTAGCGAGAACGGTGAACTGGTCATCGGCCGGCACCTTCCCGTCCACGTTGGCTGCTCGGTAGAAGTGAACCAGGTCGCCAAGTACGCCTGTGACATCAGCAAACGCCGCGTGCGGGTACTTGAGCGGAGAAACCAGTGTGACAGTCGTGTCGTCGGCGAGAGACTCAACCACGGCCTTCTCGCACTGCTCGCGAGCCAGTTCACCTACGTAGATGATCGATCCAGCCTCATACCCTTGAGTACTCGCTACCTTGATCTCAATCGCACCCTCAGGAACGCCCTCGACCAATGAGGTCCGTTCACGGATGTTATTGCGGCTGAATGAATCTGCTTGAAGTGTCGTACTCATATTCTCTTCTGAATATACATCAGATTGTGAAAATGAATATCAATAAGACGATCGTAACGAAGATCAGCGCAGCGATAAGCCAGCGATCCAGCCCTGGAGCCGCCACTGCCACCTTCGGTTGCTTCAACACTGACGCTGCGTGTGCGTTTACTGCCGTCATCTCGCCAACCGGGTCATACGTGAACAGCCCGATACCAACTTCATCGGCATACGCGACCGCAGCTTTGCTGTAACTCGACGCCGCAAAGAAGAACAACACCTTCTTGGTATCAGCCCCCCGCGCCCCGTAGAGCTGCTGCATCTCAGGCCTACCCGCAGCGCCGCCTTTCCACTTCACCTGCACCAACGCCCGTGACGATCGGACGTCGATCCCACCATCTGCTCCCCCAGTAGTTGCGACCGCATCAGTGAAGCCCCAGGACTTCATCTTGTCCGCTGCGTTAAGTTCAGCCTGGTGAGGGGTGGTGATGTACTGCATCTATTTCCATGTTCGCACACACGTTCGATTGATGCTATCGTCGCTGTCGCAGCGGGACGTGGTTGAAGGGAAGCTTCTGCGTCTCGCTGCTAGCATTCGCTCAACCGTTTGCTTTGCGTATACTGAGAGGCTGCTCCAAGTGTTCTGGTGGCAATCCCTGATCATCGCGGCTTCAACAGGAACGATCTCAGCAATCTCGACTCTGCTGGCAATCAAGTTCACGAACAGTGCGGGCGATGAACGACTCAAGAACCAGCTGACCGCTGAGAACGCACGGGCTACCGAGTCGCACGCTCATGATCGCAGACTGCGTGCCGATGAGGCACGATCCCAGTTTCAGCGTCATATCAATGACCGGATTATTGAGATTACGTCGTCCTTGATCGCAATGGCAGAAACGTACAGCAATCTCTACGAGGACACCTCATTCAATCTTGTCCTCGCTGCTAACGCCCCAGGACTGAGCGGAAGTCCAGAATCGTTGGCAAAACTGGCGAATTTTCACATTGAAGCGGCAAACCGAAGTTTCACAAGGCTCGCTGAGATGCCGTTTGAGATGAAACTCGCAAGTTCGGAACTTAGACTGATTGCCCCAGGTCTCGTGGAGGCATCTGCCCGCGAGCTTGTCGAAGTTGCCGAATCTATGTACCCCAATGGAGATCGTTCGATTGACCTGAAAAGACGGGAAGATCTCGCCAAAGCAATCGACAAGCTCGTTAGGGCCACACGAGCGTACGTCGAACTCTGAAATCCATTCCGCAACAGGAAAATACACTCTCGCAGGTACACAGCAAAGGAGAACATCGTGAAAGAACATCTCGACAAGTGCCCCCTCGACGGCGACCTACCTGACGGCACTTGCAAGTACGTCGGTCGCGCATACCGCGAGGGCTACGGAGTCTTGTGTAAGCAGCATGACTACCGATACCGGGTATACGGCGACCCTTACGCGAAGCCGCTCTCCAGCAGGGCCAAGGAACCGACTTACGCAGAGAGCGCGGTCGAGCGTGCGGCTGGAAACTACAGCAGAAATATCCCGTCGTAGCAGTAGATCGCGGTCGATGGCATCGTCGCTCTACTGCTAACTTTGAGCGTTCACATCGAATTCGACGGATGGCCACCCTTGGTCATTCACGCCCCGTACGCCGGTCAAGATGTTTCCAAGAATTGACATGGCGTCGGCCGCTCGTTCGTTAAATTCAGCTCGTGCCCCACCAAATAGCGCGCTGTGCTGGATCATCTGTCGCATCGTGTCATCTGACTGATCTGCTATATGCCTTAGATCCATCGGGAAATTCCCCATAGTCGAAGGCATATCCCGAGGCGTGCCGTTGGTGTAATCGCGAACTAGATTGAACCCGTGGAATGGATTGACACTTACGGACATTCGGTTCTGCAGCCATGAATCATATGCGTCCGAGAACCACGGTAGATTGCTTTCGAATCTCTGCGCTCGAACGTACGTGTCCAGTAGTTGCCACTTACCAGTCAGACTCGCCCAACTCGATTGCAGTGACATGCTTGGTTCGACACCATTATTGATTCGACCCAATGAAGCCTCGATTACATCAGCTGCTTCGCGCATCGAAACTCGAAGCTCGTCTGCGGATTGAGTAATGTTTGTTGCCGCACCTACCGGTTCAAGAAAGGCTTCACACTCCCGCTTGATTTGTGAGGTTCACCCCGGATGGTGGACACCGAGATAGCGGGACCGAGGGTTCCGCTGGGAGGATGTCCTCATGTCCCGC
>NZ_JAZHFF010000005.1:0-571042 GCF_036541985.1 Rhodococcus sp. IEGM 1306
CTCAATGCGTCGGGGAAGTTGGATCGGAAGTTGTTGCCGGAGCCGGTGTTCGAGGTTGCGGTGTTCCGGGCTCCGGTCACGGAGGTCGAGCGACTTGTTGCTTCTGTGTTCGAAGAATTGCTTGGCATTGATCGGGTCGGTCTCGATGACGATTTCTTCGAATTGGGCGGAAACTCTCTGATCGCCACGCGGTTGGCAGCGAAGTTGGGCCAAGCGATTTCGGCTGAGGTTCCGCTACGCATGCTATTCACCAGCTCGACGGTGTCGGAGATGTCCGACAAGTTGGTTGCCGGTATGCACGTTGGATTTGAACTGGATCTTGATGCGGCACTCGCTGTCACGTTGCCCTTGCGTGCGCGCGGATCTGAGCTTCCACTGTTCTGCGTGCACCCAATGGTCGGGCTGGCCTGGCCGTACGCACCTCTCGCCGCATTCGTCGACAGATCGGTGCCGCTCTACGGGTTGCAGACCCCAGCGTTGACCGAGGAGGACTTTTCCGCGACCGCACTGACCGACTACATAGATCGGTACGTGTCCGAGATCCGATCAGTGCAACAGCAGGGGCCGTACAGACTTCTGGGTTGGTCGTTCGGTGGAGTCGTCGCGCATGGAATCGCAGCAAGGCTCGAAGCCCTCGGCGAGAAGGTGAGTGCCTTGGTGATCTTGGACGGCTCGCCCTTGAGTTTGGATGATGAAGCATTTGCGGCGATGGTCCGACACGAAGTTGCTGGCTTGGGCGTCGTGATTCCGGATGACGAAGACCTCGAGAACCTGTCGATCGACTGTGCCAGTGATGTCCTCACCGCAGTGAACGGCGGAGCTATCGGGCTTAATGCCAGCGATATCAGGCGGTTGTTCTCCAGCATCGCGCGAACCTCGGCGCTGACACGTGAATACGAACCGGACACGTGCACGGGGCCAGTGCTGTTCGTGGGATCCAATGAAACTGAGGCCGATGGGGTCGAACCGTGGCGTTCACTGATCGACGGTGAGATCGATGTTCGTCAGGCCAGCGTGAACCATGTTTCGATGATGACGCCAGAGGGTCTGGAGGAGATCGGCCCGATGATTGCCGCCTCGCTGAATTCCTGACTCGATCTCGGTGGCCGTCAATCCGTGGGCCTGGCTAGGCGTCGTGCCGTCGAGCCAGACCCACGGACGTACATGAAGATACAAAAATAGGCTGGCGGCGCTGGATTTCTCCGCGCCGCCAGCCTACTTCATTCCTGCTGTTGCTTGTTTGACGTTCCTATTCGCAAGGGGGCGACCGGTACTCTGGGTCAAGCGCTGACTTGACGAGATCAAGAGTGTGAGGGTCTCTGACCAACTGTCCGTGGGACGCAGTGTTCCCGGCACAGTTATCTTGAGTCCAGACATTATGGACCACGGCGCCATCACCTGGGCTAAGGAAAGTTGCCTCGGGTGGCGTCGAGATTTCGTCGTGAGCCGAAGCGATGACGGTGTACTCGATTCCGGGTTGCGTCTCGGATTCGGCGTTGAGCGCTGTCAAGAATGGTGTGCCGCTGAGTTGTTGGACGCCAGCAGGCCCCCAAATCGCTTGGACGAGTAGATCGCCAGGGAGGCCCATCGCAGACAGCGATCGTGCATTCGCTTGAAGACCGCCGAATGTAGTTCCGTGGTTGGTCGCGCCGAGACTGATGAGCGAGTGCACTTTGTTGTTCGACGGATCTTCACGAGTTGCTCCGCCGTTGAACTTTAGATACTGGCGAGCAACGACGCCGCCCTGGGAATGACCGACGATGTCCACCTGTGTCGTACCGGTGTGAAATTTCACCGAGTCAACGAACATTGCAAGCTCCTCAGCGGAGCTTGCGATGTCGGTGATTCCCCAATGCACAGCATTGGGATTCAGAATTTCGCGCACACCGCCATAATTCAGCGCAAAGACGCAGTAGCCCAAATCAGCAAGCTGAGGCGCCACAACATCCCAGGTGTCGGTCATGCTCATCCCGGTCCCGTGTACGAGTACCACAGGACGGGGATGTTCGAGACTTGGCTTGCAATCCCAGTCGTTGGCGCCGGCAGGGGAAGGACCCATGCTGGACAATCCGGGCGTGGGTTCCGCCGGGTCTGCTGATGCAGCTGTTGGCATTCCGGCCAGCACCACACAGGCCGCCAATGACGCCAGCGTGACCAGAGTGAATCGCTTCAATTCTTTCCTCGCGTGCTGAACACCTTGTTGCTAGCTTTGCTTCTTGCTCCGAGAATCTGCGTGTCGCGATCAGACCCCGAGGGACTGGGCGATGAACGGCCATGACTTGTGCAGATCGTCTTGCCAGTAACCCCACGAATGCGTACCCACCGGCCGGAAGTCCACAGTTGCCGGGATATTGAGGTCGGCAAGACGTCGAGCGAGGTTTCCGGTGCAGATGCTGGTCGCGAATTCGATTGGTCCTCCTACAACAATCTGGTCGAACATCGCTGCTCGCCCATCCTGAATCCGAGGGTTCTCCGGGGTATCGTTCGGAAAACCGGGCAAGCCACTACCCGTGCTGATGTACAGGGGAGTGCCACGCAACTTTTCGGCGTTGACTACCGGGTCGTGTTCGACCCAGCCCGGACCGTCGAATGGGCCCCACATGTTCTGAATGTCGCCAACTCCGCCGATCCATTCAGTGGTCGCCCGTACGAAGGCCTGCCCCATCGGGTCACTCGTCTGTGCACAACCCGAATAGGATGCAACTGACTTGTAGAACCCGGGATATTCGATCGCAAGGTTCAGAACAGAGGTCGCAGACATCGAGATAGCTGCAATCGACTGGTCACCGTTGCTGCCGAGTTCCTTGTTCAGGAGTGGAGGAAGCTCCTTGCCTAGGAAGGTGCTCCACATGTTCTTTCCGAGTACGGAATCTTCCTTCTCCCAGTCGGTGTAGTACGACATCAGACCTTTGGCCGGAATCGCAACATTGACGTTCTTATCGGCGAAGAAATCGACCACATCAGTTTGGCGGTCCCATGTTGCTGTGCCTTCTCCGCCGTCGGCACCGTTGAGAAGGTACAGAATGGGGCGGGGCTGAGAGTTGTCTGCAGGCAAGATCACCTGAATGGGGACCGACTTGTCCATTGATGCTGCGTAGACATTCACAACGATTTGACGATCGTTGACTCGCTCGACAGATTCGATGTACGAACCGTCCGTATCGTCCTGTGCTGCATCTCCCCCGCCTTGGTGTGCAATGGGTGTGGCACCGGCGATGCCCATGCTGCTGGATACAAGGACGACGCTCGCCGCCATCAGTGCACCTGCGACGGTGCGCCTCCAGGGGGACCGAAATTTTCGAGTCAAGACAACGCCTTTCATTGGTTCAACTGTGCTGCCGGACCTGCTCGGCAATCGTGTTTCGTGAGTCTGAACTACTTGTAATTCGGATGGTCAGCCGTAGACGTTACCGCGCGTACGGATCCACCAGGCAATACCCAGGTGGTTGTCAATCCGAAGCGGCGCGTCGGTATCCGAGTATCGCTGGATACACGAAGACCACGACCATCCCGAACGACCAGGCCAGTGTCTTGAGCAGGGGTTCGGCGACGGGGCCCCCCAAGGAGAGGCCTTTCATCGCATCGATTGCCACGGACATTGGTTGCTCGGCAACAACTGGTTGCAGCCACTTTGGATAAGCCATCACCGGAACAAAGCCGGAGTTGAAGAACATCAACAGCGTGCAGGAGATCGACACGATCTCCACAAGCGGCAGATTGTCAGCCACGGTTGCCAGCGCCGTCACCATCATCGCGAAGCCGATGCCGAAAACGATCGGCAATACCAAGAGTGCCACTGCGGCTAGGGGACCCTGGTTGAACCGGAATCCCAACAGATAGCCGACGCCAAGGATGACGATGGAGGTGACGAGAACTCGCACTGCTTCGGCGATCATGCGTCCGACCAGACCGGAGGCACGATGCGCAGGGAGAGTCCAGAACCGGCTCAAGAGTCCAGAAGCTCGTTCGCCTTTGAGTCCGACTGCGCTGGCAATCGAGCCGAACATGGCGCCAACGAGGATGATCAGCGGGACCGTTCCGAAGATGCTCGATTGGCCCGTCGCTGCTGTAATCGAATTGCCCAAGACGACTCGGAACATCAACAGCATGAACGCTGGATACACAAGAGCTTGAATGGTGGTTGATGGATCGCGCAGCCACGTGAGCAACAAACGTTTGGCCTGAATCCCGCTGTGCACGACCAGAGCCTTGAAAGAGCTTTCAGGGAGCGCTTTGTCCGGGCAGGGAAAGTTAAACCCCTCGGCGGGGCGGACGGCCGCCATGAAACGATCGGTCGGTTCGCTCATGACCGCCTCATACTTGCCCAGAACGCCAGTGGCGCGAAGAAGACGATCAACCCAATCGTCCACGCAACGACGGGAAACAGGACGCCCCAGGTGACTCCGCCCTGCGCAAGATCACGCATGGCGAATGAGAACTGCGATACCGGTTGATTGCGCACGAACGGCCGAATCCATTCGGGAAAGCCAGTCTCGGGCGCGAAACCGCAGGACAACATTCCCAGAATCAATTGGGGGAGTGTCAGCGCCTGACTGGTGGCTTGTGGACTTTTCGATAGCGAACCGATTGCATCACCTGCGAAGGACAGGCAAGTGCTGAACGCGAGGGCGATCGCACAAAACAGAACTGCCTGACCCATGCCTGCTGAGAATCGGAAACCGATCAAGTGGCCGAAGGTCAATGCCGCGGCGAGTGAGACTGTCGACCGGACGAAGCCACTCGATTGACGCGACAACAGCGGTACGGGGCCGACGACTGGCATGGTTTTCATGCGGTTACTGAAACCGGTGATCGACTCGGTCGATGACATCTGAGCGGCGGAGATCGACGTGAAGGCCATAGCTTGCAGCACGATGATCGGCATCAAAAACTGGGCATAGTTGATGCCCTGAAGTTGCATGACGAACTTCAACGGAAGGTAGAAACCGATCGTGAAAATCAGTGGCGCGACGACCGCGATCAGTAGTTCGTAACGCTTCACCATGGATTTGACGGTGCGTGCCGTCAGCACCCACCACTGATTGATCGCCGACGGATGTGGTCGGCGGTGCTTTCCAACGCTCAATGCCTCGGGGACTGCAATCTTGCTGCGAGTGTCCTCGCGGACAGTCACTTGATCGACCCCGAATTTTGTAGTTGTCGTCACGGTGTCTCACTCACGTGCTGTTCACCTGTGAGTGAAAGGAAGACATCGTCGAGTGACGGGCGACGAAGCGCAATGTCTGCAAGCGGAATCCGTGCGTGGTCCAGACGACGCAGTGCTTCAGAGAGCGTTCCTGCTCCGACAGGTGCGGGGATGGCGATCCGCCCACTCTCTTGCGCCAAATCGAATCTGAAGTCGCGGGGGACCAGATTGCCCAGTGCATGGACCGCGTGAGGCAGCTGTTTGAGATCCGCGGGCACGATCTCGCAGAAGCTTGCGCCGGTGCGAGCCTTCAATTGGTCAGCAGTCCCCTCAGCGATCACCGCGCCTTTGTCGATGACGATGATGTTGTCGCTCAGGAGATCCGCTTCCTCGAGATACTGGGTGGTCAGGAGCACCGTGATGCCCTGCTCCTTCAAAGATTGAACCAGTGACCAGACACTCTGACGGCTTCGCGGATCGAGGCCGGTCGTCGGTTCATCGAGGAAAACCACCTCTGGGCGAACGACGAGGCCACAGGCGATGTCGATTCGTCGACGCATACCTCCCGAATAGTTCCGGACAACGCGAGATCCTGCCTCGACGAGGTCGAACTGCGAGAGTAAATCGGCGGCGCGTACCTTGGCCGACATCCTGTCGAGTCCCATCAGACGGCCGAACAGTTCGATGTTCTCGCGGCCGGTGAGAGAATCGTCCAGGGCGGCGAACTGTCCGGTCATCATGATGGAGCGTCGAACCTCTGGAGCGTTGCGCACGACGTCGTAGCCGGCCACCATCGCGCGTCCACTGGTAGGGCGAATGAGTGTGGAGAGGACCTTCACCGTCGTTGTCTTGCCTGCACCGTTGGGCCCCAAGATGCCGAGCACTGTCCCACGTGGGGCGGTGAAGTTGATCCCTCGCAGCGCGTGCACGTTCTTGAAGGACTTGTGTACGTCCTCCACTAGTACCGCTGCGTCCGTGGAAAAGGGCATCAACACTCCGCTGTCTGCATTGTCGGAACGGGCACGCGCTCCCGACGGGCGCACAGATGCCTTCTGTCTTCTATCCGTGATCTCCGCTCAGATGTTACCGGAGGGTCAAACCGACACCCCGACAATCGGACGCGCGGGAGGGGGCATGTGGCTTCTGCCAGCAACTCTCACCCTCGATTTCACCTTGTGGCAAGAATCACAAATCTTCTTTGTAACGTAAAGATCTTCTCTAATTGAACGAATGACCAAATAGTTTTGGAGTGCATCTGCGCAGGTGGGTATTCAGTTGCGTCGCGTGAAGGTCTTTGATTTGACCGGTGACGAAAGTCCTCCGATTCCTTCCGGTTGGTTCCCTGGGCCCGCTGCTCAATGTCTTGTGGAGAGATTCGCGATACCGTTGGGAAATGGCGAACGCGACGTTGTCGGTGGTTGTTCCGGCTTTTAATGAATCTGAATACATCGAAACGTGCATCGAAGCGCTCATTGCTCAAGGTGAATATGTCGACGAAATCATCGTTGTTGACAATAATTCCTCGGACAATACTTCTGAGTTGATCAAGAAGTATCAAATTAGTTGTCCCAAGCTTCGGCTTCTCTGTGAATCCCGCCCCGGGGTGGTGCATGCGAGAAACAAGGGGTTTGACGCGGCTAGTGGAGAACTTATCGGACGTATCGACGCCGATACGATCGTGGGGGAAGGCTGGGCAGTTGCGGTTCACGAATTCTTCGAGCGTCGCGACGATTTCTCGGGCGTAACCGGCCTGACTTACCTTTATGAATCTCCGATCGCCGGCCTTCAGCGCCGATGGACGAATTGGCGACTTGGCCGCGCGGCCCAGAGTGCAGTTCGGCCTGTTGTTGCAGTTCCAGGCAGTAACATGGCGATGCGTCGGTCGGCTTGGTTGGCCGTTAGGGATGCGGTCAGCGATCGAACCGACATTCACGAGGATATCGACCTATCCCTCTGCATGGCGCGTGTTCGTTGCACTGTGGGGCAGATCTCGAGCATGGCCGCAAAGGTTTCGGGTAGGCGTGGAGTTAGTTCGCCGCGAGTGTATGCGCGATATAATCGAGCATCAAAGAAAACTCTCGAGCATCATGGTGTGTCGCATTGGAAGTTAACGTTCTTGATTGCAGCGGACAGTGTCCTGCATGCAATCTTGTGGCCTCTTTATCGAATGTATGACAAGAATTCCGGGCGAATCTCTTCCCGGTTTCTGGGCCGGAGGCAGCGTGCGCGGGATCTCCCCGTCTTTTCTTGAGTATTTCGTCCGGTATTTATTTGCTCAAGCTCTTGTCTAGCTGAATAATCGGGAGTGCCCGATAATTGCGGAATATTACTGGACCGGGTTTGTTGGAGAATCAGCACTTATTGCTCAGGATTAACTGGGGAGGTATTCTTCTCCTGCGATTGATACTTCTGTCGTAACTTGCAACTTATGGAGCAAGGACGATATTCCGCTGTAATCCTGTACGAACAGTTCGTTGCTCGGTTCCAACGCGACATCATCGAGCATCTTCTGTCCGCCGGGTATGGCTTCGATCTCCATGATTGCTCGCCACGCGCCGAAGTCGGTTCCGCTGAAAGCGCGCATGGCGCCCTCGAAGCCTTCCAGTAGATAGCTGCGATCTCCACGATTCAAGGAATCCCAGACCAGTACCGCCAGTTCCCCGGCAATCGAGGCATGGCAGTACTCGTCGCGAGCGTGCAACCGAATGGTCGCGCGGTTGATCGACTGCACGCCCGGGTCGTCCGAGATCAGGTCGAGGTATGCGGTGATCGACACCTCGGCGACGGTCATGAACGCCAACTGTGTCAGCGCGATCTTGCGCGGATCACCGGCTGCGTCGAGGGCTTGCGCCCGCGTGCGGACCGTCAGGACGTCGGGCAGTGCCTTCGACGGAAGCGCCCAACCCCTCCCTCGGCGGGTCGCTGAGCTGGCATTGAAGTGCATGAGCGTGTGATATTGCTCGTCGACCATCGCCTGATTGACGGCCACTGCAGCCCAATCTCCGAGCCCGACGCCGAGTCGGTCTTCGGCGAGAACGTCGAATCCGGGATTGACGACGTACTTCTCGATGTCCATGACGTTCTTGTTGAACGCAATCCATGCCCAGGCCTGCAGGCGTTGCTTCTGCTCGGGACTCAATGCCAGGTAGGTCGGATGCTCTGCGAACGGGAGTAATGCTTCGGGGTAGTCGGACAGCGACGAATCGAAGAGATCGTCCAGTTCCGGCTCCGCTTTCTTCACGGTTGCCCGGCGTGCCCAGTTGCTCGCAAGCCGACTGACGATTGCACTCTCGACCGGATCGGACGCGTCGAATTCCGGCAGGCTGGGCGGACTCACTCCAGGTCTCATCGTGCCCTACTCTCTGCGCCCTTCGGCAATCTCTCTGCGCCCGTCGGCAATGCGATCGAACAAGCTCTGGCACTCCGCGTTCAGTTGGCCTGAGCGGTCGCCGAGCGCTGCCTCGGCGGTTTTCATCAGCGTCGTGAATTCCGCGAGGGTCTCGGCCGCCGTGTCCACCTGTGAGGTGGCATCGAACAGTGCTTTTCGTGTCGCACCTGCATACGGATTGCCCGCTTGTACGTCCCAGTACACCTCCGGTTCGCCGCCGGCTACACGCGCCAGGAGCGCGAGCAAGGTCCGATGCGGGGGAGGGGCGACCGCGAGGAGATCGTCCGCGGAAACTCCGAGTTCGGCCAGGGCAACGCCGAATGCCAGAACCGACGCGTGGGTCAGAACTTGGGAAGCAGCGGCCAGTCGGTCGTGACGATCTGCATCCATCACCGAGACCGAGGCTCCCCACGAGCGCACGACGTCGAGAAAGCTCTGAGACTGCGGACCGTCGACGTACGGCACCGCGATGACGGCCCGACCGCGCGGGCCGAGCGACGGACGGAACATGGGGTTGAGTCCGAGGAACTCGCCTTCTCGGCCGGCGTCGACGATTGCTGCGTCCATCCGCGATTTGACCGAGAGAGTGTCCACAACGAGAGCGCCGGATGTTCGAAGCGTCGGTAGTGCGGCCAGAGCGACCTGTTCGGGAACCGCGAGCACGATGATGCTCGAGGACTCCACGTGCGCGAGGACCCGGTCACTGGGTTTCGTGATGTCTCCGACGACTACGTCTCCGTCAGGATCGCTGCCTGCTGGGTCGACGACGGTGACCGTCCACCCCTCGGCACGAAGCAGTTCGACGAACATGGATCCGACGGCACCCAGCCCGCCGACAACCGTCGCTGTGCCCGATACCGCCGTCATGGCTGGATCTACCCGCCGTACTCGAGGACCCGCGAGGACACTGCATCGAGCGCACGGAGCAGCGTGGACGCCTTGACCGTGGTCTCGTCGAATTCTTCTTCCGGATCGGACAACGCTGTGATGGCACCGCCGATTCCGAAGGTCACGCCGCTCTCGGTGCAGACGAGCGATCGAATCACGATCGAGAGGTCCGCGGCGCCACCGAGGGCGAAGTACCCGATCGATCCCGAGTAGACCCCGCGTGGGCCGGATTCGAGGCGGTCGATGATCTCCATCGTCCGTACTTTCGGGGCGCCGGTCATCGATCCGCCGGGGAACGCGGCACGGACACAGTCCACTGCCGACGATCCTGGACTCAGATGTCCACGCACAGTCGACACCATTTGGTGGACGGACGAGTACGACTCGATCGCGAACAGCCTTGGAACGTGGACACTTCCCGGAACGCAGACCTTGGTGAGGTCGTTGCGAGTGAGGTCCACGATCATCAGGTTCTCGGCGCGGTCCTTCTCGCTGTCGAGCAGGTCCTGCCTCAGGGCAGCATCGCGCGCTCGGGTGACGCCGCGCGGGCGGGTCCCTTTGATCGGCTTGGACTCGACGTTGCCGTCCGAGTCGACACGAAGGAACCGCTCGGGCGAGGCCGAGACCACCGAGATACCGGTGAAGTCGAGAAGTGCGCTGTACGGCGTCGGATTGATCGAGCGTAGATACTCGAACGCCCGCCGTGCATCGATCGTCTCGTCGACGCTCGCCATGTTGGTCAGACATACCTCGTAGGACTCACCTGCCCGGATCTCCGAGAGGGCAGTTCCGATCAACGAGAGGTACTGATCGCGATCATGCCGCAGGCGTGCCTGCGTCCAGACGGTGTCACTGATCAATGGAACCGGGGTGCGTTCCGGAAGGTCCGCGCCGAGTCGCGCCAGGGCGTCGACGGTCGATTCGAGCCAATCGTCGTGGCCGGCGTCGCGGACTTTCTCGCGCAACCTCAGAACGTGAGTGCGGCCGGCGGTGTGATCGATGACGACGGCGCGATCGGCAAACACCAGGGCGGCATCAGGAGTGGGTGCCGGATGGACTGCCCTTCCTCCGGTCTGCGCCTTCAGTTCGTAGCCGAGGTAGCCCACGTATCCGAGGTTGAAATCGAGTTCCGGATGCGCGGGAACGAAGCGTGTCGCGAGTTGCCCGTCCAGGTAATCGAAGAACGGAACTCGAATGTTCTCGTCGGACAGGCCTTTTCGGCTGACAGTGAGTACCTCGGCCTGCACGTCGTACGTGATGAACTCGGCCAGCGGCCCCGACGAATCGCCGAGAATCGAAAAGCGTGCACTCGGTTCTGCAGTTGCCGCGCGGTCCAGCCAGAACGCGTTCGGGCCGTCTGCGAAGAGTGCTGCAAAGGCCGCCGACGGATCCACCGCAAAATCGAGAGTCACGTCGTCGACGTCGTAGTTGATCGCCGGTCGCAGGTCGGGTGTTTGCGGAGCCGGTTCGGGTCGGATCACCGAATCCAGAGTTCGTCCGACAGACAGATCACGGAAGTTCTCGAGCAAATCGATGCCGAACTCCGTACTGATCGACTCCGGATGGAACTGCACGCCCCACATCGGCTTGGTCCGGTGCCGGACACCCATGAGCAGACCGTCGGACGTCCACGCGGTACGAACGAAGGCATTCGGCAGATTCTCGACGGTCAACGAGTGGTAGCGAACAGCTCGGAACGGTGACGGAAGTCCGGCAAAGATGCCCGAACCGTCGTGATCGATCAGCGAAATCCGGCCGTGCATCGGTACGGGCGCAACCACGACATCCGCGCCGAACAACTCGCACAGGCCCTGGTGGCCGAGACAGACACCGAGAAGTGGGAGAGGCGCTTCCTCGATGAAACGGCGGCTGATTCCGAAATCACGGTCGCGATCCGGCCGGCCGGGACCGGGGGAGATGACCACGTTGTCGTACGACGCCAGATCGAGGGAATCCCAATCCGCGTCGTTGCGGACCACGGTGGGCACAACCCCGTTGACCTCGGTCAACAGGGTGAACAGGTTGTAGGTGAACGAGTCGTAATTGTCCACCAGAAGGGTGCGGGAACTCATGTCGATGATCCTGATCTCGGTCCGACGGATTCCCGAACAGTGTCCTCCTCCTCAACAGGTGCGTTGATCACCAGGTCTTCGAGTCGACAGGTCTCGGCGATCATCAGCTCGTACAGGGCGTTGAAGAAGTCAGGGGAGAGGTCGTGGCTACGAGCGAATTCACGCGCCCGTTCCTGCACGAGGCGGACTCGGCCGGGTTGCATCATCGGAACCTCACGGGAGCGCTTCCACTCGCCGATGCGCAGGCAGAGTTCCAGCCGCTGCCGCACCGTCTCGAGAAGTAGCGCGTCGATGGCGTCGAGGTCGCGCCGGAAGCTGTCCAATCCCTCGGCCTTGTCCGGATACGACGAGGTCTGCGTGCCTGCTTCGGAACTCGTTGTGGTCAAGAACTCTTCCACGAGGCCTCCCGGTGCTCGGCGTGACGCGAGGTCGACAATGTGGTGCCCGGAACGCAACTCACCTCCGGACACCGGCACCCCGACCGACCATCGCCGTTCGGGGAGGTGTTCCACGATCGTCATTTGCCGAAACCTGCGGTGGTGCCCAATTCTGCGAAACCTGTCGGCGGACGAATCAGCTTGCGATGCAGGCGGGTTCGTGAGCGCCTACGGGGGTGCCTATTTGGGGGAGACCCAGGTGGTGATTTCGGCGTGGACTACTTCCTTGCCGCCTCGGTCGAAGATCGAGATGGGAACGACCAGTTCGGTACCGCGCTCGATCGCCGCGAAGTCCGGCACAGTCTCGAGTCGGGCGACTGCCCGCAGGCCGGTCTCGGCCTTGGCGAGGTAGTCGACCTTCATGGACTTGGGGATCCAGCGGTGCGAGTTCGGAACCGTCGCTTCGCTCAGCATGCCCATTGCGACCTCCGCGAGATTGCATGCTGCGATCGCGTGAAACGTGCCGAGATGGTTGTGGACGCCCCACCATTTGGGGGAGCGGACCTCGCACAGTCCCGGTTCCAGCTTGGTCACCCGGGGGAGGACGGAGGCAAAGTAGGGCACACGAATGGACATCGCCGCCGAGAAAACTGCATGTCCGAGGGCGTTGTCCGGCAATTTCTGCCATCCGCGATAGGTGGGGCTGGAAGTAGTCATTTGCCTATCTTACTTCTGAGTAAGGTTGTTGTCGCGCAGCTCACTCGGAAAGGCTGGTTCGGGGGAGTTGAGGAATTGGGCCAGGTACGGCATACTGGTCGGGTTGCCTTGTCCGGGACGCGGTCGTTTGCGGCCGTGATCGGGTAAGGGTAAGACGTCACAGACGATCGATCGCAGATCCCGTCAGGGCAATCGGGTCAACGACTGTGACCATGCAAGACGAGAAGTAATGCAGGACGGAAGCAGTACCTACTTTGTGTTCGACATCGAACACGTCCGGTACGCATCACACGCCAGATGATCGAAAGATTGTCCGGCGCAGGATGAGTGAGAAGGCGACACGCCCGACCGCGTGTACCGGAGAACAATGACAAACGAACAGCGGCAGCAGATCCTGATCTCGATCCGATGCTCGGTTTACCGCCAACACGGTCTCCCGAACTTCGACTTGGTCCCGATCGCTTCAGTGTTCGTCGTGTCATCGTCCAGGCAAGGACTGTGCAGACGAGGTAGCTCGAGCCTGACCAGGCGGGCTACGAAACGCGGCAAGAAAAGGACACTAAGCGTGGCGGGACAAAAGATCCGCATCAGGCTCAAGGCCTACGACCACGAGGCGATCGACGCGTCAGCGCGCAAGATCGTCGAGACGGTAACCCGTACGGGTGCCCGCGTCGTTGGACCTGTGCCGTTGCCGACCGAGAAGAACGTATATTGCGTCATCCGCTCGCCGCACAAGTACAAGGACTCGCGCGAGCACTTCGAGATGCGTACTCACAAGCGGCTGATCGACATTCTCGACCCGACGCCGAAGACGGTTGACGCGCTCATGCGCATCGACCTTCCGGCCAGTGTCGACGTGAACATTCAGTGACGGCGGAGACAAAAACAATGACTGATACCAAGATCAAGGGAATCCTGGGCACCAAGCTCGGCATGACCCAGGTCTTCGACGAGAACAACCGGGTTGTCCCGGTCACCGTCGTGAAGGCTGGGCCGAACGTCGTAACCCAGATCCGTACCGAAGAGCGTGACGGCTACAGCGCCGTTCAGCTCGCGTTCGGCGCCATCGACCCGCGCAAGGTGAACAAGCCGACTTCCGGCCAGTTCACCAAGGCTGGTGTGACCCCGCGTCGCCACGTAGTGGAGCTCCGCGTTGCGGACACCTCCGACTACGAGGTCGGCCAGGAGCTCACCGCCGAGGTCTTCGAGGACGGCGCATACGTCGACGTCACCGGAACCAGCAAGGGCAAGGGCTTCGCCGGAACCATGAAGCGTCACGGCTTCAAGGGACAGGGCGCGTCGCACGGTACCCAGGCTGTTCACCGCCGCCCGGGCTCCATCGGTGGCTGTGCAACTCCCGGCCGCGTGTTCAAGGGCATGCGCATGTCCGGACGCATGGGTAGCGACCGCATCACGACGCAGAACCTCTCGGTCCACAAGGTGGATGCCGAGAACGGCCTGCTGCTGATCAAGGGTGCGATCCCCGGCCGCAAGGGCGGCCTCGTGATCGTCAAGAGTGCAGTGAAGGGTGGTGCACGGGCATGACCAGCACCGAGACCAAGTTGACCCTGGACGTCAAGGTCGCCGGCGGCAAGACCAACGGCACCGTCGATCTCCCCGCTGAGATCTTCGACGCTCCGGCCAACATCGCGCTTCTCCATCAGGTTGTCGTCGCGCAGCTCGCAGCTGCTCGTCAGGGAACCCACTCCACCAAGACCCGCGGCGACGTCCGCGGCGGTGGCAAGAAGCCGTACCGCCAGAAGGGCACCGGCCGCGCACGCCAGGGCTCGACTCGCGCACCGCAGTTCGTCGGCGGCGGAACCGTTCACGGCCCGCAGCCGCGTGACTACAGCCAGCGCACCCCCAAGAAGATGAAGGCAGCCGCTCTTCGCGGTGCCCTCTCTGACCGCGCACGCAACGAGCGCATCCACGTCATCACCGAATTGGTTGCAGGGCAGACGCCTTCGACCAAGGGCGCAATCGCGTTCCTCGGCGAGATCTCGGATCGCAAGAAGCTGCTGCTCGTCGTGGGTCGCCAGGATGTAGCCGCTTGGAAGAGCGTGCAGAACCTGGAAGGCGTGCATCCCATTGCACCCGACCAGCTCAACACCTACGACGTGCTCAATGCAGACGATGTCGTGTTCAGCGTCGAGGCACTCAACGCGTTCATCCACGGGCCCGCAGAGAGCGCTCAGAACAAGGAGGACGCCAAGTGAGCACCATCGCTGACCCCCGCGACATCCTGCTCGCTCCGGTCATCTCCGAGAAGTCCTACGGACTGATCGAGGAAGGCACCTACACCTTCCTGGTGCACCCGGACTCGAACAAGACGCAGATCAAGATTGCCGTCGAGAAGGTCTTCGGCGTCAAGGTGACGAGCGTCAACACCGCCAACCGTCAGGGCAAGCGTAAGCGGACCCGATTCGGTTACGGCAAGCGCAAGGACACCAAGCGCGCGCTCGTGACCCTGTCCGCTGACAGCAAGCCCATCGAGATCTTCGGAGGACCGGTCGCGTAAGCGCCGGGACTTGACGAGACATAGAGGACGAGAAGACTCATGGCAATCCGTAAGTACAAGCCGACAACACCGGGCCGTCGTGGCTCGAGCGTCTCGGACTTCGCCGAGATCACTCGGTCGACCCCCGAGAAGTCGCTGGTTCGCCCGCTGCACGGTCGCGGTGGACGTAACGCACACGGTCGTATCACCACCCGTCACAAGGGTGGCGGACACAAGCGTGCATACCGACTGATCGATTTCCGTCGCAACGACAAGGACGGCATCCCGGCAAAGGTCGCTCACATCGAGTACGACCCCAACCGCACAGCAAACATCGCACTCCTGCATTACGCAGACGGTGAGAAGCGCTACATCATCGCCCCCAAGGGCCTGGTGCAGGGTTCACCGGTCGAGTCCGGTGCAGGCGCCGACATCAAGCCGGGCAACAACCTGCCGCTGCGCAACATCCCGACTGGTACCACGATCCACGGTGTGGAACTGCGTCCCGGCGGCGGAGCCAAGATGGCTCGTTCCGCAGGCGCCAGCATCCAGCTCCTCGGTAAGGAAGGCAGCTACGCCACGCTGCGTATGCCTTCCGGTGAAATCCGTCGCGTCGACGTGCGCTGCCGCGCATCCGTCGGCGAGGTCGGCAACGCCGAGCAGTCGAACATCAACTGGGGCAAGGCCGGCCGTATGCGTTGGAAGGGCAAGCGCCCGACCGTTCGTGGTGTCGTGATGAACCCGGTCGACCACCCGCACGGTGGCGGCGAGGGCAAGACCTCAGGTGGACGCCACCCGGTCAGCCCGTGGGGTAAGCCTGAAGGCCGTACCCGCAAGAACAAGGCAAGCGACAAGATGATCGTCCGTCGCCGCCGCACCGGCAAGAACAAGCGCTAGGAGGGAGTGAAGGATGCCACGCAGCCTTAAGAAGGGCCCGTTCGTCGATGACCACCTCCTCGCGAAGGTGGATGTACAGAACGAAAAGGGAACCAAGCAGGTCATCAAGACCTGGTCCCGTCGTTCGACAATAATCCCGGACTTCATCGGCCACACGTTTGCAGTTCACGACGGCCGCAAGCACGTCCCCGTGTTCGTTTCCGACTCCATGGTCGGACACAAGCTCGGAGAGTTTGCACCGACCCGCACGTTCAAGGGTCACATCAAGGATGATCGGAAGGCGAAGAGGCGATGAGCAACACCGAAACCGCCAACCCGACTGCCAAGGCCGTAGCGAAGCACGTTCGCGTTACGCCGATGAAGGCACGTCGAGTTGTGGACCTGGTCCGCGGGCGCTCGGTTGAAGACGCCCTGAACATCCTGAAGTTCGCGCCGCAGGCAGCGAGCGAGCCGGTCGCCAAGGTGATCGCCTCCGCAGCAGCCAACGCCGAGAACAACCTCGACCTCGACCCCAGCACGCTTGTCGTTGCTACGGCGTTCGTGGACGAGGGCGCGACCCTCAAGCGGTTCCAGCCGCGTGCACAGGGACGTGCGTTCCGTATTCGCAAGCGCACCAGTCACATCACCGTGATCGTGGAGAGCCTGCCGAAGACCGGAACATCGACCCGTAATCGCCGGAAGGGAAGTGCTCAGTAGTGGGCCAGAAAATCAACCCGCACGGCTTCCGTCTCGGCATCACCACCGACTGGAAGTCTCGCTGGTACGCAGACAAGCAGTACGCGGAGTACGTCAAGGAAGACGTCGCGATCCGTAAGCTCCTCGCCACCGGCATGGAGCGTGCAGGAATCGCGAAGGTCGAAATCGAGCGCACCCGTGACCGTGTTCGCGTGGACATCCACACTGCACGTCCGGGCATCGTCATCGGCCGCCGCGGCGCCGAAGCCGATCGCATCCGCTCCGAGCTCGAGAAGCTGACCGGCAAGCAGGTCCAGCTGAACATCCTCGAGGTCAAGAACGCAGAAGCTGAAGCACAGCTCGTCGCACAGGGTGTGGCCGAGCAGCTCTCGAACCGCGTTGCCTTCCGTCGTGCAATGCGCAAGGCCATCCAGTCGGCCATGCGTCAGCCCAACGTCAAGGGAATCCGCGTTCAGTGCTCCGGTCGTCTCGGCGGCGCCGAGATGTCCCGGTCGGAGTTCTACCGCGAAGGCCGTGTGCCGCTGCACACGCTTCGTGCGGACATCGACTACGGCCTCTACGAGGCCAAGACCACCTTCGGTCGCATCGGCGTCAAGGTCTGGATCTACAAGGGCGACATCGTCGGTGGCAAGCGTGAGCTCGCCGCCAACACGGCCGCACCGGCCGGGGATCGCCCGCGTCGTGAGCGTCCGAGCCGTCCGCGTCGTTCCGGTGCCACCGGTACCACTGCGACCAGCACCGAGGCCGGCCGCGCAGCGACCGCAACCGCCGATGCTCCCGCAACTGAACAGAATCAGGAGGGCTGACGCATGTTGATCCCACGGCGGGTCAAGCACCGCAAGCAGCACCACCCGAGCCGTTCGGGTGCCGCCAAGGGCGGTACCCAGGTGACCTTCGGTGACTACGGCATCCAGGCTCTCGAGCCTGCCTACATCACCAACCGGCAGATCGAGTCCGCTCGTATCGCCATGACTCGGCACATCAAGCGTGGCGGCAAGATCTGGATCAACATCTTCCCGGATCGCCCCCTCACGAAGAAGCCGGCCGAAACCCGAATGGGTTCCGGTAAGGGTTCGCCCGAGTGGTGGATTGCCAACGTCAAGCCCGGACGCGTTCTGTTCGAGATGACATACCCCAACGAGGAGATTGCTCGTGAGGCCCTGCGCCGCGCGATGCACAAGCTCCCGTGCAAGTGCCGGATCGTGACCAGAGAGGAGCAGTTCTGATGGCTACTGGAACCCCAGCAGCAGAGCTCCGCGAGCTCAGTGAAGACGAGCTGGTCACCCGGCTCCGTGAGTCGAAGGAAGAGCTTTTCAACCTTCGTTTCCAGATGGCTACCGGCCAGATGGACAACAACCGACGACTGCGCACCGTTCGTCACGAGATCGCGCGCATCTACACCGTCCTGCGTGAGCGTGAGCTCGGACTCGCTGTGGGTCCGGATGCAGGTGACGCGGCATGAGTGAGGAAAAAGCAGTGAGCACAGAAGAGCGCGCGAGCCGTAAGGTCCGTGTCGGATACGTCGTGTCCGACAAGATGGAAAAGACGATCGTGGTCGAGCTCGAAGACCGCGTCAAGCACAAGCTCTACGGCAAGATCATCCGCCGTACGACCAAGGTGAAGGCGCACGACGAGAACGGCGTTGCCGGCGTCGGCGACCGCGTTCAGCTGATGGAAACCCGTCCGCTGTCCGCGACGAAGCACTGGCGTCTGGTCGAGGTCCTCGAAAAGGCCAAGTAAGCCTGATCGAATCCTCGAGCTGATCGAGTATCACCGAATGGCCCGCTTCCCCTTGGGGGAGTGGGCCATTCGGCTTTCCGGGACTTTCGCAGGCTTTCCGGGGCTTTGCCGGGCTAAGGGTTCGAGTTGCGTCGAGTACGGCTGATTTGGTAATCGGTGAACCCTTCCCTACAATAGAACGGTTGCCTGTGGCAGAGGTGTGTCTTCACGTGCGCAGCTCGAACGGTGCTTGCAGTGATCGTCTCCCGACGTCAGTCGGTGGGACTGCAGCTCGGACACGACGCAGGTGGCAACAATGACCGCGCGCACCGGGTCGGTAATCCGTTGCGCACGAAATTCCAGGTCTAGGGAGATCAAGTGATTCAGCAGGAGTCGCGAGTTCGCGTCGCTGATAACACGGGTGCCAAGGAAATCCTTTGCATCCGCGTTCTCGGCGGTTCGTCACGTCGCTACGCCGGGATCGGTGACGTCATCGTCGCCACCGTCAAGGACGCCATCCCCGGTGGAAACATCAAGAAGGGTGAGGTCGTCAAGGCCGTCATCGTTCGCACGACCAAGGAGCGCCGTCGTCCGGACGGTTCCTACATCAAGTTCGACGAGAACGCTGCAGTGCTCATCAAGGCTGACAGTGATCCCCGTGGAACCCGCATCTTCGGACCCGTCGGCCGTGAGCTGCGCGAGAAGAAGTTCATGAAGATCGTTTCGCTTGCCCCGGAGGTGCTGTGATGAAGGTGCACAAGGGTGACACCGTTCTGGTCATCGCCGGCAAGGACAAGGGCGCGAAGGGCAAGGTCATTCAGGCCTACCCCGCGACCGACAAGGTCCTCGTCGAAGGCGTGAACCGAATCAAGAAGCACACCGCGGTTTCCGCGAACGAGCGCGGAGCATCCTCCGGCGGCATCGTCACGCAGGAAGCCCCGATCCACGTTTCCAACGTTGCAGTCGTCGACTCGGACGGAAACCCCACCCGCGTGGGCTACCGCACTGACGAAGAGTCCGGCAAGCGCGTTCGGATTTCCCGGAAGAACGGGAAGGACATCTGACATGACCTCCACCGAAAACAAGGTCCAGCCGCGCCTCAAGGCACGCTACCGCGCTGAGATCAAGGACGCGCTCAACAGCGAGTTCGACTACTCGAACGTCATGCAGATCCCCGGCGTCGTCAAGGTTGTCGTCAACATGGGCGTCGGCGACGCTGCCCGTGACGCCAAGCTGATCAACGGCGCTGTCCATGACCTGTCGCTGATCACGGGCCAGAAGCCCGAGATCCGCAAGGCACGTAAGTCCATCGCGCAGTTCAAGCTCCGCGAAGGTATGCCCATCGGCGCGCGCGTCACCCTCCGTGGCGACCGCATGTGGGAGTTCCTGGACCGCCTCGTGTCTGTCGCTCTGCCCCGTATCCGCGACTTCCGCGGTCTCTCGGGCAACCAGTTCGACGGCAACGGCAACTACACGTTCGGCCTCAACGAGCAGTCGATGTTCCACGAGATCGACGTGGACAAGATCGATCGCCCCCGCGGTATGGACATCACCGTCGTGACCACCGCAACCAACAACGAAGAAGGCCGTGCACTGCTCAAGCACCTCGGCTTCCCGTTCAAGGAGAACTGAGCGCATGGCTAAGAAGGCATTGGTCAACAAGGCCAACAAGAAGCCCAAGTTCGCGGTTCGCGCCTACACCCGCTGCCAGCGGTGCGGTCGCCCGCACTCGGTGTTCCGCAAGTTCGGCTTGTGCCGTATCTGCGTTCGCGAGATGGCTCACGCAGGCGAGCTTCCCGGAGTTCGCAAGAGCTCTTGGTGATCTGAGGCCCTCGGGCTTCGTCACACCACGCATGTGAATGGGTGTGGGTTCCTTTGGAACCCACACCCATTCGTGGTTTCCGTCGAGATGTATGTCGTGCCGATCCTGAAAAGGACTGTCTCGCTGCGACTCTGGTTGAAAGCGATCATCATTCGTCGACGTCGCACTTCGGTCTCGAACGAGCAGTTCGGATTTCGGGGCGCGTCGACACCTGCCCGATCCGCGGCCGCGAGCCGCAGTGGGGGAGGCGACGCGGTATCCCGGTGGACACCTGCGCCAAAGTTCCTTACACTAGAGCGGTTGCCGTGGCTGACGCATGCGTTCAGCTCGGTGCGGTAACTTACGCCGTCTGACACAAGTCGGACGGCCCAGCCGAATTGCTGGAGGCCCACGATCGGATTCGTCCGGTGTTGCATGGGAACCACAGCGAGAAAGGTGTCGAGGTCGACCTATGACCATGACTGACCCCATCGCAGACTTCTTGACGCGTCTGCGCAACGCCAACACGGCGTACCACGATGAGGTGAAGCTTCCCCACTCGAAGATCAAGGCGAACATCGCCGAGATCCTCAAGCGCGAGGGCTACATCTCCGATTTCCGTACCGAAGACGCAGAGGTCGGCAAGACCCTCATCGTCGATCTGAAGTACGGTCCCAGCCGCGAGCGTAGCCTCGCCGGCGTGCGTCGCGTTTCCAAGCCCGGTCTCCGGGTTTACGCGAAGTCCACCAACCTGCCCAAGGTCCTCGGAGGCCTCGGCGTGGCCATCATCTCCACGTCGTCCGGTCTGCTCACCGATCGCCAGGCGGCCAATCAAGGAGTAGGCGGGGAAGTCCTCGCCTACGTCTGGTAAGGGAGGCCACCACAATGTCGCGTATTGGAAAGATTCCGGTCACCGTCCCCGCGGGCGTTGACGTCACGATCAGCGGCCAGGATGTCACCGTCAAGGGTCCCAAGGGCACCCTCGCGCTGACCATCTCCGAGCCCATCGCAATCGAAAAGGCAGAGGACGGCTCGCTGAGCGTCACGCGCCCCGACGACGAGCGTCGTAGCCGCGCGCTGCACGGTCTGTCGCGGACCCTGGTTGCGAACATCATCACCGGTGTCACCGAGGGTTACACGAAGAAGATGGAGATCCACGGTGTTGGTTACCGTGTGGCGCTGAAGGGCAAGGACCTCGAGTTCGCGCTCGGCTTCAGCCACCCGGTGCCGATCGAGGCTCCTGAAGGCATCACCTTCGTCGTCGAGTCGCCCACCCGGTTCTCGGTGTCCGGCATCGACAAGCAGAAGGTCGGGCAGATCTCGGCCAACATCCGTCGTCTCCGTCGTCCGGACCCGTACAAGGGTAAGGGCGTGCGTTACGAGGGTGAGCAGATCCGCCGCAAGGTCGGAAAGACGGGTAAGTGATATGAGCCAGACTGCAAACCAGAAAGCCAAGCGGATTCCGCTGGGCAAGGATGCGTCCACCAAGCGTCGTCTCTCGAAGACGCGTCGTCACTTCCGTCTCCGCAAGAAGGTCTCCGGCACGCCCGAGCGTCCCCGCTTGGTCGTCAACCGGTCCTCGCGCCACATCCACGTCCAGCTCGTGGACGACCTGGCCGGCCACACCCTGGCCTCCGCGTCGACCATCGAAGCAGACGTGCGCGTGGCAGAAGGCGACAAGAAGGCTGCGAGCGCGAAGGTCGGTCAGCTGATCGCCGAGCGCGCCAAGGCTGCCGGCGTGGAAGCAGTTGTCTTCGACCACGGCGGACACGGCTACCACGGTCGCATCGCGGCCCTGGCAGACGCGGCTCGCGAAGGCGGGTTGAAGTTCTGATGACCAACATTTTCAACGGAAGGACAGCCTGATGCCGGGACGTCAAAGGCGTGACGGCGGAAGCGGACCCGCCGGACAGAATGGCCCCAACAGCGGTGACAACAGCAACGCTCGTGGGGACAACCGTGGTGGCGGCCGTGACCGTCGCGACGGTGGCCGTGGCGGAAACGCTGCGGAGAAGTCACAGTTCATCGAGCGCGTTGTCACGATCAACCGCGTTTCCAAGGTCGTCAAGGGTGGTCGTCGCTTCAGCTTCACCGCTCTGGTGATCGTCGGAGACGGCAACGGACTGGTCGGCGTCGGCTACGGAAAGGCCAAGGAAGTTCCCGCGGCCATCCAGAAGGGTGTCGAGGAGGCTCGCAAGAGCTTCTTCCGCGTCCCGATGATCGCCAACACCATCACTCACCCCGTTCAGGGTGAGGCTGCTGCCGGCATCGTCATGCTTCGCCCGGCAAGCCCCGGTACCGGTGTTATCGCCGGTGGCGCTGTGCGCGCCGTGCTGGAGTGCGCTGGTATCGCGGACATCCTGTCGAAGTCGCTCGGTAGCGACAACGCCATCAACGTCGTGCATGCGACCGTTGCTGCGCTCAAGGGTCTGCAGCGTCCCGAGGAAGTTGCGGCTCGCCGCGGCCTCACCCTCGAAGAGGTTGCACCCGCCGGCATGCTTCGCGCTCGCGCACAGGCTGCTGGGAGTGTGAAGTAATGGCAGATCTCAAGGTCACTCAGATCAAGAGCATCATCGGGACCAAGCAGAACCAGAAGGATTCTCTGCGCACGCTCGGTCTCAAGGGCATCCGTCAGACCGTTGTTCGTGAGGACAACGCACAGAACCGCGGTCTGATCAACGTGGTGCGCCACCTCGTAACAGTTGAGGAGGTCTAACCATGACCATCAAACTGCACCACCTGCGCCCCGCTCCCGGATCCAAGTCCAACAAGATTCGTGTTGGACGCGGTGAGGGCGGCAAGCGTGGTAAGACCGCAGGTCGCGGTACCAAGGGCACCAAGGCACGTAACACCGTGCGCGTGGGCTTCGAGGGTGGACAGATGCCGCTTCACATGCGTCTGCCCAAGCTCAAGGGCTTCACGAACCCGTTCCGCGTCGAGTACCAGGTCGTCAATGTCGGCGACATCGCCCGTCTGTTCCCCGAAGGTGGAGCAATCACGGTCGAGGATCTCGTCGCCAAGGGCGCAGTCCGCAAGAACCAGCTCGTCAAGGTTCTGGGCGACGGCGAACTGACAGTTGCCGTTCAGGTGACCGTCGACAAGTTCACCGGTTCCGCCAAGGAAAAGATTGCTGCTGCCGGTGGTTCCGCCACCGAGCTGTGAGTGATCACGCGTAGCTAGTCCGATGGCCGCAGCGCAGCGTTTGCTGCGCTGCGGCCATCGGCGTCTACCAGGTCTTGTCACAGATTGGTCGTGCATGCTCGGACGGGCCAGTATTCTGGTCACCGAGTGGCAAATGTATCTTCGGCTTACCCGGTTTTCGTGGTCTGCCCGCCTAGTTCCCAAATGCTCACTGTTAGAGTTCAAAAGTTCGACAGGTCAAAACGATCTGTCTCCCTACCGTCGTGCCAGGAGGATCTTTGCTTTCCGCCTTCGTCTCGGCCCTCAGGACCCCAGACCTGAGGCGGAAGATCCTCTTCACCCTCGGCTTGGTGGCTCTGTATCGGGTCGGCGCTCTCATTCCGTCCCCAGGTGTCGACTACGGCCGTGTGCGTCAGTGCATCGATATCGCCAACTCCGGTGATTCAGCAGGGATCTACTCGCTGATCAACCTGTTCTCCGGCGGCGCTCTGCTGCAGATGTCGATCTTTGCGATCGGCATCATGCCGTACATCACGGCAAGCATCATCGTGCAGCTGCTGACCGTGGTGATCCCGAAGTTCGAGGAACTTCGAAAAGAAGGCCAGTCCGGCCAGGCCAAGATGACGCAGTACACGCGTTACCTGTCCATCGCTCTGGCAATCCTGCAGTCGACCGGCATCGTCGCTCTCGCGGCACGCGGACAGTTGCTCCAGGGCTGTGACGACATCATCGCCGACAAGTCGATCTTCGGCCTTGTCATCATCGTGCTGGTCATGACTGCCGGTGCTGCCATGGTCATGTGGTTCGGCGAGGTCATCACCGAACGCGGCGTCGGCAACGGTATGTCGCTCCTCATCTTCGCCGGAATCGCATCGCGTATCCCGAGCGAGGGCAAGGCGATCCTCGACAGCCGTGGTCCGCTGGTCTTCGCCTTCGTCTGCCTCGCAGCGCTGTTGATCATCGCCGGCGTCGTCTTCGTCGAGCAGGGTCAGCGCCGCATCCCGGTCCAGTACGCAAAGCGGATGGTCGGACGCAAGATGTACGGCGGATCCTCGACGTACCTGCCTCTGAAGGTGAACCAGGCCGGCGTCATCCCGGTGATCTTCGCGTCTTCGCTGCTGTACCTCCCGAACTTGATCGCACAGCTGACTTCGGCCAGCACAGCGGTCGACCCCAGTTGGTGGCAGCGCCTCATCAACACCTACCTGGTGAACCCGGCCAACCCGGTGTACATCGCGATCTACTTCGGCCTGATCGTCTTCTTCACGTACTTCTACGTCGCCATCACCTTCAATCCCGAAGAGCGCGCCGACGAGATGAAGAAGTTCGGCGGCTTCATCCCCGGTATCCGACCCGGTCAGCCGACCGCGGACTACCTCAACTACGTGCTGAGTCGCATCACCCTTCCGGGTGCGATTTACCTCGGCACCATTGCTGTTCTGCCCAACCTGTTCCTCGACATCGGGAATGGCGGCGGCGCGCAGAACCTGCCGTTCGGTGGCACCGCGGTGCTGATCATGGTCAGCGTCGGCCTGGACACCGTGAAGCAGATCGAGAGTCAGCTAATGCAGCGTAACTATGAAGGGTTCCTCAAGTGAGACTTGTCCTCCTTGGTCCTCCCGGTGCCGGCAAGGGCACCCAGGCCGCTATCTTGTCCGAGAAGTTCGGCGTTCCCCATATCTCCACGGGTGATCTCTTCCGCGCGAACATCGGTCAGGCCACCGCTCTCGGTGTGGAAGCAAAGAAGTACATCGACGCCGGCGAACTCGTACCGAGCTCGATCACCAACGACATGGTGAAGGCTCGCGTCGCAGAACCGGATGCCGCAAACGGTTTCCTCCTTGACGGATTTCCGCGCTCGGTCGAACAGGCTCAGGCTCTCGAGGGCATCTTGAAGGACCTCGACACCAAGCTCGATGGTGTTCTCTCCTTCGTTGTCGACGAGGACATCGTGGTCGAGCGCATGCTCGCTCGCGGCCGTGCAGACGACACCGAGGACGTCATCCGCAACCGACTCCGGGTCTACCGCGACGAGACGTCACCGCTGTTCGACTATTACAAGGACAGCGTCGTCTCCGTCGACGCGATCGGCGAGGTCGAAGAGGTCAACGCTCGCGCACTGGCAGCGTTGGGTAAGTAATGGTCTTCGGGCGTAAACGCAAGGTCGTTCCGTTCCGCTCTGCGGGCGAACTCGACGCGATGGCTGCTGCCGGCGCGATCGTGGGTTCGGCTCTGGTGGCGGTTCGCGCTGCGGCGAAGCCCGGTGTCAGCACTTTGGAATTGAACGCGGTCGCAGAATCCGTCATTCGTGACGCCGGCGCCGTGCCCTCGTTCCTCGGGTACCACGGCTTCACCGGTTCGATCTGCTCTTCGGTCAACGACCGCGTGGTTCACGGGATCCCTTCAGCTCAGGACATCCTGGCTGAAGGCGATCTCGTTTCCATCGACTGCGGTGCGATCCTCGACGGTTGGCACGGTGACTCTGCCTGGACGTTCGGTGTGGGTGAGATCAGCGTCGCCGATCAGGAGCTCAGCGAAGCCACTCGGCTTTCGATGGAAGCCGGGATCGCGGCGATGATCGCCGGCAACCGTCTGACGGATGTTTCGCACGCGATCGAGGTCGGTACTCATGCCGCCGAGAAGTTGCACGGTCGTTCCTACGGCATCGTCGACGGATACGGTGGACATGGAATCGGTCGGGAAATGCACATGGATCCGTTCCTCGCCAATGAAGGTGCCCCGGGTAAGGGTCCTGAACTGGTAGTTGGATCGTGCCTGGCGATCGAGCCGATGCTCACGCTCGGTACCACCGACACGGTGATTCTCGACGACGACTGGACCGTAGTGACGACCGACGGGTCCCGTGCGGCGCACTGGGAACACACTGTCGCTGTGACCGAGGACGGTCCGCGGATTCTGACTCTCCGCCCGGAGTAGTCGACCCCGTCGCTGACAAGTGTTGGCAGCGAGCATGATTCACGTTCGAGAAGTCCCAGCCTCATGTCGAGGCTGGGACTTTTTCGTTGGGGGAGCGGTGTGCGTCGTCGCCCTGACCGGAGGCGCATTTGGCCTGGTCGTTTACATCGCGTAACATGGCTAGGCGGTGCGCTATGCGCGTCGATAGTTCGTGTGCCTACGCCCGGATCGCTCCGGGATCGGGTCCGCGAAGTGCCGACGATCTTTCCATTGCGTGCCAATGTAACGGAAGCCGATGCACGAAGCATGCCAAACCAAACGGATCGCGGAGGATATGGCTAAGAAAGACGGGGCCATCGAGGTCGAAGGACGAGTAGTCGAGCCGCTGCCCAATGCGATGTTCCGCATTGAGCTCGAGAATGGCCACAAGGTCCTCGCCCACATCAGCGGAAAGATGCGTCAGCACTACATTCGCATCCTCCCGGAAGATCGCGTTGTCGTAGAGCTCTCGCCCTACGATTTGTCGCGCGGACGCATCGTTTACCGCTACAAGTAACGAACTTCCCGGACCTGACCTGGGTCAGGGAGAAGTATGTCTGCTGCGGTTCATCGCGGCGGGCTGCGACAAAACAGGAGATCAGAAGACGTGAAGGTTCAGCCGAGCGTCAAGAAGATCTGCGAGAAGTGCAAAGTGATTCGCCGTAACGGTCGAGTCATGGTGATCTGCGAGAACCTGCGTCACAAGCAGCGTCAGGGCTAGATCTAGCTTTTCGAAGATCTGCTTGGCAACAAGCAAAGAAGACCTCCCAGTACCAGCCATTGTTGACGAGACCCCACGCGATCGTTCACCGATCGCCAAGGTCGGACAATGGTTCACCCCCGGCACGGAGGCCGGGGCCCCACTGAGTTAGTTGATGAGATCATCTGCGCCTTACGGCGCCGGTACTCGGCAAGAGGCACAGGGGAAGGGCTGGGAGCAGACCTCCGCACACCGATAAGGAAATGCCACCATGGCACGTCTCTCTGGTGTTGATCTTCCTCGCGAAAAGCGCATGGAGATCGCACTGACATACATCTACGGCATCGGCCGTACCCGCTCCAAGGAAATCCTTGACGCCACCGGCGTCAGCCCGGATCTCCGGAGCAAGGACCTCTCGGACGAGGACCTGGCAAAGCTCCGCGAGTACATCGAGGAGTCGCTCAAGGTCGAGGGTGACCTTCGCCGCGAGGTTCAGGCCGACATCCGTCGCAAGATCGAGATCGGCTGCTACCAGGGCCTGCGCCACCGTCGTGGTCTGCCCGTGCGTGGTCAGCGCACCAAGACCAACGCCCGTACCCGTAAGGGTCCGAAGCGCACCATTGCCGGCAAGAAGAAGGCGAAGTAATGCCCCCGAAGTCACGTAGCACCGGTCCGAAGAAGACCCAGAAGACGCGTCGCAGGGATAAGAAGAACATCCCGCACGGCGCCGCTCACATCAAGAGCACCTTCAACAACACCATCGTGTCCATCACGGACCCCGCCGGAAATGTCATTTCCTGGGCGTCTTCGGGACACGTCGGCTTCAAGGGTTCGCGTAAGTCGACTCCCTTCGCCGCTCAGCTTGCTGCTGAGAGCGCTGCCCGTAAGGCGCAGGAGCACGGTGTCAAGAAGGTTGACGTCTTCGTCAAGGGACCGGGATCCGGTCGCGAGACCGCAATCCGTTCCCTCCAGGCTGCTGGCCTCGAGGTCGGCACCATTTCCGATGTAACCCCCCAGCCGCACAACGGCTGCCGTCCGCCCAAGCGGCGTCGGGTATAGCGGGAAGGATAGGTAGAAGAAAATGGCACGTTATACCGGACCCATCACCCGCAAGTCGCGTCGTCTGCGCGTCGACCTCGTTGGAGGCGACCAGGCATTCGAGCGTCGCCCGTACCCGCCCGGACAGCACGGCCGCGCGCGTATCAAGGAGAGCGAGTACCTGCTCCAGCTGCAGGAGAAGCAGAAGGCTCGCTTCACCTACGGCGTCATGGAGAAGCAGTTCCGCCTGTACTACAAGGAGGCGAACAACCGCCCCGGCAAGACCGGCGAGAACCTGCTTCGCATCCTCGAGTCGCGTCTCGACAACGTCGTGTACCGCGCAGGCCTCGCTCGCACGCGCCGTCAGGCACGTCAGCTGGTCACGCACGGTCACCTTCTCGTGAACAACAAGAAGGTCGACATCCCGAGCTACCGCGTCTCGCAGTACGACATCATCGATGTCAAGGAGAAGTCGCTCTCCACGCTTCCGTTCCAGGTTGCGCGTGAGACCGTCGGCGATCGCCCGGTTCCCGGGTGGCTGCAGGTTGTCGGCTCGCGTCTGCGGATCCTGGTTCACCAGCTTCCCGAGCGCGCGCAGATCGACATCGCTCTGCAGGAACAGCTCATCGTCGAGTACTACTCGAAGTAAGGCGCTTCGCACCCCGTGAGTGGTTGAGGAGTCTCCGGACTCCTCAACCACTCACAGGGCCGCAGGCCCTTTCCCATCGTGGGCGTCAAATAGTGGACGTCCGTACAGGAGGAAATACCAATGCTCATTTCTCAGCGACCCACGCTGACCGAAGAGGTCATCGCTGATAACCGCTCGAAGTTCGTCATCGAGCCCCTGGAGCCAGGTTTCGGGTACACGCTCGGCAATTCGCTGCGCCGCACGCTGCTCTCGTCGATCCCCGGCGCTGCTGTCACCAGCATCCGTATCGACGGCGTTCTCCACGAGTTCACCACCGTCCCGGGAGTGAAGGAAGATGTCACCGACATCATTCTGAACCTCAAGGGCCTCGTCGTGAACTCCGAAGAGGACGAGCCGGTCACCATGTACGTCCGCAAGCAGGGCCCCGGCGCTGTTACTGCAGGCGACATCGTGCCCCCGGCAGGCGTCACCGTGAACAACCCTGATCTGCACATCGCCACCCTGAACGACAAGGGAAAGCTGGAGATCGAGCTCGTTGTCGAGCGCGGTCGCGGCTATGTCCCCGCCGTCCAGAACAAGGCGTCCGGCGCAGAGATCGGCCGTATCCCGGTCGACTCGATCTACTCGCCGGTGCTCAAGGTCACCTACAAGGTGGAGGCCACTCGCGTCGAACAGCGCACCGACTTCGATCGGCTCGTTCTCGACGTGGAAACGAAGAACTCCATCACCGCACGGGACGCGCTCGCTTCGGCGGGCAAGACCCTGGTTGAGCTCTTCGGCCTGGCCCGTGAGCTGAACGTCGAAGCAGAAGGAATCGAGATCGGACCCTCGCCCGCCGAGGCCGATCACATCGCTTCCTTCGGACTCCCCATCGAGGATCTGGACCTCACGGTCCGCTCCTACAACTGCCTCAAGCGCGAAGGTGTTCACACCGTCGGTGAGCTTGTCGGCCGTACCGAGTCCGATCTGCTCGACATCCGCAACTTCGGACAGAAGTCCATCGACGAGGTCAAGGTCAAGCTGCATTCGCTCGGCCTGTCCCTCAAGGACAGCCCCGCATCCTTCGATCCCACCACCGTTGCCGGCTACGACGCCGCCACCGGAACGTGGAGTGACACTGATGCCGGTTCCTTCGGCGATGCCGAGGGTACCGAGGACTACGCCGAGACCGAACAGCTGTAGCAGCTCAGGTCCTTTACTAGGAGATCATCATGCCCAAGCCCAAGAAGGGTGCCCGCTTCGGCGGGTCGGCTTCCCACCAGAAGGCGATTTTCGCCAATCTGGCTACCGCGCTCTTCGAGCACGGTCGCATCACCACCACCGAGTCCAAGGCCAAGGCACTGCGCCCCTACGCCGAGAAGCTCGTCACGCACGCGAAGGCCGGCACGCTGGCTCACCGTCGTGAGGTGCTGAAGGTCATCCGTAACAAGGATGTCGTTCACACCCTCTTCGCCGAGATCGGCCCGTTCTACGCGGACCGTAACGGTGGATACACCCGCATCATCAAGACGATCCCCCGCAAGGGCGACAACGCTCCGATGGCAATCATCGAGCTCGTCAAGGAAAAGACCGTCACCTCCGAGGCTGACCGCGCACGTCGCGTCAAGGCTTCGCAGGACGCTCCCGCCGCAGAGAACGTCGTCGAGGCCGTAGAGGCCGACGCGACCGACGCTGAGGTCGAGAACGCTGACGCAGTCGTCGAGGCCATCGAGGACGAGACCGCAACTGCGGCCGACGCTCCCGAGGCCGAAGAGGCCAAGAAGGACTAGCCTCCCTTGGTTTCGGCACACGCTGAATCGAACGAGCCCGCCGCCCCCATCGGGGACGGCGGGCTCGTTCGATTGCGGCTCGACATCTCGTACGACGGCACCGACTTCTCGGGTTGGGCCCGCCAGACCGACCTGCGCACTGTGTGCGGCGAGATCGAAGACAAGCTGGGAACGGTACTACGGCAACCGGTTCAGCTGACTGTTGCCGGTCGGACCGACGCCGGTGTCCACGCCACGGGTCAGGTAGCGCACGTCGACGTCCCGGGCGAGTTGCTCCCGGACGACCCGTCGCGACTCGTGCGCAGGCTTGCACGTTTCCTGCCCAAGGACGTTCGGGTCAAAGAGATCTCGGTGGTTCCCGGTGAGTTCGACGCGCGCTTCTCGGCGATGCGACGCTACTACGAGTACCGGGTGACCAACGCGGCATTCGGAGTGGAGCCCCTGCGCGCACGCGATACGGTGTCGTACCCCAAACCACTCGATCTCGGAGCGATGCAGGAAGCGTCGACTCGGCTTCTCGGCCTCCACAACTTCGCGGCATTCTGCAAGCGTCGTGAAGGTGCGACCACGGTGCGGGAGTTGCAACGTTTCGACTGGGCGCAGGAGGGCACGGTGTTCACGGCGTACGTGAACGCCGATGCGTTCTGCTGGTCGATGGTCCGGAGTCTTGTAGGGGCAGTCCTCTCGGTCGGTGAGGGGCGGCGCACCGCCGACTGGGTGGCAGGGTTGCTCGACGAAACTTCGCGATCAAGTTCCATCCTCGTTGCGCCGGCGCACGGACTTTCGTTGGTTCGCGTGGACTACCCCGACTACTCGGAACTGGCCGCCCGAAACGCGATTACTCGTGAAACCCGCGAGATTCCGTCTTCGGGTGGATGCTGCGGCGACTGACGACCACTATGCAAAATGCCCTCCCACTTTGTGTGGGAGGGCATTTCACGTGAGCGCCTAGCCGGCCAGTTGGCGCGCGATGACCAGCCGCTGAATCTGGTTGGTGCCCTCGAAGATCTGCGTGATCTTGGCCTCGCGCATGTAGCGCTCGACGGGGAAGTCCTGGGTGTAGCCGTACCCACCGAATACCTGCACGGCGTCGGTGGTGACCTTCATGGCCGCGTCGGTGGCAACGAGCTTGGCGACGCTGGCGTTGCGCGAATACGGAACTCCGGCGTCGCGGCGGCGGGCTGCGTCGAGGTAGGTGGCCCGAGCGGAGTCGACTGCGGCAGCCATGTCCGCGAGCACGAATCCGAGTCCCTGGTGATCGATGATCCGCTTGCCGAAAGCCTTGCGCTCCTTCGCGTAGGCGACCGCGTCGTCGAGTGCGCCCTGAGCGATTCCGACGGCAACGGCAGCGATTCCGAGTCGGCCGGAGTCGAGAGCGCTGAAGGCGATCGGCAGCCCCTGGCCGCGCTGACCGATCAGCCGCTCGTCAGGGATGAAGGCGTCGTCGTAATTCGCGGATGCGGTGGGGACCGCGCGTAGTCCCATCTTCTCTTCGGGCTTACCGAAGCTGAGGCCCTCGGTGTCCTTGTCCACCAGGAGGCAGGAGATGCCACGTGAGCCGTCGTCACTGGTGCGGGCGAAGAGGTTGTAGAAGTCTGCCTTGCCGCCGTTGGTGATCCACGCCTTCGAGCCGTTGACGCGGTAGCCGCCGTCGGTGGGCGTCGCCTTGCACGACAATGCGGCGGCGTCGGACCCGGCCTGCGCTTCGGAGAGGCTGTACGCGCCGATGGTGTTGCCGCCCAGCATGTCCGGGAGCCAGCGGTTCTTCTGTTCGTCGGTGCCGAAGGTGAACAGCGGGAAGCACGACAGACTGTGGACACTGACCGCCACTGCAACCGCTGCCCAGCGCGAGGCGATTTCTTCGAGGACTTGGAGGTAGACCTCGTAAGGCTGATCGCCGCCGCCGAACTCCTCGGGATACGGAAGGCTCAGTAGTCCTGCCTGTCCGAGTGCGGGGAACACGCCGTCTGGGTACTTCTCGGCTTTTTCGTATTCGTTGACCTTGGGCGCGAGTACCTTGTCCGCGACATCACGCGTCAGTTCGATGAGATCGCGAGCTTCTTGGCTGGGCATGAGGCGTTCGACGGGCACGGTCGGCTCCTAGCTAGACGGTAGTACTGTGAACGATACTGCAGTACTGTTTTCAGTATGGCAAGGGTGGCTCACAAGACGACTGCGCGCAGGGCTGAACTGTTCGACCAAATGGTCGAGCTGTTCTTGAGTGAGGGTTTCGCCCACTTCACGCTCGACGAGATCGCAGCCCGATTGCATTGCTCCAAGAGCACCTTGTACACCGTGGCAGCGGGAAAAGAGGATCTGGTGCGGGCCGTCACGGTTCACTTCTTCCGTGCGGCGACCGATGCGGTGGAGAGTGCCGTGACCGCAGAAGCGACACCCACTCGTCGAGTGGCGGTCTATCTCGAAGCAGTCGGCGATCGCTTGTCCGCGGCGTCCAGCCAATTCATGGAAGACCTGGCCGAATCGGCGTCGGCGAGCCAGGTTTACGAGAAGAACACTTCAATTGCTGCTGATCGTGTGCGAGCGCTCATCGTCGAGGGCGTGGATTCGGGCGCATTCCGGCAGGTACACGCATCATTTGTGGCCGATGCCGCCGCGGCGACGATGGTTCGGATCCAGCAACGAGCGGTCTACCGGGCAACAGGACTGGACGATGCCAGCGCCTATAGGGAATTGGCCGCACTCATCACGGATGGGATCACTGCGTGACCAGTCGCTAGCATCGACGTTCATGGCACCTTTGAACGTCGAAGTCATCGTAGGTTCGGTCCGTGAGGGGCGAATAGGACGCGCAGTGGCGGATTGGTTTGTCGAGGAAGCAACCGCGAATCCGTCGTGGAACGTGTCGGTGATCGATCTCGAGGAGTTGTCGTTGCCCCAGGACTTCTCGGACTCACTTGTTACGGAGGATTTTCGCAAGCGAATCGGGCGCGCCGACGCGGTTGTTGCCGTGACCTCGGAATACAACCACGGGTATCCGGCCGCTCTGAAGACCGCATTCGACTCCGTGAAACACGAGTGGCGGGCCAAGCCGATCGGTTTCGTGTCCTACGGCGGGATTTCAGGTGGTGTTCGGGCGGTCGAACAGCTGAGGCAAGTGGTGGCGGAGCTGCACATGGTCTCGGTGCGTCAGTGCGTGACCATTCATCGGGTACGTAAGCAATTCGGACACCAGCCGTTCGACGTCGATTCGATCGCGATCGATGCACGCGAGAAGATGATTCGTGAATTGCATTGGTGGGGGAGCGGATTGCGGACGTTGCGTGCGAGTGACCCCTACCCCGGTTGATCGGAACCGGCACGATCACGCCATCTGGTGAGCGTCGCCGGCTCGTGGACGGCCGATGAACGAGGTCTCGGAAGCAATGGTCACCAGAGTCAGTTCAACGCGCGTGCGGCCGGTTTCGACCGTGATCTTGTCACCGAGTGCGAATGGCTGAACTATCGAGATTTCAGGGTCGATCCGAGGCCATTGGCGGGGATGTCCGTATACGTAGATCGCGGTCACGCCCGCACGCGGAGGTAGGCCCTCGACGCCGTCGAACAGGACGGTGTCGAAGGCTCCCTCAGACCCTCCACCCTGCCCGGACACACGGAGTCGGTCAGGCACTCCCATGGAGTCGGTGAGCGGGGTCCAGGCGTCCGGTCGATCGGTGTGGACGAGTACTCGTGCGCCGGTCGCAATGGCTCGAAAGATCAATTGTTGAGCCAGATAGAGTTCGCCCGCGACGAAAACGGTGTTGACGCCGGGTCCCGAGATTCTTGCCGTGACGCCGTGCCCGTTTCGGTCCGAGCCGATGAGCTGGCCGCAGCCACCCAGGGGCAGAGCGAGTGAGTCGAGTGTTCCGCCATCCATGCGGATGTGCGGCGTGATCGGATCCAGCGCGGTCAGTGCGGTCGGCAAGTTGGTCAGCAATCCGTCGCGCTGGCGCCCACGTAGCGAGACCAAACCGGCCAGCGGTGCGTTCTCAGGTGGATTGCGTGTGGTGAAGCGACAGGTCGCACTGACCTTCGCCGTTCCGCGTTCGCCGGTCGGGCGCAACCGAATTGTCACGGACGTCCCGACCGTTGCCACTGCCCATACCTGAGTCAGAGTCGCGGCTGTGATGAAGCGGGGTTCGATCCCGTATCCGATGTTGGACACGCCAGGCAAGGGGGTACTTCGCCACGTTTCGGTGACCTCGTGGCTGGCGACTCCTCTTGTCACCTGGGCTGTGGACGATGCGATCTCCGGTGCGGTCAGGATCCGCGCCTTGCATCCCGTTGAATCTAGCACCCGGATGACACGATTTGCGGCAACAGCGATCGCGCGACCCGCGCCCTGTTCGCCCCCGCCTCGGCGTTCGACTGCTGCACCACCCTCCAAAGCGTCGAAACGTAGAGCAAGCCAGACACTTCTGGTGGCGGTGGCCGGTAGTGGTCCGATGAGACGTTCGTAGACTTCGGTGGCCGGCGTTCCCGATGCGGCGCGGTATCCGTGACTGACAATGTCGATGCCGGTGAGTGAAATATCGTGCTGATAAAGACAATTGGCGAGGGCTGCCGTGGGAAGAAGGTGGGAAGCGTCGAACGAATGACGCCCGATTCTGGTCAGGTAGTCGCGTGGGGGAGC
This sequence comes from Rhodococcus sp. IEGM 1306, assembly GCF_036541985.1. NCBI lineage: Bacteria > Bacillati > Actinomycetota > Actinomycetes > Mycobacteriales > Nocardiaceae > Rhodococcus > Rhodococcus sp. IEGM 1306. The sequence goes on from NZ_JAZHFF010000005.1 coordinate 35,081, forward strand.
GATCTCGACGACAGCGACGAGTGAAGATCCCTCCACTCGGAGCCCGATCGACTGCTCGGAGGGGGAGTGAAAACTGACGATCGTGCCGCCGCCGACGTCCTTGCGGCGCAGATAGCGAAAGTACTTGACAATCCAGGACATTACCGACCAACCGCCCACATGAAGCAGCATTGATCCGGCGACCATACAACCGATTGCCAGCGCCCAGAGCCAATCCAGCCCACTGGCCATCGCGATTCCGCCCGCACCGATTCCGAGAATCTGTGCCGACACGAATTCGTGCGTCGAAATCCTGTGCGACGACGGCCAATGCCTCAACCGCGATCGGTCCACGGTTCCTCCCCGATACCTGACCTGCGAACTACCCGAAAATTTCCGCCCCGGCGAAACTGTACTGTGTCTTCGCAAGGGGATGTAAGGCACGGGGGGAATGATGGCTGCGACACCTACCACTCGCTGGCAGGTCAACGGGTACCGATTCTTGGTCAGGCGGATGGAACACGCGCTGGTCAGACGAGACGTTCGGATGCTTCACGATCCGATGCGGTCACAGTCGCGCGCCTTCACCGTCGGAATAGTCCTCGCTGCACTGGGATTGGCGGGTTGCGCGGTACTCGCTCTGTTTCGGCCACAGGACAAGATCGGCGATGCAGATATCGTCGTTGCAAAGGAATCGGGCGCGATGTTCGTCGCCATGGAGGGTACTTTTCGCCCTGTGCTGAACTTGGCCTCGGCACGACTGATTCTGGGTTCGCCAGGAAAACCGGCAATAGTCAAGGCATCCGAGGTCGAGGCGGAACCACGGGGCGCGCTCGTCGGCATTCCCGGCGCACCGTCCGCGCTGCCGGAATCGGCCGACCCGACCAACGCATTGTGGACGGTGTGCGATTCCGTCGGATCCGACGGGAGAAAATCGTTGACGACTTCGGTCCTGGTCGGCTCGTCCAATGTCGGTGAAAACACGACATATCTGACGAATGACCGTGCATTCCTGGTGAAGTCGGGTTCCGATCACTTTCTCGTGTACGACGGAAAGCGAGCGGAAATCGATGTGGACAATCCGGCGATCATGCGGGCTTTGGGGCTGGAAGGGGCACAGGCGCGACCGATCAGCATCGGATTCCTCAATTCGATTCCCGAAGTTCCGCGCGTCGACGCTCCGCGAATTCCCGAACTGGGCTCAGCACCCCGGTTTCCTCTGCAGAACAAAACTGTCGGCTCCGTCGTCCAGGTTTCGGCGGGTGCGGACCCGCAGTACTACGTGGTACTCGAGAACGGTATCCAGAAGGTCGGCGCGGCAGTCGCTCAACTGATCTACTTCTCGGATTCACAGGGCGCCACCGGGATCACGAACGTCACCCCTGATGCCATCAGTCGTATTCCCTCGGTGAGTGAGTTGGCCGTCGACTCGTTGCCGCAGGCGGTTCCGGAGATCGTCGACGATCGCGGCGCACCTGTCGGCTGTCTGCAATGGGCGCCCTCGCCTGCAGTCGAGGGCGGCGAAAGTAGTTCTGCAACGCTGAAACTCGTCGCTGGATTGCAGGTTCCGATCCCGGAGGGGGGCAAGTTGGTGTCCTTGGCGCAGGCGGACGGATCGGGTGACAATCTCGACAGCGTCCATGTCGAACAGGGATTCGGCGGATTTGTTCAAGCGACCGGAATCGAGACGAACAGCACCAGGCGCGACGGAGTGTTCTACCTATCCGATACCGGTGTGAAATACGGAGTTCCAGACGAAACCTCGGCTCGCGCACTCGGATTGACGCGGACTCCTGATCGCGCGCCGTGGCAGATGCTCGACCTACTTGCATCAGGTCCTGCGCTCGAGAAGGAAAACGCACTGATAGCTCACGACGGAGTCGCCCCCGATACAGCGCCGGCCGCTCCGGTGAACTGAACAGCGCTGACGGTTCAGAGATCGACGTTCCGGTGTTCGGGAAGATGCCGACGAATGACTCGACGAAGGGGCATCGATGCCAACAGCGTCAGTAGGGCGAGGGTGCCGACCGTTCCGGCTCCGACGAGTGCCGCGTCGCGAGATCGGTTGTCGGGGGTCGGCGGCGTGGGTAGGGGATCGATCGATACCGACTGATGATGGACCTGGACGGGTTCCCCCGGTGCCAATTCGCCAGTTACCGCAGCGAGTGGATCGATGACGCCGTGACCGACGTAGGGATTCCAACCCTGCGCCGGAGCGTGGGCCGTGGCTTCGATACGTCGCATGACCTCGAGCGCAGTCAGTTCCGGGTGAACCGACCGGACCAGTGCGGCGGTTGCCGCGACATAGGGCGCAGCGAAACTGGTCCCGTTGAACGACTGTACGGCGCCGTCAGGGCCGTAAACCCCGTTGGTCAGACCGGGCGATGTCGGGTGAAGTGAGGTGATTCCGGTGCCGGGAGCCGCCACGTCGACCCATGGACCGCCGAGGCTGAATGAGCTGGCGGCGCCCGTGGGGTCTACCGACCCGACGGTGAGGACATAGTCGTCGTACCAAGCCGGACTGGCAATCGTCACAACCGAGTCCCATGGATCGGCTAGGGGAGCGAGGGGATCCGGTGGTGGATTCTGGTTCTTGCACCCTCCTGATCCGACGTTACCTGCAGCAGCGACGACTACGACGTTCTTCGCAATCGTGGCGTATTCGATTGCAGCGCCGAGCCGTTGGTCGTTGATCCCGTTCCCGGCAGGCTTACAGGCGACTTCGGAGATGTTGATGACGCTTGCACCCATGTCCGCAGCGTGACGGACCGCCGATGCCATGGTGTCGACGTTTCCGTAGCCAGACGAGTTCTCGGCTACAGCAGGGTCTTCGCGTTGGCCGGCCACCGAGAAAGCGGCACTGGACTGCCTGATCGAGATGATCTGTGCGTCCGGCGCAGCTCCGGTGAATCCGGAACCCTCGACCTGCTGGGCGGCGATGAGACCCGCCACGACTGTTCCATGTGAGTCACAATCATCGGCGCCGTCGGAGGTCCCGACATAGTCACCGCCGCCTTCGAGTGCAGGTAGCCGGGGATGTCTGCTGACGCCGGTGTCGATGACAGCAATTCGCTGCCCTGCCCCTCGGGTGATCGGCCACACCGAATCGAATCCCAGATCCTGTTGAGAACGTGGAATATCCGCACCGTCACCACCCGCTACGGCGGGGACGCACAGGGTTCGCTGTTCGGTGGGGTGGGGAGGTGCGGGCGGACCGTCCTCGGGCAGCATTGCAGGATCGATGGGGGAAGGAACCGCACTCGATGCGCCACCCGCCCCGGCGAGAACTGTGAAGGCAACGATCACGAATGCGGCACAGGTGTTTGTCGCGCGTCGAATCACCATCGAGATCCGATCGCTCAGAGACCGCGCATGAGCGCGAAGAGCCCGCTGACCCAGCAGATCAGCGGAACGATTGCTGCAATAGCAGCGAGGTCCAACAGTTCGGCCGCGCGCCGCATCACGGGGCTGAATGTGTTCTGGGGGGCGAGGATTCCCAGAATCAGTGACAGGAGGAGAACAGTCATAGTGATGGCGAAGACGACCAATGCATGGTCGCGATGGGTCCACGCCATGTCGCCCAGGAGAACGAGAATCACCGAGATGCCTGCCGCGATGAGAGGGACCGCCTGCTGTGCGCCCGCATAGGTGCGCCCGCGAAACATCAGCACGACGGCCGTCGCCAATGCGAGAGCAAGGTTCGGCCAGACGATTCCCTGACCGGTCCAGGACCATGCGAGTGCGACTGCGGCAGTGAGCGCGACCACCGACGTGGCCACGATCAGTCCGGTCAGATAGCTACGAGCCCGCCCCGCCCTGTCGGTCAACTCGGTCAGCCCGGGTAGCTCGGGCTCGGGCACTCCGTCGCGATCGTCGTCGAGGGGATTACTCGGCGTCGGAACAGGGGGAAGCGGTAATCGCGCGAACAGCATCGACAGTCGAGCAGTGAACGTGAGAACGATCAATGCCGCGGCAATCACCGCGCTGCTGACCGTCGCGGTGCGCGCCTCGGGAAGCGTCGTCGTGACGGCGAAGGTGCTCACCGCAGCAAGGAGGACGACGAGAAGTGTGGTGAAGACGGCTAATCCGGCACCGCACAAGCGGAGGCAGATCAGAGTTATCGCGGCTGCGAATGCCGAACCGAGAAGGAGATGAGCAGAAAGGACAGTGCCGGGTACACAAAGTGCGCCGGAGACGAAAGCCAGTGGCACCGCCGTGCATCCGAGTGTGATGGAGCTTGCAGTGTCTCCGTACACGCGCGCTGCCACGACGGCGGTGACGGTGAGCACCAAGGACGTGACTCCGCCGCAGACAGCGCCGATCAGACCCGTATCGCCGAGGACCAGGGCGAGGGCCGCGATGAGCGCTGCGACGAGGGCGGCGGACGAGCCGACGACGCGCGCGGTGATCGGAGTCCAGCGCCGGTAGATGTCTGCATCCGTGGCCGCGACGGTGTACATGATGTCGTCGAAGAGTGGGGGCGGGGCAGCCGTGTCCGCGGCCTCGAGTACGAGCAATTCCCCATCGCGTATTCCGTGCTCGTGCAGCGACAGCATCGGTGCCAGCGGCGCCCTGCCGACTTTCGACAGAGTCCAGTCGACGGGCTCGAATTGTTCGGTGCTGTGGTCGAACTCGTTGAGATTGCTGTGGTTGACAATTGTGTCCACAATGCCCGGAATGACCGCCGTGAGTGGAACACGAAGCGGCACCGCAAGATCCACCTGCGAATGGGCTGAAAGTACCGTCAACCTGCACAGTTCGGCAGAATGGGTCGCGCGTGGTCCGTGCCCGGTGCGTGCAGCGCTGGTTGTAGTGGTGCTGGTCAAGATCTGTCCCCTCCCATGACGCGATTCCCCTGTCGCGTCACCCCAGTTCACCCGAACGATACGACATGAACTGCGCGCCCGTGTCGGAGACAGCGCCGACAACAGGTGGCACCGACCCGAGTGTCGGTGTTGTGATCTACTCTCTTGCAATTGCGCGAGTACGCCTTGGGGGGCCGGCGGTAGCCGGGACGAGGCGCATGTCGGCAACAGTTGCAGCACCGATGGGGGTGGGTGAATTGAGCACTGTCAGATTTGCGCGTCGAGCGCGCCGTGAATCGCCGCGCACACCGGGCGGCGAGGTGACGCTTCAGGCCCCACCGGAGATTCCTCGCGTCACGCCGGGAAACCTACTGACCAAACTACTTCCGGTGATCATGGTGGTTGCCATGATCGGCATGGTGGCGCTGATGTTCTCTTCCGGCATGGCGCGCAATCCGATGTCTCTCCTGTTTCCGGTCATGATGATGGTGTCGATGCTCGGGATGCTCGCCGGGGGCGGTCGTAGCGGTGGAGCACGGGCGTCCGAAGCGAACGAGGACCGCAAGGACTACCTGCGGTACCTGGATCAGATGCGCAGCGATGTTGCTGCGACGTCTGGTGCGCAGCGTGCTGCACTGCAATGGAGCAACCCCGAGCCGTCGTTGCTCTGGACGTTGGTCGGAACTGTGCGGATGTGGGAACGTCAGATCACCGACTCGGACTACTGCCACGTTCGGGTCGGTCTGGGTACACAGCGATTGGCCACCAGACTCGTATCTCCGGAGACCGGGCCGGTCGAGGATCTCGAACCCGTCGCCGCCGTCTCGCTTCGGCGATTCGTTCGTGCGCATTCGGTTGTCAAGGATCTGCCGACAGCCGTCTCGCTTCGCGGATTTGCTGCGATGTCCATCGAGGGGCAGAGAGATTCCGCTCGTGCGCTTGTCCGCTCGATGTTGATGCAGCTGTGCTCTTTCCACGGTCCGGACACGGTCCAAGTTGCGGTGGTGTGCGGTCCCGATACCGAATCCGAGTGGGAGTGGGTCAAGTGGCTCCCACACGTGCAACATCCGGAGTCTCAGGACGGCGCCGGCACTTCACGTATGGTGTTCGGTTCGTACCTCGAGTTCGAGAGTTCCCTCGGTGAATCGCTTTCGATGCGTGCTCGGTTCGCCCGCAACACTCCAGCGAGTGCGGGCGTTCCGCATCTCGTGTTGGTCGTGGACGGTGGCTTGCTCGAAGGTGACACCGGCCTGTTATCCGAATCCGGGCTCGACTCGGTGACCGTCCTCGACCTGTGCGGGTTCTGCCCGCGCTTGGCGGCGGCGCGTGGTCTGCGACTGGTCGTCGGTAGCGAGCAGATCGGCGCGGTGAGCAGCGCAGGAGTCGAGAACTTTGCGACGCCTGACGCTGCGACGACGAGCCTGGCCCAGTCGTTCGGACGTCGCATCGCACCGTTCCGCGCGGCATCGCAGAACGCCGTGGACGCAGTCGACGACGACCGGCCCCTTCGGACTTGGAGCCAGATGTTGGGGATAGGAAATGTTGCGAGGTTCAATCCCGAGCACGGCTGGCTGCCACGTCAGGGGCGCGACCGACTCCGCGTGCCGATCGGTGTCGGACAAGACGGAAACCCCGTCGAACTGGATCTGAAGGAATCGGCCGAGAACGGTATGGGTCCGCACGGGCTGTGTATCGGAGCCACCGGTTCTGGCAAGTCGGAGTTCCTGCGAACCTTGGTGCTCGGCCTGATCGCGACCCATTCACCCAACGCACTGAACCTCGTACTGATCGACTTCAAAGGTGGTGCAACCTTTCTCGGCCTCGAAGAGGCGCCGCACGTTGCTGCGATCATCACCAACCTTGCCGAGGAATTGGCGATGGTCGATCGTATGAAGGACGCGCTCGCCGGCGAAATGAATCGTCGACAAGAACTGCTGCGTGCGGCGGGAAACTTCGCAAACGGGTCCGATTACGAGAAGGCGAGGCTGGCCGGCGCTGCACTCGATCCGTTGCCTGCACTCTTCGTGGTTGTCGACGAGTTTTCCGAACTGCTCAGTCAACAGCCGGAATTTGCCGAATTGTTCGTGGCCATCGGGCGATTGGGGAGATCACTTCACATCCACTTGTTGTTGGCCAGTCAGCGGCTCGACGAAGGAAAGCTTCGGGGGCTCGACAGCCATCTTTCGTATCGGGTCGGTTTGAAAACTTTCTCGGCGAACGAGTCTCGTTCCGTTCTCGGTGTTCCCGATGCTTATCACCTACCAGGCACGCCCGGTGCGGGATATCTGAAGTCCGATTCTGCTGAGATCGTTCGCTTCCAAGGTGCATACGTGTCAGGCCCGTACGAGGGCGAGCGGATAGTGCCCACTCGATTCTCGGTCGATTCCCCCGTCGAACTCGCGCCGCTGCCCTTTACCGCGACGCCCGTGATCGGGCCGGAGGCTGTTGTCGGTCCCATCGAGCCCGATGTCGTCGACATGGGTGAAATTGGTGACGATGCACGTACTCTCATGGGAGTCCTCGTCGACCGCATGCGTGGTCACGGTCCGCGCGCACACGAGGTGTGGCTCCCGCCACTCGAGGCATCTCCGACGCTTGACCAGTTGCTGCCGCGGTGGGCGGCCGGTGATCAACCTCGCGGAAATCTGAGCGCACCCTTCGGCATAGTCGACAGGCCGTTCGATCAGCGCCGCGATCTTCTAGTCGCCGATCTCAACGGATCGACGGGCAACCTTGCGATCGTCGGCGGCCCGCAGTCGGGAAAATCGACGGCGTTGCGCACATTGATCCTGTCTCTGAGCATGACGCACACGTCGGAACAGATTCAGTTCTACTGCCTCGACTTCGGCGGTGGAACGCTCCTCGGGTTGAAGGATCTGCCGCACGTCGGATCGGTGGCAAACCGCTTGGATTCCGACCGCGTCCGGCGCACGGTTGCCGAGGTACTCGGTGTGGTCGCGAAACGAGAGCGGCTGTTTCGTGACCTCGGCATCGACTCGATGGCCGATTTCCGAAGACTGCGAACAGTTGATCCCACCGGGGAAGGTGTGGCGGCGGGACTCCGAGATGACCCGTACGGTGACGTCTTCCTCGTCGTCGATGGTTGGCCCAGTGTTCGTTCGGATTTCGAATCGCTCGAGCCTCAGATCAACATGCTCGCCGGTCAAGGATTGTCCTTCGGTGTGCACGTGATCGTCACGACGTCGAGGTGGGCCGAGATCCGGCCGGCACTCAAGGACCAACTGGGTACTCGTATCGAACTTCGGTTGGGCGATCCGGGAGATTCGGATGCGGGTCGCCAGAAAGCCGGCCTGGTGCCGGAAGGTCGACCGGGTCGAGGCATCACACGCGACGGACTTCACCTTCTTACCGGACTACCTCGAATCGACGGTTTGCCAGGTAGTGAGAACTTCAGCGGGAGTGCGACGGCGACGGTCGAACGTATTGCGGCCATGTCGAATTCGCGTCCGGCACCGACCGTGCGGATGCTTCCGGATTCGTACTCGCGGGCAGAACTTCTCGAAACTGTCGGGACCCGGTGGCCCTCACCGAGTGCGGCCGACGGTCGGTGCCTCACCGTGCCGATCGGCCTCGGTGAGACCGACCTCGCGCCGGTGTACATGGACTTCCGGGAACACCCGCACTTCTTGATATTCGGCGACACCGCGTGTGGCAAGACATCTCTTCTGCGCGCAATAGCGGAAGGGATCATCGCGTCGAACACACCGGCCCAGGCCAAGCTGATTATCGGTGACTATCGGCATTCCCTGCTGGGAGTGGTCGAAGGGAATCACCTCGGCGGGTACTCGGCGTCGTCGACGACCTTCGGAGAGTTGATGGTCGACTTGGCTCGGATAGTCGCCGCGAGGATGCCGAACGCCGAAACAACGCAGCAGCAATTGCGGGAACGATCGTGGTGGAGTGGGCCGGAGATTTATGTACTGATCGACGACTACGACCTTGTGGCTACACCGAGTGGAAATCCGGTGGCGCCGTTGCTCGAATACATTCCGCATTCCAAGGACATCGGTTTGCACCTGGTGATTGCCCGCCGTTCCGGTGGTGCGGCCAGAGCATTGTACGAGCCGGTGATCGCGAGAATTCGCGACATGGCACCGGCCGGATTGATCATGAGCGGGAGTCGTGACGAGGGAAATCTCGTCGGCACCGTCCGCGCGTCGACATTGCCGGAAGGTCGTGGGGTCTACGTTTCTCGCTCGCAAACCCAACTTGTCCAAGTTCCGTGGATGCCACCGCTGTGACCGTTCCGTCCTTGGTGTCAGTCTCGTTACATTGGGGTCCATCCAATATCTGGGTGGTATCGGGTCAACGCGAATTCTGTTGCAGTGCAGACCTCAGACGGGAAACGGCGTCGGGTCCCGGTACCGGTGAAAATGCGATCGATTTCGTCGACGACGACTATGTCGACGTAGATGGTCGGATTGTCCCGACGGTTTTGGAGCTGGCCAGGCTGATTTCCAGGGCGATGGACGGGTGCGGAATCGTCGATGTAGACATTCTCTATCTCAGTCATCCCTCGGATTGGGGTGCCCCACGCAGGCGGCGATTGCTCGATGCCGCACGGCGAGTGGCGCACGACGTCGTCCTCGTTCCGACGTCGGTCGCGGCGGCGAGGTCGGCTCACACAGCCTGGCGATCGCGGTGCGTCGTCCTCGAACTGCGTGGCGGAACGGTGGTCGCTTCTGTTGTCGGTGAGGTCGACGGCGAACTCCGAATCGACGGGGCACAAAGTTCGGCGATCGCAGACGTTGTGGGGTTGTTTTCCGCAATAGGGGACTTGTCGGTTCGGGACGCCGTGGTGCTGGTCGGGCCGCGCTCCCATGCCGTTGCGGCTTCGCTCGAACGTGGCTCGACGAATGTCCACGGCCACGCGAGCATTCGAATTCTGGACGAGAGTCGGGTGGCGTCGTCTCTGGTGGATCCTCAGACGCTCGTTCGCCAGACAACCGCGCGGGACAGTTCCGGTCGAATCGTCGACAATTCGGCTTTTGGCGCCGGGTGGGTAGGCGATTCGGATGGCGCGATGTCGATTACTTCCATGGACTCGACTGCCTCCTCACCGCGTCGAGTCGGCGGGAGGAACGGAGGCCGTCGATGGTTCGCTGCGGCGCTTGCGATGGTCGCCGTCGTCGCTGTGGTCGCGGCAACGGTTGTGGTGTTCACTCGCGATCGAAGCGATTCTCGGTCGGCAGGGTCGGTCGCAGCTACGGCGGAAGACGAAGTTGAGATCGCGGAGGCGTCGAAAGATCAGGGGAAGCCCGCACCGAAGACTTCGATTCCGTCGATCGAGCCCGATGCCACGCCGGAACTCAGGCGTGTGGACCTGGGAAGCGTTGCAGCAGAGTTGCCTTCCGATTGGAAGCTTCTGTCACCAGGGACTTCGAGTGGTCGTACCGATTTGATACCCAGCTCCGGCGAGGATCGCAAGATCGTGGTCATCGAGAAACGTCTTGAGGAAGGTGCGGGATTCGATTCCGTCGAAGCTGCTTTGCGTCAGCAGTTTTCGGCGTTCGAGGACCCGTTGCGGTTCGGCGAGTTTTCTGTGATCGACGATGCCGCAGGAAAACAGGCAGTGGTGTACGTCGAGTTTCCGGACGATTTCTCCGAGGTGCGTTGGCACGTGTACGTCGGCAACGGTCGGCAAGTGAGTATCGGCTGCCAGTATCTGGTCGGTGAGTGGGACAGTCTCGAAGCGGACTGTCTGCGGATGTGGCAGTCACTCGAATTCAAACCCTGATCGGATCGGTCGGTTCTGAAAATATTCTTCGGTCGGGCCGGAACCGTTGGCACGGAGATCGCGTCAAAGTATGTGTAGCGCACATCAGGGAGTTCCGCTCGGACCCCGGTGCACATTCGACGGGCAAGCCGTCGTGTGTGATCGCCGATACCGAACGGTACTCACCGAATCCAGGGGGACGACATGGGCTTTACCGCAACTACCGCTGAACTGATCGATTCGGCGGGGACCATCGACGGACATCTCGGTGACATCAGGGGACTGGTCAACGCTGTTCGGTCGGAGGCCGACGCTTCGCACAATTCGTGGAACGGCGCCGCACAGGTCGAATACGCAGGAATCATGGAGCGATACAACAGCGCGGCGCTGAAGTTGGACACTGCTCTGACCGACATCTGCGAGCAGATCAAACAGGCTGCTGGAACCTTCGACTCGACCGAAGACGACAACGTCAGCGCGCTTCGCGGCGCGACGGTGAACATGTCCTGACCGTGAGCGCTTCACCGTTCGATCAAGCAGTCCTCAGCCAGTAGTTCTCACAATTTCTCTCCAGTCACACCGAACCGGGAGCAGTTATGTCCGACAGGATCAAGTACGACTTCGGCGGCCTCGCAATGCTGTCCGACCAGATGAAACAGCAGGCCAAAGCGATCAACGACAAGCAGGGCGACATCAAGGTTGTCGTAGACAAGCTGCAAGCAGGCTGGGAAGGGGCAGGCTCCGAAGCGTGGAACGACGCACAGCGCCGCTGGGCCCAGGCTTCCGAAGAACTGAACATGGTTCTCGCGCAGATCGCCGGAGCGACGGCGAGCGGCTCGGAGAAGATGCAGGAAGCTGATCGGATCGCCGCAAACGGGTTCGGTCGCTGACAGCATTCATGTCGTGATGACACCCCGCCTGCCCCGGTACCGTCAGGTTGCCGGGGCAGGCGCATGTCGATCGCTTACCCCCTGGTTTCGGACGAGGGCGTTGTCGACGGCGATGGCTGTGCTTTGACCTGGCAGCGGGTAGACCGGTATCGTCTATCGGTGGCGTGCCGTAGGGCTCCGGCAGAAATGCGTGGAGACCGGCGGTTCTCGGGTCTCAACTGGCCGCCGAGGATCGTTTACGCGATACGCACATGGTCAGCAGTGGAATGAATTAAGACGAGGAAGATCTGTGTCTACGTACACCCCGAAGGCCGGAGATGTGACCCACACGTGGCACGTCATCGACGCCACTGACGTGGTGCTCGGCCGTCTTGCCGTTCAGGCAGCGAACTTGCTGCGTGGCAAGCACAAGCCCACCTACGCGCCGCACATCGACGGTGGTGACTTCGTTGTCATCATCAACGCAGAGAAGGTTGCCATCAGCGGCAACAAGCTCCAGGGCAAGAACGTTTACCACCACTCCGGATTCCCGGGTGGCCTGAAGTCCCGCACTGTCGGTGAGGTCCTCGACAGGACTCCCGATCGTCTCGTCGAGAAGGCCATTGTCGGCATGCTCCCCAAGACGAAGCTCGGCCGCGCAATGAGCAGCAAGCTCAAGGTCTACGCGGGCCCGAATCACCCCCACACCGCGCAGCAGCCGGTGCCGTTCGAGATCAAGCAGGTCGCACAGTGACATCGCCGGAAGAGCAGAACGTGTCCGAAGAGAACATCGAAGCAGTGGAAGAGCTTGTCGCCGCTGACGCAGTCGAGGTCGTCGAAGAGGTTGCTGCAGCTACGCTCGCACCGATCGTCCTCGATCGCCCGGTCCAGACCGTCGGTCGCCGCAAGGAGGCTGTCGTTCGCGTCCGGATGGCTCCCGGCACCGGTCAGTTCAAGCTCAACGGCCGTACGTTGGAGGATTACTTCCCCAACAAGGTTCACCAGCAGCTGATCAAGGCTCCGCTGGTGCTCGTCGAGCGTCCCGAGTCTTTCGACATCATTGCACTGCTGCACGGTGGCGGCCCGTCCGGTCAGGCAGGCGCACTGCGTCTGGCTATCGCGCGCGCACTCATCGAGGTAACCCCTGATGATCGTCCGGCCCTCAAGCGTGCAGGCTTCCTGACGCGTGACGCCCGCGCGGTCGAGCGTAAGAAGTACGGCCTGAAGAAGGCCCGTAAGGCATCGCAGTACTCCAAGCGCTGATGCTTTGCCGAGGTTGACCCAACGGGTCTGCTTCGGCACCTGTTCACCACGAGAGCGGGCGTCCATCGTTACCGGACGCTCGCTCTTGTGTTTCTCGGAGAAATTCCATTCTCGAGTTCCATTCTCGAGGTTCACAGGATTCAGGAGTCGTTCTATGGGTCGGTTGTTCGGTACTGACGGTGTTCGTGGACTTGCCAATTCGGATCTGACTGCAGATCTTGCATTGAGATTGGCAGTGGCCACGGCGAGCGTACTGACAGCCGACACCTCGGATGCACGTCCGACCGCCGTGATCGGCCGCGATCCTCGCGCCAGCGGTGAGATGCTTCAGGCTGCGGTGACGGCCGGGTTGAGTTCCGCAGGCGTTGACGTGCTCGACGTGGGTATTCTTCCGACTCCGGCAGTTGCCTACTTGACGGCAAAGCTCGACGCCAGTCTCGGTGTCATGATTTCGGCATCGCATAATCCCATGCCGGACAACGGAATCAAGATCTTCGCGGCCGGTGGACACAAGCTGGACGACGCCGTCGAGGTGGCGATCGAGGATGCGCTCGACGGCGCTGCAGCGCCTGTACTTCCGACCGGTGCCGGGATCGGCCGAGTCCGTACCGTCGACGACGCCTCTCAGTTGTACCTGGCACATCTGGCGAGCGCGGCGAGCGAGCCGCTTGCCGGGCTCACCGTTGTCGTCGACTGCGCCAACGGCGCCGCTTCCGCGCTCGCACCGGCTGCCTACGCCGCAGCGGGCGCTCGCGTCATCGCGATCAGCGCCGATCCCGACGGCCTCAACATCAACGATGGTTGCGGATCGACGCACCTGGAGAATCTTCAGAAAGCCGTGGTCGATCACGGGGCGGATCTAGGGCTCGCACACGACGGCGACGCGGACCGCTGCCTGGCAGTCGACGAGACCGGAGCGGTGGTCGACGGCGACGCGATCATGGCTGTTCTGGCGATCGCGATGAATGACGCCGGCGAATTGGTCGAGAACACTCTCGTCGCGACCGTCATGAGCAATCTCGGGTTGCACATCGCGATGCGGGAGGCCGGAATCAACGTCGTGACGGCGGCCGTAGGTGACCGCTATGTCTTGGAAGAACTGCGTGCGGGCGGGTACAGCCTCGGTGGAGAACAGTCAGGCCATGTCGTGTTGCCGGCGTTCGGTACCACAGGCGATGGAATTCTCACCGGTCTCCGTTTGCTCGGACGCATGGCTCGTACGCGCAAGTCGGCATCCGCATTGGCCGCAACGATGACCACCCTCCCGCAGGTGCTGATCAACGTCAAGGTCGGCGACAAGGCGACGGTGGCAGCGTCGCCGTCGGTACTTGCGGCAGTCGCGGACGCCGAGCGCGTTCTCGGTGACGGTGGTCGAGTGCTCCTGCGTCCGTCGGGGACAGAGCAACTGGTCCGCGTCATGGTTGAAGCAACCGAACTCCCGCTCGCGCAGAAGTTGGCCGACCAGTTGGCCGAGATCGTCGGTTCGGTGTAGCCCCACATCGCGAGTTCGCGTTGCCGAGAAAACGTAGACGCGTTCGCGTTTTCGAGGGAACGTAAATGCGCCCCGCTGCGTCCAAGGAGTCATAGGCCGCTCGACGTGCGAGTGGTTCCGCTCAAACTTGGGGGTCGCTCGTGGACGTCGACCGTGCTGGAACAAATGAATTGGCACGCCATGCGGTGTCGGCGGCTCAGGATCTGCGAGCTTCTGCGGAACCGATCAGGCATTTGCGATTCGGCGGTGCTGTTTCGGGCCGTGACTATGCCGAGCACGGAGTCGCGTTGGCTTCGGCATTGGCGGTCGTGAATTCTCGCTTGGTCGGGCGTGCCGATTTTCTCGAGATGCTGGGGCGCAGGCTTTCCTCCTCGACCGAGGCGGTCGTCGACGTGGACCGTGCGGGCGCGCAGCGGTTGCGCGGCTCCGGCGGGTCGACTTCGTGACCCCCAACAGCGTGACGCCTCACGCCGTGACGAACGGCTTTGGATTCGTCGAAGATATTCTTGCACTGCGTGATTCGCTCGTGCATCCCGACGAGATCCTGGATGCTGGCGCGAGAGGACTGCAGTTCTTCGGTCGATTTCACGACCTGGCCACTCAGTTGGGTTTCGAAGAACGACTGCTCACGTCCTACGAGGATTCGTATCGCGCTGAAGTGGGCATCGATTTGGAGGCACTGACGCGAGATGTGTCGGACTTGGCTGGGGCCGTGGATGGTTCGGTCGCGGAGATCACGATGCTGACGGTCCTGGCGGAGAACCTTCCAGCGGTGTGGAATGTTTCCGGAGTGGATGTGGTCGTAGATCAGGTCTTCGGGGCGAGGCGAGAAGCTCGGTCCGATGCAGATTCGGCGCCACTGTTGATCGCACTGGCTGACGAATTCGCGCGGACTGTTCGAACGGCGCTGACCGACAAGGCTTTCAAGGTGGCCAGTCTCGACCGGGCGACGATCGGCGGTCTGGGCGTGGGGGAGATCGAGCAGTTGACCCGCGCCGCTTCCAGCGGTTGTGGTGCGGAGCAATGGCTGGAGACAGTTTTTCGTTCGGTGTATCTGGACGCTCGCGACGAATTCGACAGGGCGTGTACGCAGTGCGCGAGTGCAGTAGGTGATGCTTTCGACGTTGCGACGCAGTGGCTGACAGATGCGTTCCCGTCAAGCTTGCCGGTCGCGGAGCCGAGCGCTTCCGGTGCCGCGGCTTCGCCGTTCTCGTTTTCGATCGGCGGCAGCGTGTGGGGCTTCTCGATTACTCCCGACGGTCGCGGGGTGAGTCTCGAGGTCACCGGCGCTGACGGGAGCGCTGCGTCGGTCAGCGTGGAGTTGGACGAAAATGGTTGGCCGCGAATAGTGTTCGACGCCGATCAGGAAACGCTGCAGGAACCGCCCCAGTCGGAGGTACTTCAGCCCGAGCTGCCGGTTGAAACCACCACCGAGGTATCCACCACTGAGGTTTCCGCCGCAGAGGTATTGCCGGGTCCGGAGATGGAGCCAGACGCGGAGCCGACTGTTGCAGTTCCCGAGGAGTCGTCTGCCGTCCCCGCCGACGAGACGGGTGCCGAGTTGGCCGGCGCTGGTCCGCTGTGAAGTCCGTACACGCGCCGTTCGAAGCGATCCGGCGAACCCTCGATGCTCAACTCGACGACTTCCGTGAGCGCAGAGCAGTCGCGGCGACCGAGGAAGCGCGTCGGAGCCCACCGTCGCTGCGATTCGATACCGAAGTTGCCGCGAACGACACCGCTGACAGCGATCCTGACAGCTCCGTCGGAGTCGGCCCGTACCTGCGGTCCGCGTCCGAGCCGACGCCGACTGAGCCGAGCCCGCCGCCGAAGACGGGGGCGAGCCCGGACCCCTACTTACGCAACAGCTGGCTGGCCCGCGCGTCGGAGTGAGGTTCGACAGGGAGCAACGGTGACGTGTGAGGAATCTCGACGTCGGGATCAGCGAAGTCCTTGTACTTCTTGTCTCCGGTCAGATGGAACAACAGGAAGCCCGTGAGCAGGCACCGTGTGGCGGCCTGTGTCTTACGCTCGGACCCACCGAGACCCAGAGCGCCGAGGAGTCGTCGGCCCTCGATAAGTCCGGCGTCCTGACCGTCGTTCACGGTACGTGCCACGACGGGTCCGCCCCACTCCACGCTCAGGGGGCGGGCATTGCTGGTCATGGAATCGACGTCGTCTTCGCCGGCGAGGATCAATCCGGGCGCTGTGATCTTCGACGCGTAGTTCTCCGCCTTGGGTGCCGTCGGGGCTGGGAACAGCGCGGCCACCGCACCGACATCCCCACGTTGAGCTGCCGCCAGCACTGCCGCGCCCGCGCCCATGCCGTGACCGGCAAAGGCGACCCGATCGGGTTGGACGCTGATCTGGCCGGGGCCGAGGCGTACGCCGACGCAGATGTCGAGAGTGGCCCGAAGATCTGCCGCCAATCCGAGATGTGACGGGACCGGACCGCGTTCGCTGTCGGGCGCCGCTGCGACGATTCCCCAGGAAGCGAGGTGCTGGAGTGTCTGCTCGTACTTGTGGGACCCGACCATCCACCCGTGCGCGAACGCAACGGCGGGGAGATTGAAACCGGTTTCCGGCGTGTACACGACACCCGGCTGTCCGGCCAGGGCGAGGTTGCCGCGGAGAACTCGATGCGGGCCGCGCTTGGACAGCTCACGGGTCAGTGTCTTCAGTTTCGGTGCCACGGTTGAAGACGTTATCCGATGAGCCGCCTCGTGTATGCGGAGCGGACACTGCAACCAGGTGCGGGAACCGCAAAATGCGCCCACTGCCGATGTCCAAGTACCCTGAGTCACCATGTGCGGAATCGTGGGATACGTCGGCCACCGCCCAGCTCTGGGCGTTGTGGTGGAGGCTTTACGGCGAATGGAGTATCGCGGCTACGACTCGTCGGGAATCGCGATTCTCGACGGAACCGGTGGGGTCGAGATCGAGCGTAAGGCCGGTAAGTTGGCCAACCTCGAGGCGGAGCTCGGCGAGTACGGCGCGGATCACTTCGTCGGTACGTCCGGTATGGGCCATACCCGGTGGGCGACGCACGGGCGTCCGACGGATCGCAATGCACACCCGCATCGTGATGCGTCGGGCAAGCTGGCTGTCGTTCACAACGGAATCATCGAGAACTTCGCCCCGCTGCGAGCGGAGCTCGAGGCTGCAGGCGTCGAGCTCCAGAGCGACACGGATTCCGAGGTGGCAGTCCACCTGGTAGCCCGGGCGTACGCGCAGGGGCCGACGGCAGGCGACTTCATCGAGAGTGCCCTGTCGGTGGTTCGCCGGTTGGAAGGTGCGTTCACACTCGTCTTCACGCACGCCGACCACGCGGACACGATCGTCGCCGCCCGTCGCTCGACGCCGCTCGTCGTCGGTGTCGGTGAGGGCGAGATGTTCCTCGGCTCCGACGTCGCCGCGTTCATCGAGCACACGCGCGATGCGGTCGAACTCGGACAGGATCAGGCAGTGGTGATCACTGCCGACAGCTACCGGATCTCGGACTTCGCGGGCAACGAGGCAGAAGGACGCCCGTTCCGCATCGACTGGGATCTCGCGGCCGCCGAAAAGGGTGGTCACGACTACTTCATGCTCAAGGAGATCGAAGAGCAGCCGACTGCGGTTGCCGACACTCTCCTCGGACACTTCGAGAACGGGAAGATCGTCCTCGACGAGCAGCGGTTGTCGGACCAGGAGCTGCGCGACGTCGACAAGGTGTTCGTCGTCGCCTGCGGTAGTGCTTACCATTCCGGCCTGTTGGCGAAGTACGCGATCGAGCATTGGACGCGTCTACCTGTCGAGGTCGAACTCGCCAGCGAATTCCGTTACCGCGACCCGGTTCTCGATCGTTCGACGCTCGTCGTAGCGATCTCGCAGTCGGGGGAGACGGCCGACACACTCGAAGCTGTCAAGCATGCCAAGGATCAGAAGGCGCGGGTCCTCGCGATCTGCAACACCAACGGTGCGCAGATCCCTCGCGAGGCCGACGCCGTCCTCTACACCCGGGCAGGACCGGAAATCGCGGTCGCGTCCACCAAGGCGTTCCTTGCGCAGGTGACCGCGAACTACCTCGTCGGTTTGGCTTTGGCGCAGGCGCGCGGCACCAAATATCCGGACGAGGTTGCCCGCGAGTATGCCGACCTCGAAGCGATGCCCGCTTTGGTCAGCAAGGTACTCGAGACCGCAGAACCGGTGCGCGCGTTGGCACGCCAGTTCGCGCACGCGTCGACCGTGCTGTTTCTGGGTCGCCACGTCGGCTACCCGGTGGCGCTCGAGGGTGCGCTCAAGCTCAAGGAGCTTGCGTACATGCACGCCGAGGGCTTTGCCGCCGGTGAGCTCAAGCACGGCCCGATCGCCTTGATCGAGGAGGACCTTCCGGTCATCATCGTCATGCCGTCGCCGCAGGGCCGCGCTGTCCTGCACTCGAAGTTGGTGTCCAACATTCAGGAGATCAAAGCGCGCGGTGCGACGACGATCGTCATCGCGGAGGAAGGCGACACCGTCGCCGCGGCGCACGCGGATCACCTGATCGAGATTCCGGCGTCCCCGACCCTGCTGCAGCCGTTGCTGTCCACGGTTCCGTTGCAGATCTTTGCGGCCGAGGTTGCAGCCGCACGCGGCTACGACGTCGACAAGCCGCGTAACCTGGCGAAATCGGTTACGGTCGAATAGCTTTCGCAAGACAACTCGGGCCCCGCAGTCTAAAGACTGCGGGGCCCGAGTGCGTTACGGCGCTTGAACGACGACGGTTCCGCGCATCTCGGGATGCGGTGTGCAGGTGTAGTCGTAAGTTCCGGGTTCGGTGAACGTGTAGGTGTAGGTTCCCGATTTCTTGAGCGGACTGCGGAGTTTGCCCTTCGCGTCGCCGAGGCCGTTGACGTCGTGGGCCATTCCGTTGTCGTCGAATACCCAGGTGACGGTGTCGCCGACGTTCACGGTGAGGGAAGCGGGTGAGTACGCCATCCCGGAGATGGTCACCACGGGTCCGCTCGCCGTCGTTTCGGCCGCAGATGGTGTGGTGTCTGTGCTGGAACTGCACCCGACCAGACCGAGGGCGAGGACGAGTCCCGCGATTGCCGGGCGAAGACGTGATTTCATGGTTCCGAGGGTAGCGACGGCAACTGAAGGGTTCCGACATGCGTGGGTACTACACAGCCGATCAGGTGCGAGCAGCGGAGGCGTCGCTGCTCGACAAGCTGCCCGACGGGGTGCTGATGCGTCGAGCGGCCTACGGCCTTGCGCGAGTCGTCGCGGACGAATTACGTTCCCGTACAGGATCGGTCGCGCATCGGTCGGTGACGCTTCTGGTCGGTACCGGCGACAACGGCGGTGATGCCCTGTGGGCGGGTGCGTTGCTCCGCAAACGAGGTGTGAGCGTGCGGGCCGTGTTGCTCGATCCGGCGCGCGCTCATCGGGCGGGCACCGACGCTCTCTTGAAGGCCGGTGGCCGAATCGCTGCCGACGTCGGGTCCCCGGATCTGGTGATCGACGGCATCGTCGGGATTTCCGGACACGGCGGTCTGCGACCTGACGCGGCTGAACTCGTCGGCCAACTGGATGCACCGATCGTGGCGGTCGATCTTCCGAGCGGCGTCGACGCGAACACCGGCTCGGTGGACGGCCCGTCGGTGACCGCTGACGTGACGGTCACATTCGGCGCGCTCAAGCCCGTACACGTACTCGCGGCTCCGCTGTGTGGTCGTGTCGAACTCGTGGACATCGGATTGAACGTCGACGAACCGGCGTTCGGTTCACTCGATCCGGCGGAGGTCGGTGCGCTGTGGCCGGTGCCCGGTCCGGGGGACGACAAGTATTCGCAGGGTGTGGTGGGCATCGTTGCGGGAAGTGAGCAGTATCCCGGCGCGGGCGTGCTCTGTACCGGCGCCGCGGTGACCGCCACTTCCGGCCTGGTCCGCTACGCCGGGCACGGCTCCGCCGAGGTGCTCGCCCGGTTCCCGGAAGTGATTGCCAGTGAGACGTTCCACGCCGCGGGGCGGGTTCAGGCCTGGGTGGTCGGCCCCGGCATGGGTACCGACGACGACGCCGCGCGGCTTCTGGCGTCGGTGCTGGCTACTGATGTACCCGTTGTCGTCGATGCGGACGGACTCACCCTCCTCGCTCAGCGTCCCGAACTTGTCGCAGCCCGCACCGCGCCGACATTGTTGACGCCCCACGCCGGCGAGTTCGCACGATTCACACCCCTGGGCGACGACAGAATCGCGTCCACACGTGCTCTCGCCGAGCGCCTCGGAGTCACGGTTCTGCTGAAGGGCCGCACGACGGTGATCTCGGATCCCGGCGGTGAGGTCCTGGTCAACGACGCCGGCGGCTCCTGGGCGTCGACCGCAGGCTCGGGCGACATCCTCTCCGGTGTGATCGGCGCGTTGCTGGCGGCGGGACTGAGCCCTCTCGAAGCCGGGGCCGTCGGGGCGCGGGCTCACGCGTTGGCTGCGAATATCGCCGCTGCCGGCGATCAGAGCGATGTCGCCGGAGCACCGATTTCGGCTTCGCCCCTGCTGGGAGGTCTGCGCGAGTCGGTGCGGGTGCTTCGCTCTTTTGCCCTTGATTGAGGGTGTTCAAACCCGAACACGTGTCCGATTCTGCGTGGGTGGCAGGATTGTCGCCATGACGCTTGCCCAGGGAAGAGCACCGAAGGAGCCTGCCGAGGGGAAGGCGAGCCGACTCGAAGACGCAGTAGGGCCGCAGACGGA
Organism: Rhodococcus sp. IEGM 1306; assembly: GCF_036541985.1. Taxonomy (NCBI): domain Bacteria; kingdom Bacillati; phylum Actinomycetota; class Actinomycetes; order Mycobacteriales; family Nocardiaceae; genus Rhodococcus; species Rhodococcus sp. IEGM 1306. The sequence goes on from NZ_JAZHFF010000005.1 coordinate 55,930, forward strand.
GGCAGTCGTCGATCTGGACGCGATCGCGCACAACGTGCGTGTTCTGCGTGAATTTGCCGGGGAGGCCGCGTTGATGGCGGTCATCAAGGCGGACGGATACAACCACGGCGCAGTTGCGGTGGCGCGGACGGCGCTCTCGGCCGGAGCCCGGGAACTCGGCGTCACCACCATCGCGGAGGCATTGGTTCTTCGCGAGGCAGGCATCACCGCTCCTGTCCTGGCCTGGCTGCATGGCGTCGACGCCGATTTCTCCTCGGCGATCCGATCCGATGTCGAGATCGGCGTGTCCTCGCCGCGACACCTGGCTGCTGTCGTCGACGCGGCACGGGTTCTGGGACAACCAGCGACGGTGACGCTCAAGGTGGACACCGGTCTCAATCGCAACGGCGTATCGAGAACCGAGTGGCCGAAGATGCTCGACGACCTCGCAACTGCCCGGGACGAGGGCACGATCAGGCTGCGCGGAGTGTTCTCCCATCTTGCGCACTCGGACGAACCGCATCACGACGTCATCGACATGCAGAAGCAGCGTTTGATCGACGCGGTTGCCGACGTCCGCGCTCGCGGATTCGAACCCGAAGTGGTTCATCTTTCCAACTCCGCCGCGACAGTCACCCGTCCTGACCTGCAATTTGACATGGTTCGGCCCGGAATTGCGATATATGGATTGTCTCCGGTGCCCGAACTCGGAGATTTCGGTTTACGACCGGCGATGACGCTGCGAGCGAAGGTGATTCTGGTGAAGAAGGTGGCCGCCGGAGAGGGCGTCTCCTACGGGCATCAGTGGGTCGCACCGCACGACACCACTCTTGCGCTGCTTCCCGTCGGCTACGCCGACGGTCTGTCTCGTTCACTCAGCGGCAAGTTCGAAGTGCAGTTGGGCGGTAAGCGTCGCCAGGCCGTCGGGCGGATCTGCATGGACCAGGTATTGGTGGACCTGGGGCCGGACGGCGACGGAGTTCGCGAAGGTGACACCGCGATCTTCTTCGGCAACGGCGATCAGGGCGAACCCAACGCGCAGGCCTGGGCCGACGTACTCGACACGATTCACTACGAGGTCGTGACCGGAATACGTGGACGCACTGTGCGTACGTACATCGGGGGAGGGACGTCATGAAGACTGCAGGAAAGATGAGCATTCTCGGTGGCCTGCTCAGCGCTGTGGCGCTCGGCTCGATGGCCGGCGTGAATGCATTCAAGACCGCGACGCGTCCGGGCCGGGAAATCTACGCGGACGAGGACTTCGACCTCATGACGCGCGACCGCAAGAGCACGGTGCGCACCGAGGACGGTGTCGAGCTCGCAGTTCGCGAAGTGGGGCCGGATGACGCTCCGCTGACAGTCGTTTTCGTGCACGGGTACTGCCTGAGTGCGCTGTCCTGGCATTTCCAGCGCCGCCAGCTCGAAGAGCGATGGGGCAACACGGTTCGAATGGTGTTCTACGACCAGCGCGGACACGGAGATTCGGGCATGCCGCGTTCGAAGAGTTGTACGGTCTCGCAGCTGGGCCGCGACCTCGCGACTGTCGTCGAGGCCAAAGTGCCCAAGGGACCGATAGTTCTCGTCGGCCACTCGATGGGTGGCATGACGGTGCTCGCGCTCGCCGGTCAGCGACCCGAATGGTTCGAGGGACGAGTCATCGGCGTCGGGCTGGTCGCGACGACGGCGGCCGGGCTGGCCGAGACCGGTCTGACCCGTAATCTGCAGAATCCGATCATCGACGGGTTCCGGTTGGCAGTGCGCACCTCGCCAGGAGTGGTTCAGCATGCCCGCGGCGCTGCGCGAGTACTGATCACGCCGATCCTGCGTGCGGCCTCGTACGGCACCGATGTCAGCCCGCGGTTGCATGAACTGTCGGACGGCATGCTCGACCGGACCTCGGTCGTGACCATCGTCAATTTCTTGCGGACGTTGGAACTGCACGACGAGTCCGCTTCCCTCGAGGTCCTCGCGAACACACCGGCAGTCGTGATCTGCGGCGATCAAGACATGATGATTCCGTTCATCAGCTCGAAGCGTCTCGCTGCCGATCTCCCCGAATCCGAACTCGTGAGAGTTCACGGGGCAGGCCATCTGGTGCAGCTCGAGTTCCCGGCGATCGTGACGGACGCGATCGACAAGCTCGTGCAGCGAGCGCAGGTAGAAGAGCGGTCCGATGTCGGCTGAGAACTCCACTGGACTTCCCGTGTCCGGACAGATCACGTTGGAAACGGCCGAAGATACCGAGGCTTTCGGCCGACGCTTGGCGGCGGGACTTGTTGCCGGCGACCTGGTGGTGCTGGACGGGCCACTCGGGGCAGGCAAGACCGCGTTGACTCGCGGAATCGGAGCCGGTCTCGGGGTGCAGGGCCGGGTGACGTCCCCGACGTTTGTCATCGCTCGCGAGCATCGTCCAGGTACCCGCCCCGGCGGCGGAGTTCCTGTCGGCATGATTCACGTCGACGCATACCGGCTGGGTGACAGCGGACCGCACGCGCTCGATGAACTCGATGCCCTCGACCTCGACACCGACCTCACCGATGCAGTGGTGGTGGTGGAATGGGGTGGTGACGTCGTGGAAAGGCTCGTCGAACGACACTTGCGAGTGCAGCTTCATCGGGAACCTGAATCTGATGTGCGGACGGCCAGCTGGATCTGGACGTCGTGAAACGGCGTTTGATGTTCCAGACGTCGTGACCCTCCCGGGCCGGAAGTAGTTCTTCACGTGCGGGTACCCTGAGAAATCGTGCTTGTTCTCGCAATTGACACCTCCACTCCGGCGGTCACTGCCGGAGTCGTCTCCCTGTCGGCTCCGTCACCGGACACCGAGTCATCGGACGCAGTGTCTCCGGACACAGTGGAGACGCTTGCCGTGCGTGTCACGGTCAATCCTCGTGCGCACGCCGAGGTCTTGACCCCTCACGTCCTCGAATGCCTCGCCGAGGCAGGGGTCACTCCGGCAGAGTTGAACGCCGTTGTCGTGGGTGTCGGGCCGGGGCCGTACACCGGACTGCGCGTCGGCATGGCGACAGGCGCTGCCTTCGGTGATGCCCTCGGTGTTCCCGTGTACGGCGTCTGCAGTCTCGACGCCATCGCGGCTGCGGTACCGACCACACAGAGCCTGCTCGTCGTGACTGACGCGAGGCGTCGCGAGATCTACTGGGCGCGCTATGCCGGAGGGGTGCGCGTCGAAGGACCGGCTGTGAATTCCGCCGGCGACGTTGATCCTTCGCCTTCGACGCTGATTGCCGGATCCGCTTCGCACGTGGACTTCTTCGATCTGCCCGTCGACCCGGCGGAAACACCGTCACCGGCCGGGTTGGTGACAGTCGCTGCTCGCGAGATTATGGCCGGCTCGGTTCCGGCCCCGCTGGAGCCGCTGTACCTCCGACGCCCGGACGCGAAGACCCTCGCAGAACGTGGCAAGTGAGACAGAGCAGATGAAGTACAGCATCGAGCCGATGAACGTCGATGACGCCGAACGGTGCGCGGAGTTGGAACGCGCGTTGTTCGCGGGCGACGGTCCCTGGAGCGCGCAAGCATTCGTTTCGGAACTTGCCGGCGCACATAATCATTACTTCGTTGCCAGAGAACCAGACGGTCACGTCCTCGGATACGCCGGAGTTGCCTTGTTGGGGGCGTCGCCGAACATGGAGGCCGAGGTTCACACCATCGGTACGGATCCCTCGACTCAGCGACTGGGAATCGGCGGCGCGTTGCTCGATGCGCTTCTGGCCCTGGCGGATTCACGGCAGTGCCCGGTGTTCCTGGAAGTGCGCACCGACAACGAGCCTGCCATCGCGCTGTACCGACGCGAAGGATTCGAGATCGTCGGAACGCGAAAGAAGTACTACCAGCCCAGTGGGGCAGATGCGTACACGATGAGACGGCCTGCCGTGCTCGGTGTCCGCGAAATTGAGGAGCAGCAAGCATGATCGTCATGGGTGTCGAAAGCTCTTGCGACGAAACAGGTGTCGGCATCGTTCGCTGGAACGGTGACGGAACCTGCGACCTGTTGGCCGACGAGGTGGCATCGAGCGTGGATCAGCACGCCCGATACGGGGGAGTCGTTCCCGAAGTGGCCTCACGGGCTCACCTCGAGGCGATAGTACCGACGATGCGCCGCGCTCTTGCGGCCGCCGGTATCGAGAAGCCCGACGCACTCGCCGTCACCATCGGACCCGGCCTGGCCGGCGCGCTGCTGGTCGGTGTCGCCGCAGCGAAAGCCTATGCGGCAGCATGGAACATCCCGTTCTATGCGGTCAATCATCTCGGTGGTCACGTCTCGGTGGACACTCTCGAACACGGCCCGTTGCCCTCGTGCGTCGCATTGCTGGTCTCCGGTGGTCACACGCACCTGCTTCACGTCGAAGATCTGGGCAAGCCCATCGTCGAGCTGGGAACGACTGTCGACGACGCCGCCGGCGAGGCCTTCGACAAGGTGGCCAGACTGCTCGGACTCGGCTTTCCCGGCGGACCGGCACTCGACGCTGCTGCGCAAGAGGGAGATCGGAACGCAATCGCCTTCCCTCGCGGCATGACGGGGCCGCGCGATTCGCGGCACGACTTCTCGTTCTCAGGACTCAAGACGTCCGTCGCCCGCTACGTCGAATCGAAAGAGCGCGCAGGCGAGACCTTTTCGATTCCGGACATCGCCGCCTCGTTCCAAGAAGCCGTTGCCGACGTCCTGACGATGAAGGCAGTGCGTGCAGCCAAGGACGTCGGGGTCGACACCTTGGTCCTCGGCGGCGGCGCCACGGCCAATTCACGTATTCGCTCACTCGCCGAGCAGCGCTGCGCCGAAGCCGGCATCACGTTGCGCATTCCGAAACCTCGACTCTGCACGGACAACGGCGTGATGATCGCTTCGCTGGCCGCCCACCTGATCGGAAACGGCGCAGGCCCTTCGGAATTGAGTGTCGCCACGGACCCGGGGCTGTCGGTCTCGATCAGCCAGTTGATGCGCTGAGAATCGACCGACCGAGAATCAACCGACTGGGACCGGTTCCCGATCCGGTGTGGTCGCGGGACCGGTTTCGGGCATCGAGGTATTCGGTTCACCGGGCTTAGTCGTCGGATCACCACCGCCGGGGGCCGTGATTTCGGTTTCGGTGGAACCGCTTCCAGGGTTTTCCGGCGTCGTCGGGTTTTCTCCGCCACTTTCGCCCGGGCCGATACCGCCGCCGGGGTTCGCCTCGGTCGGATCGACCGGAGGCGTCGCCTCGGTGTCCGGGAGCGTCGGCCACCACGCCGGTGGATCGGGCAGTGTGACTCCCGGGATGGTCGGCCAACCCGGTGAGGTTGGTGTGGTCGTCGGCGGCGTAGTTGTCGTCTCGGTGTCCGGGATCGGCGCAGGCGGAAGTGTGTACTGATGTGTTGTGTACGAGTGCGTGTCGTAGGGCTGCGAGTCGAACGGCGTTGTGGGATAGCCGTACTGCGGGAACGTGCTGCCTGCTACCGAAGGCAGAGGATCATGCGAGGGGATGATCGTCGATCCGGTGCTCGTCGTCGCTTCGGGGCTCACCGTCGTCGTGGTCGAACCGGTTCCGACAGGCGAGACCGCGGTGTCGTCGGTCGGCACCAATTCCTTTGCGCCGTAGCCGAGTACCAGTCCGCCGACCACGAGCGCACCGATCAAAGCGCCCGAGACCTTGGCGGTGGATCCGGAGCGCTGGTCACTTCCGGAGCCCAGCAGGGGGAAACGAATTGCGGTGATCGAATCTGCCAGGAGTGCAGCACCTTTGGTTGCCGCAGTCTCGGGCTCGACGATCTCGACCAGTGGGAGGTCGACGGCAGCGGCGACGGCGGACCGCACGGCCGGAATGTGTGCGCCACCGCCGATGAGCACAACGGCGCCGACGGGCCGCGGTGAGCCGTTCACGACTTCACGGATGAAGGTGACGGCGCGCTCGATATCCGGGGCGATGATGGCTTCGAACTCGTCGCGCGTGATTGCCATGGCGTCGACGGGAAGGTCGATGGTCACCTTGGTGGCAGTGGACAGTTGCTCCTTCGCGACGTGGCACCGGGCGGAAAGAAGTTCCGCGTCGGTGTACCGGCGCAGGTGCCCTGGCGCCTTCTCGGTCACGAAGTCGACCAATGCCCGGTCGATTCCGGCCCCCGCGAGGGCGTCGATGCGGTCGGAATGCAGAACTTCACCGGTGTGGTCGACGACGGACACCGTCAGACCCTGATCGCCGACGTCGACCTGAGCTGTCGTGTCGTACCGCTCGGTTTTCCCGGTCTCGGCGAGATACGCGTGTACTGCGGCAGGTTCAGGGATGGCACGGACCTGCTTCGGCGAGCGCGAGAGAGATGACTTGATGCTCGCGAGCTGGTCGTCGGTGCGATAGCTGACACCGATCGAGCGCGGCGCTTCAGATCCGTCCGTTACCTGCGTCGTCATCAGCTTGATGGATGCTCTGACGAGGTCACCGACGTTGGAATTGGCCTGATCCGCCGAGACGAAGCGAGTCTCGGCAGGCACGGCGCCTGGCGCGTTTGTGCTGGTATCGGTGTCGACGAGTGCTGAATAGACACCGGAAGATCCAGTGGAAATTCCCAGTGAACAACTCATCGCACACCTCCTCACAGTCAATACCGGTCAATGTTCAATCGACCGCCGTTATATGAACGTTACAGAAGGTTCGTGAGGATTGCTCAGTGCTTTTCGTCTCCGTGACGTCCTTTTCGGACCGAAAGGGTGGTTTTACCTGCGAAATTGTCGATCATTGATTCATGCGGAAAAAAGGCGATTCTCCCCACATCGACCGGGATCGACGACGCACGCTGATCCGGGGTGCACTGCTTCGACCCACGCTGACGATGATCGCCTTCGGATGTGCGTACTTCTTCCTGCCGTGGATCGATGTCCACACCGTGGGTGCGATTTTCCTCTTGATCGGTGGAGGAGCCGCGGTGCTTGCCGTAACGACCTGGCAGGTGCGTCGAATTCTGCGTTCCGATGTGCCTTCACTGCAGGCGGTCGAAGCAGTGGCGGTCGTGATGCCGACCTACTTACTCTTGGTGTCCATCACCTATTTTTCGGTCGAGCATGCGAGCGTCGGCAGTTTCACCGAACCGCTGTCGCGTATGGCGGCCCTGTACTTTTCGCTGTCGGTGTTCTCGACCGTCGGCTTCGGTGACATCGCTGCACAGACGGACCTTGCCAGGGGACTCGTGAGCCTTCAGATCGTCTGCAATCTGGTGTTGATCGGATTCGGAGTTCGATTCGTCGTTGCCGCAGTGTCGTGGGCGAAAGCGCACCGCTCGCCTTCGAGCGGACCAGAAGTCACCTAGGACACTGAAGTCGCCTAGGACACTGAAGTCACCCAGGACACTGCGGCACACGGAGTCATCGTCCGGTGTGGACCAACAATTCGACGTTCTGGTCGACGCCGGCACCCGTCAGCTTCGGGTCGCGGTGGATGTCGTTGAACGACAGTTCGCGGTACAGCGAGGCGAGTCCGGCCGCCGACTTGTCGCTGTAGTCGACAGAATTGGGGCTTTCCGCTTCGAAGAGCGTCGCAAGCAACGACACCGTTCCGTCGTGGTTGTCCGCGATCTCGATGATGCGCCCGAGCTGCGGGTAGTCGATGTGAGAGGCGGTGTTGATCTCCCAGAAGCCCTGCTCGGGGGTCGCGCCGGGCCACGGGGTGATCTTGTTCTCGTGGGTGTGTCCGTTGACCCAGGCAAGTACGTTCGGGAAACGATGCAGCAAGTCGAGAAGCTGTGAACCGCGCAGGCGCGGCTCGAGGACGTTCTCGGGGTCGGGAACGAGATTGTCCATCGTGTCGCTCGTGTGGTGACTGAACAGCACGAAATACGTGTCGCTGCGCGACTCCGTGACACGAGAGCCCGCGGCGTCGTAGTAGGTGCTGCTGCCGGCGCGCAGGGTGTTCTCGATCCACTGGAACTGAGCGGCGCCCAGCGAACCGTCGACAAGGCCTGCGCGGTTGGTGGAGTCCATGCTGATACCGACGACGCCCGGTGCGATCTGGAACGAGTAGTAACCGATACCGGTTTCTCCGGCGTCGGGAGCGAAACCGTGCCCGACGGGACCGGGACCGGTGTGCGCGGGGTCGAGATGTGCGGCGATGAACTGCCGGGGCGTGAACGGCGCGCGCGACGGGTCGGGGGTAACCTGGCGCGGCGGCGTCGTGAAGGCGGACAGGATTCCGGGAATCGCACTGGGATCGAACTTGGTGGCGACGTCGATCTGCTTGGCCTGCTCCGGTGAACCGGGCACCTCGAATTTGAGAGATCCCGTGTACATCGCTTCGAGCGGCGGGATGCCGCTGGGCACCGTGCCGGACACCGAATCGTCGTGGTTGCCGAACACGCAGTACCAAGGGGTGTTCAGGCCGGGGCTCGACACGGGAGTGAAAGCGGCACCGAAGAAGTCCGGGATCTCCGGGAAACCGGCCTTCTTGTACATGTCGAGCATCGGTGACTCGGGGTTCCAGTAGAGATCGGCACCCGAGTTCTGCACGCCCTCGTAGCGGTCCTTGGCACCGGTGTTGGCGACGACGGTACCGCCGTTGAGTGAGGTGAGGAACCAGTCGAGTTCGGCGAATTCCTTGTTGTCGGTGTTGTCGCCGGTGGTGACGACGGCATCGAAGGGGCGCGAGGTGTGCGGGCCACTGCCGATCGAATTGACGCGTCGGACAAGCGAAATCAACCCGTGCGCCGTCAAGGTCTCCTGGGGGCGGAACGCCGAGCCGGTGATCTGATGGACGTATTCGAAGCGCATGGGGGACTGGGCGTCGACGATGTGGACGTCGGTCAACTGCACGAGTGAGGCGAGCGCGGTGCGTCGGTCCTCGCGTCCCGACTTCGGCTCGGCCAACTCGCTGCGCACGATGTTCGCCCAACCGGGCCCGGCGGTGAGCTTGGTGTAGCCGCTGCTGCTGACGGGGGTGGACACGGACTCGAGAGTGGTGCCGGGACCGGACGTCGGAATGGTCGACGCGCCTGCGTATTGCAGGCCCCACGGCTTGCCAAGGCTGACCGCGCCGACGGCGCCGAGTCCGGCGAAGGTCAGAAAACTACGGCGATTGATGTTCGTCACGAAGTGAACAATAGGTGAACGTGGTGGACGGCTGTCCTGTTTCGCTCTGGACGAAGAGAAAAATGCGCCCAGTCCTTGAGGGTTGGCACTCTCACGTATAGAGTGCCAATTGGCGCTGATCGAGTTCCGGCACCCGCGACGACGGGACTGCAGTGACGCGCCGTAAACGGCATACCCAAACAGCTGTCCGAGGATCGCCTCGGACGCACATACCCCAAAGTGGAGGGCTCATCGTGGCGAGCGTCAACATCAAGCCGCTCGAGGACAAGATCCTCGTCCAGGCCAACGAGGCTGAAACGACGACGGCTTCCGGCCTGGTCATTCCTGACACAGCCAAGGAAAAGCCCCAGGAGGGCACCGTCGTTGCAGTCGGCGAAGGCCGCGTCAACGAGCAGGGCAACCGCATCCCGGTCGACGTCAAGGAGGGTGACACGGTCATCTACTCCAAGTACGGCGGAACCGAGATCAAGTACGCCGGCCAGGAATACCTGATCCTGTCGGCACGCGACGTGCTGGCTGTCGTCTCCAAGTAAGACACACGTGATCCGCCCCGGAGTCCACACAGGATCCCGGGGCGGAATGCGTTCACGCCCCGAAGATTCAGGAGCTGACAGAACAGATGTCCAAGCAAATTGCGTTCAACGAGACCGCACGCCGCGCTCTCGAAGCCGGAGTCGACAAGCTTGCCGACGCCGTCAAGGTGACCTTGGGCCCGCGTGGACGCCACGTCGTGCTCGCCAAGGCATTCGGCGGCCCCACCGTCACCAACGACGGTGTGAGCATCGCCCGTGAAATCGAGCTCGAAGATCCCTTCGAGAACCTCGGCGCACAGCTCGTCAAGAGTGTCGCCACCAAGACCAACGATGTTGCCGGCGACGGCACCACCACCGCGACCGTTCTGGCCCAGGCCATCGTCCGCGGCGGACTCAAGAACATCGCAGCGGGCGCGAACCCGATGGCTCTCGGCGTCGGCATCAACGCCGCAGCCGACAAGGTCGTCGAGGAACTGCTCGCCGCAGCCACCCCCGTCGAGGGCGAGAAGTCGATCGCTCAGGTCGCCACCGTTTCCTCGCGTGACGAGGAGATCGGCAAGCTCGTCGGCGAGGCACTCACCCGTGTCGGAACCGACGGCGTCGTGACGGTCGAGGAATCCTCCACCGTTGCAACCGAACTCGTTGTCACCGAAGGTGTGCAGTTCGACAAGGGCTACCTCTCGCCCTACTTCGTCACCGACATCGATGCGCAGAAGGCCGTCTACGAAGACGCGCTGATCCTGCTCTTCCGCGAGAAGATCAGCTCGCTTCCCGACTTCCTCCCGCTGCTCGAGAAGGTTGCTGAATCCGGCAAGCCGCTCTTGATCATCGCCGAGGACGTCGAGGGTGAAGTTCTCTCCACCCTGGTGGTCAACTCCATCCGCAAGACCATCAAGGCCGTTGCCGTCAAGGCGCCGTTCTTCGGTGATCGTCGCAAGGCATTCCTCGACGACCTCGCAGTCGTCACCGCCGGCACCGTCATCAACACCGACGTCGGCCTTTCCCTCAAGGAAGCCGGCCTCGAACTGCTCGGCAGCGCTCGCCGCGTTGTCGTCACCAAGGACGAGACGGTCATCGTCGACGGTGCAGGCACCGCTGACGACATCGCGACCCGCGTCGCACAGCTGCGTCGCGAGATCGAGAACACCGATTCGGATTGGGATCGCGAGAAGCTCGAAGAGCGTCTGGCGAAGCTGTCCGGCGGCGTGGCCGTCATCAAGGTCGGCGCAGCCACCGAAACCGATCTGAAGGAACGTAAGTTCCGCGTCGAGGATGCGGTCAACGCAGCCAAGGCAGCAGTTTCCGAGGGCATCGTCCCCGGTGGCGGATCGGCTCTCGTCCAGGCCGGTACGGCACTGATCGGGAATCTCGGCTTGACGGGTGACGAGGCCACCGGCGTTGCCGTGGTCCGTGAAGCCCTCAACGCTCCGTTGTTCTGGATCTCCAGCAACGCAGGCATCGACGGTTCCGTCGTCGTCAGCAAGGTCGCCGAGATGACCAAGGGCGAAGGCTTCAACGCCGCCACCCTCACCTACGGAAACCTGCTTGCCGACGGCGTCGTCGACCCGGTCAAGGTCACTCGCTCGGCAGTGGTCAACGCCGCTTCCGTCGCGCGCATGATCCTCACCACCGAGAGCGCCGTCGTCGAGAAGCCGACCGAGGAAGTTGCCGACACCGGACACGGCCACAGCCACTGATTCGCTGCTCGTAGTTTCGACAAAGAAGAGATCCCCCGCCGGATTCCGGCGGGGGATCTCTTCTTTCGTCTGGCGATCAGATGAGCGGGATCGTCGCGAACGGCTCGCTGGTGGGCTGCTGCGATCCGCCGGGCGGTTCGACCGTGAATGCCAACTTCGTGTTCGGGCCGATGCCGTCGAGCACCACCTGGGTAGTGGGTTTGACGTCGCCCGGAGCCATCGTCCCCATCGGGATCATCGTGGTGTCGTCGGTGTCGCCCGGCACCAGCCACATCTGGTAGACGGTATCCGGACTCGGGGGAGTCACATCGTTCATCACGAGGACTGCGGCGTCCTCGGAGGGCGAGAACAGCGTCGTGGCACTACCGCCGCCCGGGATTTCACGCGTCGTGGCATGAACGTCGGGTGCTGCCATGATTTCGGACGCTGCGTTCTGCGGCGGAGTGTTGTCGGACAGCGTGCGTCCGATTCCGATGCCGCCGACCAGGATTGCGACTGCGGCTGCCGCGGCAAGTGCAACGGTCCACGGACGTCGACGATTACGGCGCTCGGCCAGCGAGACGGGGGCGTCGGCAGCAGTCGTCTGTGCCGAGATCGAGGCGAGGACGCTACTACGCAGTGATGGCGGGGGCTCGACGGCGTCGACGACGGTCATCGCGGCCATGGTTTCGGCGGTGAGTCGGACCTGCGCGTCGAATTCGGCGCGGGTCGCGGAGTCCGAAGCGGCGAGGCGTCTGTCGACCTCACGGCGCTCGTCGAGGTCCAACGCATCGATCGCGTAGGCGTACGCGTAGTCGATCAGCTCTTCGTCCATCTCACATCACCCCCAAACATCCACGTAGGCGCAGTAGTCCGTCGCGAATTCGCGACTTGATCGTGGGAATCGCCACGCCGAGATCTTCAGCCACTTCGCGGTACGTTCGGCCGCCGTAATAGGCGAGAGTCACCGATTGGCGCTGAGTGTCCGTCAGCGTTTCGAGACAGTCCGTGACAGCACGATGCTCGTCTCTTCGCGTCACTTCGTCGCTGACGACGTCGAACTCGGGAGTGGCATTGGTGGTGTCGTAGAGAGCCTGTCGATCCGAACTCGACTGTTCGGAGCGCACGCGATCTACCGCGCGTCGGTGGGCAAGAGTCAGAAGCCAGGAGAGTGCGGACCCCTTGGCGGGATCGAAACTGTCGGCCGATTTCCAGGCCTGGAGGTAGACCTCTTGGACCGCTTCCTCGGAGAAGCCTGGATCACGGAGTACACGAAGAACCATGCCGTAGACGCGGGAGCTGGTTCGGTCGTAGAACTCGGCAAAGGCGTTCTGGTCGCCACCGGCGACGTTCGCGAGGATCACTGCCAGCTCGCGTGATTCCGCGATTCGAGCGGTGCGGGCCGCAGAGTTGTCCGTCGGGCATGCGTCGGCCGCATCCGACGCATGGTCTGGCTCGCTCACGAAGAGTTGTCTCGCTTCATCGCGTACAACCGTAGCGTGCATGTCCGGTTCTTTTCTCTTGGCCCGCCGTTGGCCGCTGTGCGCCTTTATTAACCGCGGGGGGTTAATAAAGGCGCACAGCAGGTGGGGACTACTGCGGCATCAGCACCGAATCGATGAGGTAGACGGTGGCGTTTGCGGTCTTGACTCCACCGCAGACGACAGTTGCGTCGTTGACCTTGATGTTGTCACCGGATCCGGTGACGGTAACCGTTCCGCCCTCGGCGGTGGGGTGCGTTCCGTCGATCGCGTCAGGGGCGATCTGGCCGGGAACCACGTGGTAGGTGAGGATCTTGGTCAGCGTGGCGCTGTCCGTCTTGAGGCTGTCGATCGTGGCGGGGTCGATCTTGGCGAATGCCGAGTCGATCGGTGCGAAGACGGTGAACTCGCCACCGTTGAGAGTGTCGACCAGGTTGACGTCCGGGTTGAGCTGGCCGGAGACCGCCGCGGTCAAGGTGGTGAGCAACGGATTGTTGGACGCCGCTGTGGCAACCGGATCCTGGGCCATTCCGCTGACCGATCCGGCGCCGCTCGGCACTGCGGCTGCATAGTCGGCACAACCGGCACCGACCAGATCGGAAGCAGGCTCCGCCATCGCGCTGCTGGGAGACATGCTCGATCCCATGGCAGAAGACGTCATGGCGGCGCTGGACGTGTCGGTCGACGAATCGTTGTCGTCGGAGGAGCAACCGACCACGCCGAAGACGGCGAAAGAGGCTGCTGCGGTGACTGCCAGAACTCGAGTAGAGGTGTTCATGGGTCTGCCTTCCTGAAGGGATGTGCTGAGGTGCACTGTCAGAAGGCATTCGGAGGCGGGCGTCGGTCGGATGGGTCGTGTCGGAAATTCTTTTCGACGGTGTCCCGTCCACACGCAAAAGCCCCCGAAAACTCTCGGGGGCCTAGTGCGCTCTACCTACGTGTATCAGGAAGCTATGCGGGTGGTGCGACGGTGGCGCGCGTGTAGTTCACGTTCGGTTTCCGACATTCCTCCCCAGATGCCGTACGGCTCGGCGACGGTCAGCGCGTGGCTGCGGCACTGCATCAGGACCGGGCACTGACGGCACATCTCTTTTGCGCGGGTTTCGCGCTGGGCACGTGCTCTACCGCGTTCGCCATCGGGATGGAAGAACATGGAGGAGTCGACTCCGCGGCACAGACCGTGCATCTGCCAGTCCCAGATGTCTGCGTTGGGGCCTGGAAGGTGATTCGGTGCAGGCATGTTGACTCCTTACTGCAAGCTCGCGTTGATCAACGAGCGGACCAAGTTGCCCGGAGGTTATCCGGGCCTTCTGAATCGTTCACGCTTGCTAACCGTAAGGGTGCTGAGTAAATCGCGTCAATAGGCTCGTTCAGTGGCGATCGGCATATATCGAAATGCGAGAGTTAACGAAGTATATATTTACATTTCGGGCCCCTCGTGCGTTGTTCTGCGCCGATGTCGAAATTGGGTCGATCGAGGTGGCGGCCGGCAAGCCTGGCAGCTCGAGATGCGAAACCCACAGATCAGGGATATGTTCGAGGCTGATCGCCCGGCGAAATCACTCGGTCATTCGGCTCGGTTTGCGTCATTTGTCCGATATTGCGTGGGCGGGGTTGCACTCCATTTCGGGACTTAGTGCCCAAGTTTCAACTAGGACATCCGTCCAATAAGTAATGCGCAGTTAACGTCACGGATATATGCCCGTTAAATATCATTACGAGTACATTTGGCAAATCTCAGTTGAATATCTGATTAACTCCGACAAACTTGCCTTTTCGTGTTTCGTGCGACTTTTGGCATCGTTGGTGTGACGCCGGTCGTGCGAATGTCTGCTCGTGCTGCTGCGATGATCAACCTGTGTCGACACCTGCGCGCCCTCAATCACCTGTGCCCAACGAAACAACTGCACTTCCAGGGTCCCTCGAGTCTGCCGCGTTCGGTGCGGATCCGGATCTCGACCGCCTCCCGGCGCCTTGCTCTACCCGAGATTGGTGGACAACGGCAGTAGTGCTGGGTGGTCAGGGCCACTACGCAAGAGCGCGGGCTGCATTGGATGTCCTCGATCGGCTCACGGCCGGGTTCTCGACGCACTCGGATCGGGTTCTTGCCTCTCTGTCTGCCAGCACGAGGGCGTCGTTTCTTCGCCAGAGCGGACGCCATGCACTCGCGTCCACGTGGGACGGGCGCGCACTGGCGATCGTCGGCGGCCTGGCAGGCGATCCAGAGGCTGCCTGTGACGCTCTGACCGGTCTGGCCGCAGACGCCCTCGGCTGTGGCAGGCTCCCGCTCGGCTGGCGCCTGCTGGCGCAATGTCGGGCGCGTCTGGATGCCGAGGGCGGGCTGTGGCGGCAGGAAATTCGGATCGAATGGGTCTCTGCTGAATTGGCGTTGGCGGGAGGCGACTTCGCTCGTGCCCGCAGACACGCAGAGCGCGCCGTCGAATTGTCAGCGGAATCGGAGTCTGTGCGGCACCGCGTGAAGTCGGATCTGCTGCGTAGCGCCGCGCTGACCGGAACAGACGCGAGCGCAGCCGTGAAGATGGCAGCAGATGTGTTCGCGCGGTGCCGGCAATACGGCCTGCTGCCCCTGGCCTGGGCGTCGTCTCTGTTGATCGAAGGTGTCAGCGGTGAGAGAACCTCACCGAGTGCCCGGGAGATCGGCGATCTGATTGCGATGCGTGGTGGATCACTCCTACCTTTGTCGTAACCACTCCACCGAAGTCTCCGGAGAACATTCCAGAAGGAGCTGTATCGATATCGCGACTGCTGGGCAGGCATGCGGAGACCAGTCGGTCCGGATGGTTACTCTTAGAGGGTTCCGCTGAGAGCGGGAGCACACCCGCTCGGGAGGTGCCACTGTAACGCCAGGATTTTCGCTGACGATGACAAATACGAGCGATGAGTTGGACACCGCGGTCGCCGCTGCTGCGCAGGGCGACCGTACAGCTCTAGCTTTGGTTCTGGAGAACATCCGACCGATGGTGGTGCGCTACTGCCGCGGTCGAGTGGGTGCGGCCGAGAGAGGACACCTGTCCGCTGACGACGTCGCACAGGAAGTCTGTCTGGCCGTGATGACCGCGCTGCCGCGTTATCAGGACCAGGGACGCCCGTTCATGGCCTTTGTGTACGGAATTGCCGCGCACAAGGTTGCGGACGCACATCGAAGCTCCGCCCGTAACAAGTCGGAGCCCGTTTCCGAAGTACCGGATGTAATAGCACTGGATGATGGTCCCGAACAGCGAGCTCTCGATTCGGAGTCCAGCAGACAGATGCACGAACTTCTCGGCACACTTCCGGAGAAGCATCGAGAAATCTTGATACTTCGCCTGGTGGTCGGGATGTCGGCCGAGGAAACGGCCGTCGCCGTCGGTAGTACCGCCGGAGCTGTACGAGTCGCTCAGCACAGAGCGATCGCGAAACTGAAAAAAGAAGTGACGAAAGCAGGTGAGAGCTTTGGCTAGAGACGAGGGGCATGACGCTTCGAATCTCGGTGATCTCGCCGACGACGGTACGCCAGTGGATTTGGCTGCGGTTCGGCGTGACGATGCGCTGATCGAATCCATTTCGAATGGTGGGCCGGTAGCAACCGATAGCACCGAACAGTACGAACTTGCGTTGATCCTCTCGCAATGGCGTGACGATGTCGTTGCGACTCCGATGCCCGAGGGTCCGTTGTTGGACGATGTCATCGCTGCAATCACAGCGACGCCGTCCGGCTTCTCCGATCGTCAGCGTTCACGTTCCCGTTCTCGATTGCGTGTGGTTCGTCCGATCGCCGCCGCTGCAGCAGTTGCAGCAGTGGTCTTCGGTGGCGCCACGGCGATGGCGTACGACGCCCAGCCCGGCGATGCCCTGTGGGGCGTCAAGCAGGTCGTCTTCGCCGACGAGGCCAACTCGACAGTTGCGAAGATCGACACGACTTCCGAGCTGGAAAAGGCCGAGCGGCTGTTGGCTGCCGGAGACATTCCTGCGGCAAAGATGGTGCTGGACAACGCAGCTCACCGTGCCGATGCGGTCAAGGACTCGCAGGACAAGACCGACCTCGTCGAGCGTTGGGGCAAGTTGATGACGCAGGTCCAAGAGACCACGTCACCCTTGGCGCCGCCCCCGACGAGTGCTCAGCCTGCTGCACCGTCGACCTCGATCACGGCGATTCCTGGCTCCTCGGTCAAGCCGGTCAGTCCACAGGGCCCGGGCGGACCGACGAGTTCGACCAAACCGGATCCGGGAGTACAGCTGCAGTCGCCGCCCACCTCGGTGTCCTCGGCGCCGCCGACCTCGTTGCCGACAACAACCACGACGACAACGACCACCACCACGACAACGACGTCTCTGGCGCCTGCCTCGTCGCCGTCCGGTGATTTCTCGTCACCGCCGCCCTGAGATCCCAGACCTGATCGGCATCGTTCCGATCTGAGTTCATACGAAAGTGGCCGACAAGCAATTGCTTGTCGGCCACTTTCGTATGAACTTGGTGAGGTTTCGCTCAGCTGTCGAAACCGTCGCCGTGCATCGCCTCGTTCATCGACGCGTCGGCGTATCCGCGGCAGTAGTCCCACGTGACATATGCCTCAGGCATCGGGTCGTAGGCGGGCTCGTGGGGGCGGACGGTTCCGTCCACGAGGAGCTGCAGCAGGTTTGCGCGCAGCATGTCCCAGTCGTGGTAATGATCTTGTTGGCAGTCCTCGCAGCACACTACGAGACCGCGGATGCCGCGGTGAGCGAGGAGTGCCTCGTAAACGGCGAGGTCAGCGAGATCCTCCTCGACCGCTTGGCGTTCATGGGAGTCGAGTGGTTGACCCGGCTCGATGGCATCGAGAGCCGCGGAGGGGTCAGCTGGGTCGCCGGCGAAGGGATCTGGCGGCAGACCGGGGGGCAGTTGATCACGCACAGCACCACGGTACGCAGGTCAGGGGGGTCAGCGCCACTTGTTACGCGTACCCGCAGCGTGGGTGGGATGGTTCGGACCTTTGAGTGAGCCGATACCATGGTGTGCAACGCCGGGAAAAGGTGCCAGGAATTTCTTTCCGTGTAGGCGCCTTCTATCCGATATCCAGCTTTTCGTAATCCGTTTCGAGGCGGCTGCTACAGCGGTCGCCCTGGGCGAATCTAGGTCCATGGAGGGTCCTGACCGCATGAGTAGTTCTGCAGGACATGTGCACACCGGAGGAGACGACCCCAACAAGGTCGCGATGCTGGGACTGACATACGACGACGTGCTGCTGTTGCCTGCCGCGTCCGACGTCATCCCGAGCCAGGTCGACACGTCCAGTCAACTGACCCGCGACATCCGTCTGCGGATTCCGTTGGTCAGCTCTGCGATGGACACTGTCACCGAGTCGCGCATGGCCATTGCGATGGCGCGCGCCGGCGGTATGGGAGTTCTGCACCGTAACTCGTCCGTCGAGGTTCAGGCAGGACAGGTCGAGACCGTCAAGCGCTCCGAGGCCGGCATGGTGACCGACCCCGTCACGTGTAAGCCGACCGACACGATGGGTGAGGTCGACGCGAAGTGCGCTCGCTTCCGCATCTCGGGTCTCCCGGTCACCGACGACGCCGGCCAGCTGGTCGGCATCGTCACGAACCGTGACATGCGTTTCGAGGTCGACCAGAATCGTCCGGTCGTCGAGATCATGACCAAGATGCCGTTGATCACCGCTCAGGAAGGCGTCACCGCGGACGTAGCACTGGGCCTTCTTCGTCGGCACAAGATCGAGAAGCTGCCGATCGTCGACGGCAACGGCAAGCTCACCGGTCTGATCACGGTCAAGGACTTCGTCAAGACCGAGCAGCATCCCGACGCCACCAAGGACCGTGACGGTCGACTGCTCGTCGGCGCTGCAGTCGGTGCCGGCGATGACGCCTTCCAGCGCGCGATGGCGCTCACCGATGCCGGTGTGGACGTACTCGTGGTGGACAGTGCGCACGGGCATTCGTCCAACGTTCTCGACATGATCGCCAAGCTCAAGCGTGAACTGGGCGAGCGGGTTCAGATCATCGGTGGCAACGTCGCTACGCGCGCGGGTGCTCTGGCACTGGTCGAAGCCGGCGTCGATGCCGTCAAGGTCGGAGTCGGCCCTGGTTCCATCTGCACCACTCGCGTCATCGCCGGTGTCGGCGCCCCTCAGGTCACGGCCATCCTGGAAGCGGTTGCCGCGTGCAAGCCGCTCGGTGTGCCTGTCATCGCAGACGGTGGACTCCAGTTCTCCGGTGACATCGCGAAGGCTCTCGCCGCGGGTGCGTCGACGGCCATGCTGGGCTCGCTCCTGGCCGGTACCGCTGAATCGCCCGGCGAACTGATTCTGGTCGGCGGCAAGCAGTTCAAGAGCTACCGCGGCATGGGGTCGCTCGGCGCGATGCAGTCGCGTGGCGAGGCCAAGTCGTACTCCAAGGACCGGTACTTCCAGGACGACGTACTTTCCGAGGACAAGTTGGTTCCGGAAGGCATCGAAGGACGCGTTCCGTTCCGTGGCCCGCTCTCCCAGGTGACGCATCAGCTCACCGGTGGTCTGCGCGCTGCCATGGGTTACACGGGGTCGGCGACGATCGAGCACCTGCAGAACGCTCAGTTCGTCCAGATCACGGCGGCCGGTTTGAAGGAAAGCCATCCGCACGACATCACGATGACTGTCGAAGCACCCAACTACACCGCTCGTTAGCAACCAGTACACGAGAAAGGGGCGCGCGTGCGCGACCTCGTTGAGATCGGCATGGGTCGAACGGCCCGACGTACCTACGAGTTGGACGATGTGAACATCGTTCCCTCCCGGCGAACCCGTTCGTCGAAGGAGGTGTCGACTGCTTGGCAGCTCGACGCTTACAGGTTCGACATTCCCGTCCTCGCACATCCCACCGACGCGTTGGTCTCGCCGACCTTCGCGATCGAGCTGGGTAAGCGCGGCGGCCTCGGTGTCATCAACGGTGAAGGCCTGTGGGGCCGTCACCCCGATGTCGAGGAGAAGCTCCGGCGTCTCGTCGAGATCGCCGAGAAGGACGGTGGCGTCGACGCGGCCATCCGTTACCTGCAGGAGTTGCACGCGGCGCCGCTGCAGTCCGGTCTTCTGGCCGCTGCGGTCGCGCAGGTCCGTGATTCCGGGGTCACCACTGCCGTTCGCGTCAGCCCGCAGAATGCGCGCGCGCTGACACCCGAGCTGATCAAGGCCGGAATCGACCTGCTGGTCGTCCACGGCACGATCATCTCGGCGGAGCACGTCGTGCACACCGAGCAGGAACCGCTCAACCTCAAGACGTTCATCTCCGAACTGGACGTTCCGGTTGTCGCGGGTGGGGTCAGTGACCACCGCACTGCGCTGCACCTGATGCGTACCGGCGCTGCCGGTGTCATCGTCGGATACGGCTCCACCGAGGGTGCAACCACCACCGGTGAGGTCCTGGGTATCGGGGTTCCGATGGCCACGGCCATCGCCGATGCTGCAGCAGCCAGGCGCGACTACCTCGACGAGACGGGTGGACGCTACGTCCACGTCATCGCCGACGGTGACATCGCAACGTCGGGTGATCTGGCGAAGGCAATCGCCTGCGGTGCCGACGCTGCTGTTCTGGGCACGCCGCTGGCGGTGTCCGCCGAGGCGCCGGGTGGCGGCTGGTACTGGCCGTCCGCTGCGGCTCATCCTTCGGTTCCGCGTGGAGCGCTTCTTCCGGTTTCCTACGGTGAGCGTCCGAGCCTGGATCAGGTTCTGAGCGGTCCTTCGGATGATCCGTACGGTTCGCTGAACTTCGTCGGTGGTCTCCGTCGGTCGATGGCCAAGGCCGGATACTCCGATCTCAAGGAGTTCCAGAAGGTCGGATTGACCGTCCGCGCGTAGTTTGTACCGTTCTGTGGCCCCGGTTCTTCGTGAACCGGGGCCACAGTTCGTTGTGCAGGACTTTCTCCCGTTCCTGATACTTGTGGTTACGCTTATGAGGCCCCTTGTGGTGGTAGTCACAAGGGATAGGTGCATACTGGCGGGTAACTACGGTTCACGGTGGAGGTGTCCTGATGGGCAAGCAACGGGCAACGGACTACGACGTACTGATCGTCGGATCCGGGTTCGGCGGAAGCGTGAGTGCGCTTCGTCTCGTGGAGAAGGGCTACAAGGTCGGCGTCATCGAAGCCGGCCGACGGTATGCCGACGAAGATTTCGCGAAGACCAGTTGGGATCTCAAGAAGTTCCTCTGGGCTCCGAAACTGGGTTGTTTCGGCATTCAGCGCGTACACCTGCTGCGCGACTGCCTCATTCTCGCGGGCGCGGGTGTCGGCGGTGGATCGTTGAACTACGCCAACACGCTTTACCAGCCGCCGGAGCCGTTCTTCCAGGACAAGCAGTGGGCTCACATCACCGACTGGCGCAGTGAACTCACGCCGTACTACGAGCAGGCTCAGAAGATGCTCGGCGTCGTTCAGAATCCGCACATGACGCCCGCTGACGAGATCATGAAGTCGGTCGCCGACGACATGGGCGTCGGTGACACGTTCATCCAGACGCCCGTCGGCGTCTACTTCGGTGAGCCGGGCAAGAAGGCGAAGGACCCGTACTTCGGCGGCGTCGGACCCGAGCGCACCGGTTGCATCGAGTGCGGCGAGTGCATGACGGGCTGCCGTCACGGAGCGAAGAACACTCTGCTCAAGAACTATCTGGGCCTTGCCGAGACAGCCGGCGCCGAGATCATTCCGATGACCACCGTGTCCGGACTACGCGAGGCTCGCGACGGTTCGTGGGACGTGTTCACCGAGCGAACCGGTGCATTCGGACGCAAGAACCGCCGCACCTACACAGCTGCGAACGTCATTCTCGCGGCCGGAACGTGGGGCACTCAGCATCTGCTCTTCGACATGAAGGACACCGGAGCGCTGCCCAAGCTCTCCGACAAGCTCGGCGAGCTGACTCGAACGAACTCCGAATCCATCGTCGGCGCAGGCAAGTACAAGGTCGATCCTGCTCTCGACCTGACCCGCGGAGTGGCGATCACGTCGTCGTTCCACCCGAGCAGCGACACCCACATCGAGCCGGTCCGCTACGGCAAGGGATCGAACGCGATGGGCCTGTTGCAGACCTTGATGACCGATGGCGGCGGCAAGACACCCCGGTGGATCAAGTTCCTCGGTGTGGTCGCGAAGAACCCGTACCAGATGTTGCGCATGTTGACGGTCAAGGACTGGAGTGAGCGCACGATCATCGCGCTCGTCATGCAGAACCTCGACAACTCCATCACCACGTACACGAAGAAGGGCCTGTTCGGTCGACGCAAGGTCACCAGCAAGCAGGGCCACGGTCAGCCGAACCCGACTTGGATTCCGGAGGGTAACGAGGCGACGCGTCGAGTTGCCGAGAAGATCGACGGCGTCGCGGGCGGCACGTGGGGCGAGATCTTCAACGTTCCGCTGACGGCGCACTTCCTCGGCGGTTGCGCTATCGCGTCGGATTCCGATCACGGCGTCATCGATCCGTACCACCGGGTGTACGGCTACCCGACGCTCAGCGTCGTCGACGGTGCAGCGGTCTCGGCCAATCTCGGCGTGAATCCGTCGCTGACCATTGCCGCCCAGGCCGAGCGCTCGGCCTCGCTGTGGCCGAACAAGGGGGAGACCGACCTGCGTCCCGCCCAGGGCAGCGGCTACGAACGCTTGGCACCGATTGCACCCAAGTCGCCCGTCGTGCCGGCGTCGGCTCCGGCCGCGCTGGTTCTGCCGATCGTGAAGATCACCGGCGGCAAGACGGCCACTGCTGTTCCGGTGGAGCCTGCAGCCGGATAGTTCACCGAGAACCGAAAAAGGGGCGTGTCGTCGAGGATTCGACGGCACGCCCCTTTTGCAGTTTCAGATCGTCGGCCTCACCTTGTCAGCCACCCAGCGATCCGAAGAGGGTGCCGAGGTCGAGGCTGCCGGTTCCGCCGCCGGGTCCGCCGTCGGTATCGCCGGGGACAGTCAGGGTCTGCGGCGCGGATGCCGAGGACGTGTAGCCCGCAGCGCCCACGAATTCTGCAGTGACACTGTAGGTCCCGGAGTTGTAGAACGTAGCCGGTACCGTTGCGACACCGTTGACCACATCGACCGGTCCACCGATGAGGGTGTCACCGACCTTGAACTGGACCTTGCCCGAGGCTCCGGCCGGATCGACCGTTGCCTTGAGCGTCACCGGGGTGTTCTTCTGAACAGTTCCGACGGCGTCGAGGACCGTGGTCGTCTCGACGTCGGCCGGAGCCGGAGTCGTCACACTGACCGGGAATGCCGGGGCAGCGGACGGCGCGAATCCTGGTGAGCCCGTGAACTTCGCGACAACCTTGTGCGTTCCGGTCGAGGCGAAGGTGTACGGAGCGATGGCAACTCCGTCGGTTCCGACCGTGGCACTGACCGTTTCGGTGCCGTCGACGATGAAGTCGACGGTGCCGCCGGTACCCTGCGGATCGACCTTGGCGGTCAGATTGACGTCCTGTCCGACCTTTGCGGTCGACGGCGACACCGTGGCCGTCGTGGTCACGGCGTCCGGCGGTGCATCGGTCGTGACGGTCACGATCTTGGCCGACGCCGACGTCGACGCCAGGAACCCGGGGGCGCCGCTGTAGCTCGCGGTGATGGAGTGCGGTCCGTCCTCGGTGAAGGCCGGGGAGATGCTGGCCGATCCAGCCGTTACCGGCACCGCGTCTCCGAGGGGGTTGTCGCCGTCGAAGAACTGGACGGTTCCACCGGTCGCGCCGCCGCTCACGTTGGCCGACAGAGTGACGGGGGTTCCGTTCTTGGCATTGGCCGGTCCGACCACCGTGGTGGTGGTTGCCTTGTCCGCCTCGATGATCCGCGTCGTGGCGAGGGGGCCTGCGCCGCTGTTGAGCGGACCGTTCTCGGCGTCACGCGGGGTGCATCGCGTGGGTGCCCAGGCGGTGATGACCAAGGTGGCCTTGGGGAGGAACGTGAGGAAGTTGCGATCGTTGTTCCACGCTCCTGCGCTGCCGCCGGTGCGTACCTTCATCGCGACGTCCCCTGAATCGCCGGCCTTGAGAATTGCCTTGACCTGGGGGAGCTGGAACTGCGTGTAGCCGTCGGCGTTATTGGAACCGTCGACGTTCTTACCGGTCGCCTTGACGACGATGCCGCCCTCGGAGTTGATGCTCGAGCTCGGGCTGTTTCCGATGACCTGGTTGTTTCCGGAGAGGCGCAGAATCGTTCCGTTGGGATCGACGTTGCCGTTCTCGTTGACGCGCAGGATGTTCGGCGCGACACCGCTGAGCCCAGCCGAAGTACCGGGGACGATGGTGGCTTCCACCAGGGTGGCGTTCGCGGGAACATCGACGTCGACCTTGATACGGGAGACGTTCTGGACGGTGGCCCCCGAAGCGGATCCAGGGAAGGCGATGGGGCCGGGTTGGATGGTGACCTCGAAGGTCTCACCGGCTCCGACGCTCTCCGGTGCGTCGACGATGACCGAACCGGACTGGGACTGCGTGGTCGGACCGGCGACAGCGGACGGGGTTGCGAGGCAACTCGTTCCGAAAGTTGTCGTCACCGGTGCTGCTGATGCGGGGATTCCCGCGAGTATGACGCCACTGGCGAGTGCCGTGGCGGCGATCGGCGCCGCGATGCGGCGTCTGGAATACACGAACATGGATTCTCCTGAGCTTGGTACGGGAGTGGTGTCCAAAGCTGATGTGGGGGACTAGCTTCCGAAGAGCGGGACCAGGCCGCTCAGTGAACCGGTGTCCAGGCTTCCGGTGCCGCCGCCGTCGGTCGGTGCGGTGCCGACCTGCACGACCGTCGGGCCGGAGACGGAGTTCTTCCAACCGGCGTCGCCGACGAAGTTGGCAGTGAGGCCGAACGTTCCCTCGTCGTCGAAGGTGTGCGTGAGTGTCGCGACGCCGTTGACGACGGCAACGGGTGCACCGATGGGCGTCGTGCCGGACTTGAACTGGATCATTCCGTTTGCTGTTCCGGGTGCAACGGTGGCCTTGAGCTGCAATGCCTTTCCGACCTGAGCGGCGCCGCTGACAGTCAGGACCGTCGTGGTGTCCGCGCGGGCAGGCTCGGGATCGGTCACGTTCACCGTGAACGACGTGGACGTGGAGCCGACGAATCCGGTTCCGCCGGAGAACTCGGCAACCACGGCTGCGGCACCGGCTGACGCGAAGGTGTGCGGGAGGATCGCGACGCCGTCACCCGTGCCGACCGGTGCGGTACCGACCTCGGTGCCGTCGACCTTGAACGTCACGGTTCCGCTGCTCGGGATGGGGGAGACGGTGGCCGAAAGGTTGGTCGGTTCACCGACCACTGCTGTGAGCGGTTCGACAACTGTGGTCGTGGTTCCCCAGTCGGGATCGCTGACGTCGAGTTGAGTTGCGGTGGACACTGAATCGCCGTAGCCGGCCTCGCCGGTGAAGACTGCGGTGAAGATGTGCGTGCCGGAAGCGTCGTAGCTGCGGGTCAGGGAAGCCGTTCCGTCGACCACGGCCACCGGTGCGCCGAGGTTGGTGTCGCCGTCCTTGAACTGCACCGTGCCCACGGCGTTCGCCGGTGTGACGACGGCGCTCACGGTGATGCTGTCACCGACCAATGCGGCGTTCGGAGCCGAGATCGTGGTGGTGGTGTCCGCGGAGACGTCGACGGTCTGGACTCCGGAGGTCGAGCTGTGGAATCCCGGACCGGCGTTGTAGGCGGCGGTAATGTCGTGGGCGCCGACGCTGTCGAAGGTGTGGGAAAGGGTGGCGCTACCGGTGGCAACCGGGACGGGTGAGCCGATGTCGTTTCCGCCGTCCTTGAACTGGACGGTGCCCGTCGCGTCGGACGGCGCAACTGTCGCGGTCAGGTCGACAGGAGTGCCGACCTTCGCCGTTGCCGGTGCAACCAGTGTGGTCCCGGTGGCGACAGACGGGTCGACGACCTGGACATTGACGTTGATCGGGTTGAGGCCCTGCTGCGTGCTGAAGGCGTTGACGTCGAAGAGCATGCCGCTGTCGTACGTACCGAAGGCCGTTGCGACGGGGACCGTGTAGGTCGCTTCCAGTGTCACGGATTGGTTCTTCTTGACGACGAATCCACCGACCAGGAAGGTGCATCCGCTCGAGCACTTCGCGGAGACTCCGCCATCCGATTCGTTGCTGATGGTGGCCCGGGTGGTCACACCCAGGTAGGTGGCCTTGGCGCTGCCCGGCACGAGGACGAATCCAGCGGGCGGGATGTCACGGATCTTTGCGATCGACCGTTCGATGCCGCTTTCGTTGTGCTTGATCTCGGTCTTGTACGTGACGGTGTCGCCCGGGTGAACTGCCGCGTTCCCGATGACACTCTTCGTGAAGATCAGGTTGTCGGTCGTGCCGGTGAAGCTGGTGGGCGGAGCTTCGTCAGCAGTGGCCGGCGTGCCGAGGACTAGAAGTCCGGCGGCAGCCGTCACAGCCGCGACAGGTATGGCGAGTCGTCGTATGAATCGACGCACAGGTCCTCCTCGAGGTGAGCGCCGTTCGGCGGCGCCGGCCGTTTGCGATCGTGATCCTGATCACTTGACGGGCGAGATTACCTTTACTGGACGTTTGGTTCAGGCGAATCGGTCAAACGTCCAGAAAATTCACCCTTCGTCTATTTCGGGCCCTGGCCTGCGATGATGTCGCTGATTTGATTGCCGAAGCTAAGGTGCGGGTGATTGGGGCGTCGTTGACCTGGACGGTGGTCTAGATCAGCGCGAGGTCGCCTCGCAGTTCTGAGAGTCGGCCTGTGTAGTGACGTACCTCGCGCTCACTCGGTCGAGGAGCGGGCCGAGTCCATGCATGCGCAGAAGCGCTGGCCGCGGCGATTAGACTGCACCTGTGGCAGATATCGAGCAGCAGAGACCAGTTCTTGTCGTCGACTTCGGAGCGCAGTACGCGCAGTTGATCGCACGGCGAGTTCGCGAAGCCAAGGTCTACTCGGAGGTGATTCCGCACACCACGACCGTCGAGGAGATCGTGGCCAAGAACCCCTTGGCTGTTGTGCTCTCGGGTGGGCCCTCGAGTGTCTACGCAGACGGTGCTCCCAAGCTCGATCCCGCACTTTTCGATCACGACATCCCGGTTTTCGGAATCTGCTACGGATTCCAGGCCATGGCAGGCGCCCTCGGCGGCACCGTTGCCGAGACCGGCACCCGTGAATACGGCCGTACCGACATCGCGGTATCCGGTGGGTTGCTGCACGACGGACTTCCCGCGACGCAGCCGGTGTGGATGAGTCACGGCGACGCTGTCACCGAAGCGCCTTCCGGCTTCGAGGTGACCGCG
Source organism: Rhodococcus sp. IEGM 1306 (assembly GCF_036541985.1). Classification (NCBI taxonomy): domain Bacteria; kingdom Bacillati; phylum Actinomycetota; class Actinomycetes; order Mycobacteriales; family Nocardiaceae; genus Rhodococcus; species Rhodococcus sp. IEGM 1306. The sequence continues at coordinate 82,901 of NZ_JAZHFF010000005.1, forward strand.
ACCAGCGATGGCGCTCCCGTCGCGGCGTTCGAGGATCGCGCCCGCAAGCTCGCCGGTGTGCAGTACCACCCCGAGGTTCTGCATTCGCCGCACGGTCAGCAGGTCCTGAGTCGCTTCCTGCACGAGATCGCCGGTATCCCGGCAGCGTGGACGGCGTCGAACATCGCCGATGCGCTGATCGAGCAGGTTCGCGAGCAAGTCGGCGACGGACACGCCATCTGCGGTCTGTCCGGTGGTGTCGACTCCGCTGTCGCTGCGGCTTTGGTTCAGCGCGCAATCGGCGACCGGTTGACGTGTGTCTTCGTCGATCACGGTTTGATGCGAGCTGGTGAGCGCACGCAGGTCGAGCAGGACTTCGTCGCGGCAACCGGTGCGCGCCTGATCACCGTGGATGCCGCTGACACCTTCATCGGTGAGCTGGCAGGGGTCACCGATCCCGAGACCAAGCGCAAGATCATCGGCCGCGAGTTCATCCGCAGCTTCGAAGGCGCAGTCAGTGATGTTCTGGGCGAGAACGCATCTCACGGTGCGACCGTCGACTTCCTGGTCCAGGGCACGCTCTACCCTGACGTCGTGGAGTCCGGCGGCGGCACGGGAACCGCAAACATCAAGAGCCATCACAACGTCGGCGGACTGCCGGAAGACCTGCAGTTCAAATTGGTCGAACCGCTGCGTCTGCTGTTCAAGGACGAGGTCCGTGCAGTGGGCCGCGAACTCGGCCTGCCGGAAGAGATCGTCGGACGCCAGCCGTTCCCCGGTCCCGGACTCGGTATCCGCATCATCGGTGAGGTCACCCGCGATCGCCTCGAGATTCTGCGTCAGGCAGATTCCATTGCGCGCGAGGAGCTTACGTCTGCAGGCTTGGACGGAACGATCTGGCAGTGCCCGGTGGTTCTCCTCGCCGACGTCCGCAGCGTGGGCGTGCAGGGTGACGGCCGGACGTACGGTCATCCGATCGTGCTGCGTCCGGTCTCGAGTGAAGACGCGATGACCGCGGACTGGACCCGTCTGCCGTACGAGACCCTCGAGCGCATCTCGACTCGAATCACCAACGAGGTTGCGGATGTGAACCGCGTAGTCCTCGACGTGACGAGCAAGCCGCCGGGAACTATCGAGTGGGAGTAAAAACAACTGTGCGCCTTTATTAACCCCCCGCGGTTAATAAAGGCGCACAGCAGTTACTTTCGGTTGCGCCGATTCGGCAGAATCACCAGCAGTAGTCCTGCCACGACGGCGGCACCGACGAACAGCCAACGGAATTGAATGTTCGCTGCCGGCGCCAGGGAGAACGGCCCGACCAACGCCCACACGCTGACCAACAGTGCGGCCAGTCCTGCGATCAGCAGAAGTGCCGAGGGGCGCTTGGATTCTCGGGTCTCGTCCTGGTCTGTCGTCTCGTCGTACTCGCTCATGATTGCGTCACCTTCAGACTGCCGAACGTGGCTTTGGCGTTGATGGTCAGTGTGGGCGAATCCGGTCTCGCTTCACGACCCGGGTGTACCCCGCCGTCGAGGCAACCGGATCCGTCACCCATGACGACGGTGCAACTGTTCTTGACGTTGACGGTTGGCGGCACCATGACGGTGAACTCGCCGAACGACGCCGCGACGTCGATGGTCTTGTCCTCGGTGAACGTGACCCCGTTGAGGTCGAGAGTGAAGCTGCCGAAGGCTCCCGAGTACGACGGATCCAACTCGGAAGCTGTTGCCGGAGCCCACCTTTGCTCACCCGAGGCGTCGAACTCTATGGGGTAGACCAACGAGGCAAGCAGTACGAAGCCCACGAGCGGCCCGGTGACGACCAGCAGGCCGTATCCCTTTCGGAAGAATGCTCCGAGAATCAGACCGATGGCGATGACGGCCAGTCCGACCGCGCCGACTCGGCCAGGAGTGAACCAGTCGTTGCCGGTTGCCGCGCCCGCAGCCCCGGTGACGGCGGCGACGATGATCGCGAGTCCGAGCACTGTCAGCGTCCAACGCGAGCGACGCTTACGCGGTGGCAACGGCAGCAGCGGCGTGGCCTTGACTGCCGGGTCCGGGAGATCCCAGGCGAACGGAGCAACACCGAGCGGATCCCAGGAGGGCGGTGTGACGGCGGCCTCGCCGATCACCTCGGTCGGATTGGTGGCGGCCGAAGCGCTGGGGTCCTTCGACAGGTCGATCGTCGGATGACCGGCCTGGGATTGCGGTGACTGCTGCGACTGTTCGACCGGCCGTTCCTCGGGCACGTAGCTGTCGGGGAGTTTGGTGTACGGCGTGTACACGGGCGGCTGATTGGGTGCGAAGTATCCGGGAGTGAACGGACCAGGCGTGAATCCGGTTCCTGCATACGCGGTACCCGCGCCGACGTACGGCGACGTGTTCTGCGGCAGCGCAGGCGGGACGGGCGCTCGCTGGTAGAGCAGCCACAGGCCGCCGACCATCAGGATCAGCCCGATCAGTCCGGAGCCACCCAGACCGACGCCGACGGGCCCGACGGTCGTGGCCGCGATGGCGAGAGCCACCAACAAGACGATGGTCTTGGTACTGGAGTCGGAACTGTGTCCGCGGCCCATCAACGACTGAGCGGGAGACGATCCGTCACCGGCGCGGGCGAGCACCAACCAGCCCGCGAGGTAGAGAAGGATGCCTGAGCCGCCGAAAATGGTGGAGGCGACAAAGGCCACGCGTACCAGAATGGGGTCGATGCCGTACCGGTATCCGATTCCGGCGCATACCCCGGCCACGTGACCTTGTGCCGGCAGACGCACGGGGCGGGTCCGCCACAGATCCTGGATCTGTTCTTGGAAAGTCGGATTGTTCATGAATCAATCCTGGCTTCCGGGGCGGCCTCCGCGCATCAGGGCCAACCCTGATCTTTGTGGTGATCGCGGGTGAGGGTGGCGCCCTGATTCAGGGTTGGACCCTGATGTGTGTCTGCGTGGTTCGTGCCAGTATCGACTATGTGCAATATCTGTCAGCTCCACCGTTCGTGAGCGGTCCCGCTCCCGGGTTTCCGGGAGGCCCACCCGTCAACGGGGTACCGGCGTCTGCCGTACCCATGAAGAAGGGTGTGCCCATCCCGGGCGGCGTTCCGCTGCTAAAGTTGGAGCGACGCGCTGGCGGTCGAATCGTCGCCGGTGTCGCGGGCGGTATTGCCGATCATCTCGGTATCGACGTCCTGAAAGTGCGAGTGGCTTTCGCGATTCTGGCGGCGATGGCCGGGTCCGGCATCGTGATTTACGGCGCTCTCTGGATCTTCACCTCCGCCGGCACGGACACGCAGAAACCGTCCGCAGCCGAGCGGCAGAGGGCGTACGGATTGATCGCCCTCGGCTTGGGCGGCGCTGCTGCGTTGTCCTGGTTGTTCAGTGGCACGGCTGGTTCGGTGCTCGCGCCGTTCTTCGTCGTCGCGATCGGTGCTGCCTTGGTGTGGCGCGAGTTCGATTCCGACGGTCCCCGTACTGTCATCGGCTTGCCGCAGCGGCCTACCGTTCTCACGTGGGCGCGGGTGGTCGGGGGAGCCACCTTGATCATTTTGGGTCTTGGCGTTGTCGTCCTTGCACAGGTCGACCTCGAAGCACTCCGCTCGTCCCTGTTGGCCGTGGTCGTGACGCTGATCGGTGTCGGTTTGTTGACGGTGCCGCTGTGGCTGCGGATGTGGAGAGCTCTCGGCGCCGAGCGTGCGGCCCGCATTCGCAACGACGAACGTGAAGAGATCGCGTCGCATCTGCACGACTCCGTACTTCAGACGTTGGCTCTGATTCAGAAGCAGTCCGACAACCCGCAAGAGGTGGCGCGCCTGGCCCGCGGCCAGGAACGCGAACTGCGCAAATGGTTGTTCAGTGGCGGCGACATCGATCACACGAGCCTGACGGAAGGCCTGAAGATCATCGCCGGTGAAGTGGAAGACCAGCACGGTGTCACGGTCCGTCCCGTCACGGTCGGCGACGTACAACTCGAAGGTGAAGGCGTGGAGAACGGCCTGCCGAAGGAGGCGTTCACCGCGCTCCTCGGTGCGACGCGTGAAGCTCTCGTGAACTCGGCAAAGCACTCGGGGGAGATGGAAATCAATCTGTTCGCCGAGGTCGAGGGCGACCAGGTCAGTGTGTTCGTTCGTGATCGCGGCGTCGGATTCGACGTCGACGCGGTGCCGGAGGATCGCCAGGGGCTGGCCAAGTCGATTCGTGGCCGCATCGAGCGGCGCGGTGGCCGCGTCGTGGTTCGATCCGACATCGGAAAGGGCACCGAGATCCGCGTGCACATGCCGCTGGGTGACTCTGCTCTAAAGTGGGACCAGACTGCTGACCGTGTCGACAACCCCGAGGAACAGCCCCAGTGACTTCGCTTGCGCCGCCCCCGTACCGCGTATTTCTTGTCGACGATCATGCAGTGTTCCGCTCCGGGGTGAGGGCGGAACTCTCGCGCGAGGCAGACATGGACGTCGTCGGTGAAGCAGGTGGCGTCGCGGAGGCGATCGCGGGTATCAACTCGACGAAGCCGCATGTCGTTCTGCTCGATGTCCACATGCCTGACGGTGGCGGAGTGGCAGTTCTGCGCGGAATCGATTCCGGCCCGGTGTGCTTGGCGCTCAGCGTTTCCGATGCCGCCGAAGACGTGATCGCGGTAATCCGCGGCGGTGCGCGCGGATACGTGACCAAGACGATCTCGGGATCCGAACTTGCCGAGGGCGTGCGACGCGTTGCCGGTGGTGACGCGGTGTTCGGGCCGCGCCTGGCAGGCTTCGTGTTGGACTCCTTCACCGGACGCTCCAATGCGCCGGAGCCGCAACTCGATCCGGAACTCGACTCGCTCACTCCGCGAGAACTCGAAGTGCTCAGATTGCTGGCACGTGGGTACACCTACCGTGAAATCGCCGAGGACCTGGTGATTTCCGTGAAGACCGTCGAGACTCACGCATCGAACGTTCTGCGAAAGACTCAGCAGTCCAATCGCAATGCGCTGACGCGTTGGGCACATCGCCGCCAGATCGACTGAATTTCCGCGCGCTCTTTCGCGATTGCGCGTGAGGGCGCACCATGGAGCGATGACGGAACCACTGGCGCTCGCGTCGAGACGTGGGCGTTGGGTTGTCGCCGCCACCGTTCTCGGCTCCAGCATGGCTCTTCTCGACGGCACCGTCGTCAACATTGCTCTGCCGCACATCGGTGAGGACTTGGATTCCGGTGTCGCCGGACTGCAGTGGACGCTCAGCGGCTACACCTTGGCGTTGGCATCGCTGATACTCCTCGGTGGCGCTCTCGGTGATCGGTGGGGTCGGCGACGGGTATTCGTGTGGGGGACGGTCTGGTTCGCGGTCGCGTCGTTGCTGTGCGGAATAGCACCAGACATCACGTTTCTGGTGATTGCACGGATCCTGCAGGGAGTGGGGGCTGCGCTCTTGACGCCTGGCAGCCTTGCCATCATCTCCGCGTCACTTCGCGAGGAGGACCGCGGCGCGGCCATCGGCTTGTGGTCGGGCTTGGGTGGCGTCGCCGGCGCTGTCGGTCCGCTTTTCGGTGGTTGGCTGGTGGAAGTGGCGGGATGGCGATCTGTGTTCCTACTCAATATTCCGTTGGCGATCGTGGTGGTGTGGGCAGCGGTGCGCCACGTGCCGGAGAGCCGCGACCCGCATCCGCCCGAGCACCTGGACGTGGTCGGATCTGCCTGCACAGTAGTCGGTCTCGGTGCGCTGACGTACGGGCTGATCGAAGTCAACCCGATAGTCGGGCTGGTCGGGGTGCTCGCGCTGTGCCTGTTCGTTGTGGTGGAACGTCGATCGCCGAGTGCGTTGGTGCCGCCGTCCCTGTTTCGTTCGCGGATGTTCGTTGCGGCCAATCTGGTGACCCTTGCGGTCTATGCGGCGCTGGGCGGTGTGTTCTTCCTGCTCGTGCTGCAATTGCAATTGGTTGCGGGGTACTCGCCGGTGGCTGCCGGCGTCGCAACGGTGCCGATCACCTTGGCATTGCTGCTGTTGTCTTCGCGCGCGGGCAGTTACGCGCAGACTCACGGACCGCGATTGCCGATGACGGTCGGGCCCGCCGTTGCCGCGGTGGGGTTGGTGTTGATGACGCGGATCGGCCCGGATGCGTCGTACCTGACCGTCGTGCTGCCGGGAGTTCTGGTGTTCGGGCTCGGCCTGGCGGTGATGGTGGCGCCGTTGACCGCCGCGGTGCTCGGCTCGGTGCCGGTGGAGCAGTCGGGAATCGCGTCCGGTGTGAACAATGCCGTTGCCCGGACGAGTCAACTTCTTGCCGTTGCCGCCCTGCCGGCCTTAGTGGGGATCGACGCCGAGAGCCTGGTCGATCCGACGAGTTTCTCCGACGGATTCCGATACGCGATGTACATCTGTGTGGCGCTGCTGTTGGTTGGTGCCGTGATCGCCGCGGCGCTGATCCGTGCTCCGATTGTGGAGCCGGTTCAGGAAGCGGATTCGGTTGCCTGCAAGCCGCATTGCGATCTGACGGGTCCTGCAGTGCAACCGAATCCGATCGCGGACTAGACGCTGATGTCGCGGTCTCGGCTGGGCACCAAGGGGATTGCTGCGGCCGGAAATGCCGCGACTATCGCGAAGGCGAGCGGGTAGCCGACCGCGCCGATCAGCGCACCGACCACCGGGCCCACTGCTGACGCGGCAATGAACTGCCCGGTGTTCTGTGCGCCCAACGCTTTTCCTTGCCATTTCGGCCCGGCTGCCTCGGCGACGGATGTGAACGCCAAACCGTTGTCGGCGACACTGACGGTGGTTGCCAGCAGCAGAATCAGGGCGGGAACGCCCCAAGGCGCTGCGTCGGCCGCCGCCATTGCCAACATGACCGCAGATGCAGAGACGGCAACCAACCGCAGGGGGCCTACTCTGCTTCCGGCACGATCACTCCAGACGCCGACGACGATGCGTCCGAGTGCGCCCACGAACTGGGAGATCCCGATCAGGAGTCCCGCAGGCGCAGCATCCCATCCTTGTTCGCTGATCAGCCAGACCAGACCGAACGTAGAGAGGGTGAACTGCGGAAACACCAGCAGTGCCGAGACGACGTGGATGCGCCAGAGGAACCAGTTCGAGCGATAGGGGTTGACCGTCTCGACCGGGATATCGGTGGGCTGCGCCGCCGGTCGCGGGGGATTGACCAATGCGGTAGCGCAGATCAGGGCGAGAACGCCGTTAAGTGCTACCGACAGGCCGACGGCCCAACCGATGCCGACGTTGGCGGCGAGGGTCGGGATGGTCAGCGACGCAATGGTCACGCCCAAGGGCTGTGACATCTGCCGGATACCCATGGCGAGGCCGCGCCGATCCTTGGGGAACCAGCCGACCACAACACGTCCACTGGCAGCGTTGGTGCTCGCCGCGGCCATGCCGCCCAGCAGGAACGCGATCCCGAGGAGGGCGTAATCGTCGGTGGTTGTCGCCGCCAGCGCAGCGATCGCCGTCAACGCGAGTCCGATGGAGATGACCCATTTCTCACCGAATCTGTCGGCCATCGCGCCCCAGGCCACCAGCGTGAGAACCATGCCGAAAGTGGGTGCAGCGGCCAGGGTTCCGGCCTGCGTCAACGAGAGGCCGTGCTCGGAATGCAGTAGTGGGATCAAGAAGGCGGGGGTGCTGACGAAGACGGTGCCTGCTGCCTGGGCGGCGACGCCGATTCCGAGCATCGTCCACGCCTTGGGGGAGACGGCCGTCTTGTCCAACCGCGACGCCTGCGTCATGGTGCCCTCCGATTTCTACGCTGTTCGACGATGCCGACGCTACTCGCGTAGTTTCACATGTTGAAACCAGAATCCCACTATTTGGTCGGATGTGGGCGGTCTGGGGTGCGAGGTGCCCACCCCTTTTCGAGCGAACGGTACGACGATCGCCTTGGGTGCGCTGAAAGGTACGTTCGCTCGGGAAGGGGGTCAGCGACGGGGCAGGCGAACCGTGAAGACCGTGCGCCCGTCCACCTGGTCGACGCCGATGGTGCCGCCGTGCAAATGCACGTTCTCGACGGCGAGGGAGAGTCCGAGTCCGCTGCCCTCGCTGCGTCCGCGCGCGGTGTCGACCTTGTAGAACCGCCGAAAGATTGCCTGCCGATCTTCGGGTGAGATGCCGGGGCCGTGGTCGACGACGGTGATGACGGAGAAACCGGGTTCGACACTCAACTCGATGCGAACCGGGGGCGCACCGTGGCGCAGTGCGTTACCGACGAGGTTGGCGACGACGATGTCGATTCGGCGCGAATCCACTCTGGCACTGACGTTTTCAAGTGCGCGGAGTTCGACGGTTTCGATCCAGCCGCGGCTCTCGAGTGTGCGCTCGGTCAATTCGACGAGGTCGACGTCGTCGAGGACGAGACGCGCCTGTTGTGAGTCGTGGCGAGACATTTCGATCAGATCTTCGACGAGTCGAGTGAGTTTGCCGATCTCACTGCTCACGATGCGCGCGGCAGCGGCGGCGTCCGGCGGAAGATTAGGGATCTCTTCGCGGAGGATCTCACTGACGGGCACCAGTGCGGCGAGCGGCGTTCGAAGCTCGTGGGAGACGTCGGCGACAAACCTTCTCGACTGCTCTTCCGATTCTTCGAGCCCACGGATGACCGCTTCGTTGCGAGCGACCATGTTGTTGAACGTTGTTGTGACCTGCGCAAGTTCGGCTACTCCGTCTTCGGGGAGCCGGACGCTCAGGTCGCCGTCGGCGGCGCGGGCGGCGGCCTCGTCGAGGCGTTTGAGTGGGCGGACAAGCGTCGACGCGATCCACAGCCCGAGCAGACCGCTCACCAACACACCGGCGGCGAGGGTGAGACCGACAGCTCGAAGCAGGTCGTCGAACTTGTCCTGCACTCCTACCAGCGGCCGGATGGTGACGGCTTTGACCAGTGTCTCGTTGTCGTAGCCGTCGTCTGCAGTCATGTCCACGACATTGACCGACATTCCCAACATGATGCGCTGGGAGTCGAGTCTCTCGAAGCGGATCAGTTTGGGACTGTCCAAACCCTCTTCGAAGCTGGGTGGGATCGTTGCCGCATCCACTGATCCTTGACGGATGACTTCCCCGTCGACGATCAGAGTCATGTCGGACTGGAAGATCTGGTCGAGGGTGTCAGGTGTCAACCCGTCTACCGGCGGTCCGTTGCTGTACTGCAGTTCGTCGCGAAATTGTGCCGTCGCAACGTCCTGAGCGTTGGAATAGATCCACGACCGCGCCATGAACGAGACGACGCCTGCGGTTGCCCCGGCGATGATCACGACGATTGCGATGAACACGAGCACGAGCCTGGTCCGCAGACCGTCGACCTGAAGCCAGGTCGGTCTCATCGGGCTGGGCTGGTGTTGAAGCGATACCCGAACCCGCGCACCGTTTCGATCACGGTCGGTGTGGCTGGGTCGTCCTCGATCTTTCCGCGCAGTCGTTGCACCGCTGCATCGACGATTCGGGAGTCGCCCAGGTATTCCTGGTCCCAGGCTGCGGACAACAACTGCCGGCGGCTGAGGACCTGCCCTGGGTTCTCGGTCAGTGCCAGTATCAGTCGGAGTTCGGTGGGAGTCAGGGTCAGCAGCGTTCCGGCCTTGCGGACCTGCAATGACGAGCGATCCAATTCCAGGTCGCCGAATGTCTCTGCACCCGGCGCCGCATCCGGACGTGTCGTTGCTGGTGCCGAGCGCCGCACGACGGCTTTGATCCGAGCGTCGAGGACACGCGGACTGGCCGGTTTGACGACGTAGTCGTCGGCACCGGCCTCGAGGCCGGCAACAGTGTCGATGTCGTCGGATCTGGCGGTCAGGATGATGATCGGGATGGAACTGCGAGTGCGGATGCGTCGACAGATCTCGTAACCGTCGGCTCCTGGCAACCCGAGGTCGAGTAGGACGAGGTCCGTGGCACCGAGGGCGTCGTCGAAATCGCCGTTACCATCGGGGCGATGGCTGACGTTGTGCCCGAGTCGGTTCAGCCCCAACGTGATTGCCTCGGCCACCGCTGGATCGTCTTCTATGAAAAGAATGCTCACCATGCGCTCACCTTGGACTCGCCATGATCAGGGGCCTTCTGCGGTCGGAGGAATCTCGGTCAGCCAAGGGTACAGGGGTCACACTCTCGAGAGTCGCTCGTTGCCCGAGTCCGCCAACACCGCGTGCCGTGCGACGCTGGTGTTCAACGGAAATGCCGACACAGCAAGGGTGTAGCAGCCGACGAGCAGTAGCGCACCGATCACGTCACTCGGCCGGTGCCATTGCAACACGACTACCGAGATCGCCGTTCCGATAGTGAGCAGCGCGCCGTTGACTGCAACGACTGCCCGCCACCTCGAGGGCGTGACGAGCACGATCGCGCAGACCAGAGCAGCGATGGCCGTCAGAGTGCCGCTGGGGAAGGAATTGTGCATCACCAGACCGTTCAGGTCCGGTCGATCCAACGATTGTTTGAGAACCCAGGCCGTCGTGATGGGACCGAGGGTCACGACGACGACGCGTAGGGCCAGCGCAATCGGGTTGTTGCGCAATGTGATCATGAGCGCCACGAGCACTCCTCCCACTATCAGTATCGGAGTGACGAGGCCGATGAACTCGGTGGAGAAGACACCGAGGCCTTCTGAGGTGGCCGCGCCCACCATGAGTTGTTGGTCGACGATCTGGCCACCGGTCGTGTTGACCGCCAGTTCGAACTCGATGACTCCGAGGATCAGAAGTGCCAGTGCGGCAATCAGTCTCGATGGTTTGACTCGTGTCATGATCAGCCTTCCGCTCTCTCGTCCGAAGGGTTGCTCAATTGGGGCGGGCATTCCCCGCCGGGAGTGGTCGCCAACTCGAAATGCCACATCTCGTTGGCGTAGGTCTGACAGAGGCCGTAATCGCTGCCGTGCTGGATGAGCCAGTCGTCGGCATCGGTCGGTCCGATGTCGACGGCCTGTCCGCTGACATGCTTCGACAGACTCGGGGAGTGCACCCACTTGGACGCTTCGTCCACGCTGCCGTACTTGACGACGGCTTCGTCGAACAACCGCTGTTGATACGCAGCGGATCGCCAACCCGAACTGACGTGCATGGCAACCCCGGATGCCCGTGCGTCGGCCGCTGCCGACTGCAACGCCGCGAGTAGGGCGGAATCGAGACGGGCCAGAGCCGGCACGTGAGTGTCCTGCACGCTGATGCCGCCCTCGATCTCGCCACCTGCGGGCCCTGAATCAGGCTGAGTGGCAAGGTAGTTACCGCTCTTGGGCTTTGCTTCTTCCGTGTACGAGCACGCGCTGAGCGTGAGCGTACCGAGTGCGACTGCACCGAGTGCGACGAGGCGGATGATTCCGCGATGGCTGGGCATACGACAGAGACTGCTCGGTCAGTGTCACCGACAGGTGGTCACCGTTCGTCGACGGTGTCACGGTCTGCAACAGCTCTGTAACAGGACGGAACGGTGCTGGTGAGGATGTGTTAAGCAGGGCGCGGAATCGATGCGAAAGTCGACAGTTCGAACCACGAAGGCAAGCTGCGACGCAATGCTGCGGGCCCCGAAATGGTGACGTCGCCGGACCGTATGGCGTCCGACCAGGTCAGGTTACCGCGCCAGATCTCGGTCATCGGTCGCAAGCCTGCGGCGACCGACACTGCGACGTCGAAACCCGGATCGATATCGCACATGTCTACTTCGCCGGAATTGATGACGAGCCACCAGTGTCGTGAATGTCCACGCACTCCGGAGAAAACGAACTGCACCACGGTCTTGCCGTCGGGCACCACGGAGTGATCCACGCGGCGATGCATGTCCCAGAGCAGCAGTTTCGGATCCAGGTCTTCGTCGCCCAGCTCGCCGATCCACCGGGTACCCCAGATGCCGAGAGCTTCGACCACAGGCCGCAGTTCGCGGCCGGCGTCGGTCAGACGATAGCTGACGACGCAGTCGGTTTCTTCTCGCTCGACGATGCCGGCAACTGCAAGTTGGTGCAGTCGCGTGGAGAGCAATGTCGGTGACATTCGCGGAAGTCCGCGCCGGAGATCGTTGAAGTGCTCGCTTCCCATCATCAGTTCGCGCAGGAGAAGCAGTGTCCACCGCTCGTCGAGTAGCTCCATCGCCTTGGCGACGGGGCAGAACTGGTGGTACGAGGACCCCATCTCTCGATCGTAGGCCTCTGGGATGCTCCGGTACAGATTTCGTACTGGAGAGGGGCGAACAGCCGTCGTAGCGTCGAAGTAACGGCATCGACGTTTGTCGGCTAGAAGTACGAAAAAGATTGAAGGAGAACCGTAATGAGTGAATCAACGGGAACGCTCGGGCTGGATCGCGAGCTGAAGGCCAAGCACCGGGCCATGTGGGGTCTGGGTAACTATCCGGCGGTAGCGGCGCAGGTCATCGCGGATCTCGGGCCGGTACTGGTCGGCGAGTGCGGCGTGCAGGAAGGTGATCGCGTGCTGGACGTCGCGGCGGGGTCGGGCAATGCGGCGATCCCGGCGGCCGCATTGGGTGCGCAGGTGATCGCCACCGACCTGGCTCCGGAATTGTTCGTGGCCGGAAAGGAGGCCGCTGCGCTCGCCGGCGTCGAACTCGATTGGCAGGAAGCAGATGCCGAGGCTCTTCCCTTCCGCGACAACGAGTTCGACGTGGTGCTCTCGTGTGTCGGCGTGATGTTCGCGCCGCATCACCAGCGCGCCGCGGACGAGCTTCTGCGAGTGTGTCGATCCGGCGGAAAGATCGGGGTGCTGAGTTGGACTCCGACGGGGTTCATCGGCGAGATGTTCAAGACGATGAAGCCGTACGCACCGCCGCCGCCTCCCGGAACCCAACCGGCGCCGTTGTGGGGTGACGAGAACCATGTTCGTGATCTGCTCGGCGATGTCGTCACCAGGAAAAACGTCCTGCGTGTGGACAGATTCAGTGGGCCGGAAGATTTTCGTGACTTCTTCAAGAAGAACTACGGCCCGACCATCGCGGTGTACCGGAACATCGCCGACGACCCGGCGCGGACGCAGGCGTTGGATCGAGATCTGCTCGAGTTGGCGAAAAAGTACGGCAGCGGAAGCGAGCCCTTCGCGATGGAGTGGGAGTACCTGCTGGTCACCGCGACACCCGACAAAGGAGGTGTGTGATGACGACGGTCGAGTTCGCGCCGCTGAAATCGGCGGTCACAGGTTCTGTGTTCGGTCCCCGAGATCCGGAGTACGACGACGCCAGATCGATCTGGAACGGACAGATCGATCACCGGCCGGCGGTGATCGCCAGGTGCAGGTCGGCGTCGGATGTGTCTGTGGCACTTGCATTTGCCAGAGCCCACTCGTTGGAGGTCTCGGTCAGAGGTGGCGGGCATTCCTACCGAGGCACGTCGGTGTGTGAAGGCGGTGTGATGATCGATCTCAGTGCGATCAACGTAGTCAGCGTCGCCCCGTCCGCGAAGCGAGCCAGGGTCGGTGGTGGTGCAACGATCGCCGACCTCGACACGGCGACGCAGGAACACGGCTTGGCAGTGACCGGCGGGGTGATCAGCGATACCGGAGTCGGTGGCCTGACACTGGGCGGTGGCATGGGGTGGTTGACGCGCACGCTCGGCCTGGCGATCGACAACCTGGTGTCGGCAGAGGTGGTACTTGCCGACGGTTCGATCGTGCGAGCCTCCGAGAACGATCACAGCGACTTGTTCTGGGCACTGCGCGGCGGTGGCGGAAACTTCGGGGTGGTCACCGAATTCGAGCACCGTTTGAGCGAGATCGGTCCGGAAGTGCATCTGGGACTGTTCTTCTGGGGGATGGAGGACGGACCCGCAGCGCTTCGTCTGTGTCGCGAGGTGGTGCCTGCCCTGCCGAGAAATGCCGGTGCGATGGTTGCCGTCAGTTTGTCCGCGCCACCGGCACCGTTTGTCCCGGATCAATTTCACCTACTGCCCGGCTACGCCTTGCTGGTAGCCGGTTTCGGATCGGAAGAGGAACACTCGAATGCGATTGCGCCGATTCGAGAGGGCTTGCCGACGCTTTTCGAGTTCGTCACCCCGCTCCCGTACATCGGGTTGCAGTCGATGCTCGACGAATCGGAGCCGTGGGGTGCGTACGCCTATGAGAAGGCTTTGGATCTGGTGGATTTCTCCGACGACGTGATCGATGTTCTGACCGAACAAGCGGGCAAGAAATCGTCGCCGATGTCCTTCATGCCGATCTTTCCGCTGCAGGGAGCTTTCACTTCCGTCGGCGAGGACGACACTGCGTTCGGTGGTTCTCGCACACCGCATTACGTGTGCAATATGACGGCGACGGCAACCGATGCCGGGACGCTGGAATTGGACCGATCGTGGGTGCGTGAGACCTGGGAAGCGTTGTGTCCGTTCTCTTCCAACCAAGGCGGGTACGTCAACTTCATGACCGATGTCGACGAGAACCGGGTGCGAGCTTCCTACGGCGCGGCAAAGTACGCGCGATTGTCCGCGGTAAAAGCGAAGTACGACCCGGACAACGTGTTTCACCTCAACGCGAACATCCTGCCTGCGTGAAGCTTGTGCTCAGACCGTGAACACCGGTCAGACAGTGAACACCAGAATGACGACGATCAGTGCGGCCAGGATGATGACGGCAACCATGCCGGTCATGGCGAGGGGAGCCCAGGCCACTACCTTGTCTCGGGTGCTGGCATCGGCGGGGCCGGTCGGTATCCGCGGCGGCCAGGAGAACATGTCCATCGGACTGGGAACGTTTCGCAGAGGCGTGTTCTGTTGCACTGCAGGAAGTCCGGTGATCGTGGAGCCGGTCAGGCGATTGCGACGGTGTGGGTCGGCGAGTTGTGTGGTCCGGTGCGCCCAGGCCGGTACGGCACCCTCGGACGAGTAGACGGGAGCGTCGATCAACTGCTCGATCGTGCCGCCGCCTGTTGCGGCAGCGGCGAGTGCGTCGCGTGCCTGAGCCATCGTCGGCCGGCGGGTGGGGTCGGGTTCGAGGAGTTGAAGAAGAACGTCGGTGAGGGGTCCGGACTTGGTGGGGCGGTAGATCTCGGCCTTGGCGACCCGGTGCAGGAGGGCGATGGCGTCGGAGTCGATGCCGAAGGGCGGTTGACCCTCGATCACGGTGTAGAGCGTCGACCCGAGTGAGAAGACGTCACTGGCCTCGGTGGGATCATCGCCGCGGGCAACTTCGGGTGCGAAGTACGCGGGAGTGCCGGTGATGACCTCGTCCTGGGAGTCGGACACGTCGCTCTTTGCGCGGGCGATGCCGAAGTCGCTGATCTTAACGGTGCCGAGGGACTTGCCTCGATCTGCGATCAGGATGTTGCCTGGCTTGATGTCGCGGTGGACGATGCCGGCGGCGTGCGCTTCGGTGAGTGCCGCAGCGATCTGTGCGCCGATCTGCGCGACCTCGAGCGGTGGCAACGTGTCGGCCAGGTTCATGGCCTGGGCGAGGCTGCGGGCCGGGAAGTACTCCATGACCAACCACGGTTCGCCGGACTCGATCGCGACGTCGTACATGGCGATGGAGTGGGGATGGGTGAGCTTTGCGGCGTTCCTGCCCTCGCGCAATGTACGTTCGCGGACCTCTTCGGCCGTTTCGGTGTCGAGGCCTTCCGTGCTTGTGACTTGTTTCACCGCGACGTCACGGCTGAGGAGGGTGTCGCGGGCCAGCCAGACGGCGCCCATCCCTCCGTCGCCGATCTTGGAGCGGAGTCGGTACCGCCCCGCCAGCAGGTATTCGGGCCCGATGCCCCTCCCGGTCTGCTCCTGAGCTGTCACATCTCAAGGTTAATGGATTGATGCCACTGTGACGCTCGAGGCTCCTGTGAACTGGGATTTTTGCTCTGCTTGACGTGTCGGGGGTGACACGGTTTACTGAAAACAGTTCGAAAATATGTTCGAAATTGCTGTTCGTTGGATGCATGTCAGACCCGACTTCCCCGCGGTTTGCCGGCTGGTTATGGATTGCTGCCGAGTGAGTTTTTCCGGTGTTCCGGAGGATGGGGATGACCGAGGTGACCGAGTTGGTGGAGCTGTCGGCAGATGCGGCGGGATTGTCCCGTCAGGATCGGCTGGCGCAGCTCCGCCGACAGATCGCGTCCATTCCCTCTCGGGGCGATACGTCGTTCTCTGGACCGAGCGTGTCGGTGGCTGGTGTGTCCGTCGCTGGTGTTTCCGAGACAAGTGCAGCAGCGTCCGAGAGTGTTGCGGACAGGGACAGGCCGGTCGTGGACCGCGCGCACAAGGCTGGTGTTCTCCCGGTGCCGGAAGGTATCGGGGCATTGTTGCCGCAGGGTGGTTTGGTACGCGGAACCGTGGTGTCCGTCGACGGCGCGGCATCTTTGCTTTTGGGATTGGTCGCGTCGGTGACGGCGTCCGGAGGGCATGTGGCAGTCATCGGGCAGCCTCGACTGGGATTGCTGGCGGCGTACGAGATGGGTGCGCAACTGGAACGTCTGGCACTCGTTCCGGCGCCAGGGCCGGATCCGGTCGAGATTGCCGCTGTGCTGCTCGACGGTATGGATCTGGTGATTCTGGGATTGGCGGGTGCATCGGTATCCCCGTCGCGTGCTCGGGCGGTAGTGGCACGCGCTCGAAGCAAGGGCTCGACTCTTGTTGTCACCGAAGGTCACTGGGACGGTGCTGAGGTTCGCTTGGACGCTCGGGTTCATGGTTACGGTGGGTTCGGTCAGGGCCGGGAGTTGGGGCGTGGTCGGCTCAATTCCCTGAGCCTCGCGGTTCGTGCTCGGGGGCGCTCGTTCCAGCCCCGGACCACGCGTCTGGACATCTGCAGTTCAGCCGGGCGGGTCGAGTGGGTACCTTCTCGGCCGGTAGAGGGTGTGGTGTCGCAGGATGTGATGTCGGAGCAGGTGGTGTCACTGTGAGCAGAGTTCTGGCGTTGTGGTGCCCGGATTGGCCGGCGGTGGCAGCGGCAGCACTTGCCGATCTTCCGGCAACACATCCCGTCGCGGTCACCTCGGGTAACCGTGTGATCGCATGTTCGGCGACGGCTCGTGCGGAGGGTGTTCGCCGAGGCCTACGACGACGCGAGTCGCAGGCCCGCTGCCCGGAACTGTATGTGGCGACGGCAGATCCGGAACGCGACGCCAGATTGTTCGAGCCGGTGGCCGCGGCCATCGATGCGGTGGCACCGGGCGTCGAGGTACTCCGTCCTGGTTTGTTGGTGCTCAGCGCACGAGGTGTCAGTCGGTACTTCGGTTCGGAGGAAGCCGCGGCGGAACGATTGGTGGATCAGGCATCTGCTGCGGGCGTCGAGAGCCAGGTGGGGGTGGCGGATCAACTGTCCACCGCGGTCATTGCCGCGCGCCGGGCAGCGCTGGTGCCGCCGGGGGAGGGAGCACGGTTTCTGGCGCCGCTACCCATGCCGGAGTTGGCGGCCGAGCCCAGCCTGTCTGCACCGCATCGCGGAGAGTTGGTGGATCTGCTGCGCAGGCTCGGGATCAGGACCATCGGTGCTTTCGCGGATTTACCGGCAGTGGACGTCGCTTCGCGTTTCGGCGCTGATGCGGTGCTCGCGCATCGTGCGGCGCGTGGTGAACCCGAGCGGCCACCGTCGGCGCGGACGCTTCCGCCGGATCTGGAGGTGGAGCAGCATTACGATCCGTCGATCGAGCGGGTGGATGCCGCAGCGTTTGCCGGGCGCGCGTTGGCAAGTCTGCTGCACGACAAGCTGTCCGCCGCCGCAGTGGCGTGCACCCGTCTGTCGATTTCGGCCAGCACGGGTAACGGTGAAAATCTTTCTCGGACTTGGCGTTGCGCCGAACCTCTGACGCCGGAGGGAACGGCCGATCGAGTGCGATGGCAACTGGACGGCTGGCTCACCGGGCGCAGTGAGACCCGGCCGACCGCAGGTATAGCTGTGTTGCGTCTGGAACCGGTGGAGGTGGTCAGTGCCGGTGCCTTGCAGTTGGGGCTGTGGGGCGGTGTCGGCGACGAGGAGGAACGAGCCAGGCGAGCATTGGTGCGTGTGCAAGGTCTTCTGGGCGGCGAATCGGTTCAGGTCGGTGTCCTGAGCGGTGGGCGAGGGCCCTCGGAGCGAATTACCTTGTTGCCCTTGGGTGACGAGCGGGTAGCTGCTCACGATCCGACAGCCCCGTGGCCGGGTCGTCTGCCGCAACCGTCTCCGGGGTCGATCTTCGTCGACAATCCCAAGGTGTGGCTGGGGGATGCGGCCGGCAACGCCGTGTACGTCACCGAGCGCGGTGTCTTCAGTTCGCAGCCGGGAAGGCTGAAGTGGGGGAGTAAGGAATGGGCAGTGCAGGGATGGGCCGGGCCCTGGCCGGTGGACGAGCGATGGTGGGACGCAGCTTCGGCACGCACGGCGGCGCGGGCTCAGGTTCTGCTGGAGGAATCGCGGGCGTTGCTGATGATCTGTGAAGGCGGTGGATGGTCGGTGGAGGGTGTGTACGAATGAGCTCACAGGTATAGCCAGCTGTACCGGCCATGGTCGAGTCGGCTGTACGAACAGTAGGGGCGTTGGCACCATCGCCATGCCGACGTTCGGATCCTAGCGTTGACGACATTCGAAAACTCACTGTTGCAATGATTCTCGTCGTTGTAACTCTTCACGAGGAGTGTCATGAAAACGCCGGGCCGAGCTGACGTTTCCGGAACCGATCGACTTCACTACGCGCTGACGGAACTGCACGACGCACAACTTCTGGCGTACGACGAGTCCGGCGAAGGCCGGATCGTGGAGGTGTTCGGCGATGTCGCCACAGCCGAGCACATCGTCATCTTCGTCCCGGGTAACGACAACGGACTGGGAAACTACTTCGACGAGAACCGTCCGACCGGACCACGCGCGAGCGGGTGGACACTGGGAAGGATGCTCCGAACGCTCGGGCGGAACGACCACGTCGCGGTGATCGTGTGGGTCGGATATCGGACCCCGTGGGGATTTCTCGAGTCGTTCTCGCGGACACTCGCAGAACGTGGTGCGATCGATCTGGCGCGATTGACTCGCATCCTGCCTCGTTCGGCGCATGTGACGCTCGTCGGACACAGCTACGGGGCCGTGGTGTGCGGACTCGCCCTCCCGTCGGCGCGAGTAGACGATTGTGTGGTGCTCGGGAGTCCGGGCATGGGGACCAGTTCTCGCGAAGACCTGTGCTTTGCCGGAAATCTCTGGGCTGCTCTGGGGCCCTCGGACTGGATCCGGTATTTCCCGCGCGTGAAGATCGGTCGCCTCGGGTACGGTCCGTCTCCAGTACGGGCGCAGCACGGAGCCTTTGTTTTCGGCACCGGTTCCATTCGAGGGCATTGCGGATACTTCGCCGACCCAAGCGAGTCGCTGCGCAACATCGCGAGGATAGGGCTCGGTCGCTACGACGAGGTCACGCAGCCAGGGGAGTTGCCACCTCGGCTGACCGCGTCAGCAATTCGCGAGGACAGGTCTATCCTGGGAACTCGTGAGTGTCGCTAACGTACGAAGTGCCGGCGGGGTCCAGATCAGCTACCGCGATTCCGGTTCGCATCCCGGTGTCGCCGATCTGCCTCCGGTAATCCTCGTGCACGGGATGGGCGGCGACAGCGGTACCTGGGACAAGTTCGCGCGGACCTTGCGATCGCGCAACCGACGAGTTGTCTCGGTCGATCTTCGCGGCCACGGACGGAGCGCTCGGGCGTCGTCGTATCTCTTCGACGAGTTCGCCGACGACGTCATGGACGTGTGTGATCATCTCGAACTCGACCAGGTGGATCTGGTCGGTCATTCGCTCGGCGGGCACGCGGCGTCGTTGATCGCTCAGAAACGCCCCACGGCGGTGCGGAAGTTGGTCATCGAGGAAGCGCCGTTGCCACTACGCGCAGGTGACCCGGAACAGGTGTTCGCGAGGAAATTGCCGAGTGTGCCAGAACTGTGGCACGCCACAACAAGTTTGGTGCGGCATCCGCGCGCGGCGCTGACGTTCGATCGCTCGATGACGCGATCCGCGCTCGAGCAGTTCCGCCGACCGGATCCGCAGTGGTGGGATCGGTTGTCGCTCATCGAGGCTGACATGTTGTTCCTGCGTGGAGGTCTGGGCGGGATGGTGGACCCCGTTCGCCTCGACGCTGTTGCAGCCACCGTCGCACGCTGCGAGTTGGTCTCGTTCCGTACCGGACACAGTGTCCACCGCGACGGTCATCGCCAATTCGAATCCGTTGTGTTGCCGTTCATTTCCTGAAAGCGCAATACCCGATCGGTCCCGCCGCGTACCCATCCGAAACGTGTGTGGCACCGAATGTACTTCCATGCATACCAACGGCAACGACTGGTCCGCACACGAATACGTCGACGCGGTAGCACGATCGGTTCACGGCGAGACTGTCCGATGGACACAGGCGCCGAGCATGGATGCGGTGATCGTCCTTCCCGTTCATGCCAGAAACCATCCGGGGAAGACCGCAGTTCTGCTCTGGAATCACGACTTCGGTTGGTCGTGGGGCGTCGAGGAGTCCGACGTGCGAAGGACGATTTCGATAGTCGACACCCTCGGCATCGGCCGGACTCCGGATCCGCTGCGCTGTGCGGATCGGGTTATCGAGCTGATCAGCGCCCAGACAGTTTGCTCGCGCATGTGTAGCGAACACTGATTCGGTCAACTCTGGGGCCACAACGCCTCCGAGAGGACGACGCCCGTGAACCCAGAGAACGTTCCAGCCCCGCTTTGTCATTCATTGCCGCGCCGGACGTTCCTCGGTGGCGTCGGTGCTCTTGTCCTCGCCGGAGTGGCAGACGTCGCAACCGGCGCGGCGAGCGCGGCGCCGGTGAAAGCAGCGCCCGCCGATCGGTTTCCGCAGAAACCCAACATCGTTGTCATCATCACCGATCAGGAGCGCCGGCCGATGTACTGGCCGCAAGGCTGGGCTGATCAGAATCTGCCCAACCGCAAGAGGATTGCCGATCACGGGCTGACGTTCGACCAGGCAGTGTGCAATACCGCGATGTGCTCGCCCAGTCGCAGTACGTTCTTCACCGGCCTCTATCCCGCGCAGCACGGGGTCACCAGAACCCTCACCGAAGGCGGCACTGTCTCACCCACCGAGCCACAGTTGCAGGTCTCCGAACAGAACATGGCAAAACTGCTGGCGTCGGCGGGCTACAACGTTCAGTACCGGGGGAAGTGGCATCTGAGCAAAGGCGTCGAGGGTGGTGATCCGACAAGTGACGATGTAGCGGGATTCGGCTTCGAAGGGTGGATTCCCCCCGACGCGGGTCAGGACACCAATCCGGACCACTTCGGTGGCGGCTGCGCAGACCATGATCGCCGTGTTGCCGAGGAGGCAGTCGATTTCCTCTCCGGACCTGCCGTCACCTCCGGGCAGCCTTGGGCGCTGATCGTCTCGTTCGTCAATCCACACGACGTACTCGCGTACCCCCAGACTTGGAATGCGATGAACGGAACGTGCGACAACTATGGATCGGACGCGCCCGGCGCCTTCGAGCAAGGAATCGACTTACCACCCACCTTCGACGAGATCCTGGCACTCAATCACAAACCGACAGCGCAGGTTCAGTCGGAATTGCTGCTCGCAGCCGGGCTCGGACCGCTGCTCGGGCCCGATCAGGCGCGCAACTACATCAACTTCTACGCCTACATGCACAAGGTGGTCGACGAGCACATCGGCAGCGTGCTCGACGCGATCGAAGCCACTCCGCAGATGCTCGACGACACGGTGATCGTTCGCATGTCCGATCACGGGGAGATGGGGATGAGCCACGGAGGTTTGCGGCAGAAGGTGTTCAACGCCTACGAGGAAACACTGCGCGTTCCACTGGTCATCAGCAATCCCCTGCTGTTCCCCGAACCTGTTCGGACCGACGCCCTGGCATCGTTGATCGACGTGATGCCCACTCTCGCCACGCTCGCCCAAGCGCCGGCGCGTGAATCGTGGAACTTCCTGGGTACCGATCTGACACCGGTCATCGTCGACGCCGCCGCCTACCCACAAGGTCCCAGCGCGCAGGTTCAGGACACAATTCTGTTCACCTACGACGATCAGAACTGTGCGACGCCCGACGGTCAGAACATCGTCACGCAGCCCAATCACATCCGCTCCATCCGGGAGAGCCGATGGAAGTACACGATGTACTTCGATCCTGCGGGAGTTGCTGCGCCGCAATACGAACTGTACGACTTACAAGCCGACCCCTTGGAACTGAACAATCTCGCCAATCCGCTCAACATCGGCTCGTATCGGCCGGATCTGGCGGCACAGATGAATGCCAAGCTCTTCGCAGTGATGGAGACGAAGGGCGTTTCTCTGAAGGAATAGATCGAATTTCGTCAAAACTGATTCACGTTTCAGTTCTGCGGGCATGCTGATGGGGCATCTGTCTTCGGTTCGGGAAGAAGGAATGTCATGACTGTCACCTCGCCGGGGCGAGAAGGTTTCAGTTCTCTTCGGTCGGGAGGGTTGAACTGGGATTCGTTCCCACTCCGATTGTTCACCAAGGGAAATGCCAAATTCTGGAACCCAACCGACCTCGATTTTTCGCAGGATGCCCGTGACTGGCAGGAGCTGACCAGCGAACAACAGCGCAGCGCCACCTTCCTGTGTGCGCAGTTCATCGCCGGTGAAGAAGCCGTCACCGAAGACATTCAACCGTTCATGAAAGCGATGTCGACCGAGGGGCGATTCGGCGACGAGATGTACTTGACGCAGTTCTGTTTCGAGGAAGCCAAGCACACCCAGGTCTTTCGGCTGTGGATGGACGAAGTGGGTCTGACCAGTGACCTGCATTCCTACGTCGCCGAGAATCCGTACTACCGGCAACTGTTCTACGAGGAGTTGCCGTCGTCGCTACGCATTCTGGAGACAGATCCCAGCCCGGTCAACCAGGTGCGTGCCAGCGTCACGTACAACCATGTCATCGAGGGCAGTCTGGCGTTGACGGGCTACTACGCCTGGCAGAAAGTCTGTGCGACACGCGGGATTCTGCCGGGGATGCAGCAATTGGTGCGAAAGATCGGCGACGACGAACGACGGCACATGGCGTGGGGAACGTTCACCTGCCGCAGGCACGTCGCCGCCGACGATCACAACTGGGACGTCGTCCAGCAGCGGATGGGCGAACTCATGCCCATGGCACTGGGAATGATCAACTGGGTCAACGATCAATTCGAGGTGCAGCCGTTCGGTTTGGACAACCAGGAGTTCCTCGAGTACGCCGCAGACCGTGCGCAACGCCGACTTTCGGCGATCGAGTCCGCGCGCGGGCGCGACGTCGCCGAGATCGACCTCGACTATTCCCCGGAGACTCTCGAGGAAAAGTTCGGGGAAGAAGATGCCGCTGCGATGAGTGAGGCAGCCGGCTGAACTCGAATTCTATTGGGGCCAAGCCGAGTTCTGGATGACCTCGACGAAATCGATGTGCCGAAATCCCGGTACGAAATGCTCGAGCACGTCACCGTTGACCGTTCCGAACGTGCTCTCGGGGCGGTGCTTGAAGCCGTCGGTGAAGGCTTTCAGAATCTGATTCTTGAAATCCGGACGGGGGTGGGCCGCGGTGACGGCGTCGATGTCGGTCTGGTCGAGTTCCTTGTACCCGATTCCGAGTACGTCGGTCTCCACGCCCGCTGTCACCAAGGCGATTTCGGGCTCCAGTCGCGAGGGTACCTCTGGCGTCGTGTGCAGAGCGATGCTCTCCCACACTGTGCGGATGTCGGTTTCGTCGACTCCGTAGCCGGTGAGGAATTGTCGCGCTTCGTCTGCTCCGTCCAATTCGAATCGTGACGTGCTGTCCCGGAATTTCTCGGTGAGACCCAGGTCGTGGAACATGGCACCGACGTAGAGCAACTCGGGGTCGGCGTGCAGACCCAGACGCGTTCCTTGAAGTGATCCGAAGAGGAAGACGCGTCGCGAGTGGTGAAACAGTAACTCGGATGCCGTATCTCGTACCAGGTCGGTGGCGTCGGCAGCCATCTTCGAATCGGGGATTTTCACACCGGCAATGATCGTGTTCATCGGTACCTGCTCTGCTCGTCGCTGCTGCGAATTCTCGGTCCATCCCAGTGTCGGTCGAGCACGCACGCGGTCGCACCCTGATCTCGGCCATACTGTCCACAGATCAGGACGAAGGAGAGCGCATCGTGACCGCAGGGCATCGAGTTGCCGTCCTGGTGTTCGACGGCGTCAAACTGCTCGACGTCGCAGGTCCGAGCGAGGTGTTTGCAGAGGCCAATCGCGGCGGGGCGAACTACGAGTTGGTGATCTGCTCGGTAGGTGGGCACGATGTCGACTCGTCGACCGGGATGCGCATTCCGGTCGACTGTGACGTCGTAGATTCCGGTTCCTTCGACACGTTGCTGGTCATGGGTGGTGACGTGTTCCCGTCCACGCCGGTGAGTCCGGAACTGCGTGAGGCGGCGAGTGACCTGGCAGGGCGGTCGGATCGGGTTGCCTCGATTTGTACCGGAACATTCATCCTTGCAGCCAGTGGATTGCTCGACGGACGCCGCGCAACCACGCATTGGCAGCACACGGCGACGTTGGCGCGTGCCTATCCTCAGATCACGGTGGTTCCCGACGCCATCTTCATCGAGGACGGCACGGTGTTCTCGTCTGCGGGCGTGACCGCCGGGATCGACCTCGCGCTCGCATTGCTCGAGCGTGATCATGGTGCAGAAATGGCTCGACGCGTCGCGCAGCTTCTGGTGGTTTTTCTCCAGCGTCCAGGTGGGCAGTCACAGTTCTCACCGTCGCTGAGCGGGCCGCGGCCACGAGTGCCGGCTCTTCGCGCAGTGGTCGATGCGGTGGCAGCGGATCCGGCGGGGGAGTACTCGGTCGACGGACTGGCTGCCCTGGCGCACCTGAGCCCGCGGCACCTGACGAGGCTCTTTCGCGAGGAGCTTGATACGACGCCGGCCAAATACGTCGAGTTGATCCGTTTCGATTCCGCGAAGGCGCTTCTCGATGCCGGCCACTCGGTGACCGATGCCGCGCAGTTGTCGGGATTCGGCAGCTCGGAATCCTTGCGTCGAGCATTTTCGACGCATCTCGGAATCTCACCGCAGGTGTACCGTCGTCGTTTTCAAGCATTCGGCTAGGACTGGCTCTCGTGCTTTCCCTGTGGTGGGTTCATACCCTGCTTGTCGAGCCAGGCCAGGCTGTAGTCGGCGATCTCACGCCAGCCGTGGTCGATGGTCAGTGAGTGACCCCGATCGCCGAAGACCTTGTATTCGTTGACCGTCGGCGCCTTGGCGTACTTCTTGAACGAGCTGTCCGAACTGGCTTTCGGTACCGTGCGATCCTTACCGCCGCCGATCATCAGCAGTGGCCCGCGGCGGGCGTTGAAATCCACTGCAGCGGGGCTGTGGGGTGCGAAGTTGGCGAGTGCTGCCTCGAACAACGGTCGTCCGGGGGCGGGAATTGCATACTGTTCGAACAAGGCGTCGGACTCGTCCCTGGACACGGCGCTGGCGAAGGATTTGTGGAACGATTTTCTGTTGTGTGAGTAGGCCTTCCGGTAGTTGCCGGGGTTGGACAGGACAGGGAACACGCTGCCCAGTTGAACGAGAGGAAGTTTCAACACACCTTTGGGCTGAGCGGGGTCGATGGCAATTGCCGCAGTCGCCAACTCCTGGCCCAGCAGTTTCTGGGCGATCAAGCCTCCGAACGAGTGCCCGATCACGATCGGTGGTTCGTCGAGATCTGCGATCACCTTTGCGTAGTGATCCGTCACGTCCTCGATGCCGTGTCCCGCGATGTCCTCCGGATGTTCGCGCGTCTCACCCACCGTCGACGCATCCCCTGGCCATCCGGGTGCCATCGTGGCGTACCCCTGCGCATTGAAAAGCTGCGCCCAGGGATCCCACGTGGTCGGGTGCATCCAGAGTCCGTGGATGAACAGAACAGTCGGGTTGGACTTGGGCGACATGCGCGCTCCCCGCTATCGGACCGATGATCGATACGGGATGCCCGCTTTCTTGCAACCTCACTCGTCGGTGATCAGATCCGAGACGACGTCATTGTCAGTCGTCCCGGATCAGGCGGCAAATGACGTATATGGCAAACCATGTCATCGCGACCGACGCGAGAACGAATAGAACTTCGAAGAACATGATCATGTAAATCGCCACCTCGCTGGTAAGGGATTGCTCACATTCGAACATATCGCAAGTTCTTATTGCGATATGACTGGGTGGCACGGTTGGCACAATGAGGTCATGAAGCAAAGGGGTCGAGCGGTCCGAACGGCCGTGATCGAAGCGACTGTGCGGAAGGTTGCTGAACTAGGACCGCAGTCAGTGACGATTGCCGCCATAGCGGTCGAAGCGGACGTTCATCCGACGTCGATTTACCGCAGATGGGCGACGGTCGACTTGCTGGTCGTGGATGCTCTTCGCGAGTTCACCGATGCAGGTTTGCCGATACCTGACACTGGGACACTCTTCGGCGATCTTCGAGCTTTTGCTCGACGCCTGCAGGATTGGCTCGCGACAGATACCGGATTGGCACTGGCCCGCACGGGCGTGATGCCTACCGACGACGCGGAAATCTTGGCTGCGCGCGCACAGTTCTGGCGGGCTCGATTCGATGCGGCAGCGGTAATGATCGACCGCGGGATCGAACGCGGCGAGATTTCAGACGGCACTGATCCCGATACTGTTCTCACGGCAATAGCTTCGCCGATCCGGCTGGCAGCGGTTTCCCAGAACACCGAGCCTCGTATCGACATCGACAAATTGGTTGCACTTGTCGTCGGCGTCGATCCAATAGTGAAATGATCGATGACATGGCACCAACTGGATCTGCGAAGGCAATGGCACTGTGGACCACCGCTTTTGTTGTCTCACAAGCGAATATTGCTCGCTTACTCGGGCCGGTGGCTCCCAAGGTCTTGGACGTGCAGACAGCATTTTCCGCTCGTCGGTACATCGAAATCTTGGACTCCATGGATGCGGAGGCCGCGTCGCGATTTCGTAGTCACTACTACCCCGACTTCGTTCATCCCGCGATCTACGCGATGGCTTTGCGGTCAGCAGGCACACGGCTCGGCGAGCGGGTGCCCCTATCGCCCTCAACTCGGCGCGCGCTGGCCGTAGCGCCCGTGCTGTCAGCGGCCGGCGACTACGTCGAGAACGTGGTCGGACTCCGTTTCCTCGATCACCGCGACAGCATCACCGACTCGAGGGTTCGCGCCGTCTCGACGGTCAGTATTGGCAAATGGGTGCTCGCACTTGGAACTCTCGGATATTTGTCGCAGGGTTTTGTCAGAGTATGGGTATCGCGAAAATGAGGAGCACTGATGGCAGTCGAACTCGGTACCGAATACTTCTCTGACGGAGGAGAGTTCCGTCGATGGCTGTCCGAGAACCATGAGGCAGTCCCCGGGCTCTGGCTCAAGATGGCCAAGAAGAACTCGTCACACAGTTCGATCGACTACGACCAAGCATTGGACGTGGCGCTGTGCTTCGGCTGGATCGACAGCCTGTCCCGGCGAATCGACGACGATTTTTTCGTGCAGAAGTTTTCGCGCCGCACTGCGCGGAGTCCGTGGTCCAAACGCAACGTCGAGATAGTCGCCCGTCTTGATGCTGCAGGATTACTCGAGCCATCCGGCATCGCCGAGATCGAGAAGGCCAAGGCAGACGGCCGCTGGGATCGCGCGTACGAGGGAGCAGCCAAGGCCGAGGTGCCGAAGGACTTTCTCGATGCTCTTGCAGAAAACCCGAAGGCTCGCGAGTTCTACGCGACGCTCAATTCCACCAACCGGTTCACCATCGCGTACCGACTGCAGGAGGCAAAGCGTCCGGAGACGCGAACCCGGCGGATCGAGAAGTTCGTGAACCAGCTTGCCGAGGGCAAGAAGTTCTACTGAGCTGACTGGGACGGCTGATCGACTTTCAACGTGGCTGACACAATAGGGCTCGTGATCGAAGCCGAGACCTGTTCCGCGTTGTCTGCTGTTGACGAACCGCTGGCAGGCAGTGCTGCCGTCGTGCGGGGTTGGGTGTGCCTCGAATTCAACGCAGCGTGGGGTCGTGACGTGCTGGACGGAACAGCCTTGGGGGAGGAGCTTGCCGCCGAGCTGAGTCGGCGAGCCGACGCTGCCGATGTACGAATCATGTTCATCCGTCGACCCGGCCGCACCGATCCGTTGACTGATGGACACACCGTCCTGCTTGCGCGCTCCGATCCGAGCGACTCATGGTGCGAAAGGTTGCGCATCGATTCACCGATGGATCTACTCGACGTCGATTTCTCCCTGCTGGATGGGCCGCCGCCAGGATTGGGCGAGCAGGTGACCGAGCCTGTCGTATTGGTCTGCGCTCACGGCAAGCGCGACCAGTGCTGCGCTGTGTTCGGCAGACCGATTGCGTCAGCGTTGATGTCGTCCTTCGGACCCCAGGTGTGGGAGTGTTCTCATACCGGCGGACACCGATTTGCGCCGTCGATGATCTTGCTGCCGAGCGGCAATACATACGGTCGTCTGTCTGCTGATGAGAGTGTCACGGCCGTAGAGGTGGCTTCGCGAGATCAGGTCCATCTGCCGGGCCTGCGTGGACGGAGTTGCTGGCCTCCTGCGGGGCAGGTTTCGGAAATCGCTGTGCGACAACAAATCAGCTGTGGAATCGACGACTTGGCTGTCGTAGAGCAGGCGGGTGACGGTACGTGCGTCGTCGCACATGTGGACGGCCGGCGGTGGGTGGTGGAGACGGCGGTCTCCGAACTCGTGCCGCGTCCACCGAGTTGCGGTGCGGCTCCCAAGCCGGTGAGGCCAGTTGTCGTCACGTCGATTCGAGACCTGTGATTCTCGGACTGTAGTCACAGTTCTTTGGTCGTGAACAGCAGGTCGCCGTGGATTTCGTCCGCTTCCACACGGGCGGTCTCGAGGAACTCGAGTTTTGCCATCACTCGACGAGACGCTCCGTTCCAGTCGCGGACTGTAGCCCAAAGACGTCGATATCCCGATGACTGTGCCCAATGGAGGACGGCCCAGGAGGCCTCGGTCGCGTATCCCTGACTCCATGTCCTACGAAGAAACTCAAATGCCAGTTCAGGCTCTCCGTCGGATCCACGCACAGTGTCAATCAGTCCGCAGTAGCCGATGACATCGCCGAATACTTTTCGTTCCACTGTCAACAGATTGAGTTCGCGGGAGCTACTGCGAATCTGGTCCTCGATATCTTCGATCGTGGGCCGGCCATCGGAATCGATCTGACGGCGCGGCGGGACACGAGGATCGCGCTCGGTCCAAAGTTCCCGCAGGACAGCGGCGTCGGACACTCTGCGCGCCCTGAGGATCAGTCGATCGGTTTCAAGCGAGATGCTCGTTCCTGGCGCTCGAGAGTCTTCCATGCCAGGGACCTTATGGGCGATGGTTAAGATTTACCACTCCGAATTCTCCTCTCAACCAATTCGACATCGGCGTGACAAGCCCGTCGATGATTGGGCATGACGAGTGCGGGTGATCATTCTGAGCGCTGCCAGACAGACCGCTCCGGCCGACGACACCCGTTGCCGCGGGTCAGCATTACTCCAACAGCAGCGCAATGACCCCGGGCGTTAGTTGACGTTGTCCGAGGAGATTTACGCGTTGGCATCCGTCGAGTTCGACTGCCATCCGCGTGCCGCCCGATCCGTCAGGACGAAGTACTTCGATCGAAGCGATGTGTTGGGCGTTGCGATCGCATGGGCCAGCGAGTGGTGCGGTGGATACAGCCCCCATCAGATCCGCACTCTGCTGGCGTGACAAGCGGATTCGGGACTCCGGAAGCGGTGGTTCGGTGGAATAGCGGCACACCCGTAGTCTGCCGACGTCGGAAATCGGTGTAGCCAAGGCTGTTTCCGTCAGTGGGCGCGCGTGAGTGTCTTCGTGTTCTTCCATGCGTTTCTTGTCAGCTTCAGTGCTTGTCGTGAACGGTTGTCCGATCGACTCCGGGCAGATTCCAGCATCGTCGGCAGCTTCGCCGTCGACCAGGTGTTGCTCGCGGCCGACCTCCTGCAATCGGTTCAGTGCTGCGTGTGGTTGCTCTTGCAGGCCGCAGGGCGCAGCCGGCCAGGTAGGGCGTATGGCGGCTCCTGTTTCGTCCACCAACCACAATCCGGCCGGCGGGACGAGACGGTACGCACAGTCGGCCTGGACGTTGGCCGGAAATCGACGAGACTGTTCGCGGAACGCATCCTCTACCGCGTGGATGTCTCCCTCGAGGCGTATGGAGTCGATGGTCAACCCGCCGTCGGACGCTTCTCCGCGTTCGCATCGAACAACTGCGACGGGGCTGAAATCAGGAGGTGGGTATCCACTTCCCTCAGGGCGAAGGGCGATGCTGCTGTCACGTGCCTCGGGGGCTACGAGCGCGGCGGCAATATCGGGGGCCAGGCAGTCTGCCCGATCGACTGCTGTCGCGACCGGGGGAGTGAAAGATTCGTAGTCTCGAACGCCGGCCCAAACCAACGCAACGGCAACGACACTGACGACGGCGACAAAGACCCCAGCTATGAAACGTCCACTCATACAGGAACACTATGTGCCTATGCGATGGAATGAGGCTAAGTCTCGACCATTGCTGGTTGCGAAGTAGCATCGCTGCTATGACTGTCGATTTGGTTGCGCCTGACGAGGCCATGTGGGCGTCCTGGTTGGAGTCGCGTGACGAGTGGGGCGGACCGCAGGCGGATCAGCCCGGTTCGGCGTTGGGCGTTGCGCAACGTCTAGACCTCGATCTCGCATCCCGCGACGGATTCGGGCAGTGGGTGCAGGAGTTGTTGGCGCAGCCTGAGGCAGTGCCGGGGCCCGACGTTGTCCCGGCAACCAACTGGTGGATCGTTCGAGACGGCAGATATCTCGGCGCTATCCAGTTGCGGCACAGCCTGAACGAGTTCTTGGCCGATGTAGGTGGCCATATCGGCTATGGGGTCAGGCCGTCGGAGCGCCGGAAAGGTCTGGCGTCGGCGGCTCTGCGGGAAGTGCTCGCGTATGCCGGTGACCCGGTAGGGCTCAGTCGAGTCCTGATTACCTGCGACGAAACCAATGCGGGTTCGCGTAAGGCGATCGAAGGGTGTGGTGGTCTACTCGACAGCGTGCGCCCAGCCGATCAGTTGTCGCGCAACCTCGGCCATTCGGGAGACACGCTTCGCTACTGGGTGGAAACGGGTGTGTCGCGCGTCAGTTGACCGATGTCTGCACGTCCACGGGAAGTCGCGGTCGCAGGATAGGCGACGCGTGCCGCGATACTTTCGCTGAGATCTCGGATTTCTGCTGCGAGGAGGTCTCGGCTCTTCGTATCCGACTCGTGCACGAAGGTTGTCGATCCCAGTGTGGCACCGCAGTATTCGATGATGCCGCGCTCGATCTGTGTTCGGAAGGCCTCGTACACGCCGTGGCGTTCGAAACTGTCTGCATCGTCACCCGCGACCGGAATCAGATGGACGGTGAGTCGGTCCAGTTTCTTCACGAATTCGCTTCCAGGGGTGAATTCGTACGCCCATCCGCTGACGAAGACTCGATCGATCCAACCTTTGAGTAGTGCGGGCATCGACCACCAGTACATCGGAAACACGAGAATCAGATCGTCTGCACGATCGATTCGGTCCTGTTCGGCTGAAACATCAGTCGGCGGAGTCCCGTTGCCGCGGAACAGATTCAGATCGTCTTTGGAGAAACGGGGATCGAAATTTTCGGCGTGGAGGTCTGCGATGTCGACGTCACCACCCATGTTGCGGATCGCGTCGGCGGTAGTTCGA
The DNA here is from genome assembly GCF_036541985.1 of Rhodococcus sp. IEGM 1306. Lineage (NCBI taxonomy): Bacteria > Bacillati > Actinomycetota > Actinomycetes > Mycobacteriales > Nocardiaceae > Rhodococcus > Rhodococcus sp. IEGM 1306. The sequence continues at coordinate 114,462 of NZ_JAZHFF010000005.1, forward strand.
GCGACATGCTGGGTCAGCGAGTGTGGATCGGAATGGGAAACTACGACGAGTGTGGTCATGAGCGTTCCTTCGGTAGATGGTGCGCTTATGTACTAAGAGTAGGTTACTATTCGTATATAGCGCAAGGAGGTGTCCGATGGCACGTACGAGGCTGTCGCGGGCCGGCAGGTACGAACAGCTCGTGGAGGTGGCGTGGGCCTTGGTGCGAGAGGAGGGTGCAGACGCACTGACTCTCGGCCGGTTGGCTGAACGTGCCGGCGTTGCAAAACCGGTCGTCTACAGTCATTTTGCCTCGCGTGCCGTGTTATTGGCTGCCCTCTTCAAGGAATTCGACGATCGTCAGACTGTGATGCTCGCGGAGTATCTCGAGGCCGCCGACGAGACCCTGAGCGGGCGGGCGAATGCCATCGCCGACTCCTATGTCGGATGTTCGCTGGCACAGGGTCGTGAACTGACGGGAGTGCTTGCAGCGCTGGAGGGCTCGCCCGAGTTGGAGCAGGTCAAGCGTGAGTCGGAACGCGCCTATTCCGAGCGTTGTCGCGAGGTGCTCACCCCTTTCAGTGCAGACGGGCCTGCGCAATCGTCGATGACTGCGATATTCGGTGCTGCAGAGGCCCTCTCGCACTCGGCGGTAATCGGAGTGCTCTCACCCGAGGACGCTAAAGGTGAACTTGCCGCGCTGATCGTCGCGGTAGTCGGCAGGCCATCACCGACTGGGTAGTGCCGTGTAGCCATGATCTCATGACTAAGGGTGTCCATCCAGTTCGACACGCTCACACATGGATTTCGAGACTGCTGTCAGAGTTTGGACGAACGCGTCGATCGCCGGAGCACGTGGAGGTCTCCCGTATGTCGCGACGGAGATGGTGCGTCGCTCGTCGGGAATACGGTGCGCGCGGATATCCGGATTCCGATGTGCCAGGAGAGCGAGGGCGGGAAGGGTGCTGACTCCGCTTCCGGAGGCGACCAGCGCTTGGACCGCGACGTAGTCGTCGGTCTCGAACTCGATCCGCGGTACGAATCCAGCTCGTCGGCAGGCGGTCAGGAGGTGGGCGCGGCAACTCGGGCAGCCTGCAATCCAGGTCTCACCGGCGTAGTCCGTGATCTCGTTGGCAGCATCTACATTCCGGGCCGAGGTGATCAGGTACAACGGATCTTCCAGCAACGTCGTATGCGTGACATGCTTGAGCCCGATATCGGCGGTGTCCTCGTGCGCGAAGACGACTGCTACGTCGACATCGTTGTTACGAAGCAGTGCAAGCGCTTTGGGTGGTTCTGCCTCGACGAGGCTGATGGACACCTCGGGGTGCCGAGACGTGAACGCTGCCATGGCTTGCGGAATCACACTTGCCAAGGCCGACGGGAATGCGGCAAGTCGTAGCCGCCCGGCTCTCAGTCCTGCGTACGTCTGGACTTCGGCTACTGCGGCATCGACGTGGCCGAGGATCTCGGTGGCTCGCTGAACCAGGACTGCGCCGGCGTCCGTCAGTCGCAGACCACGGCCGGCTCGTTGGAACAATGGAACACCGACCTCAGACTCGAGCTGTCGAAGGTGGTGACTGATGGAGGGCTGCGCGTAACCGAGAGAATCGGCGGCGGCTGTCACCGATCCTTCCTGTGCAACAGCGACCAGGACCCTCAGTCGAATCAGATCGAGCATGCCAAAATCATAGAAGAATTCGATGCTTTGGACGAAAACACGTATTGGACCTATGAATCAGTTTTTGTCAGGGTGAATCACATGGCACCGGCATCTGATCTCACGGCATCAAACCAGCTACATCCACCCGTATGGGCAGACATCGAGCGTGCCAGCCAGGTCGTCCGACGGCATCTACCGGTCACGCCCCTGATATCGCACCCGACGTTGGGTGCGGGCTCGTGCAGCCAATTGTTCGTCAAACACGAGAACGTGCACCCCACGGGTGCGTTCAAGGTTCGCGGCGGACTGAATCTGGTGGCAGGACTGGATGAGGCGACGCGGGCGCGGGGGATTGTCGGCTACTCGACCGGAAACCATGCTCAATCCTTGGCGTATGCCGCAGCGGGTGCGGGCGTGCGGTGTGTGATCGTCATGCCGGTTGGGGCGAATCCAGTCAAGGCTCACGCTGTCCGCATGCTCGGAGCCGAGCTCATCGAGCACGGTGTGAACTTCGACGAGGCACGTGCTCACGCCGATTTCATCAGCGAACGTGACGGCCTGCGTCTCGTGAGCGCCGCCAATGAGCCGGCAATCCTCGCCGGTGTTGCAACGGCCTACGTCGAACTCCTCGAACAACAACCTGATCTGGACGCGGTGGTGGTCCCAGTCGGTGGCGGCAGCGGTGCGGCGGCGGCGTGTCTCGTCGCCAGTGCGCTTGCACCGCACCTCGAGGTGTTCGCAGTGCAGTCTGAGGCCGCACGAGCCGCACATGACTCGTGGAGTTCCGGCGCGTGCGTCGAGCGCCCGAACACCACCCGTGTCGAAGGACTCGCGACCGGGGCCGGATTCGCACTGACTCAGGGCATCATGCGAGAACGGCTAGGAGGATTCCTGCTCGTCACGGACGATGACATCACCCTCGCGCAGCGGGCGTTGCTCTACGACGCTCACACTTTGAGCGAAGGCGCCGGTGCGGCCGCACTTGCTGCCGTCTACGCACATCCGAACACCTTCGCGGGCAAGCGCGTTGCCGTCGTCTGTACGGGCGCCAATGCCTCTGAGAGCGAGATCCGCAGGGTCGTCAGCTAATCGATAACACGATCGGAACAATGTGCAGTGACAGGGAACTGACGGAAAGACGAAGTACGGTGTGCCAATGACTTCACCCCGAGAAAAGTCACGCACTCGCAAAGTTTCCGCACTCATGCTGGTCGTAGGTGTCATTGGGGTGATCGTGAGCTTCGGGGTGACCTCACGTTGGGGGTTCCCGGCGTCCGCATCGGAGCTTTGCAGATCAAGTTCGTACGGAAGCGGATTTATCGAAGAAGCAGGGTGGGCTTGGATCCCGTTTCCCGTAGCCTCCTGCAAGACAGTGGATTTCGATTCAGTCGCAGAGTATTTCGCCCTCGGATGGGAAAACTCGATCACTGCCGCAGTATCGATCGCAGTCATCGCCATGGCCCTGACACTCACGTGGGGTGCAGGAGTTCAGTGATGCTTATATGTCCGGCCTTTGGTTCGTTCGGAAGGCTGACCGGCACAAGCCCCATGCTTTCCCGTCTCTCGTTGACCGAAAAGACGTACTGGGCAAATTCAGGCTTGACGTGCACCATCGGGAACTGTGCGCGAAGTTCGCCCACGATCCGATAACCCTCGTCGTACCAGTCGAAAACGTTGATCCCTGAATGCCACTGCGGGCGCATCGCGAAGCCGTCGATCTCAGTCACAAAGAACTTTTGGAAGCGATCAGTCCACGCCAGTATCTTCTCTCCAAGTTCGTCCTCGATCCCCATTTGGCTCGGGAGAACGTATGCCTGCGGGAACTGTTGCGGCGGGATGACAATTAATTCCTTCGACGGCCATAGCGAACTGGGATGGCCATGGTCAGGATAGATTCGGATGACTAGCACTGCAGATCCCTTGCGGTGGCCAATGCGCTCCGAGGCGAAGTCGCATCACCGGTCACCAGTGCGTCCCGGGTACGAGTCGGGCAGCACGACGGCCGAGTTTGCGGATGCGCGAGTGTGAATGGCGCTGACGCGACGGTGTTGCCGGAACGTCTGACGGGGTTTCCTTGTCTACCTGACCCTTTGCCGCCGGAGAATCGGGGAAGGCCTGGTACATCTGGTTGAGAATCCGGTCCTTGGTGTGCGGTGCGAACAGGGTTCCCAGATCACCCAGAGTTCCCAACGGCACATCGATGCGCTTGGGGCGTTCGATCAGCGCGCGGATCACCATTGCCGCAGCCTTTTCCGGGCTGGTGATCGGGCCGTTGTTGTATTCACCGGTCGGAGCGATCATCGGCGTTTCGACCAGCGGCATGTGGATGGTCGTGAAAGTGATTCCGTCTGCCAGGGTTTCGGAGGCAGCTACGTCGGAGAAGCCGTCGAGGGCGGCCTTGCTCGCCACGTAGGCAGAGAATCTAGGCGTTGCCGCCTGGACTCCCGCGCTGCTGATGTTCACGATGTGGCCGAAGCGGCGAGAACGCATGGTGGGCAACAATGCGAGCACCAATCGCACAGCGCCGAAGTAGTTCACGGCCATCGTTCGTTCGTAGTCGTGGAAACGATCCGTGGAATGGTAAATGCCGCGCCGTATGGATCGGCCGGCGTTGTTGACCAACATGTCCACGTGATCATGTTCTGCCAGAATGCTTTTGATCGTGTGCTGGACCGACTCGTCGTCGGTGATGTCGCAGGGATAACCGAACGCCTTGCCTCCGGTTGATCGAATCTCCTGTACCGCGGCCTCGAGTTCGTCGGTGCGGCGTGCGATGAGGAGAACTGTGGCGCCTTTCTGGGCGGCGGCGATGGCAGAGGCCTTGCCGATTCCGGACGAGCCGCCGGTGATCAAAACCATCCGACCGACAAGTGGTCCTTCGCGATGGTTGCGACGTGCGCGATTGGGATCGAGGTTTGCGCGCCAGTACTTCCACAGCACGGTCGAGTACGACCCGAACTCGGGGACCGTGAGGCCTGATCCGGCGAGGGCGGCAACGGTTCTCTCGGAGGTGAAGGTCGGCGCCATCGTCATGTTGTCAAGCAATGCTGCAGGCATGCCGATGCGATCGAGGAAGACCTTTCGTGCCGATTCTGCCGAGTCGATCGGCAATGGCGAGACAAAGGGTTTGGCGATCACGCCCGGCAGGCTGAGTGCGGGCCGCGGCGCTCCTGCGGCCTTGGCGAGGCCGGCATAGATTTCGCGTACCGGTTGAGGTTTCGGATTGACGAGATGGAACGCTTCGCCGTCACGGCCGGGCACATGCATCAACTCGACGAGGGCGGTGGCCACATAATCGACCGGCACCACGTTGGTTGCGCCGAGGTTGGGGATCGGGACGGGTAGTGCTGCAGGTAGTTTCGCGAGTAGCGCCAGGCCGGGGAACAAGTAATACGGACCGTCGATCTTGTCCATCTCTCCGGTGACGGAGTTGCCGACAACGGCAGACGGTCGATATACGCGCCAGGTGAGGCCTTCTCGTTCTCGAACGAGCTTCTCGGCCTCGAACTTGGTTCGGTGGTATGGCGTCGGAAAGCCTTGGCCGCAATCGAAATCGGTCTCGCTGAAGGTGCCCGGATAGTCGCCCGCGACTGCGACCGATGACACGTGATGAAGTGTGGCTCCCAGTTTCGCGGCAAGTTCGACCACGGAGCGTGTGCCCTCGACATTTGTGGAAGCCTGCTCGTCTCCGGCTGTGATGTCGTAGATCGCCCCGAGGTGAAGGACGTGGTCGGCAAGCGGGGGAGAGTCGATCCCCAGCTCCGGCTCGGTGAGATCTCCGATGAGTGGATGCACCCGATCGCCGTCGGGAATCGCCGACACCTGTCCTTCGAGTTTGGCGACGGAACCGGCTCTGACCAGCACGTGGATCTGGGCGGTTTCATCACGCTCGAGCAGGAGCGGCAGTACGGCTCGTCCGAGGAATCCGGTACCGCCTGTGACGATGTAAGTGGCCATAGTCGGTAACTTACTCCAAAGTAAGATCGACGGCTAGAGGGAAACGACCATCAGTGCGTCATGACACCGTCCTCGGTGTCGAAGTCGATGCCCGCGGTGATGATTCCGGAGAACAAGAACGCGACGGCAAGTGCAAGAGCGGGGATTGCAAGGATCCATTCGAAAATTGTCATGCTCCAAGTCTGACGAAATCAGCTTCGGAGAACATCGCCCTGCGGAGCGATTTAGGCGATCGGGCAGTCATCCTCGAGGACGACTGCCCGATCAGGGAAATCCACTATGTCCTGTTGCTGAAGAGTTTCGGGCGCAGTGGGTGCGCCCTCCTTGCATCGCGTTACGTGATTTCGGATGAGATGCGGCGGCCGTTGGTCCGAGGGGGTGAAGGCCACGGGCCGTCCGCCAGTAGACCGGCGCACAATCGTCGAGGCGATGGCGTGGCCAGGCCGGCAAACCTAGACCGGTTCAGCGCCCGACAAGTCCTCGACCGCATACGGGGTCGTTCCCGCGAACAGAACACCGATCCCGAAAGGATCGGCCATCTCGAGCCTTGACTCAGCGAACCGCAGCAGCCAGGTTCCGTCAGCCCAGATCACCGCCTCAGGTTCGCCGAACAGTGACTCCGTGACGTCCAACTCCACAAGTTCGGAGTGGGGGAGGCCGAACTGTGGCTCACGCAGCTGTTGACGCAGGTAATCGGCGGCGACTTCGGCAAATTCACCGAACCGGGCCATCACGGTCGCAGCGAGCTCACGCACCGCCGACTCCGGCACGGTGGCCGGCTCGATAACCAGACTCACCGGCCTTGAGTCACCGACCCCCTGGACATCGATGATCGATGTCCAGCACGCCAACGAATCGTCCGAGTCGACTCGCGAAAACGCTGCTGAGCCGACCACAACACTCTCGGGTAAGTCATCCACGACCCCTAGTCAAACACAACTTTCCGCAGGATCCCAGGCACTCTCCAGCGACATGGCCCAGTCACGGTCAGTGGCCGATGCCGACCTTCGCGTGGACCTTTTTCATCCACGCGGGAGCCCACCAATTCGCTTCGCCCATCAACTTCACGAGTGAGGGCACGAGCAACATACGGATGATGGTCGCGTCGACTATCAGCGCGACGATCATGCCGACGCCCAGGAACTTCATCACCGACAACCCGGACATCGCGAAGGCCCCCGTCACCACGATCAGGAGGAGGGCGGCGGCCGTCACGATGCGGCCGGTGCGTTCGGTTCCGAACTTGACTGCTTCCTCCGTCGTCGCTCCCGCGTTCTTGGCCTCGACCATCCGGGACATCAGGAAAACCTCGTAGTCCGTGGACAATCCGAAGACCACCGCCAGGATGAGCACGACGAACGTCGCTTCCAGCGGAGTTTGACTGACCCCGAGGAGTTCGACGCCGTGACCGTCCTGGAAGACGAAGGTGAGGACACCGAAGGTGGTCGCGAGGCTCAGTGCGGCCATCAGCACCGCCTTGATGGGCAGGACGACCGAACCGAACGCGAGGAACAACAGGATCAAGGTGGATCCGACCATGATGAGGATCATCACCGGCAACCAGTGCAGGACGGCGTTGTTGCCGTCGTCGACCATGGCTTGTCCACCGCCGACAAGCAGCACCGTTCCGTCGGGAGCGGAGATCTCGCGCAAATCTGTCACTGCGGCGCTCTGTGATTGGGGTGTGGAGCCCTCGCTGTAGAGAGCCTGAACCGCGATCAGTTGATTGGTGCTCGCGACGACGGTCGCCTGACCGATGCCCTCGACCTGACCGGCGGACTCGGCGATCGCTGCACCTTCGGCCGGGGTGAGAGTGTTCCCGTCCTCGGCCTGAAGGATCATCGTCGCGCCGTTTCCGGTCTGCGGGAAGTCGTTGACCAACGTGTCCATTGCGACGCGAGCGGGGTCGTTGTCCGGCAGTGCGGTGTACGAGAGTTCTCCCAAACGGGCGCCGAGCAGGGGCGAGGCCATCACGAGCAGCACGGCCACGATCGTCACCGAGACCGCGACCGGACGCTTCATCACCCACGTGACGACGCGGCCCCAGAACTTGCGCGAGCGTTCCTCGCCGCGTTGCGCCGCATCCTTGCGCCACGTCAGGGCGTTGATGCGATGCCCCAGAATGGCAAGCAGCGCAGGCACAGCGGTCAGCGACAGGACTGCCGCGCTCAGTACTGCAGCGATCGCACCGAAGCCCAGAGACCGGATGACGGCCTGCGGGAAAACGAGCATGCCGCTGAACGCGCAGATCAACAGCAGACCCGAGAACATGACGGTGCGACCCGCGGTCAGAACTGTCCGCTGAGCAGCCGCTCCCGGGTCCGAGCCCGAATTCAGTTCTTCACGGAACCTGCCGACAACGAACAGCCCGTAGTCGATGGCCAGTCCCAAACCGAGAAGAGAAGCGACGTTGATCGAGAACGAGGACACATCGGTGATCAAGGTGAGGATCCGCAGAACCGCCAACGCGCTCAGGACACTGAGAACACCCACGAACACCGGAACCGCAGCAGCGACGACGCCGCCGAAGATGAAGACCAGCAGCACCAGAGTGATCGGAATGGCGATGGCTTCGGCGACCACCAGGTCTTTCTCCAGCTTGGTGTTGAACGCGACGCCGACAACCGTATTACCCGCGAATTGTGCCTCGGCACCTTCGACTTCGAGCTTCGGCAAGAGATCGGCGAAAGTAGCCGGTGTGACGCCCGAGTCCGGTGCCAACGTGATCGCAACGGCCGCCATGGATCCGTCGTTCGAGAGCAGACTGGCCTTGGCCGCGGCGTCCGTTCCCCAGTACGACTTCACCGATGCCGTCGGCACTTCCGTCTTGAACTGGTCGACGGCGGCCGTCACTGCCGGGCCGATGTCGTCCAGAGACTTACCGTCCGTGGGCGTGTAGATCGCGATGATGTCCGGGGTCTGCGGGCCGAGATTGTCTTCGATGATGTCGGCGACCTTCGCGGAGTCGCTGCCCGGATCGATGAATCCGCCCTGGCTGAGCTTGCCGAACACTCCGAGTCCCCACACCCCACTGATGAGAACAATCAGAACCGCGAGGCTCAGTACCCACCATTTCCGGGCGACGACGGTTTGGGCCCAGCGTGTCATGTATCAACTCCGGTGTGTGGGGGTGTCTGGCCAGATCGACTGTAGTGGGCGTTTGGTCTTGAATCGGAAACGTCATGCATACTGCTCGAAGCACTTGCAAGCCACGCGTGTGGGGGAAGCCGGTCCGAATCCGGCGCTGACCCGCAACGGTAGGTCGATTCTCGGTAGTCACCGAGCGTCGGCAAGCCCGATTACCCACCGCGCGGTGTGCGACATCCATTCGTCGTGGTCTACGAAAAGGAAGTCCAGCAGGAGCTCTGGCCGAGGATCAGCGTGCGGGCGGAGTTGTCTGTCGGATTCTCATTCGTGGCTCAGAGCCCTTACGAGGTCCCCGTGTCACTTCAGTTCTCCCCGTCCCGCACCGCCGCTGTTCTCATCGCGGTCGCCTTGGTTTCGGCAGGTTGTTCCAAAGGCGAAGCGGCTGGTGGTTCTTCAACCACCGAATCCTTTGCACAGCCGGTTTCCATCACGAACTGCGATCGGCCAGTGACGTTCGATTCGCCACCCCAGCGGATCATCACCATGAACGATCACGTCACCGAAGTACTCATCGAGATGGGCGTCGGTGACCGCATCGTCGGGATGGGGTACGGCGACAGCACACCAACACCCGAGACCGCCGAGCAGTTCGCGAAGATCACCAACCTCGCCAAGGAATACCCGACCGCCGAGCAGATTCTCGATCTCGATCCCGATTTTGTCGTCGGAGGTATGAGTAGCGCATTTCAAGAGAAGGAAGGCCGCTCGCGGGACCTCTTCGCCGAACGCGGAATCAACACGTTTCTGTTCTCCGAGTACTGCGGCCAGGGATTCCCCGACATCTCGATGCTGGAAAACGACTACGAGCAGTTGGGGAGGATCCTCGGAGTCGAAGGCGAAGCAGCCAAGGTCACCGATCAGGTAACGCAAGGGCTCGACGCGGTGAAGGCGGCAGTCGGAGATGCTCAGCCGGTGCCGACGTTCTTCTACGACGGTGGCAAGGATGTTCCGACGACAATCGGCGGAGTGGGCGTCGGTCAGCTCGTCGCTGGTTATGCGGGAGCGACGAACATCTACTCCGAGGGTGAGCGCCCGTATGTCAAGACCACATGGGAGGTCGTGGGTGAGCGCGCGCCACAGGCGATCGTAGTCCTGGACTACGGATCTGAGAACGCTCAAGTGAAGATCGATTTCCTGAAGTCACATCCCGTCATGGCCACCACTCCAGCCGTCCAACAGAATCGATTTGTGGTCATTCCTCTCGACGACTTCTTCGAGAGCCCTCGTCTGGTGCGCTCGGCCCAGACCATCGCGGCGGGTCTGCATCCGGGCGTAGTTCCGGCACAGTGACCAGGTCTCGTTCCAGCTATACCGCCTTGCTTGCAGCGCTGTGTGTGGCGCTTGCCGTGGTCATGGGGCTGGCGGTGTCCTTCGGGTCGGTTCGTATTCCCGTCGGTGACGTGTGGGCGATAGTCGGAGCTCGTTTGGCGCCGGGGACTTTCGAGACGTGGTGGACCGCGGCGCGGGAGTCGATCGTGATCGACTCCCGCCTACCCCGCGCACTCACCGCGGCGGTGGTGGGTGCTTCGTTGGCCATGGCGGGCGCGGTCGCTCAGGCGGTCACGCGTAATCCGCTTGCCGATCCATATCTGCTCGGTGTCTCGTCGGGCGCAGGATTCATGGTGGTCTTGGTGACGGTTCTAGGGATCGGAACCGGAATGCTCGGCGTATTCACGATTCCTGTTGCAGCGTTCATCGGGGCGATGATTCCGTTGTTCCTCGCCTTACTGATTGGTGGACGGTATCCGCAGCCGACTGCGATCATTCTTGTGGGTGTTGCACTCGGACAGATATTTTCGGCATTGATCACCTTTTGTCTTTTGGTGATTGCGGACGAGCGTCACATCACTGGAGTTATGCATTGGCTCGCCGGCGGATTCGGTGATGCGCGATGGTCGACGCTGATCTTCCCGACGATCACGCTGGTCGTCGTCGGTACCGCCCTTCTGTTCAGTTCGCGGTGGATGGACGTCTTGCAGACCGGTGACGACGGGGCTGCTGCACTCGGTATGAACGTCCGACGGTTCCGTGTGTTGTCCTTGCTTGCGGTCTCCGTACTGGCGGGCGCGGCAGTCAGCGTTGCCGGTGGAATCGGATTCATCGGTCTGCTGATCCCACATCTGGCCGGTTTCATCGTTGGCACCAGAGCAATTCGACTGCTCCCTGCTGCAGCCCTGCTGGGCGCCGTCGCGATGGTAGCCGCGGATACCGCTGCGCGCTCGGTGGCACAATCCACTGAAGTTCCGGTCGGAGTGATCACCGCTCTCGTCGGTGCACCGATCTTCGTTTGGATGCTCTACCGGCAGTATCGGAGGCTCGAACAGTGACGCAGATCAGAACAGTGACACAGGCCAGAACAGGGACACTCCCGAAGGATGCCGAAGCTGCGCCTCTGCTCGAACTCGTCGAGACCCGGGCGAGGCTCGGCAACCGCGAAGTCTTGCGCGGCATCACTTTCGCAGTGACGTCCGGTGAAATATTGGGCTTGGTCGGACCGAACGGCAGTGGCAAGACGACGGCACTGCGCTGCTGCTACAACGCTTTGACTCCGACAGGTGGCGCAGTTCTGATCGATCAAGCCGACTCGACGACGCTCTCGCGTAAGGACATCGCCCGAACCATCTCGGCAAGTGTTCAGGAACCTACTGTCTCGGCAGGACTTTCGGTCCGTGAATCGATCGCACTCGGACGAACTCCGCACCGCAGCTGGTTGGACCGAAGCACGGATCGTGACACAACCATCGTGGATCGATGCATCGAGCAGGTCGGTTTGGTCGAGCTTGCCGGACGGGACGTGTCGACTCTGTCGGGCGGTGAGCGGCAACGTGTCTCGATAGCGCGCGCATTGGCTCAGGAGCCCAAGGTTCTGTTGTTGGACGAGCCGACCAATCATCTCGATCTTCGTCACCAGTTGATCGTGATGGAATTGCTCGCCGAACTGGCGTCGGCGGGGCTCGCAGTTGTGGTCACGATGCACGATCTACGGTTGGCAGTCGAGTACTGCGACAACCTTGCCGTGCTCACCGAAGGTGAACTCCGCGCGTGTGGGTCTACGGTCGAGGTGTTGGACGAGCCGCTGTTGGCCGAGGTTTTCGGCATCAAGGCGCGAGTCGAACGCGGCGTACGCCCGCGGATGGAGATATTGGGGCTGGCATGACGGAATCGATAGCCGGGATCTACGCCCGTATGGCAGTAGCTGTGCCGTTCTTCGACGACCTGACCGCATATCCGGATACGGTGCCCGCGGTGTTGATGACCGACCCCCAGTGGTTGGCAGCTCGCGTCGCCGATACGGCCGAGCGGTGGGGGAGTTCGGACAGCCGAGTGAACTGCACGTTGTGGTGGTACTCGGCCAGCTCGACACTGACCGGCATTCCGATCGGAACCGGGATGGTCACCGGGTTCGCGGCCGATCCATCGTTGGACGGTGGGCGGATCTTCTTGCGTGACAACGGCTATCTGGGCGGGTTTGCTGCCGGATCGGTCATTCCGATCTCGCGGAGTGTGGCGGAGTTGGGTCACGCGATGTTCCGTTCACTCAGCCCCGTGATCGAAGTACTCGCCGAGGTGTCCGGCGTTCGGCAGCAGGCGCTGTGGGCGATCACGACGGATTCCATCGCCAATCGCAGCCTTGACGCAGCCGGTAGCGCGAGGGAGCGTGGAAGTGCATTTGCGGCCGGTCTGATCGATGTTCTCCGCGGCGAGAACCCGGGCATTCCGGTTCCGCGTTTCGTCGATGTCGACCGCAATGAAAGTGTTGTGCGCGTTTCCAATCCATTGACACCAGTGGCATCAGGGCGACGCAGATTCACGCAGCGGGCGTCGTGCTGCCTGATCTACGAGGTGCCCGGTGAAGGCAAGTGCACCAGTTGCCCGAAGCGCGCACCCGAAGATAGGGTGCGCGCCTTGGCCGCTCTGGTGTGACTGTGGGTGAGCGGATTCAGGTGTTGTCGGATCAGTGAGCTGCGACCTTGGAACGGTCGAGACCCAGCGCGTCGGTCATCGTGAAGAACAGATCGGTCTGGTCAGTGAGGCCACTGACATTGGCGGCGTGCGGGCCGAAAGCTGCTACACGCAACTGAGTTCCGGTGTGTCCTTCGGACTCGACAGCCGGATCCTCGGACGTTCCGTAGCTGATCGTCATCTCCGAGCCGTCCTTGGTGGTCAGCTTGCGGGTCAGTCCGGGGTAGACGATTTCCTGGGCGCGCTCGACCGGAATATTCTGGTCCTTGGCGATGGTGGCGATGTCGTCCGCGCTGACGTTGGTGACGATCTGGCTGGTGTGAGCGTGGTCGGCGGTAACGATGACCAGGGTTTCTCCGTCGGTCTTCGCGAATTCGAGTGCCTTCTGCACAGCTTCGTCGAGGTCGACGGTTTCACCGATCTGACCGCACGCGTTGGCTGCGTGATCCTGCTTGTCGATCGAGGCACCTTCGACCTGGAGGAAGAATCCGTTGTCGTTGACCTTCAGTAGGTCGATCGCCTTCTGCGTCATGTCCGCGAGCTTGGGTACGTCGGAGGTTCGCTTGGGGTTGTCGACGCAGGTTTCGGCGGGTTGCAGGTAACCGTCACGGGTGGCGACAGAGCCTTCCCAGCGGACGGGCATGTTGCCGTCGGCGAACAAGCCGAGCACAGGTGCATCCTGATCTGCCTTGCCGACCTCGTTCATCTCGGCGGCATTCTTCACCAGCTGGTAGCCACGAGCGGCAGCTTGCTCGTTGAGTGTCTTGCCCTGCCAGTCACCGGCTTTCGCGGTCTCAGCGAAGGACTTGGCGCCGCCGGCAAAGGTGACGTCGGCTCGGGTGTCGAGGAGCTGTTCGCTGATCGACCCCTTGCCGCCGTTCTCGATGGCGTTCTCCGGGCAGGACTTGGACGTTGCCTCCGGCCCGTAGCACTTGCGGCCACTGACGTGTGCGACCTGCACTGCGGGGGTGGCGTCCTGCACCTCGGCAGTGGAGACGTTGCCGGTGGCCTTGCCGTTCGCCTTGGCGATCTCGAGGACGGTCGACTGGGCCTGACCCTTGATGTCGACGGAAATCGCGCCGTTGTAGGTCTTGGTGCCGGTGGACCATGCCGATCCACTGGCAGCGGAGTCGGTGACGTAGTCGGGCTTGCCGTCCTTGGTCAACGCGTAGTGCGTGTACTGGCCGGTGATCGGCAGGGCGTCGAGGCCGGGGAAGCTGCCCGCAGCGCCTTCGGCGTAGTTGCGTGCGGCTGTGATCTCCGAGTCGCCCATGCCGTCCCCGATCAGGAGGATGACGTTCTTCGCGCCGGAGGCATTGACGGCGTCGCGCACTGCGGCCGACTGATCACCGTCGATGCGACGAGCGCCACCGTTCGAGGACAATTCGCCGGTCGCGGCGCGATCGACGGTCGCGCCGTTCGAGCCTGTGGCCTCGTCGGCGCTGCTGCTGCAGCCGGCAGCGGCCAGAACGGCGACGGCGCCGGCGACGGCCGTCAACCTACGTGTGTTGCGCGAGAACGACATACGAGTAGTACTCCTGGAAACAGTATGGATGGAGATTATGAACGCCGCTAATGATCTGGGGCCAAAGTGAACGGAGTGCAGACATGCGTACATCTGAATGTGACGAGACGGTGAGGGTTGAGATTCGCTCTGTTGACTGTGGGTGAGCGACCTGGCAGACTGAATCCTCATCGAACATCAGTTCGATGCATGTGGTGCGTCTTCCCTTTCGGCATCCTCGAGCAGTCGGTCGTCCCTGACGGCCGACTCGATCAGGTGCGAGGTCAGTGTGGGTTGGGGAAATGGGCCGCCGACGTGGTCCGAGATGGAACGGGTGCTTTCCGGACGACCCGGCCGTGTGGAACATGAGGATTTGTTTCCGGGCGATGGAAGTGACAGCCCCGCCTGGTCAAGAAAGCGCGGCGAGTACCACGCGGGCGAGCTCACCCGTGGTGCCGGTGTAGTTCCTTACGCAGAACTGCACGCTCACTCGGCCTTCAGTTTCCTCGACGGTGCATCGCCGCCGGAAGAGCTGGTCGAGGAAGCAGTGCGTCTCGGGCTCGAAGCTATCGCCGTCACCGATCACGACGGCTTCTACGGCGTGGTGAGGTTTGCGGAAGCCGCACGTGAATGGGGAATGCGCACAGTCTTCGGAGCTGAGCTTTCTCTGGACTCGGTACCCAGAACCGGCACGGCAGATCCCGGTGGAACACACCTCCTGGTGCTTGCCCGTGGGCAGGAAGGGTATCGCCGGCTTTCGCGGGAGATCGCTGCCGCGCATCTGGCGGGCGGCGAGAAGGGCAAACTGCAGTACGACTACGACGTGCTGACCGAAGCGGCCGGTGGCCACTGGCAGATCCTGACCGGGTGCCGGAAAGGTCATGTGCGGCAAGCCTTGACGTCGGGTGGTCGCGAAGCAGCGGCGGATGCCTTGCTGGATCTGGTCGAGCGATTCGGGGCGGAGCGAGTGTCGGTGGAACTCACCCATCATGGGTTGGCGGAGGACGACGAGCGCAATGCCGTTCTGGCCGAATTGGCGAGAGAGCATGGACTACGTACGGTGGCGACCACCGCCGCGCACTTCGCCGCTCCTCCGCGTCGACGCCTCGCCATGGCAATGGCGGCTGTGCGGTCGCGTCAAAGCTTGGACGAGGCAGCAGGATGGTTGGCCCCTACCGGCGGAGCGCACCTGCGGTCCGGCGCGGAGATGGCGACACTGTTCTCGCTCTATCCCGAGGCTGTCAGTGGTGCCGCCGATCTTGGTCGTGAGTGCGCTTTCGATCTCAAGCTCATCGCGCCCAAACTGCCACCGTTCGACGTTCCCGCCGGGCATACCGAGGCGTCGTGGTTGCGTGAGCTCACCATGGTGGGGGCGCTGGAACGCTACGGACCGCCGGAAGGTGCACCGAAGGCATACAAACAGCTCGAACATGAACTTGCCATCATCGAGGGATTGAACTTTCCCGGATACTTCCTGGTGGTGCATGACATCGTGTCGTTCTGCAAGAACAACGACATCCTCTGTCAGGGAAGAGGTTCCGCTGCGAACTCGGCGGTGTGTTACGCGATCGGCATCACCAATGTCGATCCGGTTCGCAACAAATTGTTGTTCGAGAGGTTTCTTGCGCCCGAACGTGACGGCCCGCCCGACATCGACGTGGACATCGAGTCCGACCGTAGGGAAGAGGCGATCCAGCACGTGTACGCGAAGTACGGGCGTACGTATGCCGCGCAGGTCGCCAATGTCATCACCTATCGAGGAAAGTCGTCGGTGCGGGACATGGCTCGGGCACTGGGCTTTTCGCAGGGACAGCAAGATGCGTGGAGTAAGCAGGTCGGCCGGTGGGGTGGTATCGACAAGAATGCGGATACAGATATTCCGCGTCCGGTACTCGAACTGGCGGCGCAGATCGAAGGCTATCCGCGGCACCTCGGTATACACTCGGGCGGCATGGTCATCTGCGATCGTCCTATCGCCGACGTCTGCCCGGTGGAGTGGGCGCGAATGGCCAATCGTAGTGTCCTGCAGTGGGACAAGGACGACTGTGCTGCCGCTGGGCTGGTCAAGTTCGACCTGCTCGGCCTCGGCATGCTCTCTGCATTGCATTACATGATGGATCTGGTGGCCGAACACAAAGGCATCACAGTCGATCTGGCGCAACTCGATCTGTCGGAAACGGCGGTGTACGAGATGCTGCAGCGGGCAGATTCGGTGGGGGTGTTCCAAGTGGAATCACGTGCGCAGATGGCGACACTGCCGCGTCTGAAGCCTCGAAACTTCTACGACCTGGTGGTCGAGGTCGCGCTCATCCGTCCGGGGCCGATTCAAGGCGGATCAGTGCATCCGTACATTCGTCGGCGCAACAAACTCGAACCTGTGTCCTACGACCATCCGTCGCTCGAGAAGGCACTCGAACGCACGTTGGGGGTTCCGCTGTTCCAGGAACAGTTGATGCAGATGGCCGTCGACGTTGCGGGCTTCACGCCGTCCGAGGCCGATCAATTGCGTCGGGCAATGGGATCGAAACGCTCCACCGAGAAGATGGAACAACTGCGCGCGAGATTCTATCAGGGCATGCGAGACCTACACGGCATCGGCGACGAGGTTGCCGACCGGATCTACGAAAAGCTGTATGCGTTTGCCAATTTCGGTTTCCCGGAAAGCCATTCACAGAGTTTTGCCGCGCTGGTCTTCTACTCCTCGTGGTTCAAACTCCATCATCCCGCTGCGTTCTGCGCCGGACTTCTGCGCGCGCAGCCCATGGGTTTCTACTCGCCGCAGTCGTTGGTTGCCGACGCGCGCCGGCACGGAGTGCAGGTACACGGTGCAGACATCAATGTCAGCCTTGCGCACGCCACCGTCGAGGCAAGTGGATTCGAGGTTCGGCTGGGATTGGGGGAGGTGCGCAACATCGGCGATGCACTGGCCGAGAAGATTGTCGAACGGCGTGACCTCGGTGGACCGTTCACGTCGTTTCTCGATCTGACCGGCCGGGTGGAACTGACTACCGCACAGGCTGAATCGTTGGCGACCGCCGGTGCGCTCGCCAGCTTCGGCATCTCGCGTAGAGAAGCGCTGTGGGCAGCGGGCGCTGCGGCAGGGGAGCGCCCCGACCGCTTGCCGGGTATCGGTGCATCGGTCACAGCTCCCACCCTGCCCGGAATGAGCGACGTCGAATTGGCGGCAGCGGATGTCTGGGCGACAGGAGTATCTCCCGACACCTACCCGACACAGTTTCTCCGCCCACAGCTCGACGCGCTTGGCGTGGTGCCGGCGTCGAGACTTCTCGACATCCCGGACGGTGACCGTGTGCTGGTGGGGGGAGCAGTCACACACCGGCAGCGCCCGGCAACAGCTGCGGGCGTCACGTTCATCAACCTCGAAGACGAAACCGGCATGGTCAATGTCGTGTGTTCGGTGGGGTTGTGGGCAAAGTACCGAAAACTGGCAAATACGGCGCCGGCGTTGCTTATTCGAGGGAAGGTGCAAAATGCAGAAGGCGCTGTCACCGTCGTGGCAGACCGGATGCAGCTGATGGATCTGCGAGTTACGGCCAAATCGCGAGACTTCCGTTAACGCCTGATTCTGGCCACCGTGTTAGTGCCGAGAGACAGTTTTGTGCCGAGAGGACAAAGGCGGAGCTCAACTCTGACCTCCGAGCATATGGTGCGGGTCACATTTGCTCCCTAGGGTTGTCGCTTGAGCGCGATCGATTCACCACACGCAGCCGCGGTCAGTTGCCTTGCGCGTGAATATCGTCGCCTTCCAAACATGCTGAATCCAAAGCACTTCGAGTCGAAGAGGAACTTCATGAGCACAGCGATTCTCGTCGCACACGTACACCCCGCCGATCCGTCTTCGGAGGAAGCATTCAACCGCTGGTACGACGACGTACATATCCCGCAGGTCGTCGAGCGAGTGCCCGGGGTTGTCTCCGCCTCCCGATTCTCTCTCGCGGATGTGCAGTTGCTGCCCGAGGAGGCATTGCCCGCGCGCCGCTACCTGAGCATCTATCAACTCGACACGGAAGATCTCGCGGGCACCGCCCAGGCGTTGGGAAGTGCTTTGGGCGACGGAACTCTCGACATGTCCGAGGCCATCGCGACCACCGGTGAGACCAGTCCCGAATTGCTCTTCTACGTCCCGGCCGAGAGCTGAAGGGGAACGCTGACATGTCTGATCTTCTCGCGAACAAAGTTGCGATAGTCACCGGAGCAGGCGCAGGCATCGGTGCGGCAATCGCCCGGGCATTCGGGGCGGAGGGTGCCCGCGTCGTAGTCTCCGACATCAACGGTGACGCAGCACAGGCAGTGGCGGACTCGATCGACGGGGCGATCGCTGTCACTACCGACGTTACCGACGAACAGCAGGTCAAGGATCTCGTCGCCAGAGCGGTCGACGAGTTCGGCGGACTGAACGTCGTAGTACCCAACGCCGGCATCGCCATTACTACTCCACTGATCGAGACCTCGTTCGAGGACTGGCGGAAAGTCATGTCCGTCAATCTCGACGGAGTGTTCTTGACCGTCCGTCATTCGTTACCCGCGCTCGTCGCATCCGGTGGCGGTTCGATCGTGAACATCTCGTCGATCTCGTCGACAACAGGGTCGCCGTTGATCGGCAGCTACGCCGCCGCCAAGGCTGCGGTTCGCAATCTCACCGAAACCCTCTCGGCCGAACTTCGCTTTCACGGAATCCGCGCGAACGCTTTGCTGCCCGGATTCATCGATACCGACCTGGTCAAGAGTCACCAGCAGGATTTCGAGAACGCCCTCGGCCTCGAGTCCGGCGGCTTCGACGATTTGATGGTCACGAAGCAGACGCGCTACGGCCGGACCGAGGAAGTTGCCGCCGCGGCAGTGTTCTTTGCCAGTGACCAGTCGTCGTGGTGCAACGGCAGCAGTCTGGTTCTCGACGGAGGGTTCACCGCTTCTCTTCTCTGAGCCGCAGCATCTTTCCGAACATCACCCGAAATCATCATTCGTGCGAGGATCCACACCATGACCAACCGCGCCGTGTACGTACTTCCGCCCGGAGGATTGAACAACCTCGAATCGAGGACCATCGAGACGCCAGGGCCGGACGCGGGCGAAGTGACGATCGCGATCCACGCGAATTCGCTCAACCACCACGACTACCTCGTGGCGACCGGCGAGATAGCCACCGACGGTCCGCGGATCCTGTTGTCCGATGCTGCCGGGGAGGTCGTTGCGGTCGGAGACGGCGTAACGCAGTTCAGCGTCGGAGATCGCGTGATGAGCACCTATCTGCCGCATTGGCGGAGCGGCGCACCGGATTTCGACGGATTCGGAAATTCACCGGGTGACGGTGCCGACGGGTTCGCCCGCGACACCGTCACCGTGCCGGTAGCGGCTGTGACAGTGATGCCGCGAAACTACACCTACGAGGAAGCCGCTACCTTGCCCACCGCGGGATTGTCAGCGTGGCGCGCACTGTTTGCCGGCGTTCCGATCATCCCAGGTTCGACGGTGTTGATCCCCGGGACCAGCACGGTAGCGCTGTTTGCCGTGCAGCTGGCCAAAGCTGTTGGAGCTCAGGTGATCGCAACCTCGTCGGCCGCCGACAAGATGGCTCGATTGACCGAGCTCGGTGCCGATCACGTGGTCAACTACCGCGAGCGCCCGGACTGGGGAGCGGAGGCGATGCGGCTCAGCGGCGGAATCGATCTTGTCCTCGACGTCGGCGGGCCGTCCACCCTCGGTCAATCTCTCGCAGCAGTCCGACCCGGCGGCCGGATCTGCGCGCTGGGCATCATGAACGGCCCCTCGTCGTCGATCGACCTGACTTCGCTCCTGACCAAACAGGTCACCATCGAAGGTGTTCTGGTGGGCAGTCGTACACATCAGGAGCAGATGGTTGCAGGTCTGGAAAGCCTCGCGCTTCGTCCCGTCATAGATTCTGCCTACAGCCTCGACCGCCTCGCTGACGCTTTCGAGCAGCAGAAATCCGGGCGGGCCTACGGCAAGATCGTCATCACAAACCCTTGATTGCTTGCCGGTCCCAATGGGGATCGGTGAGGATTTCCGCCGAGTCGCCGACAAACGCACGTGCGGCAGTCTGGTCGCCGCTGAGGGTGAACCTCAGCCACGCTGTCAGGTAACCCCGGAATCCTTCGCCGTCGACGGCCCAATTGTGGCCGACGCCAAGCAGTCTGCCGCGGACGGCCGGCCCCGCGGTTTCGTCGAAGTACTCCGCTTGCGGATCGGCGGTGGAGACAGGGTCGTCGGCGCCGGTCATGAAGAACGTCGGCCCGGTCAACTTCGCCACGTCGATCACGTCGACGGGTCGCGAGGCCCACCACGGGTCCGGCAAATCGAGCACCGCCGTGGCGGTGATCAGATTCGTCGACCGAGTTGCCGCGTTGATCGCACCGCCTGCACCCTGCGAGTGCCCCACCGAGGCTATGTTGTCGGTGTCGATCCGCTGGTGAAAGATGCTTTCCGCGTTGGTGTCCTGATCCACGATGTACTGGGCGGCAGCCAAGATCTCGGTACCGTCTCCGGTGACGCTGCTGTCGGCTACCACGACGACGAAACCCCACGACGCGAGGTGACGTAGGAGGGCTTCGTACTCCTCGTAAGTCGCGTAACTGCCGTTGCCGAAGGTGACGACAGGAAGCCGATTGCCGTCAGCGGACAAGTCGGCTGGGTAAAACAGTTGGTACCCGGGAACGGAATCGGCAGCCACCTCGTGCGCACCCTGGGCTGCGTACAGATCGCTGATCGACTCCGATGCGATGGATTCGGTAGTCGCGGCTTCGGGAGCGGCCGGAACCCCTGCGGTGGCCGGAGTGACGGCACCGGAGAGCGCCAATACGCACGACGCAGTCACGACGGCGATCGAGTATGTGGTTCGAGAAGGCATGGGTACAAGTATGTCCGAACGTCTCGAGCCGTCAGGCCGTGACGTGTGTGGGCTGGTCTTCGCCGACTCGGCCTCGAATGAGGAGTATGGCAACTACACCGAAAGCGATCAACAGGACCGTCAGGAGGGACGCGATCGCGGCGGCGCCACTCACCTCTGTAGTCACGGACGTGTCCAACCCGCCGGTCGAGAGAATGGTGGTGGGGTCGGTGAGGCCGTGCAACACGATTGCGGCCCAGATAGTCCCCGTCACTCGCATGGTCAGGTACATGCACATGCCGAATCCGAACGTATAGACGACTGTGCCGAGAACGGTTGCCAGTTCCATCCCCGCAATGAAGTTCACGGTGTGCATGAGCGCGAACAACAAGGACGATACGACCGCGACGAACCGTTCGCGGTGGCCGGCGTCGCGGAGCATCTTCACGGCGATACCTCGGGTGAGCAGTTCTTCCGCGAGCCCCACGCACACACCGAGAGCGATCAGGGAAACGATCTCCCCGGTCGACCACTCGCTCCAATCCGTTCCGACCAGGTGTGCAGCGATGGCGGCGACCACGATAATCGGGCCGATCCACATCCACCCGCGCCCGCGTATGGGTTGTGGTCCGAAGATGTCGCGCAGCCAGCCCAGCTTGGTCGCGAAGATCAGCAGTGCGATTGCGCCGATCGCGATAGGCAATGCGACGCCGAAGATGATGCTGGAAGCGCTTGCGACAACGTTGTCCGTGTCGATCTGGTCGGCAAAAACCCGCGAGGTAACCTGCCCGACGGCGAGGTAGAAGGCCAAATAGGCGACGATCACCGAGAGCAACTTCCACAAGGACGGGCGACTCCAAAAACCCGACTTTTCGGGAACGGTATTGGTCATTGTCAGATCGTAAAGGGAGCCGCAGGAAAACACGCGGTACCGTCTATTCGGACAGCAGCGAACACGAAGGCAGGACGCAGAAAAATGTTGGAAGTCGACTTGAATGCACTGGACGCGGCGCTGGCGGCGGGTGAGCCGTTGATCGACGTCCGTGAGGCCGACGAGTTCGCTCAGGTGCGCGTTCCGGGTGCGTCGCTCATTCCGCTCAGCGAGTTCGTCGCCCGCGTCGGCGAGATCCCGGACGCAGAAACGGTGTACATCATCTGCGCCGTCGGGGGACGGAGCTTGCAAGCCGCTGAATATCTCCAGGCCCGCGGCATCAATGCCGTTTCGGTGGCCGGTGGAACGATGGCGTGGTACCAGTCGGGTCGTCAGGTCGAGACCGGGGAATAGGGCGTAGCTGTTGGGGCAGCCCCGCATTCGGCGCTGCCCCAACAGGTCACTTTCGCCAGAACAGGTGATGCGTCACGCCGCTCGGGCTCGGCACGATTTCGAGGTTGAAGCGATCACGTAATTCGTCGGGTGTCTCCCACAGGCGTAGACCGGATCCGAATTCGATCGGTGAGACAGCGACGTGCATCGTGTCGACCAGATCGGCGTCGAGGAATTCACGGATAGTGCTGACTCCGCCGCCAAGTCGAACGTCCTTGCCCTGCGCCGCCTCACGTGCCTGCTCGAGGGCCGTCGCCGGGTCGGCGTCGACGAAGTGGAATGTCGTGTCCGAGAGTGTGAATGACGGCCGCACGTGGTGGGTCAAGACGAATACCGGGGTGTGGAACGGTGGCTCGTCGCCCCACCAGCCCTGCCACTCGAGATTCTCCCAAGGGCCGCGGTGGGGTGCGAATTTGTTGCGGCCCATGATTTCGGCACCGATGTTGTTGGAGAAGTCTCGGGTGAAATAGTCGTCGAGGCCGCGGCCGCCGCCGGGATCGGTGCGGTTGGGCCAGCTGGCCGTAGCTCCCGCCCACGCAAACATTTCACCGTGGTCGAGGCCGAACGGGCTCTCGAAACTCTGGTCCGGACCGCATGCTATTCCGTCGCTGGAAACGTTGAAATTCTGCACTCGTAACAACTGACTCACCGTGTACTCCCGCTCTCGACAATGGTCTACGTGAGTACAGACCGTACGGCGAGCCGAAACTCATCGGTGCGATTTCAGGCGGCTGCGGGAAGTGCGCCGCTGCGGATCGAGCGGACGGTCCGTACCGCGACGGTTGCCCAGATGGGGATCAGCACGGTCAGCAGGGCAAGTGCGATTCCCAGAATCAGCGTCGAACCGGTGGCGACTCCGAATGCATTCGCGCCGACGGCACATGCTCCGATGGGAAAAGTGAAGCTCCACCAGCCGAGTGAGAAGTCCAATCCGCGGCGCAGTGCGTGGATGGTGACGACGGTGACGGTGACAAACGCGATCACGCCGATGATTCCGACGACGGTTCCGTATGCGATTCCGAATTCGTGCAGGGTGTCGGCGTGCTCGGTACCGAGTGCATGCCGTGAGGCGGCGGCCAACAGGTTGGATGCTGCGATCGACTGTCCGATCACGCCCAACGGAATCCACAGTGAGGGAATGGCATTGAACGGGATCACGTCGACGCCCGCCGAGTGGTTGCGTGCGAACTGCCTGGCGACGGCTACCAGAATGCCGATGGCGGCGGTCAGCGCCAGAGCGAACAGGATGTAGCAGAAGACCAGTACCGCGACGCGCGGAGCGCCTTCGGGCATGTGGGTGCTGACGGCTGCGCCGGTGGTGGCCGAGACCATCGGGGGTACGACGGGCATGAGCCAGAACGGCATTGCCGTCGCCATCCCGGCATCTCGAACGAGTCGAATCATCATCACGACGTAGGTGACCAGGCCGAGTGCCGTGCCGAGTGTCCACAGTGTCAGCGACACGGTGATCGCCACGTCGTGGCCGAGGAAGTCCGGGCCGGTGATGCCGGTTGCGGATCCCACGGTCAGAAGTGCCATTGCGACGGCGCCGTAGAAGGGGAACATCGCGGGGCTGTGCAGGTAGGCGACGGCCTGACATCGATGTTGTGACCAATGGGTGGCAAATGCTCCGATCAAGGCGCACAGTACGAGAACCGCCAGAACCCAGAAGATCTCGGAGACCAGTTTCAAGCCCTCGATCTCCGGTTCGAGCGAAGCGGCGGCCACCGAGACGATTCCCGTTCCCATCGCTGCCGCGAACCAGTTCGGGGTGATGTGGGCGAAGGTGGGACTCGTGGTGGTGGTCATGTATTTCACTGTCGTCTCATCCGGTTCGTACCGGTAGACCGGTTGTCCTTGAATGCCCACAAACTCGCCTTGTGGGTCTAATCTTGGTCTATGTCGTTGTCCCCTCGGGTGCCGGAGCTCAGTGCCCTCGACGTCCTGCTTTCCGTAGGGCGTCTGGGCAGCATGGGTGCTGCCGGCCGGGAGCACGGACTCAGTCAGCAGGCAGTCAGCGCCCGTGTGCGTTCGGTCGAACGTCAGCTCGGCATCAAGGTTTTCGATCGAGCGGCGACCGGTGTTCGTCCCACCGCCGAGGGCGGTCTGATTCTCGAGTGGGCAAGTCACATCCTCGTCAGTGCCGAGGAAATGGCATCGGGAGTTGCGGCACTTCGCGGTGAACGCGACGCTGCCGTCACCGTCGCGGCCAGCATGACCATCGCCGAGTATCTGGTTCCCGGATGGACGGTCGCGATGCGGCACAAGTTCCCCAACGTCGTGGCGTCGGTGAGCTTGCACAATTCCTCGGACGTGTCTGCTCAAGTGCAGGCAGGCCAGGCCGACATCGGATTCGTCGAAGGGCCGGATGTGCCGTCGGCGCTCGCGTCGTGCGAGGTGGCACGTGATCACCTCGTCGTGGTTGTGCCGCCGGGACACGACTGGGCCAATGGTGTGCCCGTTCCGGTTGCAGACCTCGCACGCACACCGCTCATTCAGCGCGAGTCAGGGTCCGGTACGCGGTTGACGCTCGAGAATGCCGTTCCCGATTGTGTGCCGCCGTTGCTCGAGCTCACTTCGTGCACGGCCGTCAAAGCTGCGGTAGTGGCCGGCAATGCGCCCGCCGTTCTCTCGTCGCTGGCCGTGGCTGCAGATCTGACGGACGGGCGACTGGTCGCGGTCAACGTCGACGGCTTGCGGATGCCGAGGCGGCTCCAGGCCGTCTGGGATCCAGATCGCGGATTACGCGGTGCAGCAAGGGATTTCCTCGACATCGCGCTCGGTTCCAACACTGCTGTTCATTCGCGCTGACGGCTGCGGCTGCTATCTGGCGGTGTCGATCCCCGCGAGGATGAGATTGATACCTGCCAGAAACTGCTCGCGGTCGTCGTGGTCGCGCAGTTGTGTCGACACCTGATTGAGGAACGGGTACTTCGCAGGGTCGAGTTCGTCCCATCGTGTGGCGACGGTCGAAAGGAAAGCGGATCGGTCTGTCTCGCGGGGGAGGAGGCGGGCGCCCGCGGCGTACTGGCCGGCGAGGCCGAGTACGTAATTCAGGAGTGCGGACGCGCAGTCGAACTGTGCCGATTCGGGAACGCCCAGCGCCTGGAGCTGTGTGCCGAGACTTTCGAAGATCTGCATCACTGCTGATTGCCACGGCTCGCGCGAGAGTTGGGTGCCGACCCACGGGTGAGCGTCGATCGCGTCGAACACACCGAGGGTGATGATCCGGATCGCCTCGCGTGGAGTTGCGCTTTCGGTTCCTTCGGTTGTCACGCGGGCGATGACGTCGTCGGTCGCCGCGGCGAGCAGTTCGCTCTTGTTGGCGACGTGCCAGTAAATCGCCCCGCTTCCTGTTGCCAGGCGTGCGGAGAGTGCGCGAAATGTCAGCGCAGTTTCGCCCTCGTCGTCGAGGATCTCGATCGCAGCCTCGACGATTCGCTCCTTCGAGAGCGCGTCCGTACGTCGTTCGGTCCGCTGATTCCTGGTCGCCATGCGCACCATCTTGACATGTCTGGAACGCCGTTCCAAGATGATCACTGGAACGACGTTCCAATAGAAGCCTGAAAGGAAACAAACATGAGCAACTCGATAACGATCATCGGGGCGGGCCTAGGCGGCCTGACCCTCGCGCGCGTCCTCCACATTCACGGCCTTCCCGCGAAAATCTACGAAGCTGAACCGTCGGCAGAAGCCCGTACCCAGGGCGGACAACTCGACATCCATGAACACAATGGCCAGGCGGCGCTCCAGGCTGCCGGCCTCATCGACGAGTTCCGCGCGATCATCCACGCGGGCGGCGCCGCGTCGCGCGTACTCGATCAACACGCCACCGTGCTCCTCGACGAACCCGACGACGGCACGGGAGCACGTCCCGAAGTGCTGCGCGGAGACCTCCGTCGGATCCTGATCGATTCCCTTCCGGACGACACGATCGAATGGGGACGCAAGGTCGACAGTGTCCGCTCGCTCGGCTCACCGAACACAGCCGACGAGTGCGCTGACGGCCGACACGAACTGACCTTTGCCGACGGTTCGACAGTGACTACCGACCTCCTCGTCGGTGCAGACGGTGCCTGGTCGAAGATCCGGCCGCTGCTCTCCGATGCGAAGCCCGAATACGTCGGCACCACGTTCGTCGAGACCTACCTCTACAACGTCGACGAGAAGCATTCGGCTGCAGCCGAAGCCGTCGGTGGCGGGGCGATGTACGCGCCCGCACCAGGACAAGCGATCGCCGCGCATCGAGAGGCGGGGGACATCGTGCACACCTACGTCCAGCTGAACCGTACGGCGGAGTGGTTTGCCGGTATCGATTTCACCGACGCTGCCGCTGCGACAGCGCGGGTCGCGGCCGAGTTCGACGGTTGGGCACCGGAACTCACTGCACTGATCACAGACGGCGAAACCGCTCCGATTCCGCGGGCGATCCATGCCCTTCCCGACGAGCATCGATGGGATCGTGTGCCCGGGGTCACGCTCCTCGGTGATGCGGCACACCTGATGGCTCCATCCGGTGAGGGCGCGAACTTGGCCATGTTCGACGGCGCCGAACTGGGAAGGGCGATCGCCGCGCACCCCGACGACATCGAAGCGGCACTGAGCGGCTACGAGGAAGCGATGTTTGTACGCAGTGCATCCGAGGCCGCGGACTCGCACGTGATCCTTGATCTCTGCCTCGGTGAAGGCGCACCGTATTCACTGGTCGACTTCTTCACCGGTGCTGCTTCCGTATCCGGATAATGGGCGAATGCCTGTTGATTCCACTCCCTCGTCTGCCGCGATTGCGCACGTGCGCAGTCTCTCGAACGGTCACCAGGTGGATCGAAATCACCGGGTGACGTTGCACTTTCATCCAGACCTCCCATTTGAGCGTGGTCTGACTCTGGCCTCGATCGCACGTCGAGGCACCTACGTGACCCAGTTCGAGACTCGAACCAGCAACGGCGGACTGACGGCGCATCACGGCGGCGATCGTTGGCGTTGGGAGAGTCGGATATTCGGCGGGGCTTACGACGAGAGAGAGCCGTCGGAACGGCCGAAGTACGGATCGTTGAACTTTTCCGCCGATCCGTACGGGGCATCTCCTCGGTTCGGCTCGTCCTACTTCCGGCTTGCCGAGCACACACTCGACCGCACCACTTTCTGCTTTCCCGACAGTGTCTTCGAACCCGATCTCTTCGGAACGGCGGACGCGATGAGCCTGGTCGACGCCGCAGGAGCCGCCGAGTTCGACGATCCGCTCGACCACTACATCGAGGCGCACGTCCACGGCGCCGTCGACATCGGAACCGACGTCGAGGCACTCGTCCTGGACCCGAGCTACCGGAGCTCACGCATCGAAGAGATCGCCCACTCGCTCCCATGCCCGGTGCTGTGGCACGACGGTTACGCGGTCGACGTCGATGAGGTCGCCGAACATCCCGAATATCGGGGAGCGGCCGTCGTCGACCTCGCGCGAGAGATCGCAATCGACGGGCGACTGACGCCTGCCGTCCTGGGGTTCGCCCGGGGTGCGTCCTTCGATCCGCAGGGCGTCAAGAAGGTCTGGCACTACATCGCTCGATTCGGCGGCAGGGGCTAGAACTGGGCATTCGCGTGTCGCCACCCGTCGACGACCGCTGGTTCCGGGACCGCACATCGGTCAGAAGGGGACGGTGAGGAAAGAGTGATTGTTACGCAACATCGGGCATGAACTCCCGAAACAACTGCATCCGAAGATGGAAATCGACCTTGATCCTCGGTCGAAGGGATGCATGAATCGATGGGCGCTCAACTCACTACCACCAGTGTCGACACACTCTGCGCGTACTGCGGGGTCGGCTGTGGTCTCGTCCTCGACATCATCACCGATCCGGAGACGGGTCGTCGGAAGGCTGCGAAGTCTTCCGGTCTGAAGACACATCCCACCAACTTCGGGCGTCTGTGCACCAAAGGGACCACGACAGCAGACATGCTCGCAGGTCCGGGGCGTATGGAATCTGCATATCGCCGTCCACACCGAGGTGATGCGATCGAATCGGCGGACATCGGCGCCGTCATCACCGAAACCGCCCACCGCCTCCGTGGGATCATCGACGAGCACGGCCCCGACGCGTTTGCGTTGTACGTGTCCGGGCAGATGTCTCTCGAAGCCCAGTACTTGTCGAACAAACTGGCCAAGGGCTTTATCGGAACCAATCAGATCGAATCGAATTCCCGGTTGTGCATGGCGAGTGCAGGCACCGGCTACAAGCAGTCTCTCGGGGCCGACGGACCGCCCGGTTCCTATCAGGACTTCGAACACGCCGACGTGTTCTTCGTGACGGGCGCGAACATGGCAGACTGCCATCCGATCCTCTTTCTGCGGATGCAGGAGCGGATCAAGGCAGGCGCGAAGTTGATCGTCGTCGATCCTCGACGCAGCGCCACCGCGGACAAGGCGAACTTGTTCCTGCAGATTGCTCCCGGCACAGATCTTGCGCTACTCAACGGGCTACTCCACCTGCTCGTCGTGAACTGCCACACCGATCCCGACTTCATCGCCGACTTCACCGAAGGCTGGGAGGTGATGCCCGGTTTCCTCGCGGAGTACACCCCGGAGAAGGTCAGTGAGATCACGGGTATCCCCGAAGCCGACATCCGCACTGCAGCGCAGTGGATCGGTGAGGCTGCCAACTGGATGAGCTGTTGGACTATGGGGTTGAACCAGAGCACCCACGGCACGTGGAACACCAACGCCATCTGCAACCTTCACCTTGCGACTGGAGCAATCTGCAAGACCGGCAGCGGTCCGTTCTCGCTGACCGGGCAGCCGAACGCGATGGGCGGGCGTGAAATGGGCTACATGGGGCCAGGTTTGCCCGGCCAGCGTGCCGTGACGGTCGACGCCGATCGCGAATTCGTCGAGGAGCGTTGGGGGATCCCGGCGGGTTCTCTGCGCACCGACATCGGCGGCGGGACCATCGACCTGTTCTCCCGCATGGCGGCGGGGGAGATCAAGGCGTGCTGGATCATCTGCACCAATCCTGTTGCAACGGTAGCCAACCGCAAGACCGTCATCGACGGCTTGGAGAAGGCTGACCTCGTCATCACCCAGGATGCGTTCCTGGGTACCGAGACCAACGAATACGCCGATGTTCTGCTGCCCGCGTCACTGTGGACAGAGTCGGACGGAGTGATGATCAATTCCGAACGCAACCTGACGCTCTTTCAGCAGGCACTGGATCCGGTCGGGCAGGCGCTGCCTGATTGGCAGATCATCGCCCGCATCGCCTGCGAGATGGGGTATGGCGAGGCGTTCACCTACACCTGCGCCGAAGAGGTGTTCGAGGAGATCAAGCAGTTCTGGAATCCGAAGACCGGCTACGACTTGCGCGGCGTCAGCTACGAGCGACTCCGCAAGACGTCAATCCAGTGGCCGTGCCCGCCCGACAGTGATCAGGACCGTCATCCCATCCGATACCTCAATGACGGTGTCAGTCAAAGGCTCCTGATCCGCGAGGACGGCAGCACTCCGCGGCTCGCATTTCCCACCTCCACTGGCCGGGCGATGTTCTTCGCAAGGCCGCACATGCTTCCCGCCGAAATGCCCGACGACGACTACCCGTTCCTGCTCAACACCGGTCGTCTCGCGCACCAGTGGCACACCATGACCAAGACCGGCAAGGTGGCCAAGCTGAACAAACTCAACCCGGGTCCCTTCGTCGAGATCCATCCCCACGATGCCGCCAGGCTGGGCGTCGTCGACAAGGATGCGATCGAGGTTGCCTCACGCCGCGGCCGCGCTGTGCTCCCGGCGATTGTCACCGACCGAGTGCGTCCGGGAAACTGCTTCGCACCGTTTCACTGGAACGACGCCTTCGGTGAGTACCTGTCCATCAACGCCGTCACCAACGACGCGATTGACCCTGCCTCGCAACAACCGGAGTTCAAAGCCTGTGCCGTCACTATGACGAAGGTCGCAGTGAACACACCCGAGACAGTGCTCGCCGAGTCGCCGCGGGAGGCTCCTGCGCCGGATGATCGGGTTTTGTCGCGAACGGATGTCCTGGCCGGGGTCATCGGTCAAACAGGAACACCTGCAGTGGTATTCGACGCACTGCAACAGAGCTACCTGGCCGGCATTCTCGCGGCGTTGCGTGCGGACGGTGATCGTACTGCCGGTGTGCCGACCTTGCCGTCGACTGCGCCGTTCGAGACCGAAAAGAGGATGTGGGTCGACGGCGTATTGGCCGGCCTGTACTCGCGGACCGCACTCCCTGACACGGATGGGCCTGCGTTGTCATCGAGTGCGGGCATTGCGCCGGAACGCGCGCCGATCGTGGTGCTCTGGGCATCGCAGACCGGAAACGCGGAGGAGTTTGCCGCAGCCTGCGCTGCTCGTCTCGGGGAAGTTGGCTTGCCCGTGGTGATGCACGCGATGGACGAGTTCCCGGCCGCCGACCTGGCAGTTACCAGAGAGGTCCTGCTGATCACCAGTACCTCCGGTGACGGCGAATCCCCGGACAACGGCAGTGGTTTCTGGGATGCATTGTCTGCTGACACGGCGCCCCGCATGGCCGAGACACGTTATGCAGTCATCGCTTTCGGTGACTCGAACTATGCCGACTTCTGTGGACACGGACGAAAGCTCGACGCCCGCCTTGCCGAACTGGGCGCCAGTCGTATCGTCGATCGCGCGGACTGTGAGCCCGATTTCGAGGACACCGCTGCTGGATGGCTGGACTCTGTCACGGCTGAACTTCAGCGCTCGGCGGCTGGTGAGACGGCCGACGTCGTCGTTGCAAAGAATTCTGGGACAACCGTTGCGGCCGTGCCGATTTCACCGGCGATGTCGGCGCCGCTGCAATACAACAAGAAGGCACCGTTGGCCACAGCCTTGACGCGCAATATCGTGCTCAACCGGCCAGGCTCTTCCAAAGATGTGCGGCAGTTGGGCTTTCACCTTCCGGACGACACTGTCAGTTATGAAGCCGGAGACGCTCTCGGAGTCTGGCCGCGGAACAGTTCCCTGTTTGTCGACGAGTGGCTCACCCTTACCGGCCTCGACGGTGAGGAGACCGTCGACTTGGGGCAGCACGGTGCCATGACTTTGCGTACCGCGCTCACCGAGCGCTTGGAGATCACTCGAATCTCGAGCGACATGATTCGGTTCGTGCATCAACGAACCCGCGATTCGGACTTGGCCGAGTTGTTGAAGCCGGAGAACGTCTCCACGCTCAAAGATTGGTCTTGGGGACGACAGTCCGTCGACATTCTCGCGCAGTCGCCCGTTCGTGCCTCGACGGACGAATGGCTCTCGCTACTCAAACCGCTTCAGCCGCGGCTGTACTCGATATCTTCCAGTCCGAAGGAGAACCCACGCGAAGTGCAGTTGACGGTGTCCGCGGTGCGCTACAACGTTGCGGGTGTCCCACGGCGTGGGGTGTGCTCGACTTACCTCGCCGACCACGCCCACGATGACGACATCGGTATCTACGTGCAGAAGTCGACCCATTTCCGGCCACCTTCCGATCCCGAGACCCCGATGATCATGGTCGGACCGGGGACCGGCATCGCGCCGTTCCGTGCCTTCCTGCATGAGCGGCGGGCATTGGGGCACACGGGTCCGAACTGGCTGTTCTTCGGGGAACAGCACGCCGCTACCGACTTCTACTACCGCGAAGAAATCGAAGAATTGCGGAAAGACGGATTCCTCACCGAACTCGACCTCGCATTTTCACGGGATCAGGCCGACAAGGTCTACGTCCAGGACCGGATGCGTGAGCGGGGTGCGCTGCTGTGGGAGTGGTTGCAGAAGGGAGCGCACTTCTACGTCTGCGGCGATGCCAACCGGATGGCCAAGGACGTCGACAGTGCCCTCAACGGGGTGGTTGCTCAACACGGAAAACTGGCACCTCGTAGTGCCGAGGCGTACGTGAAGGCGCTTTCGGCGGAGAAGCGCTACGTCCGGGACGTCTACTGACGTCGGTCAGACTGCGCCCTTGAACCCGTGCTGGCGCCAGGCCTCGTACGTCACGAGGGCGGCAGCGTTGGAGAGGTTGAGGGACCGGCGTCCGGGAAGCATCGGGATACGCAGGCGCTCGGTGACGTGTTCGTCCGCCAGTACTTCTTCGGATAGTCCGGTGGGTTCGGGCCCGAACAGCAGGACGTCGCCGGGTTGGTAGGCGATGTCGGCATACGACGTGGTCGCGTGCGCGGTGAAGGCGAACACGCGAGCGGGAGTGACGGCGTCCCAGGCAGCGGCCAGGTTCTCGTGGACCGTGACAGTAGCCAGATCGTGGTAATCCAAGCCTGCGCGCTTGAGCTTCGGCTCCGACAGGTCGAACCCGAGAGGGCCGACCAGGTGCAGTTCGCAACCGGTGCCCGCGACCATGCGGATCGCGTTTCCGGTGTTGGGTGGGATGCGGGGCTCGTGGAACATCACTCGGAACACTCGAGGAACTGTACCGGGCGGCCCAGCGGCGCCCGCGTCCGTGAGAAGGGCAGTCGAAGAGTGTGGGCGAATTGGTAACAAACCGGCCAGTCCGTGCGAACCTATTTCCGGCACTCTTCGCAGAACGGACATTTTGATGAACCCTCCCGCCGGTTGGAACCCCGACCCCTTCGACCCCACGATCGACCGTTACTGGGACGGTCAGCAGTGGACCGCGCAGACACGGCCCAAGGGCGTCGACGCACCCACTCAGGCTTTCGGCACTCCCACGCAGGTCTTCGGTGCACCCGGATCGGCAGTGCCGGACGCAAACGCCGAGGAAGGCAAGACGCGGCGTAAGTGGCCGTGGATCGCCGGCGCAGCAGTCGTGGGGCTGGTTGCCATCGCCGCGGCAACGGGAGCGGGCAAGTCGGAAGAATCAACGACGCCTGCTGCGACCTCTTCGACGACAGTTGCTGCGACGACAACTGCTGCGACGACAACCAAGAGCACTGTCCCGTCGACGACGAAGACCACGACTTCGTCCCTCGTGCCGACGACGACAACGATCGTGCCGCCGACGACGACAACCGTGGCGATCGTGCCGCTGGTTCCGCAGGTCCCGGAGACCACGACTACGCCGTACGTTCCGCCCGCCCCGGCGTACACGCCGCCGAAGACAACGGAACCCGCCTACGTTCCTCCGAAACCGTCGGGAGGAACGGTAAATCCGGGATCATTCTGTTCGACGCCTGGAGCAACAGGCGTGACGACAAAGGGCAGAGCGATGGTATGTGGGATTGGTAGCGACGGACGAGATCGCTGGGTGTCGGCCGGCTGATTGTCTGCTGCCATCAGGGGCGCTGAACCGGTGTCGGTGCGGCGGGGCAGTATGGACGACATGCTCCCCGAAGAATCCGACGACGTCGTCGGCGAAGACTATTCAGACGCGCGGCTGGCAGGGCAGAAGTGGCGTCAGCGCACTTTCACCAACTGCAATTTCCGAGACGCCGACCTCACCGGACTCACGACGGAGTCGGTGGTGTTCACGGACTGTGATTTCACCGGTACCGATCTGGGGGAGTCCGTGCACACGGGAACTGCATTTCGCTCCTGCAATTTTGCTCGGACCAGCCTGTGGCACAGCACGTTCCGAAACTGCAGTCTGCTCGGTTCGACGTTCGACGGTTGCCGTATCCGGCCGTTGACGCTCGATGAAGTCGACTTCTCGTTGACCTCACTGGGCGGGGCGGACTTGAGGAAGATCGACTTCACCTCGTGCCGCTTCCGTGAAGCGAACTTGGTTCGGGCCGACATGCGGGGCGCGGTTCTGGCGTCGGCGGATCTGTCCGGTGCTCGCACGGGTGGACTCAAACTCGAAGGTGCAGACCTGCGCGGTGCGCGGATCGACCCGAGTCTGTGGACGTCCGCGTCTGTCGGAAACGCGCAGATCGAGTTGATGCAGGCCGTGGCTTATGCGTCGGCGCACGGTCTTGTCGTCGACATGAAGTAGTAGCGCCTAGCTCTGCACGCGCTCCTCGAGGTGCACGGTCACCAGTTCGCCCGCCTCCTTGCCGATGGCTTTGCGGAGATCGGCTTTGACCGGCAGCTTGTGGTTGCCGTCTCCCAAGGCCATGAACGAACTCTGGAACGGATGTCCGTCGATCGTCCCGCGAACCTTGACCAGGCCGCGGGTGCCGAAGAACTCGGCGGACTCCGGCCAGATGACGTAGGTCCACCCACCCTTGGCGTCACTCTTCTGCAAGGTGGCCGTGAATTCCTTGTCCAGCAACATGATGTCTGTCCTCTCGGGCCGGGGCCTGTCGATCAGCGGATGAATTCCCGTGCGAGCAGATCCATCAGCAGGCCGTCCTTCCACTTACCGTGGCGATCTCGCGAGTACTCGCGCATCACCCCGACGTCCTTGAAGCCCACTGATCGGTAGCAAGCGATGGCGACGGAGTTGTCGACTTCCGGGTCGATGACAAGACGGTGAAATGCGAGGTCGTCGATCAGATGGGCACACAGCACCCGTATCGATTCGCGGCCGAACCCTTTGCTGTGAAAGTCGGGATCGAGGAACAAGTCGAGACCGGCGTGGCGGAAGTCGGGGTTGTCTTCCGCTTCGTACCACTGGATGAAGCCGATCAAGTGGTCGTCGTAGAAGATGCTGTAGCGCGTGGTGCCGGCCTCCGGCGCCGCAGGCCAGTCGTCGTCGGGATTCTGCCACCACTGCACGACGTCCGGGTGCAGGTGAATTGCCCGCAGACGAGCGTGATGGTCGGGCGAGACGGGGGAGAGGAGCACCCTCGGGCCGCGTAGTTCCGGAGCCGTTGTCACTCATCGACCCTAACCTGGAACAATGGTCGCCGTGACTGCAACGATCCTCGACGGCAAAGCTACCCGCGACGAAATCTTCGAAGACCTGAAGGTGCGGGTGAGCGCTCTGAAGGCAGAGGGCATCACACCCGGCTTGGGCACCATCCTGGTGGGCGACGACCCCGGATCCGCGGCCTACGTGCGCGGCAAGCACAACGACTGCGCCAAGGTCGGTATCAATTCCTTGCGACGTGACCTGCCTGCCGACATCACGCAGGAACAGCTCAACGCGACGATCGACGAACTCAATGCCAATCCCGAGTGCACCGGCTACATCGTGCAGTTGCCGCTTCCCAAGCATCTCGACGAGAACGCGGCCCTCGAGCGTATCGACCCCGACAAGGATGCCGACGGCTTGCACCCGGTCAACCTCGGTCGACTGGTGTTGGGCAAGGAAGCCCCGCTGCCGTGCACCCCGCGCGGAATCCTGCATCTCCTGCGTCGCTACGAGGTCCCTGTTGCAGGCGCACACGTGGTGGTAGTCGGACGAGGCGTCACAGTCGGTCGCCCGATCGGATTGCTGCTGACGCGTCGTAGCGAAAACGCGACGGTAACGCTCTGCCACACCGGTACCCGCGATCTCGCAGCCGAGGTTCGCCGCGCCGACATCATCGTCGCCGCCGCCGGCGTTCCCGGCCTCATCACCGCGGACATGGTCAAGCCCGGAGCAGCGGTCCTCGACGTCGGCGTCAGCCGCACCGACGACGGCCTGCGCGGCGACGTCGCAGCCGACGTCAACGAGGTCGCCGGCTTCGTCTCACCCAACCCCGGTGGTGTCGGACCGCTGACCCGCGCGTTCCTGATCACCAACGTGGTCGAGCGCGCCGAGCGGGTTCTGGCCGAGGCCTGAGTCCGATGTCCTCACTGGTCGGCCTCGCGAAGAAGAATCTGCCCATGCTCGCGGTCCTCGCCGTGATCGCGGCAGCGGTTGTTCTCGTGCTGGCCGACCGGTGGCGCCGCGGCGCCCTCGTCTTCGGTGTTGCCGTCATCATCGGAGCTGCCGCTCGGTGGTTCGTTCCCGAGAACCGTGTGGGATTGCTCGCGGTGCGTGGAAGGGTCTTCGACACTGCGGCGATGGGCGTTATGGGTGTGCTGATCGCGACGCTCGCCCTGACCATCGATCCGCTCGGTACCGACTGAGAAGATCAGTCCCCGTAGAACGAGCGGATGTTGATATCACTCAAAGGGATCCACTCCGGCGAATGTGTGGATGTCGACTTCTTTCCAGCCTTGACCGGTGCACTCCGTAACGTCACCGCAAGTGCAGGTTCCTCGTCGATTCGCCCGGCGAGGGCGTAGATCGCGGCGAGATGGTGAACGCACGGCGAGCGTCTACCTGAGCAGTCGCAGCTGGCAGTGCACTCCGAAAGATCAACGGCTACTGCGATATTTCGAGCCTGCAGTTCGGTGACGATGCTGTCCGGCAGTTCGCCGGTGGAGACGGATCTGTTCGCCTTTCCAGCCGAACGGAGAAGGCTCTTCACTGCAGCGATCTCGGATTTGGTCCAGAGCGGGACACCAATCGTCACTGACGAAGTTTTTGCCTTGGTGCTCACCTCGGCGACGACGGTCCCCGACGAGACGACGGTGAACTCCAGGGAACCGTTGCGTGCCAGGGTGCGAGCCGTCGGCAGGGACGGGTTCGGACCGGACGCCGCGGTCCGCTCCACCGTCCGCAGCCACGCTCGACCCCAAGCGGTGACGCCGAATTCGTTGGCCATCAGATGATCACCGCGCCGTCCAGTTCGAGAAGTTCACGCAGTTCGGTGTCGGGGAGATCGGCCAGCGAGGCCTCGACGTTCCCGGAAACAGCATCGGCCACAGCTCGTTTGGACTCGTGCATCGCTGCGATGTGATCCTCGACGGTTCCGCCGGTCACCAAGGTGTGGACGTTGACGGTGCGCTTCTGGCCGATGCGGTGTGCCCGGTCGGTTGCCTGATCTTCGACGGCCGGATTCCACCACCGGTCGTAATGCACGACGTGACTCGCACGCGTGAGGTTGAGGCCGAAGCCTGCGGCTCGCAGGCTCAGAATCAGAACCGGCGGGGAATCCGCGTCGTTCTGGAACGCGTCGACCATCCCGTCTCGCTTGTCGGTGTTCAGGCCGCCATGGAGGAAGGGGATTGCGCCGATTCCCAACTCGGATCCCAGATGCCGCGAGAGCATCTCGCCCATCGTCCGGTACTGCGTGAATATCAGCGCGCGATCGCCGTCATCGACGATCTCGGCGATCATTTCCGTTGCGCGGTCGAGCTTTCCGGATCTTCCGTAAAGGTCATCCGTATCGCCGGTGACCTGCGCCGGGTGATTGCATACCTGCTTGAGGGTGGTCAGAAGCGCAAGGATGTTGCCGCGCCGGGCAATTCCCGTACCCAAACCGGTGTCGAAAGCATCTGCTACAGCAGACCGATAGATGCGCGCTTGTTCCGACGTCAGAGTGCACGAGACTGTGGAGAATTGCTTGGGCGGAAGATCCTTGGCCACTGTGTCTTTGGTTCTGCGCAGAATGAAAGGATCGATGACCGCAGCAAGCCTGGTCGCCGCGGTGGCGGATCGACCGGATTCGATCGGTACGGCAAACCGTTGGCGAAAACGTGCGCGAGTTCCGAGGACTTCGGGATTGGCGACGCGAAAGAGCGACCACAATTCTTCGAGGCGGTTCTCCACCGGCGTGCCCGTCATCGCCACCTTGACGTCGGCCGACAACTGCATTGCTGCTTTCGCAGCGAGGGAAGCGGGGTTCTTGATCTGTTGCGCCTCGTCGAAGGTCGCCGAACTCCACTGGATCGGCGCCAATTGGGCTGTGTCGGAACGTAAGACGCTGTAGCTGGTCAGAACCGTGGTGCCGGCGGGGATACGAGTGGGAAGTGCGCGAGCGGTTCCGTGATGAACGTGCAGTGGCAGGTGCGGAGCGAATCGCTCGATCTCGCGGCGCCAGTTTCCTATCACCGAGGTGGGACACACGACTAGATGTGGACCGTCGTCCGCGCGGATCGCGATCATCGAAATCGCTTGCAGTGTCTTGCCCAAACCCATCTCGTCGGCGAGAATTCCACCGCCCGAACCCGACAGCGCAGTCAACCAGGCAACTCCGTGCACTTGATACGGGCGCAATGTCGCCTGAATATTTGCCCGGTGAAGACTCTCGATTGCCACGCGCGCTTCCGTGAACAACCGCACCGTGGACCGGGCGCTTCTGATTTTCGTGTCGTCGCGCTCGATCGCGGCATGCGCTGCGGTCGGAATGTCATGTGCGCCGGTGTCGACGACGCGCTTCCATGCGAGCAACGACGGTCCGAGGTCGTCGCGACGTGCATCGAGGGTGTGCAGGGCGTCGATCGCGGTGGCGAGGTCGAGCAGTTGCGCTTCGACGTCGGTTGCTGCGATCGACTCGTGGACCGGGATCGCGAGGCGGCAGATGCCCGGCGACCCGGTCGGCATCCCCAGCTCCGCCAGTCGCGCTTCCGGGTCTGCATCACCCCAGAACGCGAACGACATGTGCTCGGGAATGTACGTAGCCTGCAGGCGCGTCGAGCATGGCTGATTCACGTTCGCCGATGCTAGCCGCGCCAGCTCGGGTACGCCAATGAAAATGTCGGGAAAACCTGCAGATCAGCTGTGGTTTTCCCGACATTGACGGATCCTGAAAATGTGGCTCTGTGCCGGATCAGCGGGCCGTGCGTGCGAACTCCATCGTTCGGCGCAGCAGTCCGGCGACAGCGTCCGCCTCCGTCAGGAAGCCGTCGTGGCCGTCCTTGGACTTGAGGATCTCGAGGCCGGAGCACGTGGAAATGCCGTCGGCGATCTCCTCCTGCAAACGAAGGGGATACAGCCGATCCGAGTCCACGCCGCCCACGACGACCGGCGCTGTGATCGATGCCAACGCCGCCGCAACGCCGCCGCGTCCACGACCGATGTCGTGCCGGTTCATGGCCTCGGTCAGGAGGACGTACGTACTCGGGTCGAAGCGGTCGACGAGCTTGTCTGCCTGATGTTCCAGGTAACTCTGTACGGCGTATCGTCCACCGTTCCAAGGGTTTTCGTCGTTCTGAGCAGAGTTCTCGAAGCGCGCGTCCAGTTCGGACTCGGTGCGGTACGTCAGGTGCGCGATACGGCGGGCGATGCCGAGTCCGGCGCGAGGTACCCGCCCCGTTCCGTGGTAGTCACCGCCCTGCCAGTCCGGGTCGGACACGATGGCAGCGATCTGCGTCGTCTGGGTGCCGATCTGATCCGCAGTGGCCCGTGAACCGGTTGCGAGCACCAACGCGGAGCGAATGCTGTCCGGGTAGGTTACTGCCCATTCGAGCGTGCGCATGCCGCCCATGGATCCGCCGACTACCGAGGCCAACTGGTCGATCCCGAGAAGATCGACGAGCTTCTTCTCCGCTGCGATCTGATCCCGGATGGAAATCTCCGGGAACCTGCTGCCCCACGGCTTGCCGTCGTCGGCCAGCGAACTGGGACCGGTCGTGCCGCGACAACCACCGAGGACATTGGTTGCGATGACGCACCATTCGCCCGTGTCGATCGGTTCGCCGGCGCCGACCATTCCGTTCCACCAGCCGGGGGAGGGCTGATTTGCGGAGATCGGTCCGGTGACGTGTGAGTCTCCGGTCAGTGCGTGCTCGACGAGTACGACGTTGTCGCGGTTCGGGGACAGCTCACCCCACCGCTGAACGGCGAGCGAAACCGATGGGAGTACCGCGCCGCTCTCGAGTTCCAAGGCACCGATGTCGACGAACCCCACCTGGCCGTCGGGCGGGGGGAGGAGGTCGATCCTGGGCTCCAATTCGTTCACGGTCACGAGTTTGCCACCGCAGCCAGGCCGACGGTGAGATCGGCGAGGATGTCGTCGATTCCTTCGATGCCGACCGCGAGGCGGACGAGCCCGGGTGTGACACCGGAGGCTAGCTGCTCTTCGGGGGTGAGCTGCGAGTGCGTCGTCGAGGCGGGGTGGATGACGAGTGAGCGAACGTCACCGATGTTGGCGACGTGGCTGTGCAGCGTCAGGGCGTTGACGAATGTCTTGCCCGCATCGATACCGCCGGGCAGTTCGAAGGTGACGATGGCGCCGGTTCCCTTGGGCGTCAGCTGCTTTCCGCGTTCGAACCATGGTGAGGACGGGAGTCCCGCGTAGGAAACGGAGGCCACCTGGCCGTGGCCGTCGAGGAATTCGGCGACCTTCTGTGCATTGGACACGTGACGCTCGATGCGCAGGCTCAAGGTTTCGATGCCCTGCGCGATGAGGAACGCGTTGAAGGGCGCCACGGCGGAGCCGAGATCGCGCAGCAGCTGGACGCGCGCCTTGAGTGCAAATGCCGGCGCGCCGAGGTCTGCGAAGGTGACGCCGTGGTAGCTGGGATCAGGTGTCGTGAAGTTCGTGTGGCGACCCTGCGTCCAGTCGAAGGTGCCACCGTCGACGATGACGCCGGCGATCGCTGTGCCGTGTCCGCCAAGGTATTTGGTGGCGGAGTGAACGACGATGTCGGCGCCGTGCTCGAGTGGGCGGAGCAGGTACGGCGTCGCAACGGTGTTGTCCACGATCAACGGGAGACCGTTCTCGTGGGCCAACGACGAGATTCCTGGGAGATCGAGGATGTGGTTCTTGGGATTGGCGATCGTCTCGCCGTAGAAGGCCTTCGTGTTCGGGCGAATGGCGTCGCGCCATTGCTCGAGATCGTCGGGATCCTCGACGAACGTGACTTCGATGCCCAGCTTGCGAAGCGTGTAATGCAGGAGGTTGTACGTGCCGCCGTACAGGTACGGGCTGGAGACGATGTGGTCGCCGGCCTCGGCAATGTTGAGGATCGCGATGGTCTCGGCAGCCTGACCCGAGGACAGCAGGAGTGCGGCGACTCCGCCTTCGAGGGCGGCGATGCGCTGCTCGACGGCGTCCTGTGTGGGATTCATGATCCGCGTGTAGATGTTGCCCGGCTCGGCGAGGCCGAACAGTGCCGCAGCGTGATCGGTGCTGTCGAAGACGTAGCTGGTGGTCTGGTAGATCGGCAGAGCGCGCGCATTGGTGGCGGTGTCCGCTGTTTGCCCGGCGTGCACCTGCTTTGTCTCGAACGACCAGTTGGCGGTCGGATCAGAAGTTGCTGCGGCGTCGGCTGTGTTGTCGGTCATGATTTGTTCACTCCAGTGGTCTGACGGATAGATGTCGGACGGGGGCGAAGGATCGCCGCCCCGTGCTGGGGTCTATCTACAAGTGCGACACATACTGAGTTACCTCCGTGGGGCTCGGCCCGGTCTGGGGTCCGTCCCTGTCGGACCCGCGCTTGTCACCCGAATTGCGGTGGAACTGCGTGAGCAGATCCACGTCGGGAAACCTGGTCATCACCCGGGGCACCCCACCGCGGTTGGAGGGTTGCCGTCCAGCGAGCCGGGGCTTGACGCTGGCACTCATGACCAAGTCGGATTCTACCGGGAAGTGAGCGCAGTCCTGACACGGGGCGAAATGTGAGCCGCGACCGCACGCGAGACAGAGCGACGCAGCCCACTAGCAGGCAAAAGTTACTCGCGAGTAGAGACCGGTGGGTGGACCTGCCGGTTGCAGCCTCACGGGTTAGCAGTACGCTTGTCTTGTTTGGGACTCATCTCCCGAGATCAGTCCACACCGTCTAGGTTTGATAATCGAACCGTTCGCGGACCCACTCACAAAGTGTGACCGCAACCGTGTAACCAGGGAAACTTCCTAGGAGGACGCGAAGCACCCATGTCCAAAATCAAGGTTGAGGGCACCGTCGTCGAACTCGACGGCGATGAGATGACGCGCATTATCTGGCAGTTCATCAAAGACAAGTTGATCCATCCGTATCTCGATGTGAACCTCGAGTACTACGACCTCGGTATCGAGTACCGCGACGAGACCGACGACCAGGTCACCATCGACGCAGCGCACGCGATCCAGAAGCACGGCGTCGGCGTCAAATGCGCCACGATCACGCCGGACGAGGCACGTGTCGAGGAATTCGGTCTCAAGAAGATGTGGCGTTCCCCGAACGGAACGATCCGCAACATTCTCGGCGGCACGATCTTCCGCGCACCGATCATCATCTCCAACGTTCCGCGACTCGTTCCGGGCTGGACCAAGCCGATCATCATCGGCCGTCACGCATTCGGCGACCAGTACCGCGCCACAGACTTCAAGGTCCCCGGCCCCGGCAAGGTGATGATCACCTACACGCCTGAGGACGGCAGCGCACCGATCGAGCACGAACTGGTCAACTTCCCCGAAGAGGGCGGCGTCGTCCAGGGGCAGTACAACTTCACCACGTCCATCCGTGACTTCGCTCGCGCGTCGCTCACCTACGGACTGCAGCAGAACTACCCGGTGTACCTGTCCACCAAGAACACCATTCTCAAGGCGTACGACGGTGCCTTCAAGGACATCTTCCAGCACGTCTACGAGACCGAGTTCAAGGCTGAGTTCGATGCTGCAGGTCTGACCTACGAGCACCGCCTCATCGACGACATGGTCGCTTCCGCTCTCAAGTGGGAGGGCGGATACGTCTGGGCATGCAAGAACTACGACGGCGACGTCCAGTCCGACACCGTGGCCCAGGGCTTCGGCTCGCTCGGCCTCATGACGTCGGTTCTGCTGACACCGGACGGAAAGACCTGTGAGGCAGAGGCTGCTCACGGCACCGTGACGCGTCACTACCGTCAGCACCAGCAGGGCAAGCCCACCTCGACCAACCCGATCGCGTCCATCTTCGCGTGGACCCGCGGGCTCGAGCACCGTGGCAAGCTCGACAGCACCCCTGAGGTCATCGGCTTCGCGCAGGCGCTCGAAGACGTTGTCATCAAGACCGTCGAAAGCGGCCAGATGACCAAGGACCTCTCGATGCTGGTCGGCGGCGATCAGGGCTACTTGACCACCGAGGAGTTCCTCGGCGCGCTCGACGTGAACCTGCAGAAGGCCATGGCCGCGAAGTAGATTCACCGCTTCACCTGTCAAATGGGACGTCTGGGAAACCGGGCGTCCCATTTGTGTTCGCGGTCTCACGTGAGTGAACTCACCCGCTCTCACTTGGAAGTTCAACCAGGTGTGAGACCACAATTGATCAGTGACTTCGTCTACCCTCTCCCGTTCTGACACCTCGACACCCGGGGTTTCTTCCGCCAGAGGTCCGGCGATGCTCGCTCTCGCTCTCGGCGGTTTCGGTATCGGCACAACCGAGTTCGTCGCCATGGGGTTGCTCCCGGAAATGGCATCCGGACTCGGCGTCTCGGAACCCGTCGCGGGTCACGTGATCTCGGCGTACGCGCTCGGGGTTGTCGTCGGCGCTCCGCTGATCGCTGCACTCACCGCACGAGTACCGCGCCGCACCCTGTTGATCGCACTCATGGTCGCGTTCACCGTCGGCAATGCCGCCTCGGTTTTCGCGCCCTCGTACACGACGCTGATGATGGCCCGCTTCGTCGCCGGATTGCCGCACGGCGCGTATTTCGGAGTCGCCGCTCTGGTCGCAGCTCACCTGGCCGAACCGGGAAAACGCGCGAAGGCCGTCGCCATGGTGATGATGGGTCTTTCCGTGGCCAACGTGATCGGGGTACCGGTCGCGGCCTGGATCGGCCAGGCACTCGGCTGGCGCAGCGCCTTCGCCTTGGTTGCGGTGATCGGAGTGGCAACCGTTGCTTCGCTCTTCGTCTGGATTCCGCGTTTGGACGGCATACCGGTGACGAATCCGATCACCGAACTCGGGGCGCTGGGCCGCGTTCAGGTGTGGATGACCCTGATCGTGGGCATGGTCGGATTCGGCGGGATGTTTGCCGTCTACACCTACATCAGTACGACTCTCACCGACGTGTCCGGGCTTGGCGCTTCGTTCATTCCCCTCGCACTCATGCTGTACGGACTGGGCATGGTGGCCGGCAACTTCGTCGGTGGATACCTCGCGGATCGCGCACTGATGAAGGGCTTGTTCCTGTCGATGGGATCCCTCGTGGTCATCCTCGCGATCTTCGTTATCGCCGTGCGCAATCCGTACACGGCGCTCGTCTTCGTCTTCCTCATCGGGCTCGCCGGGTCGTCGATGGTGCCTGGCCTCCAGACACGGTTGATGGATGTCGCCGAGGATGCTCAGACCTTGGCCGCGTCTCTCAATCACGCCGCACTCAACATCGCCAACGCCTTCGGAGCGTGGATCGGCGGCGTCGTCATCGCAGCCGGTTACGGGTACACCGCGCCGGCAGCGGTGGGGTCGTTGCTGGCCGTCGCGGGT
The DNA here is from genome assembly GCF_036541985.1 of Rhodococcus sp. IEGM 1306. Taxonomy (NCBI): domain Bacteria; kingdom Bacillati; phylum Actinomycetota; class Actinomycetes; order Mycobacteriales; family Nocardiaceae; genus Rhodococcus; species Rhodococcus sp. IEGM 1306. The sequence continues at coordinate 158,867 of NZ_JAZHFF010000005.1, forward strand.
CTCGTCGTGCTGGCGGTAGCGGTGATTCTGCAGCGTAGGGCCGCGCGCTGACCTGGGCGCCCATCCGCGTCGGTGGAATCGGCTACGGTGCTTGCCGTGCCACAAACTGCTGACTCCCACATTCTTGCGCCCCACACCATCACGTCCGTGAACGTCAACGGCGTTCGCGCAGCGGCCCGCAAGGGCATGCTCGACTGGCTGGAGAAGACGTCGGCGGATTTCATCTGCCTTCAGGAAACGCGTGCGTCGGACGACCAGCTTCGCGAGACTCTCGAACCGGCACTCGGCAACGGGTGGTTCCTGGTCTCCGCCGAGCCGTCCGCGAAGGGGCGCAACGGAGTCGCGGTGCTTTCACGCACGGAACCTGACGCGGTGCGGATCGGTCACGGGGACGACGAGTTTCTCGACGCCGGTCGATACATCGAAGCCGACTTCGCCGACCTGACCGTCGCGAGCCTGTACCTGCCCTCCGGTGAGGCGCTCACGCCGAAGCAGGAGGAGAAGGAGCGGTTCATGGCATCCTTCGCAGTGCACCTCGCCTCCACCGCTGTAGCGGCCGAGGCTGCCGATCGTCACGTGGTGGTCAGCGGCGATTGGAACATCGCGCACACCGAACTCGACCTCAAGAACTGGAAGACCAACAAGAAGTCCTCGGGATTGCTCCCCGAGGAGCGCGCCTGGATGGATCTGCTGTTCGCCGAAGATTCCGCGTGGGTGGACATCTTCCGCACCCTCCATCCGGGTGTCGACGGCCCGTACTCGTGGTGGTCGTACCGCGGAAAGGCATTCGACAACGATTCGGGTTGGCGTATCGATTACCAGGTTGCCACTCGCGGATACGCCGAGCGGGCCAAGGTCGCGCTCGTGGAACGCGCTGAGTCCTACGACCTCCGTTGGTCGGATCATGCGCCTGTCACCGTCTCGTACCGATAGAGACGCGTATGTCTGAAGGTCTGAAAATGCCGAGCGCAAAGACGCGCAACGCCATCATCACCGTCGTGGTGGCGGTGGTTGCGCTCGTGCTGGCGGTCACCCTTTCTTCACGTGACTCCGACAGTTCGGCGTCGTCGGGTACGAAGTCCTCGAGCGTTCAGTCCTCGAGTGTTCAAGCCAAGCCTGGCGCCACCACCAAGGCTGCGCCGTCGAGTTCCGCTGCCAAGTCAACGCAGCAGACAAGCACCGATGCGCCGGCACGAGTGCTCGCCACGCTGGCGGAGATCGACGCCGGACGGTGGCCGGATTCCGCCAATGCGCCGGGCACCAAGGGCGGCATCACCTTCCGCAACAGCGAAGGACGTCTACCCGCTGTCGGTGCCGGTGGCGGACGTGTCGTCTATCAGGAATGGGACGTGAACCCGAAGAAGAACGGCCAAGGACGCGACGCCGAGCGAATCGTCACCGGCAACGACGGTTCGGCGTGGTACACCCTCGATCACTACGACACGTTTGTGAGGATTCGCTGATGTCCGACTCGTCTACGGTCAGCGTGGCGCAGTGGCTGGATCCGTCTTCGGATGTGGCTTCAGTGGCCCTGCAGAGCGACCCGGCCGTTGCAGATGATCTTGCACGTCAACTCCGTGCCGAGAATTTTGTCGTTCGGGTGGTTCGCGGCGAGAACATGCGAACAACGGCGCAGGTCTTCGACGAGTTCGCGGCAGCCTTCCAGTTTCCGTCCCACTTCGGGCGAAACAAAGACGCTTTCGACGATGTCATGCGCGATCTCGACGACGTCCTCGGACTCGGCGCCGGATATGTAGTTGTGGTCCGAGGCGCGGGTTCTCTACTGTCCGAGCAACAGGATCAGTTGGAGTGGTTCTGCGAAACGATGGACTTCTACGCCGAAGAATGGGAACCCGTCGTTTTCCGGACCGTCTACCAGTTCGGTGCGGAGGACCTCACCGCCCACGGTGAAGACCTCGTCGAACTCGACTACCCGGGCACCACGCCACTGCACTGATTTCCACTCGTGAAAAGATCGGAACCATGTCGACCCCTGCAGAACAGAAGCCCACCGCAAAGCCTCGCGTGCTTTCCGGAATCCAGCCGACGTCGGATTCTTTCCACCTCGGCAACTACCTGGGTGCGCTGCAGCAGTGGGTTCCGTTGCAGGACGATTTCGACGCTTTCTACTTCATTCCGGATCTTCACGCCATCACGGTGACGCAGGACCCCAAGGAATTGCGTCGTCGCACCAAGGTTGCGGTCGCTCAGCTCCTTGCGGTGGGGATCGATCCGGATCGGGCGACGCTGTTCGTGCAGAGTCAGGTTCCCGAGCACGCACAGTTGGCGTGGGTCCTGAACTGCATCACCGGTTTCGGTGAAGCCAGCCGTATGACGCAGTTCAAGGACAAGTCCGCCAAGCAAGGCAGCGACAACGCCAGTGTCGGCTTGTTCACGTATCCGGTTCTGATGGCCGCGGACATACTTCTGTACCGCCCGCAGCGAGTCCCCGTGGGTGAGGATCAGCGTCAGCACCTCGAACTCGCACGCGATCTGGCCGGCCGGTTCAACACCCGCTACGGCAAGGCGTTCGTCGTTCCCGAGCCGCAGATCATCAAGGGCACGGCAAAGATCTACGACCTGCAGGATCCAACCGCGAAGATGAGCAAGTCCGCTGCCAGTGCGGCCGGACTGATCAATCTGCTCGACGATCCGAAGGTGTCGGCGAAGAAGATCAAGTCGGCCGTCACCGACAACGAGCGCGAGATTCGTTTCGACCCGCAGGCCAAGCCGGGCGTCAGCAACCTGCTCACCATTCAGTCGGCTCTCTCGGGAGTACCGATCGAGACTCTGGTGGCCGGTTACGAGGGCAAGGGGTACGGCGACCTCAAGACCGATACCGCTGACGTGCTGACCGAGTTCGTCACCCCGCTCAAGGCGAAGGTCGACGGTTACCTCGCCGACGAGGCAGAGCTGGATCGCATCATCGCGGCCGGAGCGCACCGCGCCCGTGAGGTGTCTTCACGCACTCTCGCCGCTGTCTATGACAAGGTCGGATTCCTGGCACCGAAGGGCTGACTTACGCGAATTCGGACTCACGACGCCTGACCGAACATGAGGGGGACGGCAATGGCTGACACGGACGACGACGCACCGAGCTTCCTCGAGAAGCAACGGGCAGCGCGACCCTGGCTCGATCATCTGGTTCGCGCGGCCGGACGGTTTCAAGAGCAAAAAGGCGACTATTACGCTGCTGGTATCACGTACTTCAGCGTTCTCGCGTTGATTCCGATCATGATGGTCGCGTTTGCAGTGGCCGGTTTCGTATTGGCCGGGCATCCCGAGTACCTGGAGTCGATTCAGGAGCAGATCACCAAGAGCATTCCGGGCAGCTTGGGTGACACCATCAACACGCTGATCGATTCGGCCATCGACTCGCGCGCGAGCGTCGGAATCTTCGGTCTCCTGGGTGCCGCGTACGCGGGTCTCGGTTGGATGGCAAATGTTCGCGACGCGCTGACGGCGATGTGGGAGAGCAAGCGCGAGCCGAAGGGTTTCGTACGTACCAAACTGGGTGACGCAGGGGCCCTCGTCGGTCTGGCTCTCGCCATGGTCGTCTCACTGGGAATGTCGGCGCTGAGCAGTGGGCCGGTTGCGACTCAGATCGTGAAATGGCTCAACCTCGAGAACATCACCGGTGTCGGCGTGGGGCTCAGAGTCGTTTCACTGTTGCTCTCACTCCTGGCGACGTGGGCGGTGTTCCTGTGGGTGATCGCCCGGCTGCCGCGCGAGCCTGTCACGCTGCGTAGCGCTGCGCAGGCAGCGCTTATCGCCGCGGTCGTGTTCGAGATCTTCAAGCAGGTAGGTGCGATCTACCTCGCGGCCGTTACGAATGGACCAGCGGGCGTGGCATTCGGTCCGATCATCGGTTTGCTCGTGTTCGTGTTCACGGCGTCGCGGATGCTGCTGTTCTGCACGGCGTGGGCGGCGACGACCAAGGAAAGTATGGCCCTGGCGTTCGTTCCGCCGCCCGATCCCGCAGTGATCTCGCCGCGAATCGTAGTCAGTGACGGTGCTTCACCGTCTCGCGTGGCTGCGCTGATCGCCACGGGTGCGGTTGCCGGCCTGGGTCTTTCGGGCTTCATGCGTCGTCGGCCGCGCTAGCGCCTCCGACGGTTCAGGGCAACGGCTCCCGCCACCAGCGCGATCACCACTACTCCGCCGACCGCACCGATGAGTATGCGGTCAGTGGTGTCGGATTCGGCGTCGTTAGCGGTGGGTGCAGCCGAGATCGAGCCTGGTGCAGCGGCAGACGGTGTGCGAGTGACATCGGGCGAGGCATCGTCGGTGGATCGGTCCGTCAACGAGCCGACGGTTGTGCTCGCGGGGAGTGCATATCCGTAGTCGAGTAGACGGGCAGCTTGTTCCCACGGACGGATCGGCTTGGCTTCGCCGCCCATCAATGTCACCAGTAGTTTCCGGCCGTTACGCTCCGCGCCACCCACATACGTGTGGCGGGCGTCGTCGGTGAAGCCGGTCTTGCCGCCCAATGCGCCGTCGTAGTTGTAGAGCAGCTGATTGTCGTTGGCGAGAGTGAATCCGGGGCGGTCCTGATCGTCGGGAATCGTCGGATCCTTGGGGAAGCCGGGAAATTCGACGGTCTCGGTATGGATCAGACCGGCAAACGTCGGATTCTGCAGGGCGGTATGGAAAATCACGGCCAGGTCGTACGGCGAGCTGCTCATCCCCGGGCCGTCGAGTCCGGATGGAGTTGCCGTGCGAGTGTCGAGGGCGCCGAGTTCGGCCGCGAGCGCGTTCATTTTCGACACGGCTGCAGCGTCACCGCCGAGTTGGCGGGCAAGAGCATGCGCGGCATCGTTTCCCGACGCCATGACCAGACCCTGCATCAGTTGCCGGTTGGTGTACTTGCCGCCCTTTCCGATGCCGACAGCGCTACCTTCAGCGTCCGCGTCTTCGGCCGTTGCGGTGATTTCGGTGTCGAGATCGAGTTCGTCGAGCGCGACGAGAGCCAACAGCATCTTGATGGTGCTGGCCGGGCGGTAGCGACCGTGCGGATCTTTGGCGGCGAGAACCTCGCCGGTTTCGGCGTCCGCGAGTACCCATCCGGATGCCGCGATGTCGGCTGGGAGCGGGGGAGCGCCGTCAGGAAGTACGACGCCACACTCGCCGAGCTTGTCTCCACCGACAGGGCTTTCCGGAATCGGGACAGCAGTCGGGGCCGTAGATCCGGGCGCGGGTGCTTCGGAGAGATCGATCGCCGGTGCCGGGCTACTCGTGAAAGGGCAGCTGTCGGTGTTGGGTGTTGTGAACGGCGCTTCGGTGGTGGTGGGCGGCGGCGGGGCCGGTTGGGCGCCGGCCACTCCCGAGGTCCCTACGACACCGGTAAACGCAATGCTCCCTGAGAGCACTGTTCCGGCAACTGCCACTGCACACTTTCGACGCCACATCATCGATATACGAGGGTATGCGAACGTGAGGGAACGTCCGAATCGCCACGCAAGCAGAGGGATCGAAAACAGGCGATTCGGTTTGTACATCGGTCATAGTGGACGGATGAACTTCGCAGGCACGCGTGGACGCCAGACGCTCGCGGCAATGACGCTCGTTGGAGCATTGACCGCTGTCGTCGGATGTTCCGGCGATTCGGAACCGTCGGCCGAGAGCCAAATCTCTGCGGTCGTCGGTCAGAGTTTCGAATTCATGGCCGAAAGGGACTGGGAGGCAGTGGACAGCACTCAATGCAGTTCGATGCGCAGCGAGAGTCCGCGAGTCGAAGAGTCGCCGTTCGACGACGCACTTGCCAGTCTGAGGCTGGACGGAGTGGAGAACATCGTCGTGAACGGGGATTCGGCGACAGCCAACACTCGCCATTACAGCACCGAGGATCCGTCCGAGATGATGCGCGAAGACATCACGTTGATCAAGGAGAACGGTGCCTGGGTTGTGTGCTGACGTCTTTATGTGGTGACAATCGGAGATCGCCGCCGATGAGTTCCACCACCACGCAGAGTCTGTAACAGTGGGGTAGTCGGCTACTCGAATGGCGCACACGCACTGACGACAGGGGATCGGTATGGGCAAGATCGTGGTGACAGAATTCGTGTCTTTGGACATGGTGATGGAAGCTCCCGGTGGCGAACCGGGTTATGCGCACACTGGATGGGTCTTTCCGTACCAGGAGGGCGATCAGATGAAGTTCAAACTCGACGAAACCCTCGCCGCGGACGTCCTTCTACTCGGGCGGCGGACCTATGAGAGCTTCGCCGGTGCCTGGCCCGAGCGCGAAGACGACCAAGGCTTTGCGGACAAGATGAACGAGATGCCCAAGTACGTCGTCACGAGTTCGACCGAACCGCTCGAATGGAACAACTCGACGGCACTCGACGGTCCCATCGAGGAAGCCGTTCCGAAGCTGAAGGAGCAGATCGACGGCGAAATCCTGGTCGCGGGAAGTCGGACGCTCGTCCACGCGTTGTTGCTGGCCGGTCTGGTCGACGAGCTTCGTCTGATGGTCTTCCCGGTCATTCTCGGGTCCGGCGGGAGAGTGTTCCCCGAATCGGCCGACAAGATCGTCCTCGAGTTGAAGGACGATCGTCGGTACGAATCCGGAGTTCAAGTACTGACGTACCACCCCACGGTCACGTAGACCTCTCGAAAACATCTGTGGCCGAGACTCTTCGAGAGCCTCGGCCACAGATGTCTTGCCGGCTAACTGTTCTCGGGGAATCCGAGGTTGATTCCGCCGTGGCTGGGGTCGAGCCAGCGACTGGTGACGGCTTTACCTCGCGTGAAGAAATGAACACCTTCTGTCCCGTGAGCGTGGGTGTCACCGAAGAGGCTGTTCTTCCAGCCGCCGAAGCTGTAGTAGGCCATGGGAACCGGGATGGGGACGTTGATGCCGATCATTCCGACCTCCACCTCGTTCTGGAAGCGTCGGGCAGCGCCGCCGTCGTTGGTGAAGATGGCGGTGCCGTTTCCGTACGGGTTGTTGTTGATCAGTTCGAGGGCTTGGTCGTAGGTATCGACACGCACGACGGAGAGGACAGGTCCGAAGATTTCGTCGGTGTAGATCGACATGTCGGTGGTGACGTGGTCGATGAGGGTGGGCCCGAGCCAGAAGCCGTCCGGTCCACCATCGGCCTGAACTGTGCGTCCGTCGACCACGATCGTGGCACCGTCCTTCTCGCCGGCATCGACATAGGACGCGACTTTGTCGCGATGGGCCTTGGTGACGAGCGGACCCATGTCGGAGTTCTTGGTGCCGTCACCGGTGACGAGGGGAGTGGTGCGTTCGACGATCTTGGCAACCAGTTCGTCGGCGATGTCGCCGACTGCGACCAGGGCGGAGATCGCCATGCATCGTTCGCCCGCGGAGCCGAATCCCGCGTTGACCATTGCGTCGGCGGCGAGGTCGAGGTCGGCGTCCGGCAGAACGATGGCGTGGTTCTTGGCGCCGCCGAGTGCTTGCACGCGTTTGCCGTTGGCGGTGCCGGTGGCATAGACGTACTGGGCGATGGGGGTGGATCCGACAAACGAAATCGCTTTGACTGCTTTGTTTTCCAGAAGTTCGTCGACGGCGAGCTTGTCACCTTGGAGGACGTTGAAGACGCCGGGGGGCAGACCGGCTTCGGCCCAGAGTTCGGCGAGCCAGATCGCCGCGGTGGGGTCCTTCTCCGAGGGCTTGAGAATCACGGTGTTCCCGGCGGCGATGGCGACCGGGAAGAACCACATGGGGACCATCGCGGGAAAGTTGAAGGGCGAGATGATGCCGACGGGGCCGAGGGGTTGGCGGATGGAGTAGACGTCGACCTTGGTCGATGCATTCTCGGTGTATCCGCCCTTGAGGAGATGCGGTATTCCGCAAGCGAATTCGACAACTTCCTGCCCGCGGCTGATTTCGCCGAGGGCGTCGGAGAGAACCTTGCCGTGCTCGGCTGTGATGATCTCGGCGAGTTCACCTTTGCGAGCATTGAGGAGTTCGCGGAAGCTGAACAGTACCTGTGTGCGCCGGGCCAGTGAGGTGTCACGCCAGGCGGGGAAGGCCGCCGCAGTCGCGTCGATGACAGCGCGGGCGTCCTCGAGGTTCGCCAGGGCCAGTCGGCCGGTGATCTGTCCGGTGGCGGGGTTGGTGACGGTGGCGGTGTCCTCGGACGTTCCGGCGAACGGCTTGCCGTCCAGCCAGTGCGCGATGACGCGAGTATCAGTGCTGGTCATGGTATTTCCTAGTGGTCTGGTGACTCAGGAGTTCGGGGAGGTGTACTTGGCGACGTAGTCGTTCATCGTCTCGCGCTGGTACCGGGAAACCTCGTGCGCGTTTTCGTTCTCGGCGAAGACGCTCGACACCATCACGGTGTTCTCACGTTCGTAGAAGCCGAGTTTGCCGAGACCGCCGAAGAATTCGTCCCAGTTGACGTCTCCGTCACCGATTTTGAGATGCTGATGCACTCGAACGGCATTGCCTGGCGGGTTGGTGATGTAGCGCAGTCCGTGGGAACGGTGATGATCCATGGTGTCCGCCACGTGAACGAGTCGGACCATGTCGCCGGCGGCCTCCATGATGGCGGGAAGGTCCCCACCCATGTGGAATTGGTGGCACGCCACGATCACCATGCCGAGGTTCTTGGAGTTCACACCACGGATCGTGCGGATCGCGGCTAGTCCGTCTTCGACAAAATCGTCCGGGTGGGGGTCGATCAGGACGTCGATTCCCTCGCGTTCGATGATCGGAACCAGTTCCTCCATCGAACGATAGAACGCACGCTCGGACTCTTCGGCCTTTTCGGGGCGGCCGGAGAATTCGGTGTTCATGACGTTGACACCGAGATCGACCGTGATCTGGATGGCCCGCTTCCAGTAACGCACTGCTGCTTCCCGAGCGTCTTCGTCCGGACCGGACCACCGAAGGACCGGGAGCACCGACGCGATGCCGACTCCCGCACTCGCGCAAGCCTTCCGGAACTCGGCGACGAGCGCGTCGTCGGCCTTCGGGTGATTGAAGAACGGGATCATGTCGACGTGCGGTGTGAGTTGCAGGTACTCGTACCCGAGATCGGCAACAACTCGGGGAAGCTCCAGCAGTGAGTAATCGTGATGGAAAGGTGTGGGATCGAGTGCGACCTTCATCGCTGAGTTCCGGCCACAGAGTCGCGCGCAACCATGTCCACGGCGACGCGCTGACCCGTCTCCAGAGACTTCACACCAGCGGCGCAGACAGCGGCTGCGGCGTACCCGTCCCAGGCGCCAGGTCCGTCGACGTAGTTGCCGGTGCCGGCACCGATCTTCACTGCTTTGATCCATCGTGCGAACTCGGTGTCGTATGCCTGCCCGAAGCGTTCGCGGAATCCGGGGGTGATCTGTCCACCCCAGTTGCCGGGCTTCGTCTTTCGGATCAGGCCCACGTCGAGTCCGATCATCGCGCTGCCGAGTTCGCCGACAACTTCGGTGCGCACCTCGTAGGCGACTCCGGTGGTGACAAACACCTCGGCGTCGACGTGCCTACCGGATTCGGTCTCGAAGATCGCGATCTGTGGGTCTTGAATGCCCTCGGGTGCAAGCGAATTCACAGACGGCCGAATGATCTGCACCGAGGTGATCTCTTCGTCGAGCAGGAATCGCGTCACGTCGACCTCGTGGACGAGTGAGTCCTTGACGATCATCGCGCTGTCGAAGCCGTTCGGAACTGCAGGATTGCGGTGCGCGCAGTGCACAACGAGAGGGCGACCGAGATCGCCGCTGTCGATCAAATCCTTGAGCTGGGTGTATTCGTGATCGAACCGGCGCATGAAACCGACCTGGATCAGTTTCTTTCCCAGCGCTGCTTCGGCTTTGACGATCGCCAGCGAACTGTCCGCGTCGGTGGTCAGCGGCTTCTCGCAGAGCACCGGCTTGCCTGCTTCGAGACAGGCGAGTACCTGCTTCTCATGAGTTGGACCCGGGGTTGCGAGAACAACGGCGTCGACGTCCTCGGCTGCGATGGCATCGAACGGATCGACGACGACGCGTGACCCCGGCGTCAGGGCTGCGATTTCCTCGGCGCGTGCCAGCGAGTAGTCGTTGACGACGGTGACTCTGGCACCGCCGATCTTGTTGGTGATGCGGTCGACGTGATCGGCCCCCATGATGCCGACGCCGAGCACTGCGATCCGAAGATCCTGGTTGTCAGACATGCGGTGGTACTCCTCGATTGTGTTGCTCAGCTGAAACGGACGGCGGGGACGCCACAGGTGGACAGGTACTTCTGAGTGCGCTGTGCGATGGGCAGCGGTGTGTCGGGATGGCAGGGGTACATGTCCTGCTCGACGATCGCGAACACGTCGATGCCGAGCTTCTCGATGGCCTCCAGAAGCGGCGGCATGTCCGGGATTCCGCGCGGTGGTTCGATCATCGCGCCGAGTTTGACGGCTTCGCCGAACGGCAGGTCCTCCGCCTCCACCTTGGCGACAATCGCCGGATCCACCTGCTTGAGGTGCAGGTACCCGATGCGCTCCGGATGCTTGTTGATGATGGCGAGGTTGTCGCCGCCGCAGTAGCTGATGTGGCCGGTATCGAGGCACAGGTTCACGAAACGCTCGTCGGTACCTTCGAGGAACTTGTAGACGTTGTCCTCGATGTCGACATGGCTGTCGGCATGAGGGTGGTACTGCGCCATGACGCCGTACTCCTCGAGCATTGCCTTGCCGAGAGCATTCATGCCGTCGGTCTTCTTGCGCCACTGCTCGGGAGTCAGATTTCGATCTTCGAGTACCGCTCCGGTGGAAGGATCGCGCCACATCTCGGGGATGACCACTACGTGCTTGCCGCCGACGGCTGCGGTCAACTTGGCGACGTCCTTGATCTGATTCCAGACGGCATCCCAGGAATCGTCCTGGTGCAGGTGTTCGAAAACGGTACCGGCCGAAAGCTTGAGGCCGCGTGCTCCGAGTTCGTCAGTCAGCTTGGCTGGATCGGTCGGAAGGTATCCGAACGGACCGAGTTCGATCCATTCGTATCCCGACGCGGACACCTCGTCGAGGAATCGCGTGTACGGGGTCTGCTGAGGGTCGTCCGGAAACCACACACCCCAGGAGTCGGGGGCTGATCCGACGCGAATCGCGCTCATGTCTAGATTCCTTTCGCGGGCAAAGTCTGGGGTGTGGTCAGTCGGATGGACGGAGGTACGGTCGCTGAATCTTCTTCCAGGACTCGTAGGTTGTCCGGGCATTCTTGGTCGATTCCAGTTCGGAGGTGGCCGATACCGGTACATCCCACCAGGATTCGCTGTCGGGGGCGCCGATCAGCGGATCGGTTTCGACGTGGATGACAGTGCTGGTTTCACTGGCTTTCGCGACCTTGATCGCATCGGCGAACTCGGCAGCGGTGTTGGCGCGGATGACGTCGACTCCGAGGCTGGCGGCGTTCGCGGCCAGATCGACCGGGAGCACCCCTCCGTCGAGCCGTCCGTCATTCGAGCGGTAGCGATACTGCGTGCCGAAGCGCTGGGAACCGAGCGACTCGGACAGTGAACCGATGGAGGCGAATCCGTGGTTCTGCACCAGGACGACGATGACTTTGAGGCGTTCCTGCACGGCGGTGACCAATTCGGTGGCCATCATCAGATAGGAACCGTCGCCGACCATCACGAATACGTCGCGATCGGGGCACGCCATCCGGACGCCCAGACCACCGGCAACTTCGTATCCCATGCAGGAGTAGCCGTATTCGACGTGATACCCCTTGGCATCACGGGTTCGCCACAGCTTGTGGAGGTCACCCGGCATGGACCCGGCAGCGCACACCACGACGTCACGTGCATCGGACAACGTGTTGACCAGGCCGATGACCTGATTCTGATTCAGTGAGCCGTCAGCCGCGGGTTCGGCTGGGTTGTAGACGGATTCGACGATCGCATCCCAATTGCGGGCGAGTTCACCGATCCTGGCCGCGTACTCGTCCTCCACCCGGTAGTCGTTCAGTGCGATCGCCAGAGCGTCGAGTGCCTCACGAGCGTCGGCGACAACACTGACACCGCCCTGCTTCACCGAGTCGAGAGACGCAACGTTGATGTTGACGAAGCGAACGTCGGGATTGGTGAAGGCGGTGCGGGACGCGCTCGTGAAATCGCTGTACCGCGTACCGATTCCGATGACAACGTCCGCATCGGTGGCCAGAGCGTTTGCAGCGGTGGTGCCAGTGGACCCCACCGCTCCGACGGATTGTGGATGGTCGTAGACCAATGAACCCTTGCCGGCCTGGCTCTGCCCCACGGGGATTCCGGTCTGCGCGCAGAACGCTGCCAGTGAGGCGGTGGCCTGGCTGTAGATCACGCCGCCGCCGGCGACGATCAGCGGCTTGCGAGCCGAACGGATGATCGCGGCGGCGCGTTCGATCACCGATCGCTCGGGGAGCGGGCGGGCCACGTGCCAGACTCGTTCGGCGAAGAACGACTCTGGCCAGTCGAAAGCCTCGGCCTGTACGTCCTGCGGGATGGCGATGGTGACTGCGCCGGTTTCGACGGGGTCGGTGAGAACTCGCATGCCGGCCAGTAGAGCGCTCGGCAACTGTTCCGGGCGCCATACTCGATCGAAGTATCGTGAGACCGGTTTGAAAGCGTCGTTGACTGTGACGTCACCGCTCGACGGGAGTTCGAGTTCCTGCAAGACCGGGGCACTGGCTCGGGTCGCGAAAGTGTCTGCGGGCAGAAGTAATACAGGGAGACGATTGATGGTGGCCAGGGCAGCGCCGGTGATCATGTTGGTGGCGCCCGGGCCGACGCTGGACGAGACCGCCCACGTCTGCAGGCGGTCCTTCATGCGGGCGTGGGCGACCGCCGAGTGCACCATCGCCTGTTCGTTGCGGCCGAGCACGTAGGGGAGCGTCGGCTCACGGCCGGCGTCGAGATCTTGGATCTCGGCCTGCAGAAGTGCCTGCCCCAACCCGGCGACGTTGCCGTGCCCGAAGATCCCGAAGCATCCGGCAAACAGTTTGGTGCGCTGGCCGTCGCGTTCGGTGTACTGGTTGGCAAGGAAGCGTACGACAGCTTGAGAAACGGTGAGGTGTACGGTCGGCTCGTCGCGAGGTAGACGATTGCCGGTTGCGTTGTCGGTGGGTGCCACAGCTTTCACTTCCGTCAGTTGTGGGACTGCAACGGCAGTCGAGGGTCGATGTCCTGGTGATCCCAGCTTCCACGCAGCCAGGTGTGTTGCGGATCGTCACAGATGTTCCACGCCCGGATCTCGCCCGAACCTGCCATGACGTTGAGGTAGTACATGTGGTGGCCCGGCGCTGCGATGGACGGGCCGTGATAGCCGTACGGTACGAGGACGACGTCGCCGGAGCGAACTTCCTCGAGCACCTCGATTGGTCGCTCGGCGGTTCCGTACACGCGGTGGTAGCCGAACCCCTCGGTGCCGGTGGGGCTTCGGTCGATCTCGAAGTAGTAGATCTCTTCCAGAGCCGATTCGACGTCGCTGTTCTCGTCGTGCTTGTGGCTGGGATAGGACGACCAGTTCCCGCCGGGGGTGATGACCTCACACGCGATGATGGAGTCTGCCTCGAAAGTGTCTGCGGTGGCGAAGTTGTGAACCTGTCGGCTGCAGTTTCCGGCGCCGCGAAGTTCGACCGTGACTCCGGACGCGGGACCGTATCGATGGGGAAGCTTGGCGCCGGCGCGCGCTCCGCACAGGGCGAAGCGGCCTCCGCCCGTGCTGCTGACCGAGTAGTCGGCGTCGCGACCGACGTACGCGAAATCGCTGGGACCGTCGAAAACCGATGCGCGGCCGGTCAGGGGAATCTCCGTCCCCTCGGCAACAACCACGGCTGAACCCGCCAGTGGAACGACGATTATCTCGTTCTCACCGGACTGCAGGTGGACGTCAGCGCCAGGGGCGAGTTCGAGTGTCCACAAGCTGGATTCGGTCCACCCGGCGGACTCCGGTGTGACCACTGTCGTGAAATCACCGTCGGCGGAAGAGCCGGCGGGGACGTAGTACTTGCTGAACATCTTGCTCCTGCCAGGTCGGTTCTAGTGGACGAGCTTGACGGCGGTGTCGACGGCAGCCGTCACGTCGCCGTCGGGTGGGTAGAGCAGCGCGCGCCCGACTATCAATCCGCGCACGGACGGCAGCTGAAGGGCAGCGTCCCACTTCGCATACGTCTCTTCCGGCGCGATCTGCGGATCGCCGCCCAAGAGGAGCGTCGGCAGGGTGGTCGCATCCATGACCCGTTCCATCTCGTCGACTACCGGCAGTTTCATCCACGTGTACGCCGAGGTGGAGCCGAGGCCTTGGGAGATGTGGATTGATTTGATGACGGCGTCGGGGCTGAGATCGTTGACGACCTTGCCGTTGACGCGGCTGGAGAGGAACGGCTCGAGCATCGCGATCAGTCCGGCTGCGGCCAGTTCGTCCACGGCTTCGGCACATGCCGTCATCGTGGGCAGGGTGCCTGCGTCGTCGAGGGCGATGCGCAGCAGCATCTTTCCGCCGTTCATGCCGAACTTTGCGGTGCCGGCCGCGGTGTATCCGGTCATGCGGTCGTCGAGTTCGAAGCTCGCGCCCGCCAGGCCGCCGCGATTCATCGACGAGAAGACGACCTTGTCCTCGAGGGCGCCGAGGAGGAGCAGATCGTCGAGAATATCCGCGGTACCGAGAACGCCGTCGACTCCGGGATTGTCGAGAGCAGTGCGCAAGCGGTCCAGCAGATCGGTACGACTGTTCATCGCTGTCGGCTTGCCGCCGACAGACAGTGCCCCACGCGCCGGATGATCGGCAGCGACGATCATGAGCCGGCCGTTGCCTCGAACAGTGGCGCGAGGAGTTCGTGCAGCCCAGGCCTTTTCGATGATCTGCGGATCGCTCGCACGCAGTTCCGTCACGTCGGCGTAGGTGGTGGCGAGGGGGCGGGCGGCGAGCTTGTCAGACATTGACTGCCTCCGTGGCTGTGGCTTCGGCGAGGTCGTGGACTTCTTCGGCGGTCGGCATCGCCGTGGAGCATTCGAGCCGAGATGCGACTATCGCACCGGCCGCGTTGGCGTAGCGCAGTGTCTTCTCCAGCGGCCACCCGGCCAACAGTCCGTGGCAGAGTGATCCGCCGAAGCTGTCGCCCGCGCCCAACCCGTTGACCACGTCGACGGCGTTGGGCGGCACAGTGATCGACTGCTTTCGCGTTTTGCCGAGTACACCCTTGGGGCCCTGCTTGACGATGGCGAGTTCGACTCCGAGGTCGAGAAGCGCATCGGCGGCCTTGTTGGGGTTGGTCTCACCGACCGCGATCTCGCACTCTTCACGGTTTCCCACGGCTACCGTCACGTGTGCGAGGGCTCGCTGCACCTGAGCGGTCGCTTCCTGGGGCGTCGACCAGAACATCGGGCGGTAGTCGAGATCGAGAACCGTCAGCGGGCGGCGTTCACGGGCTTCCCAGGCGGCGAAGTGTGCGCTGCAACTCGGTTCTTCGGACAGCCCAGTCACCGTCGACCAGTAGAGCGATGCTGTTCGAACGGCGTCGAGGTCGATGTCTTGCGGGGTGATCCGAAGATCGGGCGCATGCGGCTTGCGGTAGAAGTACAGCGGGAAGTCGTCAGGGGGGAAGATCTCGCAGAACGTCACGGGTGTCGGGTACTCGGAATTGGTGACGACAAACCTGTTGTCGACACCCAGACGTGCCAACTCGCGTGTGACGAACTTTCCGAAGGGATCGTTTCCTACCCCGGAGATCAACGCTGCTCGTCGTCCGAGGCGGGCGGCCGCTACCGACACATTGGCGGCGCTGCCGCCGAGGAATTTGCCGAACGTCTCGACGTCTTCGAGTCCGACACCGGTCTGAAGTGGGTAGATGTCCACCCCCGATCGGCCGATGGCAAGCACGTCGAATGGTGCGTCAGGGATGTGTGACCCGCTCTGGTGAGTGTTGATGCTTGTCAAGACTGACTCCCGAGAGTTCGTGGTGGGCTGCCCACGCAGGGCACCGATGTATGACTGAAACTGTGCGCCGCGACACAGCGATTGTCAATAGTTTGTCTGGACATTATGACTTGCGGTCAAGTGAATGTTAGTGTTCGCATACACTGCCGAGAGAAGTAGCGTCGATACGGCGCCTTCCCAAGACAGATCGGAGTTGACCGTGGTCGCAGCACTCGCCGTCGAGTTGGACCGCTCGAGCCCGGTGCCACTGTATTTTCAGCTGGCCCAGGCAATCGAGGGAGCTATTCTCGGTGGCGAACTTGCCCCAGGTGATCGCTTCGAGAACGAACTGGCGTTGGCCAAACGGCTCAATCTCTCGCGTCCGACCACGCGACGCGCGATCCAGGAACTGGTGGACAAGGGCCTACTAGTTCGTAAGCGGGGAGTCGGAACTCAGGTGGTGCAGAGTCCGGTGCACCGCCCGGTCGAGCTCACCAGCCTGTTCGACGACCTCGCGAGGGCAGGCCAGGCGCCGACGACCAAGCTGCTCGAGTTCACGGTGGGAGTTCCCGCCGAGGACGTTGCCGCGGAACTCAACCTGGAACCCGACGCCGAAGTGGCCACCATCAGGCGTCTGCGAAGCACCAACGGCGAACCGCTTGCAGTGATGACCAATTACATTCCGGTGGACATCGCACCCGATCCCGAGGAGTTGGAGACGCAGGGGCTCTACCAAACCTTGCGAACTCGCGGCGTTCACATCCGTGTGGCACGGCAGCGAATCGGCGCTCGGGCGGCGACTCGCGAAGAAGCAGGATTGCTCGACGAGAAAGTGGGTGCTGCCCTCTTGACCATGAGCCGCACTGCATTTGACGATTCAGGTAGTGCCGTCGAGTACGGCAGCCACTGCTACCGAGCGTCGCGTTACTACTTCGACACCACCGTGGTCGACCGCTAGATCTCGATCCCGGTGACACGAGTACCCGCCTGACCGAGTCAGTGGGGGTGATTTGTGGTCCCGACATTTCTGCGATCCTTCGATCATTTGACCCGAACGGAGCCTCATGACAGGCATTTCAGTAGCAGTTGCCGGATTCGGATGGATGGGCCGCGTCCACACGCAGGCGTATCTGCGTCTGCGGCAGCACTATCCCCAGCTCCCCGTGATCCGCCTGGCCGCCGTCGCCGACGAGGTGCCAGGCCGAGGGCAGGAAGCGGCGGACCAATTCGGTTTCGAGGCTTTCACCCAGGATTGGCGTGACATCGCGGCCGATCCGACCATCGACGCGGTGAGCATCACGGCCCCGAACTTCTTGCACCGTGACATCGGCATCGCAATGGCAGAGGCCGGCAAACACATCTGGATCGAAAAGCCCGTCGGATTGTCGACGGATGATGCGAAAGCTGTTGCAGCAGCTGTCTCGAAGGCCGGTGTGCAGTCGACCGTCGGTTTCAACTATCGAAATGCGCCGGCAGTCGCCCTGGCAAAAACCCTGATCGACTCGGGGGAGTTGGGCACGATCACGCATTCGCGTTTTCGCTTCCTGAGTGACTACGCGGCACATCCCGAAGGTGCTTTGAGTTGGCGATACGAGCGTGAGCGCGGCGGCGCGGGCGTCCTGGGCGACTTGGCTTCGCACGGTATCGATCTGATCAGGCATCTCCTCGGCGACATCGACGCTCTCGTTGCGGATACTGCGATCTTCATTCCGGAGCGCGCGCGTCCATCCGCCGCGACCAGTGGGCATGCCCGGGCCAGCGGTGGGGAGATGGGAGCTGTCGAGAACGAAGACTTCGTCAGCGCACTGCTGCGGCTCGGTTCGGGTGGCCGCTGCACCCTCGAAGCGTGTCGCGTCGCCGTGGGAGAGCAGAACAACTACGGATTCGAGATTCACGGCACGAAGGGGGCCGTGTTCTGGGATTACCGCCGGATGGGTGAACTGGGCACCAGTCTCGGCTCGAAGTACCAGGACCAATACGTCACGACGGTGTTGGTCGGCCCCGAATCGGGAGAGTTCGGCCGCTTCCAGCCCGGCGCGGCCAACGCCATGGGTTATGACGACCTGAAGGTCATCGAGGCTCGCAATTTCGTCTCCTCGATCGTGGGCGCAGCGCCGCAGGGCGCGACTGTCGCTGATGCCGTCGCGTCCGCGCAGGCTCTGGACGCGATGGTCGCCTCGGTCTCCTCCGGTGGCTGGATTTCTCTCGGCTGATCGAGAATTTCCCCGAAAGGCTCTGGTGCAGTGACATTTCCCCGCGGACTGGCGTTGCTGGTGGCAGCAGCACTGTTCATGGAGATGCTCGACGCGACGATTCTCACGACGGCGCTGCCGTCGATAGCCCATTCCTTCGGAGTTGACGCCGTCGACGTCAATATCGCCGTTTCTTCGTATCTCCTGGTGTTGGCCGTCCTGATCCCGGCGAGCGGATGGATGGCCGACAGGTTCGGAACGCGACGTGTCTTCATCTCTGCCATAGCCGTTTTCACGGTGGCGTCGGTGGGATGTGCACTGAGCACGTCCCTGCCGATGCTGGTGGGAATGCGCGCACTTCAAGGGGTAGGCGGCGCCATGATGGTGCCGGTAGGGCGGCTCGCGGTATTGCGAGTGACATCGAAGGCGGAACTCGTACGGGCTATCGCATACCTGACGTGGCCGGCGCTCACAGCGCCGGTCCTCGCGCCCGCTGTGGGCGGAGCCGTCGTGTCGATCGCTTCGTGGCGTTGGATCTTCCTGATCAACGTTCCGATCGGGATCGTCGGGTTTCTCCTTGCATTGCGCATGGTGCCCGATCTTCGGAAAGTGCAAAAACGAAGCCTCGACTGGCTGGGCCTGGTGGTGATCGGAGCAGGCGTCGCCGTGCTCGTTGTGGCACTCGACAGCGTGCACAGTTCCGGGACCGATTGGATTCGAGTGGGCCTCGGGATCGTTGTGTCTCTGATCTTGTTGACCTTGGCCGTCATTCACCTCCTCCGGTCGGATCACCCGCTCATTGCGCTCGGGGTCCTTCGGCTCCGATCGTTTCGGATCGTCGCGTCGAGCGGCTCGCTGTACCGGCTCGTGATCACGGGTGTGCCGTTTGTGCTGCCACTGTTGTTCCAAGTGGGATTTGGAATGTCGGCGTTCAAGGCCGGTCTGTTGGTGATGGCCCTGTTTGCGGGCAATATCGCGATCAAACCGCTCACCACGCCGCTCATGCGCAGGTTCGGGATCAGACGAGTTCTGGTGGGAAACGGAGTTCTGTCGGTGGTGTGCTTCGGTGCGCTGGCTCTGATTTCTTCGACGACACCGGACGTCGTCATAGCCGTCGCACTGTTTGTCAGTGGCGCGCTGCGATCCATCGGGTTCACCGCGTACAACAGCGTGGCGTTCGCCGAAGTCGACTCGGGGGAACTGACCGATGCCAACACCCTGCATGCAACTCTGCAAGAGTTGGCGTCCGGTCTGGGTATTGCGCTGTCCGCGTTGGTGATCACGCTCTGCACACCGTTGGCGGAGTCGGGCGATCTCGGCGGCGGAGCACCGTTTTCGCTGACTCTGGGTGTCCTCGGAATCTTGCTGGTGCCGACGGTGATCGAAAGTTGGCGGCTCCCACGCGATACAGGTGCTGTGGTGTTGGCGCGCCGATGAAGAGGGGCTTCCCGCCACTTCCATCATAACGCGGGACCCGGGGCTTGCGGCAAGGCCCGGGTGATGGTGCACACTCGTCTGCTGCGAGCAAGCAAATGCCTTGCCCGAAGGAGGGGATCGCATGAGTGACGTCATCATTGTCGGTGCTGGACCAACTGGATTGATGTTGGCAGGTGAGCTCCGGCTACAGGGCGTCGATGTCGTCGTCGTGGACAAGGACGAGGAGCCGACTCAGTTCGTCCGTGCCCTCGGCATCCATGTGCGCAGCATCGAAATCATGGAGCAGCGCGGGTTGCTGGACAAGTTCCTCGCGCACGGCCGCAAGTATCCGCTCGGTGGATTCTTCGCGGGGATCAGCAAACCGGCACCCGCGCACCTCGATACTGCGCACGGGTACGTACTGGGCATACCTCAGCCCGAGATCGACAGGATTCTTGCCGAACATGCCACCGAAGTCGGCGCGGACATTCAGCGAGGGAAGCGCGTCGTCGCGATCCGTCAAGACGCCGACAAGGCCACAGCGGAATTGTCCTACGGCACAACACTTCACGCGCGGTACCTTGTAGGCTGCGACGGCGGCCGCAGCACTGTTCGGAAGCTGATCGACGTCGGGTTTCCCGGCGAGCCGTCGAGCGCCGACACGTTGATCGGCGAAATGGACGTGACCATGCCGGCTGATGAACTGGCTGCCGTTGTCGCCGAAATCCGTGAAACGCACAAACGATTCGGAGTCGGTCCCGCCGGCAACGGCGCTTTTCGCGTCGTGGTACCCGCGGCCGAAGTTGCCGACGGTCGCACGGTTCCCACCACCCTCGACGACATCAAGCAACAGCTACTGGCCATCGCGGGCACCGACTTCGGTGTGCACTCACCGCGGTGGCTCTCGCGCTTCGGTGACGCCACCCGTCTGGCTGAGCACTACCGGCGTGACCGGATCTTTCTCGCCGGCGATGCCGCCCACATCCACCCGCCTATGGGCGGTCAAGGCCTCAATCTCGGTGTCCAGGATGCCTTCAACCTCGGCTGGAAGCTTGCCGCCGAGATCAACGGCTGGGCACCGGATGGTCTGCTCGACACGTACGAATCGGAACGGCGTCCGGTCGCTGCCGACGTACTGGACAACACGCGTGCGCAGGCAGAGTTGATCTCCACCGCGGCCGGTCCGCAAGCAGTCCGTCGCTTGGTCTCCGAGTTGATGGAATTCGAAGACGTCAAGCGCTATCTGACCGAGAAGATCACTGCGATCTCGATTCGCTACGACTTCGGCGCAGGCGACGACCTACTCGGTCGGAGGCTGAGGGACATCGCGTTGACGCGCGGCAACCTGTACGACCTGATGCGCTCCGGCCGTGGACTTCTGCTCGACCAGGGCGGCAAACTGTCGGTCGATGGTTGGAACGACCGCGTCGATCACGTCATCGACACCAGCGCTGAACTGGACGCTCCGGCTGTCCTGCTTCGACCGGATGGTCATGTGGTGTGGCTGGGGGATACGCAGGCGGAGTTGGACACTCAGCTGTCCACGTGGTTCGGTCGGCCGGCGAGGAACCGCGCGCGACCCCTCGATTTCGACAACCGAGACCCCGAGACGTCTCGGACGCACTACCGTTGACGACTATGAGGCGAAGGTCAGCACAGGTTGCGGCTGCGGCGGCGGGCTCTGTGGGAGCGCTGATGCTGACAAGCTGCGCAACCAATGTCGATGTGCCGAAAACCTTTGCCGCCACGATAACGGTGACCGGTCAGGCAGAGCAGGCCGAGGCGGGCTCCGGAGAGTGCGTGATCGACATGATCCGTGTTGCTCCGAACGACCAGATTCAGATTTTCGGGGGTAGTGGCGCAGCATCTACAAGGTCGCCACTCGAGGTCGAGGCAATCGATCAACTTCCCGACGGAACGAGCACCTGCTCCTACACCGCACACTTTGATGCCGTCCCCGCAAACCAGAGAAACTACGAGGTGAGCTTGGGGCACTTCTCTCCGGAGTCCTTCAGCTCGGACGAGTTGGAGAACGGTGTCACCTATCAACTGCGCGGGTCCTGACCGAACCAATTCTCCCTCGAGTTGTATCCGGTCCGACTGTCACTCGGCTCGCCTGGCGGTCCCGTCGCCCCCACGCTGTCGAGCCCTACCTGGGTTGATGTGGAGCCGAACACCCTCGTAGGCGACTGTGTACGGCACATCGTCGTCGTTGTCCGGATCGCCGGAGTCCGCAGGATCCGGTAGTTCCGCGATCTGTTCGACGACCGTCTGTGCTCGCGCAGCACCGGGATCGAACATCTCCTGAAACGGCCCCACGAACGAGCCACCGAGTCCGCGGCGCTTCGCCCGGACAGCCGCCCACCCGAACACCGCCAACGGGCCGACCATGGCGAACAGCACTAACAAATCCCACCCCATGCTCCGAGCGTACCGACTGACCGGCATTAAGCGGTCCAAGTCTGTTCAGCGCTGCCGTCCCTCAGGCCATTCGTCTCTCGGACTGTGCCTTCAGTAGATTTGCCAGTCGATCAGGTGAGATCCGCTCACGAACCGCCTCCGTCACGAGTTCGGCCTGCGTCTGAGGCGCGAGGCCCTCGATCGGTTGGTCTCGGTCCAGATTGGTCGGGAAGGCGTAGCCCTCGGCAGAGGCTGCGACGGCGCACCGAACTGCGTCGTCGGACCCCGCCTCGCCGAGAGCAAGCAGTGCCGGGTAGATCGCGTTGACGAGTGCTTCCCGGTCGATGGTTCCGAGGGCTCGACCGAAGGCCGACGACACCTGGAGAAGATTTGCCATACGCAGGACGTCGGCGGATTTGTTGTGGCCGGCGGCGTGGAACAGTGCAGGGTTGAAGAAGGCGGCATCTCCCTTCTTCAAAGGTAATTGGACGTAGTTGGCTTCGAAGAACTCCTTGAACTCGGGACGCTCGAACGCGAGGTATCCGGATTCGAATTGCTGAGAGTACGGCAGATACTTCGTCGGCCCCGTCTCGGCCGGCATGTCCACATGGGCGACGGCACCTTGCAAGGTGAGGGCAGGGGTCAAGCGGTGAACATGCGCCCGAAACTTCGCGGCTACGTCGCTCGACATGAAACCGAGGTGGTAGTCGCGATGTGGGTTCTGCGCGGCGCCACCGGGATTGACGACGTTGACGTCCGACGTCACCTGATACATGGGGCCCAGCCAGGCTTCCGAAACCAAATCGACGATGCTGTTCGCGTAGTAGTCCACGTAGGTCCGGGGATCTTCCAGCGCCAACTTCAGTTGTGCACCCCAGATCCGATCGTTGGCGCCAGGCTTGGCGAAGTGATCTCCGGATGCTGCGCCGGATTCGTGTTGGCGCGCAATGAGTTCACGAAAAACCGCGCTGGCGCGATCCAGTATCTCCGCGTCGAACGCGCCTTGAAAGACTGTGATGCCGGGGCCTGTGAGTAACGCCCGGGCGATCTCGTCCTGGATCTCGGCACGGATGTCAGAATTCGCCGATTGCTCGACCAGTGAGTCCGAGCGGTACAGAAGAACGCCGTCGGCCACCGAATCGGCGTACGGGTAATCGGCAAGGTCTGTCTCGTGCGTGACCAGAGCCGCGAAGGCGTCGATGTTGCAGTCTTTTCGGTGCAACCTACCCGCGAACGGCACGGTGTGGTCGGTCAGTGGGGGAGTCATTCGGGACCTTTCCTGCGGTGTTCACGATGAGCTGGTCCTCAAAGACTGCCAAGGTGAAGCCATCGAAACTACCCCTGAAATCCATCAAAAAGCCCTCAGCAAGCGGCCCCGTGGACTGGACCGGTGACGGAAGATCCGCGCGCTGCGACGGGATCACGTTCCCGGGTGAGAGCTAGAGAGTGAAGGCCTTCCGGAAAGCATCGAGTGCGGTGTCACTGTCTCCCGATGCCCACCCCTCCAAACCGATTGTGCCGGTGTATCCCTGCTCGGCGAGAACGCGTGCGATAGCGGGGTAGTTGATCTCGCCCGTGCCGGGTTCACAGCGCCCCGGAACGTCTGCCACTTGAATCTCGCCGATGTTGTCACCACAGCGCCGCACGAGTTCGATGAGATTTCCTTCGCCGATCTGAGCGTGGTAGAGGTCGAGCATCATCCTGAGGTTTGGATGTGAGACGGATTCCACCAGTGCCAGAGTGTCTTTGGCGCGGGCCATCGGTACTCCGGGGTGATCGACGATCGTATTGAGGTTTTCGAGACAGAAGACGACTCCGGCGTCTTCGCCCAGTTGCGCGATCTTCTCCAGAGCGCGTTGGGCCGTCAGCCACATCGCTCCCGTAGTTCGATATTGCGGGCGCGCAGCCTGTCCGTCGACCAGCTCGCCGGTATGGAAGTTCAGCCGGGGAACACCGAGTTTCGCTGCTGGAGCGAGGCACAGCTGCGCCGTGCGGACCAGTTCGGCGCTGCCCGCTTCGTCGAACAAATCGCCGTGGAGGTAGCCGGTCATCGAGGAGAACCGAGCCCCGGTGGCGACCAGAGCATCGAGGTCCTTGTCTTGCCAACTCCAGATCTCGACTGCAAATCCCGCCTCCGAGATCCGCTGGACACGCTCGACGAAGGCGAGTTCGGTGAACGTCATCTCGGCGGAGACCGCCAGGTCGAAGGGGCTCATCGCCGCACCGACAGCAGCGAAACGGGCAGTCCGGTCTCCACGGATTCTTTTGCCGCCAGGGCGATTTCCAGCGCATTGCGGGCATCGAGACCGTCGACTGACGGCGCAGCACCGGAGCGGATGCAGTCGGCGAAATGTGCCAGCTGGGCGACATATGCGTCATGGAACAGTTCGATGTTCACCCGAGGTGTGTCGGCCAGAATGCCCGGTGAGCTGTAATGGCGCATCGCGGTCCGCGTGACCTCGCCTGCGCTGACCATTCCACCGGAACCGAAAACCTCGCCGCGCACGTCGTAACCGTAGGTGGCCTGGAAGTTGGCCTCGGCCGACGCGAGGGCGCCGTTGTCGAAGCGCAACTGAACCATCGACGTATCGAGGTAACCCTGTTCCTTGTACTGCGTGTGGATGAGAGCATCGGCCTGTGCGAACACCTCGACGACGCGTGCGCCGGGGTTGAGCCAGAGCAGAGCGTCGAAGTCGTGAATCAGTGTCTCGTTGAAGATGGTCCACGGTTTGACCCGGGCGGCGACGTCGGCAGTGATGCCAGGATCACGCGTCAGGGAACGCAGTAGCTGTGGGGTTCCGATTCCGCCGGAGGTGATCACGTCGTGGGCCGCCGCGAAATCGGCGGCGAAACGGCGATTGAAACCGACTTGCAGCGCCACGTTGTTCGTGGCGCACGCGTCGATTGCTCGATCGGCGTCCGCGAGTGTCAAAGCCATCGGCTTCTCGCAGAAGACATGTTTGCCGGCCTCCGCAGCCGCGACCACGAGATCGGTATGTGTCGGGGCGGGCGTACTGATGAGCACCGCCTCGACGTTCGGATCGGCAATCAACGCGAGGGCATCGGTGTACGCGCGAGCGTCGGGACTGACGCGCTCGATCAATGACGCTGCAGCGCCGGGCACCGGGTCGGCGACGGCGACCAGACGTGTGCCAGGGATGCGCAGTGCGACGGATTCGCCGTGGAAGCGGCCGATCCATCCGGCGCCGATGAGACCGACTGCAACAGAGGCAGACATTGGGGCTCCGTTCGGAGTGAGAGTGAGGAACTAGATCGTTCTAGTGCTGTCAGTAAAGCGCCGGTTGCTCCTCGCGTCAACGTTTCGGTGCATTTTTTCTGGAACGATCTAGTCTGTGGAGGTGAACAGTCGACGTCCCACCTTGCAAGACGTAGCAGACCTGGCCGGTGTGTCACGCGCACTGGTGTCCATCGTCATTCGTGACGCCCCGGGTGCCAGCGATGCGACGCGCGTTCGGGTCAAGGCGGCCGCTGATCAACTCGGCTATCGACCCGATACCGCGGCGCGACTGTTGCGTCAACATCGCAGTCGCTTGATCGGCGTGAGCTACGTTGCAGCGCAGACATTTCACGCGGAGTTGCTCGACGAGATCTACGACGCGGCGGAAAGGTTGCGCTACGACGTCGTCCTCAGTGCCGTCTCGGATCGCAGGCCTGGCTCGCGCGCCGTGCGTACCCTTCTCGACGACCGATGCGAGGCGATCTTGCTGTTGGGTTCACATGCACCGGAATCGGAGATCGTCGACCTGGCCGCCAAGGTTCCCGTCGTCGTGCTCGCCCGGAAGATGCCCTCAGCACATGTGGACGTTGTCCGCACGGACGACGAGGCGGGCGCCGTGATGGCCGTGAATCATCTCGTCGAACTCGGGCACCGCTCGATCGTCCACGTCGACGGTGGACGCGGTCCCGGCGCTCAGGAGAGGCGTCAGGGCTATCGCAAGGCCATGCGGGCGGCAGGTCTGGAGTCGAGGATCCTTCCGGGCGGTCTCACGGAGGAGTTCGGCGCAGATGCCGCGCAGTCGATGGTCGAGGGGGGACTACCCGGGGCGGTCTTCGCTTTCAACGATCGCTGCGCACTCGGAGTTCTCGACGTCTTTCTGCGAGCCGGAATCTCGGTGCCGGGCGGGGTGTCCGTGATCGGATTCGACAACAGCGCATTGGCCGGTTTGGCGCACATCGATCTGACCAGCGTCGGGCAGGACACGGCGTTTCTGGGTGGCGCTGCGGTCGAGCGGATCTCCGAACGTCTCGACGGCGGAAGTGGGCCATTGGGAAAGGACATTGTCGTGCAGCCGCAACTTGTGGTTCGAGGTTCAACTGGACCCGCGGGGCGTTGACCAGCTGTTTTGGCTCCAACCATTTTGTCCGGTCTTTGATAAGCAGTCCTAATGTCAGAACAAACTATTGACATTCGACTGTGACGGGTATTACATCTTTCACATACAACCGAGCACCATCCGTTCGCGGGCCGTTGGTTGATGTCGAGAGGGAGTTCACATGTCGTTTCTCACGGGACGCAAGAGCGTTGCCGTACTGGCCGGAGCCTCAGTCGTGGTCTTGGGTCTGGCCGCCTGTTCGAGTACCGGTGGAAAGCCGGATTCCTCAGGATCCGGAATGGGTGCGGGTACGGCGGACACGCCCCGCGCCACCATCGCGATGATCACCCACGAAGTTCCCGGTGACACATTCTGGGATCTGGTGCGCAAGGGCGCCGAAACCGCAGCGGCGAAGGACAACATCGAACTTCGGTACTCTGCCGATCCCGAGGCGCCGAACCAGGCGAACCTGGTTCAGAGCGCGATCGACAGCAAGGTCGACGGGATCGCCGTCACCCTCGCGAAGCCTGACGCCATGGTTGCTGCGGTCCAAAGTGCTACTGCCGCAGGCATTCCGGTGGTCGCCCTCAATTCGGGCCTCGAAACCTGGAAGGACATGGGCGTCAAGGAGTACTTCGGTCAGGACGAGTCGATTGCCGGTGAAGCTGCCGGCGAACGACTCAACACCGAAGGCGCCACCAAGGTGCTGTGCGTCATTCAGGAGCAAGGCAACGTGAGCCTCGAATCACGTTGTGCCGGTGTGAAGAAGTCGTTCAAGGGAACGACGGAGATTCTCAACGTCAACGGCAAGGACATGCCGTCGGTGGAGTCGACGATCACCGCGAAACTTCAACAGGACCCGGCAATCGATCGAGTTCTCGCGCTCGGTGCGCCGTTTGCCTTGACGTCCGTGACGTCGGTCGGCAATGCGGGCAGCAAGGCGAAGGTCGTCACCTTCGACACCAACGCGGCGCTCGTCGACGCCATCAAATCGGGTGACGTGCAGTGGGCAGTGGACCAGCAACCCTTCCTGCAGGGCTATCTCGCCATCGATTCGCTGTGGCTTTACCTCAACAACGGCAACGTGATCGGTGGCGGCTTGCCGACCCTGACCGGACCCGCGTTCATCGACAACACCAACATCGACTCGGTCGCCGAGTACGCCAAGAACGGAACTCGCTGATCCGGGCGCACGGAGGGCTGAGACACCACCCCTCCGTGCGCCTGTCCAGCACGGAAGGGAAATCATGTCCACTCAGGCAGATCTCGACCTTGCCGCCCACAAGGTCGTCACCGATGAACGGGTGAAGGAGCAGAAGCGCATTCAGCGTCTGTTGCTCCGCCCGGAGATGGGTTCACTTGTCGGCGCCATCGCCATCTTCATCTTCTTCTGTATCGTCGCGGCACCGTTCCGTACGCCGGAAGCGCTTGCGACAGTGCTCTACTCCAGCTCTACGATCGGTATCATGGCTTGTGCCGTCGCCCTGCTCATGATCGGAGGCGAGTTCGACCTCTCCGCCGGCGTCGCAGTCACCACGTCCTCGCTCGCCGCGTCGATGATCGCCTACAACCTGCACCTCAATCTGTGGGTGGGCGCGATTCTGGCGCTGGTCGTCTCGCTCGCGGTCGGATTCTTCAACGGCTACCTCGTCATGAAGACGAAGATTCCCAGCTTCCTCATCACCTTGAGTTCGTTCTTGATGTTGACCGGTATCAACCTGGCCGTTACCAAGCTGGTGAGTGGTCAGGTTGCAACACCCAGCGTCTCCGACATGGCCGGATTCGATTCCGCCAAAAAGGTATTCGCATCGTCGTTCTCGGTTTTCGGGGTGTCGGTCAAGATCACGGTGGTGTGGTGGCTGCTGTTCACCGCCATCGCCACGTTTGTTTTGTTCAAGACCAAGATCGGCAACTGGATCTTCGCGGTCGGCGGCAATCAGGACAGCGCACGCGCGATCGGTGTCCCGGTGACCGCAGTCAAGATCGGTCTGTTCATGACCGTCGGTTTTGCCGCCTGGTTCGTCGGCATGCATCTGCTGTTCTCGTTCAACACCGTTCAGTCCGGACAGGGCGTCGGTAACGAGTTCCTGTACATCATTGCCGCAGTCATCGGCGGTTGCTTGCTCACCGGTGGTTACGGAACCGCGATCGGCGCTGCGATCGGCGCATTCATCTTCGGTATGACCAACCAGGGCATCGTCTACGCAGGCTGGAACCCGGACTGGTTCAAGTTCTTCCTCGGCGCCATGCTGCTGTTCGCGGTCATCGCCAACAACGCATTCCGCAACTACGCTGCGAAAAGGTGACACATGAGTACCACAGCTGAAGTTCCCGCTCTCTCGAACTCGGGCGGCAACGTGCCACTGATCGAGCTCAAGGACGTCGGTAAGCAATACGGAAACATCATCGCGCTCAAGGGCATCAACCTGCGCGTCGGCGCGGGTGAAGTGACCGGCGTGCTCGGTGACAACGGTGCCGGCAAGTCCACGCTGATCAAGATCATCGCCGGACTGCACCAGCAGAGCGAAGGTGAACTGCTCGTCGACGGCGAACCGACCACGTTCCACTCTCCGAAAGAAGCCCTCGGCAAAGGCATTGCGACGGTCTATCAGGATCTTGCCGTCGTCGCGCTGATGCCGGTGTGGCGCAACTTCTTCCTCGGCCAGGAACTCCGTAAGGGCGGCCTCATCAAGTCGCTCGACGCCAACGCCATGCGCGCGACGACGCTCTCGGAACTGTCGAAGATGGGCATCGAACTGCCCGACGTCGACGCACCGATCGGCAGCCTCTCGGGCGGACAGCGTCAGTGCGTTGCCATCGCCCGCGCCATCTTCTTCGGCGCGCGTGTGTTGATTCTCGACGAGCCGACCGCAGCGCTCGGCGTCAAGCAGTCAGGAATGGTGTTGCGCTACATCACCGCTGCCAAGGAACAGGGATTCGGCGTCATCTTCATCACGCACAACCCGCACCACGCCTACATGGTCGGAGATCACTTCGTACTCCTCAATCGAGGACGTCAGAAACTCGACGCCAAATACGACGACATCTCGCTCGAAGAACTCACCAAGGAGATGGCGGGCGGTGACGAGCTCGAGACACTGACCCACGAGCTTCGCCGCTAGATCGAAACCTTACGACTGCAGCCTCGGTTCGACTCGAACCGAGGCCGCAGTCGTTTCGTCAGAGGATGGTTGTCGGCCGAGCCCCGAGGCCGGAATGCACGTACGCCTCGTCGATCAACGTCATGTTGGCTACGGCGTCGGCCGGCCCGATGGGTAGCGTTGAGACCCCGGACAGATGATCGGCCAACGCCTCGAGTTGGTAGGTGTACGACGACTTCGTGCCCAGATGCTCGATACTTGTGCGCCCACTCGCCGTGACAGAGACACGGTCGTCGACGTCCGGCTGGAGGAAGTTGTGCACCAGGACGTCTCCGTTGGTTCCGAAGACCCGGAAGGTGAAGTGGTACTGCTCGTCCAACATCGTTGTCACAACGGATGCCGTGGCGCCGCCGGGATACTCGAGTTCGATGTCGAACCACGAATCGACCCCCGGAGCATATTCCTCGTGGCGGGTCTCGGTGACACTCGGTGCACCGCCGCATGCGTCACCCAGCGTCCGGGACGCATGTAATCCGTAGCAGCCCAAGTCCATCAGTGACCCGCCTGCCAAGGCGAGCTCCCACCGCGGGTCGTTCTCGGATGGTTTGGGCATCCGCAGTACGGTTTCCACCCGAGTGACCGCGCCGACTGTGCCGCTCCGAACCATATCCAACAGGCGCCGGTTCACCGGATGAAAGAGGTAGTGGAATCCCTCGAGCAGCGTCACTCCGCTCACGCATGCTGCGTCGGCTACAGCACGCGCTTCCACCGCGTTGCTCGAAAACGGTTTCTCCGTCAGCACGTGCTTGCCGGCCTGAACGGCGGCGAGATTCCACGGCCCGTGCAGGCCGTTGGGCAGCGCGTTGTAGACGACGTCCACCGCCGGATCCGAGATCAGCTCGGCGTACGAACCGACAACCCGTTCGATTCCATGTTGTTCCGCATAGGCTTCGGCCCGCTCGGGGTTGCGTGCGGCAACGGCCACCAGGCGGTGCCCAGTGGCCGTTGCAGGTTTGATCATCGCGTTCTCGGCGATGCGTGACGCTCCCAGAATGCCGATTCGCAGCGGAGTGACCGTCACAGAACCGACCGCAGATACTCGACGCTGGCTCGCACGTCGCGCACCGGTCCCTCGTCGGACGGGGCCTCGGTCAAAATGGTGTCCTGCTCGAGCACGTACCACCCGTCGAAACCGTGGCGCTGCAATATGGCTGTGACACCGGCGATGTCGACGTCGCCGCCACCGAGCGGGCGGTACATTCCCGCCTTGACTCCGTCGGTGTAGGTGAGCTCACCGCTGCGAACGCGTGATGCGAGGGCATCGTCGACGTCCTTGAGATGTACGTGGGTGACGCGCTCGGGAGCCTGACGTGCCAGGTCGACGGGATCGGTGCCCCCGATCAACAGATGGCCGGTGTCGAGGCACAGTGGGATGGCCGAGCCGTCGAGCACTCGAAGGACCTCGTCGCGTTGCTCGATCATCGTTCCGACGTGAGGGTGGACGACCGCCCGAATGCCACGCTCGGCCGCGGCGTCAGCGAGGCGATCGAGATTGTGCAGCAGGGTTTTCCAACTCTGCTCGCCTAGTTCCGGACGTGAATCGTAGCCGTCGGAGCCCGTCGCGGCAGCCAGGACCAGAACTTCGGCGCCTGAGGCGACAAAACCGTCGAGGATGGGGGAGATGCCGGGCACCGGATCATGTTCGTGATCATGCAGTAGAACCGGTGCAAACCCGCCGACTGCGCTCAGATCGTGATCCGCGAGCACTCTGGCCATCTCGGCGGGTGCTGTCGGCAGAAAGCCCTCCGGTCCGATTTCCGTTGCCGCCAGACCGACTTCGCGCATTTCGCGGAGAACCTGCGCTGGGTCGAGTTGGTAGCCCCAGCCCGGGACTTCGCACACACCCCAGGAGATCGGTGCGCCGGCGATGCGGGGAGTGCTCATGTGTGTGCCTCATTCTTGTCGTGAAGGAACAGATCTTTGACTTCGGTGATCGTGACGGGCCGACCCTGGCGCAGAGAATGCGTTGCAGCTTCGGAGATCCAGGCAGACTCGACCGCATCTGCGGGGGTACAGGGCGATTCCCGCCGCCCGGCGATTACGTCGAGGAATGCTTCTAGTTCCGCACGGTAGGCGGAGGTGAAGCGGTCCATGAAGAACGTGTACGGCGCCTTCGCGGGGAACGAGATTTCGGGGTCGAGCGAGCGGAGCGGCAAGCGGTCGTCCAGCCCCGCAGCAACCGAATCCACCGAACCGAGCACTTCGAGCCTGCAGTCGTGGCCGCGACCGTTGTAGCGGGTGTTCGACACGACCGCGATGGTTCCGCCTTCGAAAGTGAGAACCGTTGCGGCGGTATCGACGTCACCGGTCTCGGCGATCGCCCGGTCGCCCTGATTCGAACCAGTCGCAAAAACCGTGGTGACTTCGCGGCCGCTGACCCACCGGACGATGTCGAAATCGTGGATCGAGCAGTCGCGGAAGATGCCGCCGGAGTGTTCGATGTACGAGATCGGCGGGGGAGCGGGATCGAGGGTCGTCGATCGGAGAGTGTGTATCCAACCGAGTTCGCCGGATCGAACTGCGTCGTACGCCGCCACGAATGACGGGTCGAACCGGCGCTGAAATCCGATCTGGACCGGTACCGACGTCAGCTCGACGGCTTCGAGTACACGAACAGAAGATTCGATGGAATCGGCGACGGGCTTTTCGCAGAACGTCGGGATTCCCCGGCGGACAGCGGCTTCGATCAGCTCGGCGTGCGAACTCGACGATGCGGCCACCAGGACGCCGTCGACTCCCGAGGCGAAAAGCGCGTCGGGATCGGCAGCGGACTCCACGTCGAGTTCGGTTGCCACGTCCGAGGTTCGACGTGCGTCGACGTCCGTGACAACCAGTGAGTCGACGCCGTCCATAGCAAGCAAGTTTCGGGCGTGGTAGCTGCCGATTCTTCCGAGTCCGACGACTCCGATGCGAGCGCCCATCAGTCCAGCCCTCCGAAGACGTTCTGGTCCCAGTCGATGATCGAACCCGTCACGACTCCGCTGCGATCGGAGAGCAGGAACACGACGAAGTCGGCGATTTCGTCGACCTGGCCGAGCTTGCCCATGGGAAGGGTGCTGCCCGCGCGTTCCTGCCAGTCGTCACCCGCGTCGTGAAAAGCCCTCTGTGTGAGGTCTTCTCCCTCGGTCTGTGTCCACCCGATATCGAGACCGTTGATCCGGATCCGATCCCAGCGATGCGCGTGGGCGGCGTTGCGCGTCAGTCCCGCCAACCCGGCCTTCGCTGCCACGTACGGCGCGAGATACGGCTGGCCGCCGAGTTCGGACGTGGAGATGATGTTGACGATGGACCCCGCAACCGCACGCTCACGCATGTCCTTGACGGCGGCCTGCATCGTGAAGAACGGACCGCGAAGGTTCACCGCGATGTGCTGGTCGAAGAGTTCCTCGGTGGTGTCGAGCAGAGTTCCGCGGGAGGTGAGCCCGGCGGAATTGACCAGAGCATCCACACGGCCGAAGTGAGAGATCGTCTCGGCCACGCTGACGAGCGCGGAATCCGTCTGTGCCACATCGGCTTCGATGAAGTGGGTTCCCGGTAGTTCTGCCTCGAGCGCTTTTCCGACGTCCGGGCGTCGGCCGGTGAAAGCCACCTGAGCGCCCTCACGGACTGCGGCGCGCACGACGCCGGCACCGACGCCTTGGGAGCCGCCACTGACCAGCAGGACGGTGTCGGTCAGGAGTGCGGGCCTGGTTACGCCCGGCGGTGAAGTCATGGGTTTAGTCTGGCTGTGACGAAGACCTCGAGCAACAGCGAAAAACCATCAAATATCCATCATTGTGAGGTAGTTGTGGCGCATCGATTCAAAGTGCGGGAGATTGCCCAGCAGTCTGGCCTGAGTGAGGCCACCGTCGACCGGGTGCTCAACGACCGTCCTGGAGTTCGTGAGGGCACACGATCGGAGGTTCGCCAGGCGATCACGGACCTGGAACGCCAACGCTCGCAATTGAAATTGGTCGGCCGCACGTTCATCGTCGACGTCGTGTTGCAAACTCCCGCACGGTTTTCCGACGCCGTCCGTGACGCGCTCGAGGCCGAACTGCCGACCCTTGCGCCCGCAGTGGTGCGGTCTCGGTTCCACTTTCGTGAAACCGGTTCGGTAGAAGCGATGACGTCGACGCTCGACAAGATTCGCCGGCGCGGCTCCCACGGAGTCATCGTCAAGGCTCCCGACACTCCGGAAGTCGTGGCGGCGATCGACCGGTTGGTGGCGGCAAAGATTCCGGTCGTCACGTTGGTGACCGACGTTGCCGGCAGCAGGCGAGCCGCCTACATCGGCATCGACAACCGGGCCGCCGGAGCCACCGCCGCGTACTTGATAGATCAGTGGCTGGGGGATCGGGACGGCAACGTGCTGGTGAGCATGAGTAGCGAATTCTTTCGCGGGGAGGAAGAACGGGAGATGGGATTCCGCTCCGCCATGCGCGTCTCGGCTCCGCATCGACGGCTGATCGACATTCCGAACAGCGACGGACTCGATCAGACGAGTAGGAAACTGGTGCGAGCGGCACTCGAATCCGATCCACAGATCCGGGCTGTCTATTCGATCGGTGGCGGCAACGTGGCCACGGTCGACGCGTTCGAAGAACTGAACCGGGAGTGCAGTGTCTTCGTCGCCCACGATCTCGACGGAGACAACCGAAAGCTGCTGGGGGAGAGGCGAATATCGGCGGTGCTCCACCACGATCTGCGGGCGGATGTTCGCACTGCCTGTCAGGTGGTCATGAACGAACACGGCGCCATGGGCGCTCACTTCGGCTTTACGACGTCACCGGTTCAGGTCGTGACACCGCTCAACATGCCCCCGACATAGCTGTGCGCGGTTAAGGAGTCCGGAGACTCCCTAACCGCGCACAGGGCCGAAGGCCCGACTACCGAGCGAAGAGCAGCGCTCGCTTGACTTCCTGAATCGCCTTCGTCACCTGGATGCCGCGGGGGCACGCGTCGGTGCAGTTGAACGTGGTGCGGCAACGCCACACGCCGTCCTTGTCGTTCAGGATGTCGAGACGCTCGGAAGCGGCCTCGTCACGGCTGTCGAAGATGAACCGGTGTGCGTTCACGATGGCAGCGGGACCGAAGTAGCTGCCGTCGCTCCAGTACACGGGGCACGACGTGGTGCAGCATGCGCAGAGGATGCACTTTGTCGTGTCGTCGAAACGAGCACGGTCGTGCTGGCTCTGGATGCGCTCACGAGTGGGCTCGTTGCCACTGGTGATGAGGAACGGCTTCACCGCGCGGAATGCGTCGAAGAAGGGCTCCATGTCGACAACCAGGTCCTTCTCGACGGGCAGGCCCTTGATGGGCTCGACCGTGATGGTGACCGGCTTGCCGTCCTTGGGCAGCATGTCCTTCATCAGCAGCTTGCAGGCCAGACGGTTCACACCGTTGATCCGCATCGCGTCCGATCCACAGACACCGTGTGCGCAGCTGCGGCGGAACGTGAGGGTGCCGTCGAGGTAGCCCTTCACGTACAGCAGCAGGTTGAGCAGACGGTCGGTGGGCAGTGCCGGGACCTGGAAACTGTCCCAGTGCTGGCCCTCGCCCGATTCAGGGTTCATCCGCGCGATCTTGAGAGTGACCATGACGGCCCCCTCGGGAACAGCGGGGAGTTTGGGTGCATCTACAGCAGGCGCAGACATCAGTACTTACGCTCCATCGGCTCGTAGCGGGTCTGGATCACCGGCTTGTAGTCCAGACGGATGTCGGAGAGCAGGCCGTCACCCTCCTTGTACGCCATCGTGTGCTTCATGTACTCGGCGTCGTTGCGATCCGGGAAGTCCTCGCGAGCGTGGCCGCCGCGCGATTCCTTGCGGTTGAGGGCGCCGACGACGGTGACCTCTGCCATTTCGAGGAGGAAGCCCAGCTCGATGGCCTCGAGCAGGTCGCTGTTGTAGCGCTTGCCCTTGTCCTGGACCGTGATGTGGTTGTAGCGCTCCTTGAGAGCACGCACATCCTTGAGTGCCTGGGTGAGGCGCTCTTCGGTGCGGAAGACGGAAGCGTTGTTGTCCATCGACTGCTGCAGTTCGGTGCGGATGTCCGCAACGCGCTCGTGGCCGTGATCGGACAGGATGACGCCGACCCAGTCTTCGACCATCGCAGCCGGGGTTTCCGGCATGTCGACGAACTCGGTGGAGTTCGCGTACTCGGCGGCAGCGATGCCGGCGCGACGGCCGAACACGTTGATGTCGAGGAGCGAGTTGGTACCGAGACGGTTAGCACCGTGGACCGAAACGCAGGCGCATTCGCCGGCGGCGTACAAGCCCTTGACGATCTCGTCGTTGTTGCGCAGCACCTCACCGTTGATCTTGGTGGGGATACCGCCCATGACGTAGTGGCACGTCGGGTAGACGGGCACGGGCTCCTTGACGGGGTCCACGCCGAGGTAGGTGCGCGAGAACTCCATGATGTCGGGGAGCTTCTCGTCGAGAACTTCCTCGGGGATGTGGGTCACGTCGATGTAGACGTAGTCCTTGTTCGGGCCGGCGCCGCGGCCTTCGAGAACCTCGAGGACCATCGAGCGCGCCACGATGTCACGGGGAGCGAGGTCCTTGATGGTGGGGGCGTAACGCTCCATGAAGCGTTCACCGTCGGCATTACGGAGAATGCCACCTTCACCACGGACGGCTTCCGAGATCAGGATGCCGAGGCCGGCGAGTCCTGTCGGGTGGAACTGGTGGAACTCCATGTCCTCGAGGGGCAGGCCCTTGCGAAAGATGATGCCCATGCCGTCACCGGTGAGGGTGTGCGCGTTGGACGTCGTCTTGTACATGCGTCCCGAGCCGCCGGTCGCGAAGACGATCGACTTGGCGTGGAAGATGTGCAGCTCGCCGGTCGAGAGCTCGTAGCAGATGACACCGGTGGCAACCGGGCCGTCCTCGGTCTCGGTGATGGCGATGTCGAGCGCGTAGAACTCGTTGAAGAACTCGACGTCGTGCTTGACGCAGTTCTGGTAGAGCGTCTGCAGGATCATGTGACCGGTGCGGTCGGCTGCGTAACACGCACGGCGGACAGGTGCCTTGCCGTGGTCACGGGTGTGGCCACCGAATCGACGCTGGTCGATCTTGCCTTCGGGCGTGCGGTTGAACGGAAGGCCCATCTTCTCGAGGTCGAGCACCGCGTCGATGGCCTCTTTGGCCATGATCTCGACGGCGTCCTGGTCGGCGAGGTAGTCGCCGCCCTTGACGGTGTCGAAGGTGTGCCACTCCCAGTTGTCTTCCTCCACGTTCGCCAGTGCGGCACACATGCCGCCCTGGGCCGCGCCGGTGTGGCTGCGGGTGGGGTAGAGCTTGGTCAGTACGGCCGTGCGGGCACGGGGGCCGGCTTCGATCGCCGCACGCATGCCTGCGCCACCGGCGCCGACGATGACCACGTCATAACGATGTTCCTGCATGAAGTCTGTGCTCCCCTAGCTCGCCGAGATATTGGGGTCGAAGGTGAAGATGACGTACGTGCCCAGGCCCATGATCAGGATCATCGAGAGAACGAGGATCGTGGTCAGCCAGAAGCGCGTGGAGTCCTTGCGGGAGTAGTCCGCGATGACCGTGCGCAGACCGTTACCGCCGTGCAGCTGTGCCAGCCACAACATCGTCAGATCCCAGAACTGCCAGAACGGGCTGGACCAGCGACCTGCGACGAATGCGAAGTTCAAACGGTGAACGCCACCGTCGAGCATCAGCATGATGAACATGTGGCCCAGGACCAGAACGATCAGGGCGACGCCGGAGAAGCGCATGAACAGCCATGCGTACAACTCGAAGTTGTTCCGAGCCTTCGCGCGCGGGGACCGCGGGTTGTCCAGGCTTGCGGGACGGTCGTATGAGGTGCCCAAGCTCTTGGCTTCGGGTCCGTGAGTAGTCGCCATGTCAGTGCTCCGCAAACATGTTGATGAGGATGCGTCCGGCGCCCGGGATCATCACCAGGAACCAGATCGTCAGAATGGTCCAGAGCATGACGCGCTGGTACTTCGGGCCCTTCGACCAGAAGTCCACCAACATCACGCGCACGCCGTTGAGGGCGTGGTAGAGGACTACGCCGACGAGGCCGATCTCCATGAGGCCGACGACGGGGTTCTTGTACGTGTCGATGACGGCGTCGTACGTATCGGGATTGACCCGGACGAGTGCCGTATCGAGAACGTGTACGAATAGGAAGAAGAAAGTAGCGACGCCTGTGATCCGGTGTAGAACCCAGGACCACATTCCGGGGTCGCCCCGGTAAAGCGACCTCGTGCGCTCCTTCTGAGGAGCGGCTTCAGTCGTAGTACTCATCGAGTGCTGTGCCTCCAACGTCATTGGTGGACGCGTCGAGCCTGCAGAGAGCTTCGATGTACCTCAGCCCGGGCTCGACGGGATCCTGAACCGACTTGACTCAGACTCTAAACCTATGTGAAACCGGGAACTAATCAGATGCGGGATTCGTACGCGTACCAAACTCTTTGTAAGGTTTGCCTTTCCAATCTCTGCGAGACGGTTACGGCGTGGTTTCTGCATCCATTCAGTCAGCGTGATTGGATAACGAACCATGGGTGACATCGACTGGAAGTTGTTGCGGCACAACGCGCAAGTGGTCATGCGGAGGGCATACGCACCGTACTCGGGGTATGCGGTGGGTGCAGCTGCCCTGGTAGACGATGGCCGAATCGTCTCAGGATGCAATGTGGAAAATGTCTCATACGGTTTGAGCCTGTGTGCCGAGTGTGGACTGGTCGGTAACTTGGCGGCCTCCGGGGGTGGGCGGCTGGTGGCCTTCACGTGCTGCGACGCGAAGGGGTCGATTCTGATGCCCTGCGGCCGGTGTAGACAGCTTCTTCTCGAACATGGCGGGGGTGAGATGCTGGTCGACACGAGCAGTGGTTTCAGGCCGCTGAGCGAACTGTTGCCCGATGCTTTCGGGCCGGAACAAGCAGAAGGGCTCCGCCATGTTTGACGCAGTTTCCATCATCGGCGCCAAGCGTGACGGTCGCGAGCTGTCGGGAACCGAGATCGACTGGATAGTTCAGGCGTTCACGCAGGGGGTCGTCGGCGACGAACAGATGTCGGCGCTCGCGATGGCGATCTATTTCCGCGGAATGTCGCGGGCGGAGACCGGTCGATGGACCGAGGCGATGATCGAATCCGGCGGGAGGATGGACTTTTCGGACTTGCCGCTGCCCACCGTCGACAAGCATTCGACCGGTGGCGTGGGGGACAAGATCACCCTTCCGCTCGCGCCCCTCGTCGCTGCGTGTGGTCTTGCAGTCCCGCAGTTGTCGGGACGCGGACTCGGTCATACCGGTGGAACTCTCGACAAGCTCGAATCCATTCCGGGTTGGCGAGCCGACCTCACGGCGACGGAGATGGTCGACATTCTCGCGGACCCGAAAATCGGCGCCGTGATCTGTGCTGCCGGAGCGAACCTGGCCCCCGCCGACAAGAAGCTCTACGCGCTGCGCGACGTGACGGGAACGGTGGAATCCATTCCGCTGATCGCAAGTTCGATCATGAGCAAGAAGATTGCCGAGGGAACCGGCGCCCTGGTGCTCGACGTCAAAGTCGGTTCCGGAGCGTTCATGAAGGACCTCGGCGACGCGCGAGAGTTGGCACGCACGATGGTCGAGCTGGGCAACGACGCCGGCGTGCGTACCAGTGCTCTCATCACCGGGATGGACACCCCGCTGGGATTGACAGCGGGCAACGCTCTCGAGGTACGTGAATCCGTCGAGGTGCTGGCCGGCGGCGGGCCCTCGGACGTCGTCGAGATGACCCTGGTCCTGGCTCGGGAGATGCTGTCCGCGGCTGGGATCGACGGGATCGACCCAGCAGACAAACTGGCCGACGGCACGGCCATGGACCGATGGCGCGCGATGATCGCCGCCCAAGGTGGGGACCCGCACGCAGCACTGCCGGTGGCCAGGCACAGCGACGTCGTCACCGCGGACCGAGACGGCGTCCTGACTCGACTCGACGCCATGGCGGTGGGCGTCGCAGCCTGGAAACTGGGAGCCGGACGCGAACGGCAGGGTGAAGCCGTGCAGGCCGGTGCCGGCGTCGAGCTGCACGCAAAGCCTGGCGACGCGGTCCGCGCCGGACAGAAGCTGATGACACTGCATACCGACACACCTGAGAGATTCGACGCTGCGCGTCGAAGCCTCGGCGGTGGCTGGTCGATCGGGACGGAATCCGACACCGTTTTGCGCCCGCTGCTCATCGAGCGAATTGTGGGTGATTCGCGTTAGCGTTGGCGAATGAACGCACCGGAGTTGACCACGATCCGCAGCGCACCCAAAGTTCTACTCCACGACCACCTCGACGGAGGACTCCGGCCCGAGACCGTTCTCGAACTGGCCGAGCAGTGTGGTTACGACGGGCTGCCGGCGAATTCGGCATCCGAACTGGCGCAATGGTTCCGAACTGCCGCCGACAGCGGATCGCTCGAGCTCTACCTCGAGACTTTCGCGCACACCGTCGCCGTGATGCAGACCCCGGAAGGGCTTGCACGGGTAGCGCGTGAGTGTGCCGAGGACCTGGCCGACGACAACGTCGTCTACGCCGAAATCCGTTTTGCGCCCGAGCAGCACCTGGAACAGGGCCTGACCTTGGACGAGGTCGTCGAGCACGTGCTCGAAGGTTTCCGAGCCGGCGAATCCGCGGCCAGGGTCGCGGGACGGGAGATCCGAATCGGGTGTCTCCTGACGGCGATGAGGCATGCCGCCCGGTCACGAGAGATCGCCGAACTCGCCGTACGATTCCGGGACCGCGGGGTGGTCGGTTTCGACATCGCCGGTGCCGAGGCCGGAAACCCACCGAGCCGGCACCTCGACGCATTCGAATACATGCGTGATGCAAACGCTCACTTCACGATCCACGCGGGCGAGGCCTTCGGATTGCCGTCGATCCACGAAGCCATCGCCTTCTGCGGAGCGGACCGGTTGGGGCACGGCGTGCGGATCGTCGACGACATCGACGTGAACGGCCGAGATGGGGCAGAGTTGGGTCGACTCGCGAACTACGTCCGTGACATGCGCATTCCCCTCGAACTGTGCCCGAGTTCGAACGTGCAGACCGGAGCCGTGGCTGCGCTGGCCGACCATCCGTTCGGACTGTTGGCGGACTTGCGCTTCCGCGTGACCGTCAACACCGACAACAGACTGATGAGCGATACCACCATGAGTCGGGAAATGGCAGCGCTGGTCGAGACCTTCGGTTACGGCTGGACCGATCTGGAACGTTTCACCATCAACGCGATGAAGTCGGCCTTCATCCCGTTCGACGAGCGCCTAGCGTTGATCGACGACGTGATCAAGCCGGGCTACGCCGTGCTCATCGGCTAGAGGCCGGTCACCGGTCTACTCGGGCCGCAGCCGAGCCTCGAACTCACGCTCGAGTTCGCGCCAGGTCTCGGATTCCTTGGTGAACGGTGCGCTCGGAGCCATCCGCGACGGATCGGGGTTGAGGAGGTAAGAGACGTACCAGCCCAGCTCGTTCGATGCGGACAGAATTTCCTCGGTGGAGTCGTCGTCGGCGAAATCAGCTGCATCGGTGAACAATTCGACGGCGAGTTCCAGTTGCTCGGCGTCGACGACGTCGGGGCCCTGGGCGAGATCGTCGGCGATGCCGGGCAGGACGTAGACGTTCTCGTCCGTGACTTCGATTTCGAGAGAACCGTCGACGGCAGCATTCTGAATTTCGCCGTACGTGCTGACCTGCGAGAGATCGTGTTCGTGGTTGTCGGCGAGGTACCGAGCGAGTGCGCGCTCGCTACGGAAGACGGTGATCAGTCCGTCCTTGCCGAGGAAGATCGCCTGATCACCCATGTAGCAGCGCAAAGTGTAGAACGTCTCGGCCGAGGTGATGATGCGGATCGGGTCGACGCCGACCTCGCCCCAGAAAGTCTCGATTTCGTCTTCGTCCTCGTCGAGGTCGTCTTCGTCGAATTCCTCGTCCTCGCCCTCTTCGGCGACATCGTCGGCATCGACGGTGTTTTCGGCGGCAGCGAGCAGTTCGGCTTCGGCGACCGCCACGGCAGCTGCATCGACCTTCGGGGAGGTGACCACCTTGTCGATGGCGTCGAGCACGGCGTCCCAGTCCTTGACGATCGCAGCGCCGACCTGATCCCACAGCTCGAGGCCTTCGCGGCCTTCGAAGGTGCCGGCTCCGGTGGCAAGTGCTCCGAGTACCGGATGGCCGCTGAAGAAGCGGATGACCGCGTCGAGTTCGCACACCTCACCGATGTTGCGAGCCATGTTCAGGGTGTCTTCGAGTTCCGAGACCACCAGTGCCTCAGGGTCGCCTGCGGCCAGTTCGGGCACGCCCACGAAGTCGAAGGTGAAGTTCTCCTCCGGTTCGAGCTCGGCTGCCGACAGTCCGGAGACGACGGCCCACGCCGGATGCTCGACCAGATCGTTGTCGGAATCCGTTCGGATGAAGGCCGCGAGTTCTGCGACGGAGGAGAACCCGTACAGGTCTTCCTCATGGCCGAGAAACGCTTCCCACTCGTCGTCGCCCTCGCGCCAGCGG
Organism: Rhodococcus sp. IEGM 1306; assembly: GCF_036541985.1. Classification (NCBI taxonomy): domain Bacteria; kingdom Bacillati; phylum Actinomycetota; class Actinomycetes; order Mycobacteriales; family Nocardiaceae; genus Rhodococcus; species Rhodococcus sp. IEGM 1306. Next base: position 200,697 of record NZ_JAZHFF010000005.1, read on the forward strand.
GGAGCCCACAAAGTGACGAGGTCTCCGTCGGTGAGTCCGATTTCGATAGGGACGATGTCTCCAGCCATGGGCGGAAGCCTATCCACCGCAGAGCGAAAGGCATAGCGGGGGTTCGTCACGTTTGTTTCAGTGCCACTCGGAGCTCGCTGACCAGTCGCTCTCGTTGGTCGTTGGACTGTTGAACTGCCTGGTGAATGGTTGCCACCGTCAGTGCGGCCACCGTGCGAGAATTCATCGCGGTGATTGCGTCGGTTACCCGTAGGTCGACCAGAGCGCCCAGCCCGTCGACAGTTGCCGTGACTATCCCACCCTCGCTCGAGACGACTACCCGCAGAGCGTTGACCCCGTCGACGGCGTCCTGCAAGAGTCCGGTCCGGTGTTTCGCCAGCTCCATGATTCGATCCATCTCGTTCACAGCGAACGCATCCAGCTCGACGGAAGGCTCTGATCCTCGGCGGCGTCGACATCGGCCAGTTCGTCTCGGGTCGCGAGACCGAGTCGATCGAGAATCGCCGCCGGAACGCCGGTCGCCTCGAGCTCCACACGATGGAGGGCGCCGGCTTCGACGGCCGCTTTCGAGCACAGCGTGAGTATCTGTTGCGCCAACCGTTCCCCGCCGTACCGCAGTTCGTCCTGGCTGATCCGCAGGTCCACGGGAACGGCGTGCTCCGTGGCGCGGACTGCGATGGTTCCAGATCGGTTGACGGCGACGGCTGTGATGATCGGCGGTGATTCACGCATGTTCTCGGACATGTTTCCTGTCATTCCGTCGGACGGTAGAAGCCGTGAAAGCCCATGCCGCTGTTCGTGGTTCGGATGGCGCTTACCTCGACGGGATCGCCGGCCTCGATCATCTGGCCGCCGCCGATCACCATCGCGACGTGGCCGTCCCAGACCGCGAGGTCGCCCGGCATCAGATTGTTCTGATCGATCTGGTTCCCGATTCCCTGTTCCTGTGCCAACCTCGGAATGTCGACTCCGGCCTGGCCGTACGCCCATTGCGTCAACCCGCTGCAGTCCAGGCCGACTCCGGGTGTCGTCCCTCCCCAGGCGTAGGGGACACCCTGTTGAGTGAGTGCGTTGCGTACGGCGGCAGCGGCCTCGGCGTTCGGTGCGGTGGCTGTCGATCCGTCGGGAAGTTCAACCTCTACTCCGCCTGTGGAACCGGAGCCACCTGTGGCACCGGAAACACCTGTGGCACCGGAACCACTCGCAGAACCGGATGCGCCAGGCGCGGGTTCGGGTATCGGGACGGGTGGGATCAGCGCGGACATCTTCTCGGTCGACCCGGACAGCTCACCGCGTACCCGCTCGATTACCGATACCGCGCGTCCGAGGTGCTCCAACGCGGCCGACAGCAACATCAATTGCCCTGTCGGCGTCATGAGCGTCGGTCCGGCCTTGATCGCGAGGGTCAGAAAGGACTGAAGAATCTCACCGAGTTCGGTCATTCCCGCGGACACCGATGTTGTCGCTTCGTCCACGACACCGGCGATGTCGCTCCCACGATCGGCGAGATTTCGCGTCGACGCCTGCGTCTGCTCGGTTGTGGTCACCGCCGCAGTGAGTGCAGTCGACGAACTCTGCGAGGACGCGAGTTCGCTCAGAGCAGCGCTTCCCAATCGGTATGCGATCTCGAGGACGTCCGAAGCGATTCGGATACCGGCGTCGGGTCCACCGGCGCTGGGAACACCGGTCCCGACGGTGTCGACCAAATCGATGATCGGTCGTGCGAGAGCGTCGACGTCGATCATGAGCGTCCAGCCTCAGCGAGAGTCGTTCGTACCGATTCCTCGGAGTCGAGATAGGTGGCGTGGGCGTCGCGGGTGGCCGACTGGACACTGGAAATCACAGCGGACAGTCGATCGATGTCGTCGATGTGCGCTTGTTGTGCCCGGCCCGCGACACCGATGAAGTCGCTGCCGATCAGCCCCAGGACAGCGGCCAGAGCCAGATGATCGCCGCCCGCCGCGTCCTGTCGCGCTTGGGCGACGTTCTCGGCCACAGTGCCCAACCGCGCAGCGAACTCCGCGATGCTTTCGGTGTCCAGATCCAGATTTGTCAACTTGTCTTCCCCCCGTTGCGCTTACTCCTTCTTGGACGCCGCGCGGGGTGCTCCGGTTCCCGAGGAACTATTCTGATGGTCATGCAAACGCACGTAGTCGACCATCCGCTCGCGGCGGCCCTCTTGACCACAATGCGTGACGCACGCAGTGAGAACGCGACTTTTCGTTCCGCACTTCGCAGGCTCACGCACATGCTGGTCTACGAGGCCATGCGTGACGCGGAGGTCGAGGAGTTCCCGGTCGACACCCCGGTAGCTGCGACGACGGGCATCCGGCTCGCGAAGCCGCCGTTGCTCGTCCCCGTGCTGCGGGCCGGTCTGGGGATGGTCGAACAGGCGAGTGCGCTGATTCCGTCGGCCGGCGTCGGCTTCGTCGGAATGGCACGAGACGAAGAGACGCATCAGCCGGTTCCGTACCTCGAATCCTTGCCGGCGGATCTGTCCGGTATTCCCGTGTTCGTGCTCGATCCGATGCTCGCCACCGGTGGTTCGATGGTGCACACCATCGACTTGCTGGTTGCGCGTGGCGCGACCGATGTCACGGCAGTGTGCGTTGTGGCCGCTCCGGCCGGCGTCGACGCGTTGGCAGCGTCCGGCCACCCGGTTCGTCTGGTCATCGCGAGCATCGACGACGGACTCGACCAGAACGCTTTCATCGTCCCCGGTCTCGGTGACGCCGGCGATCGGCAGTTCGGACCCCGCTAGAGCGAAAGGGCGAAGGTTCGGAGTTCGGCCAGCCGGGCCTTCGCCGCCTCGTGGGCGGTCGCGAGGTCGCCGCGGTTCGCGACCGGGACGACAACTTCGAGATAACACTTGAGCTTGGGCTCGGTTCCGGACGGTCGAACGACCACGCGGATCGACGGTCCGTCGAACATCACTGCGTCGGTGCGCATACCGCCGCGAACTTCGGCCAAGTCCTCGATCGTGACCGGCTCGCCCGCGAGTCGGCCAGGCGGATCGGCGCGCAGTCGTTTCATCATGTCCGCGATGTCGCTCGAATCCTCGACGCGGCGGGACACTTGGTCCCCGCGATGCAGTCCGAATTCGACGGCATAGTCGTCCAGCACGTCCAACAGGGTTCGGTTGCTGTCCGTGAGGGTGGCAGCCAAGTCGGCCACCAGTACGGCAGCCGAGATTCCGTCCTTGTCTCGCACCACATCCGGATCGACGCAGTGCCCGATCGCTTCCTCGTAGGCGTAAACCAGTCCGTCGCCGGCGCGCGTGAGCCACTTGAACCCGGTGAGTGTCTGCGCAAACCTCGCTCCGCGAGCTTTCGCCAACTTCGAGAGCAGAGTCGAGGAGACGATCGTCGTCGCCACCAACGAATCTTCGGGCGCCGTGCTCAGCACGTGGTCGGCCAGGAGCACCCCGGTCTCGTCGCCGCGCAACATGCGCCACTGATCACCGTCGCGAACTCCGACGGCGCAGCGGTCGGCATCCGGGTCGAGTGCGATCGCCAGATCAGCGTCGACTCTTCGGGCCAGTGCGAGCAGGCGGTCGGCCGCGCCGGGCTCTTCGGGGTTGGGGAAGTCGACGGTCGGGAACGTGGGGTCGGGATCGAACTGCTCCGCCACGACGTGCAGGTCCTCGAATCCTGCTGCTCGCAGAGCTGATATCGCGGTTTCGCCGCCGACGCCGTGCATCGCCGTGAGCGCAATTCGGGCCGAGCGGGAGCTACCGTGGGGAAGGGTCGCGACGCGGGCGATGTATGCCTCGACCAGCGATTCGTCGGCTGGAATCACCGAGACTCGAGGGACGTCGGCAGCACCACCGACGCGGGCGATCTCGCTCTCGATTTCACGATCGGCGGGGGAGACGAGTTGCGCCCCACCCGACAGGTACACCTTGTAGCCGTTGTCGGCGGCAGGATTGTGGGAGGCGGTGATCTGGATACCTGCCGCTGCCCCGAGCCTGCGCACCGCGAACGCCACAAGAGGCGTCGGCAGTGGGCGGGGGAGCAGGGTCACCTCGAACCCGGCCGCCGCCATGACCTCGGCGGCAGCGAGAGCGAATTCCTCGGAACCGCGCCGGGCGTCGCGGCCGACGACGATGCGGGACCCGCCCTGGCAGCGAGCTGTCAGCCAGGCCGCCAGACCGGCCGTGGTTCGGATGACGACCGCGAGGTTCATGCCGTTGGGGCCGCCGCGCACTGGCCCGCGGAGGCCAGCAGTGCCGAACGCCAGTGGTGCGGAAAATCGTTCGGCCAGTTCATGTTCCGAGAGTGCTGCTAGTTCTGCGCGAGTGACGGGGTCCGGATCGGCGTCGATCCACTCGGTGACGTTCTGTGGTGTCACAGCTGTTCGACCAGTTGGCGCAGCAGCACTCCCATCCGGGCCGCCGATGCTTTGCCTGCCGCCAGCACTTCCTGGTGATCGAGCGGGGCGCCCGTGATTCCGGCGGCCAGATTGGTGACCATCGAGATGCCGAGCACCCGGGCGCCGAGCGCGCGGGCCGCGATGGTCTCGTGAACCGTCGACATGCCGACCAGATCGGCGCCGAGCGTACGAAGCATTCGAATCTCGGCCGGAGTCTCGTAGTGCGGTCCGGGAAGCCCGGCGTAAACGCCCTCGGCAAGGCCCGGGTCGATCGAGCGAGCCAGCGCGCGCAGCTCCGGCGAGTAGGCGTCGACCAGGTCGACGAACTCCGCGCCGACGAGGGGGGAGCGGGCCGTCAGATTCAGGTGGTCACTGATCAGCACCGGTTGCCCCACTGCGTAGTCCTCGCGGATACCGCCGGCCGCATTGGTGAGGATGACCGTGTCGGCGCCGGCAGCAATGGCTGTCCGGACCGGGTGGACGACGGTGGCGAGATCGTGGCCCTCGTACGCATGCGCGCGCCCGAGCAGCAGCAGGACTTCTGTGTTTGCGACGCGCACCGAACGAATGGTGCCCGCGTGACCGAGGGCGGACGGTGGGGCGAAGCCAGGAAGATCCGCCATCGAGACTTCAGCTGTCACGTCCGCACCGGCGTCACCGAAGACGTCTGCGGCATCGGTCCACCCCGACCCGAGCACGATGGCGACCGACGGTGACGAAGAGCCAGTCATGGCGGACAGAGCAGCGGCGGCGGCCTCGGCGATCGTTCCCATGTGAGCAACCCTACTGAGGAGTCGGGTCGGTTCGCCGGGTGAGTTGGCGGGCGTTACTCTCCCATCCATGCCTTATCTCGAACGCGACGGCGACGTATTCATCCTGTACCTCGGCAACGAGGGCGAAACGGACAACGAGAACCGCTTCGGTCCCGAGTGGATCGACGCTGTTCACAGCAAGTTGGACGAGGTCGAAGCGCACGAGGGGCCGGCGGCCCTGGTAACGACGGCGACGGGCAAGTTCTACACGAACGGCCTGGACACGACGTGGATCTTCGGCAATCTCGACGGTCTGCCCGGTTACCTCGACAAGGTCCACACCATCTACAGCCGTTTGCTGACCTTCCCGATGGCCACGGTCGCGGCCGTGCAGGGGCACGCATTCGGCGCCGGTGCGATGCTCGCCTCCTCGCACGACTTCCAGATCATGCGCGCGGACCGCGGCTTCTACTGCCTCCCCGAGGTCGGACTGAACATGCCGTTCACAGTCGGGATGTCCGCGCTGTTGAACAGTCGTCTGCCCAAGCAGACGGCAGTCGACGCCATGACGACAGGGCGTCGCTTCGGCGGTGCCGACGCGCTTGCTGCCGGCATCGTGCAGGAAACGGTCGACGGCGAGGGAGTACTCGCCGCAGCAGTGGCCAAGGCGTCCGCACTGACGTCGACTCACGGCAAGAACTTGGCGGGAATCAAGGCAGGCATCCACCGCGATGCTCTTGCGGACCTCGCTCAGGTGACTGACAAGAGCAACTTCTCCTTCGGGTGAGACAATGATCGCGTGAACCAGAATGTCGACAGCGCAGTCAGGTCCGTAGAGGCCGATCTGATTGCGCTGTCGCATTCGATTCACAGCGACCCGGAACTCGCCTTCGAGGAGTTTCGCAGCGCTGCCAAAGTGTCGGACCTGCTGGCGCAGCACGGTTTCGCGGTCACCGACGGGATCGTCGACCTGCCGACGGCCTTCGATGCCACCTACGGCAGCGGAGAACTGGTCATCGCGATCTGCGCCGAGTACGACGCGCTGCCCGAGATCGGTCATGCCTGTGGGCACAACATCATTGCCGCCGCCGCGGTCGGGGCCGGCATCGCGTTGGCTACCGTCGCCGATGAACTGGGGATCACCGTCCGAGTGATCGGTACTCCGGCGGAGGAAACCGGTGGCGGCAAGGTCCTGATGCTCGAGCGTGGTGCATTCGACGGCGTCGGCGCGGCCATGATGGTTCACCCCGGACCGATCGACATCATCGGTGCCACCTCGCTGGCCTTGGCGGACATCGCCGTGAGCTATCACGGTCGCGAGGCGCACGCGTCTGCTGCGCCGGAATTCGGTCGCAATGCCGCCGATGCGGCGACGCTCGCGCAGGTGGCGGTCGGTCTGTTGCGTCAGCACCTGCAGCCAGGTCAGCAGATTCACGGAATCGTCAGTGACGGCGGCACGGCTCCCAACATCGTTCCGGCTCGGTCCGAATTGCTCTACTACCTGCGTGCCGAAACGGCCGCGTCGTTGGCCAATCTGTCCGAGCGTGCCGACGCCTGCTTCGCATCTGGAGCGCTCGGCACCGGGTGCACCCACGAAATCCGCACGGTATCGCCTACTTACACCGAGTTGACCCCCGACCCGTGGCTGGCTGCGGCGTACCGTGAACAGATCGTCGATCTCGGACGGGTGCCACTGGCAGCGGAATGGGAGCGCTCCCGTCCACTGGGTAGTACGGATATGGGTAATGTGACCAATGTGATTCCGGGAATTCACCCGGTCATAGGCTTGGATTCATCGGGGGCAGTGACACATCAGCCGGAGTTCGCGGCTGCGTGTATCACCTCCTCCGCAGATCGAGCGGTAGTCGACGGTGCAATTGCGTTGGCCCGCACTGCTGTCCGGGTAGCGTCCGATCCAGAACAACGCGCCCGTCTGTTGGAAGGGGTAGATCGCCGGTGAACGCGGCAATCGATACGTGGATTCACGCGCACACCGACGACCTCGTCGCGTGGCGTCGGCACATCCATGCCAACCCGGAGTTGGCTCGCCGCGAGTACGCGACCACCGAATTCGTCGCCACCCGCCTCACCGCCGCTGGGCTGTCACCGAAGATCCTTCCCGGTGGCACCGGTCTCACGTGCGACATCGGACCGGATGGTCCACGAATCGCACTTCGCGCCGACATGGACGCACTGCCTATGCAGGAGGCGACCGGAGCGACGTACTCGTCCACGGTCCCCGGTGTGTCCCATGCCTGCGGCCACGACGCCCACACCACCATCCTGCTCGGCGCCGGATTGGCTCTGGCCACGTTGCCCGAACTTCCCGTCGGGGTTCGGCTGATCTTTCAGCCCGCCGAGGAAGTCATGCCGGGCGGCGCACTCGACGTCATCGCCGCGGGTGCGCTCGACGGCGTATCCAGAATCTTTGCTCTGCACTGCGATCCGCGACTGGAGGCAGGCCAGGTAGGCATGCGTCTGGGCGCGATCACCTCGGCTGCCGACACGATCGAGGTCGTCCTCGATTCTCCGGGTGGGCACACGTCGAGGCCGCACCTGACCACGGATCTCATCTACGCACTCGGCACAGTCGTGACCGGGCTGCCGGGAATGCTCAGCCGCCGTATCGATCCGCGCACCGGCACCGTCATGGTGTGGGGCGCGGTCAGTGCAGGTCAGGCACCCAACGCGATTCCGCAGACCGGCATGATGACGGGCACGGTCCGTACCGGCGATCACGACACGTGGGAGTTGCTCGAACCGCTCGTGGAAGAAATCGTCCACGGACTGCTCGCACCCACCGGAGTTCGCTACCAACTCAACTATCGTCGCGGAGTGCCACCGGTCGTCAACGACGAGGTGTCCACTCGGATGTTCGAGGACGCCATCGCGACCGTCGGACAGGATGCTTTGGCCGACACCCCGCAATCCGGTGGTGGCGAAGACTTTTCGTGGTACCTCGAGACTGTGCCGGGTGCAATGGCGCGGCTCGGTGTGTGGTCTGGTGAAGGCGATCAGCTCGACATCCACCAACCCACGTTCGATCTCGACGAGCGTGCACTCGGCGTCGGTGTGAAGGTTCTGACGAGCCTGGTTCTGGGATAGTTCCGGTTCCCGTCGGGGGTACCGTTTTTCGTGTCGTTCGAGTGAAGGTACGGGCATGTCCATAGGTGTGGGAGTGCGAATCGGCACATTGGTGTCGACGGCTGTCGTTGCGTCGAACGATCCGGGTTCGGCTGATCCGGTGGTATTGGTCAGGGACACGATCCTCAATCAACGCAAGGACGGAACGACGGTGCTCGGCGGCACCGAGCAACTGGGCGCCGGCCGTGAGTTCGCCGAGAGCTGGTCAGGCTTTGTCGGCCGCGTCGGGGACCCGAGCGGCGTCGCTGGAACGGCCGATACTCGTTACCGCGCCGAGGATTTGGTGGCGACCTCGATTCGCTGTCTGTTGCAGGAATGCGAACCGCTGCCCGATCGTGGTGGGCGGAGCGGGGGAGCCCCCGACATCGTCGCCACGTACCCGTCGCGCTGGGACTCGTCCACTGCTGCCCTCATGAAGGACTCCCTGGTCTACGCGGGCCTCGAACGGGTCACACTCGTCTCGGATGCCGAGGCTGTGTCGGCGTGGTTCGAGTCGGAAATCGCAGCGCTCGCCGGCACGCTCATCGGCATTTATCACGTAGACGACACCGGGGCAGCAGTTACGCTGGTGCGTTCTGGTGTCGCGGCCGGCCGCGCGTTCGGCTTTGCGGGCGACGGGAGTTCGCCGAGTTCACGCCTCGCGACGGCACTGGGTGCATTCGGTTGGATGCCGGAGAACCTGGACGCCGTCGTCGTCACCGGTGACGGGGAGCCGGCGACAGACAAAGCAGCCATGATGTCCATAGCTGCCGGTATCGCCGAAAAGCTCGGTGTCCGATGTGAACTCGGTCCAGGACCCGAGCAGTCCGCCGCGCTGGGGGCCGCGATCCTCGCTGCCGGATTCACCTCGACGTCGCACACGATCGTGCCGATCGGCTTGCCGCCTTCACACGACGTCACCGAGGTGTTCGACACCCTGGGACGCGAGAAGGTGGCGGCTGAAACCGTAGCCGGGGTGGCAACAGCCGAGCCGGAAACTGCAGTTGTCTCAGGCGAATCGGAGTCGCGCGGTTCGAAGCGTATTCTCGTCGGCCTGACGATTGTGGTCGTACTCGCAGCACTGGCAGTACTCGCGTATTTCCTGCTGCTGTGAGCAGGCGAGCGCTCTAGTCGGTCACTCCGTTACCCGGACCGACGTTGCGGCTGTTTCGCGTCCGCAACTCTCGTACATACTCGGCCGGCGCTCCGGCGATTTCGGCCGCGTCGGCCATCACGCCGATGTAGCGGGCCGACGGTAGTCCACCTTCGTACGCGTCCATGACGTAGAGCCACGCAAGTACCGCGTCGCCCGCCGTGTCGACCCGCACTCGGATCTTGCGGTGCAGTCCCAGTTCGGCACCTTCCCAGCGGTCCAGACTCACTTCGTCCTCTTCCGGGACGTCGTAGAGGACCACGAAAACACTGGAGTCGGGGTCTTCGACCACGGTGGCGAGAGCCCCCTCCCAGCCGAGGTCCTCGCCGCTGAAGGTCAGGCGCCAGCCTCGCAGCCACCCTGTCCCGGACATGGGCGAGTGTGGGCAGCGCAACAACATCTGCTCGGGATGCATGTTGGAACCGTAGGCGGCATAAATCGACACGGGCGCAAGCCTAAACCGTGGTCCGAGGGTGTGGCGAAGCGGACCACCGGACGCAAGTAATCTGGTACAAGCACTGCGCGACACGTGGTGCTCGAATAGCGTGACACTGGTCGACGGGAGACCCCTGCCGGCCACGCGAGGACTTGGAGGACACATGACCCGGATCGTGATCATCGGTGGCGGACCCGCCGGCTACGAGGCGGCACTGGTAGCCGCGCAGCACGGGGCCACGGTCACCCTGGTCGATTCGGACGGCGTCGGCGGTGCGTGTGTGCTGTTCGACTGTGTTCCGTCGAAGACATTCATCGCGTCCACCGGAATCCGCACCGACATGCGTCGTGCATCCGACCTCGGCATCACTCTGGACCCGGAGCAGGCTTCGGTGTCGCTGCCGAAGATCCACTCCCGTGTCAAGAGTCTCGCGCTGTCCCAGTCCTCGGACATTCGCGCACGGTTGCAGACGGTGGGCGTCGAGGTTCTCTCCGGCACCGCCGAACTGACCGATCCGCTCCTCGGCATGGCAGCACACCAGGTTCGCGCGACACTCGGAAGCGGCGAGCACAAGACCATCGACGCAGACGTCGTGTTGATCGCCACCGGCGCCAGCCCCCGCATCATCCCGGGAGCCGAGCCCGACGGTGAGCGAATCATGACGTGGCGTCAGCTCTACGACTTGGACGAGCTGCCCGAGCACCTGGTTGTGGTCGGTTCCGGTGTCACCGGTGCCGAGTTCGTCTCCGCGTACACCGAGATGGGCGTCAAGGTCACGCTCGTGTCCAGCCGTGACCGTGTTCTGCCCGGCGAGGATGCCGATGCGGCGCTCGTGCTCGAGGACGCCCTCGCCGAGCGCGGTGTCACTCTCGTCAAGCACGCCCGTGCAGACGCCGTCGAGCGCACCGAGAAGGGCATCGTCGTCAAGCTCTCCGACGGCCGCACGGTCGAAGGAAGCCACGCCTTGATGACCGTCGGTTCCGTCCCCAACACCAACGGTCTCGGCCTGGAGCGGGTCGGCATCGAGTTGGACAAGGGTGGGTACCTGCGTGTCGACAGGGTTTCGCGCACCACGGTTTCCGGTATCTACGCCGCCGGTGACTGCACCGGACTGCTCCCGCTCGCGTCGGTGGCTGCGATGCAGGGACGCATCGCGATGTACCACGCACTCGGTGAAGGCGTCAGCCCGATCAAGTTGAAGACCGTCGCGTCGGCCGTCTTCACGCGCCCGGAAATTGCAACGGTGGGTGTTTCGCAGGCAGCGATCGACAACGGAGAGGTGCCCGCTCGCACCGTCATGTTGCCGCTCAACACCAACCCGCGCGCCAAGATGTCCGGTCTGCGCCGCGGTTTCGTGAAGATCTTCTGCCGCCCGGCTACCGGCGTGGTCATCGGCGGTGTCGTGGTCGCACCCACCGCTTCGGAACTGATCTTGCCGATCGCGATCGCCGTACAGAACAACCTGACGGTCAACGACCTGGCTCAGACGTTCTCGGTGTACCCGTCGCTGACCGGATCGATCACCGAGGCTGCTCGTCAGCTCATGCGGCACGACGACCTGGACTGATAACAGACCAGAGTCTTCTTACAATGTGAGACCTTCGTTTCACATACTGAAGCATTGGTGAGATAGTCGAGATGCCGACCGAATCAAGGGTCGGTATCTCGGCGCTCTCCCGCCCCGTTGACCCAGGACGGCTCAGGGTGTTTTTCCTCTGCCCCTTCATTCTGCGTGCCTGGGAGCTTCACATGACACACGCCGCGCTGTCCGCTCGTATGGACGGACTCCGTAGTTCTGCAATTCGCGATCTGCTCACCCTGACTGCCCGGCCCGACGTCATCAGCATGGCCGGCGGACTGCCCGACGCCGATTTCATTCCGCGGGAACGAATCTCGAAGGCAGCCCACGACGCACTCGGTGACCCGTCGTCCGTTCAATACGGCGAGACGTCCGGCCTGCGGCGCCTCCGTGAGGTGATCGCCGAGCGCGAATCCTCCAAGATCGGGCGGGCACTCGACGTGTCCGAAGTTGTGATCACCCACGGTTCTCAGCAAGGTTTGAGCTTGCTCGCGCAGGTCCTCCTCGACGCCGGTGACGTCGTGGTCGTGGAGGAGCCGGCGTATACCGGTGCGCTGCAAGTTTTTCGAACGGCGCAGGCTCGTCTCGTTCCGGTCCAGCTGGACGAGGACGGGATGGACACCGCCGCACTCGAAGCGAAACTCGACGCCGGTCTTCGACCCAAAGTTGTTCACACCGTCAGTAATTTCCACAATCCGCGGGGCGCGGTGCTCTCGGCGCAGCGCCGAACGCACCTGGCTGCCCTGGCCGACCGATATGGATTTTGGGTTCTCGAGGACGACCCGTACGGCGAACTGTACTTCGGCGAGCAACCGCCCGCGCCGCTGGCGGCGCTGTCGGACAGGGTGATTCGGCTGTCCAGTGCCTCCAAGGTATTGGCGCCGGCGCTGCGAGTCGGCTGGCTGCACGGTCACCGGAAGGTCTGCGAAGCGGTCGAACTGATCAAGCAAGGCGCTGACCTGTGCGGTTCTTCCCTCACTCAGCAGATCACCGCAGATCTCTTCTCGGACCTCGAGTGGTTCGAAACGCACCTCGACATGCTCCGCGAGGGATACGGCGCCAGAGCCAAGGCCTTGGTTGCCGCTGCCGAGGCAGAATTGGGTGGCCTGGCACGCTTTTCCGAGGTCCGCGGCGGCATGTTCTGCTGGATGGATTTCCTCGGCGACGTCGACACCACCGAACTCCTGGGGGTCGCGCTGGAGCACGGCGTGGCATTTGTCCCGGGCACGGCCTTCGCGGTCGAGGCGGACCTCCGTCGAAGCGCTCGATTGTGTTTCGCGACGTATCCCGAGGCCGTGCTGATCGATGCTGTCGGCAGGCTCCGGGACAGTGTCACCTCAGGTACAGCCTGACCTTGTCGATAGTGTTGCGGAGCAGATCGATTTCCGCGCCGGACGGCGGGGTGGTGACAGTGACGTGGTCGGCGACGGCCAGATCCCATCCCGTCGACTCTCGCACCTGATCGACCGAGACGCCTTCGTGGACACTGGTCAGCTCCAACTCGCCGCCGGGGCCCTGGTGTGTCAGGACACCGAGGTTGGTGAACACCTTGGTCACTCCTGCACCTGCCGGCATGATGCCCTTTCCGCTGGCGAAGGCGCGAGCGGGGCTTGGTGAGGTGCAGAAGTCGAGCTCGGCGGGGAAGGAACTGAGGTCGTGGCGGCGCATCACTACGAAGATCTCGGCGGCGTTCGCGATGATCTCGACTGCCCCTCCCGCTCCGGGAAGTCTGACCGTCGGGTTCTTCCAGTCACCGATGAAGCTTGTGTTCAGACTTCCCGTTCGATCGATTTGGGCGGCCCCGAGAAATCCGACGTCGACGTTGCCGCCTTGTAGGACATAACCGAAGAGCGCGGCCATACTGAGCACGGATTCGGCACCGGAGACCACGACGGAGTCGGCTATACCTTCGGCCATGGCCGAAGGATGCGCGCCGCACACTCCGGATTCGTAGATCAGTTCGACGTCCGGATTCGACGTGTGTCGCGCGAGATCGACTGCGAGCGTGGGGAGTCCGACTCCGGCGAAAACCCGGCGCTTACCCGCCAACTCGCGTGCCGCGACGGCGACGATCGTTTCGGTCGAGGTGGTGTTACTGCTGACAATCGTGGTGGTCATAGTCTGCTCCCGTAGTCGACAGGTGTGGAGAGTTTTGATCCGACCTCGAGATCCGACCAGTAGTCTGCTCCGAGCTTGGCGAGATATTCATCGTGATCGCCAAGTGCGTACACCCATTCGTCGAGCCAATTTCTCAGCAGTGAAGGATCTTTGGAAATCTCGGTCCAGCGTCGGTAGAAGCCGCAGTCGCGGTCGTAGTATCCCTGTGCGTACGACGGGTGCGCGCCGCGCGGGCAGACCACAACTGCGTCGACTGCGTGCGAGGGAATCAGAGTTCGGCTCGGGTCTGACCTGATGACCTCGTCGTCGACCAGTTCTTCGACAACGACGATCGCCTTCTTCGCGGCGTACACGGCTTCCTGCTGCACCCCGGCGATGCCCCAGATCTGCGCGTTCCCGGACGAGTCCGCTCGCTGTGCGCCGATGATCGTCACATCCGGATTCAGGGGCGGCACAACGTAGACGCTCCCGCCGCCGTACGGATCCTCGACGAGTCGCAGTTGTTGGTTGAGCGCGGGTAGATCGCTACCAGCGTACGACCGCAGCGGGAAGAAGGGGAGCCTGGCGGCTCCCGCCTGATACCGGCACACCATGCCGTAATGGCTGTATTCCTCGACTGCGAGGGGGAGCGGGTCCTGGTTCTCGATGCGTCTGCGTAACTCGTACAGGGAACCTGCGGAGCCGCTGGCGAAGAACGAGGCAACCAGCTTTCGGACGCAGCCGGCGGCGACGAGTTGATCGGAAACGATGTCCGGCGTCATCCGGCAGAGCGTGAGGTCCTTCCTGCCTTGCCGGATGATCTCGTGCGCCGCCGCAAAAGGAATGAGATGCGAAAATCCCTCCAGCGCAACGGTCATCCCGTCTTCGACGTATCGGCCGATGGCCTCTGTCATCGAGAGGGTCTTGTCCACGGGTGTACCTCTTCTTGTTCTCTCGCGCACTCGGTCGGTTTCGGAAACTTGACATGTTCGGCCGGTGTGGCGCAACAATGTCGGGTGGAAATTCATCAGATCAACGCATTTCTCGCGGTGGCTGAGGAGCTACATTTCGGCCGTGCGGCACAGCGGCTTCGGATTGCGCAACCGCCGCTGAGTCGAACGATCCGGCAATTCGAGAAACAGCTCGGTTCGCCGTTGTTCGATCGAAGTACTCGAACTGTGCGGCTCACTGCTGCCGGTGAAGCGCTGCTGCTTCCGGCGCGCGAGATTCTGGACGCGTGCCGGATGGCCGAGATCGCGGTGTCGGCGGCAGGCAAGGGAACGACAGGTCGCGTTCGCCTGGGCTTTGCGGGAACCTCTTCGCACCTGCTCGTCGGGCGGTGGGCGAAATTGGTGAGAAAGACGAATCCAGGTATCGAATTCGTGCTCGACAGTTCCGCTTTCGCGAACGAAGCGTTGTTGATGTTGCTCGATCGACGACTCGACATCGGGATGGTCCGGTGGACTGTCCCACCGCTCGGGATCACGTCGAGATTGATCGCCGAGGAGGACTTTCTGGTGGCCATGTCGAAAGACCATCCGTTGGCGTCGAGGGAATCGGTTCGGTTGATCGAATTGGAGTCCGAGAATTGGGTGACGCTTCCGTCGGAACCAGGTTCGATTCTCCGAGAGTCACTGCTCACTGCGTCGAAGAACGCCGGGTTTCTGGCTCGGATCGTCCAGACGGCACCCGATTCGATGTCGTTGATCGCGTTGGTGTCCGCAGAAATCGGATGCTCGTTGACGATTTCCTCGGTGGCCCGGAGCATCGTGAACCCGGATGTGGTCTTTGTTCCCGTCATGGATCCACCTCCTCCTCTTCAACTGCGTATCGCCTGGCGAGAGGGAGACGACAGACCTGCTCTTCTCGAAGTGTTGAAATTGTCCGAGCAGGCGCTGCCGTCCCTGGCCTAGACGGTTGCCCGACCGGTAGCGATTTCACCCGCTTCGGATTGCGGTGAGTTCGACGTAGCGGCACGAGTGTTCTCGAGTTCGAGCTCGTCGTGATCCGCCTGCTCGGCCGTCGACAGTTCGCCCGCGTTGTACCCGGTGCGGCGGAGCAGCAGAAGGGTGCAGATCAGCGAGACAAGGGCGTACAGCCCGGACACGATCGCGACCCCGACGATGTTGCCGGACGTGTTGAGCATCCACTGCGCCAGTACCGGAGTTCCGCCGCCGACGACGAGGGAACACAGTTGGTACGCCGTCGACAATCCGGTGTAACGGATGTTGGCGGGGAAGGCCCGGGCGAGAACGCCGGCGATGGCGCCGTAGAACATCGAATGCGGGATCGTGGCCAGGCACATCGCGACGACCGCGATGGTGAAGTTCCCGGTTCGGATCGCGAAGAACATCGCGGGCATGAGTACGAACTCCGGTATCACCATCAGACACATGGCTTTTCGCATGTCGATCTTGGAGACCAGGACGGCACCGAAAGGTTGGACGATGAACTGCACGACAAGCGCGATCGCAATGGCGGCCAGGAAGGTACCTCGATCGTATCCCAGTTCTTTTGTAGCCCAAGACAATGCGAAGGTGTTCTTGAAGTAGGTGACCTGAGCGAGGGGGAGTGCGCCGGCGCCGAGAAGAACCAGTACCCAATGCTTGCGCAATACTTCGGCGAGTGGAAGCTTGACGACCTTCTTGCGGGCGAGAACGGCCTTCATCTCGTCGGACTCTTCGAGTTTGAGGCGGATGATCATCCCGAGAATGACCAGGACCGCCGAGATGATGAACGGGATGCGCCATCCGTACAGGAGGAACGACGGCGTCGGCATCGCGGACAGAAAGAAGAATGCGATGGTGGCCAACAGATTCCCGGCGGGTGAGCCCTGTTGAGCGAACGCGGAGTAGAGGATGCTCTTCCCCTTGGGCGCGTTCTCGCTGGCGATGAGCACTGCTCCGCCCCACTCGCCGCCGACCGCGACTCCTTGGATGACGCGAAGGGTGACCAGGCCGATCGGCGCCCAGATCCCGACCTGTGCGTAGGTGGGGAGGAGTCCGATGCCGACTGTGGCGACGCCCATCATCATCAAGGTGATGACGAGAGTGTTCTTGCGTCCGATCCGGTCGCCGAGGTGACCGAAGATGATCCCGCCGATGGGCCGGGCGAGGAAGCCTGCCCAGAGGGTGATGAAGGCGAGGAGAGTTCCGACTCCGCTCGGGAGAGTGTCGGAGAAGAAGATGTCGCCGAATACCAGGGCAGCCGCGGTGCCGTAGATGTAGAAGTCGTACCACTCGATAGTGGTTCCGATGAACGAAGCGATACCGGCTCTTCGGGCCTTGGCGTTGATCTCCTCGGAACTGCGAGTGGGTGAACTCATGCGTGGCGACCTTTCTCTGCATCATTCGTGGCGCCGAAACGTGGCGCGCCTGAATGAGATTCGCAGAGTGGTGTAGGTCACGTCCAATACCAAGTTGGTCGCCTATTGATACCTCTGAAGTATCAATAGGCGACCAGGATCAGCTTTTCCGGTATGGAAGACGTCAGAGCTAGCCCGAGTGATCTGGGTCGTTACTCGGACCAGTTGTACGTTCTCTCGACGGCCTTGTTCCACTCCGCGTACAGCCGTGCCCGTTCGGACTCGTCCATCGCCGGTTCCCAGGTCTGGCCGACGGCCCAGTTGTTGCGGATGTCGTCGGTATCCGCCCAGTAACCGATGGCGAGGCCCGCTGCGTAGGCAGCGCCGAGCGCTGTCGTTTCGTTGACCACAGGACGGATGACGGGAACTCCGAGGATGTCCGACTGGAACTGCATCAGGGTTTCGTTGACCACCATGCCGCCGTCGACCTTCAGTGCGGACAGTTCGACGCCCGAATCCGCTCGCATGGCGTCGATGACCTCACGAGTTTGGTACGCCGTCGCCTCGAGCGCAGCGCGGGCAATGTGCCCCTTGTTGACGAAGCGCGTGAGGCCGACGATGACACCCCGAGCGTCCGGTCGCCACCGAGGTGCGAAAAGTCCGGAGAACGCGGGCACGAAGTAGGCGCCGCCGTTGTCGTCCACACTCGCGGCGAGCGGCTCGATGTCCTTGGCGTTCTGAATGATTCCGAGGTTGTCTCGAAGCCATTGGACCAAGGAACCGGTCACCGCGACGGAGCCTTCGAGTGCGTAGACGGCAGGCGCCTCGCCGAGCTTGTAGCAGACGGTGGTCAGCAGTCCGTGTTTGCTGTGCACCGGCTTGGTTCCCGTGTTGAGAAGCATGAAATTGCCGGTGCCGTAGGTGTTCTTGGCTTCACCCTCGGAGAGGCAGGCCTGACCGAAGGTGGCTGCCTGCTGGTCACCGAGAATTCCGGCGACCGGCACACCGGCGAGATTGCCACGTGGGCGCCCGGTGCCGTAGACCTCGGACGAACTACGGATTTCCGGGAGCATCGACATCGGGATTCCGAAGTCCGCGCAGATCGATTCGTCCCACTGGAGGGTCTCGAGATCCATCAGCATCGTGCGTGACGCATTGGTGACATCTGTCACGTGGACGCCGTCGGTCAGGTTCCACACGATCCACGTGTCGACGGTGCCGAAGCACAATTCGCCGGCCTCCGCTTGTGCTCTCGCACCGTCGACGTTGTCGAGAATCCAGCGGATCTTCGGCCCGGCGAAGTAGGTCGAGAGTGGTAGTCCGGTCTTGTCTCGGTACTTGTCCGGACCCTCGTTGCCGCCCAGTTCGACACACAGCTGATCCGTGCGCGTGTCCTGCCACACGATCGCGTTGTAGATCGGCTTGCCCGTCGAACGCTCCCAAACGACGGTCGTCTCACGCTGATTCGTGATTCCGACAGCAGCGATGTCGGCCCGCGTGAGATCGACCTTCGCGAGCGCGCCGGCCACCACCTCCCGGGTGTTGATCCACAGCGCCACCGGATCGTGCTCGACCCAACCGGCGCGCGGGAAAATCTGCTCGTGTTCTTTCTGCGCAACGCTCACCACGGCGCCGTCGTGATCGAAGATCATGCAGCGGCTCGACGTCGTGCCTTGGTCGATGGCGGCGATGTATTGATTCACTGTGCTCCTAGGTTCGGGCGCGTTCGTGGTAATCCGTGCGCTGTCGCAGTATGTGGATCAAGCTACTAGCCTGTAAACGGATTCGTCGTCGACTTACAGGAGACCGGGTTGAGTAAGCAGCAAGGTGCGCAGTTTCTCGGCCCGCAGCAGCGCGAAGCTGCTTGGGAACAACTTCAGACCGAGCAATTCGACGTCGTCGTTGTCGGCGGCGGTGTTGTCGGTGTCGGAGCTGCGCTCGATGCGGCCACCCGCGGACTCAAGGTTGCGTTGGTCGAGGCCCGTGACTACGCATCCGGCACGTCCAGTCGCTCGTCGAAGATGTTCCACGGCGGTCTCCGCTATCTCGAGCAACTCGAATTCGGCCTCGTTCGTGAAGCATTGCGTGAGCGCGAACTCTCGCTGACCACGCTCGCTCCGCACCTGGTCAAGCCGCTGAAGTTCCTGTTCCCTCTGGCTCACCGAGTGTGGGAGCGCCCGTACATGGCGGCGGGAATCTTCCTGTACGACCGAATGGGCGGCGCAAAGTCGGTCCCCTCCCAGAAGCACTTGACGCGGGCGGGCGCACTACGCATGTCGCCGAGCCTCAAGCGCAGTTCGCTGACCGGTGGCATCCAGTACTACGACACCGTCGTCGACGACGCTCGGCACACCATGACCGTCGCACGGACCGCTGCACACTACGGCGCGGTCGTCCGAACGTCGACGCAGGTCGTCGGCTTTCTGCGGGAAGCGGATCGGGTCTCGGGAGTTCGTGTTCGCGACTGCGAAGACGGCCGTACCGCCGAGGTCAAGGGTCACGTCGTCATCAATGCGACCGGTGTCTGGACGGACGAGATCCAAGCGCTCTCACGTCAGCGCGGACGGTTCCGGGTGCGAGCGTCGAAGGGCGTACACATCGTCGTCCCGCGCGATCGCATCGTCAGTGAAGCCGCCATCATCCTGCGTACCGAGAAGTCGGTGCTGTTCGTCATTCCGTGGGGCAGTCACTGGATCATCGGCACCACTGATACCGACTGGAACCTGGATCTCGCACATCCGGCGGCAACCAAAGCAGATATCGACTACATCCTCGGCCACGTGAACTCCGTCCTGGTCACGCCGTTGACGCACGCCGACATCGACGGTGTGTACGCCGGCCTGCGTCCGCTGCTTGCCGGTGAAAGCGACGAGACGTCGAAACTCTCGCGCGAGCACGCCGTCGCACGGGTCGCTCCCGGTCTGGTCGCCATCGCCGGCGGAAAGTACACGACGTATCGGGTCATGGCGGAAGACGCCGTCGACGTGGCTGCAGAAGACATTCCCGCGCGCGTGGCGTCGTCGATCACGGAGAAGGTGCCGCTCGTCGGTGCCGACGGCTACTTCGCGTTGATCAACCAGACCGTGCAACTGGGTGAGCAGTACGGCTTGCATCCGTATCGAGTCAAGCACCTGCTCGACCGTTACGGTTCGTTGATCACCGAGGTCCTCGAACTCGGCCGCCAGACGCCGGAGTTGTTGCAGCCCATCACGGATGCGCCCGATTATCTCCAGGTAGAAGCTGTGTACGCGGCTGCGGCCGAGGGCGCCCTGCACCTCGACGACATCCTGGCTCGCCGCATGCGCATCGCGATCGAGTATCCGCATCGTGGGGTCAACTGCGCGCAACAGGTCGCCGGTTTGGTCGCACCGATTCTCGGTTGGGATGCCGCCACCGTCGAGCGTGAAGTCGACACCTACCGAGCACGTGTCGAAGCGGAGATCGAGTCACAGACCCAGCCGGACGACGAGTCGGCCGATGCCTTGCGCGCCGCAGCGCCGGAGTCGCGGGCCGAGATCCTCGAGCCCGTCGTCGTGGTGCCGGATCGGGTCTGAGTCGCCCGTCGTTTGCTCTCGCTCTGTCGTGGGTAGGCCGGATGACGAATCACCACCCGTGTCAGCACAGACCGGTCGAGCGTCGCCCAGGAGGATCCCAATGTTCGGTAGTCGGTCGAGGTCTGCTGAGGAGCACATAGCCACCGCTTATCTGGTCACTCACCTGTGCGGAGCGATGGTAGGGCTGCAACTCTCGCGGTCACTCTCGGACTCGTACGGTGCCTGGGCTGAAGGCGAGCTGGACTCGTTGCCGGGTGAGCTCGAGTACGAGATCGAACAACTGCTTCAGCTGATCGAGGACACGCAGGGCATATCGCTGCCGCGGTACTCCAAGATCGATGCGACGGTCAATCGGATCCGACGCCTCGTTCACGTCGACGCCATCTGGCGTAATCGCCTGGTCAAGCTGGCGACTCTCGAGATCATGCGGACCGCGCTGTGCGGCAAGAGCGCGATGTGGGAGGTTCTGAGAGACATTCCGGCCGGGGAGACGGAGGAGCAGTACCGCGAGCTCAACGACCTGGTGTCCAAGCAGATCAGGACCGTGACGGGACTGCATCACCGCGCAGCCACCGAGGCATTTCAGGGGGCAGACGGGCGGCAATCGGCGAGCGGCGGCGACCCCATCCGCTCGAGTAAGTAAGGTTTGTACCGTTCCATGAAGAATTCGATGAACGGTAGACCCCGAGGTGTATGGAGATGGCTGAGCGCGACCAAGCACTGACAGATCCCAAGGCAGTGTTCGCGGCGTTGGCGGAGATTCTCTACTCCGCGGCAGACAGCGCCGAGGTGTACTCCGCAATCTGTTCGGCGGCCGTCGAGTTGATTCCCGGTTGCGACCACGCAAGTCTGATGCTGCGACGGGGAAACACGAACGTCACGGTAGCTGCTAGCGACGAGATTGCCGAGTACGCAGACGATCTCGAGCGGGCCACGGGTGAGGGGCCGTGCATCGACGCTCTCGACACGGAGGCGCCGCAGCTCGAGTCGGACCTTCGCACTCCGAATCAGTGGCCGGAATTCGCCCGGAAGGTAGTGGCGGAGACACCCATTCGCGGCTCGATGGGGTTCCGACTGATGGTCGATCGTCAGAAGTTCGGTGCCCTCAACCTCTTCTCGGATACTCCGGGTGCTTTCACCGAGACCGTTGCCGACCACGCGATCATGTTGGCGTCGTTTGCGTCCGTGGCCGTCACCGCGCTGAACCGAGGAGAGGATGCCGACTCGCTGCGGCGCGGCCTGGCGAGCAGTCGCGAAATCGGTCAGGCCGTCGGTCTACTGATGGCATTGCATCGTGTGTCCGACGACGAGGCCTTCGACATTCTCGTGCGAACCTCGCAGAACATGAACGTCAAGATCGCCGAGTTGGCGCGTAAGGTCATCGTCCAACATCGTTCGACTCTGGACTGAGCGCTTCGTTCGTCCCGGGTGAGCCGAGGAGTTGAGATCGCTTGCGATCCACCGTCTCTCGAAGTGCCGTCACCACCGCTGCGACTTCCGGGCGTCGCAAGGATTCCGAACGGGCCACCAGCCAGTACGAAAGTCTGACTTCGATGTGAGCCGGCAGTACGCGAATCAGATCGTCGTGCTGCTCGGCCATGAAACAGGGGAGCAGGCCGATGCCGGCACCCGCGCGCGTTGCCTCGATGTGGACGAACACGTTGGTGGACGTGACGGCCTCGCGCATGGAAACCGTGAGCTTGCGAGCCAGATCGAGTTCGTCGACCTGCAGCATCGAGTCGATGAAATACACGAGCGAGTGTTCGGCCAGATCTTCGGCACTTTCGGGAACGGCGTTCTGACGTAGATATTCGCGGGAGGCGTACAAACCCAGCGCGTAGTCGGCCAGATGAACGGCTTCGGCGCGGTGAACTTGAGGCTTGCCGACAACAACCTCGATGTCGAGCCCCGAGCGTATCTGCGACGCCTTTCTGGTCGCGACAACTATCTCCACGCTCACGCGAGGATGGTGTCTGCGAACTGCTGCGCCGGCAGGGGCCGCGATGTACGCGCTGAATCCGTCGGTTGCCGAGACCCGCACCACGCCGTCGAGTTGCTGCTGACCGGTGGAGTCGAGCGCCAGTTCGTTCACCGCAGCCTCGATGCGCTCGGCCGCGTTGAGTGCTTGTCTGCCCAGGTCGGTCAACTCCCAGCCGCCGGACGAGCGAACCAGGACACGACCGCCGAGACTCTTCTCGAGTGAGGCGATGCGGCGCGAGATGGTGGTGTGATTGAGACCCAGGTCGTCCGCGGCGGTGTTGAAGCGGCCGGTGCGGCCGACTGCGAGAAGGACGAGTAGGTCGTCGGGGCTCAGTCCGAAAGTCATATCTGCATTTTTGCACCTATATGGTGCGAGATTTGCCATTGTCGCGCCGTCAATCTGCACTGATACTCATCGAGTCACGAAAAATGTGCGAGCGGTCACATTCCTGATCGTGAAGAGCAGGCGAATCGCGAACTGAAGACGAGGGAGTCCACGATGAGCGTCGACAACATGCCGAAGCCCGAGAGCCAAGCCCCACCATCGGGGCTGAAGAAGGTGGTGGGCGCCTCGATGGCGGGTACCGTCGTCGAGTGGTACGAGTTCTTTCTGTACGGCACGGCGGCCACGCTGGTCTTCAGCAAGGTCTTCTTTCCCGGCGGCGGCAACGAGCTGGATGCGATCATCGCGGCTTTCATCACCTACGCCGTCGGATTCGCCGCACGCCCACTCGGCGGGATCGTCTTCGGATACTTCGGCGACAAATTCGGCCGAAAGCAGTTGCTGCAGTTCAGCTTGCTGCTGGTCGGTGCCGCGACCTTCCTGATGGGCTGCCTACCGACCTACGGTCAGATCGGCTACTGGGCGCCGGCACTGCTGGTCACGCTGCGCTTCATCCAAGGATTTGCCGTCGGCGGCGAATGGGGTGGGGCGGTACTCCTTGTCGCCGAACACAGCCCGAATCGATCTCGCGGGTTCTGGTCGTCCTGGCCTCAGGCGGGCGTGCCGATGGGTAATCTGGTGGCCACTGTCGTGCTGTTGATCCTGACATCGACGCTCTCGGACGAATCCTTCATGAGTTGGGGCTGGCGCGTTGCCTTCTGGCTCTCCGCAGTCATCGTTCTGGTCGGCTACTACGTTCGGACCAAGGTCACTGATGCTCCCATTTTCATTGCCGCACAGAAGGAAGCGGAACTGGTCAAGGCAACCTCGTACAGCGTTTTCGAGGTAGTCAAGCGTTACCCGCGCGGAGTGTTGACCGCGATGGGCCTGCGTTTCGCCGAAAACGTCATGTACTACCTCGTGGTGACCTTCTCGATCACCTACCTCAAGGTCGTCGTTCATGCGGACACGGCGCACATCCTCTGGTGGATGCTGATGGCACATGCCGTGCACTTCGCAGTGATTCCGTTGGTAGGCAAGCTGTCCGACACGATAGGTCGACGCCCGGTGTACATGATCGGCGCCGTCACCGCCGGAACGTGGGGGTTCTTCGCCTTCCCGATGATGAACAGCGGGCACAATGCAGTCATCTTGTCGGCAATCATCATCGGGCTTGTGTTCCACGCGTTCATGTACGCCGGCCAACCCGCGATCATGGCTGAGATGTTCCCGACTCGGATGCGCTATTCCGGTGTCTCCCTGGGATATCAGGTCACGTCGATCGTGGCGGGGTCACTGGCTCCGATCATCGCGACCGGACTGCTGAGCAAGTTCGATTCTTCGGTCCCCATCGCGATCTATCTTCTGCTGGCATCCCTGGTCACCATCGTCGCAGTCATCTTCGCGCGGGAGACCAAGGGAATCTCGCTCGAGTCCGTCGACGCCGCTGACGCGCGAGTGCTCGCCGACGAGCGGGCCGGTGTGTTCGCATGACGCTCTCCGGTAAGACGGCACTGGTCACCGGCGGTGCCGGCGGGATCGGTGAGGCGTGTGCTCGACTCCTTGCCGCCCGCGGCGCGCGTGTGACCGTCGCTGATCTCGACGACGTCGCCGCGAAGTCGCTGGCCGAGGAGATCGACGGCACTGCGTGGGCCGTCGATCTCCTCGACACCGACCAACTCGTGGATCTGGCACTCGAGACGGACATACTCGTCAACAACGCCGGCATTCAACGGGTCAGTCCCATCGAGGATTTCGACGTCGAGGACTTCCGGAAGATTCAGCGCCTCATGGTCGAAGCGCCGTTCCTCCTCGCTCGGGCCGCCCTGCCGTACATGTATCGCAACGGTTTCGGCCGCATCGTGAACATTTCCTCGGTCCACGGCCTCCGCGCTTCGGCGTTCAAGAGTGCGTACGTCACGGCCAAACACGGTCTCGAAGGACTGTCGAAGGTTGTGGCACTCGAGGGCGCCCCACATGGCGTCACCAGCAACTGCGTCAATCCGGGCTACGTCTTGACGCCACTCGTGCAGTCCCAGATTTCCGACCAGGCAAAGGTTCACGGCATCAGCGAATCCGAAGTGGTCGAAAAGGTGATGCTCACCGAGAGTGCGATCAAACGGATGGTCGAGCCTGCAGAAGTGGCATCGCTGGTGGGCTGGTTGGCATCGACCGAGGCGTCGATGGTGACGGGGGCGTCGTACACCATCGACGGCGGGTGGAGCGCCAGCTAGGCCACTCGGTCGGGTTGCTGTTCGGTCGACTGCTGGGCTCAGGCCTCGGGAATCTCGATTCCGAACTTCTCGCGGGTGATGACTTCGGGTTCGGGGCCGCCGCGAACTCCGGTGTCGAGTGCGTCGATTGCGGAGAGTTCTTCGGCGGTGAGTTCGAAGTCGAACACGTCGAAGTTCTCCGCGATCCGCGAGGGAGTCACCGACTTGGGGATCACCTGGCGGCCCTGCTGGAGGTGCCAGCGCAGCATCACTTGTGCAGGCGACTTGCCGTGAGCGGACGCGATGGCGCCGATGGTGGCGTCCTCGAGGGTCGAGCCGTGGGAGCCGTCGCGGTAGAACGTGATTCCGCCGATCGGCGACCATGCCTGAGACAGAATGCCGTGATCGGCGTCGGCCTCGAGCAAGGTCGACTGCCGGAAGTACGGATGGACCTCGATCTGGTTGACCGCCGGCACTACGGACGTTGCATCCAGGAGTCGGGTGAGGTGATCCGGCATGAAGTTACTGACTCCGATGGCGCGGACCTTTCCGTCGGCCAGAAGCCTTTCCAGCGCCTTGTACGCGTCGATGGTGCGCTCGAACTCGCTCGGCAACGCCTGGTGGAGGATGAGGAGGTCGAGTTGTTCGACACCGAGTTTGCCGGCGCTCTTGTCGAAGGCATGCAGAGTCTCGTTGTACCCGTAGTCGGTGATCCAGACTTTCGTTTCGACGAAGATCTCGCCGCGATCGAGGCCGGATCGCCGGATCGCCTCACCGACGCCCTTCTCGTTGCCGTAGGCCGCCGCAGTATCGATATGGCGATATCCCGTCGACAGCGCGGACTCGACGGCGGCGACTGTTTCGTCCGGCGGCGTCTGGTAGACGCCGAAGCCCAGCGCGGGGATGTCGACGCCATTGTTCAGTTTCAGGGTCGGGATGCTCATGTCGTCCACGGTAGTGGCGGCGCTGGTCGGGCGGGAGTGATTGTTCAGCCGGGTAACGGCAGTACCCCTTCAGGCCTGGGAATTCGCGATCGGGAGACTGGTCAATGAGTGAGCACTATCTTCAAGCCGACTATGAGGGTGGCGACGGCGGCGAGTCCGAACGCTGCCAGATGGGTGTTCGTACTGACTTTCTCGCCGTGAAGTCGGCTGATCACGTAACTGGTGGAACCGATCCGCAGGATCAAGACGATTTCCGCGATCAACTGCGCCGTCCGCGGTTCCAGGAAGTTGAACCACGCTGTCGCGAGAATGACGACAGGAACAACCGCAGAGGTGAGGATCGGGACGGAATCGCGAAGCGAGTCGATTCTCTCCGCGGTCGTCAGTCGACGATCGTTGCGAATGCTCTCGCCGACACCTTCGGCGAAGGTGTGGGCGATGTATGTCGACAATGCCGTGCCGACCACAATCGCGGCGCCAAGCGATTCCTGAGATTTCGTCACCGGTATGAGTGCGGCGAGGACAAGAATGTTGCCGTAGATGTACGCGGTGGTCCTCGCCGCGACACGTTCTTGTCCCAGCGGCGCACCGTGAGAGGTGATCGGCCGGTTCAGCAGGGTTCGCAGGTCCCACTCCATGTTCAGAGCATGGCAGATCAGACCCTGGGGCTGTAGTGCATCGGGTTATCTCGCTGCTCGAGCGGGGGCAGGTTGCGCGCCGGTGTGTGGACCAGTGGTGCGTCGGCGGGGATTCGGCCGTTCGCTCGGTCCCATCCCGCGCGAGCACGTGGCTGATACCGGTATCGCCACGGCACCAGACGGAAGACGGCGTTGACGCTCCGGCCGACGGCGGTGTGGATTCTCTGGTCTCGGCCACTCCACGAGTAACCGAGAAGGTCGCGAACGGGTTGGTCGTACATTCCGACCGTCAGCCAGACGAATCCGCGGGCGAGGGGGATTCGGGCGAGCCGCCACAACGGATCGGGAAGCCACGTCATGTACGGGGGCTTGCCGAGTCCCGACAGGTCGAGGACGTCGCGGGTCGCCTTGTTGTCTTCGAGTACGTTGCGGCACATGTGGTCCCAGTACTCCTGAAATGCTTCCCAGGTCTCGGGAACAGGGCGCATGCTCATCCCGTACAGGCGATACCACTGAATGTGTTCGGTGAAGAGCTGACGTTTCTGGGCCTCGGTCAAGCCACCCGAGAAGTTCTCGGCCGTGACGATGGTGCCTATGAAGAACGTTGCGTGCGCCCAGTAGAAAGTGTCGGGATCGAGTGCGTGATATCGACGCCCCAACTTGTCGACGCCCTTGATTCGTGTGTGATAGCCGCGGACTTCTTCGGCTGTCTGCTGCGCGCGATCGCCGTCGAACACCACACCTGCAATGGGATACAGCGAGCGGTACAGCCGTTCCCACCGCTCGTCGAAGAACTGTGAATGCTCCTCGACTCCGGCGCCGAGCCCGGGGTGCATGTTCTGCATCGAACCGGCCCAGACGCCTTGCAGCATCCCGCGCCAGTCGCCGAAATACTTCCAGGTCAGGGAATCCGGACCGAGGGGAACCGGGGTGCTGCTGTCGTCAAGTTGACTACGCATGTTGTCAGATTAGGATCGACAACAGCGGTAGTCAAGATTGAAAGCCAGTTGAATCGATCAGGTGTCGGCGAAGTGGGGAAGTTGTGAGCATCGAAGAACGCAGGGCCACTCGAAAGGCGACGTTGTTCGACGTCGGAGTGACACTGCTCGGTGCGGTCGACGGTCCGGCCGTCAACGTGCGTGCGGTCTGCAAGGCCGCCGGTTTGACCGAGCGGTACTTCTACGAGAGCTTCACCGATCGTGATCAGTACGTTGTCGCGGTCCACACGTTTGTCGCCGAGCGCGCGCAGTCGGCGCTTGCGTCGGCAGTGGAGTCGGAGACTACATCCGAGGCCGTCGCCACCGCTGCGGTCGACGCTTTCGTCAAGCTCATGGTCGACGATCCGGCGATGGGGAGAGTGCTCCTGATTGCTCCGCTCTCGGAACCCGTCCTGAGCGGACGCGGTATCGAATCGATGCCGGCGTTCGTGGACCTCGTGTACGACCAGTTGTCCGAGATCGCTGACCCCGTGGACAAGCAACTGGTGGCCGTCGGACTGGTCGGGGCGTTGTTCACGCTGTTCATCGGTTATCTGGACGGCACGATCGTCGTGGACCGCGAACGATTTGTTCGCCACTGCGTCAGGCTGCTGATCAACGCTAACCAGGCGTGAAGGGCTGGCAGGCCGGGCAGAAGAAGATATTTCGCTCGGTGAGCTGATCCGGTCCGAGGGTGTCTTCGGTGATGCGAGTTCCGCAACGGCGGCACGGTTTTCCGCGTCTGCCGTACACCCAGGTCTGCCTACCTGGACGGGTGTCGCCGGTCGTGACCCGGATGCGACGTGACTTGTTGACGTTGATGGTGCGGAACGACAGGTCGACTATCGCGTCGAGATTTCCGGCGAGACGTGTCGGCGTTCTCGGGTGAATGCCTCGTAGGAAGCAGATCTCGTTTCGGTACACGTTGCCCAGTCCGGCCATCACCCGCTGATCCAGGAGCGCGATTCCGATCGGTTCGGAGTCTGCAGCGCGCAGATTCTCGACGGCCACGGAACTGTCCCAGTCCGTTCCGAGGAGGTCCGGTCCGAGGTGTCCGACGGCCTCCTGTTCCTGCCCGAGTTCGAGGATCTCGGTGATTCCCAGTGAAAAGCCCACTGCTACAGAGTCTTCGGTGGCCAAGATGATGCGCGCTTGATGGGCGGGTCTGCGCCAGCGCTCGCCGGGGCGATAAATCTGCCACTGACCTTCCATCTTCAGATGCGTGTGAACGGACGCTTCGCCCACGCGGATCAGCAGATGCTTTCCGCGACTGGCGACGGAATCCACACGATGACCTGACAGATCAACGGTGGCATAGCGAGGAACGCGGACATCGCAGGTAGTGAGTACCTTCCCCGCCAGGGCAGCGCGCAGATCGTTGGCGGCCCGCCACACGGTATCGCCCTCAGGCATGGTCGCCGCCCCCACTCTTCACGATCGCAACACTCAAGTTCTCAACCATCATGATCTCAAGCGGAATCCGCGAGGGGTGGCCGCGAAGCCGGCTTCGACCAGGACGGGAGCAAAATCGTTGCCGTGGATGGTCTCTCCGTCGACCTTCTCCACCACCAACTTGTCGATGGCGCGAGAGGTCACCTTGTGTGCAAGTGACAGTGCTGCCATCCGCAAGGTGCCCCCGTCGTCGGTGAAGGTCAAGATCGTGCGGCCGCCGCGTTCGACGAACAGCACCAACTCACCCTCCACCAGAACTACCAGTGCGCCGGCTTTTCGTCCGGGTCGGTGTCCTGGTGATTCCTCGCCCCCCGACGCCGGCCACGGCAGCGCCGCGCCGTACGGGTTTGCCGGATCGCACGCCGCGAGAGTGACTGCAGCCGAGGAGGTGTGGCGTCCCTCGATGGAGTCACCGAACGTGCGCAAGCGGTCGACCACGGGAGGAGTCGAGAATTGAGCGCCGCCCAGGGTATCGACGAAGTATCCGCGTCGAGCGCGCCCGTTGTCCTCGAACGTGCTCAGAACCTTGTAGATCAACGCGAAACCGCCCGGCACGTTCTCGCTCATCACCGATCCGCGGGTGACGACGCCGTACCGTTCGAGCAACAGATCGGCCGTGGCGTGCGCCCGGATGGTCGGGTCCGGTTCGATCGCCGGCAGTTGGAACCACCGACCGGAAGCGGTCGCCGGTCCCGTGCGGGCCGGGGTGGAAGCGCGCGCCATTGCGCGGTACGGACGTGCCCGCGGAACACGTCGAGGGGATCGGTGACTTGTTGTTGTCCGGGTGGTGTCGGAGAGAAGTGCGCGCAGCGGTGCAACGGTGTCGTTTCCGATGTGTCCGAGCCACACCAACTCCCACAGTGCCGTCGTCACCGCACTGTCGACCGTGTCCGCAGCCGACTCCGTGGTTCGCAACGCGTCGACCAACTGGCGGAAGAAGTAGGCACCGCCGCCGGACAGTAGGTCGAGGATGCGCTTCTGCAACTCCGAGACGTCGGTGTCGGCGGGCGAATTGAGCGTGATCGGTGCCAGGTCGGCGGGGTGCAGCACCACCCACCCGTCTTTGCCCGAGATAGCTCCCGATCCGGACCACAGGACTTCACCCGTCGACGTGAGTTCGTCCAACATCGCGGGGGAGTAGTCGGCAACTCGGCTCGGCAGGATCAACGATTCGAGAGCGGACGCCGGAATCGGAACGCCGGCAAGTTGATCGACCACCGTTGCAACACCGTCGATTCCACGCAGCGTGCCGCCGACATGCTGCCAACTGGGAAAAAATCGTCCGAGTGTTGCGGTGCTGACCGGCTCGACCTCCTGCCGGGCCGCGGCGAGCGAGCGACGCCGCAAGCGACGTAGGACTTCGGCGTCGCACCATTCGCTCCCGGTTGCAGACGGGCGGAATTCTCCTTCGAGAACACGCTTTTCGAGCGCGAGCCGACCGAGAACGTCACGCGCGACGGATACTCCGAGACCGAAGCGTGCAGCCGCGTCGGCGAGAGTGAAGGGTCCGTGGGTACGTGCGTATCGGCTCAGGAGGTCGTCGAGTGGCTGATCGACCGGCTCGATGAACGCCGCCGGAACGCCGATCGGCAGTGGAACGCCGAGTCCATCGCGAAGCCGCGCTGCATCTTCGACGACCGTCCACCAGCTCTCGCCTGCATAGGAGACATGGAGGGCGCGTTTGTCCGCAACCAGCTTGTCTAGCCAGGAGACCGGATCCTCGAGACAGCGTTCGGTGACTTCTTCGGTGGTCAGTGGGCCGAGCATGCGCAGGAGGTCGGCAACACCCTCGAGGTCCTTGGCCTTTCGCTCAGGGACGAGCCGTTGCAGCTCACGTTCGGCCTGCTCGATCACTCCGGCGTCGAGTAGCTCACGCAGTTCGACGCGGCCGAGGAGTTCGGCCAACAGCGTGGAGTCCAAGGACAAAGCGGCGGCGCGTCGCTCGGCCAGGGGGCTGTCGCCCTCGTACATGAACGCGCCCACGTAGTTGAACAGGAGAGCACTCGCGAACGGTGAAGGTGAGGGCGTCTCCACCTCGACTATTCGGATCTGGCGCCGTTCGATCTTGCCGAACAATTCCTTCAGTGCAGGCAGGTCGTAGACGTCCTGCAAGCACTCGCGCACGGTCTCGAGCAGGATCGGGAATGTCGGGAACTTGCGGGCGACGTCCAGCAGTTGCGCGGACCGCTGACGCTGCTGCCACAGCGGTGCACGCTTTCCGGGATTGCGGCGGGGGAGAAGCAGTGCGCGGGCGGCACATTCGCGGAATCGGGAGGCGAACAACGCAGAGCCGCCCACCTCCTGGGTGACCAGATCTTCGATGTCCTCGACGTCGAAGGTGAACAGTTCGGCGCCGGGAGGCTCGTTCTCGGTGTCGGGGAGCCGGATGATGATGCCGTCGTCGGAGGCCGTCGGACTGGAATCGACGCCGTATCGTTCCTGCAAGCGCGCCCCGATGGCGAGGGCCCACGGCGCGTGAACACGTTGGCCGTACGGGGAATGCAGCACCAGACGCCAGTCGCCGAGTTCGTCGCGGAAGCGCTCGACCACCAGCGTGCGATCCGACGGTACTTGTCCGGTGGCAGTCTTCTGCTCACCGACGAGTTGGATCAGATTGGTTGTGGCGTTGTGATCGAGTCCGCCCACGCGGCAACGCTCGACGACGTCGGCTTCGTTACCCAGCGCGGTCTCTCGAACGAATTGGCCCAACGCCTGTCCGAGTTCGGCAGGGCGACCGAGCCCGTCGCCGTGCCAGAAGGGCAGACGACCGGGCATACCGTAGGCGGGGCTGACCAGGACCCGATCGAAGGTGATTTCCTCGATCCGCCAACTGGTGGCGCCGAGCGCAAAGACGTCGCCGACCCGGGATTCGTAGACCATTTCTTCGTCGAGTTCGCCGACGCGTGATGCTTTCTCTCCGACCATGTAGACCGTGAAGAGCCCGCGGTCGGGGATGGCACCGCCGGAAGTGACTGCCAAACGCTGCGAACCCGGCCGGCCCGTCAGCGTGTTGGACTCGCGATCCCAGACCAGACGCGGACGTAATTCGGCGAACTCGTCCGAGGGGTACCGCCCGGCGAGCAGATCCAGAGTCGACTCGTAGGCCGAACGGGGAAGCGTTGCAAAGGAACCGCTTCGGCGCACGGTCTCGAACCAGTCGTCCACGTCGATCGGCTCGAGTGCAGTGGCCGCAACAGTTTGCTGGGCAAGTATGTCGAGGGGGTTGGCGGGAACGGCCATCGCCTCGATCTTGCCTTCGACCATGCGCTCGACGGTCACCGCGCAGTGAATCAGGTCGGTGCGGTGTTTCGGGAAGACCACCCCTCGCGAGATTTCGCCGACCTGGTGGCCGGCGCGGCCGACACGTTGCAGTCCGCTGGCAACCGAAGGCGGTGCCTCCACCTGGATGACCAGGTCGACGGCGCCCATGTCGATTCCGAGTTCGAGACTGCTGGTGGCGACGACGCATCGCAATCGACCCGATTTGAGGTCGTCTTCGATGAGGGCGCGCTGGTCTTTGCTGACCGATCCGTGGTGGGCGCGCGCAAGGAGAGGTTCTGCACCGTAGTTGACCTCGGTGGGAGCTCCGATCTGCGCGGGCGGGCGAGGTGTCTTCTCGACGGCCAGACCGATGCGTTCGGCATGAATCTCGTTGAGCCTGGCTGTCAAACGTTCGGCGAGGCGTCGAGAGTTGGCGAACACGATGGACGATCGGTGGTCGAGAACGAGGTCGACGATCTGTTCTTCGACGTGGGGCCAGATCGAACCGGCTTGCGGGGTGGGGGATTCGGAACCGTCGGCCGGCGTCGCGATCCCCAGTTCGGTCATGTCCTCGACGGGAACACGGACGGTGAGGTCGAAGGTCTTGGCGGCAGGCGGTGCCACGATCCGGATGGGTGCCGAACCGGCCAGGAACCGCCCGATCTCCTCGTGTGGACGGACAGTGGCCGACAATCCGATGCGTTGCGCCGGACGCTCGAGCAAGCCGTCCAGGCGTTCCAGCGAGAGCGCAAGGTGTGAGCCGCGCTTGGTGCCCGCCACCGCGTGAACCTCGTCGACGATCACGGTATCGACGCCGACGAGTGTTTCCCGGGCGGCGGAGGTGAGCATCAGGAACAACGACTCCGGCGTCGTGATCAGGATGTCCGGCGGCCGCTTGATCAACGAGCGCCGATCGGCCTGGGACGTGTCGCCGGAGCGGACACCGACGGTGATCTCGGGCGGAGTGAGGCCCAGACGTTTCGCCGTCTGGGTGATACCGACCAGCGGAGCGCGAAGGTTCCGTTCGACGTCCACCCCGAGCGCCTTGAGTGGCGAGATGTAGAGGACTTTGGTGGTGCGTTCGCTGTCGTCCTTGGCCGCGAGCTGATCGAGAGCCCAGAGGAACGCCGACAATGTCTTGCCGGAGCCGGTGGGTGCGACGACAAGTGTGTGAGAGCCACTCGCGATGGATTCCCAGGCGCCGAGCTGCGCAGCAGTCGGAGCACTGAAAGCGCCGCCGAACCACTCGCGTGTGGCGGGCGAGAACCTACCGAGGACGTTGGTCACGACCACCATATTGCCCCTTCCCACCGACAGCGTGTTCATGCCCGCAGCCGAAGTGCAGAGCATACTATTTGCCCTGTTATAGCTATTCTCTTGTTATCGAGAAGGCGAGTGCCTGATGGAAGCAGTCAAGATTGTCCTCGAGCTGGCGGTAGTGCTCGGGGCGATTGTCATGGGGACCAGATCGAGCGGTGTCGCGCTCGGTCTGTGGGGCGGCGCAGGTGTTGCCGTCCTCGTGTTCGTCTTCGGAGAGGACGTCGGCAGTCCGCCTGTCGACGCTCTCCTCATCGTCCTGTCCGTCGTCCTTGCGTCGTCGATGATGCAGGCGGCCGGTGGTATCGACTGGATGGTCACCATCGCAGCGAAGTTGATCGAATCCCGCCCGAAACAGATCACGCTGATCGCGCCGTTGGTGTCATTCCTGTTCTCGGTCGGTGCCGGTACATCCAACATCCTCTACCCGCTGCTTCCCGTCATCTACGACGTCTCGTACAAGAACGGTGTGCGGCCGTCACGGCCGCTGTCGCTGTCAGTTGTCTCGACCGGCGTGGCGCTGGCGTGTAGCCCGGTGTCCGCGGCGATGGCCGCAATGGTCACGCTGACCGACGTGCCGCCTTACGATTTCGAACTCATCGACATCATCAAGATCACCTTCCCCGCTGCCGTTGTCGGCATCGTCCTTTCCTCCGTCGCGGTCAACCGCCTCGGCAAGGATCTCGACGACGACCCGGAGATACAGGCGAAGTTGAAGTCGGGCGAATTGGCCGGACCGGGTGCAGCGTCCAAGACCGAACTCGTCTCGACGAAGACCGGACGAAACGCGGCACTGATCTTCCTGGCCGGCGTCCTGGCTATCGTGATATTCGGCCTGTTCAAGGGAATTCGCCCCGAAGCCGCCGACGGTACCCCGATGGGGATGACACCGATCATCGAAATGCTGATGTTCGTCGTGGGCACGTTGATCCTGCTGGTGTGCCGCCCGAATGTCGCCGACGTGCCGTCCTCGACCGTGTTCCGCGCCGGTATGGTCTCGGCCATCGCGCTGTTCGGTCTGGCATGGCTGACGGACACATTCATCAGCGCCCATTCCGAGCTGATCACGAGCACCGTCGGCGACTGGGTCAACGCCGCGCCGTGGATCTTCGCGCTCGGTGTCTTCCTGGTCTGTGTACTGACGACCAGTCAGTCGACCGCGACGCGGACCATTGTGCCGATCGGTCTCGCAGCCGGGATTGCACCCGGCCTGGTGAGCGGAATGTGGGCCGGAGCGTTTGCCGGTGTCTATCTGTTGCCGACGAACGGTTCGCAGATCGCGGCTGCGAACTTCGACCTCTCGGGCAGCACGAAGCTGGGATCCAAGCTCGTCGACCACTCGTTCTTCCTGCCGACCATCATTTTGGCCGTGACGACGATTGCGGCCGGTGCTCTGTTCGGAGTGGTGCTCGGCTGAGAGTTGAGGCTGAGTCTTACGTCAGCTGTTGCGGTAGTGGTCCCAGCTCGCCTTGCACGCGTGAGCGAGCTGGTCCACCCGTTCGGCGTCGGGTGTAGGCCAGTCGACGCCGGGTTCCATGATGTATGCGGCCAGTTCGTCTCCCAGTAGGAATTCTCGTTTGAATTCGGCCTGAACCGCGCTCAACGTGATCCCTGCCTCGTCAGCGCGGGCGCGCGAGTCGGCGAATCTGGCTCCGGCCGCGATGATTTCGAAACTGCCGAGGTACGGCTGATTGAGAGCGACCGCATCGGGATCGTCGACCTGAAATCCCTTGCGATGTGCGACCGCAAGTGTGCGTATGAGCTCCGGATCCATAGTCACGGGATTGTCGCCGCGTCGATTGCCGTCGTGATCGCCACGATTGGAGAGCGCAACGACGTCGGGGAGCCGATCTGCTTCCGGCCGTTCGACATTGACGGCGCCGTCCCGCCGGGTGGTGTGGTTCATCGTGTCGTGGAACGACAACGTCGTGAACGATCGGCCGAGTTCGAAGCTCTTCTCCACCATGGCTTCGATCAGTGCGTCGCGAGTTCTTTCGTAGACGCCCAAACCGTGTTCAGCTGTCTCGGTGAAGGTCTCGGCGAGGTCCTTCCAGCCCGCGTCGTCGCTCGGCTCGAGCAACAGGGGGTAGAACGAGAATGTGACAGGGCGAACTGCGTCGACGCCGGTGAGGTCCGCTCTGTTGCCGGCACCGGCCTTG
The DNA here is from genome assembly GCF_036541985.1 of Rhodococcus sp. IEGM 1306. Lineage (NCBI taxonomy): Bacteria > Bacillati > Actinomycetota > Actinomycetes > Mycobacteriales > Nocardiaceae > Rhodococcus > Rhodococcus sp. IEGM 1306. The sequence goes on from NZ_JAZHFF010000005.1 coordinate 236,398, forward strand.
TGGACGCGGGCGAAGGCTTCGCGCAGTGACGCTTCCAGGTTTTCGGGCTTCGCACGGTTGGGATCGCGAATCATGCGAGGGTGCGGATTCTCCACGTACACGATGCGCGAATCGATTTCGGCCCAACGGCGCACGATGGAACTGGTGGACATGTCGGTGAAGTCGAATTGCAGTCGCTGTGTGAATTCGGGTGCGAGAAAGCGTGAGAGTTCTGCTGGAATCGCGGAACCCGAGTGTGGGCAACTGACGAGAAGGTCGGCTTCGGCGATGGCGTCGTCGAGACTGCGGGAGTCGCGATCGGCATAGAACGTCAGGTCCTCCGGCGTGAACACGGTTCCGGCCGGGATGAGTACTGGTGCTCCACTGGTCATGAGCCCCAGCGTAATCGAGTGCAACCGTGCAATCGAGTACAACCGTGCAGACTCAGTATCCGCTGAGTCGTTCCACGAGAGCTGTTTTGATCTCCGGCCGACCAGCCGCGACCAGAGTGAAGGTGGCTTCACGCATGAGCCGCTCGGCGGTGTTGCTGCCGACCAGGGCGCGGCTTCCGGTCGCAGTGACGAGCGCGGCCGACGCACGCACAGCAAGTTCCGATGCGCGGGCGCGTGCAGCCGACATGTCGCCTCCGTTGCGCAGTGCTGCATCGAGATCGGCGCGCGCCCGGGCGGCTTGTTCCTCGAACGCGTCGGCGTCGACTCCCAGATCCGCGAGTTCGGTCACTGCGCGGCGGGTGATGCCCATGGCCATCGCGCCGTTGAGCCACAATCCGGGGAGTTGGGTGCTCTGGAACTGTTCGTCGCTGACGACGGCACAGACATCGGTGTCGGGAATGTCGAAAGCGTCGAACACGATTCGGACGGTGTTGCTCCCGCGTGCTGCGATCAGTGGAAGTTCCTCGATCGTCAGACCCGGAGCCTCGCCCACCGGTACGACGGAGTGAACGATGGAATTGTCGAACTCGTCTCGCGCCGAGACCAGGAGTACATCGACGATTCCCCAGCCGGTGACGAAGGGTGCGATGCCGTCGAGGACGTAGCCGTCGTTCACCCGCTTCGCCCACAGGAGCGGCGGCCGGGGGATGGCGCCGGCATACGCAACGCCACCGCGAATCGTGCCGGAAACGAGCCCGTCCCAGTATTGTTCGCGCAGAGACATATTGGAACTCGAAGCCAAGGCTCCGACGACGCCGTGATGCTGCATCCAGGTGAAGGTCGTTGCCAGGCAACCGCCGCACAAGGTTTCGAGGACGTCGACCAGTTCGTCGCTGCTGGGTCCGCTCTCACCGAGGGCGGCGATGCCGTAGAAGCCGTCGGCGGCGAGCGCGTCGAAATGGCTGCTGGGGATTTCTCCGTCGGCGTCGACGCTGTCGGCGACGGGAAACAGAACGGTATCGGCGATCTCACGCGCAAGCTCCGGCCACTTGGTCACGCTGTCAGGGTAAGCCGTGAGCGGGGGCTGTGGTGTGGAACCGGAACCGCGCATCTAGAACGAGGGCGGCGAACTCACGATGAGGAATCTCGCCACCGCATCGGTGCGATTGAACCACCGATGCGGGATGGTCGAGGTGTAGAGGAGGGTGTCACCGACGTGAAGGATGTGATGCTCGTCCAGTCCCACCTCGACTTCGACAGATCCTTCGAGTACGTGAATGAACTCTTCGCCGGCATGCTCGGTGTGTTCGCCTGCCTCGGAGTGAGGGGCTGCCGTGATCTCGTTGGGTTCCATGGTGCGTGAACCGGTGGAGCAGAAGCGGATCACCGAATCGTGTGCCAGTTCGAACGTTCGCCCTTCCCCGGCGCGGACGAGGCTGGACGGAGTTCGTTCACCTTGTGCCAACAGCGCATGAGCGGTGGTGCCGATCGATTGCGCGAGGCGATGAAGGTTCATGACACTGGGTACTGCGTGGCCGTTCTCGGTCTGGCTCAGGAAGGGCTGCGACAGTCCCGACTTCACGGCGACCTCACGCAACGTCAGTCCGGCTTCTTTGCGCGCCGTCCGCACGGCAGCCCCGATTGCGGTCGCTATCGCCTTCTGGTCGTCGTCCATGTGCCGAAGATAGCAGTGCTCTGGTGAAAGTTTTGATTACACAGACGAAACAAATTCGACCACGGTAAGAAATTATCGACGTGCTGAATAGTCCCGTACACGAAACACTTCCAGCTTCGGACGGAGATCGGCGCATGGCCATCCATCCAGTCGACCAGCGGCTCCCCATTGCCCGCCAGTCTGCTTTTGCTCTTCAGCACGTCCTCATCATGTACACCGGCTGCATCACGGTTCCGCTGGTTTTCGGTGCCGCCGTAGGGCTGGATCGCAGCACAGTCGCGATGCTGATCAGCGCGGACTTGCTCGTTGCAGGCATCATCACGATCATTCAGAGCTTGGGCGTCGGGAAGGTCGCCGGTGTTCGGCTGCCGATCGTGTGCGGGGCGACCTTCGCCGGACTGACGCCGATGATTCTGATCGCCAAGGAGTACGGCCTGCAGGCGGTGTACGGGTCCATGCTGGTCGGTGGTGTAGTCGGCATAGCTTTGGCCGTACCGTTCGCCAAGATCGTCCGATACTTCCCGCCCCTGGTCACCGGCGTCGTCCTCACGGTTATCGGCATCTCGTTGATCGGGGTCGCAGGAGGCTTGATCGTCGGAAACGACCCCACCTCCCCGTCGTTCGCCGACCCGAAGAACCTGGCGCTGGCTGCGGCTGTCGTCGTAGTCGCGGTGGCGTTCATCTGCCTCGGCCGCGGGATGTGGACACAACTCGGAGTGCTGATGGCATTGGTGATCGGTACCGTGATCGCCATACCGATGGGCCTGATCGATCTGAGTGGCGTCGGTGGTTCGGCCTGGGTGGGTTTCCCGATGCCGTTCCATTTCGGAGCTCCGGAGTTTCCCGTCACCGCGGTGGTGGCGATGAGTATCGTCATGGCAGTGGTTTTCGCCGAATCGACGGCGAGCATGCTGGCCGTCAGCGAGATCACCGGAAAGCCTTTGAAGAAAGCAGATCTGGCACGAGGCCTGGTGGCCGACGGTATGTCGGGAGTTCTGGGCGGAATCTTCAATGCCTTTGTCGACACTGTTTTCTCCCAGAATGTCGGCGCTGTGGCCACTACCCGGGTGTACAGCCGGTACGTGACCGCTACCAGCGGTGCCATTCTGATCGTCCTCGGCCTCATCCCGCGAATGGGTGAAGTGGTTGCCGCCCTACCTGATCCGGTGGTCGGCGGTGTTGGCATCATCTTGTTCTCGACTGTCGCCGTGGTCGGAATCAACACGCTGCGCAAGGTCGATCTCAGTGACCCGATCAACACGACGATCGCTGCTGTATCCGTGGGGATCGGTATCTTGCCGGAATTTGCGGAGGGGATGTTCGAGCGGTTCCCCTCCTCGGCACAGATCCTCCTCGGTAGTGGCATCACTTTGGCTGCGGGCTCGGCCTTTTCGCTCAACCTGCTGTTCAATCACAGCCGACTCGGTGAACTCGCGAGACGATCGCGCGAGAGCCTTCACCCCACTGCAAAAACTGAACCCGCTACCAGCTCTGCAGGAGACGCCAGTGCCATCGTCACAGTCTGATTCTCTGTCAGGATCCGATCTCTTCGAAGTGCCCGTCATCGACATCTCGCCTTACGTACTCGGTGGTGCCGACCAGGACAAGGCGCGAGTGGCTGCCGACGTCGACCATGCTTGTCGGACTGTCGGTTTCATGCAGATTCGGGGTCACGGCGTTCCAGTCGACATTTCTTCCGGCCTCGCCGACGCCATGGACGACTTCTTCGGACTGCCGCTGGAGACCAAATCGGGCTACCGAATCGCGGGCGCGAATCGTGGGTACAGTCCGCCCAAGAGTGAGTCGCTGAGCTTGAGTCTCGGCGTCGAATCCGCGACCCGGATGAACGACTTTTTCGAGGCGTTCAACATAGGAACCGAAGCCCGATCGTTCACCGAACTCGAACTGTCGGAGGAGGATTACGGAATCAACCTGTGGCCGGCAGTGCGTGGATTCGCGGAGCGAGTGGAGAACTACTACGCCCATGGCGAGCGGGTGGCGCGGACACTCACCACCGTTTTCGACGACGCACTGGGCCTGACCCCGGGATTCTTCGAGTCGATCACGGACCATTCCATCGACGTATTGCGGATGAACAATTACGCATTGCCCGAAGGGGCGGTGACGTTGGACGGTGAGTTGAAGGGGATGGGGGAACATACCGATTTCGGGCTGGTCACCGTGTTGTGGGCGGATCAGGTCGAAGGTTTGCAAGTGCTCGGGATCGACCGACGCTGGCACGACGTCTGGCCGGAAGACGATGCGCTGTTGGTCAACCTTGGGGATCTCACCGCGCGCCTGACCAACGACAAGTGGATGTCCACGTTGCACCGAGTTGCGCCTCCGGTGGTGAACGGCACCGTCAAACGTCGACGATCGGCCGCGTTCTTTCACGACGGAAACGTCGATGCGGTGATCGCGACACTACCGAGCTTTCGCGACGACTCCGGCCTGGAATACGAACCCATCACTGTTCGCGATCACATCAAAGCCAAGCTGGCCGGGTCGAGGCAGGGGAAGTCCAATACCGCCGCAGTTCGTGAGGCGGCACGGGTGCTCTCGGCGGCCGAGTTCGAGGTGAAGCAGTGAGCCCTCGGAACATCGTCCTGATTCACGGCGCCTGGGCAGGTGGTTGGGTCTGGGATCGGGTGCGTGGCCCTCTGAAGTCGGCCGGCTTCGATCCCGTCGTGGTGGAGCTTCCCGGCTCCGGGAGTTGGAACCCCGACGACGTGATCGATCTTGCCGCTGTCGCCGAACATGTTGTGTCAGTGATGGAGTCATTGGACGGGCCGGCCATCCTGGTCGGGCACTCAGGCGGCGGGATCGTGGCCTCGCAGGTGGCCGAGTGGATACCTTCGCAGGTAACGGGTCTTGTATATGTCGCGGGAATGATGCTGCCGTCGCAGATGGATTTCGGGATGCTGTGTGCTGAAGCCGGTTTGGAAAGTCCGGTCGGGATCTCGCGTTGGTTGGTCCCTGTCGGCGAAGGCGAAGCAACGGCAGTTCCGCCGGAAGCCGCTGCCGCCGTGTTCTTCCACGAAGCGCCGGTCGCCGATGCGATAGGCGCAGCGCGCATGCTTGTCCCACAATTGGAGTCCGCCCGCCTGATGGCAGCGGACTGGACCGAAGAGCGATTCGGAACCGTGCCGAGGCTCTATGTCGAATGCACCCTGGATCGAACTGTGCCGATCGAGGCTCAACGTGCCATGCAGAGACTTGTCCCCGGTGCCCAGATGGTCAGCCTGGGCACCGATCATGCACCTCAGTTGTCGGCGCTTCCGGAGCTGATCGACGCGATCACCGATTTCGCCCAGCAGGTGTTCAGCCGAACTCGACCCCTTGAGCCAGTGGAAGCTGGTCCGAGTAGTTGACGGTATTGGTGGCTCGGCGCATGTATGCCTTCCACGAATCCGAACCCGATTCGCGTCCGCCGCCCGTCTCCTTCTCCCCGCCGAAAGCGCCGCCGATCTCTGCACCGGACGTTCCGATGTTCACGTTCGCGATGCCGCAATCGGAACCGTCGGCGGCGAGAAAACGCTCGGCCTCACGCTGATCGAGCGTGAAGATCGAGGACGAAAGACCTTGAGGCACATCGTTGTGCAGCGCAATGGCGTCGTCGAAATCGGTGTAGGTCACGACGTAGAGGATGGGTGCAAAAGTCTCCGCCCGTACCACCTCGGTCTGTGCGGGCATACGAACGAGTGCAGGTGTCACGTAGAACCCGGATTCGCCGACGCGGTCGCCGCCGCACACTACGGTCCCGCCGTCCGCGCGCGCGGCCGAGAGCGATTTCTGCATCGCCTCGAACGCGGCTTCGTTGATCAGCGGCCCGACCAGAACACCGGAGTCGAAGGGACTGCCGACCTGGAGTTGCGCGTATGCGGACGCAACGCGGTCGACGACGTTGTCGGCGATCGACTCGTGAACGATGAGCCGGCGCAGTGAGGTGCAGCGCTGCCCGGCAGTTCCGGCGGCGGAGAAGACAATTCCGCGCACGGCAAGCTCGAGATCTGCCGACGGCGTGACGACGGCGGCGTTGTTTCCACCCAGCTCCAGGAGACTTCGTCCGAAACGCTCGGCAACTCGTGGAGCCACGGCGCGGCCCATTCTCACGGAACCGGTAGCGCTGACCAAGGCCACAAGTGGGTTGTCCACCAAGGCCTCACCGACGTCGCGTCCGCCGATGATCAACTGGTGGACGTCTATCGGCGCATCACAGTCGGCGAGTGCGCGTCGGAGGAGGGCGTCACATGCCAGTGCAGTCAGTGGCGTGGTTTCCGAAGGCTTCCACACGACGGCGTCACCGCACACGAGAGCGATGGCGGTATTCCACGACCACACCGCGACGGGAAAGTTGAACGCGGAGATGACCCCGACGACGCCGAGCGGGTGCCACGTTTCCGTCAACCGGTGGCCAGGACGCTCGGACGGCATGGTGCGTCCATAGAGCTGCCGGGAGAGACCGACCGCGAACTCGCAGATGTCGATCATCTCCTGTACCTCGCCGAGAGCTTCCGAGGTGACCTTGCCTGCCTCCAGCGTCACGATCTCCGCGAGATCCTCCTTGTGCTCGGTCAGTAGGCTTCCCAGCCGCCGCACGACCGCCCCGCGCGCCGGAGCGGGGACGGTGCGCCAGGTGAGGAACGCTCGATGAGCCGCTTCGACGGCGTCGTCGACTTCTCGGCCGGAGTGTTGCCGGACCGTACGCAGTTGTGTACCGGTGATCGGACTATGTGCGCTCAGATCGCCGGCGGGCCACTCGACACCGCAGGCAGCGAGGGCGTTCTCGGCGCGGTCGGCGAGGCTCGAAGAATCAGGCAGGTTCACTGGGAGTCCTCTGTGGTTGTAGTCGGGAGTGGTTGTAGGCGGGAGAAAGCACGGCACGTGATGCCTCTTGTTGTGCGCGGTACAGCTCGAACGGATCTTCGATGGTGCGGTCGATGGCGCCCTCCAGTCGATCCTGCCCGTATTCGGCGCCGGGCGCATCGGAAACGAATCCGGTCACGGAATCGAGATTGGACGCGAAGATCCCGGCCGCGGATGCCGGTAGAAAGTCCTCGTAGACGATCGGGTCGCGGACGACGACAGTTCCTTCGCTTCGGTACGTGAAGTATGCCAACCCGCGTCGTCGAGTCCGTCCTCGGTGTGCGGAAACTCGCTGCCCCAGTCGGCGTCCTCGGGCCTGGCGATCAGTCGGTCGTAGATCGCCCTCCCGCTGCGGGTCAACGCGATTCCGCGTGCCTCGACCTCGCCGAATCTGACGCGGACAGGTTCTGTGGTGACCGATCCGTCCGGCCGGCGAAAACGTCTGTCTTCGGCCAGTGCGCGAAACGATGTCTGCCGCAGAAGCAGTGGCGGCCCATTCCATCTCGGCGGGCCTTGGATGCGGTCGATCATGGCGATGCCGCGCTCGGTCATTCGACGGTACAACTCGTCGATGTCGAGTACCCGTGGGGTGAGGTGGTTGACATGTGTCGAGCCCTGGCCGGCGATGTCTGCGGCGACAGGTGAGATCGCGGCAAGTTCGCGATACCAACCGGCGTCGATGGGTTCGGTGCCGAGCCGAAACGCCGAGGTTGCCGCTTCGACGAATTGTGTCGCCTCGGGCTCCGGGAGGCCGCACTCGCGGTTTGCTTGCCGTGCCCACTGCAGAAGTGAGGGAGAGAACAGGGTTCGGCGACGCAGGAACCCGGTGATCCGACGCTCGAGGTCGGTGTCGAAAAACCTGGAATCGGAGCCGGTCAGTACCGAGGTGAAAACACGGAACGGGTTCCGGGCGAGTTCGGCAGGCTCGGTGGGGCGAAAAGCCGTCGAGACAACGGGAATGGGGGGGTCGGTGAGCCGGAGGTCGTAGTAGCCGACCGGAAACATACCGAATCCGCCGAAGACGGTGGTCACGTCACGTAGTTCGTCGAGAGTCCCCAGTCGGATGGCGCCGTGACGCTCGGCGCTGACTCTCGCCAGGCTGCCCAGGCGCTCCGCAGAATCCGGATGTTCGGCAGCATAATCACGGTTCACCTGCAGCGTTACATCTACCAAGGTGTTGTAAGCGGGGACCTCGTCGCCGTACATCTTGGCGAGGGCCGCAGCGAACCGTGCACGTAGCTCCCAGGTTTCAACCATACGAATGTCCGATTGCGTTAGCCTGCGCAGGTGCGAGAAACAGAAACCAGTGACGTTGCCGGTGTTCCGGTCGACGAAACCGATCGACTTTTGATGCGTGAATTGGTCTTGGACGGCCGTGCCACTCTCGCGAGTCTTGCTGAGAAGGCTGGACTCTCGATCTCCGCAGTCCAGTCGAGAGTGCGTCGATTGGAGTCTCGCAAGGTGATCCGTGGCTACTCGGCGAAGATCGATCCTGAGGCACTCGGTCACAATCTGTCCGCATTTGTCGCCATCACTCCTCTCGATCCTTCGCAGCCCGACGATGCTCCTGCTCGTTTGCGTCACCTGCCGGCGGTCGTTTCGTGCCACTCGGTGGCCGGGAGTGAAAGTTACGTCCTCCTGGTCCGGGTGGCGTCACCTCGGGCGTTGGAGCGATTGCTGCAGGAGATCCGTACGGCAGCCAACGTCAACACACGAAGCACCATCATCCTACAAACTTTTTACGACGAATGACGCTTGTTCAATAACTTTTACGGTGTTCTATCGACACTCTCGTAAAATTGACATAACCTTCGCGTATGAGTACTGCGATGCGAGACTTCGGTGACAGTGCGCTCTTTCCGGTCTACGAGGTGTTGAAAGCCAGCATGCTCGTCGACGGATTCGATCTGATTCTCGACGTCGAAAGGTCACGAGGTTCCTATCTTCGCGACCTGCGAGACGGAACCGAGTATCTGGACATGTTCGGCTTCTTCGGTTCCTCTGCCCTCGGGATGAATCACCCGGCGATCACCGGCGACGAGGAATTTCAGCAGGAGTTGGCTGTTGTCGCCTCCAACAAGCCGAGTAACTCCGACATTTACACCGAACCCATGGCGCGGTTCGTTGCGGCTTTCGCTCGTGTCCTGGGGGATTCGGCGCTTCCACACTTGTTCTTCGTGGACGGCGGGGCACTTGCGGTGGAAAATGCGCTCAAGGTTGCTTTCGACTGGAAGAGTCGGTTGAACGAAAGCCGTGGATTGTCACGCGATCTGGGGACGAGGGTCCTGCATTTGACCGAGGCCTTCCACGGTCGTAGCGGATATACGATGTCGCTCACCAACACCGAACCGGGCAAGGTCGCGAGATTCCCCAAGTTCGACTGGCCCCGCATCGACTCGCCGTACCTGGCAGACGGCCGCGATGTCGAAGCAGCGGAGAGGCGAACTCTCGATCAAGCGCGCCGAGCGTTTGCCGACAACCCCGACGATATAGCCTGTTTCATCGCCGAACCGATCCAAGGCGAAGGCGGTGACCATCACCTCAGGCCGGAATTCCTGCAGGCGATGCAAGAGCTGTGTCGTGAGAATGACGCCCTCTTCATCCTCGACGAGGTGCAGACGGGATGCGGGATCACCGGAACCGCTTGGGCCTACCAGCAATTGGGATTGCACCCGGATGTGGTGGCCTTCGGCAAGAAAACGCAGGTGTGCGGCATCATGGCCGGTGGCCGCGTGGATGAAGTGCACGACAATGTGTTTCACGTCAGTTCCCGGATCAATTCGACGTGGGGCGGCAACCTCACCGACATGGTGCGCGCCCGGCGGATACTCGAAGTCGTCGAACAGGACCGACTGATCGACCGCGCCCGATTCACGGGCGCGCATCTCCTTACCCGGTTGACCGAAGTGTGCGGGCGTTACGCGACGGCGACCGAGCCTCGGGGTCGTGGCTTGATGTGCGCGATCACGCTGGCGGACAGTGACCTTCGTGATCGCGTCGTCCAGCGACTGCGGGAAGACGAGCATGTGATGATTCTGCCGACGGGTAAGCAAGGAATTCGGTTCCGGCCCGCACTGACGGTGACGACCAGTGAACTGGACGACGCGGTCGACGCCGTCGAGCGCGTACTCGAACGCGAAGCCTAGGTCCCCGCCTGGAGTTCGCCCCACACCCGGTCCGGTGTCATCGGCGTGGAGTACATCCGAACTCCACAAGCATTCGCGATTGCGTTTGCCAACGCCGGTGCCACCGGATTGAAGGGTGCCTCGCTCATCGATTTCGCGCCGAAAGGGCCGAGCTTGTCGTACGTGTCGGCAAACAGTACCTCGGTGATCGGCAGATCCCCGATCTGGGGAACGTGGTAATTGCGCAGTTGCGGATTGATCACCCTACCTTCCTCGATGACTATCTCCTCCGACAGCGCAGCACCGAGCGCTTGTCCCACACCGCCTTCCACCTGCCCGCGGAGTTGTGCCGGGTTCATGACGGTGCCGGCATCGGCGGCCTGAACCGACTGCAGGATCTTCACCCGGCCGGTACCCGTGTCGACGGCAACGCGAAAACCGTGAACGTTGAACGAGACCGAGCGCGGTGTTCCGTCGTGGCGACCGTCAGCGGCGAGCGGGCCACCTGCGAGTAGCGTCGCGAAATCGAGGCAACCGTGGGACGTTTCGACCCCGTCCGGCGAAAGATCGTCGATCTGCGCGGCGCGGCCACTCAATCGCGCCGCACGGGTCAGTATCCGCTCGCGAAGGCGCTCGCAGGCGATCAGGAGCGCCTTTCCGGCGACCACCGTTCCTGTCGACCCGAATGCTCCGGTGTCGTATCCGCCGGCATCGGTGTCGGATTGAACAATAGAGATGCGATCGACTGTCGTCCGCAATTCGGTGGCCGCGATCTGTTGGTGAATCGTGGTGGTTCCGTTTCCGAATTCCGCAGTACCGATAGTCACGACGTACCGACCGTCGGCCTCGAGTGCGACGGTGGTGTCGGAGAAGTGACCACGCGGCGGGATCGTCGCGATCATGGCAATTGCCATGCCTCGACCGATCTGCCAACGCGACCCTGCCGGTGCAGCCTCGCCGCGTCCGCTCGACAGTGCACTGTCGACGAGGTCGATGCACTGGTCCAGTCCGTAGCTGCCGAATTCGAGATCACCGTCCTCGACGTGCCAGTCGACAAAATCGTCTCCGGGTACGACGACGTTGCGGCGCCGAAACTCGAAGGGGTCCATGCCGAGACGATCCGCGAGCTGATCCATGGCCGACTCGACCGCGAAGATGATCTGACCGAGACCGTAGCCACGGAAGGCGCCGGACGGAACGTTGTTCGTGTAGACAGCCTCGGCGTCGACGCGTTTGGTCGCAGCGCGATAGACCGCCATGGATTCGGCGCAACCGTGGAACATGACTCCGATCGAATGGTTCCCGTACGCCCCCGCGTCGGAAAGGACGTCGATGGCCAGCGCAGTGAGAGTGCCGTCGGCATCGGCGCCGGCACGGACCGATACCCGCATCGGGTGCCGCGACGGTGCGATGGTGAACTGATCGCTTCGGCTGAACTCGTAAGCAACGGGCCTACCGGTTCGCAGGACGGCCAGTGCGACCAGATCTTCGGTGAGTAGTTCCTGCTTTCCGCCGAAGCCTCCACCTACCCGCTTGGCGAACACCCTGATTCGGCTGCGATCGAGATCGAAGATGTGCGCCAATTCGTCCCGAACCAGAAACGGCACCTGTGTGCTGCTTCTGATGACGAGGCGGTCGTCCTCGTCGAGCCACCCCACAGCGCCGTGAGTTTCCAAGGCCACGTGCTGGACTCGCGCAGTTTTCCACGTACCTTCGACGACTGCAGTCGCATCCGCGAGCGCACGGTCCAGGTCGCCGACGCCGTCGTGAAGCGCGGCAACCACGTTTCGGGGTGCCTCGGCGATCCGTGAGCTCTCGTCTTTGTCGCCGTGCAGGAGCGGAGCGCCGGGGCAACGTGCCAGATCTGGTTCGAACACCGCATCGAGTACCTCGTAGTCGACTTCGATCAGTGAGAGTGCACGTTCTGCCTGCGTCGGAGTTTCGGCGACGACCGCGGCGACCCGTTGGCCGTGGAAACGGAGGGTGCTGTCGAACACCCGCGTGTCGTCCGGGTCGTCGTTGCGGTCCTCGTGTCGGGCAGTCGAGAACAGCACGTCCGGACTGTCCTGAAAGGTGAGGACCGCGGCGACGCCTGGCGCCGCTTCGGCTGCTGCCGTCTCTATCCGGGTTATGTGTGCGTGTGCGTGCGGACTGCCGAGTACTGCGACGTGAAGCAGGTCGATCGGCTTCTCACCCGGGGAGAAGTCCATGGTGTACTGCTCGGTCCCCGTGACGATGCGTGCGGACGCCGGGGCTGCGATCGAACGCCCTTGGGCCCCGCCTATTTTGGCAGTCTCGGTATTGGATGTACCCGCGAGGGCGTCACGAATGGACCGATAGCCGGTGCAACGGCACAGGTTACCTTTCATCGAGCACGCGAGATCGGATTTTTGTTCTACCGACAGCGCTGATGTGGTGACCACCATTCCTGCGGTGCAGAAACCACATTGGAATCCACCCGCGTCCACGAATGCCTGTTGAACGGGGTGAAGTTTCTCCGGCGTACCGAGGCCGGCGGCGGTGACGACGTCGTGGCCGCCGATGCGATGGGCGGGAAAGATGCACGAATGGGTGGGGTGACCGTCGACCAGCACCGAGCAGGCGCCGCAGTCTCCGGCATCGCACCCCTTCTTGACGGTGTTCGTTCCGTGCTCGCGGAGGAAGGTTCGCAGGCACTGTCCTGGACGGGGTCGGTCGTCGCGGGGAACTCCGTCCACCGAGTACTTCATTCCAGTTCACCTCGGATTTCTTCGGCGAGAAGCTCGGTCATCGCCTTCCGCCATGGCGCAGTTCCATGGACATCGGTGAAGTAGGCGTCTTCCGGAATCCTGCTGCGCAATGCATCCGCAAGTGCAGCGGTGTCGGGGAGTTCGTCGAATTTCAGTGCGTACGGACGGCGGGTCGCAGCGGTGACCGCCAGGGTGAAACCGTCGGCGCCGCAGCGTCCGGCCACGGCCACGGCAGATCGCCCGAGTGACGTCTGTGCCAGCTTGCGCATCGCGGTACGCGCAGTGAGTGCATGCACGGGAATTCGGACGCAGCGGATGATCTCGCCGGGGCCGAGCACGTTGCGAGAATCGTCGATGACGAAATCGACTACGGGGACCGAGTATTCAGTACCGTCCGGTCGCCAGATCGTCAATTCGGCATCGAGTGCGGTGCACAGAGTCGTCATTGCTCCGGCCGGGAAGGAGAGCGCGATGTTGCCGCCGACAGTCGCGTATCGCAACACCTTCCACGATGCGAGCAGTGCGTCAGCGCAGTGTTGGAACAGCGCTGCGGCGGACCAAGATGTGGGAAGTTCGGCGCGGCACAGTTCCTCGATGGTGCAGGTGGCCGCGATTTCGATCCCGTGATCGCTGACCTCGACTGCCCTCCAGTCGAGGCCGGACAAGTCGACGAGCGTGGTCAGGTGCGGCTGCGGTTCCGAATACAGCCAGGTGCCGCCGCCGATGAACCCGATGCCGGGTGACGCACAGGGTAGTTCGGCCCGGGTCCGCGGCACCAGAACTTCGTCGACGCTGTGCAGGTCCATCGCGGCCTCAAGCCTTTCCGAGTAGGTCGCGGTGTGCGCGTGCGACATCCGAGGCCACGACGTCCTCGTCGACGGTGGTGACTCGTCCGTCGGCAACTACGATTCGCCCGTTGACAAGCAGTAACTTCAGCGGGGGAGTCGAGCCGAGTACGAGCGCTGCCACCGGATCGGTGATGCCGGCATGCGCGAGGGTGTCGAGTTTCCACACCGCCAGGTCGGCGAGTTTTCCGACCTCGATCGATCCGATCTCGCTGTCACGGCCCAGAACTCGTGCGCCGCCGATCGTTCCCAATTCCAAGGCTTTTCGCACCGTCATCGTCTGCGGTCCGCCCTTGGCCCGAGCAAACAGAAGCGCATGACGAGACTCCTCGATCAGACTGCATGCTTCGTTGCTCGCGGCGCCGTCCACGCCGAGCCCCACGGTGACCCCGCCGTTCACCAGATCGGCGGCACGGGCGATACCGGCTCCCAGGCGGGCATTGGAGGTCGGGCAGTGCGCCGCCGCAGTACCGGTTCGCGCCATCGTCTCGATACCGGCGTCGTCGAGGTGGACTGCGTGGGCGTACCAGACGTCTGGGCCCACCCAGCCGACGCGTTCCATGTATTCGACCGGCGTGCAACCGAAAAGCTCTCGGCAGAAGCGCTCCTCGTCCAGGGTCTCGGCCAGATGCGTGTGCATACGCACGCCGTTTTCACGGGCCAGAGTCGCGGACTCTCGGAGCAATGACTCCGTCACGGAGAAGGGTGAGCAGGGAGCTACCGCGATCTGCAACATCGACCCGGTATTCGGGTCGTGCCAGCGGTCGATCACCGACTGTGTGCCGGTCAGGATGTCGTCGAGTTTTTCCACTACGTGATCCGGCGGCAGGCCGCCGGAACTCTGACCGAGGTCCATCGACCCACGACACGGGTGGAATCTAAGGCCGACCTGCGCAGCCGCGGTGATCTCGGCCTCGAAAACATCACCGGCGTCGCGGGGGACGACGTAGTGGTGGTCGGTGGTGGTCGTACATCCGGTTTTTGCCAACCAGGTGAGGCCGCCGGTGGCCGCCACGTGGACGGCGTCTGCGTCGATACCCGCCCAGACGGGGTACAGCGTGGTCAGCCACTCGAAGAGCGTCGAGTCTGCTGCCAGGCCACGGGTGATCCATTGGTAGAGATGATGATGTGTGTTCACCAGTCCGGGTGTGATCAGGCAACCGCTGCCGTCGATCACATGCGCATTCGGGTACGCGGGGGCCTTTCCGCTCCCCACGTCGACAATCTTGTTGCCAGAAATCACGACGTAGCCGTCGGAGTACTCGGAGCGGTCGCCGTCCATCGTGACCACATGGGCATTGGCGATGACGAGTGTTGTCCCGAGAGCTGATTCGGTCACGACAACCAGCCGGCATAGGTGGTCCACGATGGTCCCGCGTCAGGCGCGTCGGATCGGCTGACCGCAGCTTGGATAAGGCCGTACGGACGATCGGCGGCGTGGAACACCTCGTTGTCGTTCTCGACTCCGAAGCGGCCGAGTGCATATTCGAAATGATGTTTGTTGGGTGCGGACAGTCGAACCTCGGCAATGATCGGAAACTCTTCGAGAATTGCCTTGCCGATGTGGAAGAGCGTCTGCTGCAGGGCAAGTGAATGTACCTGCGCGAATTGTTTGACGATTTGTGCCTTGATGCCCACGTAGACCGATTCCCAGTCGACGTCGGTGGTGACGAATCGCCACTGGGCGACCAACGTGGTCGCCATGACGCGGTCGTCGGTCGGCTCGAGGATCGTGTACGGATCTTCGAGGAAACCCGAGAACTCACTACCAGTCGATTTGAGGATCACCAGGTCCTTCAAGCCGCCGATCACCCACGTCCCGGCATCGGCCGTCCCGGCGTCGGAGATGGTGATCGACGCCGTCCGAACTTCTTGACCCTTCCGAATCCAGGTGTAGTCGTGCTCGCTGCCGTCGACAATCGCACGCTCCCAGGCGTATTCCTCGATCTCGATCCGCGCGCCACTGACCGGTTCGATGTCGTCGACGAAATGACGGGCGAGTTCGAGTCCGTACGTCTCGATCGAGATCAGGCCTTTTTCCTTGGCGTAGGAGTAGGCCGTTTGTTTCTGCGTGTCGGTCGGCAGAACCTTCGACTGATCACCGGTGAGGTACGCATCGGCGAAATCTCCACGCAGGCAAGTGGAGACGTTGATGTCGTGAATCTCGTGACGGGGGGTGTCTCGGTAGATTCGGACTACTCGATTTTCCGCTTTGCCGTACTGGTGACCCGAGAGTTCGATCGATCCGCTCAACCGTTCGGCGCTTGTATTGCCGGTCGTGATGTTGCCGGTTGTGATGTTTTCGGTAGTCACGTGTTCAGCTCCCGCGATAGGTGGAATAAGCAAAGGGCGACAGCAACAGTGGGACGTGATAGCCCCGTGCCGTGTCGTCCACCCGGAAGGTCACTGTCACTTCCGGGTAGAAGTTCTCTTGTCCGGTGGTCTCGAAATACGTTCCGGTGTCGAAAGTCAGGGTGTAGTGGCCGGCAGTCAGACCGCCGGGAGCAAGTTCGGGGATACGGCCGTCGGAGTCGGTCTCCGCAGTGGTGAGGGTGGCGCCGTCTCGATCACGAAGTTCGACGCGAATCCCCGCCGCGGGGTTGCCCGTCGTAGCGTCGAGAACGTGCGTGCTGAGGGTCTTGCTCATGCTGCGCCTCCGGCGAGTGAATCGATCAGACGGGCGAGTCTGATCCGATTGATGGCGGCCAGTTCGGTTCGAAGCACGGAACGCTCGGTCGCCGGGTCGTTTCGGAGACGGCCTCGAAGGATGTCGAGGAGCTCCGTCCCAGATTTCCCCGACGCGCAGACCAGGTAAACATGGCCGAATGTGTCCTCGTACTCGGCGTTCTTCTGTCGAAGTTCCTCGAGTACGTCTTCTGTCGCGGAAGAGACTCCCGACTGTTCCCTGGCCGAGGCTGCGCTCTCTGTTCGCTCTCCGATTCGCGGGTGGCCGGACAGTGCGTCGTCGATCTCGGACTCGGGAAGCTCGGCCAGCACCGCATCTGCTTTGTCGAGCAGTGCCTCCAGATCGGCGAACGGGCGAGACGAGGCGATTTCCTGTGCCCACACGGCGGAATGGCAACACTCGAGCAGCGCCGCGACTGCCTGGTGGTCTCCGAGCGCATCGAAGGCTCTGAGACCACTGGAATTCGTTGTAGGCATGTCCACAGGATTACTTGAGCATGTTACGGATCTGTAGCGCAGCAATTACGGGAGATGATGCGTCGCAAACTTTCTTTCGCCGCCCTGTCCGGCTTTGGTCCGGCTCTTGTCCGGCACGGTCGAACGCCCGATACATTCTAGGTATGACCGATACTCCGAAGTTGTCTTCCGTCGTACCGTCGCTGGCGAACCTCCGAGACATCGGTGGCCCCGAATCGAGCTTCGGAGGCACCGTCCGCACCGGGAGCGTGTTTCGTTCCACTGATCTGGCATCGCTCAGCGCGGACGGCGCACAGACCCTCGCCGATCTGGGCATCGTCACGATCTACGATCTGCGCACCGAATCCGAACGGGAAACGGCACCGGACCTGACGCCGGACGGTATCCGTGAACTCGGCCTGGATGTCCTGGCGGACAAGCAGTATCGCGCCATTCCGGCTCAGATGCAGCAGATGATCGCCGACCCTGCGTTTGCTGCCGAAGCGTTGGGCAGCGGCCAGGCGCTCGAGTACTTTCAGGGAAGTTACCGCGATTTCGTGACCTTGCCGAGTGCGGTCGCGTCGTACCGGCAACTGTTCGTCGACTTGGCGCAGCCGGCCAGCTCGCCGGCACTCGTTCACTGCACCACGGGCAAGGACCGCACGGGCTGGGCCGCAGCCGCGCTGCTGCTGTTCCTGGGGGCTTCCGAGGACGCGGTCTTCGCGGACTACCTCGAAACCAACAAGGTTCTGTTGCCGATGTTCGCGCCGCTCCTCGAGCGTTTCGAGGCCAAGGGTATCGACCCGACCCTGCTCGAAGGTGTCCTCGGTGTCAGGCGCGAGTACCTGGAGGCGTCGATGGCAGAGCTCGCACAGGTTCACGGATCCATCGAGGCCTACTTCACCGACGGCTTGAAGATCGACGCGTCGACTCAGGAACAATTGCGGAGCAACCTGCTCAGCTGATCAGAACCTGCTCGGCTGGTCGTTGTGGGCGTTTCGACGCCGCGTCACGAGGCTGACGATACCGATCCCGACGGCAATGCCGAGCAGATCGGCGCTGCCGTCCCAGATCGAACCCGAACGCGAAATGGGCAGCGCTGCTTGAAGAACCTCGGATGTCGCGGCAAAGATCACCAACCACACCGCCGTGAGCCACACCGGGATCCGGGCGTGCAACGAGGTGATCGCCAATACCGCGAACATCAACGTGTGGGTGATCTTGTCGGTGTTCTCCGGGCTGGACGGCACGGTGGAGCCCGGAGAGAAGAGCATGATCAGAGCGACGACCACGGCTATCGCCAGCGGCCAGTACCGGTTGTTCTTCAATTCGTCTGCCCCTCGACCACTACGAGCCCGAGTGCACCTTCGGCGAACCTCGTCACGGCGTCGGCAGCTGTCGTGAGTGCCTCGTTGTGCCCGTCGCGGGCCCAGCCGGTGAGCAGGGCGGTGGAGTCGAGAGGCGTCAGAACGACCTCGGCGAGAAGCTCACCGGTGTTGGGTTGGCACACTGCCCAGGAGTAGACGCTGTTCTCGTGCCACTGAGCGCTCCGCTGACTCACGTAATCGGGGTCGGTGATACCGCCGTCGGCCAGAGCGGGGCGGTCGTCCACACGCTCGTCTGCGCGCAGTGCCCGCAGATACCAGCCGCCTGCGTTGATCTCGATCGGCTCCATCAGTCGGAGTCCCGTTCGCGGCGGCGCTTGGCCTTGCGTTCCCGGTCGGTACCGAACAGCAGCGCACCGGCCAGGGGAATCGCGAGGAACCACAACCACGTACCGGTGACGAAGAACAGGATCACCGCGAGAATCGGGACGACAGCCATGACACGACCGGACCAGTCGGGGTTGAAGCCGCGCTCCGCCGGTGCGTCGGGAGGCGTCACCATCGACAGGGGAGCGGTGCCGGGGGCTTGATAGTTGCCCGGCAGATCGGCGAACACCGGAACGAGTTCACTGCGAGTTGTTGCGGCACTGACGATTCCGCTTCTCTCGTCGAACTCCGTGACGGTGAGGCGGCCTGCGGCGAAATGCTCGCTCAGAAGATCGAGTGCCTGCTCGCGTTCTGCAGTGCCGATGCGAATGTCGGGGACGTCAGCCATCGTTACAGCCTACTCAAACGACTGTGCGCCTTTCCGGTGGTGGGGACTACCGGAAAGGCGCACGGGGCCGGAGGCCCTACTTGAGTTCTGCGAGAACCGTTCCCTGCGTGATTGCTGCACCCGGCTCGACGGACAGTCCGGTGACGACACCGGCCTTGTGCGCGTTGACGGGGTTTTCCATCTTCATGGCTTCGAGAACGGCGATCAGATCGCCCTCCGCGACTTCCTGGCCTTCGGTCACTGCGACCTTGACGACGGTGCCCTGCATCGGAGCGGTGACAGCGTCACCCGATGCTGCTCCGCCGCCGGCGCCGCCGCGCTTGCGGGCCTTCGGCTTCTTGCGGATCGCACCGGAGGCAGCGCCGCCGCCGTTGCCGAGCGAGAACTGGCCCGGGAGGGAAACCTCGACGCGACGTCCACCGACCTCGACGACGACGTTCTGACGCGGCAGAGCCTCGTCCTCGTCGTCTACGGGAGCACCGGCGCCCGCGTACGGCTCGATGGGGTTGACCCAGTCGGTTTCGATCCACTTGGTGTAGATGTCGAACTTCTCGCCGTCACCGACGAATGCCGGGTTCTCGACGATGTGGCGGTGGAACGGGAGGACGGTCGCGAGGCCGTCGATCTCGAACTCGGCGAGGGCGCGCGATGCCCGCTGGAGGGCTTCTTCGCGGGTGGCACCGGTGACGATGAGCTTGGCGAGCATGGAGTCGAACTGTCCGCCGATGACGTCGCCGGCGACGACACCGGAATCGACGCGAACGCCGGGGCCCGTGGGCTCACGGTAGACGGAGACCGGGCCGGGGGCAGGCATGAAGCCGCGGCCGGCGTCTTCACCGTTGATGCGGAACTCGAAGGAGTGTCCACGCGGGGTGGGATCTTCCTTGATGGAGAGTTCTTCGCCGTTGGCGATGAGGAACTGCTGACGCACGAGGTCGATGCCCGCGGTCTCTTCCGTGACGGGGTGCTCGACCTGCAGGCGCGTGTTGACCTCGAGGAAGGAGATGGTGTCGCCCTGAACCAGGTACTCGACCGTTCCGGCGCCGTAGTAGCCGGCTTCCTTGCAGATGGCCTTCGCGGACGCGTGGATGCGTGCGCGCTGGTCGTCGGTCAGGAAGGGAGCGGGAGCCTCTTCGACGAGCTTCTGGAAGCGACGCTGCAGTGAGCAGTCGCGGGTACCGGCGACGACGACATTGCCGTGCTGGTCGGCGATGACCTGAGCCTCGACGTGGCGGGCCTTGTCCAGGTACTGCTCGACGAAGCATTCGCCGCGACCGAAGGCTGCGATGGCCTCACGGGTGGCCGACTCGAACAGTTCGGGGATTTCCTCGATGGTCTGGGCGACCTTCATGCCGCGTCCACCGCCACCGAAGGCAGCCTTGATCGCGACCGGTACGCCGTATTCCTTGGCGAATGCGACGACCTCGTCGGCGCCCTTGACGGGGTCCTTGGTGCCGGCCGCCATCGGTGCCTTCGCGCGCTCCGCGATGTGGCGTGCGGTGACCTTGTCTCCGAGGTCGCGGATGGACTGCGGTGACGGACCGATCCAGATCAGACCGGCGTCGATGACGGCCTGGGCGAAGTCGGCGTTCTCGGAGAGGAAGCCGTATCCGGGGTGGATGGCGTCGGCGCCGGACTTCTTGGCTGCGTCGAGGATCTTGTCGAACACGAGGTAGGACTCGGCAGACGTCTGTCCACCGAGGGCAAATGCCTCGTCTGCGAGCTTCACGAACTGCGCTTCTGCATCGGGCTCGGCGTAAACGGCAACGCTGCCGTAGCCGGCATCCTTGGCCGCCCGGATGACCCGTACCGCGATTTCACCGCGGTTCGCGACAAGCACCTTCGTAATGTGCGCGCTGGCATGACTGGGCACTGAGCCTCCTGTGGTTCGCATAGTCTGTCTCCGCGGTGTATTCCTCTGGGATTTCACCATCGGGGGATTGGCATCACTTCGGAGTGTATGCATCGCTTCGACGCTGGTTGTAACCGGATCGCTAAAGCCCACTCCGGCTTAGGAAACGGTTTCGAAAACTACCGATGAGTAGCGGTCGGAGGTGTGCTTGTCCGGTTCGGTGACGATGTCGTCGATGGTCCGGCGCAGTGCGGCCACGTAGGCGTGGACCGCGGCGTTCGCCGTTTCGTTGCCTGGATACCTGACTGCGAGATTGAGGCCGTGGGGTGTGCGGTTGATCCAGATGTAGACGTCGTGCGTGTACGCCTTGCTTCGGAGTGCTCGCGCGTTCCACTCAGGCCACTGAGCGGCCTCGGGTACAAAGCGAACGTCCATGTAGGACACCACGAATCGCGGTCGGATCGGAGTTCCGAGGTGCTCGCCGATCCGGTCGAACGGAACCGCGGCGGCAGGCTTGACCGCAGCGATCGACTCGGCAGCGCGGGACGCGAGGT
Organism: Rhodococcus sp. IEGM 1306; assembly: GCF_036541985.1. Classification (NCBI taxonomy): domain Bacteria; kingdom Bacillati; phylum Actinomycetota; class Actinomycetes; order Mycobacteriales; family Nocardiaceae; genus Rhodococcus; species Rhodococcus sp. IEGM 1306. Next base: position 257,656 of record NZ_JAZHFF010000005.1, read on the forward strand.
CGCCGAACGAACAGTCCGATCCCACCGCGAACTCGACCGGGCACAGGCCGACGAACCAACCGAGCGCCCCCGCCCACTCCTGAGCGCTGCGGGTGTGGACCGGCGTCACGACCTCGAATCGATCGGCCGCCGCGACCTCGCGACCCACAGCCGCAAGACCACCGAGAAGTCCGGCGAAATACCCGACTCCGGCGGCTGCGCACGTCGAACTGAAGGCCTTTGACTGGTCGGCGTCGAGCAGCCAGGTCGACAGGCCGTTCTGAGAATCGGTTCCACGTTCACCGATCGGTAGCGGGAACTGGGGTAACCCGTCCGTACCGAGAGCCTTACGCCAGATCTCGACCGCGGCCTTCTCGGCTTCCATGTCGGCCATCTGCTCGCGTTCGACGGCACCGAAATCGACGTAGCTGCCCACCGGAAACAGATTTGCAGCACTACCGGTCGAAGCCTCGCGGTACAGCGCACCGATCTCGTGGGCGACCAGGACGATCGAGAAACCGTCGATGATCGAGTGATCCGCCGCGAAGAACACGGTGAACGGACCGTCGCCACCGCGTGGCGTCAACGTCGCGAAGACGTACGACGGCCAACTGTGCGGGGAGGCGTAGTCGTCGAACAAGCGGTGAAGGTGGTCGAAGTTGTCCTGGCTGGACGCGTCGTAGCCGTGGCTGACGACGCCGATGTCGATCCCGCCGATCGGGACGGTATGCCGGGTGATCTCGCCGCTCGACGGCTCGAGGACGGTATGCGAGCGCAGAACTTCGTGGCGATCGATCCACCGGCCGAGAGCGACTCGGAACGCATCGACGTCGAGTGGGCCGGAAATCTCGAAAGCTGTTCCCAGCCAAGACTTGTCGCCTGCGCCTGCAGCGGAACGGCTGAGATGTGCCTCGTGAATGTAGGAGACGGGCCGCGGATCCGGAACCCAGGGCCCGGTTGCGCACGGCAACCATTCGACGAGTGCGCCGGCCGGAATCGCATAGTCGGCCAGTTCAGTGAACTCCATGTTTTTCAGCCCCGCAAGTGCCGCTTGATGCGCGCGAGCATGGCCGACATTCCGCGCAGACGGAGCGGGCTCACAGCTTCTGCGAGACCGAGCGCCGAATAGAAGTCGTCGGGTACACCGAGGATCTCGTCGGCGCTGTGACCGTCGAGCCCCTGCGCGAGGATCGATGCGAAGCCGCGCGTGGTGGGAGCCTCGGGGGGAGCGCTGAAGTACAGGCGGACGTTGTCGCGGTCCGAATCGTCGACCGAGAGGAACAGTGGCGACTGACATTCGGGGACCGGCTCCATCGCGCTCTGCTCGAGCTCCGCCGGCAACGGCGGTAGTTCTCGGCTGAACTCGAGAAGAAGGGTGAGCTTGTCCGAGGCGCCCACGGCGGCGAAGTCGTCGACGATCTCGGCCAGAGCCGAAGGAAGAGCGTTCATGACGCCGATACGGGGGAAGGAACTGCGCCGGGCTCTTCGCCCTGGACGATCGGGACGCGCACTGCATTGCCCCACTCGGTCCAGGAACCGTCGTAGTTACGAACGTTCGGGTAGCCGAGAAGATGGGTCAACACGAACCAGGTGTGGCTGGAACGCTCGCCGATGCGGCAGTACGCGACGATGTTGTCCTCGGCCGACAGATCGCCGTAGATCTCGCCGAGTTCGGTGCGGGTGCGGAAGCGGCTGTCCGGTGCCGCTGCCTTCGCCCACGGGATGCTCAGAGCGCTGGGAATGTGTCCACCGCGCAACGCGCCCTCTTCGGGGTAGTCGGGCATGTGGGTTCGCTCGCCGGTGTACTCCTGCGGAGACCGAACGTCGATGAGCGGTCCGTCGCCCAAGTGCGCGAGAACGTCGTCCTTGAATGCGCGGATGGGAGCGTCGTTGCGCTCGACGACCGGGTAATCGGTTGACGTGATGTCGGGAACGTCGAAAGCGGTGTCGCGGTTCTCGGCGATCCATGCGTCGCGGCCACCGTCGAGAAGACGGACGTCCTCGTGGCCGAACAGTGTGAAGACCCACAGTGCGTAGGCGGCCCACCAGTTGCTCTTGTCGCCGTAGATGACCACGGTGTCGTCGCGGCTGATGCCCTTGCGGTTCATCAACTCTGCGAACTTCGCGCCGTCGATGTAGTCGCGGGTGACCGGATCGTTGAGGTCGAGATGCCAGTCGATCTTCACTGCTCCGGGAATGTGGCCGACGTCGTACAACAACACGTCTTCATCGGATTCGACGACCTTGAGGCCCGGCGTACCGAGATTCGCCGAGAGCCATTCCGTCGAGACCAACCGGTCGGGATGCGCGAACTCGGCAAACGCGGTTGAGGGATCGGGGGCAACGGGCACGGGCGTACTCCTGAAGGCGAATCGTTCGGTTCGAACACGGACTTGATCGATTCTATGCGCTGTGCGCAAGGTGAGACGCCCGGAAGCAGGTTCTGCCTGCTCGTACCCGTTCCCGATACTAAATTCTCGGTGTTCCTGCTCCGACGCTCGAATCTCTCAATTGTTCGGTGACACTTCCGATCGGGGTTACTCCCCGGGCGCAGACCTCTCTCAGAATCCGGTCGAGTTCGGTGAGGAAATTCACCATGGTTTCGTTCGCCGTCTCGGTGTCCGGGAAGCGCGACCGCAGCGAGAGACCACGGTTCGTTCGCGAAATCCAGAACTGGGCATCGTCGGCGACCGTCACGTTGCTGATGTGATGAGCGTTGAGGAGATCGTGATCGTCGGTGCCGGGCAGTTTGCGGTAATCGATGTACGACACCATGAAGACGTCGGTGCGCGTGCGTCGAATCTTGTCGCCCAAAGCATCTCGAACCTGAGCCATGGTGACGCCCTCGAGCGTCAACGCAACTCGGAACGACGCGTGCGTATGTGCAAGGGATGCACCGAAATCCGCGTCGGGAGTGATCCGGACCGTGATCGGCGCGCTGGTGGTGAGCCAGCCGATCGCGTCGGCCCAACGGGGATCTTTGCGGATGTGCAGCGGGAATTGCAGGGGAAGCGTCGCCTGTCCGGTGTACGAGTGGACGGAAAGACCCATCGCAGTGAGGATTCCGGTGAACACGCTACCGCCGGCGGACAGGCAGATCTCGTCGAACGTCGCCGTCAGCTCCTCGTCGAGCAGCACGCGCACATCGGCGCCCTGCGGCGCGGGCTTTCCGCCCTCGACGCCGAGATCCAATGGGAAACTCGGTGAAGTACCACCGCAGATCTCGTAGAACCTTGCCCACTCCCGGATTCGAGGGTCGTTGTCGACGGGAAGTAGAGCGTCGGCCTCCAGTTCGCAGTACCTCACGAAACTTCCCGGGTCACCCAGTCGGCTCATCACTGCGTCGACCGCCGCGTGGTCGGTCAGGTCGGGTAGGGCGATCAGTCCCTCGTAGATCTGTCGCAGTTCCCCGAGTGCGATGACCAACGAGTACCCGTCGACCAGTGTGTGATCGAAGGCGCTCAGGACTGTGTAGTGCTCTTCGCGTTCGACCGTGGCAAATGTATAGGCGGGGAAGGTCAGTGGATCGCAGACCGTCGTGAATCGCTTCTTGAGGTGCGCTCGCAGATTCTCGGTGGAATCGAACTTCAGCGGTTCCGAAGTCTCGATATGTGTGCCGTCGGGGTCGAGACCCATTCGGGTGGTGGTGAACTCGCCGACCTCGAACCCTGTGTGCAGCGTGTCATGGCGACTGATGAACAGGCGCAACGCGAGATCGAGTGCCGGCCGATTCAGTTCTCCGGGAAGATCGAATGCCGCTGCCATCCATACACTTCGGCCCATGCCGTGTGTTCGCGCTGTTTCGAGATGAAAATGCTGGTTGTACGACGGTGGTACCTCGGACTCGGTGACGGCACCGTCTGCAGGCTGGAGCGACCATTCGGTGACGATTCCCGGCTCGAGTCCGTATCGATCGATAGAGGTGACATGCATCAGGACGCTCCCTCTGGTGCCGAGAACGAGTAGTCGCCCTGAGCTGCAACAGTTTTGATGATGGTGGAGACATGCTCGGCGAAGCGGGTGGCAGATTCGTGCGCCGTGGGGGTGTCAGGGTGTGACACGGCGATCCAGGTACCGGTGTGCATCCGGTTGATCCACATCGATGCGATCTGAGTCTCTTTGCCGCCGACGATTCCCGTTGCCTTCGTCTCGACGTAACTGTACGGATCGGGCATGCGTCGGCCGTCGATGTACGAGACGATCGGCGGCGGGGTGAGCGTCTTCGACAGGCCGCCGGGAGCGGAAGAATTCTCGTCCGACATGCTGGAGAGAACGAGGTCGATGACTTGCTGAACGGAAACGTCCAACAGCGCTTTGCCGTCGTGGTAACCCTGCTGCCCGACTTTCGCCAACTCGGTGAAACGTCGCTTGTCGTCGACGTCTATTCCCACGGGGATCAGGTTGATGTACCAACCCTGCGCAAACGAGTCGACCTCGGTTCGCGTGCTGACCGGCGAGAGAGCGATGTACTTGTCGCGCCCGGCCAGTTCGAATTCCGCGATCGCGAGTGCCGTGAAGATCCCGCCGATGAAGTTGGCCCCGTTTGCTTTACAGATCGCACCGAACTTTTCGCATTCGACGTCGTCGGCCAAATCGAAGCGTGAACCGATTGCCGGTTTGGGGGCGTCCTCGGCGCCCAGCGGGAGAGGAAATCCGGGGAACGAGCCGCCACTGCGCATGAGGTAACCGAGCCACTTGTGAACTTCGGGTGACTGCATCGTCAGTTCGGTTGTCCGCTCGCGCTCGATACGGCCGAACTGCGCGTAACTTCCCGCCGGGCCTAGTTCGGGATGTGACCCGGTCGTTTCCGCTGCGTAGAGCTGACGCAATTCCGCGTACATCAGCACCATCGAGTTCATGTCCGAATGAGCGTGGTCGACGGCATGGAACAGGGTGAAACCGGGCGCGGTTTCCGTGTCGGTGTGATCGTGCTCGACGGCACCGAAGACGAATGCCGGCCACTGCAGCGCGCTGGTTTCCGTGGCGAACTTGGTTGCGACGAGCGCACGGATCGCCTCGGATTCGGAGACGTCGTCGCCGACGCGGTACTCGAGTTCGATTCCCTCGACCGGCACGACGTGACGACGGACCTCGAACGAGGTGTCCGCAGCGTCAGTGGTGGCCTCGTCGAACGAGAACCAACTGTGGAGTGTGTCGTGGCGACGGACGTAGCGCTGCAGGGCCCTGGTCATGGCGTCGCGGTCGAGAGTTCCGGCGAAATCGAAGGCGATGCCGATCCATGGAGACTGCGGATCGCCCTTCTCTGCGGTGACGCGGGCGCGTCGCAAGTGGCGATCCTGCATCGTGGTCGGGGGTAGTTCTCGGTCGATCTCGGCTTCGGCGGCTCTCTGAGCGGAAGCATGCGTGACGCCCCATTCGATTACCCGTCCAGGAAGCGGGTGCCAATGGGTGATCAGGTTCAGATCCATCGAGTAAGAACTCCTGCGTGTGTCGTCGAGAAGCCTGCTCTGAAAATGGGCAGACGACGAACTATCCCATCTGGGGGACTGAATTGTCCGAAATACAACAATCTAAACAAGAACAGGTTCTAGAAGCGTCTTGTTCGATTAGGATCATTCGGTGCTTCCGGACCCTTTAGGTGACGCTGTCGGCGCCGACCACAAGGGCGGACGGCGAGCTGGTTCTCTGACGCCTTGGCTCGGGTTGGCGACGAGTCTGGCGGCGGCATTCATGCAGCTTCTCGATGCGACCATCGTCAACGTCGCGCTCCCGAGTATCGCCGTCGATCTTCGAGCCGGCGTCTCGGCGCAGTTGCTCATGGTCAGCGTGTACATCCTGGCTTTTGCCTGTTCGTTGATCACTGCGGCCCGGCTGGGGGACCTGTTCGGTCGCAGAGTCGTATTTCTGACGGCACTGTCCGTGTTCGTCGCCGCCTCGTTGCTGTGCGGGCTCGCTCAGAGTGCGACGATGCTGATCGTCTTCCGCGGTCTGCAAGGTCTGGCGGCCGGTTCGATGTCCGCCCAGACCTTTGCCATAATCTCCGGTCTGTTTCCGAAGGCGAGGCATCCGCGGGTATTCGGGATCTACGGCGCGACGATAGGGCTGGCAACGGTCAGCGGGCCTCTGGTGGGCGGACTGCTGATCGAGTGGAATCTCTTCGACTGGGGCTGGCGCCTGATCTTCTTCGTCAACATCCCGATCGGCGTCGCCGCCTTGATTCTCGGGTATTTCCATCTCGTAGATGCTCGCGCTGAGCATGTGCGCTCACTGGACCTCATCGGCGCCGCGCTGTCGTCGCTGGCACTGTTCCTGCTGATACTTCCCCTGGCTGAGGGAAGGGCGCGTGGATGGCCTACAGGTCTTGTCGTAATGCTCGCGATGTCGGTGCCGGTGGCATTGGCGTTCGTGCTCCACGAATCGCGGCTGGGGAAACGCGGCGGTGATCCCGTCCTTCGGCTCGCACTCTTCCGCGACCGAGCATTTGCGATCGGCGCGGTTCTTGCGTTCGTGTTCTTCGGAACCCTGACGTCCCTGATCTTCACCATCAGTCTCACACTTCAGTTCGGCTTCGGGTTCTCCGCATTGCGAGCGGGCGTCATGACGCTGCCGTGGGCCGTCGGAATGGGCGTGGCGGCGGTTCTCTCGTCGGCGGTGTACCGCATGCTCGGAAACCGCGTCCTGATCCTGGGGATGGTCGTCTTCGCCGGCTCGCTGATCGCGTTGTCGGTCATCCTCGAGTACGAAGGAACCGATCCGCGCTGGCTCGCGCTCGCCGGCCCGCTGCTTCTCGGAGGCGCAGGGCTCGGACTGTTCGTGGCACCGCTGCAAACCGCGATCCTCGCGACGGTCGAACCCGCGCACGCGGGTTCGGTGTCGGGACTGCTTCCGACCGTTCAGCAGGTTGGCAGCTCAATCGGACTGGCCTTGATCGGAGTGGTGTTCTTCTCGCTCGTCGCTGGGCAAGCTCCGCAAGCAGTGCAGGGGGAACGGCCCGAGTATGTTGCGAATCTTGAAGCCGCCGGGGTGAGTCCTGGTCTCGTCGGTATCGCCGAAAAGGCATTTGTCGATTGCGCGACAAGCCAATTGGCGTCCGGAACGCCGATGGAGGTGGCGCCGGAGTGTCGCCGCGAAGGAACTGCCGGCCCCGGGGGGCAATCCGTTCAGGTGGCAGTTGATGCCGCGTACGCATCTACCCGGGCGGCGGCCGGCGAAGCATTTCTCGAAGCTCAGCGCCGTGTACTCGCGATCATCGCAGCAATTGCGCTCGGTATCGGATTGGCGTCGACTGCCCTACCTCGGGTCAATTCGCCAGTCTGAGAATTGCTCTTGACTCGAACTGGTGTTCGAGTATTCTGTGTTTCAGGGGATCGGGGGGTTCAATGAGTGTTCTGTTGTCGGATGTGGTGTCGGGTTCTGCGGTGGGGTTACGCGGACGTTTGTGGCAGTTGACGGCTGCTGAGTTGCGGGCTGCTGCGGTGTCGGCGAGCGCGGAGATTCTGCGTCTCGAGGCCGTTCGGGTGGCGGTGGTGGACGAGTTGTCGTTGCGTCCGGATGATCAGGTGATCGCGAGCCGCGGGGTGGGTGCGTGGTTGGCGTCGAACACGATGTTGCAGGTGCGGGATGGGAAGAAGATCGCCGCGTTGGGTGCTGCGTTGCGGCCGTTTCCGGCGGTGGCGGCTCGGTTCGATTGCGGGGATTGTTCGTTCGAGCATGCCGTGTTGATCGTCTCGTTTTGTGAGTCGCCGCCGAAGGGGATGCCGGAGGAGGCGTTGCCTCGCTGTATCGATTTGTTGTTGGCTGCTGCGTCGGGTGTGGAGGCGACGACGACGAAGGTGCGGCATGTGATCGCGACGTTGGAGCGGTTGTTCGAATCCGATGAGATTCCGCCCGCCGAAGATGTGGATCGCAATGAGTTGAGGATCGCGTCGACTTTGAATGGTCGGGTGGTGGTGCGTGGGGATTTCGATGCCCTCACCGGCGAAATGTTGCTGTCGGCGTTGTCGAATCTGACGATGCCGACCCCGGCACCGGATGGGACGCCGGATTCGCGGTCGGCGGCGAAGCGGACCGCGGACGGGTTCACGGAACTGATCCGGCGGTATCTGGACTGCGCCAAGACCGGCATGGATGGCGGCCAGCGGCCGCACGTGAACGTACACATCAATGCCCGGGATCTCGCCGAGCACCGGGACTGCGCCGCGACACCCACTGGTGGTGGGTCTGTGTCGGATCTCGATGTCGGGCACATGCCCTGGCTCGGACCACTCTCGGTGTCGCAAACCAGGCTTCTCGGGTGCGACTGCTTCCTGTCCACTGTCCTACTCGATGATCACGGAGCGCCTCTCGATGCGAAACCCGGGAAACGGTTGGTCACCGCCGAACAACGCGTCGCGCTGATCGCGAGAGATAAAGGCTGCGCGTTCCCCGGCTGTACGTGTGTGCCGGCGTGGACCGATGCACACCATATTCGGCACTGGGCCAACGGCGGCCCGACGGTGATGAACAACCTGGTCCTGCTGTGCCGTCCACATCACCGGCTGATGCACCGCAAATCCGGGTTCGTCGGCAAATGGGAAATCCGGATCGGCGTCGACAACAAGCCCTGGTTCATCCCGCCGCCGTCGATCGACCCGCTGCGGCACCCGCGGCCGGCGAACACCACCTTCACAACCTGAGGGAGCAATCCTTTTCGGGGACAACATGAAACGACCAGCTTCGCATCGAATTGGACCCGATGCGAGGCTGGTCGTCGTGCTTGGCGAACTCGTGCTTGGAAATTCGTGTCAGAAGATGCTCTGAGTACGCCAGAGATCCGAGACGGAAACTCCCACGCGCTCGAGAAGCGTTCGCACCAAAGGCAATCCGATACCGATGACACTCGAGGGATCGCCTTCGATCCTCTCCACGAACCAGCCGCCGAGACTGTCGAGCGTGAATGCTCCGGCGACTTGGAGAGGTTCGCCCGTTGCCAGGTATGCCTCGAGATCTTCGGTGGACGGTTGCGCGAAATGAACGACTGTTGCGCTGTGATCCGAGGCCATGCGAACGATGCGGCCGTCGGCGACGCGCAGGACACAGTGCCCGGTCAAGAGAGTGGCGCTGCGTCCGGCCATTGCGGCCCATCGCTTTCGGGCGATATCGACGCTGCCCGGCTTGCCTTGAAGTTGCCCGTCGATCAGGAGCATCGAATCGCACCCGACTACGACTACGTCGGTGAGATTGTCGGCGGCAAGACCGGGAACGATCTCGGCGGCCTTGGCCTCCGCCAGCACCGTCACGACTTTTTCGGGAGCGGCGTCGGGGCCGAGGTTGTCGGCAATCTTGTCCTCGTCGACACCGGAGACACGTACAAGCGGCGAAACCCCGGCCGCCCGCAGAACTGCGAGGCGAGCCGGGGACGCTGAAGCCAGAACCAGTTGAGTCACGTCAGCAGAGTGATCGTCAGCTGCGACGGATCGCGGGGTTCAGGTACGCGTACGGCGAGAACGGCGCACGCGTGCGGTGGAACTGAGTCGGATCGCCCCAGGTCTCCGCGGGAACGTTCGACTCGGGAGCTTGACCACTGCCGGCAGCGGCAGCGAGCACGCTGACGAGTGCTGCGATCTCGACGTCGGTGGGTGAACCCTTGACGATCTTGATGACCGACGCGTCGGATGTCGACGTCTCGGTCAGCTCCGTGAGCGACGCGTCCGTCGCGGTTCCCTCGACTACCGCACCGTTGGTCGGTGCAGTCTCCGCCAGTGCGACATCTTCGCTGAGAATGTCCTCGGTGGTTGCGGTCATAGGGGAATGTTCCCATGCTTCTTGGGCGGAAGGGAAACGGCCTTGCGCTCGAGCAGTCGCAATGCGGAGACGATCTGTCCGCGGGTGTGCGACGGAGGAATCACAGCGTCGACGTATCCGCGCTCGGCGGCGACGTACGGGTTGACGAGGGTGTCCTCGTACTCGTTCTGCAGCTTGAGGCGCAGTGCATCGACGTCTTCGCCGTTCTTGGCGGCTTCGAGAAGCTGCTTGCGGTAGACGAATCCGACTGCTCCGGATGCACCCATGACGGCGATCTGAGCGGTCGGCCATGCCAGGTTCACGTCGGCGCCCATGTGCTTGGAGCCCATGACGTCGTACGCTCCGCCGTAAGCCTTGCGGGTGATGACCGTGATCTTTCCGACCGTTGCTTCGCCGTACGCGTAGAGGAGCTTCGCGCCGCGACGAATGATGCCGTTGTATTCCTGCTCGGTTCCGGGAAGGAAGCCGGGAACGTCGACGAGGGTGATGATCGGGACGTTGAACGCGTCGCAGGTGCGCACGAAGCGTGCGGCCTTCTCCGAGGCGTCGATGTCGAGGCAGCCCGCGAACTGGGTGGGCTGGTTGGCGACGATGCCGACCGAGCGGCCGTCGACGCGACCGAAACCGACGATGATGTTCATCGCGCGCTCGGCCTGGACCTCGAGGAACTCGTCGTCGTCGAGGATGCGACGGATGACCTCGTGCATGTCGTACGGCTGGTTGGCCGAATCCGGGATGAGGGTGTCGAGTTCGATGTCCTCGGCGGTCAGGCTGTCTTCGATCGAACCGACGATCGGGTCGGTGATCTCGCCGCGGGGAGCCGCTGCCTGGTTGTTGGACGGCAGGTAGCTGAGCAGGTCCTTGACGTAGTCGAGGGCATCCTGCTCGCCGGAAGCGACGTAGTGTGCGACGCCGGACTTGACCATGTGGGTGCGAGCACCGCCGAGGTCTTCCATCGTGACGTCTTCACCGGTGACCGTCTTGATGACGTCGGGCCCGGTGACGAACATCTGGGAGGTCTCGTCGACCATCACGACGAAGTCGGTCAGCGCGGGGGAGTAGACGTGGCCGCCGGCGGCGGGTCCCATGATCAGTGAGATCTGGGGGATGACGCCCGATGCCTGGACATTGCGATGGAAGATCTCGCCGTAGAGGCCGAGCGAGACGACGCCTTCCTGGATGCGCGCGCCTGCACCTTCGTTGATGCCGACGAGGGGGCGACCGGTGCGGATCGCGAGGTCCATGACCTTGACGATCTTCTCACCGTAGATTTCGCCGAGCGATCCGCCGAAAACGGTGGCGTCCTGTGAGAAGACACAGACGTCGCGGCCGTCGATGGTGCCGTAACCGGTGACGACGCCGTCGCCGACCGGGCGGTTGTCAGCGAGACCGAAGTTCACACTCCGGTGCCGTGCCAGTGCGTCGAGTTCGACGAAGGAGCCCTCGTCGAGGAGGGCGGTGATGCGCTCGCGGGCGGTCAGCTTGCCTTTGGCGTGCACCTTGTCGATGGCGGCTTCGCCGCTCGGTGCCTTCGCCTGGGCTTGGCGATTCCGCAGGTCCGCGAGCTTTCCCGCGGTCGTGTGGATATCGGGTGCGGCCGCCGCCTCCGGCGCGTTCGGCTCTTGGACAGTGGTCATGGACGTGAGCTTAACGAGAGTGCGTGGGGGGCTTGGAAGGCAGGTCCGATTGTCGCTGTCTTGCAGGCTCAAGCTACTGACCAGTACATTCTCGCTGTCGTCATAGGCTGGGACTATGTGGACCGACTTGAACCGACCGCCCCTCGACGGCAATGCCCTGCGACGCGCACTCGTGCGCAGTGACAACGATGACGCGCGCGTTTTCTGGAACCACCTCGACGTGGTCGAGGAGACCGGCTCGACGAACGCGGATCTCCTTGCGCGAGCGGCAGATCCGGATGCAGACCGTCACGTTCTGATCGCCGAATATCAGGCTAGTGCCCGCGGCCGTCATTCGCGCACCTGGGTGAGTCCGCCGCAAGCGCAGATCTCGATGTCGGTTCTGCTGTCGATGCCCGGAATGAATCTCACGGACATGGGTTGGCTCCCGCTGCTGTCGGGAATCGCGGTCGTCGACGCGCTGCGCAACGTGGCCGAAGTGCCCGCAAAACTCAAGTGGCCGAACGACGTTCTCATCGGCGACAAGAAGGTTGCCGGAATTCTGGCCGAGGTGGCAAGGACTGCGCCCGATCCCGCGGTGGTGGTGGGCATCGGGTTGAACGTGAGCCTGGGTGTGGAGGAGCTGCCCGTCCCGACCGCTACATCACTCCTCGTCGAAGAAGCATCGACTGTCGACCGCGACACCCTCGTTCGAGCAATCGCCCGTGAGTTGGCGACGCAGTTCCGTGCTTGGGAATCCTCGAAATGGGATACATCTGTGTTGGCTGCCGAATACCGGCAGCGCTGCGGGACGCTGGGCAAACGAGTCCGCGCGGTCTTGCCGGGCGACAAGGAGGTGTTCGGTATCGCGACCGACGTCGACACTTCCGGCCGCGTCGTCATCGAGATCGAGGGAACAGACGGGGAGACCTTTGCGGTCGCTGCGGGTGATATCACCCACCTTCGGGCCGCCCCGGTAGCCGAATCATGAGCCTTGCCGGATTTTCTGGCACCAAAGTGCTAATTTTTGGCCCTGGCCGGTTTTCGAACCAACCGTCCGTCCTTCATTTCACTTAACTGCGGGATCTACTGAGCTGCCTAGGGGCGTCATGACCACACCGATCGTTGTTCCGACCGAAGCCGAGACGGCCGAGAGCGCTCGCCGCGTACTCACCGGCGTGACGGTGCTGCTCGGTGTCCTCACATTGGGCCTGGGTATCGCGGTACTCGCATGGCCGGATGCCACCCTTTTCGTGGTCGCGGTGGTCATTGCAATTCAGTTGTTCGGATTCGGAATCGTCCAGATCATCCGTTCGTTCGCGGACGTGACGGCTTCAGGTGGAACTCGGACGCTTGTCGCGATTTCCGGCGCGTTGGCAGTGCTCCTCGGATTCCTGGTTCTCCGTAGCCCTTTGCAGACGGTGGTTCTGATCGCATTGGTGATCGGTGCCTGGTGGGTATTCCGCGGTGTTCTCGATCTGGTCGACGCAGCGTCCGGGCACACCGTCGATCGCGGTCTGTCGATCGTGCTCGGAGTCATCAGCATCGTCGCGGGCGCGATCGTCCTTCTGCAGCCCGAACTCTCGCTCGACGTCTTCCGCATCGTGGTCGGCGTATGGATGGTGCTGTACGGCATCATCATCGTCGTGACCCCGCTGGTGCTGCGAAAGATCGCGCAGCCCTGAGCGTGCCCTGAAGATGGGTGTGCCTGAAAGTCGGTGTGCCTGAAAGTCGGTGCGGGGTGGCAGACTTCCCGTCATGGGATATCCCGAAGACGCCCTCGCTCAGGACGAGGAACTGATACTGCATCGCCATCCTCATTGGAAGATGTTGGTGCTTCCGGCGCTGACGTTCGTGCTTGCGACGGCCGTCGCCGGGTTCTTGTTGGGCCTCGCACAGACGAGATTGGACGGCACGGCTCGCACCGTGTCGTCCATTGCCGTCGGAATCATCTGGCTCGGCGTCGTGGCCTGGCGATCGGTTGCGCCGTTCACGGTCTGGAAGTTCACGCATTTCATCGTCACCGATCGGCGGGTGCTCATCCGCCACGGAGTGCTCACACACACCGGTATCGACATTCCCATGGGGCGGATCAGCAATGTTCAGTTCCGCCACGGCCTGATCGATCGAATGCTCAAGACCGGAACTCTGGTCATCGCATCGGCCAGTGACGATCCGCTCGAGTTCGACGACATTCCGGATGTCGAGCATGTTCACGCCCTCCTGTATCACCAGGTTTTCGATTCGACGCAGCAGCCGCCACAGCAGCCACTGCAGCGGCCGATCGTAGAAAACGACGACCCGAACGATCGAAATGGCTGGTAATCAACGTGCAAAGGCGTGTTGTCCGTAGTCTGTTCGTGTGACTGCCGTATTGCTAGCCGAAGACGACGAGGCCATTGCCGCACCCCTTTCCCGTGCATTGGGACGTGAAGGGTATTCGGTGACCGTCGAACCGACCGGACCCGCTGCGTTGCAGCAGGCGCTCGAAGGTGATTTCGATCTGTTGATTCTCGATCTCGGCCTTCCGGGCATGGACGGCCTCGAGGTCTGTCGACAGATCCGTGCGCATCGCACCTCGCTCGCCGTGCTGATGTTGACCGCCAGAACCGACGAAGTCGACTTCGTGGTCGGGTTGGACGCGGGCGCCGACGACTACGTCAGCAAGCCGTTTCGTCTCGCCGAGTTGATGGCACGTGTGCGAGCACTCCTGCGTCGCCACGGTGGCCGCGAGGACACGATCGTCGAGGTCGGTGGCATCAGACTCGAGCCCGCGGCACGACGCGTACTCGTCAACGGTTCCGAAATCGCCTTGGCCAACAAGGAATACGAGCTTCTGCGGGTCCTCCTCGAGCATGCCGGGGAAGTGGTCTCGCGCGATACGATCCTTCGTGAGGTGTGGGGCGACGTCGAGCTTCGTGGATCGAAGACACTCGACATGCACATGTCGTGGCTGCGCCGCAAGATCGGTGACGAGGGCCCCGCCGTGGAACGCAGAATTGCCACCGTCCGCGGTGTCGGTTTCCGAATCAACACCGACTAGCAACTCGAGAACCAGGAACTGCCGGCATGCGGCGTCGCATATTGCAGTCGATTCTCGCTGTCGTGATCATGACGGCGTTGCTGCTGGGAGTTCCGCTGATCTACACGGCGTGGCTCTGGGTGGAGGACGTGACCCGCAGTGACCTCCGGGTGCGACTCGACCGGATGGCCGCCGAGGTCATCGCACAGGAGGGCACCAACGGACTCGTCGAAGGTGCGTTGAACACCGATTCGCTCAAGGTCCTCACCCCGAACGACGGGCGCCTCGTCGTCGTGTATCCGACCGTCGTCGACGGCGCCGCGCGCGTCGACGTCGGTGAGGCGACAGTCAAGAACGCACTCGTCGAATCGCTCGCGATGGGAACCTCAGGCTCGTTGCGCCTCGAGGTGCCGTCGGAGAACCTGCGCACCCAGCAGAAGCAAGCGGTGATGGCCGTCGGTGTGCTCGTGCTTCTGTCCATCACGGCAGGCACCGTCGTCGCCGTGGTCACTGCGCGTCGGCTGGCCGATCCGCTGCAGGATGTGGCCGACCGGGCGGCGCGCCTCGCCGAAGGTGACTTCCGGCCGGATCCTCGTCGGCACGACATCCCCGAACTCGACCGCGTGTCCGACGTGCTCGACGCGGCAACGGTGGAGATTTCGGTGCGGCTGCAACGAGAGCGTGCGCTGGTCGCGGACGTCTCGCATCAACTGCGCAGTCGACTGACTGCGGTGCGGCTGCGCCTGGACGAGTTGTCCGTTCACGAAGATCCTGACGTCGTGAACGAGGCCGAGGAAGCCATGGCGCAAGTAGACAGGCTCACCGACGGAATCGACGACCTGATTCGCTCGTCGCGCACCAGCGGGTCGTCGGCGAGTCTGGTGTCGGTGGTCGGCGAGCTGGAACAGGTGACCCGCGACTGGCAGGCTCAGTTCGACGGAGAGGGGCGCAGGCTCCGCCTACGCGGCGATCGGACAGTGATGGCTGCAACCACAGGTTCGCGTCTGCGTGAAGCTGTTTCCGTTCTGGTCGACAATTCGTTCGAACACGGTGAAGGCACGTGCACGGTGTCGGTCCGATTGATCGACGGTACCGGTCGCAGTTCGTCTCGTCGTGACTCGATGGTGTGCGTCGAGGTCACCGACGAAGGCTCCGGCGTGGAGAACGATCTTGCACCGCACATCTTCGACAGAGGATTTTCGGGGGCCGGGTCCACCGGCGTCGGGTTGGCGCTCGCACGTGCACTGATCGAAGCCGACGGGGGCCGACTGGAACTGCAGAGGCGTAAGCCTGCCTTGTTCGCCGTCTTCTTGCCGGTGGCCAACACTGCTCCGCCCGCGGACGTCGTTCCGCACCGCGAACCGCGCTGACCGAAAGGCTCGCGCAGACGAAAAACTCAGGAGTGCCCGAGTTCCTCTTCGGCGTCAGGAATAACCGGGTCAGGCGCTGTGGTTTCGGTTAACGCTGCGGTTTCGGATAACGCCGTGGTTTCGGACAATCCTGTGCTGTCGGATAGTTCGAGCGGTTCCGGATTCTCGTCGGGAAACACGAACTTGCGGAAGGCCCAGAATCGGAACGCCATCTGCAGCAGGTTGCCGATGACGTACGCACTGATGAAGTCGGCGATGTTCTCCGTCGCCAAGCTGACTTCGGGTACGCGCAGGTTGAAGACGTAACTGGAGATGTACAGCGGGATGAAGCTGATGACGACGCCGATGGCGCTGATGATGAAGAACAGGGCAGCCTCGTGCGCTGGTTCACGGCCACCACGGTTCTTGAACGACCACTCGCGGTTGAGAATGTACGACGCGATCACCGCGACGACGCCGGCGATGATCTTGGCCGTGATCGGCTTGGATTCGAGGATCGACAGCTTGAGTGTGTAGAAGATGCCGGAGTCGATCAGGAAGGTCGTTCCGCCGACGATCGCGAATTTGATCAGCTCGCTGTGACGCAGAGCGATGTCACGAAACGGTTGGGGTATGCGGGCAATGACCCCGTCGACAAATGGCACAACAGATGAGTTTACGAAACGAAACCGCGTTACCACCAATTTGCCGCGGATTCATCAGCAGAATCACAGATTGGGAACGCTGAATGAACGGGCGAACGCGGCACATGACAACATAGAGAGCCGTGACCGGCAACAACGATCCCGCGCAGATCCCCGCCCGCCCGACCACCCCTCGACCGGCAAAAGCATCCATGCCCGTCGTCACCATGATCGGTGGCGGACAGTTGGCCAGGATGACTCACCAGGCGGCGGTGGCCCTGGGCCAGACGCTCCGAGTGCTCTCCGGGACTGCGGACGAGCCGGCAGCTCAGGTCAGCCCCGACGTCGTGCTCGGCAGCCACACCGACCTCGACGCTCTTCGCCGCGCAGCGGTCGGTTCCAACGCGTTGACGTTCGACCACGAGCACGTGCCGACCGAACATCTCGAGGTTCTGGTTGCCGAAGGCGTGAACGTTCAGCCTCCGCCGCACGCTCTGATCTTCGCTCAGGACAAACTGCTGATGCGTCGCAAACTTGCCGAACTGGGCGCACCCGTACCCGCGTACGCCGAAGTGACGTGGGCAGAAGACGTCGTGCGTTTCGGTGCCGAACACGGTTGGCCGCTTGTCATCAAGGCAACACGCGGAGGCTACGACGGCCGGGGCGTCTGGATCACCGACGATCAGGACGAAGCAGAAGCCATTGTCACCGAGCAGCTGAACAAGGGTGTTCCACTGATCGTCGAGGAAATGGTCTCGATGCGTCGGGAACTGTCTGCCATGGTTGCGCGGTCACCGTTCGGGCAGGGTGCTACGTGGCCGGTCGTCGAGACCGTTCAGCGCAACGGCCAGTGCGCCGTCGTGATCGCACCTGCCCCCGAGCTGTCGAGTGCCGTTGCCGAGGAAGCCGAGCAATTGGCGCTGCGCATCGCGTCCGAACTCGGCGTCGTCGGCTCGATGGCCGTCGAACTCTTCGAGACGACGGACGGCACTCTCGTGGTCAACGAGTTGGCGATGCGCCCGCACAATTCCGGTCACTGGACGATGGACGGCGCCCGCACCTCTCAGTTCGAACAACATCTGCGCGCGGTCCTCGACTACCCGCTCGGAGACACCTCGCCGATCGCTCCGGTCACCGTGATGGCGAACGTTCTGGGTGCACCGGAAGCGCCCGAGATGACGATGGACGAGCGTGTCCATCACCTGTTCGCTCGGATGCCCGACGCGAAGATCCACCTGTACGGCAAGGGTGAGCGCAAGGACCGCAAGATCGGGCACGTCAACATCGTGGGCGGCGCCGGATCCATCGACGATCCGAATTACGTTGCCGCAGTTCGGGAACGCGCCGAGCGGGCAGCACATTGGCTTTCGTACGCAGTTTGGACCGACGGATGGGATGTACACGGTGAGTGAGAGCGCGCAGGTCGGCCTGATCATGGGCAGCGATTCGGATTGGCCGACCATGGAAGCGGCAGCCGAAGCGTTGGCCGAATTCGGTATCCGCTTCGAGGTCGGAGTCGTCTCGGCGCACCGTACGCCTCAGCGGATGCTCGACTACGCCAAGGACGCCGCCGGCCGCGGAATCAAGGTCATCATCGCCGGTGCCGGTGGCGCCGCACACCTTCCGGGCATGGTTGCCTCGGCAACGCCGCTGCCCGTCATCGGAGTTCCGGTGCCGCTCAAGTACCTCGACGGTATGGATTCGCTGCTCTCGATCGTCCAGATGCCGGCCGGTGTCCCGGTGGCAACAGTGTCGATCGGCGGGGCTCGCAACGCCGGTCTGCTGGCCGCTCGGATTCTCGGCGCTTCCGATCCCGCACTGCAGCAGCGGATGGTGGCATTCCAGGAGAGCCTCGAGTCGATGGTGCTCGACAAGGACAAGGCGCTTCGCGAGAAACTGCTGGGCTGATCTTCTCGTGTGTGCACGACGCGGGCTGCCGCTGATCCGAGCGAGTCGGGGCAGCGCGCAGTCCGCATTCGTCACTCGCGTCGCCCTGTTCTACGCCGGGCTTCTCGGCGCGGACATCAGCTTCGACGACGAGTCCGGGATCTTTGTCGCTTCCGGGCTACGCGGCGGGTTCGCCAGAGGTGGAACAACTCTCGGTGGTGTGTATCTCACGCGGAGAAACACGACTCGATCCGTCCTTCGTCACGAGGCTGTCCACGCAGACCAGTGGGCCAGGTACGGAATCGTATTCGGGCTGCTCTATCTGCGTGAGGAGCTGCGTCATCGCGGGCCGCGGAACCGATTCGAAATCGAGGCCGGACTCGAAGACGGCGGCTACCGCACCTGAGCAAAGCTACTGTTGGCGGCATGGCTCGTTTTCCGACTAGTGAACGCTTCGTCCGCTGGAGCGCGGATCATGCTCGCGGTGTGGACATCTGCATCGCGACGGTTGCCGCACTGTTCAGCGTTGTCGTTGCGGTCGAGGCGAGTCCGCTGGCGGTGTTCATCTCGCTGGGCATGACGGTTCCGCTGGTGTGGCGGCGCTCGCGCCCGGAACTCTCCGGCATGGTGATCGCCGGGTTCTCGGTACTGCACGTGATCTTCATCGGCAATACGCTGCTGGCGTCCGCCGTCGTTGTTCCCATCTCCCTGTACGCGCTGGCCGCCTACGGAGCACGGTGGAGTTCACTCACCGGTCTGCTGCTCGCGTTGCTCGGCTCGATTGCCGGGACTGTTCGATACTTCGGCTACGACGGAATTCCGGTGTCGTCGCAGGTCATGCAGTCCGTGGCCGTCATGATCTTCATGCTCGCGGTCTGGGCGTTCGGTGATCTGCGTCGAGTCCGCACCAAACAACTGGAAGGCCTGACCGAGCGCGCACGGTTGCTCGAACTCGAGCGTGCGCAGGAAGCGGAAATCGCGACGATCAGCGAGCGGTCGAGGATAGCGCGCGAGATGCACGACATCGTCGCGCATTCGTTGACCGTTGTCATCGCCCAAGCCGACGGCGGACGCTACAGTGCGGCGAAGGACCCGCAGGCTGCCGTTCAGGCACTCGAAACCATTGCCTCCACGGGCCGCCAGGCGCTGACCGACATGCGCTCGCTTCTGTCGGTTCTGCGCGAGGACACGCCCCGTGACTTCTCGGTGATCCCGGGCGCGGGCGACATCGACAGTCTGTTCCACGAGTTGCGCAGCAGTGGGCTCGACATCGCCGTCAGCGTGACCGGCGAACCACGCGAACTCTCGGCAGGTGCGGGGTTGACGGCGTATCGCATCGTCCAGGAATCGCTGACGAACGTTCTCAAACATGCCGGACCAGGAGCACAGGCGAGCGTCGAGATGACGTGGGCTGAAACCGAACTCGTTCTCGGCATTACCGACGACGGACGAGGTGGCAGCGCAGCGTTGGTCGAATCGTCACCAGGCGGGCAGGGACTGATCGGAATGGCCGAGCGCGCCAAACTGCACGGAGGCAAAGTAACCGCCGGACCGAAATCTGGCGGTGGATACAGTGTCCGGGCTGTCCTGCCCTACGAACGAACGTCTGGGTAGGTCTTGAAACGTCTGCAGGTCTTAAGGTGAGTGGCATGGACGAACACGTGGCTCCGATTGCAGTGGCACTGATCGACGATCAGCAGCTGGTCCGCGCAGGTTTTCGAATGGTCATCGACTCGCAGCCGGATCTGTCCGTGGTGGTCGAGGCTTCGGACGGTCAGCAGGCATTGACCGAATTGGCCACCCGTCATGTCGACGTCGTCCTTATGGATGTCCAGATGCCGAAGATGGACGGCATCGAGGCGACCCGTCGGCTCCTGGCCGATCCCGATGCACCGAAGGTCGTGGTGCTCACCACCTTCGACAACGACGAGTACGTGATGTCGGCAATCAGGGCGGGCGCCAGCGGATTCCTGCTCAAGGACGTGCCGCCGGAGCAGTTGCTCGACGCCATCCGCACCGTGCACCGCGGGGACGCGGTGATCGAGGCCCGGGCCACCCGGCGACTTCTTCAGCACGTCGGGCCGCTCCTGGAAGGTTCGGCGCCCGAAGCGCAGTTGCCCGAAGAGTTGACGCCCCGCGAGGTCGAGGTGCTCGAGGCCATGGCGTACGGGCTGTCGAATTCGGAGATCGCCGCCAAATTCCACGTCTCCGAAACGACTGTGAAAACCCATGTCGGACGGGTTCTTTCGAAGACGCATTCACGTGATCGTGTGCAGGCAGTCGTCTTCGCTTTCCAGATCGGCTTGGTCAAGCGCGCCGACCTCCTCGGTACCGAGGGCTGACGAGCAGTCGTGTCCAGTCCTACCCCGGGATGACACCGGGGTTTCGAAGATCGCCCCGCGCTCCGACGCGGAGACCACTTGCGCTGCAATAACGTCGATTCCGTCATAGCGAGAAGCTTTACGGAGGGCAAAAGAATGCATGCGCACACCACGACGGAACCAGCCGAAGTGCCGGCGATCACCGCGCGCGGTGTCACCAAGGTGTACGGCACCGGTGAGACCACGGTTCACGCGCTCGGCGGCGTCGACGTGGACTTCGGCCGTGAGCGGTTCACCGCGATCATGGGCCCGTCCGGCTCCGGAAAGTCGACGCTCATGCACTGCCTGGCCGGACTCGACACGGTCTCGGGCGGGCAGGTTTTCCTGGGCGACACCGAGGTCACGAAACTCGGCGACACGGAACTCACCGAACTGCGACGCGAGCGAATCGGGTTCGTCTTCCAAGCGTTCAACCTGCTTCCGGTGCTCACTGCTCGGGAGAACATGCTGCTGCCGATGAAGTTGGCAGGCAGTGAACCGTCGCCCGAGTGGATGGACGAGGTGATCGGCAAGCTAGGACTGTCCCAGCGCCTCGATCACCTTCCGCACGAGTTGTCCGGTGGTCAACAGCAGCGTGTTGCTGTCGCCCGCGCACTCCTGCCTCAGCCCGACGTGATCTTTGCCGACGAACCCACCGGAAACCTGGATTCCCGTTCCGGGACAGAGGTTCTGGGACTCTTGCGCACCAGCGTCCGGGAGACCGGTCAGACGGTCGTCATGGTGACACACGATCCGGTGGCGGCGTCGTATGCGGACCGAGTCGTGTTGATCGCGGACGGGCGTATCGCCGGAGAGATCGACCATCCCACCGTCGACTCGGTGATCGGTGCCATGCGCGCCCTCGGGGCCGACGACTTGGCCGATGTTCCTGCAGCTTCGGGCGCACTGCGATGAAGGGTCTGGCCTTTGCCCAGGCGCGGGCGCATGCCGGGCGCTATGTGGCGTCGATACTCGCCGTGGTGATCGCAGTCGGATACATCGTCGCGACTTTGACATTGAGCTCGACGGTTGATGCGAGTGTGAGTAAAACCACTTGCGACGCAATATGAAACCACCGATGTTGTCGCCTCCGGTCCAGGAGTGACAGAAGCAGTGCTGAGCGCAGTGCCGGGCGTCTCAGCGGTCGCCGACGACGTGTCGACGTATGTTCGTGTCGATTCCGAGGCAAAGGGCGCGTCCTACGGGGATGCGCTCTCGATCGCCGACAATCCCGAATTGCGTTGGGAGAAGGTGTCGGAGGGGTCGCTTCCCACCGGCCTCGGGCAGG
This sequence comes from Rhodococcus sp. IEGM 1306, assembly GCF_036541985.1. Taxonomy (NCBI): domain Bacteria; kingdom Bacillati; phylum Actinomycetota; class Actinomycetes; order Mycobacteriales; family Nocardiaceae; genus Rhodococcus; species Rhodococcus sp. IEGM 1306. Next base: position 279,545 of record NZ_JAZHFF010000005.1, read on the forward strand.
TGTTGGTGAGTGCGGACTCCGGGATACCGATGGGTGCCCGAATCACTGTCACGGCACGAGATTCGACGGTCGGTGCCGCGGCACCCACCGCGGAGGTAGTCGGCTTGGTCGACCTGTCCGGTTCGGCGCAACGTCTGGGCGGGATCAAGATATTCACCACTGCCGAGCAGGTGAGCGCGTGGGCCGGCGACAGTGCCGAACGTGAGTTCCGTGTTGCCGGTGACGGTTCACGCTCGCAGCAGCAACTCGTGGATTCGATCTCGAGCGCGTTGCCTTCGGACTCCACGGTGCTGACCGGAGAAGAAGCCACGGACAACGCCGCAGCAGAATACATGGGCGGCACCAAGATCCTCAGTACGGTCTTGCTCGCCTTCGGCGCCATCGCCGTAGTCGTTGCCGCGCTGGTGATCGCCAATACGTTTGCCGTATTGCTCGCCGCGCGCACTCAGGAACTCGCGTTGCTGCGATGCGTCGGCGCCACGGCCAAGCAGGTTCGCCGGAGCATTCGCAGTGAAGCCGCGGCGGTCGGAGTGATCGCCTCGGTGATCGGCGTCGGACTCGGTGTCGGACTTGCCTGGGCGATCGGTCGCGTAGCAACGGCCGCGGATGTGCCGGTTCCGCTTTCGTCACTGAGCGTCACCCCGGTGACCGTCGTGGTCGGCCTTGCTGTCGGCATCGTGATGACGATGCTCGCTGCATCTGCGCCCGGACGGGCGGCAACGAAGTTGTCCCCGTTGGCGGCACTGCAGCCGATGGAATCCAAGCCCGAGAGCGTTCAGGTGTCGGTGGTGCGCCGGGTCCTCGGCGTCGTGATCCTGCTCGCGGGCATCGCGATGACGGTCCTGGGAGTGACGAATCAGCAGGTGCCGGCCGCAACCGCCGGTGGACTGTTCTCGTTCCTGGGAATCGCAGCCCTGTCCGGTCGAATCGTGCCTGCACTGATCAATGCCGCCGGCGGCGTGTTGGCGAGACTGATCGGTCCGGTGGGAAGCCTGGCAGCAGGCAACGCCGGGAGAAACCCACGCCGGACCTCGGCGACAGCCACGGCTCTGTTGATCGGAGTCGCATTGACGAGCACGCTCGTCGTGGGAATCGCGACGGTCAAGGAAGCTGCACCTGCAGCAATGGACAGCCAATTTCCGGTCGACGTGATGGTGAGCAGCTCCGGCTCCGCGCCCCTGCCCGCCGGTTTGGGGACTGACATTGCGGCCGTCAACGGAGTCGGCGCGGTGAGCGGTCTGGACAAGGCCGAACTGACGATCGACGGGCGCGGCTCGTTGGCCGGATTCGGCGTCGATGCTGCTCGGGTGAAAGATGTTCTGCGTACCGAGATCTCGGTACCCACTGCCGGTCAGCTCGTGCTCTCGCCCGCTGATCTGTCCGAGTACAAACTCTCGGCGGGCGATACGGCCACGGTGAGAGGGGATCGCGGCGCCGTCAACGTCAGCGTGATCGAAGGCGTGAAAGGTCAACCAGCGCTGCTGGATCGAGGAGATCTGGGTGCAGCGGCCACTGCACCGACCACCGATTCGTACTGGGTCAGGTTGAATACGGATACTGACGAACAGGCGCTCGCCGCCACCGACCGCATCACCGACCTCGCACGCCAGGAAGCCCCGGGCAGCGATGTTCAGGGAATGACCGAGATGCGTTCAGCCCTCGATTCGATCCTCGACACCATGCTCATGGTGGTTGCCGGATTGCTGTCGGTAGCGGTGCTGATCGCCTTGATCGGCGTCGGAAACACGATGGCCTTGTCCGTACTCGAACGGCGCCGCGAATCCGGACTGCTCCGCGCACTCGGATTGACCAAGAAGGGAATTCGAGCCATGTTGATCTGGGAAGCACTGCTGGTGGCAGGAGTTGCATCGGTGATCGGAGTGTTGTTCGGGATGGTGTTCGGCGTAGCGGGTACCGCATCGGTGTTCGGGATCGAGGACGTTGCCCTCAGCGCAGTGCCGTGGGTGCAGTTGGTGGCCATCGTGTTGATCGGCGGAATCTGCGGTGTGATCGCGTCACTGCTCCCCGCTCGGCGGGCGGGACTGGTGTCACCGGTGACAGCTCTCGCGAGCTAGCGCTCAGAACTGCTTTGTGACCTTCTCGGTGCCCACTCGGCGCGCGGTAGCTTCCGTGTCCGGGTGGGCCACCTGCACGAGTGAGGCGCCTGCGGCGAGGACGGCCAGAAGCCCGTCGATCAAGTCGTCTGCCGTGTCCCACGTCCGGCTGGAGAGGACACGATCCGTCGACGCCAATTCGATGTTCTTCGCCGATGCACGAGCCGCGTCGATCGTGTCCGCTACTGACCGGCCTTCCAACGCCGAACCGGCTCCGGCGCTGCGGAACTGATCGCCGTGGACGCGAATGGACGTTGCGTAATCGGCGACGCCGAGCGGAAGATCGCTCAATCCCTTGCCGAACGCGTCGAGTGAGAGAGCGGCTACTTCGGGTACGTCCGCAACGTCGTCCAGGCGGTCGGCGGTGACAAAAGCCAGTTCGGCGTCGGCGTCGGGGGAGAGGACTACCTCACCGCCTGCCCACCACACACCCAGCAAGACGGCGACGCTCTGCCAGTGTGCGGGCAGCAGCACGGCGACCTTGCCGCCGGGCTCGAGGGCGAACTCGTCCCGAACCATGTTCGCGGTCTTGGCCGCCCAGTTGGCCAGCGTGCTCGCAGACAATTCGATGCGCTCGCCGGTGGCATCGTCGTAGTACGTCACGCGAGGGCCGGCCGGGTCGGCAGTCAAGATCGGTCCGAGGAGGGCGTCGGTCAGGTTGTCTACAGGCGAAGGCACGTCATCAGCTTACGCAGCCGTTCAGTTAACACAGCGGGGACCGTTGGAGGCTGCATCGATCGGGGGACCGGGCGGTGCGGGGGTGGGACTGGTCTCGGTGGTGCTCGCCGATTCAGTCGTGGTCGCTGCGCCTTCGGACGGAGATACCGCGTCCGCGGACTGCGGCCCGGAGTAGTCCTCGGCAATGACGACTCGAACCTTGCCCGCGGACAACGACGAATCCGCCTTGACCGTCAGGCCCCCGAGTGCCTCGGCCACCGCGAGTGCAGCGTCGTCGTCCGCGGACTTTGCGAACACCGTCGATTCGGAGACGTCGGCGCCGGTGTTGTTGCCGACCTGACCCTGTTTGTACCCGAGCGCACTCAACGCCTCGGAAACTCCGCTGGCCAACCCTGCGATGTCACTGGCGTTCGCGACGTCGACGGTGATCGAGGACGCATTCACGGTGGTCGGTGCCTCCGAGGTCTCCTCCGAGTCCTCGCTGTCGGCGCCGACCAGTCCGGCGATGTATTTCTTGACGGCCTTGGGATCGACCTTGACGATGGACTCGCCGTAATCGGTCATGCCGTTGATGTCGAGAACGGGGATGGTCTCGAATTGCACCTTGCCGCCGGCCAGATTCTGCAACTGCTTGGCGAATTCGATGAGGTCCCAGTCGTCGTCGATGACGACGGAACGCTGAACGGCCGAGGTCAACTGACTGAGCTTTCCGGGATCGCTCAACGTTTTCGCGCTGAGTACCTTGCTGACGAGAGAAGCCATGAACACCTGCTGGCGCACGATCCGGTCCAGGTCGCCGCGAGGAAGGTCGTGTCGTTGTCGCACGAAGCTCAGCGCGTCGGCGCCGTCGAGTGTCTGTTTCCCGGCTGCGAAGTTGGCTCCGGACATCGGTTCGTCGACCGGCGCATTGAGACAGACGTCGACTCCACCCACGGCGTTGGTCAGCAGGACGAATCCGAGTAGACCGACTTCGGCGTAGTGATCGACGGTGATGCCGGTCAGATTCGCCACGGCTCCGATGAGCGCGGTTCGGCCGGCTTCCGTCGACTTCTTGTCTGCTTCGGTGTCGGACGACCCGTTGTTGACCAACTTCAGTCGCTCGGTTTCCTTGGTGGCACCGAACGCGGCGTTGATCTTCGACATACCGATACCGGGGACGTTGACGTATGCATCGCGGGGAATCGAGATCGCGGTTGCGGAACTTCCGTCGTTGGGGACGCGGATCAAGATGATGGTGTCGGTGTTGGAGGCGACTTCCTCGCCGGCGCGCAACGAGTCGAGCTCGCTTTGCGAGAGCGGGTTGCCGTGTGCGTCGGTGCGACTGTCGGTACCCACCATCAAGATGTCGATGGCTCCGTCCTTGCCCCCACCGAGGCCGAGGCCGCTGGCAGTGGCCAGGCTGTTTCTCAACGAGTCCACACCCCGCCACGCGAACCCGGTGACCAGCAGTACGAGCACGGAGAGCACCGCGACCGCTATGCGAGCCGGGCTCGTCTTGGTCCGAATCGGCGCAGGTCGTGGACGCGCGCGGCGCTGCGGTTGCTGGTGGGACACTCCTTCAGGTTACTGGTCCGATGCTCGGCCGCGGGTACCTCGGCGCGGCGTGCCAGACTCAACCATGTGACGAATATCCTGCTCACCGGCGCCCGAGGGCAGCTCGGAACACGTATCGATGCTCTCGCAACGTCGGCGGGTCACACTGTGACGGCCGTCGGTTCCCGCGAGCTCGACATCACCGACAGCCGCGCGGTCGACGAGTTCGTCTCGCCTGATTCGGTGGTGATCAACTGCGCTGCGTACACGGCAGTCGATGCTGCCGAGACAGACCAGGAGGCAGCGAGGGCGGTCAACGAGATCGGACCGCTGAATCTCGCGCGAGCGTGTGCGCGTGCCGGTTCGCGGTTGATCCACGTCTCGACGGACTACGTATTTCCGGGCGATGCGAGCACGCCCTACGACGTCGATGCCCCGACCGGTCCCGCGACGGTCTACGGCCGAACCAAACTGGACGGCGAGATCGCTGTTCGAGATTCGGGGGCCGACGTGGCCGTCGTGCGTACCGCGTGGGTGTATTCGGGTGTCGGTACCGATTTTGTGGCCACGATGCGAAGGCTCGAAGCAGAACGAGAATTCGTGAACGTCGTGGACGACCAGATCGGGTCACCCACGTACAGCGTCGATCTGGCCGGCGGCATCGTCGAACTCGCGCTGCGGGACTTCACGGGTGCGTCGACATTCCACGTGACCAACAGCGGGCAAGCCAGTTGGTACGAGTTGGCGCGAGCTGTGTTCGAGGAGATCGGCGCGGACCCGGCACGGGTGCGCCCGTGCAGTAGCGCGGAGTTCGTACGCCCCGCCCCGCGCCCGGCATATTCGGTCTTGTCCGAGCGCGCATGGGTTACCGCGGGAATGACGCCGTTGCGTCCGTGGCGAGAGGCTCTGCACGCCGCTCTGGCGTGAGCATTGTTCGGGGCAGTGGCCGCGGACGGCTAGGCTGACCGGCGTGAGTCCCAAGCTGGCCGTGGTAACGGTGACCTACTCGCCAGGCGAGCATCTCGAGAATTTCTTGAGCACGCTCGCTGTGGCGACGACAGAAAAACCCCAGGTCATCATGGCCGACAATGGGTCGACCGATGGTGCCCCCGAGGCCGCTGATGCCAAGTACGAGCATGTCCGTCTGCTTCGTACCGGTGGAAACATCGGGTACGGGGGAGCGATAAATCGGGCTGTCGCGGAGATCGATTCGTCGATCGAATTCGTCGTGATTTCCAACCCGGACGTCCAATGGGCACCCGGTTCACTCGACGAATTGGTGGCTGCGGCAAATCGGTGGCCAAGGGCCGGTGCACTGGGGCCGAAGGTCCTCGAACCGGACGGCAGTGTCTATCCGTCGGCGCGAACGGTGCCCGACATCACCTCGGGCGTCGGGCACGCGTTGCTCGGTACGGTATGGCCGAAGAACCCGTGGACTGCTCGTTACCGTCAGGAGAACGAGGCCGTCACCGAGCGTGCCGTGGGCTGGCTTTCCGGGTCGTGCCTGTTGGTACGACGCGACGCCTTCGACACCATCTCCGGTTTCGACTCTCGTTACTTCATGTACATGGAGGACGTCGACTTCGGTGACCGCCTCGGAAAAGCCGGGTGGCTCAACGTATTCGTCCCCTCGGCTGTCGTCACGCATGCCAAAGGCCATGCGGCAGGACGTCATCCGGAACTGATGTTGCCCGCCCATCATCGCAGTGCGTACCAGTTCCAGGCTGATCGCCATCCGCACTGGTGGCAGGCTCCGTTGCGACTCGCCCTGCGCGGTGGCCTCGCTGTGCGATCCAAGATCGCCGTAGCTTCAGCAGTCCGCGAGCGCGCTCGCACCGACAACTCGACCGACAACCCAACAGTTTCGAACCACGGGGGAAAATGATGTCCGATCAGAATCCGACCGACGCCGTAATCCTGGTAGGCGGCAAGGGCACTCGGCTGCGTCCGCTGACGTTGTCGGCACCCAAGCCGATGCTTCCGACCGCCGGCCTGCCGTTCCTGACACATCTGCTCGCCCGGATCGAGGCAGCCGGTATCAAGCACGTTGTGCTCGGAACGTCTTTCAAGGCAGAGGTATTCGAGGACTACTTCGGCGACGGCTCCAAGATGGGGCTCGAGATCGACTACGTCTTCGAGACCGAACCACTGGGCACCGGTGGCGGAATCCGCAACGTGCTCCCGAAGTTGCGTGGCGACAACGTCATGGTGTTCAACGGTGACGTGCTCGGCGGCACCGATCTCAACGGCATTCTCGAGACCCACGAGAAGACGGATGCCGACGTGACCCTGCACCTGGTTCGCGTGGGTGACCCGCGTGCATTCGGTTGTGTTCCGACCGACGAAGACGGACGGGTCTCGGCCTTCCTGGAGAAGACGCAGGATCCGCCGACGGATCAGATCAACGCCGGTTGCTACGTGTTCAAGCGCGAGATCATCGAGCAGATCCCCGAAGGACGCCCGGTCTCGGTGGAGCGTGAGGTGTTCCCGAACCTCCTCGCCGAGGGTAAGCGCGTGTTCGGCCACGTCGACTCCTCGTACTGGCGGGACATGGGCACCCCCGAGGACTTCGTTCGTGGTTCCGCCGACCTGGTGCGGGGCATCGCTCCTTCGCCCGCTCTCGAAGGTCCGCGCGGTGAGTCCCTCGTTCACCCCGGAGCCGGAATCGCGCCGGGTGCCGTCCTGATCGGCGGCACGGTCGTCGGTCGAGGAGCCGAAGTCGGCGCAGGTGCGCGCCTCGACGGTGCAATTCTCTTCGACGGCGCGGTTGTGGAAGCCGGCGCGGTGGTCGAACGATCGATCCTCGGATTCGGCGTCCGTATCGGACCCCGAGCACTGGTTCGCGACGCCGTCATCGGTGACGGCGCGGACATCGGTGCGCGATGTGAATTGTTGCGCGGCGCACGCGTGTGGCCGGGCGTGACGTTGCCGGACGGTGGCGTGCGCTTCAGCACAGATGTGTGATCGTTAGCTGACCTACTGGAATACTGGTGGGTATGACTTCTCTTCCGAGCCGCTACGTTGCCCTCGGTGACTCGTTCACCGAGGGCGTCGGCGACGCCGACGAACGATTCCCCAACGGTCTGCGCGGGTGGGCAGACCGAGTGGCCGAGCAGCTGGCGGTGAACAATCCCGAGTTCCGCTACGCCAACCTGGCGATTCGTGGTCGCCTACTCGGACCGATCATCGACGAGCAGTTGGAACCCGCCCTGGCGCTGAAGCCCGATCTGGTGACCATCTACGCCGGCGGAAACGACATGATGCGTCCCAAGCTCGACATCGATGCAGTCGTCGCCCGCTACGATTCGGCAATCGGCCGGCTCACTGCATCCGGCGCCCGGGTTCTGATGTTCACCGCGTACGACACCGGATGGTCCGCCTTCTTCGGCAAGCTCCGCGGACGTCTGGCGATCTACAACGAGCTCGTTCGTGAGGTTGCGGACCGCCATGGTGCGACCCTCGTCGACTTCTGGCGATTCTCCGAATATCAGGACCTTCGGATGTGGGACTGGGATCGACTGCACATGTCGCCCGCCGGGCACGAGAACATGGCGACGCGTGTGCTCGACGTGCTCGGTGTCGAACACGGATTGATCCCGCCCGATCTGGGACCGGCGCCGGTTCTCACGAAAGCCGAAACTCGTCGCGAGGATCGTCAATGGGCACGAGAGTTCTTGGTGCCGTGGGTAGCTCGGCGAGTGAAGGGAACGTCCTCGGGGGACGGCGTAAGCGCCAAGCAACCCGAACTGTCCCCGATTCAGTCCTGATTCTTGCGTTGATGTGCGAGCGCGACCAGGTGGTCGATGGTCTCGCGTTCGGCAGTCGGCGGGAGCGCGTCCACCGGCCACCATCGGAGGTCGGTGGACTCTGCGCTCCGGACGATATGCGAATTATCCGGTGCCACAACGAGAAACCGTAGATCGAGATGTCTGGTCGGGACTCCGAGTGAGCACGTGATCGGATGTGTGTGGGCGGAGAGTAAGTCCGCATCTATCCGAACGTCGTGAATTCCGGACTCCTCACGAGCCTCCCGTAATGCTGCATCGACCACCGTCTCGTCGTCGGGTTCGCAGTGGCCGCCGAGCTGAATCCACCTGCCCACCTTGGGATGCAGCGTCAGCAGGACGTGGCAGCCACTCTCGTCGAGAACCAGAGACGACGCTGTGATGTGTCCCGGTGCGTGGCGACGAAGGCAGCCGTCCGGAGCCGAATCGAGGAACGCGAGCATCGTGTGCCGCAGTGACTCGTCCGCTTCGGAGGGCGTCACCCAGCCCTCCAGGACGCCCTTGGCCGAGGCGTGCAGCGATTCGGCTGACATGACCTACATCTCCACCAACGCGTCCCCGGGGGCGGAGACGGTGCGCGGAGTCAGTGGTTCGAGTGGGTGCCCGATTGCGACCGCGCCGAGTGGCTGCCAATCGGCCGGGAGATCGAGGTGTCGACGCACCAGGTCGGCGGCGAAGATCGTCGAGCCGATCCAGCAGCTTCCCACACCGCGTGTGGCCAGCGAGACCAGCAGTCCCTGCACGGCCGCTCCGGCGGCGACCGTGAACATCGTGGACTCCGCGGCGGTACGTCGGGGGTCCGGGTAACTGTGTGCGCCGTCGGGTACACAGAAGGGAATGACGACCTCGGGGGCGTCGAACAGGATGTTTCCGCGTGCAATCCGCGCGTCGACGGATTCGTCGCTGCGACCGTCGGCGCGAAGATCGGCGGCCCACTGCTCACGCATCTTCTCGAGGAGAGCCGTGCGGACGGACTCGGTGCGCAGCCACACGAATCGCACCGGCCTCGTGTGGTGCGGTGCGGGCGCGGTGAGTGCCTCGGCGATCGAGTTGCGAATGATCTCCGCGTCGACGGGGTCGCTTGCGAACTGTCGGACCGATCGACGCAACAGCAGCGCCTGGCCGCGGCCCATCGCCGTAGCCTCCTCGGTGCCCAGCCAGAACAGATCATCCGGGCCGCGGCGAATCAGATCCTGGCCACTCGAACCGTCGTCCTCGAATCGGAGTCCTCGCACGACGGCGACGGGAACGCCGCCGAGTTTGCCCTTGACCAGATCGCCAGCAGCGGCGATCTCGTCGGCGATCGCGATCTCGGTGACGATCAGTTCGTTGCCCTGACTGTCCTGTGCTCCGAGGTAGCCGTGCAGGACCGGAATGCCGGAGGAACCGATTGCGGCGTCAGTCTGCCCATTGCGCCACGCACGACCCATCGTGTCGGTCACGACGACGGCGACGGACTTGCCCGTGCTCTCGAGAATCCGGGCGCGCAGGCCCGCAGCACTCGCATCCGGATCCACGGGGAGCAGAGCCAGTTCGGCACCGTCGACGTTGGAGCCGTCGATGCCGGATGCGGCCTGCACGATGCCGAGTTTGTTCTCGGTGATCAGAGTGCGGCCCTTGCGTGCCACGACGCGGACGGCCTCCTGATCCACCAGGAGGCGTCGTGCTGCGTCGCGCTCTTCCGGATCGGTGGGCGAGGAAACGATGCGCCCCTCGACTTTGGAGAACACCTTGCTCGTGACGACAACGACGTCGCCACTTTCGATCCACGGCGTCGCGTCGACGACGGCGGCGGCCAGATCGTCTCCCGGCCGGAATTCGGGAAGCCCGAGCACGGGAATGACTTCGATTGCGGCACCGGGGGAGTGATCGCCGGGAGAGTGATTTCTGTCGCGGCTTGCTTCGGTTCCGGGTTCGGTCACAGTTCGACTCCGGCGATCTCGAAAGCCGTTCGAACCATTTTTGCGGTCTCTTCGGGGGACGTCATCAAAAGTGGGATGCTTCGCACGTCCACCCCGTCGATGTCGGCCGTGTCACCTTCGTCGACGAGCCAGCCGTCGAGAATGCCGTTGATCGAACGAGCTCCGTAGTGACGACCGATCGCCTCGGAAGTCGTCTCGACCCCGATCACTTCGAGGCACTCGTCAGCCATGCCGCGCAACGGTTTTCCGCCGATGACAGGGGAGAGGCCGACAACCTTGGCGGCGGTGGTGCGCAGGGCTCCGCGAATGCCCGGCACCGCGAGGATCGCGCCGACGCTCACGACGGGATTGGAGGGTGCGATCAGCACGATGTCGGCACCGTCGATTGCCTCGACCACCCCTGGCGCGGGCTTGGCCTGCTCGGCGCCGACGTGAGCGAAGCTGTGAGTTTCCACCTGTGCCCTGTGGCGTACCCACCACTCCTGGAAATGAATCGCCTTCTGCTCACCGTCTTCCGGATCGGTGATCACGACGTGTGTTTCGCTGCGGTCGTCGCTGACGGGAAGCAGTGCGACACCGGGATTCCAGCGATTGCACAAAGCTTCGGTGATCGCGGACAACGGATATCCCGTGCGGAGCATCTGGCTGCGAATCAAATGCGTTGCGATATCGCGATCTCCGAGGCCGAACCAATCCGGCTTCGCTCCGTATGCCGCGAGTTCTTCTTTCGCATTCCAGGTTTCACCGGCGTGCCCCCACCCGCGTTCGGTATCGATGCCACCGCCGAGTGTGTACATACAAGTGTCCAGATCGGGGCAGATGCGCAGACCGTGCATCCAGACGTCGTCGCCGACGTTGACGACGGCCGTGATGCGATGTGGGCCTTCGTATTTCTCGAGGGATTCACCACCGACGATTCCGAGCGCATTTTGCACACCTTGAAGGAAACGGGCCCCGCCGACGCCGCCAACCAATACAGTCACGTTCACGACAACAGAGCCTAGGCGGTCGGCGCGTCGTCGTGTCTGGCGGGCAGAAGGTCCCGTCAATTGGGGGCCGGAATACTAATGGATTCATCTCGTTTAGCTTGACCGCGACACGCTGGACGTGTGTAATCTCAAATGTGTCATTCCAACCGCTACTTGTGAGTTCACTTGCAGCGGGGCCGGTTTCGAACACAGTTTCGAACGGTCGACGGGGTGGGGTTGAAGATGGAGTGAAAATTCTGCGCTATTACAGGTGAGGAGGCGGAACGATGCCCAATGAAAATGTCGAGATCAGTTCTCTCGCAATGACAGTAAGCGACGAACCGCAGACCGATTCCCGAGCAGGCGCAGCAGAAGGTGCCTGCAGCAGTGAGTTCGACGGTATGAGTACTCGGCCAGTGCTGAGTCTCGTCACCGGCTTCGAAGAATTGTTCGACACCATCGAGGATCAGTGGCAGGAGCGTGCTCTCTGCGCGCAGACCGATCCCGAAGCGTTCTTTCCTGAAAAGGGTGGATCGACGAGGGAAGCAAAACGGATCTGCCTCGGTTGTGAAGTTCGTGACGAGTGCCTCGAGTACGCGCTCGCGAACGACGAACGGTTTGGAATCTGGGGAGGGTTGTCCGAGCGCGAGCGTCGGCGACTCAAGCGGGGGATCATCTGATCTGCTGCTGAATCGGTTCTGTCAGCGTCGGGGCTGACGGGCGGTCTTCGAAAGTCTGACCTGCAACGGGGAATTGCAGGTCAAGCAACGACTGTTTTGTTCTTCGTGTGGATTTACTTCTTCGTGTGACATCAGTTTTTTCGTCTGACGGTGCGTCAGTCCTCGTCGGGCAGTATCAGTCCTGGTCGGGCAATCAGTCCTCGTCGGGCAGTGTCGGGTCGATGACCTGTGGGTCGACGCCCAGATACGTGCCGACTTGATGGACCAACACGTCGTGCACCAGATCCGTGAGTTCTTCCGGATCCTTCGCGCGCTGCTCCAACGGGCGGCGAAAGAGCACAATTCTTGCGCGAGTCGTATTTCCGTGACGGTCGATTCCGGCCGGAATCAGTCGTGACAGTGGAACCGGTCCGTCGGCGATGACCTCCGGCGGCCACGTGACGGACTCCGGATCATGTGCGTGAATCTTCGGTACTTCGTCCACTGCGATGTCGAGTTTCGTCAACCGGTCGTGCCACGCCAGGTCGACGGGCGAGAAGGCGTCGAGCACCAGGAGATCGAACTTCTCGGCCCGGGTGCGTCTGGCCGGTACCTCCGGGGGAAGTAGCGGTCCGCGCAGGCCACGGCCGTGTCGTTCGATGGAACGAGTGGTGACCGAGCGTCGGCGGCGGGCTTGTGGCATGGCGCCCAGATTACGACAGAAGAAACTGCTCGGTGTGTCCGAGTAGGTTCCGGACGTGGGGAGGGCTAGGCTCCGTACCTGTGAGATCTCTGCGTCGCTGCTGCCGCCCCGGGTGCAAGAACCCCGCCGTCGCGACGCTGACGTATGTCTACTCGGACTCCACTGCGGTTGTCGGGCCGCTGGCGACCGTCGCCGAGCCCCATTCATGGGATTTGTGTGACACTCACGGCTCTCGAATCACTGCCCCCAAGGGCTGGGAACTCGTCCGCCACGAAGGCGGATTCGCGTCGAGCACTCCCGACGAAGACGATCTGACCGCTTTGGCCGAAGCTGTGCGTGAAGCCGGTCTCGGAGATCGCAGCAAGTCCAACGTCGATGCAGATGAGGACATACGTCCCGCAGCTCCGAGTACTGCCCGTACAGGGCGTCGTGGACACCTCCGCGTTCTGCCCGACCCGTCCAACTGACGCGAGATTCGTCGCCGCAGAGGCTAGGCTCGACCGAGTACTTCCACACCCGAGTACTGCGAATCTCCGGACGCCATGCGCCCGGACGTTCCCGTCTGTGAGGGTGCATGCACAAGGAGAGTTTTCAGTGGGGCGAACAGCCGAGTCGGTTGCTGCAATCATCAAGGCGTACGACGTGCGCGGTGTGGTCGGTGAGCAGATCGACGAAGATTTTGTCCGCGACGTCGGTGCGTCGTTCGCCCGCTTGGTCCGTGACGAGGCCGGCGCCGCCACGACGGTGGTGATCGGCTACGACATGCGTGCATCGTCGCCCACTTTGTCCTCGGCTTTCGGTGACGGCGTGCTCGCGCAAGGCCTCGACGTCGTTTACATCGGGTTGGCCTCGACCGACGAGCTCTACTTTGCATCCGGTTTGCTGAACTGCCCGGGCGCGATGTTCACGGCGAGCCACAATCCCGCCAAGTACAACGGCATCAAGATGTGCCGGGCCGGCGCCAAGCCGGTCGGTCAGGACACCGGCCTGGCAGTCATCTCCGCCGAGGTCGTCTCGGGTGTTCCCGCGTACGACGGACCGGCAGGCACCGCCAGCACGAAGGACGTCCTCGAGGAATATGCGAGCTACCTCCGCGGTCTGGTCGACCTGGCTGCGTTGCGCCCGCTGAAGGTTGCAGTCGATGCAGGCAACGGCATGGGAGGGCACACCGCGCCGGCTGTATTCGGGCCGATGCCCCTCGACGTCCTCCCGCTCTACTTCGAGCTCGACGGCACGTTCCCCAACCACGAAGCCAACCCCCTCGATCCGGCCAACCTCGTGGACCTGCAGGCCTACGTGCGTGAAACCGGAGCAGACATCGGCTTGGCTTTCGACGGTGACGCGGACCGTTGCTTCGTCGTCGACGAGAAGGGCGACCCAGTCTCTCCGTCCGCGGTGACCGCACTTGTCGCCAAGCGCGAACTCGCGAAGGAACCGGGCGCGTCGATCATCCACAACCTGATCACGTCACGAGCAGTGCCCGAACTGGTCGAAGAACTCGGCGGCGTCGCGATTCGTACCCGAGTCGGCCACTCGTTCATCAAGCAGGAGATGGCCGAGACCGGTGCCGTGTTCGGCGGCGAGCACTCCGCTCACTACTACTTCCGCGATTTCTGGGGCGCTGATTCCGGCATGCTTGCGGCGTTGCACGTACTCGCCGCACTGGGCGAGCAGGACCGTCCGCTCTCCGAGTTGATGGCGGAGTACACCCGCTACGCGGCCTCGGGCGAGATCAACTCCACGGTGGCTGACGCGGCCGATCGCACGGCCGCTGTGCTGGCAGCATTTGCGGACCGCACCGAGTCGGTGGATCGCCTCGACGGTGTCACGGTCAGTCTCGAGGGGAATGCCTGGTTCAACTTGCGTGCGTCCAACACCGAGCCTTTGCTGCGACTCAACGTCGAAGCGCCCACGTCCGCCGATGTCGACGCGTTGGTGAACGAAATTCTGGCGATCGTCCGGGCTTGAATCCGAGTCTGATCGGTTTGTCGGTGAGCCGAAGCCCTGGGATAGTTGGGGGACTATCTCGGGGACGACGGACTCGGGAACGAGTGCTTTGCCACCACGGACCGCGTAGAGCTGGAATGCTGGATGGTGCGGGAACTGCTAACGGAGAAGGGGGTGCGGTGAGATGACAGCGCCGATGCCGCTTCTCGACCTCGACGACAGCGACGGTTTGTCGGCTGCCGATTCGGAAGGGCTACTGCGTTCTGTGGCCATGGGGGGCGCACAGATTCGGGCCACCGCATCGGCCGTCGGCGAGGGTGTCATCTCTCGGTTGGCCGGTCTGCGTCCGCGCAGCGTCGTACTGATCCCCGGTGCCGGTGGCGCTCGACACGGAGCCAGGATCGCGCTCGCTCTCGTCGGAGATTCGGTCGGTTGCCCGCTCGTCGTACTCGACCGGACGCCCTCGTGGGCCGGGCCGTTGGACGTGATCGTCGTCGCTGGTGACGATGCCGGTGATCCACGCCTGGTCGAATCCGTCGACAGTGCCGTACGCCGCGGCGCCGAAGTTGTTGTCGCCGTTCCCGACGAGGGGCCCATGCGAGCCGTGGCGGCCGGGCGCACCATGGCTTTGCCGCCGCGGCTCTACGCCTCGCCGCGGCACACGATGACGCGGTTCCTCGCCGTCTTCCTGGCCGTTGCCGCCGAAATCGACGGCAAGGGATCGATCGAGGACCGTTCGGCGGTACTCGGTCGAATCGCCGACGCAGTTGATGCCGAGGCGCTGCGGGACGGGCCGGCCAACGAGGTGTTCCACAACCCGGCCAAGTCGTTGGCCACCAGAATGAGCGGCCGACGGGTTGTTCTGTGTGGAAGTGGTTCCGTGACAACAGCACTCGCAGAGTTCTCGAGTGTTTCGCTGATGGGCTCGGGCCTGAACGCCGCTGCCGCCGAACTGTCCGAGGTGATTCGTTCTGCGCGGGCGTTGTTCGCGCCGGACGCAGCTTCACGTGATTCGGTGTTCCACGACCCGTTCTTTCACGATCCGCAACTCGACGGCGCACTGCCGACCCCGCCGGCGCGGGCATTCGTCTTCGCGACCGAATCCACGCGAGGGGAGGCGAGACGCCGGATGGACGCGCTGGCCGACGCCGATCTGGTGGTGGCGGCGGACGAAGACCAGACCAACGTGGTGATCTCGGAGATGGAGCAGGTATTCGTGTTGGCGTCTCGAGTAGACATGGCCGCGGCGTACGTGCAGTTGACAGGCGGTGCGAAGTAAGTGCGTGAACTCGAAGGTGCACTTCGTTCTTACGCGTGGGGCTCGCGAACGGCAATTGCCGAACTACGCGGTCTTGCGACTCCGTCGAATCATCCCGAGGCGGAATTGTGGTTGGGTGCGCATCCGGGTGACCCGGCGCGCGTGATCACCGAATCCGGAAGCGAGTCGTTGCTCGAGGTCCTGCACCGCGAACCCGAACGCGAACTCGGCCGCGAGAACCTCGAGGCGTTCGGTGAGCGACTCCCATTCCTGCTCAAGCTGCTTGCGGCGGAAGAACCGCTGTCACTTCAGGCGCATCCCAGCGCCGTTCAAGCCGAAGAGGGTTTTCGTCGTGAGAACGCACTCGGCGTTCCCATGGAATCGCCGATTCGCAACTACAAGGACGGCAGCCACAAGCCTGAACTCGTTGTCGCGCTGAGCAGATTCGAAGCGCTTGCCGGATTCCGCGAGCCGACGCGAACTGTCAAACTGCTGCGCGCTCTGGCCGTGGACGAGTTGGAGCCGTACATCGGACTGCTCGAAGGCCAACCCGATTCCGACGGACTCCGAGCCTTGTTCACGACGTGGATCACGCTGCCGTCCACAGTGCTCGGGACGTTGCTCCCTGCCGTACTTGCGGGGTGCATCACCTACGTCGCGCATCACGACGCCGAATTCGTGACCGAGATCCGCACCGCGTTGGAATTGAGTGAGGCGTACCCCGGCGACGCCGGCGTTCTGGCGGCACTGCTGCTCAACCGCGTCACCCTCGAGCCCGGCCAAGGACTCTTTCTCGCTGCCGGCAATCTCCACGCGTATCTCCATGGACTCGCGGTCGAGATCATGGCCAACTCCGACAACGTTCTGCGCGGTGGGCTGACGCCCAAGCACGTCGACGTGCCCGAACTGTTGAGGGTTCTGGACTTCGTCGGGGCCGATATCGAAGTGCTCGATCCGGCCCCGTCATCAGGTCGGTCAGGATCAGGTAGATACGAGTACGTCACGCCCGCACCCGAGTTTCGTTTGACGCGTCTGGAGTTCGACTCGAATTCCACCGACCTCGTTGTCGAAGCCGGCGGCCCCCGGATTCTGATCTGCACCGAGGGTGCGGTCACTGCGACGTGCGGTGCCGACACGCTCGACCTCGACCGGGGGCGAGCGGCGTGGATCGCTGCCGAAGAGCCCGAAGTACACCTGAGTGCGCGAACACCGACTGCGCAGGTTTTCAGTGCCGTCGTCGGTCGATGAACATCTCGGACGATAAGAATCCCGGTCGACAGCGAGGAGACATTGTGTCGGCTCATGGTGGCAAAAAGGCAATTCTGGCGGCACTCGGAGCGAATGCCGGAATTGCCGTAGCCAAGTTCGCCGGATTCTTGATCACCGGATCGTCGTCGATGCTCGCCGAATCGGTGCACTCGGTGGCCGACACGTCCAATCAAGGACTGCTACTCCTGGGGCAGAAGAAGGCCGAACGCGAGGCGGACCAACTTCACCCGTTCGGATACGGGCGCAGCCGATACTTCTACTCGTTTGTCGTCGCGCTCGTGCTGTTCACTCTCGGATCGCTCTTCGCGATCTACGAAGGTATTCACAAGATTCAGCATCCGGAAGAACTCAATTCGGCTTTCGTGGCAATCGCGATCCTGTTGATCGCGATCTGCCTGGAGGGCTACAGCTTCCGGACCGCAGCGAAGGAATCACGACCGCTCAAGGGAAATGCGTCGTGGTGGAACTTCATCCGAACCTCTCGTAGTCCGGAACTTCCGGTAGTGCTGCTCGAGGACACCGGAGCACTGATCGGTCTGGTGCTTGCACTCGGCGGCGTCGGCCTCACGATGGTGACCGGAAATCCGGTGTTCGACGGTATCGGAACCCTGTGCATCGGTGTCCTGCTCGGCATCATCGCGGTCATTCTGATCATCGAGATGCAGTCATTGCTGATCGGTGAGGGCGCAACGCCGGTCGAGACCGAACTGATCCTGAATGCCCTCGTGGACGGAACTCGCATCGAACGTGTCATCCATTGCAAGACGCAGTACCTCGGTCCCGAGGAAATCCTCGTTGCGGCCAAGGTTGCGGTACCACTCGGCTCGACGATCTCCGATGTGGCGACGGCGATCGACGAGGCCGAGTCCCGCGTGCGCGCTGCAGTGCCTGCGGCGCGGGTGATCTACCTCGAGCCGGACCTCGATCGTCTCAGCGCGGATCGACCTGGTTCCGACCGCCCTGAGACAGATCTACAGGCTCCCGACAAACCCTGAACAAAGCCGCGCCTGCGGGCTTAGGCTGATGCCATCTCTCTACTTGCCCATGGTGGGACCTGCGGGTCCCCAGCAAGGAGGCGGCAATGGCTGTCAAGGACGAGCAGGCCGGATCCGGCCGGTCGAAGCTGTTTCGAACCAAATCGATCGAGCAGTCCATCAAGGACACCGACGAGCCGGAAACCAAACTCCGGAAAGAGCTGAACTCGTGGGATCTCACGGTGTTCGGCGTCGCGGTGGTCATCGGCGCCGGCATCTTCACGCTCACGGCGCGGACGGCGGGAAACGTCGCCGGGCCGTCGGTTTCCCTGGCGTTTGTCATTGCCGCCATCGCCTGCGGACTGGCAGCGCTGTGTTACGCCGAGTTCGCGTCGACGGTCCCGGTCGCCGGTAGCGCATACACGTTCTCGTACGCGACGTTCGGCGAATTCGTTGCCTGGATCATCGGCTGGGATCTCATCCTCGAATTCGCCCTGGCGTCTTCGGTGGTGGCAAAAGGCTGGTCGCTGTACCTCGGTGAAGTGATGGGCTCACGCAGCCCGATCGTCGAGTTGGGGCCGATCTCGTTCGACTGGGGTGCGGTGCTGGTGATCGCTGTCATCACGATCCTTCTCGCGACCGGTACGAAACTCTCGTCGAGGGTGTCACTGGTGATCACGGCGATCAAGGTGGCGGTGGTGTTGCTGGTGATCATCGTCGGTCTGTTCTACATCGACACCGACAATTACTCGCCGTACATTCCGCCGTCCCAACCGGGCTCGACGGGGGAGGGCATTCACCAGTCGCTGTTCTCGTACGTGACGGGGGCCGGTGGCAGCACGTTCGGGTGGTACGGATTGCTCGCGGCGGCCAGTCTGGTGTTCTTCGCGTTCATCGGATTCGACGTCGTCGCCACGACTGCTGAGGAAGCGAAGGAGCCGCAGAAGGCGCTGCCGCGAGGCATCCTGGGCTCACTGTTGATCGTCACGGTTCTGTACGTGGCGGTGACACTCGTGCTGACGGGGATGGTGAAATACACCGAACTCGAGGGTGATACGTCCAACCTGGCGACGGCATTCGCGTTCCACGACATCACCTGGGCGAAGAACGTCATCTCGTTCGGAGCGTTGGCCGGTCTCACGACGGTGGTGATGGTGCTGATGCTCGGTCAGACCAGGGTGCTCTTCGCGATGGCCCGCGACGGTCTGATGCCACGACGGCTGGCGCCGACGGGCAAGCACGGAACTCCCGTGCGGATCACGATCTTGGTCGGCGTCGTGGTCGCGGTGCTCGCCGGAGTCTTTCCGATCGGCACCCTCGAGGAAATGGTGAACATCGGCACACTGTTCGCGTTCGTTCTCGTCTCGATCGGGGTTCTCGTGCTTCGGCGGACGCGACCGGACCTTCCGCGCGGGTTCCGGGTGCCACTGGTCCCTCTGGTCCCGATTCTGGCTGTCCTCGCGTGTCTGTGGCTGATGTTCAACCTGTCGGTGGAGACCTGGATGAGGTTCGTGGTCTGGATGGCTGTCGGAGTTGTCATCTATTTCGCCTACAGCAGGCAGCATTCGATGATCGGGAAGCGCGAACGCGGCGAAATCGAGTGATGTACAAAGTTGTCCATTTGTCTATCGCTTGTACAAAATCAGTAGTACTGTCTATCTCGTAGTGAACTGACTCACAGTTACCGAGTTGGTCCGAATCGAGGAGGCAGACCGTGTCGACGCACGTGAACTCGCAGTCCGGGCAGACGCTCCCACCCGAGCAGTGGCGCGACAAGAAGAGGTATCTCTGGCTGCTCGGCCTGGTACCGCCGACGGCGGTCTTCATTGCCGTCGGGTTGGTCGCGTTGTTCAACAGTCTCGGATGGAATGCGATCTCGCCGGTGTGGTGGTGGATCGGACCGCTGCTCGTCTACATTCTGCTCCCGATTCTCGACATCTTCTTCGGTCCGGACGGCGAGAATCCGCCGGACGAGGTGATGGAGCGCCTCGAGAACGACAAGTACTACCGGTACTGCACCTACATCTACATACCGTTCCAGTTGGCCAGCCTGGTCGTGGCCTGCTATCTCTGGTCGGCGACCGACCTGTCCTGGCTCGGAATCGACGGGGGACTGGGGCTGATCTCCAAGATCGGTCTGGCGATCAGTATCGGTTGCGTCGCAGGAATCGGGATCAACACCGCACACGAACTAGGTCACAAGAAGGACGATCTCGAGCGCTGGTTGTCGAAGATCACTCTGGCGCAGTCGTTTTACGGCCACTTCTACATCGAGCACAATCGTGGACACCACGTGCGGGTCGCCACGCCCGAGGATCCGGCGTCGTCTCGCTTCGGCGAGAGCTTCTGGACCTTCCTGCCGCGCAGTGTGTGGGGATCTCTGCGCTCGTCGTGGTCCCTGGAAAAAGCCAGGCTCGATCGACTGGGTAAGAAGCCGTGGACAATTCGCAACGACGTCCTGCATTCGTGGTTGATGTCCGTCGTACTCTTCGGTGTCCTCGTCGCCGTCTTCGGGCTCTCGGTGCTGCCGTTCCTGGTGCTGCAGGCCGTCTTCGGGTTCTGCCTGCTCGAAACCGTCAACTACCTCGAACATTACGGACTGAAGCGTCGTCGTCTGGACAGTGGGCGGTACGAGCGCGCCGCACCGGAGCACAGTTGGAACAGCGATCACATCTGCACCAACATCTTCCTGTATCACCTCCAGCGTCACAGCGACCACCACGCGAACCCGACGCGTCGGTATCAGACGCTTCGAAGCATGGACGGCGCACCCAACCTGCCCAGCGGCTACGCGAGCATGATCATGCTCGCTTACGTTCCGCCGCTGTGGCGAAAAGTGATGGATCCCAAGGTCCTTGCGCATTACGGCGGCGACATCACCCGCGTCAACGTTCAGCCGTCCAAGCGCGATCGCATCCTCGCTCGGTACGGAGCAGCGTGATGAGCAGCTACCGATGCCCGGTGTGCGAATACGTCTACGACGAGTCGAAGGGTGCACCACGAGAAGGGTTTCCGGCCGGTACGCCGTGGGATGCCGTTCCGGACGACTGGTGCTGCCCGGACTGCGGCGTGAGGGAAAAGCTGGACTTCGAAACGATGCCGGCACCGGCGGGGAGTGAATCATGAACGACTACAAGCTGTATCAGTGCGCGCAGTGCGGATTCGAGTACGACGAGGCGGTCGGCTGGCCGGACGACGGTATCGAGCCGGGCACTCGCTGGGACGACATTCCCGACGACTGGAGTTGCCCGGACTGCGGGGCGGCGAAGAGTGACTTCTTCATGGTGGAGGTCGAACGACGGTGAGATGCGTCGGCGTCGAAGAGACCTGAGTGCGGCGGTAGTGTCGTCACCATGACTTCGACGCCCACTCGTCTGCCGCAGAAAGAAGCGTCGCGCCTGCTGCTGCGTACGTCGGTGCTCGATTCGATGCGTGAGTTGTTGACCGAGCGCGACTGGTCCGAGGTGACGCTGACAGTTCTGGCCAAGCATGCCGGTGTGAGTCGTCAGACGCTCTACAACGAGTTCGGTTCGAGGCAAGGGCTTGCCGAGGCGTACGCGCTTCGCCTTGCCGACGGATTCGTCGACGCCGTGGACGAGGCCATGGTGGCGAACGAAGGACGTGCAGTCGAGGCGTTGATGGCGGGCTTCGGATCGTTCTTCGCCTCCAGTGCAACCGACCCGTTGGTGATCTCACTCCTCACCGGTGAGGCCAAGCCGGACCTGCTTCGCCTGATCACCACCGACAGCGCGGTCATCATCGAGCGGGCGTCGTCACGGCTTGCGGAGAGTTTCCAGCGAGGGTGGATACAGGCGTCACCCGCTGATGCCGGGATCTTGGCCAGGGCGATCGCGCGTCTCGGGCTCAGCTACATTTCGATGCCGCCGGAGTCCGGGGCTTCGGTGGCGGAGGATCTGGGCACGTTGCTCGGGCCCTTCATCGACGTGGCGCGAGAGGGGCGGGCGGGAGAGGGCGTCTAACCGATAGCCTGGTACACCGATAGGCTTGTGCATAGTTTGCACGTCAACCAGGAGAGGCAGATGACGACCTCAGTTTCAACAACGCCCGTGGCCGAGAGCCGTAACGGCATCGACTTCAAAGTTGCAGATCTTTCGCTCGCGGAGTTCGGTCGCAAGGAAATCCGTCTGGCAGAGCACGAGATGCCCGGCCTCATGGCGCTTCGTCGCGAATACGCAGAGGTATTGCCGCTCAAGGGCGCTCGCGTTTCCGGCTCGCTGCACATGACCATTCAGACCGCGGTTCTGATCGAGACGCTGACGGCGCTCGGCGCCGAGGTCCGCTGGGCTTCGTGCAACATCTTCTCCACGCAGGATCACGCTGCCGCCGCCATCGTCGTCGGTCCGCACGGCACCCCGGAAGAGCCCAAGGGCGTTCCGGTTTTCGCCTGGAAGGGTGAAACCCTCGAAGAGTACTGGTGGGCAGCGGAGCAGATGCTGACCTGGCCGGGCGAGCCCGCCAACATGATTCTCGACGACGGCGGCGACGCCACCATGCTGGTGCTCAAGGGCGCACAGTTCGAG
Organism: Rhodococcus sp. IEGM 1306; assembly: GCF_036541985.1. Classification (NCBI taxonomy): domain Bacteria; kingdom Bacillati; phylum Actinomycetota; class Actinomycetes; order Mycobacteriales; family Nocardiaceae; genus Rhodococcus; species Rhodococcus sp. IEGM 1306. Next base: position 301,896 of record NZ_JAZHFF010000005.1, read on the forward strand.
AAGGCCGGCGTCGTACCGCCCACGGACGACGACCAGGATTCCGACGAGTACAAGGTCTTCCTCGCACTTCTGCGTCAGTCCCTCGAGTCCGACAAGGGCAAGTGGACGGCAATCGCGGAGTCCGTCCAGGGCGTCACCGAGGAGACCACAACGGGCGTTCTGCGCCTGTACCAGGTTGCCGCTGCCGGCGAACTCACGTTCCCCGCGATCAACGTCAACGACTCGGTCACCAAGAGCAAGTTCGACAACAAGTACGGCACGCGCCACTCGCTGCTCGACGGCATCAACCGCGGCACCGACGTTCTGATCGGTGGCAAGGCTGCGCTGGTCTGTGGTTACGGCGACGTCGGCAAGGGTTGTGCCGAGGCACTTCGTGGCCAGGGCGCTCGCGTCGCAGTCACCGAGGTCGACCCCATCAATGCCCTTCAGGCGCTCATGGACGGCTTCGAGGTCAAGACCGTCGAGCAGGCCATCGGTTGGGCCGACATCGTGATCACGTCCACCGGTAACAAGGACATCATCACGTTCGAGCACATGAAGGCCATGAAGCACCAGGCCATCCTGGGCAACATCGGTCACTTCGACAACGAGATCGACATGGCCGGCCTCGAGAAGTCCGGCGACGTCACGCGGATCAACATCAAGCCGCAGGTCGACGAGTTCACCTTCGCCGACGGCCACTCGATCATCGTGCTGTCCGAAGGCCGCCTGCTCAACCTCGGCAACGCGACGGGCCACCCGTCGTTCGTGATGAGCAACAGCTTCTCCAACCAGGTCATCGCACAGATCGAACTGTGGACGAAGCCGGACGAGTACGACAACGAGGTCTACCGCCTCCCGAAGCACCTCGACGAGAAGGTCGCCAAGATCCACGTCGAGGCACTCGGTGGCACGCTGACCAAGCTCACGAAGGACCAGGCTGAGTACATCGGCGTCGACGTCGAAGGCCCGTACAAGCCGGAGCACTACCGCTACTGACTCGGTGATTCGTCGCTGAGAATGTAGTGCCCGCCGTCCCCCGGTCTGTGCAAGCAGGCCGGGGGATAGGCTTGTCCGCCGTGGGAACACTGGTGGCATTGGAAGGCCTCGACGGAGCTGGAAAGCGAACGTTGATCGGCAAAGTGGAGAGCGAACTCCGCCGCGGCGGCACGTCGATCGCAACTCTGGATTTTCCGCGGTACGGAAAGTCGATCCACGCGGATCTTGCTGCCGAGGCACTCAAAGGATCACACGGAGATCTGGCTGAATCCGTGAACGCGATGGCAGTCCTGTTCGCCTTGGACCGCGCCGGTGCTGCGGATCGGATCTCGGAACTGTTGTCCACCAACGACATTGTTCTCCTCGACCGCTACGTGGCGTCCAACGCCGCCTACAACGCGGCGCGCGTGCATCAGGGCGTGGACGGCGAGATGGTCGCCTGGGTCCGTGAATTGGAGCTGGGCCGACTCGCTCTCCCCGCTCCCGATCTGCAGTTGTACCTCGACGTACCGGTAGCGCTCGCCGAGCAGCGCGCCCGCTCGCGTGAGGCCGAGGACGCGTCGCGTCAGCTCGACGCCTACGAGCGCGACGGCGGCCTGCAAGCAAGAACCGGTGAGCTGTACACGCAGTTGGCAGCGACGGCCTGGGTCTCACCCTGGTGGATCGTGGGGCCGGAGACGGACCCGGCCGACCTGGCGCACAGGCTCGCGGATTTCGCGTGATCGGTCACCCTTGCGGCCGTGATTCGAACTTTCCGGCACAGTAGAGGGAAAGACGCGGCACGCCGCACGGCCACGTAACGGTCTGATTCATCGCTCCGAGATGCAACGATAGGGATATGAAACCAAGGATTCTGGTTGTCGACGACGACACGGCACTCGCCGAGATGCTCACGATCGTGCTGCGTGGTGAGGGTTTCGATCCCTACGTGGTAGGCGACGGAACCCTGGCGCTCGCGGCAGTGCGTGAGACTCGGCCCGATCTGGTCCTGCTCGATCTCATGCTTCCCGGAATGAACGGCATCGACGTATGCCGGGTTCTGCGTGCGGATTCCGGTGTGCCCATCGTGATGCTGACGGCCAAGACCGACACCGTCGACGTCGTGCTCGGCCTCGAATCCGGTGCGGACGACTACATCATGAAGCCGTTCAAGCCGAAGGAGTTGGTGGCGCGGGTGCGCGCTCGCCTGCGCCGTACCGAAGAAGAACCGGCCGAACTGCTGAGCATCGCCGACATCGTGATCGACGTTCCGGCACACAAGGTCAGCCGCGGCAGCGAGCAGATCTCGCTCACGCCACTCGAATTCGACCTGCTGGTCGCCTTGGCGCGCAAGCCGCGCCAGGTGTTCACCCGTGAAGTCCTCCTCGAGCAGGTGTGGGGATACCGCCATGCCGCCGACACCCGTCTGGTGAACGTGCACGTTCAGCGTTTGCGCGCCAAGGTCGAAACTGATCCCGAGAATCCCGAAGTGGTTCTGACGGTCAGGGGGGTCGGCTACAAGGCCGGACCGCCGTGAGCGGAGTTTCCAGGTGGCGTCGTCGTCTCAACCGACGGCTGACGCCATTCCTGCGGTGGTGTCACTCGATGAGCAACACCCTCGCGCACACGTGGCGACGCTCGCTCCAGTTGCGAGTGGTCGTCTCGACTTTGACGCTGTCCTTGATCGTCATCGTCATTCTCGGCGTTGTGCTCACCAGCCAGATCACCGATCGGCTGTTGGAAACGAAGATCACTGCGGCGACCGAAGAAATGGACCGTGCCCGCGGCATCGTGGAAGACCAACTCGCCGGCGTCGACGATTCGACGGCACTGAACGTCCAGTTGGAGAGCGCGGCGTCCGGACTGACGAGCCGTCGAAACCAGACCTCGGGCCAGGCCTCCGGTTCGGCCGGCACCTTCGATCCGGTGCTCATCGTGCCCGGGGACGGGCCGCGCCAGCCGACGAGTTCGGGCCCGGTCGATCAGATCCCCGACAACCTGCGCGAGTTCGTCAAACGCGGCCAGATCAGCTACCAATTCGCGACAGTGTCCAACCCGAACGGTTACTCCGGACCCGCGCTGATCATCGGTAGCCCCACCGCGTCGTCGATCTCCGGTCTCGAGCTGTACCTGATCTTCCCGCTGGCCAGCGAAGACCGAAGTCTCTCTCTGGTTCGAAGCACCCTGCTGATCGGTGGAGCGGTGTTGCTGGTGCTCCTGGCGGCGATTTCACTGTTGGTCGCCAGACAGGTCGTCCTTCCCATTCGATCGGCCTCACGGATCGCGGTGCGTTTCGCAGACGGCCGACTCAAGGAACGAATGCCGGTCCGCGGCGAGGACGACATGGCGCGCCTGGCCATGTCCTTCAACGAGATGGCCGAGAGTCTGTCGAAACAGATCACCCAACTCGAGGAGTTCGGCAGTCTGCAGAAACGCTTCACCTCCGATGTCAGCCATGAACTCCGCACTCCACTGACGACGGTCCGAATGGCAGCCGACCTGATCTACGACGGCAGTGAGAACCTCGACCCGATGCTGCGTCGGTCGTCGGAACTGCTTGTCGCCGAACTGGACAGGTTCGAGGGGCTACTGGCAGACCTCCTCGAGATCTCCCGCCACGACGCCGGCGTCGCGGAACTCGCGTCCGAACAACTCGACGTGCGTATGTGCGCTCGAGCGGCGGTTTCCACGGTTCGCCATCTCGCCCGCGAATCCGGCACCGAACTGATCGTGGACATGCCCGACGAGCCCGTCATGGCCGATGTGGATCCGCGCCGCGTCGAACGCATCCTGCGAAATCTCCTGGCCAACGCCATCGATCACGGTGAAGGGAAGCCGATCCTGCTTCGCCTTCGCGCCGACGACAATGCTCTCGCCTTCATCGTCCGTGACAGTGGCGTGGGATTGCGGCCAGGGGAGGAGAAGTTGGTCTTCAATCGGTTCTGGCGATCGGACCCGTCCCGCGTGCGCCGCAGTGGTGGCACCGGACTCGGCCTCGCGATCAGCGTCGAGGACGCGAATCTGCACGACGGCAAGCTCGAAGCCTGGGGCGAACCAGGCGTCGGTGCCTGCTTCCGGCTGACGCTCTCGCGTACCCGCGGCAAGAAAGTCGTGTCGAGTCCGCTGCCGCTCAAGCCGACGACCACCAAATTCGTGCGCACACCGAGCGAAGCCGACATCGTCGCCGATACCGTCGGCGAGGTCACGTCGTCCCTGCCGACGCCGCGTGAACCGGACTCGCGGAACGAGTCCAGCGGCGGCGATCGATCATGATCGGAACCCGTCGTCGTCTGGGACTTCTCGCAACAACGCTCAGCGTGCTGTTGCTGACCGGCGCGTGCGCGAGTCTGCCCGAGTCCTCGTCGCCGCAGGCAATCGGAACTCTGGCAACAGCCGTGCCCGGAACCTCCGTCGAATCACCGGCATCAGGGCGAGAGCCGGACCTGCTGGTACGCGACTTCGTCAAGGCGAGTACCGATCCGTCCAACCGGCATGCCGCAGCACGTCAGTACCTCACCAAAGACGCGTCGGCGCGCTGGGACGACGCGTCCAGCGCCGTCATCGTCGACAAGATCGACACCCTGTCCGCATCGCGAACCAGTTCCGAAGCGGTGTACACGATTCGGGTGAACAAGGTAGGTCGCCTCGATCCGGGCGGACTGTACGTTCCCGAAGAGGGCAGCTTCGAAGCGAGGATGACCCTGACGTTGACCGACGGCGAATGGCGGATCAGTGATCTGCCACCCGGTGTGATCATGGAGCGCCCGCAGTTCCTCGGCGCCTATCAGCGCAAGTCGTTGTTCTTCCTCGACCCCACGAGTCAGACGGTCGTCCCTGACCTTCGCTGGATTTCCGGCGGACAGGACCAGGTGGCAGCTCAGCTGATCGGCCTGATGATCGACGGACCGAAGGCAGCGCTGGCGCCGGCTGTACGAAACGAACTCGGCAATGGCGTGTCGGTGATCGGTCCGATCACCAAGGCCGACGGCAAGCCGGGACAGGTCGGTGTCGGGCTCGGTGGCGTGCGCATCAACTTCCGCCTCGACAACCCGATGGATGCTGCTACTCGCGGTTTGTTTGCAGCACAGGTCATTTGGACGCTCGCCAATGCCGATGTCGCGGGACCGTATGTACTGGAGATCGACGGCGAACCGCTGGACGCAGCTCATGCGGACGGCTGGACCACCGCTGACGTCGCATCCACCAACCCGCTGGCCACCACGAGTGCGACCGTCGGACTGCACGCCCTGCGCAACGGCTCACTGGTGAGCGTCACCGAGCAGGAGGCGGCTCCGGTGCCCGGCTTCGCGGGCACTGCGGGCAACCTCACAGCGGCCGCTCTCTCCCGGGACGGCAAGTTGGTGGCAGCCGTCGCGGACACTGCTCGGCCGGATCCAGCCACAAGATTCGACTTGTCGCTCGGGACCTACGGCGAAGGATCCGTTCCGGTACTCGAAGGCAGTGCCATCACCCGACCTTCGTGGGAGCTGGACAACAACGCGGTCTGGGCGGCCGTGAACGGCAATACCGTCGTACGGGTCGTCCGTGAACCAGGCACCGGCCGGGTGTCGGTCACCAATGTCGATGTCGGGGCCCTGACGTCGGTCGGTTCCACGATCTCGGAACTACGACTCTCCCGTGACGGTGTGCGAGCGGCGATGATCATCGACGGCAAGGTCTACCTGGCCGTAGTCGTGCGCACAGCCAGCGGCGTCTACGCCCTGACGAGTCCACGCGCAGTGGCCTCCGGTTTGGGCAGCACCGCGCTCTCGCTCGACTGGAGCAACAGCGACACCATCGTGATCGCGCGCAGTGGAGCCGACATACCGGTCGTCCAGGTCGCGATCGACGGTTCCCGAATGGACGCGCTGCCGAGTGGAAACCTGACGGCTCCCGTCACCTCCGTGGATGCGTCGCCGACCACCGAGTACGTGGCCGACGCGCGCGCGGTGTTCCAACTGAACAACAACGACCCCGCCGGGGATCGTCGTTGGCGTGAAGTGACCGTGCTGACCGGACAGAAAGCCATCCCGGTTCTACCTGGCTGACGCGTCTCCACCCGGCTGACGCGTCGGCGCTCGGTTTCATGTCGGTGCCCCAGGTCACGATTCGGCCATGGGGGACAAGAAATTCGGTGCCGGCCTGCTCGATCTGTTGTTGCCACGCGAGTGTGGTGGGTGTGGCCGCACGGGGACTCTGTGGTGTCGTGAGTGCGCGGAACTGATGCGTGACCATCCGGTTCAACTGAGTCCGCGCGTCGACCCGGGCGTGCCGGTGTGGGCACTCGGCCGCTACGACGGCCCCAGACGGCGCAGTGTGATCGAGATGAAGGAACGGGGTCGTCGGGACCTCGCGACGCCTCTGGGGATCGCTGTGGCCGGTGCATTGGCCACGCTGGAACGGTGGGGCGAGCTCGGCGCCGGGATTCGGGACCCGATCGTCCTGGTGCCGGCACCCACACGCGCCCGCGCGGCGCGCTCTCGCGGGGGTGATCCCGTGCGCCGGGTAGCCGAGAGTGTGCGCGAAAAGCGCGAAACCGGTTCTGCTGTGGCTCGTCCGATACGAGTGTGTCCGATTCTCCGGATGACGCGGGGCGTACGTGACTCGGTCGGGCTGTCCGCGGCCGACCGGGTGACCAATGTGAACGGTCGTGTGTCTCTCGACACCACAGCGATCTCTTCCATGGCGCAGGACAGCGACATCGTCGTGCTCGACGACGTCCTGACCACGGGAGCGACTGCGGCAGAGTCGGTTCGGGCTCTCTCGCTCAGTGGGATTCGGACAACTCTCGTGCTTGTCCTTGCAGGGGCTTAGATGAATTTCGTTGGAACAGTGGCACTCGCGCGCGTTACGTACTAGCGTCGGCGGCACACCCGAAAATACTGGTAGGAGGTGGTACTTCGATACTGGTGCCGGGCGGATCCCCTCTCGGTACTTGCAGAATTTGCCGCCGCCCACCGTGGGGCGGGGCCGTAATTGGGAGGTACGAGTGACGACCCCTTCGCAAGCCTCGTTTTTCATCGAGGACGCCACCATCGAGCGTTCCGAGAATGCCGCAGCTCCGAGATCCGACGTCGTAGTCAAGGGACGAAATGTCGAGATCCCCGATCACTTCCGAATCTACGTTTCGGAAAAGCTGGCGCGACTCGAACACTTCGACCCCTCCATATTCCACTTCGACGTGGAACTCCAACATGAACGCAACCGACGACAGGCGAAGAGTTGCCAGCGCGTCGAGATCACCGCTCGAGGTAAAGGCCCGGTGGCCCGAGCCGAAGCGTCCGCAGACAGCTTCTACGCCGCCTTCGAATCGGTGATCGACAAGCTCGAGAGTCGCCTCCGTCGAACCAAGGACCGCAAGAAGGTCCATTACGGTGACAAGCGACCGGTATCCGTCGCGGAGGCAACCGCCTCCCTCGTCGACGCAGACTCACTCGGAGTCACACCGGACATTTCGCTGAACGGTCAAGAGCCGGACGAGTACGACGGCCCCGGACGCGTGGTCCGCACGAAGGATCACCCGGCCGAGCCGATGACCATCGACGACGCTCTCTACGAGATGGAACTGGTCGGACACGACTTCTTTCTCTTCCATGACAAGGAGTCGGACAAGCCGTCCGTCGTCTACCGTCGTCACGCTTTCGACTACGGATTGATCCGCCTGACATGACCCAATCGGTGGTGGGTTTGCTCGCTCGCCGCCGGTAGCGCCTACCATGGAATCCGGCCGGAGTTTTCGGACCCCGGCCGGATTTTCAGTGTGTGACCCCCTGTCGCCGAAGATTGAGGACGAAGAAGACTGTGCCGTCGCTGTCGCTATCGAAGCTGCTCCGTGTTGGTGAAGGTCGCATGGTCAAGCGGCTCAAGCACATCGCCGAGCATGTCGAATCTCTGTCGCCCGATGTCGAAGGCCTGACAGACGAGCAACTCAAAGCCAAGACCACCGAGTTCCGTGAGCGCTACGCCGCCGGGGAATCCCTCGACGAGCTGTTGCCCGAGGCATTCTCCGTGGCCCGCGAGGCGTCGTGGCGCGTGATCGACCAGAAGCACTTCCACGTGCAGATCATGGGTGGCGCGGCCCTGCACTTCGGCAACGTCGCCGAGATGAAGACCGGTGAGGGCAAGACCCTGACCTGCGTTCTTCCGGCATACCTCAACGCGATCGCCGGCGACGGCGTCCACGTGGTCACAGTCAACGACTACCTCGCCAAGCGTGACTCGGAGTGGATGGGCCGCGTTCACCGCGCCCTCGGCCTCGAGACCAGCGTGATCCTCTCGGGCATGACGCCGGCCGAGCGTCGCGTCGCCTACGCAGCGGACATCACCTACGGCACCAACAACGAGTTCGGTTTCGACTACCTGCGCGACAACATGACGCATTCGTTGGACGACCTGGTTCAGCGTGGCCATGCGTTCGCCATCGTGGACGAGGTCGACTCGATCCTCATCGACGAAGCCCGAACCCCGCTCATCATCTCGGGCCCGGCTGACGGCTCCAGCAAGTGGTACAGCGAATTCGCGCGCATCGCGCCGCTGCTGAAGAAGGACGTTCACTACGAGGTCGACATCCGCAAGCGCACCATCGGTGTGCACGAGGCGGGCGTCGAACTGGTCGAGGACCAGCTCGGTATCGACAACCTGTACGAAGCCGCGAATTCGCCGCTGGTGAGCTACCTGAACAACGCGATCAAGGCCAAAGAGCTCTACACCAAGGACAAGGACTACATCGTCCGTGACGGTGAGGTCATCATCGTCGACGAGTTCACCGGCCGCGTGCTGGTCGGCCGCCGCTACAACGAGGGCATGCACCAGGCGATCGAGGCCAAGGAGAAGGTGGAGATCAAGGCGGAGAACCAGACCCTTGCCACCATCACCTTGCAGAACTACTTCCGTCTGTACGACAAGTTGTCGGGCATGACGGGTACCGCCGAGACGGAAGCTGCCGAGCTTCATCAGACCTACACCCTCGGCGTGATTCCGATTCCGACCAACCGTCCGATGGTTCGAGTCGACAACGGCGACCTCATCTACAAGACCGAGGAAGCCAAGTTCGACGCGGTGGTCGACGACGTCGTCGAGCGCCACGAGAACGGCCAGCCCGTCCTCATCGGTACCACCAGCGTCGAGCGCTCGGAGTACTTGTCCAAGCAGTTCACCAAGCGCGGCGTCGCCCACAACGTCCTGAACGCGAAGTTCCACGAGAAGGAAGCGACCATCATCGCCGAGGCCGGTCGGTCCGGTGCGGTCACTGTCGCGACCAACATGGCCGGCCGCGGTACCGACGTCGTGCTCGGTGGTAACCCGGACATCATCGCCGACATCGCGCTGCGCAAGAAGGGCCTCGATCCGGTTACGACGCCGGACGAGTACGAGGCAGCGTGGGACGCAGTTCTGGACGAGGTCAAGGCCGAGGTCAAGGCGGACGCCGAGAAGGTCCGCGATGCCGGCGGCCTGTACGTCCTGGGCACCGAGCGTCACGAATCGCGTCGTATCGACAACCAGTTGCGTGGTCGTTCCGGACGTCAGGGTGATCCCGGCGAATCGCGGTTCTACCTCTCGCTCGGTGACGAGCTCATGCGCCGCTTCAACGGTTCGGCACTCGAGTCGATCATGACGCGCCTGAACCTGCCCGACGACGTCCCGATCGAAGCCAAGATGGTCTCGAAGGCCATCAAGAGCGCTCAGACCCAGGTGGAGCAGCAGAACTTCGAGATTCGCAAGAATGTCCTCAAGTACGACGAGGTCATGAACCAGCAGCGAACGGTCATCTACAAGGAGCGCCGCCAGATCCTCGAGGGTGAGGACATGGAGGGTCAGGTCGAGCAGATGATCACCGACGTGGTCACCGCCTACGTCGACGGCGCCACCGCTGAGGGATACGTCGAGGACTGGGATCTCGAGCAGCTGTGGACCGCGCTCAAGACGCTGTACCCGGTCGGCATCGATCACAAGACGTTGGCGGGGGAGGACGGCGCAGGCATCAACAGTGACCTGAGTCGTGACGACCTGCGAACCGCTTTGCTCGAAGACGCCCACGCGGCGTACAAGAAGCGTGAGGCCGAGATCGATGCGATCGCTGGCGAAAACGGTATGCGCGAACTCGAGCGTCGTGTCTTCCTCTCGGTCCTGGACCGCAAGTGGCGTGAGCATCTCTACGAGATGGATTACCTCAAGGAGGGAATCGGTCTGCGTGCGATGGCCCAGCGCGATCCATTGGTCGAGTACCAGCGCGAGGGTTACGACATGTTCATCGGCATGCTCGACGGATTGAAGGAAGAGTCCGTCGGATTCCTCTTCAATCTCCAGGTCGAGGCAGCGCCGGCTCAGCCCGCGAGCGGAATTTCCGTCACCGCAGGCTCGGCCGCCGCGGCGTCGGCCACGGCACCCAAGCCGCTCCCGACGCAGGAAGCTGCGGCCAGGACTGCCGGAACTGCTGCCCCGACGGCGTTGCGCGCCAAGGGACTTGACGACGAAGGTCCGTCACGACTGACGTACACCGGCCCGGACGAGGACGGCAAGGCGAAGGCAACTCGCGACTCGGCCGCCGACTCCGGTGACGGCGCCGCCTCGCGTCGCGAACGTCGTGAAGCAGCGCGGACGCAGTCGAAGAGCAATCGGGCTCCGAAGTCCAAGCGCAAGCGCTGAGAAACCAGCGCAGGTAGTACTCGGCAGGCTGGACGGTCACACCACGTGTAGTGCGGTGACCGTCCAGCCTGTTCCGTCTGTGCGGTCGATCCGACCCGCGACGGCAAACGTCTGCGTGCCTCGTGTGTACGTCGCACAGACTTCGGCGGTACTCTCCGACACTGCTTGAACGTGGGTGCGGTGAACGGCCGCGCCGCCCAGCTTTCGGGCCGAAAACTCCGAAGTGTAAAGTCGTGCAACAACTTCCAGGACGGACGGCGTCAACACGCCCTTGAGCTGTCGTGGATTTCGTCGTCGGTCGACGGTTTCGAGAACCAGGCGAAGCGATCGATTCCAGAAGATGTCGGCACCTGCCAAGCGCGGTTCCGGAGTGTGAGTGAACCCGGCACTGGGCGACGTTCCGTTGTGCGGCGACCTTCGCGGGCGATGCAGCATCCGGTCTGTTCGACACTGCATTCGGTCTGGCCGACACTGTGGCCGCACCAGCACGACGGTGTGTGCGTGCGGCTCGAAGTGCGGCGCCTGCTCGAGAATGATTGCGCAGTCCTGCTCCATGACATCCCCCCGGATGATCGTGCGTCCGAGACAACCGTCTCGACTTCGCTCCCCCGAGCGATGGTGAGAAGCATGACACGAAACGCTCGAGATGTCGCCGTGATCACCATCGCGACTTAGGGTGATGGCGTGCGGGGACTTCTGTTGGATGTCGGTGGCGTGCTGTTCGGTCCGGGATCGGATCTCGACGGCTTGAGCGCGGTCGTGCGCGCGGTGAGGGCCCGCGGAATCGTGACGGGAATCGTCAGCAACGATCCCGGCGGTGCCAATGCTCAGTGGTTGCGGGATCTCGGTGACGGGGTCTTGGTCGACGACGTGATCTTGTCCGGTGACGTCGAGATGGCGAAGCCCGACGCCGAGATCTATCTGTTGGCTGCGAGTCGGTTGGGCGTCGATCCGGGGGAGCTCGTCTTCGTGGACGATCTCGAGGTGAACGTTCGCGCGGCGGTGGCCGTCGGGATGGTCGGGGTCCATCACGTCGGCTCGGAATCGACCATCGAGGAGTTGTCGATTCTGTTCGATCTCGGCGAAGGAGGGGACACGAAGCCATGGTGAACAGACTGACCACTCAGGACGCGGCCTTCTACTTCCTCGAAGCCGGGACGACGCCGATGCATGTCGGCTCGTTGGGGATATTCCGGCAATTGCGAAACGGGATCGATCACGAGGAACTGCTTCGCCTGGTCGAAGATCGGCTCGGATCGGTTCCGCGGTACCGCCAGAGAGTTCGTGAGGTGGCGTTCGGGCTGGCCCGCCCGGTGTGGGTGGACGACTCGGATTTCGACATCACGTATCACGTACGTCGATCGGCTCTGCCCAAGCCGGGGTCCGACGAACAGCTGATGGATCTGATCGCGCGGCTGACGTCGAGACCTCTCGACAGCACGAGACCGCTGTGGGAGATGTACCTGGTCGAGGGTCTGAGCAGAAACAGATTTGCCATCTTCACGAAGTCCCATTCGTCGTTGGTGGACGGCGAGGCGGCTCCCGAGATCAGTCAGGTGATCTTCGATCCGGAGAAGAATCGAGCGCCCGGCCCCGAAGAATTGTGGATGCCCGCCAGGCCGCCGAGCGATACCAGCTTGTTGGTCAGCGCGCTGGCGGATCTCGTGACGAGCCCGGGGGAGGGGATCGCGCGGGCGCGTGCGGCGTTCAACGACGTGACCACGTCCGTCACCGAGGCGGTGAGCGCGCTGGGAAAGCTCGCAGAAGTGGTTCGAACGGCGACGCAGGTTGCCCCGTCGAGCCCGCTCAACGCCACCATCTCGCGCAATCGACGCCTCGCGGTGGCCAAGACGTCACTCGAGGACTATCGACGCATTCGCGCGCGGTACGGGTGCGAGATCAACGACGTGATTCTGACCGTCATCGCCGGAGCGATGCGGAACTGGTTGCTCTCGCGTGGCGAGCCGGTGACCGAGGCGACCATCGTGCGGGCGATGGTGCCCATGTCGGTCTACACGGATGGCCCCGAGAGTCCCGACGTCGACGATCCGCAGGCGCCGGGACATGTTTCCTCGTTCCTCATCGACCTGCCTGTCGGTGAACCCAACGCTGTGGTTCGGCTCTCGCACGTGGCGCATGCGACGGAGGCATTCGCGCGTCAGGGTCGGCGGGTCACCGCGCAGACGATGGTGCGAATGTCCGGGTTTGCGCCGGCGACGCTGCATGCGATGAGCTCCCGGGCGGCCAGCAGTCTGTCGCAGCGAATGTTCAACTTGATGATCACCAATGCGCCAGGGCCGCAGTTCCCGCTCTACCTCGGCGGAGCTCGGATGCTGGAGATGTATCCGGTGTCGCCACTGCTCAAGAATCAGACACTCAGCATTGCCCTGACGTCGTACGACGGAAATGTCTACTACGGTTTGAATGCCGACCGTGACGCGATGTCGGACGTCGACGTCGTTCGTTCGCTGATCTTCGAGTCACTCGAGGAATTGACGGATGCGAGTCGGTGACGAACGAGCATGAAGGTGGTCTCATGAGGGTGTACGTACCGGCGACGGTCGAGATTTTGCAGAAGTTGGTCGCAGATCAGGAGTTCGACCCGATGAGCCGGACGGCTTTTGCGGTCACCCCGACGTTGCGTGAGTCGTACGCGGCGGGGGACGACGACGAGTTGGCCGAGGTCGCCATGGGTGAGGCTGCGCGTGCGTCGCTGCGGCTGATCGCCGGAACCGAGGGCGACGTCACCTTCCGGCGTGCTGTCGTTGCCGCCGACGTCGACGATGCCGATGTGAAGTTGCGGCCCGATCTCGACGATTCGGTAGTCCGATTGGCAGGTCCTGTCACGATGGCTCAGGTTGCATCTGTGCATGTCGACCTCGAACAGGCAGAATCGGACATCGAGCGCGCTGCTGGCATAGTCGACGCGGCGGATCTCGGTGATGCCGATGCCGAGTTCACGCTCGGCGACGCGGAGGACCACGAGTTGGCGTGGTACGCCGCGCAGGAGTTGCCGTTCTTGCTCGACCTGCTGTAAATGTGCTTACCGTCAAGTAACCTACGGTACCGTAACCTGATAACCTACGGTACCGTAGGCAGTGGGTTCGGAAGGTGAGAGGTGGAGGTCTGATGGGTCTGAAGGACTGGATCGAGGCACCGGCGGCGTCGGTAGTTCCGGCAGCGCGGTCGAAGCTCAATCTGCTTCGCGGTGCGGCGGCTCGGCTGACCACACCGTTGCTTCCCGACGACTATCTGCACCTCGCAAATCCGTTGTGGTCCGCCCGCGAGCTGCGTGGTCAGATCGTCGAAGTCCGGCCCGAGACCACGGATTCGGCGACCATCGTCATCAAGCCGGGTTGGGGATTCGACTTCAACTACCAGCCGGGGCAGTACATCGGCATCGGCCTGCATATCGACGGCCGGTGGCACTGGCGGTCGTACTCACTTACTTCTCCTCCCAACTGGGAGAACAAGCGCATCTCCATCGCGGTCAAGGCCATGCCCGAGGGCTTCCTCTCGAGCCACCTCGTCAGCGGCGCGGTGCCGTCGGGAACCATCGTTCGACTGGCCACGCCGTCGGGCAACTTCGCATTGCCTGATCCGCCGCCGGAGAAGATCCTGTTCATCACCGCGGGCAGTGGCATCACTCCGGTCATGGGCATGCTGCGGACGATGAACCGGCGCGGTCAATTGCCCGACGTCATGCACATCCACTCGGCTCCGACGGAATCCGACGTGATGTTCGCCGACGAACTCACGGCACTGCATGCAGAGCACGAGGACTTCGTGAGCCACGTTCAACTCACGCGCCGTGACGGAAAGTTCAAACTCAGTTCACTCGACACGGTCTGCCCCGACTGGCGTGAGCGCCACGCCTGGGCGTGTGGACCACTTCCGTTGCTCGACGAGCTCGAAGACGTCTGGAAGGCGGAAGGCATCGAGGATCGACTCCACATGGAGCGGTTCGCGGTGTCGCGCATCGACGCTTCGGCGGACGGCGGCACGGTCACGTTCGAGAAGTCGGGTAAGACGATCACCGTCGACGGCGCGACGACCCTTCTGGAGGCCGGCGAGCAGTCCGGTGCCTTGATGCCCTTCGGTTGCCGTATGGGCATCTGCCAGACGTGTGTCGTACCTCTCGTTGCCGGCCACGCGATCGATCTACGTTCGGGTAAACAGCACGCGGAGGGTGAGCGCATTCAGACGTGCATCTCCGCTGCCGCCGGCGACTGTACGCTGGACGCATAGCTTCTAGGCACACGGAGGACCACGGTGGCCATCACCGATATCAAAGAGTTTTCGCACCTCACCGAGGCCGATGTCGAAGCTCTCGGACGTGAACTCGATCAGATTCGACTCGACATCGAAGACTCTCGTGGAATCCGGGACGCCCGCTACATTCGTCGCGTCATTCGCGTCCAGCGGGCGTTGGAGCTCGGCGGGCGTATCGCGCTGTTCGGCAGTCGGTACCGACCGGCATGGCTGGTCGGTACGACCCTGCTGAGCCTGTCGAAAATCATCGAGAACATGGAACTCGGGCATAACGTCATGCACGGGCAATGGGACTGGATGAACGATCCCGAGATTCACTCCGTCTCGTGGGAGTGGGACCAGACCGGTCCTTCCGAGCACTGGAAGCGCGCCCACAACTACCAGCACCACACGTACACCAACGTCGTCGGTATGGACGAGGATCTCGGTTTCGGGATCCTGCGTATGACGCGTGACGAGCCGTGGAAGCCGATCAACCTGTTCCAGCCGATCGCCAACGTGATCTTGGCGGCCACGTTCGAGTGGGGCATCGCGCTGCACGACCTCACGGCGGCAGCCGAGTTGGAGGGCGCGGAAAAGGGACAACTGAACTCGCAGGCGAACAAAGACTTCGCGCGCAAGATCTTTCGTCAGGTGGGCAAGGACTTCATCTTGTTCCCGGCTCTGACGGGGCCGGCGTGGAAGTCGACCATGACGGCCAATGCCACCGCGAATCTCGTGCGCAACCTGTGGGCGTACGTCGTCATCTTCTGTGGCCACTTCCCGGACGGTGCCGAGAAGTTCACGGTTGCCGAATTCGAGCAGGAGACTCGTCACGAGTGGTACCTGCGCCAGATGCTCGGTAGTGCGAACTTCAATTCGGGCAAGCTCATGGGACTCATGAGCGGCAATCTGAGTTACCAGATCGAGCATCACGTGTTCCCTGATCTGCCGAGTAACCGCTATCCCGAAATCGCTGTGAAGATGCGTGCATTGTGCGAGAAGTTCGATCTCCCGTACACCACCGGTTCGCTCTTCAAGCAGTATCTTCTGGCTCTGCGCACGATCCACAAGTTGGCTTTGCCGGACAAGTGGCTGACCGCAACCTCCGACAATGCTCCGGAAACCTCTTCGGAACTACGGTTCCGCGACTCGGGATTCCGGGACGCAGCCATGGCGATGGTCGAGGACCTTCGTACGGATCCGGTCACCGGTAAGCGTCTCGGTTTGTTGACCGCACTCAAGTCGCAGGCCCGTTCCCGCATGCCGAAGCGTCGGAAGTGATATAGGTTACATCGGGAAAAACCTAACCTACGGTGCCGTAAGTTACGCTACAGTAGGTGCAGTTGATCTGAACGATTCGCATTCATGATCGTTCTGCACTTACTACTTTGCGCCTAACTCACTGCTAGGAGGCTTTCCATGGCGATTGCAGATGTCAAGGAATACGCACATCTCACGGACGCCGACATCGAGGCGCTCGGCCGCGAACTCGACGCGATCCGTCGCGACATCGAGGAGTCGCGCGGCGAGAAGGACGCGCGCTACGTGCGCAACGTCATTCGCCTGCAGCGTTCGCTCGAAATCGGGGGCCGCGCAGTGCTTTTCGCCAGCCGTCGTCGTCCGGCGTGGCTTGCCGGTGTTGGTCTGCTGACGCTCTCGAAGATCATCGAGAACATGGAACTCGGGCACAACGTGATGCACGGGCAGTGGGACTGGATGAACGACCCGGAGATCCACTCCACCTCGTGGGAGTGGGACGTCACCGGCCCGTCTGCACACTGGAAGCAGACCCACAACTACCTGCATCACAAGTACACCAACGTCCTCGGAATGGACGACGACGTCGGATACGGCCTCCTTCGCGTCACCCGCGATCAGCGCTGGAAGCCCTTCAATGCCGGCAACCTGGTCTACAACACGCTGCTTGCTCTGTTCTTCGAGTACGGCATCGCCGCTCAGCACCTCGAGCTGGGCAAGGTGGCCAAGGGCCGCGCCGACAAGGAAGAGACGCAGCGCAAGCTTCGCGAGGTCGGCGAGAAGATCGGCAAGCAGGTCCTGCGCGACTACGTCATCTACCCGGCCATCACCGGCCCGGCGTGGAAGAGCACGTTGTCGGCCAACTTCACCGCCAACACCCTGCGGAACGTGTGGACCAACGCGGTCATCTTCTGCGGTCACTTCCCGGACGGTGCCGAGAAGTTCACCAAGGAAGACATCGACAAGGAAACACAGGCTCAGTGGTACCTGCGTCAGATGCTCGGCAGCGCCAACATCGAGGGCAGCGCGCTCATGGACTTCATGACTGGCAACCTGAGCTACCAGATCGAGCATCACCTGTTCCCCGATCTGCCCAGCAACCGCTACAAGGACATCGCGGTCACGGTGCGTCAGCTCGCGGACAAGTACGACTTGCCGTACACGACGGGCCCGCTTGCCGTGCAGTACGCCAAGTCCTGGCGCACCATCGCCAAGCTGTCGCTGCCCAACAAGTACCTCAAGGACACCGTCGACAATGCGCCCGAGACGGCGTCGGAGCGGATGTTCGACGGCGAACTGACGTCGACCGTCGATCCCGTGACCGGGCGTCGCAGCGGCCTCAAGAGCGCCATCGCACGCAAGCGTAAGAGCGGAAAGCTGCGCAGCCTCCTGGGCCTTCGCTGATTTCCCGCCTGCGCTGACCAGAACAGAAGCGGCCCGACACCATTCGATGGTGTCGGGCCGCTTTGCTGTTCTCGCGCTGGGACGTCGTGCAGGGGTGTCGCTCAGTACTGATCGTTGGACTTGATCGCTTCGAGCAGTTGTCGCACCGCGACGACGCGTCGAGCTGATTTGCCCTCCAGCAGGTCGAGCTTGCATTCGGGATCCGCCGGCGGCCCCAGGTGTGTGCATCCGCGCGGGCAATCCTCGATCGCCGCGGCAAGGTCCGAGAATGCCGCCACCACATTCTCGGGTGAGATATGTGCAAGGCCGAACGAACGGATGCCGGGAGTGTCGATGACCCAGCCGCCGCCGGCGAGGGGGAGTGCCACCGATTGTGTCGACGTGTGCCGGCCCTTGCCGACGCCGGACACGATGCCGACCGCTCGATTGGCATCGGGGACAAGACGATTGACCAGTGTCGACTTTCCGACGCCGGAATGCCCGATCAGGGCGGTCAGCTTGTGCTCGAGGATCTGCGTCAGTTCGTCCAGTGGATCGTCGCGACCGGCGACGACCACTTGGATGTCGAGGTCGGCGAAAGTGCTCGCGAATTCCTCGGGTGGTTCGAGGTCGCTCTTGGTCAGGCAGACGATCGGTGTCAGGCCGCCCACGTAGGCGGCGACCAGTGCGCGCTCGACGAAGCCGGTGCGCGGCGGGGGATCGGCGAGTGCCACGACGATGAGTAACTGCTGCGCGTTCGCGACGACGATGCGTTCGAAGGGATCGGTGTCGTCCGCGGTTCGGCGCAGAACCGTCGAACGCTCGGAGACCCGGACGATGCGAGCCAGAGTATCGGTTTTACCCGACAGGTCGCCGACAATGTCCACCTGATCGCCGACGACGATCGGGGTGCGGCCCAACTCGCGGGCGCGCATCGTGACGATCAGCCGGTCGGGATCACCGCCGAGGACGCAACCCCAACGACCACGATCCTTCGACACCACCATCCCCGATTCAGCCGAGAGATGCTCGGGCCGAGTCTTCGTACGGGGGCGGGATCCGCGTCCGGGGCGTACCCGGACGTCGGACTCGTCGTACTGCCGCGGACTCAGAAGCTTGCCTTCGGCGTCGCAGTCGAACTCTCGAGCATGTCGACCCACATGTTCTCGAAGCCGGGCAGTGTCTTGGCGGTGGTTCCTACATCGTCGACCTCGACGCCGTCGACGACCAGGCCGATGATGGCGCCGGCTGTTGCCATGCGGTGGTCGGCATACGAGAGCCATTGTCCGTCATGAAGTTCCGCGGGAACGATCGTCAGGCCGTCATCGGTTTCGGTGACGGAGCCGCCGAGCTTGTTGATCTCGTCGGCGAGGGCGGCCAGACGGTCGGTCTCGTGCCCGCGCAGGTGTGCAATACCCCGTAGATGCGAGGTGCCCTCGGCGAGGGCGGCCAGGGCCGCGACGGTGGGGGTCAGCTCTCCCACGTCGTGGAGATCGATGTCGATGCCGCGCAGTTTCTCCGGGCCGCGAACGGTCAGCACACCATCGGCGAGAGTGACGTCGGCGCCCATCGAGGCGAGGATCCCGCGGATCGCGTCGCCGGGTTGCGTGGTCGACGACGGCCACATCGGAACGCTGACGGTTCCGCCGGTCACTGCGGCAGCGGCCAGGAACGGGGTGGCGTTGGAGAGATCGGGTTCGATCGCCCAGTCCACGGCGCGCACCGGCCCCGGTGCCACACGCCAGGTGTCCGCGTCACCGCCCGTGGCTGGTGTCGTCACGGAAACTCCGGCTTCGCGGAGCATCTCGACGGTCATGTCGATGTGCGGCATGGACGGGACGGGCTTGCCGTCGTGGTGGACGGTGACACCCTCTTCGAAGGCAGCAGCCGAGAGCAGGAGACCGGAGACGAACTGCGACGAACCGGATGCGTCGATGGTGACCGTTCCGCCGCGTAGGGATCCGGTTCCGGTGACGGTGAACGGGAGTGCGTCACCCTCGATGTGTGCGCCGAGACCGCGGAGGGCTTCCAAGATGGTGCCGAGCGGTCGTGTGCGTGCCTGCTCGTCGCCGTCGAAGCGAACGATGCCGTCGGCCGTCGCGGCGAGCGGCGGCAGGAAGCGCATCACGGTGCCTGCCAGGCCGCAGTCGACCTCGCCGCCGCGCAGGGGCCCAGGGGTGATGCGAAGCGTGGTCGGATCGCCGGCTTCCTCGACACCGATGCCGAGGTCACGCAGAGCTGCGATCATCAGGTCGGCGTCACGGCTGCGGAGTGCACCGGTGATCGTGGACGGACCATCCGCAAGTGCGGCAAGAATCAGAGCTCGATTGGTGATGGACTTGGATCCGGGCAGCGTCACCACTGCATCGACGGGTGCTTGGGCCCTCGGGGCGCTCCACAGACTCAGACTCACATGGTCCATCTTCTCTCATCGGTGGGGGAATGGTCGAAACCGTGCCACCCTGGGTGTCATGTGCGGAAGGTATGCGACCACAGCGGACCCGGCCACCCTGGCGGTGGAACTCGATGCGCTCGACGAGACCGACCACTTGGCGTCCGTCGAAGCCGACTACAACGTGGCCCCGACGACCGAGGTGTTGACCGTCGTCGAACGCCACGATCGGGAAAACCCCGACAGCGATCCGACCAAGAGGATTCGGCGGATGCGCTGGGGACTGGTCCCGTCGTGGACCAAGGAACTGGGCAAAGGCCCGGTCCTGTTCAACGCCCGTGCCGATTCGCTGGCGGAGAAGCCGGCGTTTCGGACCGCCTTCAAGTTCAAGCGTTGCCTGGTCCCCATGGACGGGTGGTACGAGTGGCAGACCGAGGCCACCGGCGGGAAGAAGGCAGCGAAGATTCCCTACTACATGCACCCCGACGACGGATCACGGCTGTTCATGGCGGGTGTGTGGTCTGCCTGGCGGGACCCGAGGGGCGAGAACGCGAGCCCCGTCCTGAGCTGCTCGATCGTCACAGTCGACTCTCTCGGTCACCTCGAGCAGGTTCACGACCGCATGCCCCTCGCCCTGCCTCGCGACCGCTGGGAGCCATGGCTCGATCCCGACAACACCGTCGATTCGGCCCTGCTCGAGCCGGTACCGGATCTCTTCGAACGAATCGACGTCGATCGAGTCCGGCCGCTGGTCAACAGTGTCAAGAACAACGGACACGAGTTGATCGAGCCGGACGTCGACCGTGCCGGCGAGCAGATCAGCCTGCTCTAGCAGTCAGCCGAGGGCCCAGGTAACGGTCACTTCGAACGAGACCTGCTGGGTTCCCGGGGCGAGAACCATGTCGGACATCGAGGCGTCGGGAGCGCGCATGGTCTGACCGCCACTCGTGTCGTGCGCCTCGGTGATGGTCACGACGTTCTCGAGCGAAGTGCCGGACAGATCCGCGTACTGCTCGGCACGGTTCTTCGCGTCCTCGAAAGCTCGGGTGCGAGCGTCGGCCAGAAGCTGAGAGTCGTCGTCGATGGCGAAGGCGACGTTGCCGAGCCGTGCCGCGTTTCCGCCCGCCGCGATGCCGGCGTCCAAGACAGAAGAGGCCTTGTCGAGATCGCGGACGACGATCCGTACCGAGTTGGTTGCCCGGTAGCCGGTCACGTTGCCGCCGATGAACGGTCCACCACTCGCGTCGTACTGCGGCTGGACGGACAGATCGCTTGTCTGTACGTCCTCGGGGGCCACGCCGGCGGCGACTATCGCGTCGATCATCTGACGGGCCTTGTCATTCGACTCCGAGACCGCTCCCGATACATCCGGGGCAACCACCTCGATACCGATGTCGGCATTGAGGATGTCCGGCGCTCCGCGGACCTGCCCTGATCCGACTACCGTGACTTCCTTGGCGGCACTGTCCGAACTCCCGCAGGCCGTCAGCGAGACGGTGAGGGCTGCCGCTGCAGCGGTCAGTGCCAGAGTTTTCAGGTGTGGTCGCATGGTGAGACCGTAGCGACCGGATACTCAGCCCGCCGTGATTTGCGCCGTGACCGCGCCACTCAACTGCACGAGGTCCGTCGGAGCCAGCTCGATCTCGAGCCCGCGTCGACCGGCGCTGCAGAGAATGCGGTCCCAGTCGAGCGCCGACGCATCGATCACGGTCGGCAGTTTCTTGCGCTGGCCGAGCGGTGAGATACCGCCGAAGACGTAGCCGCTCGAGCGCTCGGCTTCGACGCGATCGGCCATGACTGCTTTGCTCGCACCGAGGGCAGCGGCTGCAGCCTTGAGCGAGAGCTTGTCCGGGACCGGCAGAACCGCGACGGCGAGCTTGCCGGTGTCGAGTTTGACTACCAGGGTCTTGAAGATCTGGGCAGCCTCGACGCCTGTCGACTCGGCCAGCGCGTCCACGGCTTCGTCGCCGAACGATTCGGCGCGAGGATCGTGGTCGTAGCTGTGGACTCGGTGCGGTGTCTTCGACTTGTCGAGAAGTACGGTCGCAGGGGTCGCAGTTCCGGCCATGAGGACACCCTATGCGGATCGCCGACAGGTGCATCCGACCAGGCCGGGAACAGAGTCGCAGACTCCCGTGTTGGTACCAGTTGATGAAACTTGTCCCGAGAAGCGAAGGAGCGACCGTGCTGGCTGTGTGTGAGCCACCACCGGCCCGTGGGTCGGATCTTCAGTTGGCGGTAACCTTGATCCCTACGGCTAGTGAAGGGATCAGAGTGCTGGAACACGACCGGCCCAAGGACGAACCGTCAGGGGTTACCGAACCTGCCGACGGCGCAGTGTCCGAAACGCCCGAAACTGCGGATGAGTTGATTGCCCGGTTCGAGCGCGACGCGCTCCCGCTGCTCGACCAGTTGTACGGCGCTGCCCTGCGTATGACTCGGAATCCGGCTGATGCCGAGGATCTCGTGCAGGAGACGTACGTCAAGGCGTACACCGCTTTCCGCTCGTTCCGTGCCGGTACCAACCTGAAAGCCTGGCTGTACCGGATTCTCACCAACACCTACATCAACTCGTACCGTAAGAAGCAGCGCCAACCCGCGCAGTACCCGACGGACGAGATCACCGACTGGCAGTTGGCCGCGACCGCTGAGCACACGTCCACAGGTCTGCGTTCGGCCGAGGTGGAGGCGCTCGACGCGTTGCCCGACGACGACATCAAGGCGGCGCTGCAGTCGCTTCCCGAGGAATTCCGGATGGCGGTGTACTACGCCGATGTCGAAGGATTCCCGTACAAGGAGATCGCGGAGATCATGGGCACACCCATCGGAACGGTGATGTCGCGACTGCACCGTGGTCGCAAGCAATTGCGTGGTCTTCTGGCCGATGTCGCAAAAGACCGGGGATTCAATCGGGACGGCGCAGTCGACACAGCCACAGTCGCAGCCACCGAGACGGAAGGTGTCACACGATGAGTGAGCAGGACGAATTCGAAAGGCTCGACTGCTCGGCAGTCATCGCCGACGTCTGGTTGATGCTCGACGGTGAATGTGACGATTCCAGTCGTGCTCGCCTGCAGCGTCATATCGACGATTGCGGATCGTGCCTCGAGGCCTACGGGATCGAAGAGAAGGTCAAGAGCCTGATCAACCGTAAGTGCGGCGGAGACCACGCGCCGGAAAGTCTGCGTCAGCGGCTCACCGTCGAGTTGCGTCGGACCATCGTCATAACGACTACCGAAACCGACAGCTAGCCCGTCAGCGACGATCTGAGCGGTAGTAGCGTAAGGCAGTAACGCCGAGGGGCGGGGAAGCAATGCTTCCCCGCCCCTCGGACGTTTTGTTGCGCTACATGTCAGGCGTTTGGACGCTTGCCATGGTTAGCGGCGTTGCCCTTACGGCTGCGCTTCTTACGACCACGCTTACCCATGATTGGTCTCCCTTCTGTTTCTTTCGCGTCATTGTTTCACGCCGATGCCGGTGTGGTTCCATTGGCAGGTCGATCGAGTGATCCGTCGACGTATTTTCGTGGTCAGAGTGCAGTTCCGACAGAAGTGAGGTTCACGATGGCAGAAGACGTCCGCGCCGAGATGGTTTCGACGGTCTACCAGGTGGTCGTGAGCGAGGGAGACGTCGTTGCGGACGGCGACACCCTGGTCATCCTCGAATCCATGAAGATGGAGATTCCGGTCCTGGCCGAGGTTCCGGGAACGGTGACGACGGTGGGCGTCAAGGTCGGCGATGTCATTCAGCAAGGCGATCTGATCGCCGTGATCTCCTAAGTCGGACGATGTCCACTCTCAGTGACCTCCTCGCCGAACACACCGATCTCCCGGGTGCGGCGGTCGACCACCTCCAGCGCGTAGTGGGCGAGTGGCAACTGCTCGCCGACCTCTCCTTTGCCGATGTTCTTCTCTGGGTGGGCACCGAATCGGAGAAGAACCGTTCGGAGGGGTCGGTCATCTGCGTCGCGCACTGCCGGCCGACAACGGCATCGACGGCTTTTCCCGAGGACGCGGTCGGGACGGTCGTTTCCGAGTCCGAGCACCCGCAGGTTCTCCGCGCTCTCGTGGAGGGCCGCGTCGTTCGCGGCGAAGACGAGACATGGCGTGAAGGAATGCCGCCACGTAAGGAAGCCGTCCCCGTGCGTCTGGACGGGCGCGTCATCGCGGTTCTGAGCCGCGACACCAACCTGTCGCACCAGCGAGCGCAGAGTCCGCTCGAGCTCGCGTATCTCGATTGCGCCGAAGACCTGTGTCAGATGATCAGCGACGGAACCTTCCCGATCCGAGAATCGCGCTCGGACACGAACTCGAGCCCACGTGCGGGCGACGGGTTCATCCGTCTCGACACCGAAGGCACCGTCGTCTACGCCAGCCCGAACGCGCTCTCGGCCTATCACCGGATGGGCTTGAGTTCGGATCTGGTGGGCCAAGACCTCGCGGCGTTGACCCGTTCGTTGGTCACCGACCCGTTCGAGTCTTCGGAAGCTGCGGGATACATCCGGGATACGTTGGCGGACAAGCCCGGTCGCCGTATGGAGATCGAGGCGCGCGGGGCGACCGTTCTGCTGCGAGCCCTGGTCCTCAAGCCGGGCGGTCGGCACGTCGGTGCTGCGGTCGTCGTCCGCGACGTCACCGAGGTCAAGCGTCGTGATCGCGCGCTCCTGAGCAAGGACGCGACCATCCGCGAGATTCACCACCGAGTGAAGAACAACCTGCAAACCGTCGCGGCGCTTCTGCGTCTACAGGCCAGACGAACCGGCAACGACGAAGCGCGACAAGCGTTGACAGAATCGGTGAGGCGCGTGACGTCCATCGCCCTCGTTCACGACACCTTGTCGATGTCGGTGGACGAAGAGGTGGATCTCGACGAGGTGATCGACCGGTTGGTTCCCATGCTCTCCGATGTCGCGGGAGTAGGTGTGCCGGTGACGATTCGGCGTGAGGGAAGTTTCGGAGTGTTCTCCGCCGAGCGTGCCACCCCGTTGGTCATGGTGCTGACGGAGTTGGTGCAGAACGCCATCGAGCACGCTTTCGATCCAGGTATTACCGGCACGGTCACACTGAGCGCCGAGCGTTCTGCACGCTGGTTGGACGTGATCATCCACGACAACGGGCGCGGGCTCCCGGAAAATTTCGACCTCGAGAAATCCGATCGCCTCGGACTGCAGATCGTTCGGACTTTGCTGGGCGCCGAACTCGGCGGCTCACTCGGACTGCACCCGGGGAGCGGCGGTGGCACCGACGCGGTTCTGCGTGTGCCGCTCGGTAGGCGTACTGCGCGTTACTGATTCGCGCATCGTAACTGATTCGAGCAGACAAAAAGCCCGGCACCATGTGGTGCCGGGCTGTCGTCTTCGACTGTGCGGAGGGGCTGTTCTCCGTCGCGAGTCGAACGTCTCGGTTCTACCTAGACGGAAGTGCGTGCACGGGTACGTGCGTTACGGCGCTTGAGTGCGCGACGCTCGTCTTCGCTCATTCCGCCCCACACGCCTGCATCCTGACCGGACTCGAGAGCCCAGGACAGGCACTCGGCGGTGACGGGGCAGCGGTTGCAGACAACCTTGGCATCAGCGATCTGAGCGAGGGCCGGTCCGCTGTTTCCCACCGGGAAGAACAGTTCGGGATCCTCGTCGCGACAGATTGCGTTGTGGCGCCAGTCCATCTTTTTTCGCTCCTTAATTGGGTGTGTATTCACACCATTTGGTACCAATGAGTTTGTGTGTGCGTCATCAATGTTTCCGCACTGTTACTTGTGAATGCTTTCACGAACTCGCGGTATGTCAATAGGTTTGAACGGGTTCGTGGGCCAACTCACTAATTTGTGACACACCTGACGGCCACCTGGGCGTCACCGGCATTTTACCCGATTTCGGCTATTCGGCACCAGAGTATTTGCAGGTCAAACGTGTTGCCTGACTCACGTCGCAATCGGCGCGAACACTTCCAGTGCATCCGGGACAGAGGTGAATTCGACCTTTTCGCGAAGTCCGATGTAGTCGCCGTCCATCTGCAGTCCGATCGGTCGCGACGATTCGATGGTGATTGACGGGACGTCGTCGGTGCGGAGAAGAACCTTCGATTTCGGCTCGGCGCCGCGTGCGAGGAGCTGTCGCACAACCCGCAAGGACGGTAGGACTTTGGTGCTCGTCATGGCGAAGATGCCGAGTCCGCTGTCGAAAGTCGTTCCCGGATTGGTGTGTACGGGGCGCTCTTCCAGATATGTCCACGGGCTCGAGTTCGACACGAACGCGTAGTGGACTCCGGAGACGGG
Source organism: Rhodococcus sp. IEGM 1306 (assembly GCF_036541985.1). Lineage (NCBI taxonomy): Bacteria > Bacillati > Actinomycetota > Actinomycetes > Mycobacteriales > Nocardiaceae > Rhodococcus > Rhodococcus sp. IEGM 1306. The sequence continues at coordinate 328,057 of NZ_JAZHFF010000005.1, forward strand.
ATCCTGATCGGGAAGGTGGACGGTCAGTGCTGGTTCGGCTCGCTTGGCACGGAAGAACGCCGCGATTGCGGTTCGGACGTACCGGGCGGGTGTGGCGGCGTCACCGTTTTTGCGGCTGGCGTCGACGGCCTCGCAGACATCGGCGTCGAGGCCCATTCCGGCGTTGAACGTGAACCAACGGTTGTCGCAGTGTGCGAGTCCGATTCGGCGTCTCGTCCGCTCGGAGAGAAGGTCGACGAGTTGGTTCGTGGCATCGATCGGGTCGGCGGCGATACCGAGTGAGCGCGCGAAAACGTTTGCCGAGCCTCCGGGGACGACTGCGATCGTCGGGATCGGACCGACCGGAACCGATTTCATGGACGTGGGATGCGGTGACCCGAGCAGTCCGTTGACCACTTCGTTGACCGTGCCGTCGCCGCCGTGGACGATCACCGAGCCGAACCCGTCTTCGTGGGCTTCGCGCGCCAGTTCGGCAGCGTGTCCCCGATGTGTGGTGTGCGCCACAGTAAGTCGCACCCGACTCTCGAGGGCGTGTGCCAACAGGTCACGACCGGCAGCGGTGGTGGAGGTGGCATTGGGGTTGACGATCAGCAGTGCGCGCACGGGGCATGAGCCTATCCGGTGTCGTGTTCTAGGCTGGCCTCGTGCCGAATACCGCCAGTCCGAACGCCCTGCCCAAGACAGTCACATGGGCAGGTGCCCTCGTGACGCTGCAAGGGCTCGTTGCCGCCGGGTTCGCGATCGTCGCAGTGATTCGCGGTGCAACCGGCCACGATCAGAGCGTCACCAACGGATACGGATTTGCCGCCTGGGTCGCGATCCTCGGCGGCGCGGTGTTGGCTGCCGGTATAGCGCTGTTGACCGGTCGCCGGTGGGGCCGGGCCATCGCCGTCGTCGCCCAGCTGCTGCTCCTGCCGGTTGCCTGGTCGCTGCTGACCGATTCACATCAGGTTCCGCTCGGCATCGTTCTGGGTGTCGTCGTTCTCGGTGCCCTCGGCTGCCTGTTCTCGGCTCCGACGTCTCGGTGGATGGCAGCGGAGTACGGAGCGTATGCCGACGAGGCGTCATCGGACGAGGAACGTCCGGACGCCGAAGGAACCGGCGACACCGGGCGCAAGAAAGACTGAACTCCTACTCGGCCTCGGCCGCGAGCGCCCCCAGGTGGGTGCCGGTCAGGCGATATGTGGTCCACTCTGTCTTCGCGTCGGCACCGAGTGACTCGTAGAACTTGATCGAGGGGGTGTTCCAGTTGAGCACCGACCAGGACAGCCTGGTGTAGTCGTTGTCGGTGCACTCCTTGGCGAGCGCGGCCAGAAGAGCCTTCCCGTGCCCTGATCCGCGCTGGCTGGGCTTGACGTACAGGTCCTCGAGGTAGATGCCGTGCGCGCCGTCCCACGTGGAGAAATTGCGAAACCACAGCGCCATGCCGACGACGTCGTCGGCGGAATTCACAGCGACGTGCGCGAAGGCCGTCGCGGCCGGTCCGAACAAGGCCTCGCCGATCTGTTCCGCCTTCACGGTGCACTCGTCGAGGGCCTTCTGGTAGTCCGCCAACTCGTAGATCATGTCGGTGATCGGCTGGACGTCTGCGGGCGTGGCGCGTCGGATCATGCAGAGGATCTTAAGCCTCACGCCTCCACGAGCGGTGGCACGTTGTGGTGGAGGAGGTGAGTAGCCCCGTGCTCGTAACCGAGAACCGTGTATGCGCCGGGCGACAACGCGAAGCGCTTTCCTTCCGTCACGGGGAGCTCGAGCCAGCGAGCGATGAGTGCGCGTGAGAAGTGGCCGTGCCCGATCAGGATCACGTCCCGCTCGGGTAGCTGCGAACGCACCATCGACAGCACCATGTCGGTGCGGGCATGGATCTGGTCGGCCTGCTCACCGCCGGGGCACGGGTGCGTCCAGACGGTCCAATCGGGCACCGTTGCCCGGATCTCGGGTGTCGTGAGGCCCTCGTAGTCCCCGTAGTCCCATTCGGACAGTGCATCCCAGGTCCGCTCCTCCGGAAGGCCGGCAAGATCACCCGTCAGCTGTGCGCGCAAACGTGGACTCGTCAGAATCATGGGATTGCGGAGGTCGAGTGTCCGCAGTCGGTTTCCGGTCGCGGTGGCCTGCATTTCGCCGAGCGGAGTCAGTGGAACCTCGGTCCGTCCGGTGTGTTTTCCGGTCCGTGCCCACTCGGTTTCACCGTGGCGCATCAGTACGACGCGAGCACCGAGAGGGATCGACGAGGGGGTGGACTGGGAGGTCATGTCGACCATCATTGCAGGCTGCCTCGCGTGTGTAGCTCGCCTCCTGGCGCGAAGTGCGCAAGGATCTACGTGTGACGACGGTTCTCGCAGTGGCGAATCAAAAGGGCGGCGTGGCTAAGACCACTACCGTCGCCTCTCTCGGTGCGGCTTTGTCCGCGCTCGGACAACGAGTCCTGGTGGTGGATCTCGACCCGCAGGGCTGCCTGACGTTCTCGCTCGGCCACAACCCGGATCGCCTCGAGCGTTCGGTCAACGAGGTCCTGGCGGGTGATCTCGACGCGGTCGACGCCGTGCTGAAGACGGACGACGGCGTGGACCTGCTGCCGGCCACGATCGATCTCGCGGGCGCTGAAGCGTTGCTTCTGATGCGACCCGGCCGAGAGTTCGCGCTCAAGCGGGCGCTGTCTCCGCTCCTGGGTTCTTACGACGTCGTCATCATCGACTGCCCACCGTCGTTGGGTGTGCTCACACTCAACGGATTGACTGCGGCGCAGTCGGTTCTGGTTCCACTGCAATGCGAGACCCTCGCGCACCGCGGCGTCGGGCAGCTGCTGCGTACGGTTCGTGAAGTCCAAGCCATCACCAACCCGGATCTTGTTCTGCTCGGCGCACTTCCGACTCTGTACGACGCTCGAACCACGCACAGTCGCGACGTGCTCGCCGACGTCAGCGACCGTTACTCCCTCGCCGTTCTGGCGCCGCCGATCCCACGCACCGTCAAGTTCGCCGAGGCGTCCGCGTCGGGCGCGACGGTCCTCGCCGGACGAAAGAACAAGGGCGCGGATGCTTATCGCGAACTCGCCGACAATCTCGTAAAGCATTGGGCTGGAAACGAAGTCGTGACTTTCGCGCCGGAACTGGCGCTCTGAGGAAGGCGAGCTTCTAGCGCAGCGCGAACAAGGTATCGCCGCGCTGTTCCAGAATCGTCTCGCCCGCACTGGCGAGCACGATCGGTGTCGCCGTCTCACCGCGGTCGACGGCGATCATGCGCTGCACCGCTCCGTCCGACGGGCTGACGGCTGCAATGCCGCCCGGAACGGGGATGAGCATCTGACCGGCGACCATGCTTCCGGGCCCGGACGTTCCGTTGACGATCCACGTCGGAGCCAGATCGCTCAGTCGGAGGTTGACCGTCTGCGAGCCGGTCCACCATGTGATCGAAGCCTTGTCGGCGTGGGTGCGGGCACCCTCGGTCACCGCTCCCTCGATCGGATAGTCGACGATCGGGCTGCCGGATCCGTCGAAAATGCTGATGCGAGAAACAGTTCCGTTGGCGGCGGGGAGGTAGACCGCCGTTTTCTCGCCGGCCACGGCCAGCAGGCGGGCGCCCTCGGAGTCGAGGAGAATCGAGGATCCGTACTCCTCGGGTTCCTGGGCGTCCTTGGGAGCGGGATTCATCACCGTCAACCTGTTGGAGGCTTCACCGGGGCAGCGTTCGAGTACCGAGACACGGTTGGCGCTCGACGCGGCGTCGAGCAGCGTGCATCCGGTGCGAGGTTGCTTGTTGGGATTGACCTTCGCGTCGACCCGGCCGTACTCGAGGGTTCGGACAAGGTCCGAGCGCCACAGTTCCATTCGCTCACTGCCGCGGGAGATCAGGTAGGTGCCGTCCGCCGACAAACTGACCGCGGAATCGGCGTCGCTGTTGCGCTGGTCTTTTCGGGCGCCGGTGTCCGCGACCAGTGACGTGACCTGGGAGCAACCGCGATCGTCCTGATAGACGCTGACGACGCGATCCCATGAACCGATCGCACCGCACAGGGGTATGTTGCGCGCGTAACGCCACACTTCTTCACCCGTTGCCGGATCGCGGCCGATCACTTCGGAGCCGTCGGCGGTGACGACGGCATTGCCGACGGTGATCGGCACCGTCGAATCGGCACTGGCGGATTCCCACGTCTGCTTCAGGATGTCGGGCAACAACACCGACGTCGAGAGAGGCGGGAGAGACGTGTCTGCGGTGACCGAGGTGGTTCCGTGCGCATCACTGCGCAACCACACCACGGTCACCGCTACGACTACGGCCAGCGCGAGAGCCAGCGCACCGATCAGATCTGAGCGAGTACGCCTTTCGGGAGCCAGCACATCGGCAGCTTACTCTGCGGCGCCTGCCGTCGCGGTAGCCGCGGGGCGGCGACGCCGACGGCGACGCGGCTTGGCTGCTCCGTCGTCGTCCGTGTTCTCGGCACCGGTTGCGGCGGGTGCCGAGGGGGGAGCGGTGGTCGCGGTAGCCGTGGTGGACGTCGCGGCGTCGGCCGAAGCGCCGGCGCGGGTGCGGCGACGGGTCCGGTTGCGGCGGGGAGCGGCCTTCTCTTCGTTGCCGTCGGAGTCGGTCGTCTTCGGCGCGTCGGCCTTGTCCGTTGCGGCTTTGTCGGTTGCAGCCTTCTCAGGCGCAGCTTTGGCCTTGCGAACAGTGCCCTTGGCGTCGGCCGGGATCGACAGCTCCTCGTAGAGGTGCGGCGAGCTCGAGTACGTCTCGACCGGATCGGGGATTCCGAGGCTCAGTGCCTTGTCGATGAGCTGCCAACGAGGGATGTCGTCCCAGTCGACCAGCGTGACGGCGATGCCGGTGCGTCCGGCGCGGCCGGTACGACCGATGCGGTGGACGTAGGTCTTCTCGTCTTCGGGGCACTGGTAGTTGATGACGTGGGTGACGTCGTCGATGTCGATACCGCGTGCAGCGACGTCGGTGGCGACGAGAACGTCGACCTTGCCGTTGCGGAAGCCCTTCAGTGCCTTTTCACGGGCGATCTGTCCGAGGTCGCCGTGGACCGCGCCGACGGAGAAACCACGCTCGGCGAGATCGTCGGCGACTTTCTGGGCGGTGCGCTTGGTACGGGTGAAGATCATCGTCGCGCCGCGGCCTTCGGCCTGCAGTACGCGGGCAACCATCTCGGCTTTGTCGAGAGCGTGCGCACGGTAGATGTGCTGGCTCGTGCGGTCGTGCACTGCGGAGGATTCGGCTTCCTCGGCGCGGATGTGCGTCGGCTGCGTCAGGAAGGTGCGAGCCAGAGTGATGATCGGGCCGGGCATCGTGGCCGAGAAGAGCATTGTCTGACGCTTGTCGGGGACCATGCCCATGAGGCGTTCGATGTCGGGGAGGAAGCCGAGGTCGAGCATTTCGTCGGCCTCGTCGAGGACGAGAACGCCGACCTTGCCCAGGATCAGGTGCGACTGGTTGGCGAGGTCGAGCAGGCGACCCGGGGTGCCGACGACAACGTCGACGCCCTTCTGGAGTGCCGAGATCTGCGCCTCGTACGGCCGGCCGCCGTAGATGGGCAGAACCTGCAGACCACGGTCGCCGACGCGGAGGTACTTGCTGGCGTTCTCGAGGTCGCGGGCGACCTGGATGCACAGTTCGCGGGTGGGAACGATGATCAGCGCGCGGGGAGTGCCGTCGAGGACCGCCGTGCCGTTCTCGGCGGTGACGATGCGATGCAGGAGCGGGACGCCGAAACCGAAGGTCTTGCCCATACCGGTTCGTGCCTGACCGATGAGGTCGTCACCGGCGAGAGCCAACGGGAGGGTGAGTTCCTGGATGGCGAAGGTGCGCTCGATGCCGATCTCGTTCAGTGCGCGGACGATTTCGTCGCGGACACCGAGTTCGGCGAAGGTCGGGGGTACATGGGTGTCGTCGAGCTGGACGGAAACGGTGTTCTCGGTTGCTTCGTCTTCGTGGTCGACAGTGATCTTGCTCAGGGGACTAGCCTTTCCTCGTGGCGGTACGCACGCACAAGGTAAGGGGCCAGGCCGTAAGTCGGCCGATGTCGATGCCCTCTTTTTCTTCGGTCATGCCTACGCCTCAGCACTGAATTCCACTCGGACGAATTCGAACCGTCCGGCGATCTCGGCGAAGCGGGCAACAACCGTCGATGCAGGTGCGCGCACATTATCGGTGGGGTTCGTGTGAAGACAGCCGTCCCGGCTAACCAAATGGCCCGGGGGAACTGGCGAACTCCCAAGACCATTGTAGCTGCACGTTGTCCGTCCCTCGCGATGACATGTCGAAGATCACCGAATCGGACATGCGGTCCTTGGCGGTCGCGTCGGCCGTCGAAGCACTACAGTTCGTAGTCATGGGCGCACACGATCTTGATGCTTCGACGGACGCTGGAACCGGAGGCCGAGTCGCTTCCGATCACCCGGGCGTGATCGATTTGTTTGCCGTTCTCGCGTATGGCGAGATTTCGGCGTTCTACCGTTTGGCGGAAGACGCACAAATGGCTCCGGACCTGCGCGGCAAGGTGGCGTTTGCCAGCATGGCCGCCGCCGAGATGGACCACTTCGAGACTCTGGAAACGGCCCTGACGGAACGTGGCCACGAGATCTTTGCCGTCATGGATCCGTTCGTGCGCGCGCTCGACAACTATCACGCGTCGACGACGCCGTCGACGTGGCTGGAATCGCTCGTGAAGGCATATGTCGGAGACGGAATCGCTGCCGATTTCTATCGCGAGATCGGCCACTCCCTCCCGGCGGACGTCGCCGAGATCGTGGAGGACGTGCTCTCGCAGACGGGCCATTCGGAGTTCGTGGTGCTCGAGGTGAAGGCCGCGGTAGAGGCCAGCACCCGCGCCAAGGACCGGTTGATGCTGTGGGGACGCCGACTCCTCGGTGAGGCGATCACCCAGGCACAGTTCGTGCTGGCGCAGCGTGAGGACCTCACGGATCTGGTGATCTCGGCCTCCGGCGACCTCAACGGAGTTGTCGCGTTGTTCGACGGTATGCAGGCAAAGCACGCCGAGCGGATGGCGGTTCTCGGACTCGTCTAGGTGACGTGTTCGCTCTGGGCACAGCGTGCGGAGGAGCGTGGGCGGTCTCTGCTGCATTAGCCTTGCGTCGACAACGGATGTAATTCACGAACAGTTCGGAGGTTGACCGTGGAGGTCAAGATCGGTGTAATCGACAGCCCGCGTGAGCTCATCGTCAACAGCGAACAGACCCCTGACGAGGTCGAGACACTGGTCGCGGCCGTCCTCGGTGGCCGTGAGCCGGTTCTGGCACTGGTCGACGACAAGGGCCGCAAGTTCCTGGTGCAGGCTTCCCGTGTCGCGTACGTGGAGATCGGTCCGTCCGATATCCGCAAGGTCGGATTCGCGCCTACCGTCTGACGCGTAGCTGTAACAGCAGAAAGGGCGGGCAGTCGTGAGACTGCCCGCCCTTTCGCGTGTGAGTGTGGCCGATTACTTGGTTTCGGCTTGCAGTGGCACATGGGAGAGACCGCCCCACGCCAGGGTCACCGTGATTTCCACGGCCTCTTCCTTCGGGATCGGCCGCGCAGCTTCGAGCCAGTATCGAGCGGTGAACTGGCTGGCACCGACAAGACCGACCGCGAGGATGCGCGCGCGATACGGATCGAGTCCGGAATCCTGGCTGACCAGGTCGAACACGGCGTCGACGCAGGCTTCGGTGGCTTGTTCGACGCGTGTCTGGACCTGAGGTTCGCCCATGATGTCGGACTCGAACACCAGGCGGAAGCCCTGGGAGTCGTTGTCGACGAAGTCGAAGAACGCCTGCACTGCGGCGCGGACACGCTGTTTGTTGTCCGTCGTCGATCGCAGGGCCTGGCGTACACCCGAGATGAGGCTGTCGACGTAACTCTGCAGGACTGCGACATACAGTTCGAGTTTGCCTGGGAAATGTTGGTACAGGACTGGCTTGCTGACACCCGCACATTCGGCGATCTCGTCCATGCCGGCCGAGTGGTACCCGTTCGCGACGAATACCTCGCTTGCAGCTGCGAGGAGCTGGAGGCGGCGCGCATCGCGGGGGAGTCGGGTGCTGCGACGTGTTCCGGCAGGCTTGCCAGCCGATGTACCGCGATCGGAGTCTGTCCGATCCGCGAGTTCTGTCATGTCGCTTCCAATCTGAGCAAAAGTAATTCGGTCGGCGCGCGGATCCGCGAGTCGCGTGTGCGTACCCGCCAGTATCCTCCGTCACACCGGTCGTAGCCGAATGAACGATACCGTGTGTCGGCCGGGCGAGTCGCGCGCGCCTCGGTGAGCGAGACCAGCGGTCTTTCTCGTTACAGGACGGGTTGCCATGACACGCCAGGACCAGCGGGTTTCGGTCAGCCCGGGCGAGCGACTTGCCGTGTGTGAGATTCTGGACGACGTGACTGACCCAGGGGGACCGCGCATGCGTGGACGAACTACGCAGAACCCTGAACGTGAGGAACGTCGAATGCGTAGCGGAACTGGAGCGCCTCGCGACGAACGTCGGCCAGAGGTGCCGGATGATCGTGCCTACGGCGAGCGCGACTATCGCGGCATTTCCTCCCATCAGCCCTTGCGTGCCCAGTGGGATCCGACCAAACGAGAAGTGGGCCGAACCCCGCGTAATCCGCGGCCGGACCGGGCAGCGCGAAAGCAGAGCAAGCTCGGGCGCTTCGTCTCGACCTACGGCTGGCGTGCGTACGCGATTCCGGTTCTCGTGGTGCTCACCATCCTCGTCATCGTCGACGCCGTACGTCCGGACACCACCGACTCAGCGAGCAAGACGTCGGCCACCGCAGACCTCGCACACAGCACGGACGGAACCGACGTCATCGGCGCGCCGCCGGCTGGCGACGGAACTTTTGCGTCGTCGATACCGTCCGGCGCACTTCCCGACGGTGGTCCGTTCACCGTCGCGGGCGGCGGAACGTGGCACGTCGTACCGGGTACGACGGGCAAGGTCGGCCAGGGAACCGAACGCGAGTTCACGTACACGGTCGAGATCGAGGACGGCGTCGACACGACCGGCTTCGGCGGTGACGAATCGTACGGACGCATGGTCGATCAGACGCTGGCCAATCCGAAGAGTTGGACCAACGATCCCAAGGTCGCGTTCCGGCGTGTCGACGCGGGCGAGCCGGACTTCCGTATCTCCCTGACCTCGCAGATGACTATCCGCGAAGGCTGTGGATACGAAATCGAACTCGAAGGATCCTGCTACAACCCGAGCATGGACCGAGTCCTGCTCAACGAACCGCGATGGGTGCGAGGCGCTATTTCGTTCCAGGGTGACATCGGCTCGTATCGGCAGTATCAGATCAATCACGAGGTCGGCCATGCCATCGGATACGCCGCTCACCAGCCGTGCGAGACCGAAGGCGGCCTCGCACCGATCATGATGCAGCAGACCTTCGGAACTGCGAACAACGACATCGCTAGGCTTGATCCCGAGGGCGTCGTTCCGATGAACGGACTCACGTGCCGCTTCAATCCGTGGCCGTACCCCCGAGCGTGACCGGATCGAGAACCCCCGATCTCGTCTTGAACTAGGAGTGTTTCGCGGTGTCTGCAACACCCGTCGTATTGCCACCACTGGTGGAGCCGGCAGCCGAGTTGAGCCGGGAGGAAGTTGCCCGGTACAGCAGGCACCTGATCATCCCGAACGTCGGTATGACCGGCCAGAAGCGTCTCAAGAATGCACGGGTTCTGTTCATCGGCGCCGGTGGATTGGGTTCGCCTGCACTGCTCTATCTCGCGGCCGCGGGAGTGGGCACCATCGGGATCGTCGAGTTCGACGAGGTCGACATGTCGAACCTGCAGCGTCAGGTGATTCACGGACGCTCGGACGTGGGACGCCCCAAGGCGGTCAGCGCCCGCGAGTCGATTCTCGAGATCAACGAGCACGTCGACGTCCGGCTGCACGAGTTCCGTCTGGACAACTCCAACGCGGTCCAGCTGTTTTCCGAGTACGACCTGATTCTCGACGGCACGGACAACTTCGCGACGCGGTACCTCGTCAACGATGCCGCAGTCATCGCCGGAAAGCCGTACGTGTGGGGCTCGATCTACCGCTTCGAGGGGCAGGTGTCGGTCTTCTGGGAAGACGCCCCGGACGGCGCGGGACTGAACTATCGCGACCTCTACCCGGAGGCCCCGCCGCCGGGCATGGTCCCCTCCTGTGCCGAGGGCGGTGTTCTCGGAGTCCTGCCCGCGACCGTCGGTTCGATCATGGCGACCGAGGCCGTCAAGCTCATCACCGGAATCGGTGAACCGCTTCTCGGACGCCTGATGATCTACGACGCACTGGCGATGACCTTCCGGACGATCCGCCTTCAGCGTGATCCGACCCGCGTGCCCGTCACCGCCTTGATCGACTACGACGCGTTCTGCGGTGTCGTGTCCGAAGAGGCGAGCGCTGCTGCCGTCGGTTCGACGATCACGGCGCCCGAACTGGAGGCCATGATCGGCGAGGGACGATCGATCGAGCTGGTCGACGTACGAGAACCGGTTGAATGGGACATCATGCATCTGCCGGGGGCCGTGCTGATCCCGAAGGACCGCATCCTTTCCGGTGAAGCTCTGGCGACGTTGCCGCAGAACAAGCAGATAGTGCTGTACTGCAAAACCGGCATCCGTTCGGCCGAGGCACTGGCCTTTCTCAAGAAAGCCGGTTTCTCCGACGCAGTTCATGTTCAAGGCGGCGCGATCGCCTGGGCGAACCAGGTGGATGCGAGTCTGCCGGTCTACTAGGCGCGCCTCGCGGGAGGCGGCGCCGCGCACCGGTAGCGTTGGGGTGTGAGCACAGGCCAACCTCCCCAGCACGTGTGCTCCACCTTCGGCCTCCGTGAAGTCGATCCCATCCCACTCGGTGCGGATTGGGACGGCGGGTGGCTGTGTGGAGACGTCGTCCTTTCAGCAGTTGCGGATCATGCCCGCGCAGCGTGGTCGGCGAAGGTGCGAGAGAACCTCGAAGTCGACGGCGTCCGGCTCGCTCGACCGGTCCGTTCTACCGACGGTCGTTACGTCGTCTCGGGCTGGCGCGCCGACACATTCATCGTCGGATCGCCGGAACCGCGTCACGACGAAGTGGTCTCGATGTCGTGCCGACTGCATGCGGCGACGGCCTCGCTCGAGCGCCCGCGCTTCCTTGCACAACCGCCGGTGCCGCCGTGGGCCGAGGTCGACGTATTCGTCGCGGCTGATCGCGCGGCGTGGGAAACGGTTCCACTGAGGATCGCGAAGGGTGTCGAGCAACTCGAGACGCCTACTCCGGACGGTCGCAAGAGTCTGGAACTGATTGCCGGACTCGCCACGTTGCGTAAGCCGGTGCAGAGCCCGGACCAGCTCGTGCACGGCGATCTGTTCGGAACAGTCTTGTTCTCGGGCAGTATGGCGCCCGGAATCACCGACATCACGCCGTACTGGCGGCCGGCTGCGTGGGCCGCCGCCGTCGCCGTGGTCGACGCGATCTCGTGGGGCGGGGCCGACGAGGCACTGGTCGGCCGGTGGGAAGATCTCCCCGAGTGGCCGCAGATGCTTCTACGTGCGGTGATGTTCAGGTTGGCAGTTCATGTTCTGCATCCCCGCTCGACGGCGGATGCGTTCCCGGGGTTGGCCCGAACGTCCGACATCGTGCGCTTGCTGCTCTAGATCGGGGCGTCGGTACCGAAGTCCGAGACCAGGCCCTCGAACAATTCGCGTGCGGCGTTCGAGGCGGCCACGGTGTTCCCGTCGACGACAGCGTTGACGAGGTTCGCGTGCTGCGAGTGAAATCCCTCACCGGTCGCGTCGATGTGCTGTTGGATCGTGGTCTCGATGACCGGGAGCAGGGAATCGTAGAACTCCAGGTAGACCTCGTTGTGGCTGGCCGCGACGATAGCTCGGTGCAGGGCGACGTCAGCGGTGGTGGCGGCGTCGACGTCCTGACCCTCCCACGAAGCGGTGCGAAGCGCGAGTAACCGCGTCAGTTCGGCGATGTCGTCTTCGGTTCGCCGTGCGGCGGCGAGGGTGGCCGCGGTGATGTCGAGTGCGCGCCGAAGTTCGAGTACATCCCGCTGGTGGGCGCCGGCAAAGTAGTTCCCCAGAGTGCCGCCGAGGTCGGAGACAGCAACGACGTAGGTGCCCGATCCCTGACGACGTTCCAGCATTCCGGCGTGAACGAGCGCCTGGACCGCCTCGCGCACGGTATTGCGACCGGTGCCGGTCAGCTCCGACAGTTCCGGTTCGGTGGGGATCTTGGAACCGATCGGCCAGGTTCCGCTTCGGATCTCGTTGCGGAGTTGTTCGGTGACCTGCGAGATGAGACTTGCGCGTCGAACGGGTTGCACGTGGTTGTTTCCTCGGGTCCGGGTTAGTGGTGTGAATGTGACGTTAGATTACCGCGCTTGTGCGAGTTCGTCCGGTCATCCTATGATTTGCCGGTGACTGCTCAACTGGAGAGAACCGAAACCCGCTCGTTGATACAAGGCCGTGTGCTCGTCTTCGCAGCGATTGCGATGTCTGCGCTCGTACTTCGACTTGCGGTGACCTCGTTCTCGCCCTTGGCGGCCGAGATTCGCGACGAGATCGGCTTCTCCGCCTCGATCGTCGGTGTCTTCGGCATGGTTCCGACCGCAATGTTCGCCATCTTCGGTCTCATCACTCCCGCCATCGCGAAACGTATCGGGCTCGAGCGAACGGCCCTCGTCGCGATGCTCATGGCCGGCGTCGGAATGCTGTTGCGTGCCATGATGTCTCAGACGTGGTCGTTGTTGGCCCTCTCGGCTCTGGCACTCGCAGGCATGGGAATCGGCAATGTCGTCATCCCGCCGTTGGTCAAGCGGTACTTCTCGGATCGCCTCGCCACCATGAGTTCGGTCTACATCGTGGCCGTGCAGATCGGCACCATCGTCCCGGCGTTCGTCGCAGTCCCGGTTGCCGACGCCTTCGGTTGGCGGTTCTCGATCGGCTGGTGGTCCGCCTTCGGATTCGCCGCAGCAGTGCCGTGGTTGATCACCCTCGCTCGCTCGCGCAAGGCACGCGCGAATGAAGCCGGGACCACCGACAATGCATCGGATTCGGTTGCAGCAGTAGCAGAACAGCCACGTGGTCAGGTCTGGCGTTCGCCCGTGGCCTGGGGTATGGCCGGTATGTTCGGCATGACCTCACTGATCACGTATTCGATGTTCACGTGGATTCCCTCGATCCTTCGTGATGCCGGCGCCAGTGACGCCTTCGGCGGAACGATGGTCGGCATGTTCTCGGTGATCGGACTCGTCGCAGCTTTCGGCGCACCGACGCTGTGCGCCCGCATGGCCAACCCGTTCCCCGTCGTGATCGCGTGCGCCGTCTGTTACCTCGTCGGAATGGGTGGACTCTACTTCGCCCCCATGGCCGCGCCGATCGTGTGGGTTGTGGTCCTGGGCCTCGGTCCGAGCACGTTCCCGATGTCGCTCACGCTGATCAATCTGCGGACGCGTTCGCATATCGGTTCCTCCGCGCTGTCCGGCTTCACCCAGGGCATCGGTTACTCCGTTGCCTGCCTCGGCCCGCTCCTGTTCGGCGTTTTTCACGACGTGTCCGGTGGATACGCTGCGCCGTTCGGCCTGCTCGTCGTTGCTGTGATCGTGGTGCTTCTGGGCGCCTACCAGGCATGTAAGCCTCGGATGCTCGAGGATTCCTGGCACGCACCGGCGAAGAACTAGCTCACACCCGGGTTCGTCACCGGGTGAGGATCAATTGACTTCGCGGTCATCGCGCGCAGCACCGGCGCAATAACCGTTTTCTACCTTTGGGTCTCCAACATATTCAGGAGGCCCTGGTGAGTCATTACATCGAGCATTGGGATGCAGAGGACGTCGACGCCTGGGAATCCGGCGGCAAGGACATCGCGAAGCGGAACCTGATCTGGTCAGTGGTGGCCGAGCACGTCGGCTTCTCGATCTGGTCGATCTGGTCCGTGATGGTGTTGTTCATGCCGACGGATATCTACGGCATCGACGCGGCCGGAAAGTTCTTCCTCGTCGCAGTTCCCACACTTGTCGGGTCGGTCCTCCGTATTCCCTACACGGTTGCCACCGCACGGTTCGGCGGTCGTAACTGGACCGTCATGAGTGCGCTGTTCCTCTTCGTACCAACACTTCTCACGCTCTACCTGATGATGAACCCGGGTGCTTCGTACACCACGTTCATGTTGGTAGCGGCCACGGCCGGTATCGGCGGCGGCAACTTCGCGTCGTCGATGACCAACATCAATGCCTTCTACCCGCAGCGACTCAAGGGCTGGGCGCTCGGTCTCAACGCCGGCGGCGGCAACATCGGTGTGCCGATGATCCAGCTGATCGGTCTGCTGGTGATCGCCACCGTCGGCAACCGCGCTCCGTGGATCGTCTGCGCCGTCTATCTCGTGTTCATCGCGGCCGCTGCCGTCGGTGCTGCGCTGTTCATGGACAACCTGGGTAACCAGAAGTCGGACCTGCGCTCGATGGCCAAGGCACTGAAGTTCTCCGAGTCGTGGGTGATCAGCTTCCTGTACATCGGTACGTTCGGTTCCTTCATCGGATTCAGCTTCGCCTTCGGTCAGGTTCTGCAGATCAACTTCCTCGCCGGTGGTGCAACTCCGGCCGCAGCGGCGCTGCATGCAGCACAGATCGCCTTCATCGGACCGCTCCTCGGTTCGATCGCTCGGCCCCTCGGCGGCAAACTGGCAGACCGCATCGGCGGCGGCAAGATCACGATGTGGACGTTTGTCGCCATGGCATTCGCTGCATCGATCCTCGTGACGGCCGGAACGATGGACGACAACACCGCGGGCGTCGCCAGCGCCGGAATCATGGTGACGTTCGTTCTCGGATTCATTGCCCTGTTCCTGCTCTCCGGGATCGGAAACGGATCCGTCTACAAGATGATCCCGGCGATCTTCGAGGCGAAGGCTCAGAGCTTCGACCACATGGATCGAAGCGAGAAGGCAACGTGGTCGCGCAGTATCTCCGGCGCTCTCATCGGATTTGCCGGTGCGGTAGGTGGTTTGGGTGGCGTCGGCATCAACCTGGTGCTGCGCGCGTCGTACAGCAGCCCCGCGAAGTCGGCGACCATGGCGTTCTGGGTGTTCCTGGCCTTCTACATCGCCTGCATCGCAGTCACCTGGTTCGTCTTCCTACGTAAGCCGTCGACGCTGACCACAGACGTCGACGAGGCGAAGGTCGCAGTCACGGCGTGAGCGGTCCGCGGAATCTCAGAACTATCTCGTACCTCAGGAAGTAGGCGTGATGAGCAAGTCGGTTGTTGTCATCGGACACGGAATGGTCGGACACCGATTCGTCGAGGCACTGCGTTCGCGCGACGAAGCGAACACCTGGTCGGTGACCGTACTCTGCGACGAGCAGTACGCAGCGTACGACCGAGTCGGGCTGTCCTCGTACGTCGGAGCGTGGGACCCCAAGGAATTGGCACTGGCCGGCAACGATTACGTCGGTGACGGCCTGGTCGATCTTCGGGTGGGGGAAGGCGCGCTCTCGATCGACAAAGATGCACGCACCGTCACGACGACCACCGGCGACACGATCTCCTACGACGCTCTGGTGATGGCGACCGGTTCGTATCCGTTCGTGCCTCCCGTGCCGGGACACGACGGCGACGGATGTTTCGTCTACCGCACCCTCGACGACCTCGACGGTATCCGGGCCGCCGCCGAGAAGGCAGGTCCTGGCGCTGTCGGCGTCGTGGTCGGCGGTGGCCTTCTCGGACTCGAGGCCGCAAATGCTCTCTCGCTCATGGGAATGACGGCACACGTCGTCGAGCACAATGCGCGTCTGATGCCGATGCAGGTCGACGAGGGCGGCGGCGCACTGCTCGCTCGGCTCGTCACCGAACTCGGGCTCACTGTTCACACCGGAGTCGGGACGGCGGGAATTTCGCAGGCCGACAACGGAATCGTGGTCGAGCTGTCCGACGGCTCCACCATTGACGCGTCGCTGCTCGTCTTCTCGGCCGGAGTACGTCCGCGTGATCAGTTGGCTCGCGACGCCGGTATCGCTGTGGGTGAGCGCGGCGGCATCCTGACCGACCTCGGCTGTGTGACGTCGGACGAGAACGTCTATGCCGTCGGCGAATGTGCTGCGGTGGAAGGCCGTTGCTACGGTCTGGTCGCTCCCGGTTACACGACGGCCGAGATCGTGGCCGATCGTCTGCTCGGCGGCGCCGCGGATTTCCCGGGCGCCGACATGTCCACCAAACTCAAGCTCATGGGCGTGGACGTCGCCAGTTTCGGTGACGCGATGGCGACCTCACCGGGCGCTCTCGAAGTTGTCCTCAGCGACGCGTCCAAGGGGACGTACGCGAAGCTCGTGGTCTCCGATGACGCGAAGATCCTGCTCGGCGGCATTCTTGTCGGTGACGCATCGGCCTACGCGTCACTGCGCCCGCTGGTCGGTCGCGAACTACCCGGTGACCCGGCGACATTGATCTCGCCTGCGGGGGAGAAGCCGGGTGCAGGCTCGCTGCCCGACGACGCCGAGGTGTGCTCGTGCAACGCGGTGACGAAGGGCGCCATCTGCGGCGCAATCGCGGCCGGTGCCTGCGACATCGCTTCGGTGAAGGCGTGCACCAGTGCCGGAACCACCTGTGGCGGTTGCCTTCCCACCGTCAAGCAGCTGCTGGCTGATTCCGGCGTCGTGATGTCGAAGGCACTGTGCGAGCACTTCGCGCAGTCGAGGGCCGAGCTGTTCCAGATCGTGCAGTCGACGCAGACCAGAACCTTCTCGGCGCTGATCGCCAAGTACGGCAAGGGCGCAGGCTGCGACATCTGCAAGCCCGTAGTCGCGTCGATTCTGGCATCGACGGACTCCGATCACATCCTGCACCGCCAGCAGGCGTCGTTGCAGGACACCAACGATCACTTCCTCGCGAACATCCAGAAGAACGGTACGTACTCCGTGGTGCCTCGGATGCCTGGCGGCGAGGTGACGGGTGAGCAGCTCATCGTCATCGGCGAGGTGGCGCGTGACTTCGGCTTGTACACGAAGGTGACCGGCGGTCAGCGCATCGACCTGTTCGGTGCCCGCGTCGAACAGTTGCCCGCGATCTGGAAGCGTCTTGTCGACGCCGGGATGGAATCAGGCCAGGCGTACGGCAAATCGCTCCGGACGGTCAAGAGCTGTGTCGGTTCGAGTTGGTGCCGCTACGGTGTCCAGGATTCCGTGGGTATGGCCGTCGACCTCGAGAACCGCTACCGCGGTCTGCGCTCGCCGCACAAGATCAAGTTCGGCGTCTCGGGTTGTGCGCGTGAATGCGCCGAAGCGCGAGGCAAGGACGTCGGCGTCATCGCGACGGAGAACGGTTGGAATCTGTACGTAGGCGGCAACGGCGGACAGTCGCCCAAACACGCTCAGCTGCTCGCCGGAGGCCTCGACGACGCGACGTTGGTCAAGTACATCGACCGCTACCTCATGTTCTACATCCGAACCGCCGATCGCCTCCAGCGCACGGCGCCGTGGGTCGAATCACTCGAAGGCGGACTCGATCATCTCAAGGCCGTGATTTGTGAAGACAGCCTGGGAATCGGTGAGGAACTCGAGGCGCTGATGGCCAAGCACGTCGAGGGGTACCAGGACGAATGGGCTGGTGTGCTGGGTGATCCGGAGAAACTGTCGAGGTTCGTCTCGTTCGTCAACGCACCGGAAGAAGCCGACCCGACGGTTGTGTTCGACGAGACCGGAGTGCGCAAGGTTCCGGTCCTGATGGGCATGCCGAGCATCCCCACGCGCCGGTAATAGTCGCGTAACCCGTGGGAAACACGGGATCCGTAGAAACGTAGACAAGAACCCGCGCGACGTTGTCGCCGGATCGACAGGAGGACTTCGATGAGTGTCATCGATGCGCAGATCGCCAAGCTGGATTCGGATCGACTCGAATGGACGTCGGCCTGCCCGCTGAGCCATCTGATCCCTGGGCGCGGGGTCGCCGTGCTTCTTCGCGGCGGCGAGCAGGTGGCACTGTTCCTGCTGGAGGACGGCACACTCCGGGCCGTCAGCAACTTCGATCCGTACGGCCGCGCCGCGGTGATGTCTCGCGGACTCGTCGGCGACCGGGACGGTGAACCGATCGTCGTTTCGCCGCTGCTCAAGCAGGCATTCTCACTGGTCGACGGCAGAGCGCTGGACGACTCCGCGGTCGCCCTGCCGGTTTACGGGGTTCGCGTGTGGGCCGGAGTGGTGCAGGTCCACAGCCTGCAGATGCAGGGCGTTCGCTCGACTGTCCACGATGCAGTCTCGTGAGTGACGACATGCCGTTGGCTGGATTCACGGTAGGTATCACCGCTTCGCGCCGCGCCGAGGAGTTCGCGACGTTGCTGACCCGCCGGGGAGCGGATGTCGTTCACGCTCCGGCGATTCGAATCATCCCGCTCGCCGACGACCGTGAGCTCGAAAGGGTGACACAGCAGATCATCTCGGATCCTCCCGAGGTGGTCGTCGCCACCACCGGCATCGGGTTCCGTGGCTGGTTGGAAGCCGCCGACGGATGGGGCGAAGCCGAAAGTCTCGGCTCTGCGCTCGGTTCGGCTCGTCTGCTCGCGCGTGGGCCGAAGGCCAAGGGAGCAATCCGCGCGGCCGACCTTCGTGAAGAATGGTCACCGGCATCCGAGTCTTCCGCCGAAGTGCTCGAACATCTTCTTGCAGAAGGTGTCTCGGGAAAAAGAATCGCTGTGCAACTGCATGGCGCGACCACCGAGTGGGAGCCGATTCCCGACTTCTGTCAGGTGCTGCGCGAGGCCGGCGCCGAGGTCATCGCGGTTCCTGTCTATCGGTGGGAACCGCCGGAGGACCCTACGCTGCTCGACCGGATGATCGACGCCATCGCGTCAGCCGGAATCGACGCCGTCAGTTTCACGAGTGCGCCGGCCGTTGCGTCGATGCTGATGCGCGCCGACAAGACCGGGGATCTCGGCGACATGCTCGAGGCCATGCGAGGTCCGGTGGCGGCCATGTGCGTCGGCCCGGTCACCTCGGCGCCGCTCGAAGCGTTGAATGTACCGACCACAGCCCCGGCGCGGGCACGCCTGGGAGCGCTCGCGCGGCACATCGTCGACGAACTCCCGCAGCGAGCCAACAAGATTCAAGCCGGTGAACACGAAATCAGTATTCGTGGGGGGTGCGTCGTCGTGGACGGCGAAGTGAAGCAATTGCCCCCCGCTGCGATGTCGTTGATCCGCACACTCGGGGCCAGTCCCGGCCGGGTCGTCTCCCGCGACGAACTCCTTGCCTCCCTTCCCGGTGGCGGCGGAGACACTCACGCCGTCGAGACCGCCGTCGCCCGGTTGCGTGCGTGCCTCGGCGCCCCCAAAGCCGTTCAGACCGTGGTCAAGCGGGGCTATCGACTTGCCCTCGATCCCGGTGACTACATACAGAATCCAGGTGACTATGCAACGCGATGACGATGTCCTCGTACTGGTAGCTCACGGCACGCGTAGTGCACGTGGCGTGGAAATGGTTGCCGCCCTGGCCGAAGCAGTCGGCAAGCGCGTCGGACGCACGCGCGTTGCCTTTGTCGATGTGCTCGGCCCGTCACCTTCGGAAGTCCTCCGGGACACTCCGGGGCGAGCGATTCTCGTACCGGCCTTCTTGGCGTCCGGCTACCACGTCCACACCGATGTTCGACGCGAAGTGGCGATCAGTGAGCACCCGACTGTGACTGTGACGCCCGCCCTCGGACCTGATCCAGCGCTTGCACGCGTGCTGCTCCGACGCTTGACCGAAGCGGGGTGGAATCCGGGTGACGCGATTGTGCTTGCGGCCGCCGGGTCCTCCGATGCGCGGGCGCTGCGAGACGTCGAGCGTGCCGCGCTGATGCTCGCCGAAGCGGCGGAGATCCGGGTGGACATCGGATACATCGCGACCGGGGAACCGAAGGTAGCCGATGTTGTTGCAGCAGCACGCGTTCGCGGCACGAAGCGAGTGTTCGTCGCCTCGTACCTCCTCGCGCACGGACTGTTCCACGAGCGGTTGCACGCGGCAGGAGCCGACGGTGTCACCGAACCACTCGGTGTCGACCAAGGAGTGGTGGACCTTGTCGTGAATCGGTATGAGAGTGCGCGAGGGGAACTAGTATCGCTGCATGACGTCTCACTCCATGACACCGACGTATGCCGACCTGGTCGCAGCAGTTCGTGAATCCGACGTCAAGGCACAGGCTCTCGTCGGTGCACTGACCGAAGAGCAAGCCCGTGAGTCGTCCGGGCTACCCGGTTGGAGCCGGGGACACGTCGTCACACACATGTCGCGCAACGCCGACGCGCTGTGCAGATTTGTTGCCGGTGTGCACAGCGGCGAGTCGGGGGAGATGTACCCCGGGGGACCCGACGCGCGCAATGCCGCAATCGAGGAAGGCGCCGATCGCCCGGCCGAGTTGTTGGCACTCGACTACCGCTTCTCGGGAACGAGGCTGGTCGACGCATTGGCTGACCTGCCGACGGATCGGCTGGACACTCCGGTTGCGTGGCGCAAACCTGTCACCGCATTCGATCTACCGATCCTGCGCTGGAACGAGATCGAGATTCACCTGATCGACCTCGACATCGGTTACACCTGCCACGACTGGCCCGCCGAATTCGTGGAATTCACTCTCGCCAGTCAATTGGGCGCATTGGAGACGGCTGTCCCGGGTGTACGAGTTCCTTCGCTGTCCGACGCGGAGACCTTGGCCTGGTTGGTCGGGAGGCCGACGAGAGTGGGGCTGCCTACCCTCCCGGCCTGGCCGTTCTGACAGTCGTTCCGAGATCCAGCCGTGTCGAGGATTAGAACAGGGTGGGGGAGCTGACGTCGTTGCGTGCTTGGGCCAACCGCGCACTCCACCTTTTCACCAACCACATCTCGACGATCTCGGGTTGGGTGCCGGCCGCATAGGCCCAACTGTCGAGGAGTTCGCAGTACCGGCGGTAGCGGCGTGTCGTGAAGCCGGTGACGGAAGGATCCTCGAGCCAGCCCTCGTGGATGAGCGTCGAGACGCCGTACTGGTCGATCATCTGAGCGCGTCGGCCCTCGTCCTGCACGCCTACCGCCCACATGAAAGCGGCCATCAGCGATACCCCGACACCGGGGGTGAGCGGCCAGCCCGACCAGGTGTCGCGTCGGACTACCGGCATGGACTTGTTTTTCGAACAGTGATCGAGAATGGCTGTGATCTGGGTCAGCGGATCCTCGTCCTCGCGGTGATGCGGATTGAAGACGTTGGGGAATCTCCGCGTGAACCGTCTGCTCTCGTGCGAGCCCTGCCAGGCCGCACAGAGAAACAGCAGTCCGAGACCGTCATGCTCGGCGACGACGAGATCGCTCGACGGGCGAAGGTCGTTGCGTTGAACGATGGCTCGGCCTTCGGTGATCACTTTGCCGTCGAGATCACGCCCGCGCAGGCTGATGGTGTGGCCGGCGTCCTTCAAGTGTGCGTTCCACCAATCCAGGTCGACGGTGGCTTCGTCGTCGAGGACGTGCAGTGGAAAGGTGCGCGAGCGGCACCACTCGACCAATGCGTCCGGCGGTTCGAATCCTTCGTCGACACGATTCATGGCGCGATGATCCCACGAGTCTCCGACAGTAATTCGTGCGACGCGCAGTCCACCGGGATGGAACCGGACACTCGCGGTACGCTCCGCTCATGAAACTCGCGTCCTCGCAGGTGCGGTCGGCGCTGTGGACGGTAGCGATCGCCTTGACGGCCGCGAGTCTGAGCGGGTGTATCGGTGCCGTCGATCGGATGGATTTCGACAACCAGATGCGTGAACGTGGTGGTGGGCTGACGTCGGAGTTGGTGCGGGACGGATTCGACAGCCTCGCACACAGTTACGGTGTCGACGCAGTGTCGGTGACCAGCGTCGACATCAGCCCGATCGAGACGCTCGGGGTCACCGTTCGAGACCCCGGGAAGCCGTCACAGCTCGACCGGTTCTCTTTCGACGGCGTCATTCTCGGCGAGCCGAGTCCCGTGCAAGTCAGCGTCACCGACGACCTCGATGCTCGATCGTTCACGCTGGATCAAGTGCCGGCATTGTCGAATGTCGAGAAGTTGGTCGACGACGCGCTGGCGAGCAGCGGTGTCGACGACGGTGAAGTCACCGGGATCTCGGTCTCTCGCACCGCGGCGATACACGCTTCCGTGATGGTGGAATCCCCACGCTCGCGGGTGCTGGTGGTCTTCGAGCCTGACGGCACACCTTATCTGGTGCAGCCGCTGTGAGCCGCCGTATCGCTCCGTTGCTGATCTCCGTAGTGGTGATCGTGGTCGTGGGAATCTTTGCCGCACTGCTGTCTTCGGTGATCTGGCCCGGCCAGGTGGCTCACCTGGCGCCGATCTTCTGTGAAGATCCCACATCGAGCGCGATGGTCGTCTCGGATACCTTTACCGACGGCGACGGCACGTCCACCAATTTCACGCTGTATTGCGTCGGACCGCGTGGTCAGACCGTCGATGCCGGGTGGCTGCTGCCGTTCTTGGTGCTGTGGGGCGCGTATTCCCTGGTGCTCGCGATAGTTGTCGGCGTGATCGGGATGGCGGAGGTCAACCGGCGTAGGCGCCGAAACGACTGACCCGATCAGCGGGGGAGGACAACCACTTCGGCGAGGGCACCGTCTTGCGCGTGCGCCGGAACGAGAGCAAACGCGGAGCGCCCGATCAACCCCGCCAGGTGTGCAGTACGTACAGAGGGATCGGCGCGCCAGCGGCCGTCGGTGGATTGTGTGACCGGCAACAGGCGTACCGCATCGGAACTCACCGCAGCAGCGTTCTCGATGATGCCGAGCAGTGGCGGAGGCGTCTCGCTCCCGGTCAGGGCGGCCACGACGGTAGGCAGCATCGTCAACAGGGTGGTCACCGCGGCGTACGGGTTGCCGGGGAGGCCGAGAACCACCCGGCCACTGGGCAGGACCGCCGTTATCTGAGATCCGCCCGGGCGCGAGGCGACTCGCCCGACAATCGTGCGAGCGCCGAGTCGATCGAGCGCACTGCGCATTTCGTCGGCAGCGCCGCCACCCGTCGCACCGATGACGACAAGCAGGTCCTGTTCGGTCGCATCAGCCAGTACACGCTCGAAACTGTCGGCCGTGTCGCGCAAGTGCGAATTCGACACGCACCGTACGCCGTTGCGTTCGAGCAGGTAGGGGAGAATCCCGCCTACGGAGTCGCGAGTCTGACCTTCCCGCAGTGGGCCGGTCCGGCGGATCTCGTCGCCGGTGACTACGACGCGTGCCCGGACCGGGCCACGGACGAGGGCGTCGAATACCTCGCCACTGGCAGCAGCGGAGATTACCGCCGGAGTCACCGCGGTACCGGTCGGAGCGATCGTGAATCCGGTGCCCCAGTCTTCTCCTCGTGGGCGAGCGTCGTTGCGGTGCGGCGCATCCGGTAGTCGACGCAGGGTTCGAGACGGTGCGTCGACAGACAGGTACTCGTCACGAATCACCGAGGTAGCGCCGGCAGGTAGGTGAGCTCCCGTGGCAATGCGGATCGCTTCGCCTTCGCGGAGGTCGAGTTGCCCGTCGGCGCCCGCGATGCGGATCTCGGTGCGCACCCGCCACGGACCATCGCCGGAGACGGCGTACCCGTCCATCGCCGAAACGTCTGACCTGGGGAGATCACCCAGGGCGACGAGAGGCTGCGCGAGCGTTGCTCCGAGACTGTCGGCGAGATCGGCCCGGTGCGGGGTTAGCGGAGTCAAGGCATTCGTGATGACGATGCGGGCTTGCTCGATCGTCAGGCGGGGATGGCTTCTCGCGCGATCGATGTCCGCCGGCGTGTCGCAGTCGGTGGTACCCGCCACGCGTAGGGTCGAGAACGGCTCGGTGGCAAGCGCTTTCATCGGTTGATTCTCGAGCCCCGAACTCCGGCGCAGAGCAGCGAGGCGTTGTCGGAGTTCGCGAAGGGTCCACGCGGAGAACAGGAATTGGGTTCGGTTGTTCTCGTCCACCGCACACGTCACCGGATTGTCGGTCGATGTCGCAGCGATCAGCGCGTCGACCGATCCGGCCTCGACGTACGGCAGGTCGGATGCCAGCACCACCACCACGGCGTTCTCGGGTAACCGGGTCGCGGACAACCCGGCCCAGATCGCCTCGACAGGGCCGGCGCCGGCCGGAGATTCCTGGGTCTGGGTGATGTGTGCAGCAAGTTCAGGTCGATGCGGGCCGACCACGACGACGGCGTCGAGATGCGCCGTCGCTGACAGCGCGATGTCGAGGAGTCTGCGGCCGTGCACGATCAGGCCGGGTTTGTCGACGCCGCCCATTCGGGTCCCGCGACCACCCGCCAGAATGACGGCGGCGGTGGGCGGCGTGGTGGTCATGTCTCCATGCTGCCCCATGGCATGGGCGACGACGACCGGTGACACGGGATCAGAAGTGATACCGAGCTTTCTTCAGGTCGATTCGACCGTCCTTGATCGGTACTCCTTCGAGTTCGAGCTTGGCGATCTGACGATGAGCCAGGTGTGCCGACGGTTTACCGGAGGCGCCGAGCACCCGGTGCCACGGCAAGTCGGCAGAGTCCGTCCGCATGATCCACCCGACCGTGCGAGCGCTGGAAAGTCCTGCGGCTTCGGCTATGTCGCCGTACGTCGCCACGAAACCGGCGGGAATCGAGGCGATGAGCCGCCTCACCTCTTCGATCTGCTCTTCCGTGGTGGTTGCCATCGTTGCCTCGTCAGAGCACTGTTCGGACGAGGTCTGCCACCTCGTCGGCCCGCACGTGCGGGACCATGTGGTCGCAGTCGAATTCGACGCTGGTGAGATTTTCACCGAGGTGTTCGGTCAAGGCTGCTCGGAACTCGTCGGTGACGTACGGCGGCTGAACCTTCATCGCCTGAACCAGCACGGTGGGCATCGACGACGGGGGCAGCACGATCGGGCGGGCAAGTTCTCCCCACGCGGTGACGACGGCCGGTGTGGACAGGCGCCAGTTGACGCGCCCGTTGCCCAGTCGGATCAGGTGCTCGGCCATCTCGACGTCGAGGTCCTGGGTGGGAACCTCACCCCACGAGCCGTGAATCTTCTCCGAGTACGCCTCGGCGGCATCGGTGTAATCCGGTGAGCCGATTGTGAGTTCGGCCACTTCCTGCATGAAATTCGGATCCAAGCCGATCGCCGGATCGAGCAGGACGAGACCACGAACGCGTTCCGGTGCGGTGGCAGCGAGGTGCAGCGCCAGCATTCCGCCGAACGAATGCGCGAGAATCACCACCGGTCCGGTGGCATGTTCGTCGAGTGTCTCCAGCAAGCTCGCCACGTGGGATTCGAGGTTCCACGGGGGAGCCCAGGTCGAGCGCCCGTGACCGCGTAGATCGGGCGAGATCCAGCGTGCTTCGGGCAGTTGGTTCTCGGCCATCGACTGCCATCGTCGACCGTGACCCGTCAGGCCGTGCAGCGAGAGGATCTCAGGCGCCCCGGCGGGTCCGTAGAGATACGTATGGAGTGCAGACACACGAGCAATCATGCCGGATGCAGGCGATGTGTGAGTTGTCGGTGCGCTCTGGTGGAATGCCTGGGTGAGTGAGACGGCAACACGCAGCAAAGTGACCATTCCGCGGGCGCGGTTGGTGCACCGAACTGCGCCGTCTCGGACACCCCGAACATGGGACGAAGGGACGGCCCGGCTGTTCGCGCCGCCGTCCGAGGATCCGTTCCAGCTCGCGTTCGGCCCTGCTTCATTCGGCTCGGCGGACGCCTGGAATCCCTGGCAGGTACTCGGCAGCCCCGGAACCGGCAAGACGTCCCTTCTCGTGGATCTGGCGGTGCAGAGGATCTCCGGTGGCGAAGACCCCGAATCGGTCCTGGTGCTGACGCAATCCCGTCGGGCTGCGACGCAGGTTCGTGAGCAGATCACAGCCGGATTGCTGGGGTACGAACAGGAACGCGGACCGCAGGCAACCCGTGAGCCGCTGGTACGCACCGTTCACTCCTACGCCTTTGCCGTGCTGCGGCTCCAAGCCGCCGCACACGGCAACGCGCCGCCACGATTGATCACCGGTGCCGAGCAGGACTCGGTACTGCGCGAGATGTTGCGTGGGGACATCGAGGACGGCGCACTGCGCTGGCCCGAGCGCCTGCGTCCTGCGCTGGGTTTGAACGGTTTTGCCGTCGAACTCAGAGACTTGATGCTGCGCGCCAACGAGCGCGGGCTCGGTCCCGAAGATCTGGTCAAGCTCGGCAAGAAGCGCGGCCGCCCCGAGTGGGTGGCGGCCGGCCGCTTCGCCGAGGCTTACGAGCAGGGTGTGCTGCTGCGTGGCAGCGTGGGCGTCGAGGCCCCGGAGGCCACGGCGCCGGCACTCGACGCGGCTGAGTTGATCGGTGCGGCGTTGACGGCGTTCGCCACCGATCCCGAGCTCCTTCGCTCCGAGCGCGCCCGTATCCGGCACCTCTTGGTCGACGATGCACAGCATCTGGATCCGCAGGCGGCGCAACTGGTTCGACTGATCGGCACCGGCACTGCGGGCACGGTCGTAGCCGGCGATCCCGATCAGTCGGTCTTCGGATTCCGCGGTGCTGATTCGGCTTTTCTACTCGAACTCGCCGAGCGCGGAGACGAGCGCCAAGTCATCCTGCCCACCACGTTTCGCAACAATGCCGACGTCGCGTCGATTGCGGCCAAGATCGCTGCGCGACTGCCCGGCAACCTCGCTCACCGCATCGCGGTTCCGTCCGATCTCACCGATGAGGACCCGGGACGGGCGTCGGTGCGTGTTCTCGGTACGACGGCCAAGGAAGCGGCAGTCGTCGCAGATACCTTGCGCCGGGCGCATCTGCTGGACGGGATTGCGTGGTCCGACATGGCGGTTGTCGTGCGCTCGGTCCCACGCACCCTTGCCCCGCTACGGCGAGCTCTGCTCGCAGCGGGGGTACCCGTGACGACTGCTGCCACCGAGTTGCCGCTCGCCCGGCAACACGGAGTGTCCGGCCTGCTGCTGGTCCTCCGGGCGCTCGGCGGCGATCACTTCACCGGCGACGACGCCCTGGCCCTGATGGCCGGCCCCATCGGCGGCGCCGAACCGGTCACCCTGCGCCGGCTGCGTCGTGGTCTGCGCCGCGTCGAGTTGGCGTCGGGAAGTGATCGGGATTCGTCGGAGTTGTTGCGGCTCATCCTGATCGACGAGGATCGCGCGCAGTCCAAGCGGCTCATGGGCAAACTGACGGACGTCGAGGCTGCTGCGCTGAATCGCGTGCTGTCGGTCCTTCGCAAGGCCCGAGTACCGCTCGAGCGAGGTCTCGGGGTCGAGGAAGTTCTGTGGGCTGCCTGGCAGGCGACGGGCCTCGAACGGCGCTGGGCGGCTGCGTCGGCGCGCGGGGGATCGATCGGCTCACAAGCCGATCGCGACCTCGACGCCGTAGTCGCGCTCTTCGACGCCGCGGCCAACTACGTCGACCGGCTGCCGCGTTCGCAACTCGCCGGCTTCGTCGACTACTTGACCAGCCAGGAGATACCGACCGACTCGCGGAGCCGATCGGTCATCGCTCCCGACGCCGTCACCGTGGTCAGCGCTCACGCCGCAGCGGGGCGCGAATGGGCGGTCGTGGCGGTGGCGGGTGTGCAGGAGGGGCTCTGGCCGAGTTTGCGGGCACGCGGCTCGCTGCTGCGTACTGAAGCACTGATCGACCTGGTCAACGGAGTCTCTGACGGCAGTGACTCGGCCGCCGAACGACTCTCTCGAACCGCGCCGCTGCTGGCCGAGGAACGCCGGTTGTTCCTTGTCGCCTGTAGCCGTGCTCGTCGCCGCCTGCTGATCACCGCGGTCGAGTCGGCTTCGGGTGACACCGATCTGGTGCCTTCGCGTTTCGTGGACGAGTTGATCCGTGGCGACGCGTATTCGGATGATCCGACGTCCGATCTCGACGTCGTTGCACCCGAGACCGGGGATACCCGGGTTCTGTCGCTGCCCGCGCTGGTCGCACAGCTTCGCAGTGTGGTGTGTGATCCCGACATCGCGCATTTCGACCCCGAGAAGCATTCCCGTGCAGCTCGCCAGTTGGCGCGTCTGGCTGCCGCCGGAGTACGAGGCGCGCATCCGGATCAGTGGTATGGCACAGCAGAGCCGAGCACCGCGGCTCCCATGTGGCAACCCGAGGACGGACCGGTGTCACTCTCGCCGTCCACCATCGAGCTTCTCGAAACATGCCCGCTCCGATGGGTGTTCGAGCGTCATGGCGGCAGCGACGGAGACAATACTCACGCGATCGCCGGCACTCTCGTCCATACCCTGGTCCAGGCGCTGGCCGGTAGGATTCCGCCGGACCAGGTCGAGAAGGCACTCGAAAATGCTTGGGAATCGATAGACCTGGGATCGCAGTGGTATTCGCGCCGCGAGCTCAATCGAACTCGGGAGATGCTGGCGACGTTCACCGCCTGGATGAATGCAACTCGCGGTGAACTGACCGAAGTCGGCGTCGAGGTCGCGGTCGAGGGGGTCCTCGAACCGCGCGAAGAAGGAGCGCCCGCGGTCAAGCTTCGCGGCCGGATCGACCGGCTCGAGCGCGACACCGAAGGTCGTCCGGTGGTTGTCGACGTCAAGACTGCGCGAAACCCCGTCAGTAACGAGGCCGCGCAATCTCACGCGCAGTTGGCGGCGTACCAGGTCGCAGCGGCCGAAGGTGCGATTGCAGGCGAACCGGCTACACAACCCGGCGGTGCACGCCTGGTATTCGTGGCCAAGTCCAACAAGAAAGACGGTGCGGCGCAGCGAGTTCAGCCGCCGCTGACTGCCGAGGCCGTCGAGATGTGGCGAGACGTCATTCACAATGCTGCGGCAGCGACGCAGGGACCCGAATACCTGGCCCGCGTCAACGACGGATGTAGACATTGCCCGGTGCGGTCGAGTTGCCCGGCACACGACGAGGGACGACAGGTGAGTAACTAAGTGGCTGCCGCAACGCCCAAGGCACGCCGACCGAAGATCGACCCTGTCGACCTGGCGGTTGCGCTCGGTCAGCACCCGCCGACGCCCGAGCAGGCGGCAGTGATCGCCGCACCGCTCGGTCCGACGTTGGTGGTCGCCGGTGCCGGTGCCGGTAAGACCGAAACGATGGCTGCTCGCGTCGTGTGGCTGGTGGCCAACGGATTCGTCGATCCCGAGGCGGTTCTGGGCCTCACCTTCACGCGTAAAGCGGCGCAACAGCTCACCTCGCGAATCCGCAAGCGCTTGGCGCGGCTGGCGGGTTCGGACGTTCTGCGGGCACTCGACCCCACCGGCGGAGTGCGTTCCCGGATTCTGGCCGGCGAACCCGAAGTCAGTACCTACCACGCGTACGCGGGACGGTTGCTGTCCGAACACGGACTCCTCTTGCCCATCGAGCCCTCGGCGACGCTGTTGTCGGAGACCGAACTGTGGCAGGTTGCGCACCGCGTCGTGAGCGGTTGGGACAGCGATCTGGACACCGACAAGAATCCTGGGTCCATCACCGAAACCGTCCTGGCCCTTTCCGGTCAGTTGGCGGAGCATCTGGTCGATCCCGAGCAGCTGCTCGAGGCACACACCGAGTTGGACAAGCTGATCCACACTCTGCCTGCCGGCCCGAAACAGCGGGGTGGACCGAGCAAAGAGCTCTTGAATTACCTTGACGTGCAACATAAGCGCATCGAGCTGTTGCCTCTCGTCGCCCGGCTGGCTGAGACGCTGCGGCGTGAAGGCGCTTTGGATTTCGGCAGCCAGATGTCACTGTCGGCCCGGGTCGCCTCCGAACATCCGGAGGTCGGGCAGACCGAGCGTGAGCGCTTTCGGGTAGTTCTTCTCGACGAGTACCAGGACACCGGTCACGCGCAGCGAGTGTTGTTGTCCTCGTTGTTCGGTGGGGGAGCCGACGGCCGCTTGGCGTTGACGGCCGTCGGTGATCCGATGCAGTCGATCTACGGTTGGCGCGGCGCGTCGGCGGCCAACCTGCCGCGGTTCGCAACCGACTTCCCGCTTGCCAACGGAAAACCGGCTCCGACACTCGAACTGCTCACCAGTTGGCGTAACCCGCCGGAGGCTCTCGAGCTGGCCAACCTGTCTTCGGCGCCGTTGCGTCGACGCGGCGTGGCTGTCAGCACTCTTCGTGCGCGGCCCGGAGCCGTCGCCGGAGACGTTCGACTGGCGTTGCTGGGCGACGTCGAACAGGAACGCCAGTGGGTGGCGGAGAAGATCGCCGAAGAATACGAGGCGGCACGTGCCGAAGACCGCCCGACGCCCACGGCGGCTGTGTTGATCCGCCGGAATGCCGATGCTGCCCCGCTGGCCGAGGCCTTGCGGTCCAAGGGTCTGCCGGTCGAAGTGGTCGGACTCGGTGGGCTCCTGCATACACCCGAGGTGGCTGACGTGATCGCCATGCTCCGGGTGGTCGCCGATCCGCTCGCGGGCAGCGCTGCCGTTCGGCTGCTCACCGGCGCGCGATGGCAGCTCGGCGCGAAAGACCTCGCGGCACTCTCTGAACGCTCCCGCGAACTTGCCATCTCCGCGGGATACGGAACGGCGGGTGCGGTCACCGACGCCGAGGCGCTCACCTCGGCGGTCCACGATGCTCTGCCCGGGGAGAACGCCGAGCAAGCAGGATTGGTCGACTCGATCTCCGATCCAGGCCCGGCAGAACGCTATTCGGCTCTCGGGTACACACGCATCAACGCGATAGCGGCAGAGTTGGCGTCGTTGCGCGAACGTATCGGCCAGCCGCTCACCGAATTGGTGGCGGAGGTCGAGCGGGTGCTCGGGATCGGAATCGAGGCGGGCGCGCGGACCCGAGTCGGCGTCGTCGGGACCGCGGGCCGCGAGCATCTCGACGCATTTGCCGACGTTGTCGCTAACTACGCGACGCGTCCAACGGCCAATCTGACCGGGATGCTGGCTTTCTTCGCGGCAGCCGAACAGATCGAAAAGGGCCTCACGCCAGGCGAAGTGGAGGTGGCGCCGGATCGGGTCCAGATCTTGACCGTGCACTCGGCGAAAGGGCTCGAATGGGAAGTGGTGGCGATCCCGCATGTCAGCGACGGGGTTTTCCCCTCGTCCACAGCGTCCGGATCATGGCTCGGGGCGCTCGCCGAACTGCCACCGTCGTTGCGCGGTGACCGGGCCGTCGACGCGGATTCGGCGGACGGTGTGCCCGTGCTCGACCTCGAAGAGCTGTACAACCGCAAGGACCTCGAGAACGCCATCACGGCGCACAAGAAGGCGCTGTCCAACCGTCGACTGGACGAGGATCGGCGGTTGTTCTACGTCGCGCTGACCAGAACCGAACGGGCGCTGTTCATCTCGGCTCACCACTGGGCGGAATCCGGTTCGGAACCGAAGGGGCCTTCGGAGTTCCTGGACGAGCTGCAGCAGATGGTCACTGCCGAAAACGATCCCGCTGAGGAAGACTCGCACCGTGCGATCGGCGTCGTGGAGGAATGGGCACCGGCCCCGGAACCCGACACCGAGAACCCGTTGGCCTCCACGCCCCGAACCGCGCAGTGGCCGCCAGATCCGCTGGGTGCGCGCCGCGGCGCCGTCGAGGCCGGAGCCGCGAGCGTCCTGTCCGCTCTCGCATCGCTGCCGAACGACAGCGAGGAGACGGAAGAACCGGAGGACGATCCGGAGAACTGGGCCTCGGACGTCGACGTGCTCCTGGCCGAGCGTGAAGCCCGGGCGAACGCGCGTGCCGAAGTGATTCTCCCGGCGCAGCTTTCGGTGACTCAACTCGTCGACCTCAAGGCAGATCCGGACGAACTCGCGGCACGGCTTCGTAGGCCACTGCCGTACCCACCGAATCCGCTCGCTCGGCGAGGCACGGCTTTTCACGCCTGGATCGAGCGAAGGTTCGGTGCGACCCGGCTGTTGGATCTCGACGAGCTACCAGGCGCCGCGGATACCGGCGCGGGGCCCGAGACCGATCTGGTGAAGCTTCAGGATGCGTTCCTGCGGTCCCCGTGGGCCAATCGCAGTCCGATCGAAGTGGAGGTTCCCTTCGAAACATCCATTGCCGGAACGGTTTTGCGAGGTCGGATCGATGCGGTGTTCGCCGATCCCGACGGCGGGTGGACGGTGATCGACTGGAAGACCGGTGCCGAACCGTCGGCCGCCAACGAGGACGCTGTTGTGATGCAGTTGGCCGCGTACCGGGTGGCCTGGGCCGAATTGATGTCGGCCAGAGCTCGTTCGGCCGGGCGCAACGAACAGTTTCCGGCCGACAAGGTGCGGGCGGCGTTTCACTACGTTCGATCGGGTCGCACCATCGCCCCCGAGAACCTGCCGGACGGTGAGGCTCTCGCTCGCCTCATCCGAACGGCAGGCGCGCAAGATTAGCTTGCGTTTCGACGAGCCTTGAGTGCTTCGGTCACCAGCGGAACCTGCAGGGGGAGACGTGCGATCGAACCGATCTTCTGCGGTGTGGACGTCTTCGGGCTTCGGCACCAGTCGATCGCCATCTGGATGTTGGCGGGGAACACGGCAACAAAGAGCGCGGCGGCAAGGCCCGCGCCGAGCTTGCGGGTCTTCGGCACGGCCAAGGCAGCGCCGATCGCCAGTTCCGCGACGCCCGACACCTGGGTGTAGGTGCGCGCTTGGCCGGGAAGCTGGCGGGGAACGGTGCTGTCGAAGAAGGAAGGCGCTACGAAATGCATGGTGCCGGCGCCGAGTAGGAGGGCCGACAAGCGAAGAGCTGCTGCTTGGCCGGGAGTGGACGTCGAACTGGTGAAAGGCATTTGCCCAGCCTGCCTCACGGTGGACCTTCTTGCCAGTATCGGCGCCCACAACCGGTGCGCTAATGGGCGCCCGAGTTCCGAAGTCGATCTTCGAGGGTTACGCTGCCTGCCGATGTCCGTGTAGGTATTTCGTAAATTCGAGTGAGAGAGTCGATGTATGGCCGGTAAGCTCCGGGCGCGTTTGACCAGGTCGGAAGCATTGACCGATCAGCCTGACTTCGCCCTTGTCGGGGTGCTGCGCATTCCCCAGCTACAGACCAGCCCGGCGCGGGCCATCTACAAGCGAGTTCTCATCGCTCTCGGTGCTCTCGCCGCCGCCGTCTTGATCGTGTACATCGATCGCGCCGGATACCGCGACGCGCAGGACAACGAGCTTTCGCTGCTCGACTGCATCTACTATGCGACGGTTTCGCTTTCGACCACCGGCTACGGCGACATCACTCCGTTCACGCCGTCGGCGCGCCTGGTCAACGTCCTGTTGATCACGCCACTTCGAATCTTCTTCTTGATCGTGTTGGTCGGAACCACACTTTCAGCTCTGACCGAGAGTTCGCGTCAGGCGTTCAAAATTCAGCGTTGGAGGCAGCACGTGCGTAATCACACCGTCGTCGTCGGATACGGGACCAAGGGGCGGACGGCAATCGAAGCAATGCTCGGTGACGGAGTACCGGCGTCGGAGATCGTGGTCGTGGACACCGATCAGACCGTCCTCGATTCCGCGGCGAGCAAGGGCCTGGTGACGGTGTTCGGTTCGGCGACGAAATCGGACGTACTTCGCTTGGCCGGCGCACAGAACGCGTCGTCGATCATCGTGGCCACGAATCGTGACGACACCGCCGTTCTGGTAACCCTGACTGCGAGGGAAATCGCACCCAAAGCGAAGATTGCCGCGGCCATCCGTGAAGCCGACAACGCGCATCTGCTGCGTCAGTCCGGTGCGGACTCCGTCGTCGTCTCCTCGGAGACGGCAGGTCGGCTCCTCGGCATCGCGACCACGACGCCGACTGTCGTGGAGATGATCGAAGACCTTCTGACTCCGGAAGCCGGATTCGCGATCGCCGAGCGCGCAGTCGAGCGCGACGAGGTCGGCGGCTCTCCGCGTCATCTCTCCGACATCGTGCTCGGCGTCGTTCGCGACGGCCGCCTGGTTCGCGTCGGTTCGCCCGAGGTGGACGCTGTCGAGGAGAACGATCGCCTGCTGTACATCCGCCGCGTCACGAACTGAGTGTTACCGAGCTTCGTGCGCGCAGTAATGTCGTGAGCGTGAACGACTTCCAGCTGACCGAAACACCGCTGCTCTCACGCTCGAGCGTCGGCCGCGCCGAGGAATTGCGGTCGGACGCCGCTGCACTGACGACGGGTTGGGCGGATGCGCTGCTCCTTCGTGTGAATTCACGGGGGCAGGTCAAGGTGTCGCCGGAAGGTCAATTGGTCTTCGCCGAGGCAACCGAGTTGGGGCCCGAGCCGGTGCGCGGCGCGGTGTTCCTGGGAATTCGGGAGAATCGCCACGTCTGGGCGGTGCGAGTGTCGCTGCTGGCCGGCACGTTGTCCGAACTGCGGATGCTCGGCGGAACACTCGACGACGCGGACGCCGGCTTGTTGACCGGTGCCGTCGCGATCCTCAACTGGCACGACAGTGCCGGATTCAGCGCTATCGACGGCGCACCGAGTGAACCCACCATGTCCGGTTGGTCACGCATTTCCACGTCCACCGGTCACGAGGAGTTTCCCCGAACGGATCCGGCGGTCATCTGCCTGGTGCACGACGGCGGCGATCGAGTTCTACTCGCGCGTCAGCCGACCTGGCCGCAGCGACGTTTCTCGATTCTCGCGGGATTCGTCGAGGCCGGTGAGTCTCTCGAAACCTGCGTTGTCCGCGAGATCAAGGAAGAAGTCGGTATCGACGTGCACAGCGTGCGATACCTCGGGAGCCAGCCCTGGCCGTTCCCTCGATCAGTCATGTTGGGCTTCGCCGCAATCGGCGACCCCGCCGCTCCGCTTCTGTTCGCGGACGGCGAGATCGCCGAGGGCACCTGGTTCACGAAGGACGAGGTGCGTTCCGCTCTCGAACTCGGCGACTGGGGTTCGGAAGCGGACGCGCCACTGCTGCTGCCCGGGTCGATCTCCATCGCTCGCGGAATGCTCGAGAGCTGGGTCAAGTAAGAGCCGGGTCAAGTAGCAGCCGGAGAAGATCTACAGACCCAGGGCCTGCTTGACCTGGTTGAGCGACGGGTTGGTCGCGACGCTGCCGTCTCCGTACTTCACGGTCGGAACGACGTGATTGCCACCGTTGACGCTGCCGACGAAATCGGCTGCCGCCGGATCGTTCTCGATGTCGATCTCGGTGTACTCGATCCCCGACGCATTGAGCTGCGTCTTGAGGCGGCGGCAGTAGCCGCACCACGTGGTCGAGTAGATGGTCAGGGCAGGCGCATTTTCGGTAGAAGTCACGGCCGATATAACACCACGACCGTGAGCGTTGTTCCGTATCGGGCCGTGTTCTCTTGCCCACATACCGTCGGGCGCGGCGTTCGGAGTGTCGGAACGTCCTGCCATGATGGTCCCCATGCCTGCGGACACCGGACTGGATCCAGAACAATCGGCCGCCGTGCTCGCGCCACGCGGCCCGGTGTGCGTCCTCGCGGGCGCTGGAACAGGCAAAACCCGAACAATCACGCGCCGGATCGCTCATCTGGTTGCCGACGGTCATGTGTCGGCCGGGCAGGTGCTTGCCGTGACATTCACCGCGCGTGCGGCCGGGGAAATGCGCGGGCGTCTTCGTGAGCTCGGCGTCGGTGGGAGTGGGCCGCAGGTGCAGGCTCGTACCTTCCACGCGGCCGCCCTCCGGCAACTGAAGTACTTCTGGCCGCAGGTGGTCGGCGACACGCCGTGGCGTCTGCTCGATCGAAAGTTCGCGGTCGTGAGCAGTGCCGCGGCCCGGGTGGGACTGTCCACCAGCACGGAAAGCGTCCGCGACCTCGCCAGTGAAATCGAATGGTCCAAGGCGTCGCTGATCGCGCCGGAGGACTACCCACGCGCGATAGCCAAGATTCGTCGCGAGGCGCCGGTCGATGCTGCCAAGGTGGCCCAGGTCTACGCGGCATACGAAGAACTGAAGGCTCGCGGCCAGGACGGCATGCTCCTCGATTTCGACGATCTCCTCCTTCACACAGCGGCTGCGCTCGAAGAGCATTCGACGGTTGCCGACGAGTTCCGCGAGCGGTATCGATGCTTCGTGGTCGACGAGTATCAGGACGTCACCCCGCTGCAGCAGCGCGTGCTCGACGCGTGGCTGGGGGACCGCGACGACCTGACCGTGGTGGGCGATGCAAATCAGACCATCTACTCCTTCACCGGCGCCACCCCGAACTATCTGTTGGACTTCTCCCGGAAGTTCCCCGAAGCGACCGTCGTTCGGCTCGAACGGGACTACCGCTCCACCCCTGAGGTCGTGTCGTTGGCCAACCGTGTGATCGGTGCGGCGCGCGGGCGGATCGCCGGGACGCGCCTGCAGTTGATCGGGCAACGAGCACCGGGCCCTGAACCGGAGTTCATGGAGTTCGACGACGAGCCGGCCGAGGCACTCGGGGTTGCGCGGGCGATCAAACGGCTGATCGCGGCAGGCACCCCCGCCGCCGAGATCGCTGTTCTGTACCGGATCAATGCTCAGTCCGAGGCGCACGAGCAGGCACTCACCAAGCTCGGCATCCCGTTCCAGGTGCGTGGCGGCGAGGGCTTCTTCACTCGCACCGAGGTTCGTCAGGCGGTGGCGGCGCTGCGTCAGGCTGCCGGACGAGACGACCTCCCCGAAGGCGCAGACAACGGCGAAGCACTGGTTTCACTGGTTCGTGCTGTACTCGCACCACTCGGTCTGACCAATGAAGAACCTTCGGGCACCCAGGCCCGCGAGCGCTGGGCGTCGCTCTCGGCTCTCGTGGCGCTGACCGAAGAACAACTCGTCCACGAACCCGAACTGTCGCTCACCGGGCTTCTACAAGAGCTCACAGCCCGAGCCGAGGCGCGGCACCCACCGACCGTGCAGGGCGTGACGTTGGCTTCGCTTCACG
Organism: Rhodococcus sp. IEGM 1306; assembly: GCF_036541985.1. Classification (NCBI taxonomy): domain Bacteria; kingdom Bacillati; phylum Actinomycetota; class Actinomycetes; order Mycobacteriales; family Nocardiaceae; genus Rhodococcus; species Rhodococcus sp. IEGM 1306. Next base: position 364,747 of record NZ_JAZHFF010000005.1, read on the forward strand.
CCGCCAAGGGCCTCGAATGGGATGCGGTGTTCCTGGTCGGCCTCAATGACGGCACGCTGCCGATCCAACACGTTCTCGGCGACGCCAATTCGGGCGCCGACGACGTCGCCGTGGAGGAGGAGCGCCGGCTTCTGTACGTGGGGGTTACTCGCGCCCGCGAGCATCTGCAGTTGTCGTGGGCATTGGCTCGCAACGAGGGTGGCCGCAAGTCCCGTCGCCGGTCGAGGTTCCTCAACGGGCTCATTCCCGAGGACTCACCGGCTTCACGCGTAGCCGCGCCGTCATCGGGGAACAAGAAGCGTCCGCGTTGCCGAGTCTGCGGCAAACCGTTGATCGGGACGTCGGCGACAATGCTCGGACGCTGCGAGAAGTGCCCGTCCAATGTCGACCTGGAATTGCTCGAACATCTCAAGGCTTGGCGTCTGGACAAATCCCGAGAACTCAAAGTTCCGGCTTATGTCGTCTTCAGCGACAACACGCTGATGGCTATTGCCGAACAACGACCACAAGACAATCGTGGACTGGTCTCGATTCCCGGAATCGGGCCGAAGAAACTCGACAATTTCGGCGAAGACGTACTAGCTGTCATTCGCGGTGAACTGCGAGCGGCAACACTCGATATCTGACAACACATCCGAATCGACAACCGTGAGTTGCATAACCGCAGGTCAAAAATAGGTTGTGCAGATTCGACGGATTCTCTACTCTGGTTTTCAGTGTTACGGGGCAACCTGTGCGCAGAAACTATCCGGACCGACACGAAATGGAGGTGGCAAAAAAATGACGAACTTGATCTCTTACGAAGCGTGCGCAAGCGCAAAGTTCGCTGTTGCCGCCCCCATGCTGCCGCGTGCAGCGGGATGGGCGCAGCATGCGTTCCGCCTGCGCCCTCAAGCAGCAGCAAAGAAAGCAGCTGTCGAGTCCGTGTTCTTAAGCCATCGAGGTATTCCTCGGTAGGACACATCCGTTCACTTACGGCCACGGACCCGCAGCCCCTGCGGACCGTGGCCTTTGTGTTGGATACTCCTCTTGATCTGGTTTCCGACTCGGCTCAGGTTCGCACCCATCGAACCCATATCGTGCGACACAGTTTCGCATCCGAGCACTAGGAGACCGAGTTGTCTGCCCAGACAATCCGCGTGGAATCCGAAAACTCCACCACTGCAGTAACTTCCACCGACGTCACTTCGGCTGCAGTCACGTTCATCGAGGCCGCGTCCACCCGCCGCGACCTGCCGTGCCGGGCATCCAACCCCGATCTCTGGTTCGCCGAAGCTCCGGCCGAACTCGAGCAGGCCAAGGCACTGTGCGCGCAGTGCCCCATCCGTTCCCGTTGTCTCAGTGCGGCTCTCGACCGCGCCGAGCCATGGGGGGTGTGGGGAGGCGAGATCCTCGATCAGGGGGCCGTCATAGCGCGCAAGAGACCGAGAGGGCGCCCACGCAAGCAACTTGTGTGCGCGTGAGAGCCCTGTTCGGCGGAGCCGGTGTCTTATTCGGCGGAGCCGGTTTCATCCAGAACCGGCTCCGCGAACCCTGGCAACCAGCGAGTCAGGATTTCCATGTACGGGGCATATGCGTCCAACTGGGCGCATATGCCGACCGAACCGAGAAGAACACGAAAGATCATCAAATACTCGGCCGGAAGGTTGAGTGCACGGGCCGTTCGGAACTGCGCACTGTTGAAGTCAGTGGCAGTTCCGGCGGCCTTTTGCAGCCACGCTCGAGTGAAGTGAAATGACTCGGTCTGGATCGGGTCGGTGAATGGTCGCAGGTAATCCGCGATCTCCTTGTCGGTCACTGTGCGTCCAGGAATCACGAAACCGTTGGCGCGCAACAACTCCGTCAATTCGTCGAATTGTTCCTCGACCGCCAAGCGCACCATCGTGCCGAGAACCCGCGGCAGCCCGTTCGGGAACGGCGCAGCAGCACCGAAGTCGATGACGCCGAGTCGACCGTCTTCGAGAAGCATGAAGTTGCCGGGGTGCGGGTCACAGTGGAGCAAGCCGACACGGGCCGGAGACGCGAAGTGGAATTCGGCGAGCAGTGCACCGGCAGCATTGCGCTGCTCCGGCGTTCCGCTCTCGATGATTCTGGTCAGCGGGGTTGCCGTCATCCATTCGGTCACGACCACTTTCGGCGCGCTCGCCACGACGTGCGGGATCACGAACTGCGGATCGCCGTCGAACTCTTTGGCAAAAGCTCGCTGATTGTTCGCCTCGATCCGATAGTCGAGTTCTTCCTCCGTGCGAGCGGTGAACTCCTCGATCACGGGCCGCACATCGACCCCCGGCATGACCGAACCGAACAGGCCGGCAAATCTGCCCAAGGTCTTGAGATCGGCGCGCAGAGCTTCGTCGGCGCCGGGGTACTGAACCTTCACGGCCACGTCGCGGCCGTCGGCCCAGACCGCTCGGTGAACCTGCCCGATGCTGGCCGACGCAGTCGGTTCGTCGTCGAACGACTGGAATCGGTCACGCCACTTGGTTCCGAGTTGCTGGTCGAGCATCTTGTGTACTTGCTTTGTCGGCAGTGGCGGGGCGGCGGCCTGAAGCTTGTTCAGCGACTCGCGGTACGGCTCCGCGAATTCCTCCGGAATTGCCGCCTCCATGACGCTGAGCGCTTGGCCCAGCTTCATCGCGCCGCCCTTGAGTTCGCCCAGCACCGCGAACAGTTGCTCGGCGGCCTTCGCGCTCAACTGCGCGTCGATCTCGCCTTTGTCGCCGCCGGCGAGCTTGCGTCCGAAGCCCATGGCGGCGCGACCAGCCATCCCCAAGGGGATGCTCGCGAGTTTGGCAGTACGGGCAGAACTCTTGCGTGGGATCTCGGACACCACACCATCATGTCTGACTGGGGCGTCCTTTGCCCGAAACAGGTGCCAGGTATTGGCAACTGCAGGATATTTGCCGAGGCCAGCGCCTCGTTGTGATCCGATACGGACGCAGCGCGATCTCGAGCGTCGACGACAGACTGGCCGCAGTAGCCGCACTGGGCAGGTCCTCGACACCGGGTAGGTCCAGGGCACCGAGAGTCGCGTCGATCTCGGCCAGGGCGAGCGCGACACTTGCATGGATCATCGCTGATTCCGCGTGACCCGCGCTGCCGAGTAGCTGCGCGGACAGATGAAGCCAATGAGGGTCGAGTTCGGATCGGATTATGTCGGCACACCGCAGGCAACTCGACCGACCAGGCAGGACCAGAGGGCCGACCACGCCGTTACCGTCCCGGATGCGGACGGAAAGGTGGGGGAGTCCGCAGCGAACGAGATCGCTCACCAAACGTGGATCGGTGACGACGTCGTCGGCCAGGACCACCAGTTGCTCGTTCCACGAGCGCACGACATCGGTGTTGCGATACCCGCGCGAGCGGCGCGTGCTGACCCCGCCGCTGACCAGTGCGCGCTCGACGGCGTCCGAGAGTGGACCGACGCCGTGGATCCGGACCGTCGCGGTGTTTCTGCGGGCAGTGTGGACGAAACCGGAATCGGCGAGTTGCGCGAGAAACTGCTCCGTCACCGACGTGGGAATCCCGCGCCTCGACGCTTCCCAGAGGATGGCCGCGCGGGATTTCGAGCCGTCCATCGTGCGCAGGATCGACTTCACCGCGCGAGCATCGACCCCGGCAGGCAGCGTCAGCAGGACGGCACGTCCGGGTGTCCATCCCAGCTGCAGTCGCCCGTCCGGGCGCGACAGAACAGCGATCCGCGGGTCCCATCGGGGTCCCGCGGATCGCTGTGAAGTGCTGTTCTGTGTGGCGTCTTGTTGCCTGTCACCGGTCATCGTTCGATGCTGGCATGGCGTACGTCCCGCGAGTCTGCCTCAGCGGCAGTTATCCACAGGCCGTCATCGTGGCTGATCTGCGAAAATGTGTCACGAAGAGATTACTTGTCTTCGTCGTCCTCGCGGGTCTTGTCCATCGCTTCCTCGGCCGCACGCTCTTTTGCCAGGACGGCTTCGAGCTGGGCGATCGGGTCGTCGAAATTGCCGGTGTCGCCGCCGCCGAGGACACGGGCGACAAACCCGTCCGGTGCGTCGAGATCGCTCGAATCAGGCATCAGGTCGGGATGTGACCAGACGCCGTCGCGAGTATCCATACCGGCTTCCGCGGTGAGCTTCTGCCACAATCCGGCCGCTTCGCGGACCTTGCGAGGACGAAGTTCGAGTCCGACCAGTGTCGCAAAGGTCTGTTCGGCGGGGCCGCCGGTGGCACGGCGACGACGCAACGTCTCGCTCATCGCGGCAACACCGGGCAGTCGCTCGCCGAGTGCGGCGGTGACGACCGTCTCGACCCAGCCCTCGACCAGCGCAAGCAGTGTCTCGAGACGTTCGAGAGCAGCCTTCTGCTCCGGAGTGTTCTGCGGCTCGAACGTGCCCTGCTGCATCAGCGCCTCGAGCTTGCTCGGATCGGTGAGAGCAGACGGGTCGAGGTCCTTGGCAAACTCTTCCATCGCCGAGAAGTCCATCGTGATCCCGCGGGCGTACTCCTCGACTGTGGCGAGAACACGCTGGCGCAGCCACGGAACGTGACTGTAGAGGCGCTGATGGGCCGCTTCACGTGCGGCGAGGAACACGAGAACTTCCTGATGCGGCTGTTCGAGACCCTCACTGAACGCCTGAACCGCAGCGGGGAGAAGGGCCGCGGTGCCTTCGGGTCCGAGGGGCAAGCCGATGTCAGTGGAGGAGAGCACCTCGGTGGACAGTTGGCCGAGCGCCTGGCCCAATTGCGAGCCGAACGCGAGTCCACCCATCTGGCCGAGCATCCCCAGCATCGGGCCCGCCATCTGCTGCGCTTCGGCGGGAAGTCCTTGGACCCACATGCCCGCTACCTTCTCGGCCACCGGATCGCAGAGTCGCTTCCACGTGTCGATCGTGTTGTCGAGCCAGTCGTTGGGAGTCCAGGCGAGAGTGCGGCTCGCTCCGGCCGGGAGCGTTGTCGCGGCGTCCAGCCACATCTCGGCCAGGTGCGCGGCGTCGGCGATCGCCTTGACGTTGCCCTCGGTGATCGGTGTGACCGATCCGATCTGTTGGCGTGCCAGCTTCTTGGCGATGTCGTAGTTGACCGGGCCGGACGTACCGCCCTGGCCCATCGACGAGCCCATTCCACTCAGCATCTGCCCGAACTGGGTGAGCATCTGGCCGAGTTGAGCCGGATCGAATCCCTCACCGCCCGCGCCGAACCCGAACGGCATGTCACCACCCCCGAACGGATTGCCACCCGCCGCGTTCTTGTCGCGATCGGGATCGTCGTCGGAGTTGGAGAAGCCGAACGGCATATTGCTCATACCTCAACGGTACAAGGCTCGAGCGGTCGGAGTCGCCCTCCGAGTCACGCTGACGGCGAACACGCGCGGCGCTCAGGCGGTGCGATCGGTGCTCCGGTGCCTTCGCGCTTTACTCTGGATCAGGTGAATCGACGGATAGTGACGCTCTTGGCCGCACTCGCACCCATCGTCGTGTTGGGAGTCGTCGGAACAATGGTCACTGTTCCTTATGTCGCACTCGGTCCGGGCCCCACCTTCAACACGCTCGGCGACGTCGACGGTAAGCCCGTCGTCGACATCCAGGGGACCGAGGTCGATCCCACCGACGGCAACCTCAACATGACAACGGTGTCGGTTCGCGACGGCCTCAACATCTTCGAAGCGTTCGGGCTGTGGGCGAGTGGCAGCAACGGACTCGTCCCACGCTCGGAGATCTATCCGCCCGAGAAGTCGAAGGAAGAGATCCAGCAGGCCAACACCGCCGATTTCCAGCAGTCCGAGGACAGTGCCGAGTTGGCTGCACTGCACTTTCTCGGCAAGCCGGTGGCACTCACTGTGTCCAAGGTGACTCCGGACGGCCCCGCTGCGGGTGCCCTGCAAGAGGGCGACGTCCTGGTCAAGATCGGCGACACTCCGGTATCCACCATCACCGGCGTTCAGGACACGGTCGGTGAGATCGCGCCCGGCACCGCGATCGATGTCACTGTCCTTCGTGAGGGTGTGGAGACCGTTGTGCCGGTCACGGTCGGGGCGCGGCCCAACAAGCCCGAATCGGGTTACCTCGGCGTCACGCCGAACGAGGTCCCGGACGTTCCCTTCACCGTGCAGTTCAATCTCGCCGACATCGGCGGTCCCTCTGCCGGACTGATGTTCACACTCGCCTTGGTCGACAAGCTGACTCCGGGGGAGCTCAACGGCGGAAAGTTCGTGGCCGGGACGGGCACCATCGACTCCGCCGGCGAAGTCGGTCCGATCGGCGGCATTCGGTACAAGTTGATCGCCGCCTCCGAAGCCGGTGCGGAGACCTTCCTCGTACCGGCCCAGAACTGTGACGAGGCGAAACAGAATGCGCCGGACGGGCTTCGACTCGTCAAGGTCGACAACCTGCCCGGCGCAGTGGACTCACTCGAGAGTCTCAACACGGGCGGCGACGCACCCCGCTGCTGAAAGCTGTTTGCAGAAGAGAGAGTCCGTCAGTCTTCTTCGACCTCGTCGAGCGTCGCGTACAGCGCGTGCACGAGGTGAGGTGCAAGACCGTCGTAGGTGAGCAGTTCCAAGTCGCCGTACGGTTCCGCATCCTCGTCGGGACGCATCTGTAGAAGCGACAGCGAAGGACCGTCACGCAGCACGCCGACGAACAGTCGCGCTTCGCGTCGATCGGGATGCGCGTTGGCAGTCAGTCGAGCGACCTCGTCCGCCGCGTGCTGATCGGTCAACACCGGCGCTGTCGCGTGATCGAGATCCGATTCCGCCTCGGGCGGCAGGACGACGATCTCCTGCACCAGGATGCAGCCCTGCACCGACTCGGGCCAATGCGTCGTAGCCAGAAACTCGTCGAGTGCGCGAGAACCGCCGATGATGTCCTCGGGAAGCGATTCCTGTTCGATCGGTGTGTATTCGGCGCCCTCGGCGAGTTGGTCGAGCAGTCCGGGCTCGGCCGCGGCGAGCATCTCGGTGGGCACCAACGCGTACAGCTTCGGCGGTTGATCCCAGCCTTCGGCGTCGATGTGGTCGACAACTTCATGAACGCACCGGGCGAGGGCACTCGGTGATCTGCTCATATTCTCTTCACTCACACGTTCATCCTCCCACCTTCTGTCCGGGTCCCCGCTCTCCGTGTTGTCAACCCGTGACCGTTGTTACGTAGAGTGGTCGGAAACGGCCAAGTCCACTCGGGCGTGGCCGCAGTGATCGATGCAATCGGTTGCGACGCCACGGCGTCGCCAAATCTTGGAGCGTGGCACGTGGGCATGCGGCCCCCCGCAGGTTTACCCTCTCTGTCCAGACGCAGTCGAATCTTGTTGGTGGTGGCTGTCGTAGTGGCGGCCTTGCTGCTCGTGGGGCCGCGACTGATCGGCATGTACACGGACTGGTTGTGGTTCGGTGAAGTCGGCTTCCGTGGTGTGTTCACCAAGGTTCTGCTGACGCGATTCGTTCTCTTCCTCGTCGTCGGAATTGTCGTCGGAGCCATCGTGTGGCTCGCGATGCTTCTCGCGTACCGCGCGCGTCCGGTGTTCGTCCCGGTTTCCGGACCCAATGATCCGATCGCGCGCTACCGCACCACCGTCATGTCGCGGCTTCGTCTGTTCGGCGTGATCATTCCGGTGGCGATCGGCGTCTTGTCCGGTCTCATCGCGCAGGCAAACTGGGTCACCATCCAGTTGTTCCTCAACGGCCAGGCTTTCGGTATCACCGATCCGCAGTTCAACATGGACGTCAGCTTCTACACGTTCGATCTGCCGTTCTACCGTTTCGTGTTGAACTGGTTGTTCGTCTCGATCCTGCTGGCCTTCGTGGCAAATCTGATCACCCACTACGTTTTCGGTGGAATCAAATTGGCCGGACGGGCGGGGACGTTCACGACCGCCGCTCGTGTGCAGTTGGCCATCCTGGCGGGAACTTTCGTACTGCTCAAGGCCGTCGCCTACTGGCTCGATCGCTACTCGTTGCTTTCCAGCGGCCGTAAAGAGCCCACGTTCACCGGCCCGGGTTACACGGACATCATGGCTGTGCTCCCGGCAAAGCTGATATTGATGTCCATCGCGATCATCTGTGCCTTGGCGTTCTTTGCGGCGATCTTCACCCGCGACCTCCGTATCCCGGCTATGGCTGTTGCTCTGCTGGTTCTCTCGTCGGTGCTCGTCGGCGCAGTCTGGCCGATGATCGTCGAGCAGTTCTCCGTCAAGCCCAACGCGGCGGACAAGGAGAGCACGTACATCGAGCGGAACATCGCGGCTACCAGGCAGGCCTATGGAATCACGGACGACAAGGTCACCTATCAGCCTTACTCAGGTGACGGTGACGCGGTTCCGCGCGAAGTGCCGGCAGATGTCACCACTATTGCCAATGCTCGACTTCTCGACCCGAACATTCTGTCGCCCACCTTCACTCAGCAGCAACAGCGTCAGAACTTCTACGGGTTCCCACCCTCGCTCGACATCGATCGTTACGACATCGACGGAGAGATGCGCGACTACATCGTGGCGGCGCGTGAGATCTCACCGAACAACCTGCAGGGAAACCAGACGGACTGGATCAACAAGCACACCGTTTATACGCACGGTGACGGCTTGGTGGCCGCTCCGGCGAACAAGATCACTGCGCCGGTCCTCGACCCGACGAAGGACAACGCCAACAACAACAATGCGGGCTACCCGATCTACACGGTCAGCGACATCGCCTCGCAGGACGCGGGAACACAGGTCATCAAGGTCGATCAGCCGCGCATTTACTACGGCGAGGTCATCGGTCAAGGCGCTGACGATTACGCAATCGTCGGTGGTGCGGGTGGTTCGGAAGCTCGCGAGTACGACACCGAGCAGACCAAGTACACCTACACCGGTTCCGGTGGCGTCTCGATCGGAAACTGGGTCAATCGTCTGGCTTTCGCGGCGAAGTACACGGAGAGGAACATTCTCTTCTCGGGTGCCGTCGGTTCGGATTCCAAGATCATCTACAACCGTGATCCTCGCGATCGCGTCGGTCAGGTTGCTCCGTGGTTGACCACTGACGGAGATGCCTACCCGGCAGCAGTCGACGGCAAGATCGTCTGGATCGTCGATGCGTACACCACACTGGAGAACTATCCGTACGCACAGCGCAGTTCACTGGACGGACTGGTCGCGGACAGTGTGGATGCGACGACCGGCCGCTTGCTGCCTAAGAAGGAAGTGTCGTACATCCGCAACTCGGTCAAGGCAACCGTTGATGCCTACGACGGCACCGTGACGCTCTATCAGGTCGACGACAACGACCCGGTTCTCAATGCGTGGAAGGGCGTGTTCCCGGACACGGTCAAGCCACAGAGTGACATCTCGGACGATCTGCGGGCACACTTCCGCTACCCAGAAGACCTGTTCAAGGTCCAGCGAGAAATGTTGGCGAAGTACCACGTCGACAATCCGACCGAGTTCTTCACCAACAATGCTTTCTGGTCGGTGCCCAACGAGCCGACGGTCGAGAATTCGAAGGAGAACGAACCGCCTTACTACGTGATGGTGGGGGACCAGGAAACCGGCGCGCCGTCGTTCCGGCTCACAAGTCCGATGGTGGGATTCCAGCGAGACTTCCTGTCGGCCTACATCACCGTGAATTCGGATCCGAAGGACTACGGCAAGATCACTGTCCTGCAGTTGCCCGTCAACAAACAGACGCAGGGTCCGTCACAGTCGCAGAACTCGATGATCTCGGATGCTCGTGTGGGCTCGGAGAAGGCACTGCTGGAGAGAACCAACACGATTCGATACGGCAACCAGTTGGCCCTGCCGATCGCTGAGGGTGGAATTCTCTACGTCGAACCCATGTATACCGAGCGAAGTAACACGACGACCTCGTTCCCACAGCTCTCCCGAGTCCTCGTGAGTTACCAGGAGTCTGCGAAGGCAGGCAGCAGGGTTCGTGTCGGATACGCATCCACGTTGGCCGAGGCACTTGATCAGGTCTTCGACAATGGTGGAGCCGCCGGCGCTGCCACGGCACCGGGTGGAACTGCCACGACGGAACCGCCGGCGGGAACCGAGACCACCCCCGCACCGACGGCGCCGACGACGCCTACAGGTCCGGCATCATCGGAAGATGTGTCGAAGGCTCTGGCAGAGGTCAACGCTGCCATGGATGCGCTGAAGTCCGCGCAACAGAACGGTGACTTCAGTGGTTACGGAGCTGCGCTGGATCGTCTGCAGAAGGCGGTAGACGCTTACCAGGCGCTGCCGCCCAGCTAGTCGACATCGTTCGTGAGTCACAGAAGGCCCACCATCCGATCGGATGGTGGGCCTTCTTGTGTGCTCAGGGTGAAGCTGTGCGAGCTGAATCAGCGCAGTGCAGCAACGATCGGTGCGTTGGCATCGGCGAGCTGCTGGAACTGTGCGGCGAAGCCGTACTGGCCGGCGAGGTCACGAGCGGTGTCGTAAGCCTGCTGTGCGGCGGGCTTGAGCTCGGCCGGAATCTCGATGGCGGGAGCAACTGCTGGTGCCTCGGCGACGGGAGCCGGTGCTGCGGCGGGAGCCTCTTCGACTGCAGGCTCGCTCGCGACGGTCAGACGCTGGCCGCAGACGGGCCATGCGCCGGGGCCCTGGCTCTGCAGGGTGTTCTCGGCGACGCGGATCTGCTCTTCCTTGGAAGCGTTGGCCGGCGAGCCGGTGCCACCGTTGGCGGTCCAGGTGCTCTGCGAGAACTGCAGGCCGCCGTAATAGCCGTTTCCGGTGTTGATGTTCCAGTCGCCACCGCTCTCGCACTGTGCGACGCCGTCCCAGTTGTGGGTGGCTGCGGAAGCGGTGCCGGTGCTCATGGTGAGGGGCACTGCGACAAGTGCGCCGGCTACTGCCAATGTGCCGAATGCACGCTTGCTGATGCTGGTGTACGTCATGTCGGGGTAAATCCTCTCCGCGCTTGCTGACATCGGCGGGCCTGCGGGTCGCGGTGATGCTGACTTCCCGGGCGCTTGTCTCTCCGTGCCTCTGCCCCTCGAAGGTTTCGGGGGTTCCGATCCCGCGGGGCAGAGTCGAGCAGCGGCGGGTCGGCGTTCGCCCGGTTGATTCGGGCCGGGACCGACCGTACGGGAGCGCTGAACGAGGGTCGATTCGCGATTTTCCGGACTGCCCGGTCGGCTCTTGTAGGCGAATTTTGCAGTTTGCGCTGGTAGGGCCGTTCCGATGCGGTTTCGAGGTGTGTTCGTTACATACCTGTTATGTGTTGATCCTCACGAGTATTTTGTGAACCCAGTCACTCGAATTTGTGACTTTCAGGCGTGTATTTCGCTCCAGCGCAGGCGATTTGCGTTCCGTTCATCTGCTCGTGTAACTTTGTCCATGCATCGCGGGGTGGAGCAGCTCGGTAGCTCGCTGGGCTCATAACCCAGAGGTCGCAGGTTCAAATCCTGTCCCCGCTACTAGAAAAGGACCGCCGCACTGGATTCCAGTGCGGCGGTCCTTTTTTGCGTGCGTCCGTCGTAGGGTTGCGACGTGCGATTTTCGACGGTGCCCGTGTCTTCGGCAGTGACCGCTTTTCTCGTGACGGCTGCGTTGGTGCTCTCTGGTGGCATTGCCACCGCCGGTGGAGGGGGCGCGACAGGGAAACGCGTGGTCTTCATCGTTCCGGGCCAGCAGCTGTACAGCTCAGGCGAGGCACATCAGGCGCCTTACCGCGCCCTCGACGGGGCACTGAAGGATGCGGGCTACGAGACGCACTTCGTCGATGCTCCCGGCAAAACGATTGCCGCAGATGCCGAACTGATAGCCGAGGCGATTCGTACCTACGCCGCTGACGCCACATATGTCGGCGTGGTCGCGCACAGCGCCGGCGGACTGAGTGCCCGGTACTACGCGAAGTTCCTCGGTGGCTCCGACACCGTGGATTCATTGGTCGCTATCGGAGCGCCGCAATACGGCAGCCCCGGTGGCTGCGTGCAAGGCCCTGTCGACGGTTACGACACCTGCATGTTCTCCGAGGTTCTGACCAAGCTGAACTCAGGTGAGGACACTCCTGGTTCCGCCTACTATTCGGTGGTACAGAGCTCGGGTGAGTGGGCGGACGGTCGGTTGGACGGGGGCCAGTGCCGGGTGTACATCGATGGCGTTCCCGGTGCCGGAACCGGAGCAGACCACCTCACCGAACTCGAGCATCCAGAGGTGCTCTCGGGAACGATCAGTGCGCTGGGACGCGACTGTGTCGGTTCGTTCGTGGACGAGAGCGACGGCGACATCGCCTGGCCGGACACGTTGTTCCCGTCATTTCGGTGAGGCTTCAGGTCCGGGTTGTTCGGACGAGTAGCCCGGCTACGTGTGCGCTCGCGGCAGTTCTGGCTCCCAAGGCGTCACCCGATTCGATGGCCGCGACTATACGAGCGTGCTCGGTGACAGCGATCCGCCGATTGAGCTCGAGGCTCCACATGTCCGAACGGAAGAGATGTGATTGTCCGTCCAGGCGGTGAAGGGCTTCACTGAGCGGGTGATTGCACGCAGTCTCACGAATCAAGGTGTGGAACTCGAGGTCCAGCTTCGAATCCCGACGCTGATCCGGCGGGCTCTCGAGAAGTTCGCGTTGCTCCTGCACCATCTTGTTCAGCTGTGACACGGTTTCGTGGGTGGCATTGGCAGTCGCGTTGAACGCCGCGAGACCGTCGAGAACCTCACGCACCTCGAAGACCGCGCGCAGCGACTCTGCGTCCAGTGAATCAACTTTTGCACCCGCATTTCGGGTGTGGACGGCGATGCCCTCGTAGATCAACTGCTGCACGGCCTCGCGGACCGGCGTTCGACTGACATTGAGTTTGCTCGCCAGTGCGGGAACACTCAGTGGTGTCCCCGGCGCCAACTCTCCCGAAAAGATCAGTTCGCGAAGCGTTTCGTGCACGGACTCGGTGAGTAAAGCTCGTTCGGTGGTGGTCATCTTGTCCTCATTTCGATCCTGCACGATCTCGACCGTACCCGGGAGCGCTATCCAGCGGCGCGCACTCGGTCAGCGCTGCGACTGTCGACCTCGGACTTCATCGCGCCTTTCAGTCCGGCCACTTTGGCCGCGATGTTCTCAGCGATCGTGATCGGCGGGTATCCCACTTCGCCCGGTGCGAGAGTCCCTGGCAGTGCTTCGATGACGGCGTCGTGGTTTCCGTCGAAAAAGAATGCAGCAGAGCGACGTCGGATGATCTGACCATCGACGACAGGTGGATCGACTCGGTGCACCGTCGAGCGCCATCGGTCGTTCGTCCAGCGTGCCATCGCGTCGCCGAGGTTGATCAAGAGTGCGCCGTCGGCAGGTTGGACGTCGTGCCATACGCCATCGGCACTCAGAACTTGAAGGCCCGGAACTTGATCTGCCCACAGGATGGTCAAGATTCCGAAGTCGGTGTGAGCGCCCATTCCCGTCATGTCGCCGGAGATGCGGATCTCACCCTCGGGCAGTGCGTAGTTGTTCATCTTCATCGCGTCGATCGAATGGTCGAGCATCGAATCGAAGTACCCGGGCTGCAATCCGAGGGTGTCGGTAAAGGCGCACATCAGGATTCGTGCCAAGCCCTGTGCATGACGGAAATACTCTTCGATGGCCGGTCGGAATCCGGGCGCGGCCACGGGCCAGGTGTTGGCGGCGTAGCTGGACTCGGGCAGGTCGACGCCCGGATAGTCGCTCACCTGCGTGCCCACGACTATCGCTTCGTAGAAATCGTTCATCTGGTTCGCAGAGGCGACGCCCAGGCTCATGCTGAGTGATTCCGACTTCGGTGGTGAGTAGCCACGGTTCTCGGACGAGGGACGGCGATAGTTGTTCTTCACCGTCAGTGGGAGAGCAAAGAATTCGTCGAGAGCGTCGGCCAGTCCGTCGGTCACCGATCGTGGAATGCCGTGTCCGACAATCTGTATGAATCCGACCTCCCGGCACGCACGATCGAGTTGGGCTGCGACCTCCGCGCAGGCAGTGCTGTTGGTTGCGTTCGCAACCGCTGCCTCGCCGCGGAGGTACGGGGTGATATCGATCGTAGGAATGTCGAAGACAGGAATTTCGTGGGTCATTTAAAGTCCTTGCGGCCGGACGTGTGCCACTTGCCGACGAGCACACGTGAGAGGAATCCAAAGGCAGAGAAGACGAGGACGCCGAACACCGACGCGATCACGATCGCGGCGATCAGATCCTCGGACTGAAGGCGGCTTCGGTAGACGTCGAGCAGGGTTCCGATCCCGGGTTGTCCTTTGGCGAAGAACATGTCGCCGATGATGGCACCGACCACAACGAGGCCGGAGGCGGTGCGAATGCCGGTGAGAATGGCCGGCATTGCCGCTCGCAGTTCGAGTTTCACCAGTCGATCCCACCGTGACGCTCGTCCGAGGGTGAAGAGTTCGTGCAATCCGCGATCGACCGACTGTAATCCGAAGTGTGTGTTGGTGATGATCGGGAAGGCTGCGATGAGAACACACACCAGAGTACGAGCGGTCATGCCGTAGCCGAACCAGAGGCCGATGAGGGGCACGATGGCAAGGATGGGAATGACTTGCAGAACAACGGCGTACGGATAGACGATCCGCTCGATCCACTTGGCTTGGCTCATCAACACGCCGGTTCCGACGCCGACTGCCACTGCGACGACGAAGCCGACCAGTGCAACCTGCGCCGTCACGGCGAGGGCTTCGAGCATGGGAGAGAGATGTTTCCAGTCGAGCAGCGACTTGGTCAGCACCTGACTCGGGGGCGGGAGGAGAAACCGGCGTTCGGGGGAGAGGACAAGGTAGCTGACGATCGACCACGCTGCGACCGCGCCGGCAAGTGAGAGCAACGGATAGAGCACCAGGGCGCCGAGCGCTCTCATTCGAGAGGACCGTCGAGGCTGTACCTCGGCTTGGCTCGTTGTCGCAGAATCGGGGCGAACAACGGTAGGGCGTGTGGCGTTTTCTCGTTGAACTGCAAGAACTTCGGTCATCGTAGGCTCCCGTGCAGACTGGCCGAGATCTCGGCGACGTATTCGGTGTATCGGGCGTCGTAGCGCAGTTCCGGGCTACGCGGGTACGGGAAATCGATGTCCACGACCGAATGGATTCGTCCAGGCCGGGCGGTCATGACGACCACCTTGTTTGCGAGGTAGACGGCCTCGGATACCGAGTGCGTGATGAACATCGAGGTGAATCCCTTTTCGGTGTAGAGCCTTTGGAGCTCTACCTGCATCTCCAGTCGTGTCATTTCGTCGAGCGCACCAAAAGGTTCGTCGAGCAGCATCACAGCAGGTGCGAGAGTGAGCGCTCGCGCCAAAGAGACGCGCATCTTCATTCCGCCTGACAACGCATTGGGCAGTTGTTTCGCGAAGTCCGCAAGTCCCACTGCGCGAATTGCCTCGTCGGCGCGCAATTTTCGCGCTGCTTTGTCGCCGCCACCGAGTTCGGCGGATAGTTCGACGTTGGCCTGCACGGTTCGCCAGGGGAGGAGAGTCGGCTCCTGGAAGATGAAGCCAACTGATTCGGTGTCGAGGGCAACCGCTCCGCTGGTCGGTCGCTCGAGGCCGGCCGCCATGCGCAACAAAGTCGACTTGCCACAGCCGGAGGGCCCGACCACGGCGACGAAGTCTCCTCGCTCCACGTCCAGATCGATGCCGTCCAGCGCGACAGTGCCGGTATCGAACTTCTTGACGACGTCGGAAAAGACCATCTGCATCGGCGCGGTGAGCTTGCGAGCGTCGGCATCCTGCATCGTGTTCGCGAGTTCCATCTGAGCCTCCGGTTCGATAATGCATGCAAAAGTTCTTCAAGTTGTAGGAACTATCTTGAATTGCATGTATGTCGCCTAGATTGCTGAATGTAAATGTGAGGTGACATTGCAGGTGAAGGTCGAACTACGGCGTGCGTTACCTGATGGAAACAACAAGTGCATTGCATGTAATCCAAGTGCTGCAGAGTGTGCTCATCGGATCACCCTGCTTGGTTCGCCCACATCCCAATTGTTTTCACGAAGGAGACGCTGTGTGTTCAAACCGCAAGATGCATTCCAATCGCAGAAGTGTGGGAGCGGCGGGCGCGGCACTGGCCTTGTGTGCAGCCATCGGATTGACTGCGTGCAGCTCCAGTGAGGCTGAGACGGCCAAGGCTGAATCTCTCGAACCAGCTGCTGAGGCTCAGAACCTGGCGGGTCTCTGTCCGGAAAACGTTGTGGTTCAACTCCAATGGCAGCCACAGTCGGATATGGGAGCGCTCTTCGAGATGCTCGGTCCCGGCTATTCGGTCGACACCGACGACAAGTCCGTCAGTGGGACTCTCGTCGCCGAAGGGAAGGACACCGGAGTCGGCCTGACCTTGCGGGCCGGGGGACCGGCAATCGGGTTCCAATCCGTCAGCTCCCAGATGTACGTCGACGATTCCATCACTCTCGGCTTGGTGCACGGCGATCAGGTGATCGCGGCCGCGGCAAGTCAGCCCGTTGTTGCCGTCACGCCATTGCTCAAATACAGTCCGGCAATCCTCATGTGGGACAAAGAGTCGCATCCGGACTGGACGAGTGTTGCCGACATCGGCAAGTCCGACGCGAGTGTCGTCGTTTCCAAAGAGCAACTCTTTCCGCAGTGGCTCGTTGCGAAAGGACTACTGAAGCAGTCTCAGCTCGACACGAGCTACGACGGAGCTCCCTCACGATTTGTCGGTGACCCGACCATCGCTCAGCAAGGATTCGCGAATTCGGAACCGTACACGTACGAGAAGGAGACGCCGGCGTGGGAGAAGCCGGTTTCCTATGACCTGCTGAAAGATTCGGGTTTCGACATCTACGCGTCCAATGTTTCCGTTCGTGCCGACAAGGTCGAGACACTCTCGCCGTGTTTGAGCAAGCTGGTTCCGATCATTCAGCAGGCCACCGCGGACTACATCACTGCGCCGGATACGGCGAATGCTGCCATTGTCGACGTCGTCTCGCAGGACGTGTCGTTCTCTCCCTACACCGAGGGTGAAGCAGCGTTCAGTGCCCAGCTCCTGAAAGAGAAAGGCCTGATCGCGAACGAGGCAGACGGATCTGTCGGCACGTTCGACATGACGCGAGTCGCCCACACCGTCGAAGAACTGAAGCCCATCCTGAACTCCGGGGGTGCGGCGATACCGCAGTCACTGACTGCTGAAGAGATCTACACCGACAAATTCACCGATCGGTCCATCGGAATCCGCTGAAGGAGCTGACAGCAAATGACGTACGACATGACAGAACTCAACCGCGAGACTCGCATGGGTGGCCTGGGCACGGAGACCACCGACCGCGAGGTCCGAAGAATCGATCTCTCGGATTTCGAGAACCGGCGAAGCGAGATCGCCGAGGAGTTGTGGTCGGCAGCGACCGACATCGGATTCTTTCAAATCGTCAATCACGGAATCGATCTGGACCAGGTCCGCGAGGCTTTCGCGGCGG
The DNA here is from genome assembly GCF_036541985.1 of Rhodococcus sp. IEGM 1306. Taxonomy (NCBI): domain Bacteria; kingdom Bacillati; phylum Actinomycetota; class Actinomycetes; order Mycobacteriales; family Nocardiaceae; genus Rhodococcus; species Rhodococcus sp. IEGM 1306. The sequence continues at coordinate 382,085 of NZ_JAZHFF010000005.1, forward strand.
CCGAGCGATTCTTTGCACTGCCCACTGAGGTCAAAGCGCAGTATCCGCTCAAGAAGGGTTTCAACTCCGGCTGGGAGAGCATGACGCAGGTGCGTCCCTCCATCGGAACACCTGATCAGAAAGAGTCCTACCAGGTGACCCGCCCGCATATGGGTGATCTGTGGCCCACTGCAGACGAATTGGGCGGATTCCGCGAAACGATCCTGGACTTCGAAGCCAAGTGCTGGGGCATTGCGATGGACCTGCTCTCGTGCTTCGCCGAGAAGCTGGGATTCGAACGAGACTTCTTCACCAGGGCACATGACCCGTCGGTGGACACCTACCAGAGCACACTGCGACTACTCCACTACTTCCCCCTTGCCGCCGACGCAGATGTCGAAGGGATGTGGCGTGCCGGAGCACACACCGATTTCGATTGCCTGACATTGCTTTTCCAGCGTGACGGTCAGGGCGGGTTGCAACTGTGCCCGGGCAAGGAGATGGACACCCAGGAATGGACGTCGGTGGTGCCGGCCGAGGAAGCGATCACCTGCAACATCGGCGACATGCTGATGAGATGGAGTGATGACGTCCTGCCGTCGAATTTTCATCGAGTCAAGAGTCCCGGAGTCACCGACTATCGGGGAGCCCGCTACAGCCTCGCGTTCTTCGCTCAGGCGAACCGCGACGTGACCATCGAGGGCCCAGCGGGCAAGTACCCGCCGATCACTGCCGAGAACTACATCGACCAGCGAGTACGCGCGAACTTCGCGCGTTGATCCGTATCCGTTCCGTCACACACTTTCAGGAGAACTGGCGATGACTACCGTGCCCAAGAACATGACCGACGCGATCATCCGGGACGTGACGTTGTACAGCGGCGGGCAATGGCTGACCGGCCGTGACGTCGTCGTCTCGAATGGGGTGGTCGAATCGATCGAGAAGTCGACCGGCACTGCCACACCTGGAGGTGTGGACGGATCGGGGGCGTATCTGATCCCTGGGTTCGTCAACACCCATACGCACCTTCAGCAGTCACTGATGCGTGGCATAGCCGAAGGGACACCGCTTCTCGAATGGCTACTCGCGGTCGCAGAAGAGTCGGTTCAGATCACGCCGGAGCGCGCATACGCGGCATCTGTCGCAGCCTCGCTGGAGGCATTGCGCAGCGGTACGACGACCCTGGTCGAACACATGTGGCCGCACCCGTCCAGCGAGGTTCACGATGCCGTGATCCGGGCGTTGCACGACACCGGAATTCGAGCCGTGCTGGGACGCGGAACCGCAGACCGGGCGGACAAGACGAGGAAGTGGGGCTTCGATCCGCGGCTCATGCAACCACTCGGAGATGTTCTCGCACATACGGATCAGATGATGCGCGACGTTGCCGGTTCCCGCGTCGACGTGGCGGTCGCGGTACCGAACCCGCGTTCGCTGACCCCGGAGGGGATGTCGGAAGTGCGTGAGTTCGCGCAGGCTCGCGACCTGACGGTCTCGATTCACCTGCTCGAGACGCAGACCGACAACACGATGTGTACCGAACACGCGGGCGTGAACGCGGTCGACTACCTGGATTCCCATGGGTTTTTGTGGGACCGGGTGCTGGCGGTCCACTGCGTGGAACTAGACGACCGTGGTCAGAAGGTGCTGGCGGAGCGCGGCGTCGGAGTGTCGTACAACCCCGTCAGCAACATGCGCCTCGGTAGCGGAATCGCGCCCGTCCCGAGTTTCCTCGACGCGGGGATCGCGGTGGGGTTGGGTGTGGACGGCGCAGCCAGCAACGACACTCAGGACATGCTCGAGACGCTGCGCACCGGTGCCTATGTCCAGCGAGCCGCGCGCGGCCGCGCCGACCTGTTCGGCTTCGAGGCCATGATCGACATCGCATCCGGCGGTGCAAACGCAGCACTCGGTCTGCCGGCCAGGTCTGGCGGGATCTCCGTGGGCGATCCCGCCGACCTCACCATGATTCGGTTCGAACGTGACTTCGGCTGCCTCCCGGTGCGAGATCCGGGCGCGTCCATTCTCACGACGGGCAGTCGTCAGATCGTGGACACGGTGTTCGTTGCAGGCGAGGTCGTGCTCCGCGACGGGCACTCCACGCGCGTCGACGAGGCGGAATTGATCCGGACGCTCAGCGCTATGTGACCGTGCTCAGCCTTCGCTGATCTCCATCTCGATCAGGACGCGGCGCAACAGCTTTCCGGTGGCGTTGCGGGGAAGCTCGTCGATGAAGACGATCTCGCGGGGAACCTTGTAGCGCGCCAGATTCGACCGGACGTGATCCTTCAATTCCTCGGAGTTCTGGTCGGCGCCGTGAGCGACGACGACAAACGCTCGCAGGCGGTGACCGAAGTCGGCGTCCTCGACTCCGATGACTGCCGCTTCCAGGACGTCCTCGCGGTCGGCGAGCAAGTTCTCGACTTCGAGCGGGTAGACGTTCTCGCCACCGGAAACGATCATGTCGTCGTCGCGGCCGTCGACGAAGAGGAGGCCGTTGGCGTCGAAATGTCCGACGTCGCCGGTCGAGAGGAGTCCGTCGATACGTTCCTTGTCACGCCCGTCGGTGTATCCCTCGAAGCTCAGTCCGCTCGCGACGAAGATCCTGCCGATCGTGTGTGGGGTGGTGATCTTCTTGTTGTTCTCGTCGAAAAGTTCGACGTGGCACGTCACCGGGGCTCGACCGGCGGTTCCCGGAGCGATGGTCAGATCCTCGGGTGTTGCGACCGTGGCCACTGCGACCTCGGTGGATCCGTACAGGTTGTAGAGGACGTACCCGAACGAGGCCGTGACTCGCTTGCACAGGTCGGGTGAGAGTGACGACCCTGCCGAGAAGATGATCTTCAGGTTCGACGTGTCGTACTGGGACAGCACTTCGGGACCGAGGTCGATGATGCGAGTGAGCATCGTCGGGACCACGACCAGACTGTCGCACTTGTACTGGGCGACAAGCTTGATCGTGTTCTCCGGATCGAACTTTCGATGCATGACGACGGTCTGGCCGAGTGCCAATGCGAGAGCGAACTGCGAGACGCCGGTTCCGTGGAAGGCGGGGGCCGCCATCATCATGGTTTGTCCGCGGCGCAACGGCACGCGGTCGAGGAATTGCGCCGACGCGAGAGGGGAGGTGTGGCCACGCGGCGCACCCTTGGGAGTTCCCGTAGTCCCGCTGGTGAGGAGGACGAAACCACCGTTCTTCTCGGGTGCCGGCACCGACGACGTGGTGCGTCCGGCGATGGCCTCGTCGAGAGTCGCTGCCGTGGAACCGTCAGCGGCCGTGCCCTCTGGCCAGGAACGATAGACGACGACGTCGTCCGGCAAGGCATCGGCGATGTCCGCGAACTCGTCGTCGTAGACGAAGGCGACCACCTTCTCCCGCGCGGCGACGTCCACGAGTTGGGGCCGTGCGAAGCCCGTGTTCATGAGAACGAGCTTTGTTCCGTTCTTCGCTGCCGCCAGCATGGTCAGGACCAAGCCTCGATGGTTACGGCACATCGCACCCATGACGGAGTCGGACGTGATGCCGTCGGCCTGCCACGCCCGGACCAACGCGTTGCTCTGACGCTCGAGCTCGGCATAGGTGATGGGTCCGCGTTCGTCGATGATAGCCACCGCGTCGTAGCCGCTCTCGGCGTGTGCATGGACCGGCCCGGCAAAGGGTCCGTACTTGTCCACGGCTGCAATGGATTTGAGCCCGCGATCGAGGCGAGGGAACGGGACGAGTCCAGCTCGGATCATGACCCCCGCCGCGCCGATGGTGTCAGTGACCTTGGTGACCAATCCGGGCATACGTGAACCTCTTCCGAGCGTCGTTGTAGGACTGATTACACACTAATGGGCAATCAGGTTTCGGTGGTGAAGTTTCACGATGGCGACCGAGCAGTCCGCCCCGCCACCTCGAAAGGTGGCGGGGCGGAGTGTGTCGGGATCGGGTCTGTGCGACCGTCACTTCAATTCGACCGTCACTTCAGTTCGGCGGACGACTTTCCGAGCAGGCGGCGTGCGACGATCAGCTGCTGGATCTGCTGGGTGCCCTCGAAGATGTCGAGAATCTTCGAGTCGCGGCCCCACTTCTCGAGCAACGGGCGTTGCGAGTAGCCGTAGGTGCCGGCCAACTCGACTGCCTTGAGCGTCACGTCGGTGCCGGTGCGGCCGGCCTTCGCCTTGGACATGGACGCTTCGAGCGAGTTCGGCTTCTTGTTGTCCGCCATCCACGCCGCGCGCAGAGACAGCAGGTACGCGGCCTCCCAATCGGCTTCCAAACGGATGAACTCGGCTGCAGCTGCATGCTGGTTGTAGACCGGTGTGTCGTAGGAGATCTCGACACCGGCTTCGGTCAGGATGCCGCGCAGTTCTTCGAGAGCTGCGCGTCCGACGCCGACAGCCATGGCTGCAACGAGGGGCCGGGTGTTGTCGAACGTCTGCATGACGCCGGCAAAGCCCTGCTCCACGTTGACCTCCGGGCTGCCGAGGATGTTGTCCGCGGGAATGCGGCAATCCTGGAGCAGGAGTACTGCGGTGTCGGAGGCCTTGATGCCCAGCTTGTGCTCGAGACGAGCAACGCTCAGGCCCGGTGCGTCACGCGGAACGACGAACGACTTGATGGCCGCTCGACCCTTCGACTTGTCGACCGACGCCCACACGACGATGTGCGTCGAACGCTCACCGGCGGTGACGAAGATCTTCTCGCCGTTGAGAACCCACTCGTCGCCGTCGAGAACGGCGGTGGTGGTCACTGCGGCGGAGTCGGAACCGAAACTCGGTTCGGTGATGGCCATCGAGGCCCACACCTTGCCGAAACGTTCGAGCTGTTCGTCGGTGGACACTGCGGCGATAGCGGCGTTGCCGAGCCCCTGGTAGGGGATCGAGAGCATGAGTCCTACGTCGCCCCAAGATGTTTCGAGCGAGTTGAGGAGCGCAGACATGTTGCCGCCGTTGGCGTTGCCGCCCTTGGCGCTCGCGTCTGACCGTCCGCCGCTGGCACCGCCGATGTCTCCACCGGAATCGGAGAGACCTTCGACCATGGCGGCCATGGTGTCGAGCTCGACGGGGTACTCGTGCTCAGCAAGATCGTACTTACGTGAGATGGGTCGGAAGATCTGCGCCGCGACCTGATGTGCCTGGTTCGCTGATGCTTTGAGCTTCTTGGGAAGTTCGAGGTTGATCATCGTGGTTCTCCTGGAAGTTCAGCGGCGTCAGATGAGGACGATGCCCTCGGCAACGCCGATGGCACGGAGGTCGCGGTACCAGCGCTCGACCGGGTGTTCCTTGGTGAACCCGTGTCCACCGAGGAGTTGCACACCGTCGAGGCCGATCTGCATGCCCTTCTCGGAAGCCAGCTTCCGGGCCAGAGCGGATTCGCGAGCGAAGGACAAGCCCTGCTCGGCGCGGGAAGCGCCGCGAAGCGTGACCAGACGCAGTCCGTCGAGTTCGATGCCGATGTTCGCGACCATGAAGGCCACGGCCTGGCGGTGGCTGATCGGCTCGCCGAACGCTTCGCGCTCGTTGACGTACGGAATCACGTAGTCGAGAACTGCCTGGCTGGTTCCGACGGCCATGGACGCCCAACCGAGGCGGGCCAGGCGAATCGCGTCGGCGTATTCGGCCTTGCGCTGCTCGGCGTCACCGTCGCCGAGCAGTGCGGACTCCGACACAGCGACATCGGTGAGGATCAGGCGACCCAGGCCTGCGGCGCGCAGTCCCATGCTGGGATCTGCTTCGACGACGAGTCCCTTGGTGTCGGATTCGACGATGAAGAAGGACGGCTTGCCGTCGAGTTCTGCGGCGATGACGAAGAGTTCGGACGTAGCGGCGGCGGGCACCAAGCTCTTGACGCCGTTGAGCTTGTAGCCGCTGGGGGAGCGCACTGCCTTGGTCTGCAGGGCAAACGGATCGAACAGTGCGCGTGGTTCGTTGACCACCACTGCTGCGCCGGGGACCTGCTCGCCGGTGAAGGCCGGAAGGTAGGTCTTCTGCTGCGCGTCGGTGCCCCACTGCGTCAGTGCGACTGCCACACCGCTCGGTGCGAGGATCGGAAGTGCAAGTCCCATGTCTCCGTGCGCAAGTGCCTCGGCAACAAGAGAATTGGTGACTGCGCCGCGATCGGCGGCTGCTCCGTCGAGTTCTTCGGGAACGTTGATCAGCGTGATACCGAGCTCGGCCGCGCGCTTGGAGAGATCGGCGGGGGCCTGCGCTGCGCCGTCGGCGTCGTGCGCTGCGGGACGCAGGATCTCGGCCGCGAACTCGCGCACGGTCTCGACGATCATCTTCTGGTCGTCGTCGGGGGTCAGATCGAAGTAGTCGGCGTTCTTGCTCGGGTTGTCGGGCAGGCGCTTGGGTGCGCCGTTGCCCGAGACCTTCTGGAATCCTCGAGTGGCGGCACCCAGGGTTTTGAAGCCCGTCTTGGTGCCCTCGTAGGTCACGCGATCGATGGTCTGACGCAGATTGAACTTCTCGGCCAGTTCCGAACCGGTGATCTTGGTAAGCACACGCATGGCTGCGCCCATGGCGTCGCGTTTGATCGGGTTCAGGCCGACGGCGGACGTGTCGCGGGGCGCACCCTTGGCGCCGCCGCGCTGCGCGCCCGATTCGCTGCGCTGAGCGCTCTTGTCGGGGGCAACACTGTCTTGCTTGGTCATGATCACCAGCTGTTTCTCGGTGTTGGGGCGTTGGACGATCCCTATCTTACTCATCAGTAAGGTCTGTTGTCGAGAAACCGCGAAATGATGCGCGTCATAGGCTCGAGGGGTGAACCGGACAGAGGTGCCAGATCGGATACAGCGGTACGTGCGCTACACGCCGTTGGTGGTGGTCCCGTGCCTGTTGATCGCCAGCACGTATCCGGGGGAGTATCGAGTTCCCCTCACCTACTGGATTCTGTCGATGCTGTCGGCGCTCGCCTTCGCTGTCGGCCGTCGATGGCCGGTCTTCGCGTCCCTGGTCATCTCGGCGCTCGCCGTTCCGATGTTCGTCGCCGACGCCTGGGGGCTGTCCGAGCTTGTTCCGTATCTCGGGGCGGTCGCCGTCGTCGACGTCACGATGCGGGCCGAGCGTAGAGAAATGGTTGCCGTATCGGCAGCAGGATGGTGCGGTTCGGTGCTCGCGGGGATCTGGTTCGAATCTCACGAAGCGTTCTGGTCTGTCACGACGGCTGTGAAAGTGCTTGCGTACGTGGGGTTGCCACTGCTGCTCGGGCTGTATCTACGCTCGCAGCGTGAATTGGCCGCGAACAATCTTGCGCAGACCCGCGCTGCGGAGCGCAGTGCGCTCGCCCGCGAACTGCACGACCTGGTTGCGCACCACATGGCATCGATCGTCCTGAGAATCGGCGTGGCTCAACATGTCTTGGCGCCCCAGGACGAGGCCGTGCGTGAGGTCCTCGCGGATGTGCGTGGGACTGCGTCCGATGCGCTGGCCGATATCCGTCGCCTCCTGGTCGCACTTCGTGATCCTTCGCTCGGTGAGGTCGCTCTGGTCGAGCCGGATGCCGTCGAGGCGGAAATCGAGGCGGCGATAGATCGTGTGCGTGCGGCGGGTTTCGAGGTGCAGGCAGTCTTCGATGCCCAGGAGAATGTCGAGTCAGGCGCAGCCGATCTCGACGCGATCGGGAGGCTGACGTTGTTGCGGGTGATTCAGGAATCACTGACCAACGTCATGAAGCACGGCGACAAGAAGGGGCTGGTATCGGTCTCGGTCGGTCGCGAAGACAACCGGGTGCATGTCAGGGTTGTCAACGACGTCGAGGGATCGCCTCGGAGTGCAGGTCATGGCCTGGTGGGAATGCAGGAGCGTGCGGAGTTGGTCGGCGGCGAGATGACCGCCGGCACCAACAGTGACGGGAAATGGGAAGTGCACGTGAGTATTCCACTCGTTGTCTCGGGCGATGTCTCGTGATCAGCGTGCTGATCGTCGACGACCAGCGACTTGTGCGCGCCGGTTTGCGGATGCTGTGCGCGGCAGCCGAGGACATGACCGTGGCCGGTGAGGCGTCGAACGGCGTCGAGGCGGTAGCGCTCGCTGCAGAATTGGATCCCGACGTGATTCTGATGGACTTGAGAATGCCCGGGCTGGACGGGATCGGCGCCACGCAGCAGATCGTCAAGGCCGGTCGTCGAGCGCGCATTCTCGTGCTGACCACCTTCGACGACGACGATCATCTGTATCCCGCACTCGCCGCGGGGGCTTCGGGATTCTTCGTCAAGGACACCGAACCCGCCGAGTTGCTCGGTGCCATTCGGCGGATCGCCGAGGGCGAGATGGTGTTCACTCCGGAACTTCTCCGCCGCGTTGTGGATCGAGCGGTGATCGGTGGTATCGCAGACACTGCTGTGACGGACAAGGTTCCGTTGACCGATCGCGAATCGCAGGTCCTCGCACTGGTGGCAGAAGGGAAGAGCAATCAGGAGATCGCGGACACGCTGCATCTCGGTGTGACCACGGTGAAGACGCACGTGGCGAACCTGATGTCGAAGACCGGTTGCGACAATCGGGTTCGCCTCGCCGTGTACCACTTGCAGAACTTTCAGTGACCGGAGTGCGAACCAGACGAAGGCATCGGCATGTCCATCGGCATGTCCATCTGCATCGGAGCCGCCTTCTGCCCCGGTTCGAGGACGAGGAATTGGCCCATCATCCCTTGGTCCTCGTGCATCAGCAGGTGGCAGTGGAACATGTACGGGAAGGTGGGATCGGTGTACTCGGACCACTGCAGCGCGACGCGAATCCTACTGCCCGGTGGTGTGTAAACAGTGTCCTTGAGTCCTCGTAAGTGAGGCGGAGGAGTGCGACCGTCGACGTCGAGGATCTGGAACTGTACGTCGTGGACATGGAAATTGTGTGGCCAGTTGTCCTTGTTGGTGATCGTCCACACCTCGGTCGCGCCGACCTCGGCCTCGAAGTCGATGCGGTTCATGTCCATTCGTTGCCCGTTGATCATGTACCACTGCAGATCGAAGGTTCGGGAAACGCTTGCCTTCGACGGATCGAGACGCGGCAGGGCGGCCAACTGAGCCGGGAGACTCGACCGTGACGCGCGGCTGGCGACCCCCCGCAGCTCGACGATGTCGAAGCGGTCGTTCATGCCGAAGTTCTCTGCGTCGGAGGCGCTCACGCCGCCGCCGTCCTCGATCGGGAACGACACAAGTGTGGTCGTCGCGCCGGGGTCGACGCGAACCACGATCTCGGCTCGTTCGCCGGGGCTGAGCTGAATCCGCTTGATCGGAATCGGTGATTCGAGCAGTCCGCCGTCGGTGGCGATCAGATCGAACGTCCGGTCGTCGGGGAACCCCAGGTTGTAGAGACGGCCGGAGGAGCCGTTCAGAATGCGCAACCGGACGACCCCGGTGGTGACGTCGAGGTAGGCGTCGGAGATGCCGTTGGTGACGATCGTGTCGCCGAGCAGGCCGATGTCGGTCGGATCTGATTCGTCGAAATTGCCGTCGGCGAGGAATCGACGGTCCTGGATTATCAGCGGAACATCGTCGACACCATAGGTTTTGGGGATGTCCAATGCCCGCGTGTCGGCATCGTCGATCAGGAACAGTCCGGCGAGACCGCGCTGCACGTGCCGCTCGGTGGATCCGTGCGGGTGTGGGTGATACCAGAGCGTCGACGCCGGCTGACCGATCGTCCACGCCGGTTCCCAGCGTCCGCCGGCTTCGATGGTCTGGTGCGGGCCACCGTCGTATCTGGCGGGCAGATGCATGCCGTGCCAATGGACGGTCGTGGGCTCTGCCAGTGTGTTGTCGATCGTGAATGCGACAGATTCTCCGCGTTCGGCGCGGACGGTCGGCCCCAGAATGGATCCGTTGAAACCCCAAGTGTCGGTGAGTTTTCCCGCGACGATCTCGGTGGTTCCGGTACCGGCACGAAGTGTGAAATGGCGAACACCTGCGTCGTCGACGGTGGATTCGGCAAGCGGCGGAATCGGTAGCGGACGCGAAGTTCCGGCCACCGCCAGCGTGACGCTCTTCGCTGCCGGGTCGGCGCCGCAGCCCACCGCGAGCCCGAGGGGCGCGGCGGCCAGACCGAACAGAATCGTGCGCCTGGAAATCCGGTTCATCGTTCTCCTGGAAGTAGTGCGTGATCAACTACTTCCAGTCAACGGGTCGAGATGTCGTGCCGAATCCTGCCGACGGGCCTGACGGGACTCCTCCCCCGGACCCTTGCGACGGGTGGGATGTTCTGGTACGCGGTTGGTTACCTCAGGCGAGCAAGTACGTCCTCGTGCAGCAGTCCGTTGGTGGCGACCGCGCTCCCGCCGTGCGGACCCGCGCCGCCGTCCAGATCGGTGAACGCGCCGCCGGCCTCACGGACCAATACGTCGAGCGCTGCCAGATCCCACAGGGAAACCTCGGGTTCGGCAGCAATGTCGACGGCACCCTCGGCCACGAGGCAGTAGGAGAAGAAGTCCCCATAACCGCGCACGCGCCACACATGGTCGGTGAGTTCGACGAACTGATCGCGAATTCCGCGGTCCTTCCACCCGGAGAGGCTCGAGAAGCTCAGGCTCGCTGATTCGCTACGGTCGACGGCGGATACCCGGATCGCCCGCGCGTCACCGTCCCCGAAGGACGTGTGAGCGCCCAAACCTGTTGCCGCCCACCATCGCCGATTCAGTGCGGGTGCGCTCACGACGCCCACAACCGGGACACCGTCCTCGAGCAAGCTGATCAGCGTGGCCCACACCGGCACGTTGCGGACGAAGTTCTTGGTCCCGTCGATGGGGTCGACGACCCACTGCCTGCCCTCGAAGACTGCGTCGCCGCCGAATTCTTCCCCCAGAACGGAATCTGCAGGGCGATGCTCACCGAGCGTCGCGCGCACTGCTCGCTCGACAGCCAGGTCGGCGTCGGAGACGGGGGTGAGGTCCGGCTTGTCGTCCACTCGAAGATCGAGTGCGCCGAAGCGGGCGCGAGTGATCGCGTCAGCCTCGTCGGCGATACGGAGGGCGAGTGCGAGGTCAGATGCGCGATCGGTCACGGGTACACAACCTACCGGCTCAATCGGGGAGAACCTCGTTCAGCTTTCCGGTGGCGACGTCGAAGACGAATCCGCGTAGGGAGGTCGTCGCGGTGACGAACGGACTGTTCTCGATACGCTTCAAAGACTGACGAACGTCCTCGTCGATGTCCGGGAACGATTCGGCAGCCCAGTTGGGTTTGATGCCGATCTCGTCCTGGATGGATCGCTTGAAGTCGTCGTCGGTGAACGTCAGCATCCCGCAGTCGGTGTGGTGGATGAGGATGATCTCGGTGGTTCCCAGCAGACGCTGGCTGATGGCCAGGGAGCGGATTTCGTCGTCGGTGACGACTCCACCCGCATTGCGGATGACGTGCGATTCACCTTCCTTGATTCCCAGCACCCGATAGACGTCGAGACGGGCGTCCATGCACGCGAGAACGGCAACGTGTCGGCTGGGTGGGAGGGGGAGCGGTCCGGTGAACTGCTCGGCGTAGGCGGCGTTGTTCTGCAGGTATTCGTCGGTGACAGTCATCGTTCCAGTAGGTTCCCTCGGAGGGACGTTGGCAAGGCTTCCAGTCCCGGTGATCCCAATACGTGACGGACGGGGCGAGCCGAGAGGGTGACGCACGGCAGAGCCCAGGTCGGCACCCGGTAGCCTTGAGAACCGTGCATCCCGACGTAATTGCAGACCTGAACGCCCTCGACACCACCCTTCGCACCTGCGAATCGGTTGTGGACGTCGAGGAGCTGCGCCGACGCATCGACGAGCTCGAGCACCAGGCAGCCGACCCGGGTCTGTGGAACGACCAGGAACACGCCCAGCAGGTCACCAGCCAGCTCTCCCACGCTCAGGCCGAACTGCGCCGGATCGTGGCACTGCGCGAGCGACTCGACGAGATGCCGATCCTCTACGAACTGGCAGAAGACGAGGGCCCTGACGCAGTGGCCGATGCCGACGCCGAACGGGCCAGCCTGCGTGACGACATCGCGGCGATGGAAGTCAAGACCATGCTCTCGGGCGAGTACGACGAGCGCGACGCACTCATCAACATCCGCTCGGGTGCCGGCGGTATCGACGCTGCCGACTGGGCCGAGATGCTCATGCGTATGTACATCCGCTGGGCGGAGAAGCACGACTACGGCGTCGAGGTCTACGACACGTCGTACGCCGAAGAGGCCGGACTCAAGAGCGCGACGTTCGCGATCAAGGGCCCGTACACGTACGGCACGCTGTCCGTCGAGATGGGCACCCACCGGCTCGTTCGCATCAGCCCCTTCGACAACCAGGGGCGTCGCCAGACGTCGTTCGCCGAGGTCGAGGTCCTGCCGGTCGTCGAGACCACCGACCACATCGAGATCAACGAGAACGACATCCGCGTCGACGTCTACCGCTCGTCCGGTCCCGGTGGACAGTCCGTGAACACGACGGACTCCGCTGTTCGACTCACACACATCCCGACCGGAATCGTCGTCACCTGTCAGAACGAGAAGTCGCAGCTCCAGAACAAGGTGTCGGCGATGCGCGTCCTGCAGGCCAAGCTGCTCGCGGTCAAGCGTCAGGAAGAGCGCGCCGAGATGGATGCGCTCAAGGGCGACAGCGGCAGCTCGTGGGGTAACCAGATGCGCTCCTACGTTCTGCATCCGTACCAGATGGTCAAGGACCTGCGTACCGAGTACGAGGTCAACAACCCGTCGGCAGTGCTCGACGGCGACATCGACGGGTTCCTCGAGGCCGGCATCCGCTGGCGCATGAGCGAGAACCAGTCCGCATAGCGTTCGGATACCGAAAGGCACGATGACTTTACTTCGACCTGGGCAGAACCTGCTCGATTGGCTTCAAACCACCGGTTTGTCAGTCCTCATGACCGTGCTCGGCGCGATGATTCTCGCCCGGCTGGTCAGTTGGGGAGGCAACAAGGTCACCGACCAGATCGACTCCAACTATCAGTTGGGCGATGCGCTGGTTCGCTCCGAGGCGACCAAGCATCGTCACTCGGTCGCGCAGGTGATCACCTGGGTGGTGATCACGTTCATCTACGTGATCGCGACGCTGAAGGTTCTCGACCAACTGAACCTGCCGATCGGAAGTCTCGTGGCGCCGGCAACTGTTCTCGGTGCGGCGCTCGGTTTCGGTGCTCAACGCGTCGTGCAGGACATCCTTGCCGGCTTCTTCATCATCACCGAACGCCAGTACGGTTTCGGTGACACCGTCCGGCTTGCGATCACCGGCTCCTCCGACGACGCCGAAGGCGTTATCGAGGACGTGACCCTGCGCGTGACGCGGATGCGAAACTCCGACGGCGAGGTCATCACCGTTCCCAACGGCCAGATCGTGAAAGCGACCAACCTGTCCAAGGATTGGGCACGCGCCGTCATCGACGTGCCGGTTCCGGCGACCGCGGACCTCACCCGAGTCAACGAGGTGCTTCGCCAGGTCGGAGTCGACGCGATGGCCGACCGTGGACTCAAGAAACTTCTGCTCGACGAGCCCACCGTCATGGGCGTCGAAAGCCTCGAGGTCGATCAGGTCAACGTGCGGATGGTCGCGCGAACGCTCCCTGGCAAACAGTTCCAGGTCGGACGCGCTCTTCGTGTCCGCGTCGCCGCGGCACTGCGACGTCAGGGGATCACGGTGTCACCAGATCTGCACACCGCACGGACCGAGGAGGCGAGCGAATGACCGATCAGGAACCGCGCCGCGGACTCGACCGACTGTTTCACCTGGACTGGCTTCCGTCACGGCTCTTCGGTGGCCGGATGCGAACGTCGACCTTCATCCTCGTCGTGGCGTGGCTGGCGACGTATCTGTTGCATACGTACCTCAATCCTGAGGAACAGCCCGCAGCCACACCGCCGCCCAGCGTGGACACGTCGCAGACCGAGCCGTACGTCGCTCCGTCGGTCAAACCGTCGACGACGACCCCCGTGCCGTCCTCGACCGAGCCGACGACCACATCCGAGACTCCGTCCTCGGAATCGAGCACGGGCAGTTCCGGTTCGCCGACGCCGACGTCGGGTCCCGCCCCGGCTCCGGGAAACGCCGAACAGTCCGCAACCACAGTGCCGACCACTCCGGCGACAACGACCGTCCCGCAACCTGGCGCGGCAATGCAGGCACCGACATCGGTGCCGCAGTCACCTGAGACCACCGGTACCGGATAAGGACGAGGCTCGTCGCGCGTGGCGCCAAGGTCACCGTTAGATAACGGCTAGACTGGCTAGTTGTGATCAGCATGAAGAATGTGTCGAAGTCCTACAAGGCCTCCACCAGGCCGGCGCTCGACAAAGTCAGTGTGGAGGTGGAGAAGGGGGAGTTCGTCTTCCTCATCGGCCCCTCCGGCTCTGGCAAGTCGACGTTCATGCGATTGCTGCTCAAGATGGAGTCGCCCACGTCCGGCGATATCGAGGTCGCGGATTTCCACGTCAACAAGCTGGCGGCTCGCCGTGTGCCGAAGCTTCGTCAGAGCATGGGCTGTGTGTTCCAGGACTTCCGGTTGCTTCAGCAGAAGACGGTCTCCGAGAACGTGGCCTTCGCCCTAGAGGTCATCGGCAAACCCCGCAACGTCATCGCGCGCACTGTGCCCGAGGTCCTCGACATGGTCGGGCTGGCCGGAAAAGCCGATCGACTGCCCACCGAACTTTCCGGCGGTGAACAACAGCGCGTCGCCATCGCCCGCGCATTCGTGAACCGCCCGCTCGTGCTGCTCGCCGACGAGCCCACCGGCAACCTGGACCCCGAAACGAGCCAGGACATCATGCTGCTGCTCGAGCGGATCAACCGCACGGGTACCACCGTCGTGATGGCGACCCACGACCACCACATCGTCGACTCCATGCGTCGACGCGTCATCGAACTCGATCTCGGCAAGGTGACCAGAGACGAAGCGCGGGGTGTGTACGGCGTCGGCAGGTAGCGCCGACTACGACCACACGTCTCGTACGCCCACCGGTTGTCGTGAAACAACCGGCCTCTCGAAAAGGAATCGGATTCCCCGATGCGCGCCAGCTTTATTTTCAGTGAAGTCCTGACCGGCCTACGCCGCAACATCACGATGACCATCGCCATGATCTTGACGACGGCGATCTCCCTCGGCCTCTTCGGCGGTGGTCTGCTGGTCGTGCAGATGGCAGGCAAGACCCAGCAGATCTTCCTCGAACGCGTCGAGGTGCAGATCTTCCTGACCGACGACATCTCCTCTGCCGATCCCGGTTGCGAGCAGGAGATCTGCAGTTCGTTGCGCAAGGAACTCGAGCAGACGCCGTCCGTCGTCGCCGTTCAGTACCTCAACCGCGAAGACGCCGTGAAGGACGCCACCGAGCGCGTGTTCAAGGACCAGCCCGAGCTGGCAGCGCTGGTGAGCCCGGACAGCTTCCCGGCGTCGTTCAAGGTCAAGCTCAGTGACCCGGAGCGATTCGGCGTCATCAACGACACCTTCGGTTCGCGGCCCGGCGTCGAGAGTGTGCTCAATCAGCGCGAGTTGGTGGACCGACTCTTCAGCGTGCTGGGCGGAGTGCGCAACGCAGCGTTCGCGATCGCGATCGTCCAGGCGATCGCGGCCATCCTGCTGATCGCCAACATGGTCCAGATCGCGGCGTTCACGCGTCGTACCGAGGTCAACATCATGCGATTGGTCGGCGCGACGCGTTGGTACACCCAGCTTCCGTTCCTCCTCGAAGCCGTCGTTGCGGCCTTGATCGGTGCGGTGCTCGCCATCGCCGGACTGTTCACGGCGAAGAACGTCTTCATCGACGGGGTCCTGTCCGACGTCTACGAAGCCAACATCGTGGCGCGGATCTCCAACAGTGACGTGCTGTTCGTCTCGCCGATCCTCGTGCTTGCCGGTGTCGGTATGGCAGCGGTGACGGCGTACGTGACGCTGCGTCTGTACGTCCGCGAATAATCGGTTTGCACGAGCTTCTATGCTGGAACTGTATTTGACGGTAAGACAGTATTCGACAGCAAGACAGCGGACTGAGAGGCCCGGACAGTGAAGGAAAAGGGCCGCAAGGTCATTGCGACCAATCGCAAAGCACGTCACAACTACACGATCATCGACACCTACGAGGCCGGTATCGCGCTCGTCGGGACCGAGGTCAAGAGTCTGCGCGAAGGCAAGGCGTCGCTCGTCGACGCGTTCGCCACCGTGGACAATGGCGAAGTGTGGTTGCGCTCGTTGCACATTCCCGAGTACACGCAAGGCACGTGGAACAACCATTCGCCGCGTCGTACCCGAAAGCTCCTGCTGCACAAGCGTGAGATCGAGCACCTCGTCGGCAAGACCCGCGAGGGAAACCAGACACTGGTCCCGCTGTCGATGTACTTCAACGACGGCAAGGTCAAGGTCGAACTCGCACTGGCAAAGGGTAAGCAGGACTACGACAAGCGCCAGGACATGGCCAAGCGCACCGCCGAGCGCGAGGTGACCCGCGAGCTCGGTCGTCGTATCAAGGGCATGCGCTGACCTCCATCCTGCTTGCCCTCGTGGCGGCAGTTGCCTACGGAGTCAGCGACTTCGTCGGCGGAGTTGCGTCACGACGAGTTGCCGCACTCCGTGTGGTGATCGTCTCGTATCCGCTCTCGCTCGTCATCGTTCTGATCGCAGCACCTTTCGTTTCCGGCACGCTGACGCTGAACGGTTTGATCTGGGGCGCGATCGCGGGCGTCACGAGTGGTCTGGCGGTGTGGTGGTTCTATCTCGCCTTGGCGACCGGACCTATGTCTGTGGTCTCACCGCTGACAGCTGTTCTGGTGGCGGGTATTCCGGTGCTAGTCGGATTCGCCTTCGGCGAGCGGCCGGGGCTGATCGCGTACCTGGGTATCGCCGTCGCGCTGGTCGCCGTCGTCCTGGTCAGCCGCGAGTCGCCTGACGACACCGCGGGTGAGGTTGCCGGCGGAATCACTCTCCGCTTCACCAGACAGGTGGCGCTTCTGACGGTTGGAAGCGGTGGTGCATTTGCACTCTCGTTCATCGCACTTCACCAGATCGGCGAGGGCAGCGGGCTGTGGGCGTTGGCCGTGTCGCGGGGCGCCGCGACCGTCGTGGTGTGGTTGGTCGCGCTGGCGGCCGGTCACTTCGTTCTCCCACGAGGCGAGCCACTCAAGCTCGCGGTGTACGTCAGCGTCCTCGACGTCGTCGCGAACGGGACGATGATCTACGCCTTCCAAGGTGGAATGCTTTCACTGGTCAGTGTGATCGGTTCGCTGTATCCGGCTGCGACGGTTCTGCTCGCCATGGTGATGCTGGGCGAGCGGGTAAGCCGCGTGCAACAAGCGGGAATGCTGTTGGCGCTGGCGGCAGTCGGCATGATTGCCGTTGCGGGCGCCTGACTCGGTCCTGGCAGTTCAACCGCGTCTGTCGGCCGGCGCTGCGCGTAGGTGAACACGCTCGCCCTGCTTCCCGAAGAGACTGATCGCCTCGGCAGGTCGGCCGTCGGCAGCGCTGATGCGGTGCGGAATGTGGGTGTCGAACTCGGCGGCCTCGCCTGCCCCCATGATGAAATCGCGGTCGCCGAGTTGGAGTCTGATGCGCCCTGACAGAACGTAGACCCACTCGTAGCCCTCGTGGGATCCCGGCTCGCGATCGTCGTCGGTGGGGGAGATGATCATCTTGTAGGCCTGGAGGTTGCCGGGCTGACTCGTCAGCGGAATGACCGTCATGCATCCGACCGTTCGCGGTTCTTCTCGAACGCGGGGGTCTTCGATCTTGCTGTTCACCAGGTCGTCCAACGGGACGCCGTGTGCCTTGGCGATCGGCAGTAGAAGCTCCAAGTTGGCTCGGCGAGTGCCGGATTCGAGTCTCGACAGTGTGCTGACGCTGATGTCGGTGGTCTCCGACAGGTCGGCCAGGGTCATGTCGGACTGCTGGCGCAACGCACGTAGGCGAGGGCCGATGCCGGCTAGAACGGCTTCGAACGATGTTTCGGTCATTCATCTATTTTGCCAAAGTGGCAACAGTGTTTGTCAAGACTGTGATCTCTTGTCATTCTGGATTCATGACGCAGAACTCATTCGACGTAGCAGTAATCGGAGCCGGCGCGGCAGGGCTGAACGCCGCACTCATCCTTGGTCAGGCACGCAGGTCCGTGATCGTCTTCGACAACGGCTCACCACGGAACGCGGCCGCCGATCACATGAACGGATTCCTCTCCCGCGACGGCATGAACCCCGCCGAATTGCTGACCATCGGCCGAGGTGAAGTCCGCAAATTCGGCGGCGAGTTCCATGACGGCACAGTCGTCTCCGTGACACGGGACAGTGAGGATCTTTCGGCCGATTTCTCCGTCGAACTCGCTGACGGCAGCAAGATCCAGGTGCGCAAAGTCCTTGTTGCCACAGGTCTGACGGACCGTCTGCCGGTCGAGCTCGAAGTCTTCGGCGAGCGTTGGGGCCGCGATGTGTTGCACTGCCCGTACTGCCACGGGTACAGCGTGCGTGATCAGCCGCTTGGCGTGATCGCCAAGAGTGCGGAATTTGCGATGCACCAGGCACTCATGGTTCGCCAGTGGTCCGACGACGTGGTTCTCTTTCTCCATCGAATCACCGAACTGGATTCCGAGGACCGGGGAAAGCTTGCAGCTCGCGGTATTTCGATCGTCGAGGGTGAGGTCGCCGGTCCCGTCGTCGAGGACGATCGGTTGGTGGGCGTGCGTTTGGCCGACAGCACTGTGGTCGCGCGTTCGGCGGTCTTTGTCGGTGGCGCCCTCACGATGGACCCCAACGATGCGATCTTGCGCGCATTCGGCGCATCGCGCGCCGAGACGATGATGGGCGATTTCGTGACGGTCGACATGATGGGGGCCACAAGCGTGCCCGGGGTGTTCGCCGCGGGCAACGTCGTCGACCCAGGTGCCCAGGTCATCATGGCCGCGGCCGCCGGGGCGAAGGCCGGAGCGGGCATCAACATGATGTTGACCAACGACGACCTCGAGGTTGCACTCGCGCTTCGCAGTTGAATTCTGCGTAGCGTGGGGTGATGGACGCAGTGAGAGTGTTGATCACGGGTGCGACCGGATACATCGGCGGCCGTCTTGCCCCTCGCCTGGTCGAAGAGGGCCATCATGTGCGTGTGGTGGTGAGAAGCCCCGAGAAACTACGCGATGTGCCCTGGCATGATTCGGTGGAGATCACGCGTGGGGATCTGACCGACAGTGATTCCCTCTCAGGTGTTTTCGACGATATCGACGTGGTCTACTACCTCGTTCATGCCATGGGTGGAGGAGGCTCGTTCTCCGATATCGACAAGCAGAGCGCGCAGAACGTGGCCGCCGCTGCGCGCGATGCGGGGGTGCGCCGGATCGTCTACTTGGGCGGGCTTCATCCGTCCGATCGGGAGCTGTCGACTCACCTGCAGTCTCGGCTCGAAGTTGGTCGGATCCTGCTCGACTCCGACGTTCCGACGGTTGTGTTCCAGGCCGGCGTGGTGATCGGATCGGGTTCGGCGTCCTTCGAAATGGTGCGCCACTTGACCAATCGACTTCCGGTGATGACCACACCCAAATGGGTGCACAACAACATTCAGCCGATCGCCGTGCGTGACGTACTCCACTACTTGATCGCAGCCGCGGCGACGACGCCGGAGGTCAACCGCGCCTTCGACATCGGTGGGCCCGATGTCATGCAGTACGGCGAGATGATGAACACCTACGCCGACGTCGCAGGACTGGTACGCCGACGCATCCTCGTCCTGCCCGTCCTCACCCCGCGTCTGGCCGGTCACTGGGTGGGATTGGTCACGCCGATCCCGCGAGGTCTGGCGATGCCGCTGATCGAATCACTGCAGAACGACGCGGTGATGCACGACCACGACATCGACGACTTCATCCCGCCTCCGGCCGGTGGCCTCACGCCGTACCGGGAAGCAGTGCGTTTGGCGCTTCGCAAGATCGAGACCGGTGAGGTGGAGACGGCGTGGTCCGGTGCAACGATCGCGGGCGCTCCATCCGACCCTCTTCCATCCGACCCGGATTGGGCCGGCGAAGCCGTCTACGTCGATCATCGCGAACGTGACTGCTCGGCGGATCCGAAAACCCTGTGGTCGGTGGTCGAGTCGATCGGCGGCGAGAATGGTTGGTATTCATTCCCTTTGGCGTGGGCCATCCGGGGGTGGATGGACCGGGCGGTCGGCGGGGTCGGACTGCGCCGGGGTAGACGGGATCCACGTCGGCTCAACACCGGTGAAGCCCTGGACTTCTGGCGGGTCGAAGAAATCGATCGAGGTAAGTTGCTCCGATTGCGCGCCGAGATGAAGGTCCCGGGCGGAGCATGGTTGGAGTTGCGAGTGTCGGAAGGTCCGGCGGGTGCGGATGGACGGCCGGTGGGTTCACATCTCGATCAGCGTGCGGTCTTCTTCCCTCGCGGGCTGGCCGGCCGGGCGTACTGGTACTCGATCCTGCCTTTCCACGGAGTCGTCTTCCAGGGGATGATCACCAACATCACCGGTGCTGCCGAGCGTGAGATGGCTGCGGTGCAGGAAACGGCTGGGCTGCAGGACACGGCTGGGGTGCAGGACACGGAAAGTGCCGCCGATTAATTGGTATGACTTCCGAACTTCGGCGCGTTATAGTGAATAGCCCCACGAAAGACGCGGGGCACACACGGGGCTGAACGGTTTCGACTGCGTGTGTTGAGTTAGGGGAAGCGTGTCGGTGCAGGCAAGAGACCACCGTAAGCGTCGCTGCAAACCTATAAGCGCCGATTCCAATCAGCGCGACTACGCTCTCGCTGCCTAAGTAGCGAAGCGTGTCTGTCAGCCCGGGGTTGCCCTCGACCCGGTTCCTGGCATCAGCTAGAGGGCTTTACTGTTCGGCTCGGTCACGGAGTCGGATGGGACATCAAACAGTGACTGGGATCGTCATCCTGGCTTGTTCGCGAGACTGGGAGATCCAAGTAGAGACTTAGCGAACTGCACACGGAGAAGCCCTAGCGATTCAACGTAGGACCCGGGTTCAATTCCCGGCAGCTCCACAAAGAGGCAGGTCAGACACTCGAAACAGGGTGTTGGGCCTGCCTCATTTTTTGTGTCCGAAACAGGTCACTGTCCACTTACGCTCCACTTTCGCGCCCCGGCTTCTTCCCTGAAACCGCAGCATCCAGCGCGTCCGCAGCAGCAGTATGCACCTTCCCTCGACCGAGTACACGTCCTGCGTCATGCTGACCTGAGCGTGCCCGAGCTGGTCCGCAGCCTGCCGGGCAGTTAAGCCTTTCTCGTCGAGGATCGTCGCGACGCTCTTGCGGAAGGTGTGTGAGGTGACCCATTCCAAGTCCACGGCGGCCCGGATCTGACGCCACCGACGACCGACCGTCTCCGGATCCAGAATTGTGCCCGCCAAGGACTCGAATACGTACACCGGTTCTTGACGGCGTCCGCGAAGCATGGTTATAGCGAACGCTGGCAGCGGAAGGTCTCGGTCGTCGCCGGCCTCCGACTTCGTCCGGTCCTGTCGCACCAGTCCTTCGCCGCGGATCCGGACGATCTGGCCTGTCACTGCGACTGTCTTTGTGTCGAGGTTGATGTCTTGCCAGCGGATCTCGAGTAGTTCACCGATGCGGCAGCCGGTAGCAGCGAACATTGTGATGATGTCGGCCATGTCGTTCTACGCACAAAACTTCGCAACAGTCGGGATGTCAGTGGAAGAAGTTTTCTGCCCGCGAGCGAGCTGGAGCGGCGCCAAGATGACGGGGCACGGCACATCTGAGGTACGAAGGTCCCGAAGTAGCGCAGCCAACGATTCGGGGTCCAATGGCCGTGCCCGCTTCTTTCGTTTCCCTGCGATCGAGGTGAGCTCGCGGATCGGGTTGACCGGGATTGCGTTGTAGCGGACAGCGATCTTGAACATGCCGAGCAGGATGGTGCGGTTCTTCCTGGTGGTCGGCACACCACGTTTGACAGCCACGTCCTGAACGAACGAGTCGAGCGCTTGGGTGGTGACTTCCCGGATCTGTAAGTCGCCTAGGCGTTGAAGGACGTGCTTGGACTGTCGCCGGTAGTCCTTCAACGTGTTCTCGGCTTTGCCTTGGGTGATGAGTTGTGTTTCTAATTCGGTCCACAGGTAGTGGACTGAGCTGGTTCCGGTGATTTGGCCGGCGGCTTGGACGTGTCGGGTTTTGAGTGATTCGAGCAGGGTGCGTTCGGCGACGGCGCCGTGTTCGTCGCGGATGCCGAAGGGTGTTTGTTTGGTGGCTTGGCGGCGTTTGCCGTCTTCGTCACGTACCCAGCATGTGGCGACCCACCGCCCGTCTGGGAGTTCTCGGCGGCTGATCTTCCCGTGCTCACCCACAGATAGTCGGGGCCGAGGCATCAGTTTCCGCCAGAGACGTTTCGGTTGATGACGCTGACCATGATGCAGTCGGATACAGCAGATCCGAACTCGTCGCCTGCGCTGATGTCGAGCAGCTTTCGTCCATCAGGTAGGGCAGTACGTCTGCGTGCGTCACTCGATAGCGAGAAGAGCATGCCGTCGCTTTGCGCCCATATGTCAGCGCTCGACACTCGGGTGCCTGCGGAGTCCACGATGTTCGCGCCGATGTAGGCGACATCTTTGCGGCCGTAGACCATGAACACATTTTCAAGGTGTCTGTCGGCTTCGATAAAGGACGCATCGATCTGGTCAATTACCGATTGCGCTGGAGTCTTGCATGTGGCCGGCAGTGGCTTCGAGGTTTGCGCGGCGACGGGCAGGGTGGTCGAACTGGGTACTGCGGATGTCGTTAGCGGGGTGGCCGCAGCACCAGCGGTTGTCGTACGGGCTGTTGTGGTTGTGCGAGCTGCCTGCGTGGTCGTTGTTTCGGCTGCTGCGGTTTCAGTGTCGTCGCTGCTGAAGTCGATGCTCTTGAAGATGGCGATGCTCGCTACCGCAGCGATGATGATGCCAATGGCGACGAGCTGACGCTTTCGATCTTTCTTCTGCTCGGGCGTTTCCAGTGTCGGGGTCTGCGCGGCGGGCATGGGTTGTGTCGCGCTGGTCCATTGTTGACCGTCCCAGTAGCGGAGCTGCCTATTGTCTTCGGGGTCGGGATGCCAGCCGGCCGGGGGAGTGCTCATTGTGTGGGCCTTTCAGTTGGTGGATGCGATGCGTCGTTGGATGTATGCGTGTTCTTCGCGGCGGTAGTCGTTCGATACGTGATTTGAACACAGGCAGTGTGACCCAGAAGGCTTAGGCGGCGTGATCGGTGATCCGCTGTTCATGCTCGATGAGTGCTAGCGCAGGATTGTGCCACTGGCATTAGACGCTGAGCGGTTCGGAGTCGGTGGCGCGATGGTTGCAGGCGCCGGTCGAGCTGGAGTCCGCTCCGGGGCCAGCGTTCGATGCATTCGATTCTTTTCGAGGTTCACGAACTCCGTTTTTAGGTTTGCGAGGTGGGCTCTGAGGTCCTGCCACGGAGTCAGGCGCGTCATGGTAGTGGATTGTGAGGTAAGGCATCTATAAAAACAGAATAATTGACAAATCTGAGGCGTCACCTTGAGACTCGCGGCCGGCGGCGCCGGTCCCACTCTGGCAGGCACAATCACCGTCGCTTGATCAAGCCCATCCATTCCGGGTAGTCGTTGATCGGCCCGCAAAGGACTCAATGTAAATTGGCTCGGCATGCACCGACTCGGTGAAACTACGGCGAAATGAGTTCTGAGTGTCAGACGTGAATGGCACCGTTGCAATTGTCGTGGGTGTTGTAGCTGCAGCCTCGTCGATAGTTGTGGGGTTGATTGGTGCGCGACAGAATCGGCGTGACGACCGAGACAACATTCGGTGAGATGTCGAACTGTTGGCATTGCTCCCAGAGGACCTTCCGGCGCACCTGATGATGAAGGATGAAATAGACAGAGCAGTCCGAGAGTTGGTGTCCAAACACAACTTGGCGTATCACCGATTCATGTCACTCTTCAGCCTGTCCTTGGGAGCGGGAGCGATGGCCGCCTTAGCAGTTATCAGTGTGGCCAAACAACCCGATGGCATAGAGGATGTGCTGGCTGGCGTTGCAATTGTGTGCATTTTCGTTGCTGTATTTAATATTGCAGCGCGAGGAAGGCAACTGAATAAGGAGGAACAACGGCTGGCAGCGAAGTACCCGCAGCCATCTAATTCTTCAAGTTCCTAGTGTCCGGCATTGGTGATCTCCTTTCTATTGCTATCCAGGTCTAATATTGTCGCCGATATGAAGAACCAAACCTGCCTGCACTGCGATAAGCGCGGGGGAAGTGCGCCGTGACGGATCCGAGTGGACTAATGACAGAACTCGTCCTTGGAAGTTCTTCGAGCACGAACTCGAAGACCGACGTGGGGATTCCTACATCCGGACGGGCTGCCCAGGCTCGGGATGAAAATAATTGGGTGCCACGAGAAGATTGTAATGTTGTAAACTGAGATTCCTCACTATAGAACCCCCGCCGCTTTGCAAGGGTTCTTAGTACCCGTAGAAAGGTGGGGAGATCCGAACGCCCGAACGCGCCGGAGTTGACCCGCAAACCGACCGCCGGCACAACCGCAAGTAATCGATCGATCGTGCGAGGATTGTAGTTAAGTAGTCACAGCTACTCACCACTGTAGGATCCGGGTTTAATTCCCTGCAGCTCCACAACAGGTCGGGCCGGAGAGCACACGCTCTCCGGCCCGACCTTTTTGCTGTCTTGCTGCGGCACTCTGCTGAGCGCCCGCGACTTTTTGCGATCAGGAGCCGAAGAATCCCAGGTCGGCCGAGCCGACGAAGCCGGGAGCTTCCTTGGCCAGCGGCTTACCGTCCAGATCGGCAGGCAATGCGACCCCCAGGCTCTGGAGGATGGTCGGAGTGATGTCGGCGATCGTGTACGAGTCGGTAGTCTTACCGGCTGCGTATCCCGCACCACGCGCGATGACGAATGTCGTTGCTTCCGCCGGTGTCTGACCTCCATGTCCGCCGGCGGGCTTGTGGCCGTGATCCGCAGTGACCAGAACGGTCCATTTCTCACCGGTCTTCGCAGCGCGCTGATCAACAGCATCGATGATCTTGCCTACCTGGGCGTCGACGGAGGCGATCGACTCTTCGTACGCAGCGCCGTTGGTGCCGCCGCTGTGCCCCGCGCCGTCCACCTGATCGAGTTGGGTGAAGATCAGGTCAGGTCCCTTGTCGGTGATGTCGCGGGCGACGGCGTCAGCCGTCGCAGCATCGGTGGCCGCTCCGGAGCCTGCATCGGTAGTGGTGACGACAACGTCGGCTTTCGGCGTGCCGCTGGAGGCGATGTTGTCGATGCCACCCCAGGTGGAGATCGACTCGGTGAGCAGAGATGGCTGTGCTGTTTCCAACCGTGTGAACACGCTCGGGTAGAGATCGAAGCGGGCACCCGCGTACGTGTTGTCCTTGACGCCGTGCTTGGTGTCCCAGACTCCGGTCAGGATGGTCGACCACGACGGTCCGGAGATGGTGGTGTGGCCGAGGATGGAAGATTCTCCACTGGTTCCTTCGGCGATGAGCTTCTGGAGACGGGGAGCATCGGCGGTCTTGATGTGGCTGAGCATAGTGCCGTCGAGCCCGATGACAACTGTCTTCTCGGCGGCCGACGGATTGAGGTCGGACGATCCGGGAATTGCTGCGGCAGTAGCGGTTCCGGCAGCAACAGCGCCGGCGAGGAGGAGTGTGATAGCTGCTGAGGTGCGTGCGATTTTCTTGGTCACGCTAAAGATATTGCGATAGGACTAGACCAATTGCACTATCTGAATGCGAGGGTTGTCCGATTGTTCACGACGGATTCAGATTGGACTAGACCAATGTTTGCTCACGCGGCCCAGCCGTCGAGGATGACGCTGACCGCGTGATCGAGGTGGAGGGGCTCTCCGCCCCACGCCGGCACGATCGCGTCGTCGGGCATGTCCCCGCGCAATAGGTCATCGGCGAACCCCTCGGTTGGCGGTGCTGGGTCGATGACGCCGCCGCCGGCATAGCGAAACTCGAACTTCTGCTCGCCGAGTGCAGTGATCGTGAACTGGCCGTCGTGCAGCGCGCGGTGGCAGGTGCCGCAAAGCATGATCAGGTTGTCCAAGTCCGTATTGCCGCCGCGTCCCCAGAATTTCACGTGATGTGCGTGCAGGAAGCGGGTCCGTCCGCATCCTGGTGTGCGGCAGCATCCGTCGCGGTAATTCAATGCCAACATCTGTTTGGCACTGACGACGCGGGTCCGCCGGCCCAGATTCAGAACGCATCCATCCTTTGTTGTTCCCAGGCGAAGCTTGGCATTGCAGAGCACTTCCTCGGCATCGTTTTCGGAGAGGGCGGGCCCGCTAGGAATGCGGACAGAGTCCGCTTCGTGGAAGAACACAACTTCGTTCGCGGCGGCCTTGGATGTGCGGTCTGCGGCCGCGGCGGTGGCGAGCTCAGCCATTGCGACGAGGCCCGGCCCGATGTTTCCGACGGGGTTCTTGGTGGCTGTCTCGTCGGCGGGGACGGTGGCGGTGGTTCGAGTGCGTTCACGTTCCGCCAGAGCTAACGCTGCGAGGATTCGTGCGCCGTCCTGCGCAGGCAGGCGTCCTTTGACGACGAACTCGCCCGTATCCGAGTCCCAATGCCAGCGGACTTGAAGATGTTCGGGCGCTTTGGTTTTGCCGGATTCGTTGTCGGTTGCTTTACGCAGGCCGGCAGCGAGACGATCGATCTGGGCTGCGGGCGCCTCGCAGCCGAACCGAACCATCTGCTTCTCGTTCGAAGGTGTCGTGACTCGCGTGAGTGCGCGAACCTTCGAGTACGACAGGCGGCCTTGTTCGAACGCCTTCCGCATCTCTGGCAATGATCGGAGTGCTTTGGCGACGCGAACATATTCGCGGCCGGTGTGCAGGCTCATTCCGCACTTCCATGACTGCCAGTGGGCGCAGGAGTGAAGTCCAGGGCCGGTCCAGCCGCGGTCTTCGTCGAATTTTGCGAGGAGGGTGAGGAATCGGGCGGTGGCTGCAGCGATCTGGCCGGCGAGCGCGCAGATTTCCGTGCCGAGTTGCTCCACGCCGTCTCGGGTAGAACTCCGAGTTTCTTCGTCGATCAGTGTTGCGTTCATGACTTGCCCCCCGGCCTGTCTCCGACGTCAATTCGAATGTACGTTCGATATTAGAGGTGGGCACCGACACACACTTCCGAACGGGGTCCGAAAGCGTCCCCGCGGGGACGTCTAACCGCTGCCGATCGAGTACTCGGTGTAGGTGCCGACGTCCTCGAAGCCGAGGTTTCGATAGAGCTGTGCGCCGTCGCTGGACCCCTGAAGTACGGCGGTTCGGGCACCTCGCTCGCGGGCGATGTCGAGTGCGGCAAGGGTGACCGCCGAGCCGAATCCGCGTCGGCGAGCCGTTTCGAGCGTGACGACGCCGTACAGTCCGGCGACGCCGGCCGCAAAATGGACCTCGGCTCCAGCGACGGGCTGGGAGTTCGCGTACCCCACGACGAATGAACTCCGCGAACGCTCATCGAGAGCGGCATCGGCGGTGTCTTCGAAGAAACCGATAACTGCGGCTGAGGGCGGCGACCAATTGGCGGCCATCACGGCGGCATAGTCGGCGAGCTGGGTACGAGTAGTCACCCGATGAACGGAGAGTTCTGGGACAGGCGTCGGATGAGGGACGACGTCAAGGTCCGCCGTCATCGCTCGTTCTTCCTCGGAGCGCAGACAGCCGAGGGCGGACAGGCGAGCCCCGAGGTCAGAGGGATTGTCGCGGGGTCCGGTCCACCAGGAGAACGGACGTCCGGTTGCTCGAATCGAGGCGAGGATGTCGATCAGTCGCCGATCTTCGGGCCCGTCGGCAGGTACGGCGAAGCGAGCACCAGCGATGATGTTGAACGTGTCGTCGGCGAGGCCGCTGTCTGCGACGACAACATCTGCAGTGACCGTGACCGATGCAGTCGGCAAGTGTTCATGCAGGTGGCAGGCATGGGAAACCAAGTTGGCGTCCATGGCGTCGAGGACGTCACCGACGAGTGCTTCATGATTCACAAAAGAAATTCTACGAACCCCATCCAAATGGTTTTCGGCTCCGAATGCCATGCATGACGCCCAACCGACGGCAACAGCAGGACGGTGACCAGCACCTGGTGGTGCTCGTGCTGCCTGGAGGTAAGGTCTCGAGCCATCGCCCGGCCAGGGCCTGGCATCTGTCCAACCTTCGGATGCGCCCGTTCACCGCTCAGCTTCGCCGCTCCGGTGTGAAAGCGGTGCAGGCTCGCTATCGGGTTCGTGGTTGGAATGGTGCCGAGCGCAGTCCGGTCGCCGACGCTCGCGCCGCACTCGACGCGATAACGAAACGTAATTCACAAGCTCAGGTGATTTTGCTGGGGCACTCGATGGGCGGGCGGGTCGCCGCCGATCTGAGTGGCGATCCGGCGGTGGTCGGTGTGGTTGCGCTGGCGCCGTGGTGGCCCGATGGAACGTCGGTGAATCTGCGTTCGGACACACCACTGGTTGTGCTCCACGGCACGGCCGACTCATGGACCGATCCGGCAGCGTCTCGTCGGAAAGTTGACGGACTGCAGAAGTCGGGTAAGTGCGCTGAATGGATCGGCATCGACGGCGCAGGCCACTTCATGTTCCGCCGCGTGGCGACCTGGCATCGCCTCGTCGCCGAGGCAGTCGCAGAAATCAGTCGCGGGGTAACCGCAACGAAGACGGGAGAACGACGATGAGTTCGGACAAGCGCAAGGTGGCCGTCGTCGGTAGTGGGGTCGCAGGTCTGACAGCGGCGTGGGTGCTGAGTAAGGACAGTGACGTCACCCTCTACGAAGCGGATTCACGGCTCGGTGGGCACGCGGACACCCATTCGGTCACCGACCCGGAAGGGCGAAGCCTCGCCATCGACACGGGGTTCATCGTCCACAACGATCGCACCTACCCGACATTGTTGCGATTGTTCGCAGAACTCGATGTGCCTACGCAGGAATCGGATATGAGCATGTCGGTCAGGTGTGGGGGTTGCGGGCTCGAGTACTCGGGAGGCCAAGGGTTGCGCGGCGTTCTGCCGACGCCGGGGCTGCTGGTGAATGGCAGTTTTCTGTCGATGTTGATGGAGGTCAAGCGCTTTCATCGCCGTGCCCGCGCCTTGCTCGACAACACGGATCCGTCGACACCCGACCAGACACTGGGAGTGTTCCTGCGCAGTGGACGGTTCTCGGACTACTTCACCGCTCACTTCATGACTCCGCTCGTGTCGGCAGTCTGGTCGTGTGATCCCGGCTCGGCGCTGAAATATCCCGCGCGATACCTGTTCTCCTTCCTCGATCACCACGGAATGCTGAGCGTCACCGGATCGCCGACCTGGCGAACAGTCACCGGTGGATCGGGCGAATACGTTCGCCTCGTTGCCAAGAGCATCGGCGATATCCGTCTGAACACGCCGGTTCGCGCCATCCACCGATTCGACGATCGCGTCGACATCCGCGACGGCGACGACCAGATCCAGACCTTCGACACAGTTGTCGTCGCAACGCATCCGCAGCAAGCGCTGAAGATCTTGGCCGAGCCGACGGCTGCCGAATCCCAGGTCCTCGGCGCGATGCCGTACTCCGTCAACCACACCCAACTTCACACGGACGAAAATGTGCTGCCCGGCAATACCAATGCGCGCGCGTCGTGGAACTACTACATCCCTGAATGCAACGCGAAGCCAGATCACGTTCTCGTCAGCTATGACATGACGAGGTTGCAGCGGCTGCCGGAGACCGGTCGGCGCTACATAGTGACGTTGGGGGGAGACGAGATGGTGTCCCCGGAGTCGGTGATCGATCAGATGACCTACGAGCATCCGCAGTACACACCCACCTCCGTTGCCGCTCAAGCGCGGCTTTCCGAGTTGGACTCGGACGTGCTCGCGTTTGCCGGTGCGTACCACGGATGGGGCTTCCACGAGGACGGTGCACTGTCCGGCCTGCGCGCCGCCGAACGCGTCGGAGGTCGGTGGCCGTGACCACACCCCTGGCCCCGCCCACACCCATCACGCCGTCCATCGTTCATACGAGCATCCGTCACGTACGAACGGAGCCGTTGCACAACGAGTTCGAGTACCGAAGCTACAGCTGGCTCGTCGACGTCGACGATTTGCCCGAGCTCCCGAAGGCTCTGCGACCCTTGGCGACATTCGACGCCGGGGATCACCTCGGCGACCCCACTCGATCGATTCGTGCCAACGTCGAGACGTTTCTGGCAACCAACGGAGTGGAGTTCGCAGGCGGCCGCATCCTCATGCTTGCGAACGCACGTGTTCTCGGCCATGTGTTCAACCCGCTGAGTGTGTTCTGGTGTCTGAACGACGACGGCACTCAGCGGTGCGTCGTGGCAGAGGTTCACAACACCTACGGCGAGCGACACTGCTACCTGCTCGAAACCGATGAACGTGGCGGGGCTCGCACGTCCAAAGAGTTCTACGTCTCTCCGTTCAACGATCTGGACGGCGAGTACCGGATGCGACTTCCGCTACCCGACACCGCGCTCGCGCTCTCGATAGTTCTGGCCCGTGACGGCAAGGCTCCATTCGTGGCCACGGTGTCCGGTCGTTGTGTGCCGGCGACGACGCGCGAGATCGTCCGCAGTGCGCTCGCCATCCCGCTGGCTCCGCTCCGAGTCGCCGCGCAGATCAGATTTCAAGGAATCCGCCTGTGGGCCAGGCGCTTACCCATCGTTCCCCGACCGCAACATCACCCGCAGGAGGCAGTGCAATGACCACAACCACTCTCGGCACCGAACCTTCCGCTCACACGATCGAAACCGAGCGGTGGCCGGGCGTCGCCACAGTGCCGAGCGGGCTCAAAGTGCGGGTTGCATCACCGGTTGCCCGCGCCCTGTTCCACAAGGCGGTAGCGCGTTTGCCACTGCGCGTCCAGATGCCCAACGGTGAGTTCTCCGGTGGCGGTAGCCCCGATTCGCCGTTGATGGTCATTCACCGCCCGGACGACTTCGCTGCTCGCGTGGGTGACAGTGGTTTGATCGGATTCGGCGAGTCGTACATGGCGGGCGATTGGGAAGCCTCCGACCTCACCGCGGTCCTGGAAGTCTTCGCCTCCCGTGTGGCGACGCTGATTCCTGACTTCCTGCAGCGGCTACGAGGCCTCTACATTCCGAAGCAGCCTCGCAGTGAGCGGAATTCGACGCAGAACACGCGCTCGAACATCTCCAGGCACTACGACCTCTCGAACGAGATGTTCGAGCTGTTCCTCGACGACACCATGACGTATTCCAGTGCGCTCTTCGAGGATCTGTCGGTAGGAGCTACCCCGTCGTGGGACGTGTTCGCAGCGGCCCAGCATCGGAAGATCGATCGCCTGCTGGACGGCGCGGGTGTCGGTCCAGGTTCGCGAGTGCTCGAAATCGGCACAGGCTGGGGAGAATTGGCGATACGAGCAGCCCAGCGCGGAGCAACGGTGCGCTCGGTGACACTGTCGGTCGAACAGCAGGAATTGGCAGCGAAACGCATAAGCGCTGCGGGACTGGCAGATCGCGTTCAGGTCGACCTTCTCGACTATCGGCAAGTACAGGGGGAGTACGACGCCGTCGTATCGGTCGAGATGATCGAGGCTGTCGGCCACCAGTACTGGGGAAGCTACTTCCAGACGATCGACGCCCTGCTGGCGCCGGGTGGGCGCGCAGCGATCCAAGCGATCACCATGCCGCACGATCGAATGCTCGCGACCCGCAACACCTACACCTGGGTGCACAAGTACATCTTCCCCGGCGGATTTCTCCCGTCGGTGCGGGCGATCGAGGATGTGACAGAACGCATGACGACCCTCCGGGTGCGTGAGCGGATGTCGATGGGCGATCACTACGCGCAGACGTTGCGACTGTGGGACGAGCGTTTCAGTGCTCGCACCGACGAGGCGTCCGCGCTCGGATTCGATGCGGTGTTCGCGCGCATGTGGCATTTCTATCTCTGCTATTCCGAGGCGGGTTTCCGCTCGGGTTATCTCGACGTCCAGCAAATTGTTCTCGATCGGAGGAACCAGCGATGACTGCCACGATGGATCGAACGACGCACGGTACCGGCGTTGCGGGTCGTCTCTCGGACATCCTCAGTCCACTTGTCGGCGGCGAGCTTCCGGTGCGGTTGACTGCATGGGACGGCAGCACAGCAGGTCCGGACGATGCTCCGAAAGTGACGCTCTACAGCCCGAACGTGTTGCGACGCTTGCTCTGGAATCCCGGCGAGTTGGGGGCAGCGCAGGCATATGTGCTCGGTGAACTCGACGTCGAAGGCGATCTCGGCGATGCGCTGACGCATGTGTGGAAGGTGGCTGCCGAGCGGGGACTCGGGTCGATCACCCCCACACCGTCGCTCGTCCTGGCTGCAGTCAAGGCTGCGCGGTCCTTCGGTGCTTTCGGGAGACCTCTGGCTCCACCGGCGTCGCAGGCTCAGGTGAAGGGTCGCTTGCACAGTCTCGCGCGCGACCGCGCGGCAATCGGGCACCACTACGATTTGTCGAACGATTTCTACCAACTGATCCTCGATGACAACATGGCCTACTCCTCGGGCTATTGGACTTCCGATGCACCGGACTACACACTCGAAGATTCACAGACGGACAAGCTGGACCTGGTGTGCCGCAAGGTCGGTCTCGATCGAGCGCGAGGCTTGCGGTTTCTCGATGTCGGCTGTGGCTGGGGCTCGCTGAGCCTGCACGCGGCGCGGGAGTACGGCGCTCGGGTCGTCGGTATCACGATCTCGGCGGAGCAGAAGGCTTTTGTCGACGCGAAGATCCGCGCACTCGGTTTGGAAGACTGGGTCGAGATCCGGCTCCAAGATTATCGAGAGATTCCCGACGGTCCTTTCGATGCGGTCGCGTCGATCGAGATGGGTGAGCACGTCGGGGAGGGTAACTATCCGATGTACGTGAAAGCGCTCCACGACAACGTGATTGCCGGTGGCCGTGTGCTGATTCAACAGATGTCACGCACCGGCGCGCACCCCGGTGGAGGCCCGTTCATCGAGTCGTTCATCGCGCCGGACATGTACATGAGACCGGTGGGCCGCACCGTTGCGATGATCGAGGAAGGTGGACTCGAAGTCCGTGACGTCCAAGCCCTGCGTGAGCACTACGTGCGGACCGTGGACGCGTGGATCGAGACCTTCGAATCGAACTGGGATCGCGTCGTGGATCTCGTCGGCGTCGAGGTCGCTCGGGTGTGGCGCCTCTACCTCGTCGGCGGCGGAATGGCATTTCGGGACGGCCGGATGGGCGTCGATCAGATTCTGTCGGTCCGGCCGCACGGTGATGGTCGATCGGGTATGGATTCGGTTCGGCCGCAGTGGGTGTCGCGGCGATGAACGGATTCGACTGGGGCGCATTCGGAGTGGTCACGCTCACGAGTCTGCTGGCGATCGCCGTCGGAATGGCAGTGACAGCGACGATCGGTGTACGGATCGGGCGCCACAATGTCGTCGACGTGTCGTGGGGCGCCGGCTTCGTTCTGATTGCGCTCGTGTCCGCGATAGTTGGAACCGGCGACCTCTGGCGCCGGTTGCTCATGCTTGCGCTGGTGGCGATCTGGGGTCTGCGGTTGGCGACGCACATGGCGATCCGATCGCGAGGCAAGGGTGAAGATCCGCGGTACGAAGAAATGCTCGGACGAGCGACGGGTAGCCGAACGCTGTATGCGCTCCGCAAAATCTATCTCACGCAGGGTATTTCGTTGTGGTTCGTCTCCCTGCCGATCCAGGTCGCGGCAGTATCGAACGGCAGCTTCGGACTTCTTGTCGTACTCGGTATCGCGCTGTGGATAGTAGGCGTCACGTTCGAGACGGTTGGCGACCGACAGATGGAGGAGTTCAAATCCGATCCGGGCAGCCGCGGCCACATCATGGATCAAGGTTTGTGGGCGTGGACACGGCATCCCAATTATTTCGGCGACGCGTGCGTCTGGTGGGGGATCTTCCTCGTATCAGCGTCCGTGTGGCCGGGGGTGTTGACCGTTCTCTCTCCGATCGCCATGACGTACTTCCTGGTCTTCGCCACCGGAGCGCGGTTGCTCGAGCGACACATGGAACAGCGTCCGGGCTATCGCGAGTATCAGCAGCGGACAAGCTACTTCATTCCTCGCCCGCCGAAAGCCCGCTCCGGGACGTAGGCTCTTTCGCGTGAGGCCAGAGCATGGGTGATCTGAAACTGCCGGCTGCGGTAGGCGCGGTTGCCGTCGGCGGAGCGTTGGGTGCGCTCAGCCGCTTCGGTTTGGGGGAGCTCTTTCCTCACATCTGGACGACGCTGGTCATCAACGTCGTCGGCTCGTTCGTGCTCGGCGTTCTCGCGGCCCTCCTCGTGCACAACAAGGCTGGGTACCTCTTTCTCGGCACCGGGTTCTGCGGCGGCTTCACTACCTTCTCGTCATTTGCGGTTCACGCGGTGACGGAGAGTCCATGGCGATCGATTCTCTATGTACTCGGGACGCTTATCCCCGCGATCCTCGCCGCAGCATTGGGCAAAGGGCTCGGTGAGCGTTGGATCCGCACGCGGGACGGAGCGTCGGCATGACAGTTCTCCTGGTGGCGCTCGGCGGCGGCGCGGGTGCGAGTGGACGGTACCTGTTGGCGCGGTATGTGCCCGCGTACAAGGGATTCCCGGCTGCGACGTTCGCCGCGAACGTGATCGGCTGCTTCCTCCTC
This sequence comes from Rhodococcus sp. IEGM 1306, assembly GCF_036541985.1. Classification (NCBI taxonomy): domain Bacteria; kingdom Bacillati; phylum Actinomycetota; class Actinomycetes; order Mycobacteriales; family Nocardiaceae; genus Rhodococcus; species Rhodococcus sp. IEGM 1306. The sequence continues at coordinate 416,609 of NZ_JAZHFF010000005.1, forward strand.
GGATTGTTCACCGGAGCAGCTCTTTCCACCGAGATGGCCGCTCTCCTGGCGACAGGCTTCTGTGGTGGCCTGTCCACCTATTCGACCTTCGCGACGGAGAACGTGGGCATGGTCGAGCGGCGCCAGACGACGCTTTCGCTGATCTACATCGTCGTCAGTCTGATCGTCGGCTTGTCCGCTGCGTGGGTGGGGATCCAGCTCACGAATTGACCGATCCGGCGCCGAGCGTGCACGCCACGCAGCCAGGGTAGACAATTGTCCACAGTCGCGTCGACACAGTGGTCGACCACCGGGCCGAGGGGGATTCGTGGCGCACGAACGAGCAGGACAAGTGGCTCTGCCAGAGGATCTGATCGACGTTCCTCATCTGGTTTCCGCGTATTACACGCGCACCCCGGATCCCGAGAACCCGATGCAGCAGGTACTTTTCGGCACCTCCGGACATCGCGGTTCCAGCCTCGATTCCGCCTTCAACGAAGCCCACATCCTGGCCACGACCCAGGCGATCGTCGAGTACCGCGCCTCGCAAGGTATCGACGGGCCGCTGTTCATCGGCCGGGACACACATGCGCTGTCCGAACCCGCCTGGCTGTCCGCGTTGGAAGTCCTCGTTGCCAACGACGTCGTCGTGCTTGTCGACTCACGCGACGCCTACACGCCCACCCCCGCTGTGAGCCACGCGATCTTGCGATACAACTCGACGGGGCCGGAAGCCAAGGCCGACGGCATCGTCGTGACGCCTTCGCACAACCCGCCGCGCGACGGTGGCTTCAAATACAACCCGCCACACGGTGGGCCCGCGGACAACGACGCGACGTCGGTCATCGCCGATCGAGCGAACGAGCTACTGCGCAAGGGGCTTTCCGGGGTACGGCGTGTCACGGCGGCGCAGGCACTGGACCGCGTCGAACGCTACGACTTCCTTCGCTACTACGTCGAAGACCTTCCCTCGGTCCTCAACCTCGATGCGATCCGCGACGCCGGAATCCGGATCGGTGCAGACCCACTCGGCGGTGCAAGCGTCGACTACTGGGGCGCGATTGCCGAAACTCATCGACTCGATCTCGAAGTGGTGAATCCTCTCGTCGATCCGACCTGGCGGTTCATGACGCTCGACACCGACGGCAAGATTCGCATGGATTGCTCGTCGCCCGACGCGATGGCCTCGCTTATCGGGATTCGGGATCGCTACGACATCGCGACCGGAAACGACGCAGACTCCGACCGCCACGGCATCGTCACGCCCGACGGCGGTTTGATGAACCCGAATCACTATCTCGCGGTTGCCATCGAGTATCTGTTCGCGAACCGACCAGGGTGGGGTGCAGATACCAAGGTGGGCAAGACACTCGTGAGTTCCTCGATGATCGATCGCGTGGTCAGCAGTTTGGGTCGCGAATTGCTCGAGGTTCCAGTCGGTTTCAAGTGGTTCGTTCCCGGTCTGCTCGACGGGTCTGTGGGATTCGGCGGCGAGGAAAGCGCCGGAGCGTCCTTCCTCCGCCATGACGGTTCCGTCTGGACGACGGACAAGGACGGCATCATCCTGGCGTTGCTCGCGTCGGAAATTACCGCGGTGACAGGAAAGTCTCCGTCGGCGCACTACGACGCGTTGGCCGAGAAGTTCGGGAGCCCGGCCTACGCACGGATCGATGCGCCGGCGACACGCGCACAGAAGGCAGTCTTGGCAAAACTGTCTCCAGATCAGGTGAGTGCGACCGAACTGGCGGGTGAACCGATCACTGCGACACTGACCGCGGCGCCCGGAAACGGCGCGGCGATCGGTGGTCTCAAGGTGACGACGGAGAGTGCATGGTTTGCAGCGAGGCCGTCCGGCACGGAGGACGTGTACAAGATCTATGCCGAGTCGATGAAGGGTGCCGATCATCTGGCGCAGGTTCAGGCAGCGGCCAAGGACTTGGTGTCCGGCGTCTTGAAGGCGAACTAGCTCGCGGAGCGTTCGTGTCGCCCGGCTAGAATCCCGGGCGACATGAAAACTCGTGCAGCCAAGCTGCCACAGGAAATTTGGGTACTGGTCGCCGCCAGCTTCGTCATCGCCCTCGGATTCGGATTGGTCGCTCCGGCGCTACCGCAGTTCGCGCGCAGCTTTGACGTATCGGTCACCGCCGCCACGATCGTGATCTCGTCTTTCGCATTCATGCGACTGGTGTTCGCGCCGATGAGCGGCACTTTGGTACAAAAGCTCGGTGAACGGCCGGTCTACATCGTCGGCCTTCTGATCGTCGCGGTGTCGACCGGTGCGTGCGCCTTCGCGGGGGAGTACTGGCAACTTCTGCTGTTCCGATCGTTGGGCGGCATCGGGTCGACCATGTTCACCGTGTCGGCCCTCGGGTTGATCATTCGCATGTCACCGCCGGACAGCCGTGGACGCGTGTCCGGCCTGTACGCGACAAGCTTTCTCATGGGTTCGATCGGCGGCCCGCTGGTCGGTGGTGCGCTGTTGCAGTTCGGTCTGCGGATGCCGTTCATCATCTACGCAGTTGCGCTGGTGATCGCCGCGCTCGTGGTCTTCGTGAGCCTGCGCGGGTCGCACCTGGCGTCACCGGACAAGGCCGTCGATGTGAAGTCGATGACTCTCACCGAAGGCCTCCAGTCGCCGGTGTACCGGGCCGCCCTCGGATCGAATCTCGCTTTCGGCGGTGTGATCTTCGGAGTTCGCGTTGCCATGGTTCCCCTGTTCGTCGTCGAGTTCCTCGACCGGGACCCGTCGGTTGCCGCCTACGCTCTCACGATCTTTGCCGTCGGAAATGCGTTGGTGTTGATCGTTTCCGGACGACTCTCGGACCGCTTCGGGCGTAAGCCCTTCGTCGTGAGCGGTCTGCTCATTTGTGGTCTGGGAACCATCGCAATGGGATTCACGGACAACCTCGTGCTGTTCTTTGCCATCGCTGCTGTGACGGGCGTCGGCTCCGGGCTCATGAGTCCGGCTCAGCAGGCAGCGGTTGCCGATGTCGTCGGGTCGACTGCCCGCGGCGGACCCGTTCTGGCGGTATTCCAGATGATGTCGGACATCGGCGGCGTAGTGGCACCGATTTGTGCCGGTCTGATCGCTCAGCATGTGTCGTACTCGGCAGCATTCGCCGTGATGGGGGCCGTAGTCGTCGTGTCGGCGACGGGCTGGTTGTTCGTCCCGTCGCGAACGAAGCCTGTCGAGTCCGTCGTCGAAGATCTGACCGATGTGACGGCGCTGACGGATACTCCTGCGCGGACAAACCTGGACTGACCGGGCATTCTGTACTCTCGATCGGGTGGCAATTCGTATCGTGAGTCTTGTAGCCCGATTGGGTTTGGCGGCCGTCTGGCTGATTTCCGGGGGGCTCAAATTCCTTGATCCCGTGCAGACGAAGATCGCGGTGCGTGCCTATCAACTCTTGCCCGAGTCACTGGTCGGTCCGGTGGCAACGGCGCTTCCCCTCGTCGAAATAGTCCTTGGTCTGCTCATCCTCGTCGGGCTGGCGGTGCGAGTATCCGCCGCAGTCTCGGTGGTGATTTTGACGGTTCTCATTGCGGTGATCATTTCGGTGTGGGCCAGAGGATTGTCCATCGACTGTGGATGTTTCGGCGGCGGAGGTGCAGCCGACGTCGGCGCTTGGGACTATTTGAAGGAGATTCTCCGGGACCTGGGCTTCTTGGCACTTGCCGTCTGGCTGCTCGTGTTCCCGCGTTCGCCGCTCGCATTGGGGCCGGGATCACGTGCGCCGTTCTCAGTGGATACTCAGTCTTCAGTGGCAAGGTAAGCAATCGGTAAATCGTTTCGACGCACGAAGGACTGCATCAGCGTGAGCACCAAGAGCAGCAAGAACAAATATTCGCCGGAACCGGTCTCGAGCCGCTCCACCTACATCATCGGTGGCCTCGCGGTGCTCGTGATCGCGGCTCTCGTCATCGGCGGTGTCTTGTGGACGAACAGCAAGAACAAGCCGCAGAACGACGGCTACGGCTCCGTGCAGAATTCCGAAGTTGCCGTCACGGTGCAGGACAACGGCGTGGTGCTGTTGGGCAAGCCCTCCGCCGCGACGACCATCGATCTCTTCGAGGATCCGCTGTGCCCGGCCTGCGCTGCGCTCGAGCACCTCAGTGGCCAGGCTCTCGCGGCCGCCGTCGACAACGGTGACGTCGCTGTTCGTTACCACATGCTGAACTTCCTCAACCGGGCGTCGGGCAGCGGTGACTACTCCACCCGGGCCGGCGCGGCGCTGCTGTGCGTCGCTCAGAGTGGCGATGCAATCGCGTACTCCGCATTCCACACAAAGCTTTTCGCTACCGACACGCAGCCTGCCGAGGGGGGCAGCAGCGACCACACCAACGACGAACTCGCCCAGATCGCTCGTGATGCGGGCGCATCCGACGACGTGGCAACCTGCATCTCTTCCGGTACCAACGTCGAAGCCGCCGCGGCCAACGCCGCAGCTGCCAGCCAGGCGCTCAAGGATGTCGGGTCCAACGGCACCCCCACGGTCGTGGCGAACGGCAAGATCGTTGACACGGGCAGCAGCGACTGGGTTTCCAAGCTCTCCTCCTGAGCGGAAGCGGCCGCTCCGGCGAGGAGCGGCCGCCTCGCTCTGACCAGGCGATTTGTTGCCCAGGAGTCAAGTGGTGTAACTTTCTTCCAGCAAGCGGAAAGCAGTAAAGCCGCTGCGAGTTCGACTGTTAGAGTGAATTGAATACGGGGCTATGGCGCAGCTGGTAGCGCACCACACTGGCAGTGTGGGGGTCAGGGGTTCGAGTCCCCTTAGCTCCACCAAAAAAGACCAGGTCTGAGGATTTTCCTCAGGCCTGGTCTTTTTGGATTCGGGAATGTTGTCCTAACTCTGTCTTACGGCATCAGAAAGTGCGGCCGAAGCGGCAACTAACCGATCGTCCGACACTCGCCCGTAGACCGCCTGAGTCATCCGTTCCGAGTGGCCGTGCCAGGCAGCGACTACGTCGGCGGGAACTCCGGCTGCGCGCATACGTGACACCGACGAATGCCGGAGGTTCCGCAGCGTGATCTTCGACAGTCCGGCCTCGCGGCGCTGCTGTGCGAACATTCGCGAATACTCCTTAACTGGCAATCCTTGGACCTGACGCCGATGAAATCGTGGGCGGTTTCCTGACCGATCTCGGTCAACCACTCGACAACCTGCACGACGACATCGCCGCTCAGCGTGTGGTCGGGGAATTGCTCGACGTACTGCACGATCTGGAGGTAGTCGCGCGGCGAGCACGCCGTCAGATCGACAAGGCTGAGCAGCGGCGAGCAGCGTTTCACCAGCGGATCACACACCGCGATGATGCGGCTGACCGTGAGGCAGCCGAGCGGGAGCAGCGCTGCGCCGAGGAATCGGCAGCGCGTAAAGCGCTGGAGGACAGGATCTCTCGGGTCAGACTGTGTGCCGAACAGCACGGCTTGATCCTGGAGAAGGTTCCGAATTACGACGCCGTCGGTGTGGAGCGGTGGCGACTGGTCACCTCCGAACGAGGTAACCGACTGCTTCCGCACCGCTTCGATGATCCAACCGCCTGGCGCGCCCTGGAAGTCTTTGTCCGAGGTGGACGGCAATTCGTGGTGCTACCTGAAAGCGAGGGACCACTCCGACACGTCGAGCAATGGCTCACCCATCACTGTGGGTTGCGGGGGATGTAGCCAGCTGTTCAGGTGAGCGGCGACCCTTTCACCTGAACAGCGTTGTTCGCTAACCGGGTGAAATGTGAAATGTAGTCTGTGAACCGTGCCCAAACGGACAAACGAGTTCCAGGAAATCGTCGCAATCATTCATTCCCATCTCAGTGCGGGTGCGACAGTCACGGAGTCGAAGATGCTCAGAGATCTGGACTCTGGGAACTTTAGGGAAGTAGATACGTGCATCGAAAGCGTGACTGCTGGACATCCGGTCATAGTGAGCATCGAGTGCCGAGCCCATAAGCGCCCGCAAACAGTCAGTTGGGTGGAAGAAATGCATAGCAAGCATCTGAGGCTTCCCACAAATGTCTTAGTTCTCGTTTCGTCGTCCGGGTTCACCCGCTCAGCGATCGAGAAAGCTCGACAATTCGGGATCACTACCGCAGTTCCTGGAGAAATCGAACCGGGAAGGTTCGGCACCGAGGTGGTGGGGAAACTCGACGCGATCTGGATGAAATCCTTCACTCTGACCGTGGGGAAGGTGCGCCTGTGGGTCGAGGAAAGCGCTGACCGCCCGGCCGAAATCGTGGTGCCCTTTCTTGATACCTCACTCTTCTTCGAGGATGGGGACTTCGCGATGTCGGCACAAGATCTTGCGCAAGGATTCATGAGCTCGGTCGACCTGGAGAACGATGCGATGCGCGATGCGCTTGGTGACGAGGAGTTTTTCACCATCGGACGCGATCCGGCTACGGCAATAGAGCCGGAGTCGGGTGAAGCAGTCGATCTCTACCTGAAGAAGGAGGAGCCGACCGGAAACTACTTGCGCAAGATCACCCGTATTGAGATCACCGGTTCGGCGGAAGTCACTGTCGCAGAGATCCCTCTCACTCATCGTGAACTCAACGGAACCGGCTATTCGGCTGGAGCTGCAAAGCTCGGTGATCGGGCGGTGTTGGTAGTCGCGACAGAGACACCAAGCGGCGAAACAAGCCTCACCGCACGATTCGACGCTCCCTAACTAGCTGTCTCGGCTTACTCCATCCCAGGTAGGAAACTGTTCAGGCCTTGTGCGGTCCGTCGAAACAACCTTCCATCGTCCTAACGGCTTGGGCACGCCGCCGCCGCCGAACTTAAATCGAGTTTGTCTCTGCCACCATTTCCGAGCGGAACTCAACCGGTACCACTGCCAGACCTGCACGTTCGGCTCGACGAGATTGGACCGTACAAACTCGCTGCGAACGTGGTCCCGCGCGAACAGCCCCCGTACCTGGGACTCGTTGTGTCCGATGCCAAACCACACTCGGCCGGAATCGTCGTCGTAGACCTCAATCTCACAACGCAGCGGCTCGCTGGTGTTATCGAATCGGTCGGCCGACTGGCTGAGGTCCTTCCATTTCGGCTCCACTTGATCGTCCACCCACAAGTAGGTCCGAACGTCGTATCGAGTACCGAAACCGGAAGCATGAACCGACGGCTCGAACTTCCGCAAACCTCGGTCGCCGTTGATATGTGTCACCACCCCTGACCTGTTGCTCTGAAACATCAGCGCTTGAACGTCCGCTGTCCGGTTTCGTCGGTGCTCTCTGGTGTCCCGCAACAAAGCCACGAGCGCCACGAGGAGCGCCAGAACTGCGATCAGTATTGTCACCATCTCAGTTCGCCATCGATCCGCCTTGGAGGCACTCAGCCGCGTAGTCCATAGACCCGTCGCTGTAAATGCCGGTGCCCGGCTGGTAGAGCGAAGCATCAGCGCACCCGACGAGTTCGCTACCGCCAGTTCCTGTGGCTCTGCCTTCGGAATCAATCGAATTGGGGTACGGGTTCGGCAGCTTATCGACTGGATTCGTCGTCGGTACGGATTGCGGAGCTTCTGTCGTGGGCTTCGGTGCCGAGGCGGTGCTTTCAGCTGTGGCGGTGACCAGCGTTCCCTCCGGCACCCGCCACTCGATCCGAACATCTTGCCCGCTGAGATTGGACTGATAGCCGATGAACCGCGCCGTGTGCGGAATGTCGAGTGTCACCGCGCCGTCGGCGGAAGAATTGGCGGGTAGGTCGATGAACTTGCTACTCCCCGGGCTCGAACAGGGATTCGCGTCAGACAACGCGATATTCTTGACGACTTTGCCGCCAGCGTCGACGTAGTAGAAATCGGAAGGCCACAGCCACTCAGTGCTTGGCGCAGCACCGATCTCAATGAATGCGGAGAATCGATTCTTGCTGACGAGTCCAGGATGCTCACTGTTGAGCGGACAGCCCTCGATCGAGAGAGCTGTGTCGGACACGGCGAGCAAGAGCGCGCCGGTTTCATCCTTCACCTCAGCTCGCTGGCCGAGGTCGACCTCGACAGCCCCACGCTTGTTCGTTAGATCGGCTGAGGCCGTGACGGACTGCGATGACGCTTCGGGGCGCGCCGCGCCGTCGTCGGTCGATGAACAAGATGTAGCGAGGACGCTCGCCGCGATGGCACTCAACAACAGTGCAGGTACACGAGGATTCATGCTCAGATCAAACCAGACCAACTGGACGCATTGTCTCAAGAGGTGCGATCGACGTCGGCAGTCAGGACCATCGAGGCGCGGGCGTCATCGCCTGAGCGTGTCCTACTACTGTCCTAGGACACCTGACTACTGCGGCACACGTACTAGACACATCAGACGGAAAAGACTGAAAGCGTGGACGTTTCGGAACGCACTGAACGCACGCTTACAGGTCGATTCACACTGGCAGTGTGGGGGTCAGGGGTTCGAGTCCCCTTAGCTCCACCCGAACAAATGCTCTGCACCAATCGGTGCAGAGCATTTGTTGTTTCGTGCGCAATACTGTCCGCGGTGAGGCTTGATCATCCCGTGCATTCTCGGCATGGGGACCGTCGGCGGAACGGAGAACCATGAGTGCACACGTGGCGATAATCGGGGCAGGATATGCGGGCGTCATGGCAGCGAAGCGACTGCTGCGAACTCGGTCGGACATCACGGTGAGCGTCGTGAATCCGCGCCCACACTTCGTGCAAAGAATCAGGCTCCATCAGATGATCGCAGCTGGCTACGACGCGACGGTCTCGTTCGACAGCGCATTACCGCGTACGGCACACCGAGTATTCGGAACGGTGACGGACATCGACGCCGCGGTCAGCAGGCTTACCCTCGACAACGGCATCGTGATCGACTACGACTACTTGGTCTACGCAGTCGGAAGTAGGCAATTGCCCAGCACGATCGTCGGGGCGGCAGAGCATGGGTACAGCGTCGCCGAATTCGAAGACGCGACCCGACTCGAATCCAGGCTGTCGACCCTCGACGAGAAGGCTGCCATCTGCGTTGTCGGCGGCGGTCTCACCGGAATCGAGACAGCCGCAGAATTGGCTGAGCAGCGAAGCAACCGAATCACTTTGGTGACGGGTGGAATCGTGGCCCCGGACCTGTCCGAGCGTGCGCGATCGGCAATTCTCAGAACGCTGACCGATCTCGGGGTCGATATCGTCAGCGAATCGCGGGTGACGCGGATCGACGGTTCGTCGTGCGAGCTCGCGGGAAGTATGCGGGTGAAGGCCGAGTGCACGATTCTCGCAACAGAATTCGGTGTACCGGAGCTCGCCCGTCGAAGTGGCCTCCCCGTCGACGATCTCGGCCGCCTGAAACTGAACGACCGACTCGAATGCCCGTCCCACCCCGACATCGTCGGTGCGGGTGATGCGGTCACAGTCGGTGAGAACTCACTGAGAATGAGTTGTCAGGCCGCGATCCCCTTGGGAGTTCATGCGGCAGAAACGATCCTGCATCGACTCGACGGTTCCGCGCCGCACCCGGTGACTCCGAAGTTCGCAGGCAAGTGCATCAGTCTTGGTAGGCGGTACGGGGTGTTCCAGCGGACGACTCGCGTCGACGAGGCAACGAGGATGTTCATTGCAAGCAGGGCAGGTGCATTCGTCAAGGAAAGAGTCTGTTCGTCAACGACCGACTGGGCCGTCACCCCGCGCCGCTCTCTCTTCTACAGCTGGACATGAGCAGCGCTGGTCACGCTCGATCACAGACCCGATCGATGATCGCTGCAGTCTTGCGGACGTACGGTTGACGGACGACGTCTTCGTGACACGCGTCGACATCGTCGAAATCGAGTGAGCCCGTGGCGATGAGTGACCAGATCTCGCGTCCACGGTTGTTGGTGGCTCCACGGATCACCGTGACCGGCGCGGCGCATGCTCGTATCCGATGCTTCCGGAGCGCCTGGCCTCCGATGTAGAGGAACACAGTCCACTGGGTGGCCGGCGGGTACTGCAGAATACCGGCGAAGAGTGTGCGGATCCACATAGCGGCGACGGTGCGTCTGGCCGGCTTCCATCGGGTATTGGTGGATGGCTGTGGGGCAAGGTCGACGATCGACGGATCCAAACTGATTCCGGCTCGGGTGGCCAGTCGGGTGGCAGTTTCGGTGGAGATTCTGGTGTCGAGAACGGTGACGTGCTCGACGGTGTCACCTGATTCGGACAGCTGTGTTGCCATTTCCAGCGCCACGTAGCCGCCGTACGAGTATCCGGCCAGGAGGTATGGCCCGGTGGGCTGGATCTTCTTGATTTCGAAAATGAAACGGCGTGCGCTTGCTTTCACCGACCGATCGGGCAGTCCGCGAGATTCGAAGCCGTGTGGCTGAAGTGCGTAGACCGGGCGATCGGTGTGGAGCGCTTTCGCCAGGGTGGACAGGGTCGTCGAGGGGCACCCCGCTCCGTTCATGATGAACAGCGGTCGCCCAGTCCCTTCGAGCTTCAGCGGAACCATCGTGTTGTGACAGACGCGATCATCGGGATCGATTCTGCACCGATCTACCAGCGCCGCAAGTTCTTTGACGGTGCTCGCGGCCGCGAACTCCGCCGTCGTGATCCGGATCCGGAACATGTCGTGAATCTTTGCCACCACTTCGGTGGAAGCGAGCGAATCTCCGCCGAGTTCGAAGAAGTCGTCCTCACGGTCGACGGAATCGATGCCGAGAATCGACTCCCAGATCGAGGACAGCCACAATTCGGCGGGCCCGGCGAGAGTCGGTGGAGTGGAACGCACCTCGACGGACGGCAGCGTCGTTCGATCGACCTTTCCCCTCTCGTTGCGGGGCAACGCTGCCATCGGAACAAAATGTCGGGGAAGCATCCAGGCCGGCAGATTTCTCGCCAATTCGCGCCGCATCTCGGCGCCCGACCGTGCCATCACGGCTTTGTTCTGGACTACGTACGCAACGATCTCCGGTCGATCGTTCTCGAGAACTGCACCCACGAAAACATCGGCGATGCCGGGGATTCGACGAATGTGCGACTCGACCTCCGTCGGCTCTACCAGGTATCCCCGAATCTTGACGGCGTCGTCGACGCGTCCTCGGAGTTGTAGTTCGCCGCGTTCGTCGATACGGCCTCGGTCACCGGTCCGGTAGATACCGACTCCGTCGCCGAGACGAGTGAATCGTGTTGCAGTGCGCTCGGGGTCGTTGTGGTAACCGTCGGCAAGATCGGTCGAGACAACCTGTATCTCGCCGATCTCTCCGTCGGGGAGAGGCACGCCGTTCACGTCGACGATCTGTACGTCCTTGCCGTCGCGGGCCCGTCCGGCCGGAACCACTCCGGCGGGTAGTTCGGAATGTGGCGGGAACTCGTTGTATGCGATGACACCTGTCTCGGTGGTGGCCAGCCAGTTGACGTACGTGACGCGAGCGAAGCCGTGACTGCGATGGCGCGCATAGTCTTCGCCGTGGACTGCTTCTCCGTACGTCACGACGACGCGCAGGGAACCGATCGAATCATCTTTTGCTTCCTCGCCTTCGAGATCCGACCACACCCGAAGAAAGGATGGTGCACAGTGCGCAGTCGTGATCGAATTCTCGATCAGCCAGTCGTCGATGCCCGAGACGCCGTCGATACGTGGATCCCAGCAGAAGACCGTGACTCCGTTCATCAGCCCCATGATCAGTGCCGTGATTCCGGCGCCGAAACTGACGGGCAACAGGTTCCCGATGTGATCGTCGGGTCGCAGGTCGATTGCCGCGGCAAGTTCGTCGGCCTTGTTCAGGCACATGGAGTGGCTCAGGACGACTCCCTTGGGCGTCCCACTGGTGCCTGACGTGAACGCGATCATGGCAGGGTCGGAACTGGACGGTTCGAGCGCGTTGTCGAAACGGAATCCGGTCGCCGCTGATTCGTCGAGGATCGATTGCAGCGAGACGGCCCCTGAGGTGCCCATGATGTGTGCGCGCCTGGCGTCGGGGAGTTGTGGGTCGATCATCACCAACGGTCGGCCGGAAATCAGAGTAGCGAGGATGGCGGGCACCGATTCGGCGGTTGGTTCGAGATCGACTGCAACCGGGCAGGCCCCTTGTGACCCGCGCAACCGAAGTTCGCGGACCAAAGCGTCGGTTCGAAGTTCGAGTTCGGCGAAAGTGATTCGGTCGCGCGGAGTCACGACGGCAACGGCGTCGTGCTGCATCGAGGTGACTCTGCGCCACCTCGACTCGATCGTCTCGTCGATGACTGCATAGCGAGTGCGTTCTAGACCTAAGTCGACAACCTTCATCACAGTAGCTCCGTCCGACTTTCAACTATCTTTTAGCAAAGACTACATAAGGTTTGTGAAGGAGGTCCATAACAAACCGAAAGTAGTTTTCCATACGTCCCCATCCTTCAGGCCGACTGCTCCGAATACTTTGAGGAACCAATGCCGATCGAGCGTTGCGCAGACGAGGAGCAGTGACATGAAGTGGTCGGGGCGAAGTGCGATTGCGATTGCGGGAGTGTGTGCCGCAGTAACGATGTTTTCGGGAACCGCGCAGGCGGACCCACTCTGGGAACCCCTGCGGCCGGTGCCGAATCTGGACGCCGCGCGCTACGTAGGGGAGTGGAACCAGGTGGCGGCGATTCCTCAGCCGTTCAACCTCGCGTGCGCGAAGGACACCCGGGCGAGTTACGGGCTGGTCGATTCCTCGAACGTGAGCGTGAAGAACACATGTACGACGTGGACCGGCCAAGCCAACGAGATCGTCGGGAATGCCCGAGTTACCGATCCAGCAACGGGTGCTCAGTTGCATGTGAGCTTCCCGGGGGTGCCCTCTCAGGAAAGCTTGGACGGTCCGCCCAACTACATCGTCACGTACATCGCCGACGACTATTCGTGGGCACTGGTGGGTGATCCACTCCGGCTTTCCGGATTCGTGCTCTCACGGTCCCCGATTGTCGACGCGGCAGGCTGGAGCGAGATCCGCCGGGTCGCCGAATCCCGTGGTTACAACGCGTGCACGATCTTGACGTCGCCGACCACCGAGGGTACGTCGGACATCCGTCCGCTCTGCACGGTGTGAGCCTGCCGTCAGCGTGAGCCTTCCGAAGCCACACTCCACTACGATCACTGATCGGTAGGTGTGGTTTCGGAAGGTTGTGTGGTGGCGAAGAAGCAGATTCCCGTAATTGTCGTCGCAGGCTTTCTCGGTTCGGGCAAGACGACGCTGCTCAACCATCTTCTGCGCAACAACGACGGCGTACGCATCGGCGTGATCGTCAACGACTTCGGCTCCGTCAACATCGATTCGATGATGGTCGCCGGTCAAGTCGATTCGATGGTCTCTCTCAGCAACGGCTGTCTGTGCTGCGCTGTCGACGTCTCCGACATGGACGAGATGCTGAACAAGCTGGCGCACCGGCAATCCGGGATCGACGTGATTGTCATCGAGGCCAGCGGGTTGGCCGAGCCGCGGAACATGATTCGACTCGTCCTCGGAAGTGAGAACCCGTCCGTCGTCTACGGCGGCCTGGTGGTGGTGGTCGACGGAGCCAATTTTTCCACCGTTCGCAGCGAGCATCCCGAACTCGATCAACATGTCCGTCTGGCAGACCTGGTGGTAGTCAACAAGATCGACAGTGTTCCGGTCTCCGAGCGCGAGCGATTCACGGTCGGAATCCGTGAGTTGAATCCGCGAGCGCCGATTGTGGAAACATCACATTCGCGGATAGACCCTGCTCTGCTGTTCGATACCGGAGAGGTGACCCCTCCGGCTCCGGGCGACCAATTGAGCCTGGATGAACTCCTGCGTGACGAGCGCGAGCACGAGCACGGGCACGAAGACGGCTCGTGTCGTCACGATCACCTGCACCACCGTTACGAGTCGGTTGATTTCACATCGGAGGCGGCTCTCGACGCCAGGGCCCTGACGCATTTCCTCGAGAATCAACCGCCGGGCGTGTACCGCATCAAGGGATTCGTGAACTTCGAGATTCCTGGTTACACAGGGAAATTCGAGATCCAATCGGTGGGCGATCATGTTCGGATCACGCCGCTGCGGTGGAAGTCCGGCGAGACTCGAACCACGCAACTGGTTGTGATCGGCACCGGGATGGACACGGGAGCGGTCGGCAGTGCGCTCCGCAACTGCGTGCGCGACGAAACGGTCGAACCGCACCCCGACGCCATGCTGGGATTGCACCGCTATACCGTCGGGGCGTGAGTGAATCAGCTGTATCCGTGTACGAAGCGATTCGGCGACGCCGAGACGTTCGCGCCGAGTTCTCGGGAGAGATCGTCCCCGACGAAACTCTGATGCGTATTCTCGACGCCGCTCATCGCGCGCCGAGCGTGGGAAACACGCAGCCGTGGGATTTTGTCGTCGTTCGGAATCCGGAGACGCTCGACACCTTCGCGGCACACGTCGCCGAAGCCCGGCTGAATTTCGCGCAGTCTTTGCCCGAGGATCGCCGCTCGACGTTCGACCCCATCAAGATCGAGGGAATCGCCGAGAGCGGTACCGGCATCGTCGTCACTTACGACCCGTCACGCGGTGGCCCCAACATCCTCGGCCGCCACACCGTCGACGACACCGGACTGTTCTCGGCGGTACTCGCAATTCAGAATTTGTGGCTCGCTGCGGTAGCCGAGGAGATCGGGATCGGCTGGGTCTCGTTCTACGACGAGAAGTACCTCACCGAACTCATGCGCATTCCGTCACCCGTTCGCCCCATTGCGTGGCTGTGCGTCGGGAAGGTGACTGAGTTTCAACAGGTTCCGGATCTCGAGCGTTTCGGATGGCGACAGCGCCGGCCATTGGCCGACGCTGTCCATTACGAAACCTATTGAGTTGTGTGGGGCGGCCTAGCGAGCGGGGCGGCCACCGGTGGAGCCTGCGGTGCGAGCGCCGCCGCCCGTGCGGGGACGGCGAGCGCCGCCGCCTGCATGTTCTTGACGGGCAGCTCCGCCGGTGCGAGCGCCGCGTGACTGACCGCCCTGTCCGGAGCGAGCCTGACCCGACCGTGCTGCGCCGCCGCGTCCACCCTGGCCGGCGGGACGCTGTCCGCGTCCACCGTTCGGCTGGGCCGGAGCCTTCGGAGCGGGTGTGACGTGCGGAGCGATGTCGCCGACCAACTTGACGACGTGCTCGGAGTTGGCAGTCGAACGAACCGGTGTCACCTTGATGGCTGCCTTCCGCATGAGGATCGCGAGATCCTTACGCTGCTCGGGCAGGACCACGGTGACCACGTCGCCGGCGCTGCCTGCGCGAGCGGTGCGACCACTGCGGTGCAGGTACGCCTTGTGCTCGGCGGGCGGATCGACGTGGACGACCAGTTCGACGTCGTCGACGTGGACGCCGCGTGCTGCGACGTCAGTGGCGACGAGGACGCGCGCTTCACCGGCGGAGAATGCTGCCAGGTTACGGTCGCGAGCAGCCTGCGAGAGGTTGCCGTGCAGGTCGACGGACGGGATACCCGACTCTGTGAGCTGTCGAGCCAACTTACGAGCCTGATGCTTGGTGCGCATGAACAGGATGCGACGACCGGTACCGGAAGCGAGCTTCTCGACCAGAGCCTTCTTGGCTTCGACGCCGTCGACGTCGAACACGTGGTGCGTCATCGCGGCGACGGGGGAGTTGGCCTCGTCGACCGAATGCATGACCTCGTTCTTGAGGAAACGCTTGACGAGCTTGTCGACGCCGTTGTCCAGCGTTGCCGAGAACAGAAGGCGCTGCCCGTCCTGCGGGGTGGACGAGAGGATGCGGGTGACGACGGGCAGGAAGCCGAGGTCGGCCATGTGGTCGGCCTCGTCGAGCACGGTGATCTCGACGGCGTCGAGGCTGACGAACTTCTGCTTCATGAGGTCTTCGAGGCGCCCGGGGCAGGCGACGACGATGTCGACTCCGGCCTTGAGGGCCTGAACCTGGCGGTGCTGCGAGACGCCACCGAAGATCGTCGTCACGCGCAAGTCGTATGCCGCGGCCAACGGTTCGAGGGTTGCGGTGATCTGGGTGGCGAGCTCACGTGTGGGTGCGAGCACCAAGCCGAGCGGTCGACCCGGACGACGCTTTCCTCCGGACAGTTCGCCGGCGAGGCGGGAGACCATGGGGATGGAGAACGCGAGCGTCTTACCGCTTCCGGTCTTTCCACGACCCAGGACGTCGCGCCCCGAGAGAGTGTCGGGGAGGGTGTCGATCTGGATCGGGAACGGAGAAGTGATTCCGCCGTCTTCGAGAGCTTTCACCAGCGGTGCGCGCACACCGAGGGCTGCGAAGGTGGTAGCGGGCGTAGAGATGTCAGACAAGTGTGTTCAGAGCCTTTCGGGCACGTGTTCGTGCCCGGATGCCGACACGGGAATTAACCGGTCGAACAATCAAGCACAGTGGTGGCGGCGCTGCCGGTCGGCAGGCTTCTTCGCCGTAAGAAGAGCGGGTGCATTGAGCACTCAGCAAGAAAATTTGCGTTCTACGACGCTGGATGCCCGATTTCAGGCACCTAGTGATCGTAACTCTACCTTCTCGGAGCGTTCGACCTACAACCCGACCCATTCGGAGACGCCGTTCGCGAAGTGTTGCCGCTTCCAGATCGGTACCTCGTGCTTGATGCGCTCCACCAGTTCGGCGCACGCGGC
The DNA here is from genome assembly GCF_036541985.1 of Rhodococcus sp. IEGM 1306. Taxonomy (NCBI): domain Bacteria; kingdom Bacillati; phylum Actinomycetota; class Actinomycetes; order Mycobacteriales; family Nocardiaceae; genus Rhodococcus; species Rhodococcus sp. IEGM 1306. Next base: position 433,109 of record NZ_JAZHFF010000005.1, read on the forward strand.
GAACGCCTCCGCTCGATGCGGGGCGGCGACGGCGGCGACCAGTGCGAGGTCACCGATCTCTAGGTGGCCGACGCGATGGATCGCGGCAACCGGCAGGCCGGTCGAGGCTGCAACCTCTTGGCAGCACGTCTCGAGAAAGCGTTCCGCGTCCGGGTGTGCCTGGTACTCCAACGCTGAAACTGCTTGACCTCCATCGTGATTGCGCACCGTTCCCGTGAACACCACAACAGCGCCGTTCTTCGGACCGGCAACGGCGGCGTCGACGGTGTCTGCGTGAATCGGTTGCTCGGAGATCCGAGCCAGTAGCTCACTCATCGTGTGCTCCTCCGCCTGCGACCTGCGCGAGCAGGTGATCGATGATGGGTTCGAGGACGGCGAGACCGTCCTTCACTCCACCGGGAGAACCCGGAAGATTGACGATGACCGTCGTACCTGTGAGACCTGCCACACCACGGCTCAGTGACGCGTGCGGGGTCTTCTCGAGGCCCTTGGTTCGGATCGCTTCTGCGACCCCGGGCAACTCACGGGTCAAGACTGCCCGGGTAGCTTCCGGGGTTGCATCCGTGGGTGAAGCACCGGTGCCGCCGGTGCTGATGACAAGCGACGGGGAGCCCTCCTTGGCGTCAGCGATGCCCGCCGCGATGTCTGCGTCGGCGTACACAAGCGGTCCACGCACCTCGAAGTCCCGCTCGCGTAGCCAGGCTGCGATCGTCGGACCGGTGGTGTCGGGTCTGGTGCCGTTCGCGCCACCGGTCGAAGCGACCAGCACGGTTGCGGATCGTGGCGACGTGAAGGCGTGCGCCGGAGATGTCTGTGAGTTCTGAGTGTCGCGGGTCCAATGTCCGTGTTTACCACCGTCTTTGGTGAGCAGGCGAACACCGTTCATAGTGGCTCCGGGATCGACCGCTTTGACCATGTCGTGCAAGGTCAGGCCGGCTACCGCGACGGCGGTGAGTGCTTCCATCTCGACGCCGGTCTGTCCGCGAGTCTTTGCCGTCGCTTCGACGGTGATCGAGGTTTCGGTGAACCCGAATTCCACCTTGACCGACGAAAGCGCGAGCTGATGACACAACGGGATCAGCTCGGACGTCTTTTTTGCACCGGCGATTCCGGCAATGCGCGCGGTGGTGAGGACATCGGCCTTGGGCATGCCGTCGGCGCGGACGAGGCGAACTACCTCGGCGGTCGTGACGAGTTCACCGGCAGCGACGGCGATGCGCGTCGTCTCGGCCTTGGCGCTGACGTCGACCATGCGCGCTCGGCCTTCGCTGTCGACGTGTGTCAATTCGGTCATGAGTGTCCTTTGAATCAGATCGAGTGAATCAAATCGAGGAAGTCGAGAGCGGGACGACGTCGACGAGATCGCCCGCGCCGAGTTCGGTCACGGCAGCGGGGATGTCGATCAGGACGTCGGCCCACGCCATTGCTGCAACGAGGTGCGAGCCGGGTCCGGCCACGAGTTCGATACCGTCCGCAGTTCTACGCGCGCGCAGGAACTGGCGCTTGCCATCCACCGAACGTAGCGGTGCAGTCAGTGGCAGCCGTTCGCGCGGGATCTCGGGCAGACCCGCGGCCCGGCGCAGTTCGCCGCGGGCGAAGACCTCGAACGAGACCATCGTGCTGACCGGGTTGCCTGGGAAACTCAGTACCGGCACTTCGTTCACCACGGCGGTGCCTTGCGGGCCACCAGGTTGCATTGCGACGTGGCCGAAGTGTGCACCCAGAGGGGTGAGAGTTTCCTTCACCACCTCGAAGTCCCCCATGGACACCCCACCGGAGGTGAAAACCAGATCGGCGACCGAGGTTGCGTACGAGAGTAATTCGCGGAACTCGGCCGGGTCGTCGCTGCTTCGGGCGACGGATACGACATCGGCGCCGTTGGCTTCGGCCAATGTTGCCAAAGCTGGTCCGTTGGAATCGTAGATCTCGCCGGGTTCGAGAGTTGTTCCGGCACTTTTCAGTTCGGCGCCCGTCGTGATTATCGCGACCCGTGGCTTCGTGTACGTGTCGAGCGAGGCCAGGCCCACAGCGCTCAGCGCGGCGATATGGCGAGGTTCCAAGTGTGTTCCGGCCGTGACCAGTAGCATTCCGGCAGTGATGTCGCTGCCACGTTCGCGAACGAATTCGCCTACAGACCTGCCCCGTTCGATGGTGACCACGTGTTCGGTGACGCCCGTCGTGTCCTCGACGGGAACGACGGCGTCGGCACCCTCGGGGAGCGGCGCACCGGTCATGATGCGAAATGCCGATCCTGGAAGGTGTTTCGGTGGTTTTCCGCTCCCGGCGGCGATCACGCCTCGAACCGTCAGAGTGGTGGGAACCGACGCCACAGAGGCGGCGTCGACTGCGTACCCGTCCATCTGGGAGTTGCGAAAGAGCGGGAGGTCCACGGGTGACGAGATGTCCGAGCACGTTATGCGCCCCAACGCTTCTGCCGCCGGCACCGCTGTCGGAGCGAGGGTGTGCAGGCCCGTGAGCAATCCGGAGATGTGCGCCGCGTGTTCCTCGACCGAACGCGCGCTCATGACAGTAACCTCGACAACCTCGACATGTTTTGATCCTAGGCGGTGTGGTCCGTCCGACACACGGAGTACGGCTTTCGGTCATACTGGAGCAATACGGAAGTTGGTGAAGTGATGACAGTGGTCTCGATGGGAATTCCCACCGTGCGGTTTGACGCCGCCGCCCTCACCGGCCGTCCCGAGACCGACCTCCTCGTCGACAGGTTCGGGCGTGTTGCCCGAGATCTGCGAGTGTCGATCACCGAGAAGTGTTCACTTCGCTGTACGTATTGCATGCCCGAAGAGGGCCTGCCGGCCATTGCTACGGAAGACCTTCTGAGTCCCGAAGAGATCATTCGAGTGGTCGGAATCGGTGTCGAACGAGTCGGTATTCGTGAAGTGAGATTCACCGGCGGGGAACCACTCATGCGCAGTGACCTCGAAAAGATCATCGGCGGGTGCGCGGCTCGCGTGCCGGGCATTCCACTTTCCATGACTACCAACGCCGTTGGGCTCGAACATCGTGCCGCGAAGCTGGCTGCAGCGGGCCTGACCCGCGTCAACGTGTCTCTGGATTCCGTCGATCGTGCCCATTTTGCGGAATTGACGCGTCGAGACAGGTTGCCGTCCGTTCTCGCGGGAATTCGAGCGGCAGCTGCGGCCGGACTCGCGCCACTGAAGATCAATGCTGTGCTGATGCGTGAAACGCTCCACGGCGCGGCGGATCTTTTGCAGTGGTGCCTCGAAGCCGGCGTCGAATTACGCTTTATCGAACAAATGCCTCTGGATGCAGACCATGCATGGGCGCGCGAGAACATGGTGACCGCGGCTGAATTGTTGTCCGTATTGGGAAGCCGTTTCGAATTGGAAGCTATCGGCCGCGAAGATCCGTCGGCTCCTGCCGAAGAATGGCGTGTCGACGGGACCGCGATGACGGTTGGAATCATCGCTTCCGTGACCCGCTCGTTCTGCAGTGAATGCGACCGGACCCGAATGACTGCCGAGGGAACAATTCGGTCATGTCTGTTCAGCGACCGCGAAGTCGATCTGCGTGCCGCGCTCAGGTCCGGAGCAAGTGACGACCAACTAGCGGATCTGTGGCGCGGTGCGATGTGGAACAAGTGGGCAGGGCACGGCATCGACGCCGCGGACTTCGTTCCGCCGGAAAGAAGTATGGGAGCGATTGGTGGCTGATCCGCATTCGATCTCGGTTCGTTACTTTGCTGCTGCAGCGGATGTATCCGGTTGCCGTAGCGAGGTAGTCGCCATTTCGCCCGACAACACACTTGCCGAGTTGGTGGCGGTTTTGGTCGGGCGATACGGACCGGAGATGGAGCGAGTGCTGTCGGTCTCGGCTTTCCTCGTCGGTGACGAGTTGACCCGCGACGTCTCTCGAGCCTCCGGTAGCGCTGTCGATATTCTTCCGCCTTTCGCTGGAGGCTAGTCCGAGAATTGCCGGCGTAGCTATTTGTGGGCTGCCGTCGTATTGTCCTTTTTCGGTTTCCCGGTCCAAATATTTATATCTTGATCACTCCAGCTCGAGTGGCATCTATCTCCGTTTTCTCCATTGTTGGTCAATTGTCCAGCATTGGTCGTTTTGTTTAGTTTCTCCTACTTTTGGGGGAGTAAATGCACTTCTAATTGCCCAGGTGAATTGTCATCTGTTTGGATGACAAAAGAAATACCTTCGCTGTTGGTAATTGTCGACATGTGTTAATTTTGGCGCAATTCCACTCGGGATATGTGAAAGGTATTTCAATGTCGATTAATTCCACGCGCCGTGTCGGAGTCGTCGTAGCGCTCCTCGGGGCAGCTGCACTCACCGCTCCGGCAATTGCTACTGCGCTTCCGTCCACCGGTTCTCTCGGCTCCGCTGCGCCGGAAGCCTCGTGCTCGACCCTGTCCACCGAAGCGACGCCGAACGGGTGGGGCATCCCGTTCACCGACGAGAAGGATCAGACCGCGTCGTACTCGGCCGACAACGTTCTCGACAAGGACGGTTCACTGAAGCTGGCCGTCGACGGTACCGGCGATCGTTCGGTTTCCTACCATTCGGCCGGCGGTATCAAGCTGTCCGACGCAGTCGGCAAGGCGATCGGTTTCGCCGAGCGCGCCGCCACGCCGACTGCGGCGTTCCAGCTCCGCCTCACCGGAACCACCGGCGGAAAGTTCGAGAACGGATTCACCACCTTGGTGTGGGTCCCGGGACCGGACGCGACGCCGACGGCTGACGGCGGCGTTCACGCGGATCTCCAGAAGGGCGTGTGGTGGAGCACTCAGAACATCGACGGCGCCAAGGACCGCGTGTCAGTGCCTTTGGCTGACATCGTCGCCGCGAACCCGAAAGCGGTAGTCGACCACTACGGCGTCAGTGTCGGGACCGGCTCCGCTGCCACCTCGACGCTGGTCGATGCGGTGCAGTTCAACGGATGCACCACCAACTTCGCGAAGAAGGATCCGGCTTCGGGAACGGGTTCGCTGGGCGACGTCTTCGGCAGCCTGTTCGGTAGCTAGTCGCTGGTAAGAGTTACTTCCACCAGTCATCCAGGGGTGTGACCGGCACCGTGCGCTTGTGACGAGTGTTGGCGAACATCTTCTCGAGCTTTTCGGCTACCTCGGAGGAAACGTCCTTTCCTTCGAGGTAGTCGTCTATCTGTGAGTACGTGACGCCGAGGGCAACTTCGTCGGGCAGCGCGGGTCGGTCGTCCTCGAGGTCGGCGGTCGGCACCTTGCGCCACGTGCTCTCGGGTGCGCCCAATTCCTGCAGTAGCGCAGCGCCCTGACGTTTGCTCAGGCCGGTGAGCGGCGTGATGTCGACGCCGCCGTCACCGAATTTCGTGAAGAAGCCGGTAATCGCTTCTGCGGCGTGGTCGGTACCGATCACCAAGTAGCCGAGCTGACCGGCAATCGCATATTGAATGACCATTCGTTCGCGCGCCTTGATGTTGCCACGGACGAAGTCGCGTAGTTCGCCGTTCCCCAACGCCTCGGAGGCCTCACGGGCTGTGGCGTCGGCACCTGGCTTGACGTTGACCGTGAGAGAGCGGTCCGGCTTGATGAAGCCGAGTGCGATCTGAGCATCGGACTCGTCGGCCTGCGCGCCATAGGGGAGTCGAACAGCGACGAACTCGGCCTCGTGGCCTTCTTCGCGGAGTTCGGTGACCGCACGTTGGGCGAGGGCGCCGGCGAGCGTGCTGTCCTGACCGCCGCTGATTCCCAGAACGAATCCTTTGGCGGGGGTCGAGCGCACGTAGTCCTTCAGGAACTGGACTCGCGCGCGAACCTCCGCTGCGGCGTCGATTGTCGGCTTTGCGCCGAGTTCTTCGATGATGCTTTCACGCAGTGTGGCCATGAATGGACTCTAGCGATGTGAGCAGGCGCGCGCAGTGCCACCACAACGTGGGCGGTACGGTCGCGCACATGAGTGCGAACAACGTTCTGGTGGTCAGTGCGACGAAGTCGGAAGCGGCCTATGTGCCGCAAGGATACGAACTGCTGATCACAGGTATTGGAAAGGTCAGTGCTGCAACAGCAGTCGCCTCTGCTCTGGCGCGGTACGAGCGGGAAGATCTGCCACTGGTCGTCAACATCGGGACCGCCGGTGCGCTGCACGCGCACCACGGCGGCCTCTATGTTCCCGGCGTCGTCATCAATCACGACATCAGCAGCACCGCGATCCGAGCGCTGGGGCACGACGTCGCGGACCGTTTGGTGCTCGCCGACGGAGACGACTCCGTGCTGGCGACCGGCGACGCATTCATTGCAGACGCTGCGACCCGGGACGCCCTCGCTCAGCGAGCCGATCTGGTCGACATGGAGGGTTTTGCCATCGCCTTCGCCGCGCAGGCCGCGGGTGCCACCTGCCGGCTCGTCAAACACGTCAGCGACCATGCGGACGACTCGGCCCTGGACTGGCCCGCGATGATCGATGCCAGCGCCCGCGAATTGGGACGCTGGCTGGTAAACAACGTCTGATCAACCTGCAGCGTCCGATCAAGCCTGCGCAGTCAGTATCAAGCCGGTGTTGTCGGGCTTGCGCAGGGTCAGCGTGTCGGCGTCGACGGTGTAGCTCACTTCACCGTCGAGTACTGCCAGGATCTGGCGCTCGATGTCCATGTTCTCCTCGGGGCAAGCCATACGCGTGGTTGCCATCGGCGTGAACGTGACTGTGGTGTCGGATACCTGGGCGCTTCCGGTCATGCGATTGCATCCGGTGGTCCCGCTGACCGAACCGTCTGCGGCAATCGTGAGTTCAGGAGCTGACGTCTCCAGAGCAAGGCTCGTACTGATCGCGTCGGGGCTGATGAGTGACGTAACGGTCCACGTCGTGCCCTGGAGCGGTCGATCCGGCGTGACGATCTTCTTGTCCTGCAGGGTCACTGTGGCGTCGTCCGACGTCAGGGTGAGGGTGTCGCCGTCGAGGCTCCACGTCGGCGTGGAGGTCAGCAATGTTGTTGTCCAGGTGTCGGATTCGGCGATGCCGGGAGGGCAGCCCATCATCGTCGACGCCATGGTGCCGGTGGTCAGTGTGCCGTCGGTGAACTCGACCGAGCCGTTTGACGTGTTGCATCCGGCGCTCGCGGACACTCGGCCGGGTTGGCTGAAGTCGAGAGTCAGGGGGCCGCCGCCGGGAATTTGGGTTCCGTCGACGGACGTCGAGATGAACACACGGCCGGAGGGGTCCGTCTTGTCCTCGGGGGAGTCGGACGAAGCGGAGCAACCGCTTACCGCGGCGACGGTCAGGAGGCCGATGACGGCAGCAGCGATGCGCATGGGCTCACATTAAGTGGTGGGACGGATCTGGGGAGTCAACATCGAGTAACGCGTCGGGCGAGTTCTTCCCAGCCGGCGGCCAGACGCTCGGTGGTCATCCCGAGATCGCGCACCTGATGAAGGACAAGCGACGCTTCGAGCGGTGCCAACAGTGCTGACGCGAGCAGATCGAGGTCGCCCTCGACGCCGGCTCCTCGAAGAAGTCCGATGACGTGAGCGATGCCGAGCGCCCGGGCCGGACCGCCGAAGCGGTATTCGGGAGCGTTCTCCGCAGCACGGAGGACTTCGCCCTGTACTTCCACCATGGCGATGCGGGCTCGTCCGAACGCGATGAGGCGCTCGATCGGCGGTGCGCCTGGGCCCAGTGGTGGGGGACCGAACATGAATGCCTGCTGCAGTTCTCGCTCGGTGTGATCGAGCAGTGCCTGCATCAGTCCCGATCGATTGCCGAAGCGTCGAAAAACTGTGCCCTTGCCCACACCTGCTCGGCAAGCGACGGCATCCATGGTGACCGCGTCGACACCTCGTTCGGCGACGAGGAGTGCTGCTGCGTCGAGCAGAAGTACGCGGTTACGTGCTGCGTCGCCGCGCTCGACGGGTACGGCGCCGATCTGGGGGAGGGGGATTGCGCTCACGGGATCAGGTTACAGGGCCGGGGAATGTAAGTGGACCGCGGTCCGTTTAGTTGATATAACTTTCAACCGGAGCCACCAACCGCACCACTCTCGAAGGAATCTCGTTATGTCACAGACCAATGTTCTCGTTCTCGTCGGCAGCTTGCGCGCCGGATCCGTCAATCGCCAGCTTGCCGAGACGGCTGTGTCCGCCGCACCCGAGGGTGCCACGCTGACGGTCTTCGAAGGCCTCGCCGACGTCCCCTTCTACAACGAAGACATCGACGTCGAGGGTGCTTCCATTCCCGCTGTCGACGCATTGCGCTCCGCTGCGAGCGACGCTGACGCGTTCCTGCTCGTCACCCCCGAGTACAACGGCACCATCCCCGCAGTTCTGAAGAACGCCATCGACTGGATCTCGCGTCCGTACGGTGTCGGTGCAGTCAAGGACAAGGCTGTCGCAGTCATCAGCGCTTCGCCCAGCGGCAACGGCGCCAAGTGGGCTCACGAAGACACCACCAAGGCAGTCCGCATCGCCGGCGGCAAGGTCGTCGAGGACACCGCACTGAGCATCGGTGGAACCGGCGCACTGTTCGGTGAGTTGCACCCGCGTGAGAACGCAGAGGTGCTCGCTCAGGTCTCCAAGGTCGTCTCCGACCTCGTCGACGCCGGCAAGCAGCTCGTCAACGCGTAAACCGTTTCTCGAGTGAGGGCCATGCCGGAAGGTATGGCCCTCACTCGTATGCGAGCGAGGGCCATACGTCCGCTAGAGCCCTTCGCGTTCCATCGCGTCGTCGACGGCGTCGCGAACCGACTCGAAATCCTTGCCGGCCAACATCGCTTCGCCCATCGCGGCATCGATACGGTCGGCGACGACTGCGTACCGACGCTCCCAGTTCTCCTTGTCCTCCCGCCAGTAACCCATCACGTGCATGCGGGTTGCCGGGATTTCCCATGTTCGACGCAGATGGGCGCGGATGCGTCTGGCGGTCGCGGCCTCGACTGCGCACCAGATGTAGCCCTCGCCGGGAGGCATGCGAACGCCGGCCAATTCGGCGAGCAGTGAGTCTGCTTCGTCGATCCATCGGTAGTGAGCGTCGGCGCGCGTCGTGAACGTCTGCTGTTCGCTCGGCGCGGGCACTTGTGCAATGACGTGGATCGGTAGATCGTCGGGTGCTTCTTCCAAGATCCGCCCGATCGCGGGCAGGGCGGCGTGATCGGCGACGAGTAGCAGCCAGTCGCACTCTGCCGGCGGCGTGAACCACCCGCTCGCAGTCGAGAGATGGACGGTCTCGCCCGGTTGCGCATTCTCGGCCCAGAGTGCCGCTCCGCCGTGGCCGTGGAGAACGAAGTCGATCTCCAGTTCGTTCTTCGACGGCTGCCAGCGTCGGACCGTGTAACTACGGGCGTGAGGGGGGTCGAGGGGGAATCTGACGAGCACCCGTTCGTCGGGGCTCCCGCTCGTCTCGAAGTCGCTCAGGCCCGCGCCGCCGAAGGTGATTTTGCGCATCAGTGGTGTCACCTGCTGCGTTCTCGTCACGGTTGCCTGGTGGCGCGGAGCTTCGTCCTTCGGAGGTGTTTCCACGACGCTCATGGTAGGTCCGAGAAGTGGTTTTCAGATGCTGTCGAGCCTGCGACCGAAATGTGACGCGCGACACGCCGACGCGCCGGAGGTTGGGTGCGCTGAACAGGGGCGACCTGGGAATTTCAACGATGTGACTCACAACATCTCGCGTTATGTGTTTCTGTCGGCCACTAGGTGTAGTGTCTTGAGCACTGAGAGACCACAACGCGGAACGCCTCGAGCGAGACTCCGGCAATCGGTCGAATCGGTGCTGAACATCACTACATCGGCCTTTGTTGGCTAAGCGAAAGAGGGACTCTCATGAGCATCACCGTCTACACCAAGCCCGCTTGCGTTCAGTGCAATGCCACCTACCGCGCCCTCGACAAGGCCGGTCTCGAATACAACGTCATCGACATCACCGAGGATGCCGAAGCCCGCGACTACGTCATGGCTCTCGGGTACCTCCAGGCACCCATCGTGGTTGCCGGTGAAGATCACTGGTCGGGCTTCCGTCCCGATCGCATCAAGACCCTGACCGTCGCTGCTTGAAGCGCCGCAGTGTCGGCGGTGGAGACCTCCGCCGACACATCTGAGTAGTTCCGGGCACCGTACAAGAAAATGGTGACAACCGATGGCTTCGCTGGTCTATTTTTCCAGCGTGTCGGAGAACACCCACCGATTCGTTCAACGTCTCGGCCTGCCTGCGACACGTATACCCATCCATGACCGTGACGGCTCATTTCGCGTAGACGAGCCCTATGTGCTGATTCTGCCCACCTATGGTGGCGGCGTCACCGTGACAGGGCGCGACACCAGTTATGTGCCGAAGCCGGTCATTCGTTTTTTGAACAATCCACACAACAGGTCGTTGATCAGAGCAGTGATCGCGGCGGGAAACACCAATTTCGGTGAGTCCTTTTGCTATGCAGGAAACATCATTTCCCAGAAATGCCACGTTCCTTTTCTGTACCGGTTCGAACTCATGGGCACTGCCGAAGATGTCGACCGAGTACGAGAAGGCTTGGGGGAGTTCTGGAATCATCTCGAAACAGAGAAGGAGCACGGGCAGTGGCGCCAACCATCACTGACACGATCGCGGCAGGAAGCGTAGAGCGTGATGCACGCGGCGGCGATTCCACCAACGGTCTCGACTACCACGCACTCAATGCCATGCTCAACCTGTACGGCGCCAACGGCGAGATCCAGTTCGAGATGGATGTCGCTGCAGCCCGTCAGTACTTCTTGCAGCACGTCAACCAGAACACCGTGTTCTTCCACAATCTGGACGAGAAGCTGGACTACCTCGTCGAGGAAAACTACTACGAGCCAGAGGTTCTCGATCAGTACTCACGTACTTTCGTGAAGTTCCTGATCGATCACGCGTACGCCAAGAAGTTCCGCTTCCCGACGTTCCTGGGTGCGTTCAAGTACTACACCTCCTACACGCTCAAGACCTTCGACGGTAAGCGCTACCTCGAGCGTTTCGAAGATCGCGTGTGCATGGTTGCGCTCACCCTTGCTGCAGGCAACGAAGACCTGGCCGTCGAACTCGTCGACGAGATCATCGCCGGACGCTTCCAGCCCGCCACCCCGACGTTCCTGAACTCGGGCAAGAAGCAGCGCGGCGAGCCCGTGTCCTGCTTCCTTCTTCGTATCGAAGACAACATGGAGTCCATCGGTCGCTCCATCAACTCGGCACTGCAGCTGTCCAAGCGCGGTGGCGGTGTTGCCTTGCTGCTCACCAACGTTCGTGAGCACGGCGCACCGATCAAGAAGATCGAGAACCAGAGCTCGGGTGTCATCCCGATCATGAAGCTTCTCGAGGACTCGTTCTCCTACGCCAACCAATTGGGTGCGCGTCAGGGCGCCGGTGCTGTGTACCTGCATGCGCACCACCCCGACATCTACCGTTTCCTCGACACCAAGCGTGAGAACGCGGACGAGAAGATCCGCATCAAGACGCTCTCACTCGGCGTCGTGATCCCGGACATCACGTTCGAGCTCGCGAAGAAGAACGAGGACATGTACCTGTTCTCGCCGTACGACGTCGAGCGCATCTACGGAGTTCCGTTCTCCGACATCAACGTCTCCGAGAAGTACTACGAGATGGTCGACGACAAGCGAATTCGCAAGTCCAAGATCAAGGCTCGCGAGTTTTTTCAGACCGTCGCCGAATTGCAGTTCGAATCGGGCTACCCCTACATCATGTTCGAGGACACGGTGAACCGGGCCAACCCGATCGAAGGCAAGATCACGCACTCGAACCTGTGCTCGGAGATCCTGCAGGTTTCGACGCCTTCACTGTTCAACGACGACCTGTCCTACTCGAAGGTCGGCAAGGACATCTCCTGCAACCTGGGTTCGCTGAATATCGCGAAGACCATGGACTCGCCCGACTTCGCCAAGACGATCGAAGTGTCGATCCGCGGATTGACGGCGGTGTCCGACCAGACGCACATCTACTCGGTGCCGTCGATCGAGCAGGGCAACAACGACTCCCACGCCATCGGCCTCGGTCAGATGAACCTGCACGGATACCTCGCTCGTGAGCGGATCTTCTACGGCAGCGAAGAAGGCATCGACTTCACGAACATCTACTTCTACACCGTGCTGTTCCACGCACTGCGTGCGTCGAACAAGATCGCCATCGAGCGCGGCTCGTACTTCAAGGGTTTCCCGGAGTCGAAGTACGCCTCGGGAGAATTCTTCGACAAGTACACCGACCAGGCCTGGGAGCCGGCAACCGACAAGGTTCGCGGACTCTTCGCCGATGCGAAGCTGCACATCCCCACCCAGGACGACTGGCGTGAGCTGAAGGCTTCCATCCAGAAGCACGGTATCTACAACCAGAACCTTCAGGCCGTCCCGCCGACCGGCTCGATCTCGTACATCAACTACTCCACCAGCTCCATCCACCCGGTGGCGTCGAAGATCGAGATCCGCAAGGAAGGCAAGATCGGTCGCGTCTACTACCCGGCGCCCTACCTGACCAACGACAACCTGGAGTACTACCAGGATGCCTACGAAATCGGGTACGAGAAGATCGTCGACACCTATGCTGCCGCAACGCAACACGTCGACCAGGGCCTGTCGCTGACACTGTTCTTCAAGGACACCGCCACCACGCGCGACATCAACAAGGCGCAGATCTACGCGTGGCGTAAGGGCATCAAGACGCTGTACTACATCCGTCTGCGTCAGATGGCACTCGAAGGCACCGAGGTCGAGGGCTGCGTTTCCTGCATGCTGTAAAGGGCTTCGCCCCCGTGGACCTTTTCGGTAGTGACTGCTACCGAAAGGCTCACGGGGGCAGCTTGCTTTTCAGGCTTGCTCGTCAAGCCGGCGGACGGCCTGGACCGTGCATCTTGCCGGCATTCTTCGGCATTCGACCGTGCTCGGTGAGTGCGCGCCGAAGGAGAAACTCGATCTGGGCGTTGGTACTTCGGAGATCGTCGGCGGCCCAGCGGGCAAGCGCGTCGTGCACCGCTGGGTCCAACCGAAGCAGGATCTTCTTACGCTCCGATCTCGGAGCTGGATCCGTGGCCATGTGGCCTTTCCTTTACTGGTAGAGCGAACCGGTGTTCAGCACCGGTTGTGCGTCGCGGTCGCCGCACAGCACGACCAGAAGGTTACTGATCATTGTGGCCTTGCGTTCCTCGTCGAGTTCGACGACGTGCTTTTCCTCGAGCTGCTTGAGTGCCATGTCGACCATGGACACCGCACCTTCGACGATCTGCTGACGGGCGGCGATGACAGCGCCCGCCTGCTGGCGCCGAAGCATTGCGCTGGCGATCTCCGGTGCATACGAGAGCCGGTTGATGCGCGTCTCGATAACTTCGACACCCGCCGCACGCACGCGGGCGTGAACCTCCTCCGACAAGGTGGTCGTGATGATATCGGCGTTCTCGCGCAACGAGACTCGGCCTTCGGCGTCGTACGGATAGCTGCCGGCGATATGGCGGACGGCCGCCTCGGTCTGCACCGAGACGAACTCCTCGTAGTCGTCCACCTGGAACGAGGCGAGCGCTGTGTCGGCCACCTGCCAGACGACCACCGCCGAGATCTCGATGGGATTTCCGTCGGCGTCGTTCACCTTCGCCTGACCGGTCTCGTGGTTTCGGATACGCGTCGAGATCGATCGACGGACCGTCAGCGGATTTGTCCACCGCAGGCCCGGCGTGCGCAGGGTGCCGCTGTACGAGCTTCCCAGGAGTTGAAGAACTCGGGCTTGATTCGGTTGCACCAAGGTCAGGCCCATCAGCAAGGGGAGTGACGCGATGAACAGCACCACTCCGACCGGAATCAGGGCGAAGAGTCCCAGAACTCCGCCAACGACGGACAGTGCGATTCCGGCCAGGAAGAGAAGTACGCCGCCGAGGAGCATCCAGCTGCCGGACAGGTCCCAGCCTGGGCGTTCGGCGATCGTTGTGGTGGCGACACCGGTCGGTTTCTCGGCCACGGTGGGTGTGCTGGTCATGCGAGACTCGCTTTCCATCGGTAAGTGATATTTAATTGATATCACATTTTTGGTACTCGTGGAGGGGCGCGTGCGACACATGTTGTTGTGTTGGCATCGCGGACCCGACACAACGGGTAGTGTTCAGGCAAGCCAACATTCGGCAGTATCTCTCTCGCTAGGTAGGAATTATGGTCAAGCTGGTCAGTCGCGTTTCCGCCATCAACTGGAATCGCGTCCAGGACGAGAAGGACGCCGAGGTGTGGGATCGCCTCGTCAGCAACTTCTGGCTGCCCGAAAAGGTGCCGGTCTCCAACGACATCCCGTCCTGGGGAACGCTGACCGCGCAGGAGCAGCAGCTCACCATGCGCGTCTTCACGGGCCTGACGTTGCTCGACACCATTCAGGGAACCGTCGGCGCCGTCAGCCTCATCCCGGACGCGATCACCCCCCACGAAGAAGCGGTCTACACCAACATCGCCTTCATGGAATCGGTGCACGCCAAGAGCTACAGCTCGATCTTCTCGACGCTGTGCTCCACCCCCGACATCGACGACGCGTTCCGCTGGTCGGAGGAGAACCCGAACCTGCAGCGCAAGGCGCAGATCGTTCTCGACTACTACAACGGCGAGTCGCCGCTCAAGCGCAAGGTCGCCTCGACGCTCCTCGAGAGCTTCCTCTTCTACTCCGGCTTCTACCTGCCGATGTACTGGTCCTCACGCGCCAAGCTCACCAACACCGCAGACCTCATCCGCCTGATCATCCGCGACGAGGCCGTGCACGGGTACTACATCGGCTACAAGTACCAGAAGGGCCTCGAACAGCTCACCGAGGCCGAGCGTGAAGAGCTCAAGAACTACACGTTCGAGTTGCTCTTCGAGCTCTACGAGAACGAGGTCGACTACACCCAGGACCTCTACGACGGCGTCGGCCTGACCGAGGATGTCAAGAAGTTCCTGCGCTACAACGCCAACAAGGCGCTCAACAACCTCGGTTACGAAGGCCTCTTCCCGAAGGACGAGACGGACGTCAATCCGGCTATCCTGTCGGCACTTTCGCCGAATGCGGACGAGAATCACGACTTCTTCTCCGGCTCGGGTAGCTCCTACGTCATCGGCAAGGCCGTCAACACCGAAGACGACGACTGGGATTTCTAGAGCGACCCTGCACCCAACGAAGCCCGACTCCTGCACACGCAGGAATCGGGCTTCGGTCATGTGTGGGGGAGTGGACTACCGCTGAAACCACGCTTCAGGCTTGTCCAGCAACGCTTTTGCGAGGCGCAGACGCGAGGTTTCCGTCATGTCCGACGGCAGTTCGCTCGGCGCGAACCACGCGACCTCGAGGTTTTCGTCGTCCGCCACGTGTGCATCTCCGCCGGTCCACCTGGCCAGGAAGCAGACGTCGAGGTACTGAGTCACATCACCGTTGGGGTACGTAATGGGCTCTGTGACATCGACACTCGTGATCCGAATCAATTCGGCGTCGACGCCGGTTTCTTCCTTCGCCTCGCGCACCGCCGCCGACGACGGTTCCTCGCCAGGCTCGAGAACGCCGGACACAACGGCCCACTGACCGTTGTCGGCGCGGCGGGTGAGCAGGATCCGGCCGTTGTCGTCGCGGATCACGACGCTCACTCCGGACAGCCAGAGCGGCGCATGACCGACCTTCTCGCGCAGTGCGACAATGAATTCGGGAATCGGCATGATCAGAACCCGAACATCACAGTTGCGGCGAGCCGCCTCGAAGGTGGGAGTAGTCGTTCGTTCCGGTCAGCTCGCATATCCGTTCAAGGTTCCCTTCAAGTCCGCCAGTACGGCCCGGGCGGCAGTCATCCCGTTTCCGTTCCAGATGTCGTCTTCAGCGACGAACACACGCCGGTCGGTGGCAGCGGCGAGGTCCTGCCACTGGTCGCTCTTCATAATCTCGGTGCCGTAGGTCCGACCGTTCGGCCCGTCGAAGAGTACGTAGATCAAGTCACCTTCGGCGGCGCTGAGATCGTCGGCCGGAATCGGTGCTGTGGTCGCATCGGTCAATCGCTGCGCCGGTGGGCGCCGGACGCCGACGTCGCTGAGGATCTGTCCGGCGAAGGATGCGGGTCCCTCGATCTGCAGGTCCTTCGAACCGAACCGAACCACTGATGCCTGCGTCTGCGATGCATTCAATGCGTCGCCGAGCTGCACGACGTCCTGCTGGTAGCGGTCGAGCTCCGTCGCAGCTGCGGACGAACGGCCCAGCGCCTGGCCGGCGAGCGCGAACTGCGCTTTCCAGAACACGGGATCGGAACCGGCGAACACGGTTGGGGCGATGGCGTCGAGTTGCCCGTACACACCGTCGGACGCCGGACTGGACCCGAGGATCAAGTCCGGCGCGGCGGCCTTCACGGCGTTGACGTCGGGTGCGCTCACGGGGCCGACGCTCGGAATCTCCGATATACCGAAACCGAGGTACGACGGCTGGGGCGAGTCGACGCCGGTCGCGGCGCCGACTACCCGCTCCCACAGACCGAGGGCGCACACGGCGTCCATCGAGACGCTGTCGAGGACCACGATCCGTTGGGGGTCGGAAGGAACCTCGGTTTCGCCCGCAGTGTGTACGACTCGACGCTTCACCTCAGGGCCGGCACCCGGGTCGGCCTGCGTCGACGTCGGGCACGCGGTGGCGGTGTCGCGTTCGATGCCCATCACGCCGGCACCGGCGATCGACGTAGTGGTCCGGACGATGGTGCTCGCGGGATCGTCCGACGAGTCGGACGAGCAACCGCCGAGGACGAGCATCGTGGCGGCGATCCCCAGGATCGAGACACGACGAACGGACGTGCGGGCGATCGTGCGTGAGAGAACAGACGTGCGCGAGAGAACGGACGTGCGTGAGAGAACAGACAAGTCGACGGCTTCCTGTGTGAGCGGGCGCCGTTCAGGTTAGCCGTTCGACTCAGCTGTTCTGCTTGTCCACCTCGAACGTGTCCGAGAGGTCGTCGAGGATCATGTGGGCGCCCTGGATGCTGACCGGCGACATCCACCGTGAATCGTCCACGTCGACCTTGCGTCCTCGAAGGGTCTGCCACAGCGGGCTCTCGAGGAACGGCTTCGCAGCTTCGGCGCTCTTGCCCTCGGCGTCCTGCCAGGTGCTGATGAAGATGACGTCCGCGTCGGCTTCGTTGATCAGCTCGGGGCTGATCTTCATCATGATGTTGCCGGCATCGGCGGGGTCGGGCCCCTGGTTGTCCGGGCGCTTCAATCCGGCGTCCTGAAGGACGATGCCGCTGAACGAAGTGGTGCGGTAGAGGCGAGCCGTCGGTTCACCGGCGAATCGGACCACCGAGATGACCGGGTTGTTCGCCTTCTCGTTGATTTCCTTGCCGACTGCAGTCGCTCGAGTTTCGTATTCGGTGATTTTCGCCTCGGCCAGCGATTCCTTGCCCAACGCTTCACCGACCAGGCGGATGTTGTCCTTCCACGTCGGACCGGTCGTCTGGGTGAAGACAGTGGGCGCGATCGCGGACAGTTGGTCGTAGTTCTTCCCGTCGCGGACCTCGGCGGAGATGATGAGGTCCGGTTGCAGTGCGGCGATCTTCTCGAGGCTCGCGCTGCTGACAGTGCCGACCGAGACGGCGTCCGCGGCGAATTCGTCCCTGGACGATCCGAGGTAGTCGGGCAGACCGGGCTCGCGGTAGTCGACGTAGCCGACGAGCGGGGATTCGAGGAGGAGGACGGCGTCGGTGAAGCTGTTGTCGAGCGCGACGATCCGCTGGGGTGCGGCCGGGATTTCGGCGCTTCCACGGAAGTGCTCGACAGTGCGGGGGAATGCGCCCGACTCGGTCGAGGTGGTGGCTGCAGCGGGCTCGTCGTTACTCGAGCAGGCTGGAACGACCAAGGCGATCGAGGCTGCGACCGCTACCAGCGCGGCCCGGCGGGGAAAGAATTTCACTGATTGACTCCTGAGATGAGTTAGGCGAGGGTGACCTTATCAGTGGCGGAGTTGGCCGAAAACGGACACCGGCCGAATTCTTCGACGGGTACGACACGCCGATTCGGAAGTGGGTTCGGACTCCCGAGGGAACATAAACCGCAGGTCGTTCGTTCGGTGCCGTGAAAAACGGATGCTCGAGTACGACGCAGAGTAGGACCGGGTCGCGGTGCCTCGGAGTCACGGTCTACGATTCGATGAGCGCAAGCCAGAAGCCGTTGTCCGCAGCCCGGGCGACGGACCCTGCGGGCGCAACCAAGGGCTCTTTGACGGAGTCTGCGGAGCGACCAAAGGCACATTCAGGAGGATCAGTGACTGCCGTAGCGCCCCAGCCAGTCCCCACGATAGCGCCGGCCAGGCCTTACCCGCCGCGGCAGGGACCCAAGGGCTCATTCATTTTCAAGATGATCACGACCACCGATCCCAAGGTGCTCGGAATCATGTACTTGGCGACTTCCATCGCCTTCTTCCTCATCGGTGGCCTCATGGCACTGATGATGCGTGCCGAACTTGCTGTACCCGGTATGCAGTTCCTTTCCAACGAACAGTTCAACCAGCTGTTCACCATGCACGGCACGATCATGCTGCTGCTGTACGCGACCCCGATCGTCTTCGGTTTCGCGAACTACATTCTTCCGCTCCAGATCGGTGCACCCGACGTCGCCTTCCCGCGTCTGAACGCGTTCAGCTACTGGCTGTACCTGTTCGGCGCGATCATCACGACGGCCGGATTCGTCACGCCCGGTGGCGCAGCAGACTTCGGTTGGACGGCATACACGCCGCTGACCAGCGCGCTGCACAGCCCCGGCGTCGGCGCCGACCTGTGGGTCTTGGGTCTGGCTGTCGCCGGCCTCGGCACCATCCTCGGTGGCGTCAACATGGTCACCACCGTGATCTGCCTGCGCGCACCCGGTATGACCATGTTCCGCATGCCGATCTTCACCTGGAACATCTTCATCACCAGCATCCTGATCCTGCTGGCGTTCCCGCTGCTGACCGCTGCATTCATGGGCCTGTTCGTCGACCGCCATCTCGGTGGACACATCTTCGACCCGGCAACGGGCGGTGTGCTCCTGTGGCAGCACCTGTTCTGGTTCTTCGGTCACCCCGAGGTGTACATCATCGCGCTGCCGTTCTTCGGCATCGTTTCGGAGATCTTCCCGGTCTTCAGCCGTAAGCCGATCTTCGGCTACAGCGGTCTGGTGTACGCAACGTTGGCCATTGCCGCTCTCTCGATCGCTGTGTGGGCTCACCACATGTACGCAACCGGCGCTGTCCTCCTGCCGTACTTCTCGTTCATGACGTTCCTGATCGCCGTGCCGACAGGCGTGAAGATCTTCAACTGGATCGGAACGATGTGGAAGGGGCAATTGACCTTCGAATCGCCGATGCTGTTCTCGATCGGCTTCCTGATCACCTTCCTCTTCGGTGGTCTGTCGGGTGTCATCCTCGCGAGCCCGCCGCTCGACTTCCACGTCACCGACAGCTACTTCGTCGTCGCCCACTTCCACTACGTGGTCTTCGGTACGGTCGTGTTCGCCACGTACGCCGGTATCTACTTCTGGTTCCCGAAGATGACCGGTCGCATGATGGACGAGCGCCTCGGCAAGTGGCACTTCTGGACCACGTTCGTCGGTTTCCACGGCACGTTCCTCGTTCAGCACTGGCTCGGTGCCGAAGGTATGCCGCGTCGGTACGCCGACTACCTGCCCTCGGACGGATTCACGGTTCTGAACTCGGTGTCCACGATCTTCGCCTTCGTACTCGGTGCCTCGACGCTGCCGTTCATCTGGAACGTCTTCAAGAGTTACCGCTACGGCGAAGTGGTCACCGTCGACGATCCGTGGGGTTACGGAAACTCGTTGGAGTGGGCGACCACCTGCCCGCCGCCGCGTCACAACTTCACCGAGTTGCCGCGCATCCGTAGCGAGCGTCCGGCGTTCGAGCTGCACTACCCGCACATGGTGGAGCGGATGCGCGCAGAAGCGCACGTCGGCCCCGGTCACGGCGGGAAGAACGCCAGCACCGTGCTCGAAGATGCTCGTCACGAGCCGCTGACAGTCGGGGACGAAGGCGACCCCGGCACCGACAGCCGCTCCTGAGCGAAGTAACACACTGAAGTAATCAGCGAAGGCCCCGCCCGAGTAACGGGTGGGGCCTTTCGCTTGGCACAATAGTGACGATCAAGACGCGAACGAAGAAACGATCGGAGTTTTCGGTGGGTGCCTCTGACACCACTGTTCTGGTGACTGTGACCGGGCCGGACCGCCCTGGCGTCACCTCGGTACTGTTCGCGGCGCTGTCGCGGCACGATGTGCGTCTGCTCGACGTGGAGCAGGTGGTGATTCGAGGTCGACTGACACTCGGGGTCATGGTGGCCTGCCCGAACGATCCCGAAGCTCTTCAGGAAGAGCTCGAACAGGCGATGGCGACGGTCGGAATGAACGTCGACATCGAAATCGGTGCCGATCCCGGGCGACCTGCAGTGTCCACACACGCAGTCGTTGTTCTCGGCAGCCCGGTCAATGCTCGCGCCATGCGCTCGGTAGCACGCGAACTCGCGAAGCAGGGCGCCAACATCGACTCCATCCGTGGTGTCGCCGATTATCCGGTCACCGGCCTCGAACTCAGCGTCAGCGCAGCCGATACTGTCGACGGCGACGCGAAACTGCGTACCGGACTCGCCGAGGTCGCCGCTCTCGAAAACGTCGACATCGCAGTCGAGCGCGCAGGTCTCGCTCGCCGAGCCAAGCGTCTGATCGTGTTCGACGTGGACTCGACGCTCGTTCAGGGCGAGGTCATCGAGATGCTCGCCGCCAAGGCCGGAGTCGAGGACGAGGTCCGCGCCGTCACCGAAGCTGCGATGCGCGGCGAGATCGACTTCACCGAATCACTGCACCAGCGTGTGGCGACACTCGCCGGACTCGACGCCTCCGTCATCGACGAGGTGGCAGAGAGCATCGAACTGACGCCGGGAGCGCGCACCACGATTCGCACGCTGCGCCGCCTCGGATTCCACTGCGGCGTGGTGTCCGGCGGTTTCCGCCAGGTCATCGAAGGCCTCGCACACGAACTCGAACTGGACTTCGTGCACGCCAACACCCTCGAGATCGTCGACGGCAAGCTGACCGGACGTGTGATCGGTGAAATCGTCGACCGCGCTGCGAAGGCCGTCGCGCTGCGCAAGTTCGCCGATCAGGTCGGTGTTCCGATGGAACAGACCGTCGCTGTCGGTGACGGTGCCAACGACATCGACATGCTCAACGCCGCGGGCCTGGGTGTGGCGTTCAACGCCAAGCCTGCGTTGCGGGAGGTCGCGGACGCGGCTTTGTCGCATCCCTTCCTCGATGCCGTGCTGTTCATTCTCGGTGTGACCCGCGACGAGGTCGAGGCTGCGGACGCCGTCGACGGTGGCGTACGACGCGTACCGATTCCATGAGTTCCGATCCAGCTTTCAGTTCCGATCCAGCTTTCAGTTCCGATCCAGCTTTCAGTTCCGATCCAGCAGTCAGTTCCGATCCAGCTGTGATGTCCGGCCCCGATTCTCGCTGGCGCGAGCGCCACGCGGTGTTGGCTGCCGGCTACGGAGGGCGAGACGACCCCGCGGATCCGGCGCTGGTGCTGGCCATGCCGATCGTTCTCCACATTCCGAAGGCAGATCCGCCCAAGCGCACCGCACTGCTCGAGGCTGCCGCAACGGCGGCAGTGGCGCTGTGTCTGGACGAACGCGTCGGGTTCACCGAAGACGGGGAGCCCGGCCCGTGGCACGAGGACTATTCGGCGTGGGTGGGTGCCCGGATCCGGAAAGTGTCTCGCCGAGCGCGTGGAGCCCAGTGGCTCGCCGCGCAAGAGGTACCGGGAATCACCGTCGACGTGGATGGCGCCCAGGCGAGGGCTCTGGTTCCCGGGCCGGTCGGAGAACTGGACCCGCGAATCAAGAAGTTGCAGATCGGTGGCACCGACCTCGAGCACGACGAGCCTGGCGAGCCCGAGCCTGGCATTCCGGTGCTGTGGATCGACTCGGCGCTCGAGATGACGGTAGGCAAGGCGTCGGCACAGGTCGGGCATGCCTCGATGTTGTTGGCAGCGGCCATGTCCGAGAAACAGTGCTGGGCATGGGCGCAGAACGACTTCCGTTGCTCGGTACGCGACGCAAGTCCGAAACAGTGGGCCGAGGCAGTAGGACGATTGAAGAGGTCGGAGGCCGTCGCGGTGCGCGATGCGGGGTTCACGGAAGTGGCACCAGGCTCCATGACAGTCATCGCTGTTCCGTAGAGACCTCACCCGACCAGTCCAGTGTCGGCAACTTGGCTATGGATGAACAGTCCAGTGACCTTCAAGATGGTCGAGTGCTGATACGGAGATTCGCCTCGCTGTTCGTCGGTCTGTGGTTGTACGGCTTCTCGATGGCCATGATGATCACTGCCGGCCTCGGACTGGACCCCTGGGATGTGTTTCATCAGGGTGTGGCCGAGCATGTTTCGCTCAGTTTCGGCGTGATCACTGCTATTACCGGTGCGGTGGTACTGCTGCTCTGGATTCCGATCCGTCAGCGGCCAGGATTCGGCACGGTCGCGAATGTCGTTGTCATTGCAATCTCGGTGGATACTTCACTGGCCTTCTTGCCGGTCTTCGATTCCATGCCAGTTCGTGCCGCGATCATGGTCGCGGGCATCCTCCTCAATGGTCTGGCCAGCGTTCTCTACATCGGCGCAGGCATGGGGCCGGGTCCCCGCGACGGGTTGATGACAGGACTGGTCGCGCGCACCGGCTTGTCGGTCAGGCTCGTGCGTACCAGCATCGAAATCGCGGTCCTCGCTACCGGATGGCTTCTCGGTGGAACCGTTGGCGTCGGAACCGTGTTGTACGCCTTCGGGATCGGGCCGACCATTCAATTCCTGATCAAGGTGCTGCCGGATTCCATGACAGCAGCGGTTACCGGCGGACGTGACACCGAACGTAAGGCCAAGACCGTGGGTCCGGTCAACGAGATCTCGGTGCCGACGGGAACTTCCGCCGTGGAGGCAGGTTCGCCGGTCGGTGACGCCGAATCGAACGATGCAGTCAAGGTGCCGTCGAACCATTCCGGAGTGCCGACCGTGACCTGAACCGGTCCGCCGGAATGCAGAATCAGGAGCCAACTGTCGTCACCGAGCGGGCGCCCGGTCCGAGTGTGAGACCGAACGTCGGCTCCGTCGATCCAGGCCTGCAGCGTTCGGTGACTCTCGTCGTACCATGCGGTGTCGTCGAACTCGATGCCGGCAGAGTCGAACCAGACGAGGTCCGGGTGCTCCAGTCTCCTTCTGCCTTCGAAGAATTCGGGCTGACGCAACGCCGGTGCCGCTCGGCGTAACCCGAACGCTCGGGAGACGAACTGCACCAACGACTGATCGGCCCTCGCCCAGTCCAGTGCCCACGAATCGGCTGGGGAGGCAAGTGTGGGAACACAATACGCGTTGTTGTTTCCGCCCAGGCTGTGGCCGAACTCGTCTCCGGCGGTGAGCATCGGTGTGCCTGTCGACAGCACGAGTGTGGCCAGTAGCGCCCGTACGTGACGTGCCCTGGCGTCCTGAATCTCGGGATCGGTGCTCGGGCCTTCGATTCCGTGGTTGAACGAATCGTTGTGATCGGCGCCGTCACGATTGTCTTCACCGTTGGCCTCGTTGTGCTTGTGGTTGTATGCCACGAGATCGGCGGCGGTGAACCCGTCGTGCGCCGTGACGAAGTTGATCGACGCCCAGGGGCGACGGCCGCTGCCGGAAAGATGTCCTCGGAACCGGCGAGGCGCGACGCGACCTTCCGAACGCTGGAGCCGCCGTTCCAGAACTGGCGAATGGTGCTGCGGTACTTGTCGTTCCATTCCGACCACTGGAGTCCGAAGTTTCCGACCTGGTAACCGTCGGCCGTCGCATCCCACGGTTCGGCGATGAGCTTGCACCGAGTCAGGACCGGATCGGAGGAGATGGCGGACAGGGTGGACGCGCGCTGGTCGAAGGCCCCGCCGCGCGGCCGACCCAACGCGCTCGCGAGATCGAATCGGAAGCCGTCGACACCCATTTCGGTGGCCCAGTAACGGAGGCTGTCCGTGATCATGCGGACGGCGATGGGGGAGCAGGCGTCGACCGTGTTGCCGCACCCGGTCAGATCGATGTCGCGGCCGTTGCCGTCGAGAAGGTAGTAGCCAGGGCCGTCCAAACCTCGCCAGCTGACACTGATTCCGTCGACGCTCTGCTCGCAGGTGTGGTTGTAGACGACGTCGAGGATGACCTCGATGCCTGCCGCGTGGAGTGCGTCGACCATGATCCGGAACTCGGTGACTTCGCCGCCCGGAGTCGCCGCGTATCCGGGATGTGGGGCGAAGTACGACGCCGTCGAGTATCCCCAGTGATTGCGCATCCCTCGCTCGCGGACGCTGTGTTCGGTCAGAAACGCCTGTACGGGAAGCAGTTCCACGGCGGTGACGCCGAGTGCGACGAGGTGATCGATCACAGCCGGTGCCGTCAGGCCGAGGTACGTTCCGCGGTGGGCGGCGGGAACTCCTGGATGGGCGGCGGTGTATGCGCCGACATGCAGTTCGTAGATCACGCTTTCCTCCCACGGCGTCTCGAGGCGGGCCGAGGCGGGAGCGAGGCCGGGAGTCACCACGGACAGCGGCACGTGGCCGAGCGAGTCGAGCGTCGACGGGTCGCCGAAAGGATCGTCGGCGTACGAGAGGAGGGCGCGGTGGTCACCGAGTTCCCCTTCGATGCGGCGCGCCGACGGATCGATGAGCAGCTTGTGTGGATTCAGTCTCAGTCCGGCACGCGGATTCCACGGGCCGCTCGCCCGAATTCCGTACCGCTGCCCCGCGCCGATCCCGGCGATGATCCCGTGCCAGATTCCGTACGTGTGTTGCCGGAGTTCGACGCGATCTTCGTTTCCGTCCTGGTCGATCAGGCAGATCTGGACGCTCGACGCAGCTGGTGCGTGGACCGCGAACTGGGTTCCGGAGTCCACGATGTGGGCGCCGAGTGGGAATGGAGACCCGGGCGTCGGGGCGGGAGTTTCGATGAGAGGCGACACGCAAGATGATCCTGCCGTGAACGGCCGGAGAATGTGCGGGAAGATGTTCGGGTGCCGCTACCTGATCCAGATCTGCTCATCGATTTCGACAACGTACTCATCCGCCGGGGAGGGTCCACTCTCGTGGGGCCCGTCACCTGGAAAGTGGAGCTGGACGAGCGATGGGTGGTGCTCGGACCCAACGGTGCCGGCAAGACGTCGCTGCTGCGAATCGCAGCCGGTGAAACTTTCCCGACCAGCGGTTCTGCCCACCTCCTCGGTGAAGTTCTCGGCAAGGTCGACGTCAACGAGTTGCGCCCGCGAATCGGACTGTCCTCGTCGTCGTTGGCGAACCGGGTGCCCGGCGACGAGAAGGTCAGCGACCTCGTCGTGTCGGCCGGCTACGCCGTCCTCGGTCGGTGGCGCGAGGAGTACGAATCCATGGACACCTCGCGTGCTGTGGAGATGCTCGAAAGCCTCGGCGCCGAGCACCTGGCGGATCGGACGTACGGGACGCTTTCCGAAGGCGAGCGCAAGCGAGTCCTCATCGCGCGAGCCCTGATGACCGATCCCGAACTTCTACTTCTGGACGAGCCCGCCGCTGGGCTCGACCTCGGTGGCCGTGAGGAACTCGTGGCCAGACTCGCAGAACTGGCTGCCGATCCGGACGCCCCGGCTACCGTTCTGATCACCCATCACGTCGAGGAAATCCCGCCGGGCTTCACGCACGCACTCCTTCTCAAGGAAGGTGAGGTCGTCTCCCAGGGTCTTCTGGACGACGTGATCACCGCCGAAAATCTGAGCGCGGCATTCAGCCAGTCCATCAGCCTCGACAAGGCGGACGGCCGATACTTCGCGCGACGTGCGAGGCCGTCCGGAGCTCATCGCGCGTGAGCGTCAGTGGGACCTGAAATGCGGCCCAGATCACAGATCGCGTAGGTTCGCGAAGCATGGCTAACGAGAATGCAAACGCTGTCCCCGAGCCCAAGGATGCGTCGACCGTCATCTTGGTGCGCGATGCCGAATCCGGTATCGAGATCTTCCTGCTTCAACGAGTGCAGGGGATGGCGTTCGCCGGTGGCATGACGGTCTTCCCCGGCGGCGGCGTCGACAAGTCAGATGCGACGGCCGAGGTCGAGTGGGCCGGCCCTTCCGTCGAGTGGTGGGCCGAGCGATTCAGCACGGATGTGGCTCGGGCGAAGGCTCTGGTCTTGGCTGCGGTGCGGGAAACTTTCGAGGAGTGCGGCGTCCTGCTCGCCGGACCGACCGCGGACACTGTCGTCGCGGACACGGCCGGCTACGCACAGGACCGCGTTGCTCTCGAAAAGCACGAGCTGTCGTTCAGCGATTTCCTGAAGAAGGAGAACTTGGTCCTGCGAACGGATCTGCTGCGGCCGTGGGCGAACTGGATCACGCCGGTGGGCGAGACACGCCGCTACGACACCCGATTCTTCGTCGCAGCGTCACCGACCGGACAGATCGCGGACGGGGTCACCTCCGAGGCCGCCGAGGTGCGTTGGCAGAGCCCGCAGGACGCGCTGGCGCACTGGCGGGAGGGTGGCAGCATCCTGTTGCCGCCGACGTGGAGCCAGCTGACCGAATTGGCCAAGTTCAGCTCGGTGGCGGAGATACTCGCAGCCGAGCCGGAGATCCCCGTCATCCTGCCGACGCTGATCACCGACGAGGAAACGCTGCGCGTCGAATTCCCGAACCAGGACGGTTACTACACCGCCGGACCGCATCCGTGGTCGATCAAGGTGGCAAAGTAGATTCTCGATCATGGCTGAATTTGTGACTCTCGAAGTTTCCGAAGGCATCGGCACCATCCGTCTGGCGCGCCCGCCCATGAACGCGCTGAACCGTCAGGTCCAGGACGAGTTGGCTGCTGCTGCGCACGCCGCGACCGTCGACAAGGCAGTCAAGGCAGTCATCGTCTACGGCGGCGAGAAGGTTTTTGCTGCCGGCGCCGACGTCAAGGAAATGGCCGAGATGGACTACGGCCAGATCCGTGACGCGATCGGCGGCATGCAGGCAGGACTCGGCGCCGTGGCGTCCATCCCGAAGCCGACCGTCGCCGCGATCACCGGATACGCACTCGGTGGCGGTCTCGAAGTTGCACTGTCGGCCGATCGCCGGATCGTCGGAGACAACGCCAAGCTCGGAGTTCCGGAGATTCTGCTCGGAATCATTCCCGGTGGCGGCGGAACGCAGCGCCTCGCTCGGCTGATCGGTCCGGCCAAGGCCAAGGATCTGGTCTTCAGCGGCCGTTTCGTCGGGGCCGACGAGGCGTTGGCCATCGGTTTGGTCGACGAGGTCGTCGCTCCCGACGACGTCTACACCGCGGCCCGGACATGGGCCTCGCAGTTTGTCGGGGGAGCGTCACGCGCGTTGGCTGCTGCCAAGGCAGCCATCGACGAAGGTCTGAACACCGACCTGGAATCCGGCCTCAAGATCGAGCAGCATCTGTTCGCCGGATTGTTCGCGACCAAGGATCAGACGATCGGCATGGAGTCGTTCATCGCCAACGGTCCGGGCAAGGCCGAGTTCACGGGCGAGTAGGCTCCCCTAAACTAGAACTTGTTCATCTCTTACCAGCGAGTAGGATAGCCGCCATGACAGCCAGCCCGAATGACGACGCAACCGTCACGCCGCCCGCCGCTACCGACACCTCGGTAGTCGACCCCGCGCCGCGGCCGCACGCCACGGCCGAAGAGGTCGAGGCCGCTCGTAAGGACACCAAGCTCGCTCAGGTGCTCTACCACGACTGGGAAGCCGAAACCTACGACGACAAGTGGTCCATCTCGTACGACGAGCGCTGCATCGACTACGCACGTGGTCGTTTCGACGCCGTCGCGGGCGACCAGCCGCTCCCGTACGAGCGCGCCCTCGAACTGGGTTGCGGCACCGGATTCTTCCTCCTGAACCTGATGCAGGGTGGAGTCGCCAAGACCGGTTCGGTCACCGACCTCTCGCCCGGCATGGTCAAGGTCGCACTGCGCAATGCCGAAAGCCTCGGCCTGCCGGTCGACGGCCGTGTTGCCGATGCCGAGACCATTCCGTACGAGGACAACACCTTCGACCTGGTGGTCGGCCACGCCGTGCTGCACCACATCCCGGACGTGGAGAAGTCGCTGCGCGAGGTCCTCCGTGTTCTCAAGCCCGGCGGTCGTTTCGTCTTCGCCGGTGAGCCCACGACTGTCGGCAACTTCTACGCCCGCTGGCTCGGCCGCGCGACGTGGGAAGCAACCACACGCGTGACCAAGCTGCCGTTCCTGGCAGATTGGCGTCGCCCGCAGGAAGAGCTCGACGAGTCTTCTCGAGCAGCAGCTCTCGAGGCTGTCGTCGACATCCACACGTTCGACCCCACGGACCTCGAGAACATGGCGAAGTCCGCCGGCGCCGATCAGGTCCACGCTGCCACCGAGGAATTCGCCGCGGCGCTGCTCGGCTGGCCGGTCCGTACCTTCGAGGCGGCTGTTCCGCCGGAGAAGCTCGGTTGGGGCTGGGGGCGTTTCGCTTTCGGTGGTTGGAAGACGCTCAGCTGGGTCGACGAGAAGGTGCTCCGCCACGTCGTTCCTCGCGGATTCTTCTACAACGTCATGATCACCGGCGTGAAGCCCGGCAACTGAATTGGGTTATGACTTCACCCTCGGCGACGTCGACTATCTCGGAAGTGATTCCGGCGTAGCTGCCTTGGCCGAGGTGGATCAGCTCGAACTGTCCACGCGTACGCGTCTGGCCGACATCGGCCGGGCGCGTACGCGTTTCGGTGATCACATGCCTGCGCTCGTGGACACCGTTCTGCTTCGACGCAAAGCCGCTGCGAAACTGCCCGGCAGCGATCAGTGGCTGTTCACGGACGACGCGATGCAGCAGGCCACTCCCGGCGTCGTGGCGGCGCACCGCGCGCAGCGTCTGATCGGGCGCGACGTCCACGACGTGACGTGCTCGATCGGCGCCGAACTGCACGCCTTGACCGGAGTTGCGCATCGCGTGATCGGCAGCGACATCGATTCCGTTCGGCTGGCGATGGCGCATCGCAATGTACCGAGCGCAGCGTTGTTGCGTGCCGACGCACTCCGCCCGACGACACGCGAGACCGTCGTACTGGCGGACCCGGCGCGGCGATCGGGCGGTCGTCGCACTCACGATCCCGCAGCCCTGATGCCGCCGCTACCGGACCTCATCGAGGCGTACTCCGGCCGTGATCTCGCCGTGAAGTGCGCTCCCGGACTCGATTTCGACAACCTCGGCTGGGCCGGCGAAGTCGAGGTCGTCTCGCTCGACGGCGGAGTCAAGGAAGCCTGCCTGTGGTCGACGGGACTGGCCGAGTCCGGCGTCACGCGTCGAGCTTCGGTGCTTCGCTCCGACGGGAGCGGGTGGGCGATCACCGACGCCGAGGACGACGTTATTCCGGAGCGGGCTCCGGGGGAGTGGATCATCGACCCGGACGGAGCGGTAGTGCGCGCAGGCCTGGTGCGCCACTACGCGGCCAGACACGGCCTGTGGCAGCTCGATCCGCGGATCGCCTATCTGACCGGCGACAGCGTCCCTGAGGGAGTTCGAGGATTCCGAATCCTCGAGCAGATCAAGTACTCGGAGAAACTGCTCAAACAGACGCTGTCCAAGAGGGACTGCGGTGTGGCCGAAATTTTGGTGCGAGGAGTCGACGTCGATCCGGCAGTGCTGCGTCCACGGCTCAAGCTCAAGGGCTCGCTTGCGCTGAGCGTCGTGATCGTGCGGATCGGACGATCGGCGTCGGCCTTCATCTGTGAGGCGTCCCGCTAGCTCACTTGAAGACGAACAGCTCACCGATTGCGCTGGGCGTCAACACTTCACCCTTCGGACCGATGGAGGTGCCGACGGTGAAGCCGACCGCTCCGGGCAGCGTGTCCTGATCCACCGTCTCACCTGTCTCGGTGTCGAAGGTGATCAGGCTCAGTCCGTTCTCACCCTCGCGGACGACGGTGTAGCCGGTGTTGCCGGCGGTCTGCGCCGGAACGCCCAATTGCAGAAGGTCTTTGCGTTCCCAGGCGAGTTCGGCGTGATCTCCCTCGTCGCGCACGGCAAGGAGGTGACCCTTGTCGCCGCCGGCGGGGATGATCAAACCGTCGTCGGACGTCGAGGCACTACCGGCCGAGTTGAAGCCGATGTCGTAACTCCATCTGGTGTCACCGGTTTCGGCGTCCACCGCCCACAGCGACCCGTTGTTGTCGGTGGCGTACACGGTCTTGCCGTCCTTCGACAGGTCCGGGCTCGACGCCGTCCCACCGGGAAGCGCGTCGGTGGACCACTCGCGGGTGATGGACGGATTGTCACCGCCCGTGTACTTCATGGCGACCAGATCGGCTGCCTGAGAACTGGGTCCGTAGAAGGTGAAGTAGAACTTGCCGGTGCCCAGGTCGACTGCCGGCGTATTGGCCACCGGGCAGCCGGCGGTACCGAGGAAGCACTCGTTCAAACCCTTGTTGTCGGGAATGAGTTCTGCATTCGAGCCCTGGTCGATCGACGGCGGCGGGATCAGGTCGAACGACGGAAGAACCTTTGCGCCGGTCTGCGGGTTGAGCACGTTGATCTGACCCAGCTGGGTGATGAACAACAGGTTTCCGTCGCCGGTGAACTGCGACGAGAGGGGAGTGCCCACAACGAGCGTGCGCCAACGCAATTGACCCGTTTCGGTGAAGGACATCATCGCGCCGCTCTCGCCGACGTAGACATTGGTGGCCGTGTCGACGATGGGCGTCGAGGCGACTACTCCGTCGTTGAGTCGAGCGCACCACTTCTTGCGACCCGAATCCATCTGGAAAGAAAAGAGATTGCAGCCGTTCTCGGTGCGGGCGGTGACGAAACTCTGGCCGTTCGCGGCCACCGACGCGTACGCGGCAACCGGACCGCCGAGGGGGCGTGACCATGCGAACTCGACATCGCGTGAACCGGTGACCGGGCTCGTGTCGCTGTTGCGGGCGTCGGCGTGCATGGCCGGCCAACCCGCCGACGCGTACCGGTCCACCCGTCCGTCGTCGCTGCCGCAACCGGCGATCAGGACCGCAACGATCGCCGTCGACACCATCACGGACGACCGTAGGACCCGCCGCATCACAATCTCCCTGCCTTCACTTCGTCAAGAGCCTTCGGTAACTGCACAAGCCCGGAGCAGAGACTATCCCGACCGGGGCAACGTGACGGGGCACACCCCGAGGGTCGGTGAGTCGGCCCCACGTAGGCTGAACACTCATGACGAGCATGTGGGGCGCACCGTTGCGCACTCGATGGCGGGGATCACGCCGCAACGACAGCGATCAGGCCAAGTTCTTGACCGTCGATTCCCTCAAATGGGTTCTGGCGAACAAGGCGTACACACCCTGGTACCTGGTGCGGTACTACCGTCTCGCCAAGTTCAAGATGGCCAACCCGCACGTGATCCTGCGCGGCATGGTGTTCCTCGGCAAGAACGTCGAAATCCATTCCACCCCCGATCTGTCCCGCCTCGAGATCGGGCGCTGGGTACACATCGGCGACGGCAACGCGATCCGTTGCCACGAAGGTTCGCTGCGCATCGGCGACAAGGTCGTCTTCGGCAAGGACAACGTCGTCAACACCTATCTCGACATCGAAATCGGTGCGTCGACGCTCGTAGCCGACTGGTGCTACATCTGCGACTTCGACCACCGCATGGACGACATCAACACACCGATCAAGGACCAGGGCATCGTCAAGGGCCCCGTCCGCATCGGCCCGGACACCTGGGTGGCAGCGAAGGTCACCGTGCTGCGAAATACCCGCGTCGGACGCGGTTGTGTTCTCGGTGCGCACGCCGTCGTCAAGGGAGACATCCCGGATTACAGCATCGCCGTCGGCTCGCCCGCAAAGGCGGTCAAGAACCGCAAGTCCGATTGGGAAGCCGGCGCTGCCGATCGTGCGAAGTACATCGCGGCACTCGAGGACATCGCACGCAAGAAGGCTGCTGCGGACGCTGCCGACGCGTCGTCGACGCCTTAGCTCACGTTCTGACAGCACCAGCGATTACTTTCGGCGCCGCCACCGGTCTGTATCGGTATCGGCGCCGAAAGTCTGCGCCGGTGAAAGGAGTGCCGACATGAGCGAACAGACACCCGAATGGGTCGTGGCGCAGCGCCGCGAACTGGTGGGATTTCTCGAAGGCCTGAGCACGGAGCAGTGGAACGCGCCGACCCTGTGCGACGGGTGGCGGGTCCGCGAAGTGATCGCGCACATCACCATGCCCTACCGATACTCGGCGCCGCGATTCGTCGTGGAAATGGTCAAGTCACGCGGAAACTTCAACAAGATGTCGAATCGGCGAGCGCTCGCCGACGCGTCGGAAGTCGGTGAGCAACAATTGCTTGCCTCGCTTCGCGACAACGTTGCACACCCGTGGAAGCCGCCGGGTGGTGGCTTCGAGGGTGCACTCTCGCACGACGTGATCCACGGTCAGGACATTCGCGTGGCACTCGGCGACGATTACGTGGTGCCAGAAGACCGGCTCACTCGCGTGCTCAGCGGACTCTCGCCCAAAACCGTGAAGTATTTCGGGACGGACCTCGACGGCGCTCGGTTGCGCGCCGACGACCGAGACTGGACGTACGGTGCCGGCGCCGAGGTCCACGGAGCGGCGCAGGATCTGCTGCTGGTGCTGTGCGGCCGGATGTTGCCACCCGGCCATCTGCTCGGGGACGCGAGTTCTCGCTTCACCGCGCCACTCCCGATCCGCTGAGGTCAGCGCTTCACCGGCCGGGTAGCGGACGCTCGGGGATCTGCGGACGAGCCAACGGCTGCCGCACCCGACGCTTTGCGCCCGCGTAGACGTGCGCAGTCTCCTCGGCGACCTGATGCCAGTCGAAGTCCGATGTCAGGCGTGCGCGGGCGGCCACTGCCCGTTCCTGCGCCCCGGCGGGATCGTCGAGAACCTCGCGGACAGCCGAGGTGAGCCCGGCGATGTCGCCCGGTTGGAAGGACATCCCCGTCACCCCGTCGACGACGGCTTCGCCCAGTCCGCCTGCGGTGGAAGTGATCAGCGGAGTGCCGGCTGCCGCCGCTTCGAGGGCGATGATCCCGAAGGGCTCGTAGCGGGACGGCAGGACGATGGCGTCCGCTCCGTGCAGCCAGCTGAGCAGTTCGGTGTGATCGAGGTTGCCGAGAAAGTCCACTGCCCGCGCGACGCGATGAGTCCGCGCCTGTTGGTAGAGCCAGGTGAACTGGGTGCCTTCGCCCGCGATCGCGAGGGTCGTGCCGGGGTGGCTACGACGGATTCGGGGGAGAGCCGCGATGGCGTCCTGCACGCCCTTCTCGTATTCCAGGCGGCCGACGAAGAGGAGTTTCGGCGGTCCGGACCGCGGTCCACGTTCGCGAAAGTTCCACGTGGTCACGTCGATTCCGTTGCGGATGACGGTGATCGGCGGAAGCGTCGGGCCGTAGAGCTCGGTCACTTCTTCCTGCATGGACGCCGAACAGGTTATGAGAGAGTCGGATTCGTTTGCCAGCCACCACTCGACGGAGTGGACCTGGCGGTTGATGCGTCCGGAGATCCAGCCGCTGTGGCGACCCGCCTCGGTGGCGTGAAGTGTGGAAACCAGTGGGACGTCATAGAATTCGGCCAGGGCGATAGCCGGATGTGCGACCAGCCAATCGTGCGCGTGTACGACGTCCGGCTGCCAGCCCTCGCCCACTCCTGGCTTGTGCAGCGCCATCCCGGCGCGGACCATCGCGTGACCCATCGCGAGGGTCCACGCGAGCATGTCCTCACCGAAGACGAAGTGAGCGGGGTCCTCGGCCACCGCGACGACAAGGACGCCTTCGGAGATGTGCGTGACCGTCGGGTGCGTGGACGCATCGGTGCCGGACGGTCGCCGTGAGAGGACCACAACCTCGTGGCCTGCAGCCGCAAGCTCGGTGGCGAGATGGTGGACGTGGCGACCGAGCCCGCCCACGACGACCGGTGGGTACTCCCACGAGACGATGAGAATCTTCACGACGCACTCCCGTTCGCCAGTTCTGTGTCGGGCAGACGGCGTGCATCCAGACCTGGGAACAATCCGTCGGCACGATTCCAGCCTTCGGCAAGGCGCTCGGCGACGGTGTCGCGGCCGGAAACCACCGCTTCGGAGATTTCCCTGGTCGCGTGGGCGTGCTTGTGTGCGCGTTCGCGGGCGTACCCCGCGGCCGAATCCTTGCTCACCATGAATGCCCAATCGCTCGAAACTGTCATCAGTGTCTCGCGAAGTACCTGATCGTTGACGCGGTTTCGCAGTTCCGGGCGGCCGGGAGCGTTGTCGCGTCCGCGAGACTTGTC
Organism: Rhodococcus sp. IEGM 1306; assembly: GCF_036541985.1. Lineage (NCBI taxonomy): Bacteria > Bacillati > Actinomycetota > Actinomycetes > Mycobacteriales > Nocardiaceae > Rhodococcus > Rhodococcus sp. IEGM 1306. Next base: position 467,337 of record NZ_JAZHFF010000005.1, read on the forward strand.
CACGGTGGTGAGGGCAGTCTCGACTACTTCGGAGTTCAGTTGCACGAGGTCGGACACCTGATCGCCGGCCCACACGCGCCAGTCCTTGCCCGATCCCCAGGACGAATCCTCGAGTTGAACGGGTTCGCCGACGTATCCCGATGCCTTGGCGTCAGCGAGGGTCCCGACGCGAATTCCGGCCTCGGGGAGCGCGCGCAGGAGCTTTTCGAGCCACTGCGGACCTTCGTGCCACCAGTGCCCGAACAGTTCCGTGTCGAAAGCCGCGACCACGAGGGCGTCGCGGCCGATACGGGCGGACTCACTGCGCAGACGCGCCCGAACGGTTTCGACGAAGTCGGCAACATGCTTGTCGACGGCGGCGGCAGCGAGTTCGGGGTCGTACGGCAACTTGTCGGCGGAGTCGACGGTCCGTCCGGTGACCCGCGACGGCTTGAGGCCCGTCTCGTGGTCGTAGGTGTGGAAGTCGCGGTAAGCAGCGTGACCCGGGTATCCGGATTTCGGGGACCAGACGCGGTAGCTGACCTGCAGGTCGCGGCCGAAGGCAACCACGTCGGATTCACGAACCGGGCGGCCGAGGGACGTGTCGCCGCGCAAGGCGGGACCGTCGACCATGAAGTGGGTGACGCCCGCTTCGGCGTACCCGCGCTCCATACCCGGTGTGTACCCGCACTCGGGTCCCCAGATCCCGGTCGGAGTGTGGCTCCACCGGGCATGCGCGTCGGCGAGACCCTCGCGGAGAGAGAAGGCCCGCAAGCGAGGATCGAGCAGGGGTTGGAACGGGTGGGCCAGCGGCCCGCCGAGAAGCTCGAAGGCCTCGCGATCGATGAGGTCCCGGAACACCGGGGAAGCGCCGTGCTGCCAGTGAGTCTCGAAATCCTCCAGAGCGGCGGCTGACGCCCGGTGTTCGCGCGCGCCGAGTTCGCGGTGCGCCGCGTCCGGCATCCCGGCGGCTTCGTGGGCACGGATCTGCCAGTTGCCGAGCCAGTGATGCATCCCGGCGAGGCAGTGGGGATCGTCCAACTGAGCCGCGAGCACCGGCGTGATTCCCAGTGTCAGCAGGTGCGATCGGCCCTCGTCGGCGAGGCGTCGAAGCGCGGCGGCAAGCGGAATGTACGACGCAGCCCAGGACTGGTAGATCCATTCCTCGCCGACGGGCCATCTGCCGTGGTTGGCGAGCCACGGCAGATGGGAGTGCAGAACCAGGGCGAACATCCCCGGTTCGGTGACGGGTGTTGCGTTACTCACTCGCCGGTTTCCTTCACGGCGGTGTCCTTCACGGCGATGGCGACAAGGTCGAGGCTGTCGTCGATGTCGGGTTCGCTGATGCTGAAGTCGTCGACGGTGATGCCCTCGACGTCGCGGGTGAGATCGTCCGGCCAGGGCTCGCCGGCCAACGCGCGGTCGATCTGCGCGTTGATGAACGATCCGCCGTGCTTCGCGTCGAGTTCCTTCAGACGCGAACCGTGGTGGACGCCGGTCATCAACTGAACGCGGAATCCGGCGTCTTCGAGCAATTCGGTCATTTCGGCGGCGTTGAGCTCACGAGTGTGGAAAGGGTTGAGCGGCGTGTCGCGGCCGGGGGAGAAGGTGATCCGGTTGGGGGTACTGATGAGAAGTTCACCGCCGGGAGCGAGAACGCGGAAGCACTCGCGCAGGAACTGACCCTGATCCCACAGGTGCTCGATCACCTGGAAATTGACGACGACGTCAACCGAGTTGTCGGCCAGTGGAAGCTCGGCGAGATTGCCGTGGAGCATCTCGACGCGAGGGTAGCGCGCACGGACGTGTTCGACCGCGGAGATGTCGTAGTCCAGGCCCGTAACCTTCGTTGCGACGTCCGCAATCATGTTGGCGCCGTAGCCTTCTCCGGAGCCGGCCTCGAGAACTCGGCGGTCCGTGCAGCGCTCCAGAAGTGCGCGGTACACCACTTCGTGGCGCCGGAACCAGTAGTTCTCCTCGGGGATTCCTGGCACGGTTCGTTCGCCCGTCAAGGGCAGGGGTGCGTCCTCGTGGTTGCTGACACTCGTTTCACTCACCCGTGCGAGATTAGTGCCATCCGAGTAGAACGTGTTCGCCGTGGTCCAGATCACTGCTGTCAATTCCTGTTCGTGCCGTTATGGTGGACGAGGTTCCACGTTAAGTTACCCACCGGTAACTTAACGTGGGGTAATCTAACGCACAGCCGACGTGAACCGAGAAATCCGCCCGTGGGGAGACCTGTCGGACTCTCTTTTCGGACGCTCGGACTGCGCGAGCACCACAGACGATTTATCAGGTGAATTACACACAGGAGGTCGACGAAGACCCATGACGAATATCGTTGTTTTGATCAAGCAGGTCCCCGACACATGGTCCGAGCGCAAGCTGACCGACGGCGACTACACGCTTGACCGTGAAGCCGCCGACGCAGTCCTCGACGAGATCAACGAGCGCTCCGTCGAAGAAGCACTCCTCATCAAGGAAGCTCAGGGCGGTGAGGTAACGGTGCTGTCCGCAGGTCCCGACCGCGCCACCGACGCTATCCGCAAGGCTCTGTCGATGGGCGCCGACAAGGCCGTCCACATCAACGACCCGGCACTGCACGGCTCCGACGCGATCCAGACCGCATGGACGCTCGCTGCTGCTCTCGGACAGATCACCTTCGAGAACGACGAGCCTGCCGACCTGATCATCGCCGGCAACGAGGCCACCGACGGCCGCGTCGGCGCTGTTCCGGCCATCATCGCCGAGTACCTGGGCATCCCGCAGCTCACGCAGCTGCGCAAGGTCGTCGTCGCCGACGGCAAGATCACCGGTGAGCGCGAGACCGACGAGGGCGTCTTCGGCCTCGAGGCTTCGCTGCCCGCGATCGTCTCGGTCACCGAGAAGATCAACGAGCCGCGCTTCCCGTCCTTCAAGGGCATCATGGCCGCGAAGAAGAAGGAAGTTCTCGTCTACACGCTGGCCGACCTCGGAGTCGATCCGGAGACCGTCGGTGTTGCGAACGCCGGCACCACCGTGACGTCCTCCACCCCGAAGCCCCCCCGTACCGCTGGTGAGCGCATCGTCGACGAGGGAGACGGTGGCACCAAGATTGCCGCTTACCTCGTCAGCAACAAGGTCATCTGACCGCGCCCTTCTAGACATCCAGCAGAAGAACTCAGGGAGAGTTAAGTCATGGCAGAAGTACTTGTGCTCGTAGAGCACGCAGAGGGTGCGCTGAAGAAGGTCAGCACCGAACTCATCACCGCTGCACGCGCACTCGGTGAGCCGTCGGCAGTTGTCGCCGGCCCCGCGGGTACCGCAGCAAAGCTCGCCGACGCTCTGGCAGCAGCCGGCGCCGAGAAGATCTACGTCGCCGAGTCCGACGACATCGACGGCTACCTCGTCACCCCCAAGGTCGACGTTCTCGCCGCTCTGGTCGAGTCCACCAGCCCGGCAGCGGTCATCACCGCGGCCGGCACCGAGGGCAAAGAGGTTGCCGGTCGTCTGGCCGCACGTCTGGGCTCCGGACTGCTGACCGACGTCATCGAGATCAAGGCTGACGGCACCGGCGTCCACTCCATCTTCGGTGGCGCGTTCACCGTCGAGGCCAAGGCCAACGGCGACGTTCCCGTCTACTCGGTTCGCCCGGGTGCAGTCGAGGCTGCTCCGCAGGCCGGCGCAGGCGAGCAGATCACCGTCGAGGTTCCGGCTCAGGACGAGAGTGCCGTCAAGGTCACCTCGCGTGAGCCCATCGTCGGCGGCGACCGCCCCGAGCTCACCGAGGCGTCGGTTGTCGTCTCCGGTGGACGTGGCGTCGGCAGCGCGGACAAGTTCTCCGTCGTCGAAGAGCTGGCCGATTCCCTCGGCGCTGCAGTCGGTGCTTCGCGTGCTGCTGTGGACTCGGGTTACTACCCCGGACAGTTCCAGGTCGGTCAGACCGGTAAGACGGTCTCGCCGCAGCTGTACATCGCGCTCGGCATTTCCGGTGCCATCCAGCACCGTGCCGGCATGCAGACGTCCAAGACCATCGTCGCGGTCAACAAGGACGAAGAGGCACCCATCTTCGAGATCGCCGACTTCGGCATCGTGGGCGACCTGTTCAACGTCGCACCGCAGCTCACCGAAGCTGTGAAGTCCCACAAGGGCTAAAAAGCACGAACTGCTGTGCGCCTTTATCAACCCCCCGCGGTTGATAAAGGCGCACAGTGCTTTATTCACCCGGCCTGCATCGGCATGTCACTTCGTCGATACCGAGACGCCGTTCGCGCTCGATAAACCTTGCGCATGACAATTACGTCAGTCCTTCGCTCCGCGAGTGACAATCTCGGCCGTGAGGTCGCCCAGCCGAGATATTCCCTGATCGTCTCCTCCGACCGCGAGCATCGTGTCGCAGCGCAGCGCCTTCGATACCGAGTGTTCGCCTCCGAGCCAGGCTTCTCCCTCCCGGCCTCGGCCGGCGTGTTCGAGCTCGACGCCGACGCCTTCGACGAATTCTGTGATCATCTTCTCGTTCGCGACAACATCACCGAGGAGTACGTCGGCTGCTACCGAATGCTGCCGCCGGATTCCGCTGCGGCCGCGGGTGGGTATTACACCGCAACGGAATTCGACATCTCCGCGCTCGATCCGGTGGCGAACAGAATCGTCGAAATGGGTCGCGCGTGCGTCGATCCCGCTCACCGCACCGGATCCGTCCTCAGCCTGATGTGGTCAGGCATCCTGCACTACCTCGAATTGACCGGATACGAGTGGGTGATGGGCTGCGTCTCCGTGCCCGTCCTCCCGAGCCCCGATTCAATCGCCGGCGCCGATGTCCGCGGCGTCCGTGACTTCGTGATGAACAAACACGCCAGTCCGGCGTCACGACGGGTGACGCCGCGAAACCCGGTGGTCCTCGGCGGTCTGACGCTCGACGAGATTGCCGCACCGGAACGCGTCACGATGCCGCCGTTGCTACGTGGCTACTTGCGGATGGGCGCGATGATCTGCGGGGAACCTGCTCACGATCCCGAGTTCGGTGTGGCCGATTTTGTTGCGCTGCAAGGCCTTCACTCCGCCAACAAGCGCTACCTCGAACGGCTGCGATCGGCGGCCGCCGCGCACGAATCGGGGATCGGCTGATGACCGCGACGTTGCCGTACTGGGTGCCGACGAGCCCCTGCGGCGACGGGTGCCTACCCGCGGACGCACCCCGTGTGTCGAGTATCACCGTGGTGGCCCGCGGGGTCATGGTCGGCGCCGCACTGGTGACTGCGCCGGTGCTTTCGGCCGGTTGGCTGCTCCCGCGCGCCTGGCGTACGGAGATGCAGCGCGGATACTCGCGGGCGCTGCTGCGTTGCCTGGGGATGAAGCTCACGGTCGACGATCAGCGGTTGGGGCGCGCCGAACCGGCGGGCGTGATGGTTGTCGCCGGCCACGTGTCGTGGACCGACGTCCTCGTCGCGAGTGCCGTTGCCCCGGCCAACTTCGTCGCCCGTGCCGACTTGCTCGACTGGGCAGTGCTCGGTGGTCTCGCGCGCCGGATGCGCGTCGTCCCCATCGATCGCGCTCGACTGCGTGAACTTCCCGGAACCGTCGACGTCGTTCGCGAGCGCCTGCAGCGAGGTGTCCGTGTGATGGTGTTTCCCGAGGGAACGACCTGGTGCGGCCGGGCGAACGGCGGTTTTCGCCCGGCGATGTTCCAAGCTGCCGTCGACGCCGAATGCCCGGTTCAGCCCATGGCGATCCGCTACGAGAACGCCGACGGTTCCCTGTGCACCGGACCGTGCTTTGTCGGCACCGAAACGATCGGTCAGTCCATCCGCCGGATCCTGCGTCAGAAGAACGTCGAGGTGAAGGTCAGGCTGGCTCCACTCGAGGAGGCAGGGGAGTGTCGAATCGACCTCGCACAGCGATGCGAGAGAGCTGTACGAGGCGTCGAAACCATCGATCTGGCAGCTCACGACATCTTCGACCCCGCGCCGGAACTCGTGACACAAGCCGTGGGACAAATCGATCCCTCCCCGGCGATGACCGCGTAGCCTCCTGAGCGAGGCTGGGCGAACTCTCGTGCTGGGCTATCCTTGTCAAGCCATGACTCTGCCTGCACACAGTGCCCACGCCGGATTTCCGGTGTACCTCGATCATGCCGCCACGACTCCGATGTCGGCAGCCGCTATCGAGGCGATGACCGATACCTTCAAAACCGTGGGCAACGCGTCCTCGCTGCACGGCTCCGGCCGTGCGGCCCGGCGCCGCGTCGAGGAATCGCGCGAGTCGATCGCCGCGAGCCTGGGTGCGCGGCCGTCGGAGGTCATCTTCACCTCCGGAGGAACCGAGAGCGACAATCTCGCGGTCAAGGGCATCTACTGGGCTCGCCGTGACGCTGATCCGCGACGCACTCGAATTCTGGCCAGCTCCGTCGAGCATCATGCGGTGCTCGACGCCGTCGAGTGGCTCGAGCAGCACGAGGGCGCGCGTGTGACGTGGTTGCCGGTCGACGAGAACGGTGTCGTCGACCCGAAGACGTTGCGCGACGAGCTGTCCGTCCACGCCGACGAGGTGGCACTCGTGACGGTGATGTGGGCCAACAACGAGGTCGGCTCGATCATGCCGATCATGGAGTTGGCAGAGGTCGCGGCAGAGTTCGAGATTCCGATGCACAGCGACGCGGTCCAGGCCGTTGCGCAATTGCCCGTCGATTTCGCGGCGAGCAAGTTGTCCGCGCTGAGCATCGCGGCACATAAGTTCGGTGGTCCGCACGGCGTCGGCGCACTGCTGCTCGGACGCCAGGTTCCCTGTGTGCCGCTCCTTCACGGCGGCGGACACGAACGTGATCTGCGTTCGGGCACTCCGGATACTGCGGGTGTTGTCGGGATGGCTGCTGCGCTGCGCGCGAATGTCGAGAACTTCGATTCCAGCACAAGGGAATTGGCGCAGTTGCGCGATCGGTTGATAGATGGAGTCCTGGAGATCCTTCCCGAGTCGGTACTCAACGGCCCGACCGGATCCGATCGGCTTCCCGGTAACGCGCACTTCACCTTTCCCGGTTGCGAGGGCGATTCGCTGTTGATGCTCCTCGACGCGGCCGGTATCGAATGTTCCACCGGTTCGGCCTGCACCGCTGGTGTGGCCCGGGCCAGCCACGTATTGATCGCGATGGGCGTCGAATCGTCTGTCGCGCGTGGCTCCCTGAGATTTTCGCTCGGACATACGTCGAGTGTCACCGATGTGGACGCGCTGATCGCTGCGCTTCCACAAGTAGTAGAGCGCGCTCGGGCCGCCGGTCTTGCCGGCGCCGGTTCGCGTGGAGGGGATCGCTGATGCGAGTACTCGCAGCCATGAGCGGAGGCGTCGACTCCGCTGTCGCCGCCGCCCGCGCCGTTGCCGCCGGACATGACGTCGTCGGTGTTCATCTTGCGCTGTCCACGGCGCCGGGCGCATTGCGGACGGGTTCGCGTGGTTGCTGCTCGAAGGAAGACGCCGGCGACGCCAGGCGCGCTGCCGACGTCCTCGGAATACCCTTCTACGTCTGGGATTTCGCCGATCGTTTCAAGGAAGACGTGATCGACGACTTCGTGGCGTCGTACGCAGCGGGTGAGACCCCCAATCCGTGCCTGCGGTGCAACGAGAAGATCAAATTCACCGCACTGGCCGATCGTGCGGTCGCTCTCGGTTTCGATGCCGTGGCGACGGGTCACTACGCGCGCCTCGAAGACGGCGTCCTGCGCCGGGCGGTTGATGCGGACAAGGATCAGTCGTACGTCCTCGGTGTGCTGACTGCTGATCAGCTTTCGCGGGCGATGTTCCCGATCGGTGACACACCGAAGGAACAGATCCGCGAGGAAGCCGCCGAACGAGGCCTGGCTGTGGCGAACAAGCCTGACAGCCATGACATCTGCTTCATCCCGACCGGCGATACTCGAGCATTCCTGGGCGCGCGGATCGGCGTTCGTCCCGGAAGCGTCGTCGACGCCGATTCGGGTGAGGTCCTCGCTGCGCACGACGGCGTACACGGTTTCACGATCGGACAGCGCAAGGGGCTCGGCGTCGAAGGTCCCGCGGGTGACGGCCGTCCGCGGTACGTGACTGCGATCGAGCCCGAAACCGGAACGGTACGGGTCGGTTCGGCCAAGAATCTCGACGTCTGGGCCATCTCGGCCCAGCGCGCGATCTGGACTTCGGGCCAAGCGCCCGAAGGCCCCGTCGAGTGCATGGTGCAGGTTCGTGCGCACGGCGGATTGGCGCAGGCCGTTGCGGAGGCCGTCGATGACGGTACTTCAACCGGCGGTATCGCGATTTCGTTGCGCGAACCACTGACCGGCGTCGCGAAGGGCCAGGCCGTCGTGTTGTATCGCCCCGACAGCGAACTGGGCGACCAGGTACTCGGCAGTGGCACCATCTCCGGCACCGAATCCGAGCCGAACGCACTGTGACACAGCAGGTTTCCATCGGTGGCCTCGTCACCGGAATCGGATCCTGGCCGGGCACGGACGCCCGCGAAAGTGCCGCAACCATCCTCGGTGAACTGGGCGGTTTCCCACACCTGGTGGAGTTGCCGGGTCGCGGTCTCGGCGCTGACATGGTCGGCCGGGCGGGGGCCATTTTGGTCGACATCAACCTCGACGCCTCGACGCGTGCCTATCGCGTCGTGCCGCGGAGGGGCAACGTCGCGAAGCGCGCCGAGGACTTCCTGAACCAGGATCTCGACGCACTCGAGGAAGCCTGGGAATCGGCCCGCCTCGTCGGCGGAGACCACGTCGTCAAGCTCCAAGCTGCCGGCCCGCTGACACTCGGCGCCGAGATCGAGGTCGCGAACGGTTCGCGAGTTCTCGTCGACCGCGGGGCGCTGCGTGACATCGCCGAATCACTGGGTGAGGGTCTCGCGCGACACGCGGCCGAGGTCACACGCCGGACCGGCGCCAAGGTCGTGATCCAGTTGGACGAGCCGCAGATCGCGGCAGTTCTGGCCGGTTCGCTGCCCGGGCGCACCAAGATGGAAAGCGTTCCGGCTCTGCCGGAACCCGAGGCGCTGGCGGTGCTCGACTCGACGATCAGCGGTTGCGGGCTGCCGACGATCGTTCACAGCTGCGCTGCCGACATGCCGTGGGATCTACTGAGGCGAAGCCAGGCGTTCGGCGTGAGCTTGGACATGTCGCTCGTCGGTTCTCGTGATCTCGACGGCATCGGCCAGTTGTTCGACGCCGGCAAGGAATTGGCGCTCGGTCTGGTTCCTTCCGCCCCGCCGGAAAAGCCGGTGACGTGGAAAGAGTGCGCGATGCCCGCCGTCACCCTGATCGATCGTCTCGGCTTCTCGCGCGAACTCCTGCAGACCCAGGTCGCGGTAACCCCAAGCTGTGGTCTTGCGGGTGCGAGCCTCGAGTGGAGTCGCGCCGCCCTTCGGCTGTGCACTGACGTCGGTAAGGCATTGGTGGACGATCCGTCGGCATTCTGATGTGTGGAGTCATGGGGTGTGTCGGTGTGAACCGATATTCTCCTAGCTGTGACTGAAACCGCGGATGCAATGCAGCCAGCGCCCAACGAGGCGCGCGAGCAGTGGACGGAGCTGGCCGAAGAGGTACGCCAGCATCAGTTCCGCTACTACGTTCGTGATGCGCCCGTCATTTCGGACGGTGCATTCGACACATTGCTCGGGCAGCTCAATGCTCTCGAAGAGCGGTACCCGGATCTGCGGACTCCCGACTCGCCGACGCAATTGGTCGGAGGCGGATTCGCGACGGACTTCACGTCCGTCGATCATCTCGAGCGGATGCTCAGTCTCGACAACGTCTTCGACGAGTCCGAACTCCGCGGGTGGATCGCGAAGGTAGAGCAGGAAACCGGCCCGGAACTGCACTATCTGTGTGAAGTGAAAATCGACGGTGTCGCGCTCAACCTCGTCTACGAAAACGGCAAACTCGTGCGCGCCGCAACCCGCGGCGACGGCCGCACAGGCGAGTTGGTCACACTCAACGCCCTGACGATCAACGACATCCCGGAGCGGCTCACCGCCACGGACGAGTACCCGATCCCGAGCCTGCTCGAGGTACGCGGTGAGGTGTTCTTCCGCCTCGAGGACTTCGCGGCACTCAACGCCTCCCTGGTCGAGGAGGGCAAGGCGCCGTTCGCCAATCCGCGCAACTCCGCGGCGGGATCCCTGCGTCAGAAGAATCCAGCTGTCACCGCGCGTCGTCGTCTCGGCATGATCTGCCACGGGCTCGGGCGCATGGAAGGTTTCGAGCCGGCGTCGCAATACGACGCTTACGTGGCCCTCTCAGCGTGGGGTCTTCCGGTGTCCACGCACACCTCGCGGGTGGTCGGCGCCGACGCGGTGGTCGAGAAGATGAAGTACTGGGGAGAACATCGCCACGACGTCGAGCACGAGATCGACGGCCTGGTGGTCAAGGTCGACGAGATGTCGTTGCATCGTCGCCTGGGGACCACGTCACGCGCACCACGGTGGGCGATCGCGTACAAGTACCCACCGGAGGAGGTAACGACCAAGCTCCTCGACATCCGGGTCAGCGTCGGTCGCACGGGTCGTGTGACGCCGTTCGCATACATGGAACCCGTCACGGTGGCGGGATCCACTGTGTCCTTGGCCACGCTGCACAACGGATCCGAGGTCAAGCGCAAGGGTGTGCTGATCGGCGACACCGTGGTGTTGCGCAAGGCCGGTGACGTCATCCCGGAGGTTCTCGGTCCCGTGGCCGACGTACGCGACGGTACCGAGCGCGAGTTCGTGATGCCGACGCACTGCCCCGAGTGCGGCACGTTGTTGGCACCCGCGAAAGAGGGCGACGTCGACGTGCGGTGCCCCAATCAGCAGTACTGCCCGGCGCAGTTGCGCGAGCGCGTGTTCCACGTCTCGGGGCGCGGTGCATTCGACATCGAGGTGCTCGGTTACGAGGCCGCGACCGGGCTGTTGGAGGCGAAGGTCATCGGTGACGAGGGTGATCTCTTCTCACTCGACGCCGAGAAACTGATCGAGGTTCCGATCTTCCGCACCAATGCGGGAGCCCTGTCCGCAAACGGAAAACGCTTGCTGGCCAACCTGGATTCGGCCAAGGACAAGCCGCTGTGGAGAGTGCTTGTGGCACTGTCGATTCGGCACGTCGGCCCCACTGCCGCGAGGGCGTTGGCCGGCGAATTCGGCTCGCTGCAACGCATTCGGGAAGCGTCGGTCGACGAGTTGGCTGCAGTCGACGGCGTCGGATCCACAATCGCCGCCGCTGTTGTGGAGTGGTTCTCCGTCGACTGGCACCAGCAGATCGTCGACAAGTGGGCTTCGGCGGGAGTGCGCATGGAGGACGAACGAGACGACTCGATTCCGCGCAATCTCGAGGGCCTCTCGATCGTCGTCACCGGTTCGCTCGAGACGTACTCGCGAGATCAGGCGAAGGAAGCGATTTTGGTGCGCGGGGGCAAGGCCGCGGGTTCGGTGTCGAAGAAGACTGCGTTTGTCGTCGTGGGTGAAGCGCCCGGTTCCAAGCACGACAAAGCAGTCGAATTGGGTGTGCCGGTGCTCGACGAAGACGGCTTCCGGCGGTTGCTCGAAGATGGCCCGGATGCGGTCGCGCCCACCGAATTGGACGAATCAGAGTGACTTTGTCCGATTTCTGAGATTGGCGTGCAGGGTGCGATAGTGACGCCATGATCCAGATTCGTGAAGTTCTACCGGCTGAGTTCGAGACCGTCGGTGAACTGACTGTGCAGTCGTACGTGGGTGGCGGATTCGTCGCCGACGGATCCCCGTACGCGGAGCGCCTGCGCGACACCGCAACTCGGGTGGAGCAGGGACGGGTACTGGTTGCCGTTCTCGGCGACGAGGTCGTTGGCTCGTTGACGATCGCCGAACCCGGCACGCCCTTCGCGGATGTTGCGCAGAAGGGCGAACTCGAGTTCCGCATGCTCGCGGTCTCGCCGCAAGCTCGGGGATCGGGCGCCGGAACGGCATTGGTTCGCGCCGTGATCGCCGAGGCCTACGACCGCGGCGATCACTCGGTGGTCATCTCGACGCAACCCGAGATGGTCGATGCGCGTCGCATCTACGACCGCAACGGTTTCGTCCCTGATCCCGAGCGGGCGTGGGAGCCGATTCGCGGTATGGAACTGACCGTCATGGTTCGCGGTCTCGCCTGATTACCCAGCCTGGTCAACCCAGGACCGTCGCCACGATTCCCGCGAGATAGCCGAGGCGGGCTATCTCCGAAGGGCGGAATTCAGGCCCACCAGGACGACCGAGCATGAGGACTCGATTGCCGGAGCCGAGAGGTGCGGCAGCGAGGCTGGTGTTCATGTCGCGCCATACGTCCGGAACCCAGTCGGCCTCGCCGTCGAGGGCGGTGGGCTTGTCCAGTGGCATCCACGGAATGTCGGTGGCATGGGTTTCCGGCGCGCCGGCGCTACCGACGACGCGGTACGCACCGTGCTTGCCGATGTCCGCGACGACGCACCAACCGACTCGCAGTACACGCGGAGCGCCGTCGACGAGGACCTGTAGTCGATCGTTTCGGGCCGTCGCAACGGAATCGATGAGTTCGAGCTCACGGTGAGTGTCGAGAATCCCGGCGTAGGGGCGGATCGAATCGACCAGCACGTCCGGTAGGTGCTCGGCAGCGGTGATCAAAGTGTCGGGCAGCGCGCCCGGTTCGACGTCGACCACGAGGTCGTCGATGGCAAAACCGTCGCCTCGTTCCACGACGTCGAGGGAGAGGATGTCTGCGCCCACCGAACCGAGCGCTACGGCGAGAGCGCCGAGGCTGCCGGGTCGATCGGGCAGTTGGACGCGAAGCAGGTACGACACGTGCGTGCCTTTCGCTGATCGGTTCTCGCCCGGATCACGTCGACCCGGGTCTGACTCATCTTTGCACTTGCTCAACCTGCGATGGTGGGCGCCGCGGCGGCGTCACGCCAGATGCACATGCTTGTCACACGAGCGAAACACACCGCCGGAATCCGGCGTGGCGATCGACACAGTGAGCGTGCTCGTCGTTCGGTACTGCAGGCGTGCTTACAGGTCTGCCGCGGCGAGCAACTAGGCTGGACCGGCAATGTTCACGTCCTCTTCCGAAAGGGGCCCCGCGGTGCCTGCCATCTCCCGTGACGAGGTCGCGCACCTCGCGCGGCTGTCCAGACTCGCCCTGTCCGATGCCGAACTCGACGAGTTCGCCGGTCAGTTGGATTCGATTCTCAACCACGTCAAGGTGGTCACCGAGGTCGCGGCCGACGACGTCCCGCCCATGGCGAACCCCAATGCCGTCACCAACGTGACGCGCCCCGACGTGATCGTGCCCGGATTGACCCCCGAGCAGGCATTGTCCGGAGCACCCGCAGTCGAACAGGATCGCTTTGCGGTTCCGCAGATCCTTGGAGAGGGCGAATGACCGATCTGACCACGCTGGACGCCGCTGAGCTGGCCGGCAAGATCCACTCTCGTGAGGTGTCCTCGGTAGAGGTCACGCAGGCGCATCTCGACCGCATCGCTGCTGTCGACACCGAGTACCACGCGTTCCTGCACGTTGCAGGCGAACAGGCTCTCGAAGCCGCCGCAGCAGTGGACAACTCGCTCGCAGGCGGAAACGAACCCGCTTCGGCACTCGCCGGTGTTCCGATCGCGTTGAAGGACATCTTCACCACGACGGACATGCCGACCACCTGTGCGTCGAAGATTCTCGAAGGCTGGGTCGCGCCGTACGACGCGACTCTGACCTCGAAGCTGCGCGCGGCCGGCATCCCGATCCTCGGCAAGACGAACCTCGACGAGTTCGCGATGGGCTCTTCGACCGAGAACTCGGCCTTCGGCCCGACGCGCAACCCGTGGGACGTCACCCGCATCCCCGGTGGTTCGGGCGGCGGTAGCGCAGCGGCGCTCGCGTCCCGTCAGGCCCCGCTGGCCATCGGCACCGACACCGGTGGTTCGATCCGTCAGCCCGCTGCGGTCACCGCGACGGTCGGAACCAAGCCGACGTACGGGACTGTCTCACGCTTCGGACTCGTCGCGTGCGCCTCCTCGCTCGATCAGGGCGGCCCCTGTGGTCGCACCGTGCTCGACACCGCTCTGCTGCACGAGGTCATCGCCGGGCACGATCCGCGTGACTCCACGTCCATCGACGCCCCCGTGCGTCCGGTGGTCGCTGCGGCACGTGAAGGTGCGGCCGGCGACCTGCGCGGCGTCAAGGTCGGTGTGGTCAAGGAACTTCACTCCGACAGCTACCAGCCCGGCGTCATCGCTTCCTTCGACGCTGCTGTCGAGCAACTCAAGGCTTTGGGCGCCGAAGTTGTCGAGGTTTCGTGCCCGAGCTTCGAGCATGCGCTCGCGTCGTACTACCTGGTGCTGCCCAGTGAGGTCTCGTCCAACCTGGCCCGCTTCGACGCCATGCGCTACGGACTGCGCGTCGACGAAGGCAACATGAGTGCCGACCAGGTCATGGCGGCAACCCGCGCCGCCGGTTTCGGCCCGGAGGTCAAGCGCCGCATCATGATCGGCACTTACGCACTGTCCTCGGGCTACTACGACGCCTACTACGGTTCGGCGCTCAAGGTTCGTACCCTCATCGCACGCGATTTCGACAAAGCCTACGAGAAGGTAGACGTACTGGTCTCGCCGACCAGCCCGTTCACTCCGTGGAAGTTGGGGGAGAAGGTCGGCGACCCGCTGGCCATGTATCTCTCCGACCTGTGCACGTTGCCGACCAACCTGGCCGGACACTGCGCGATGTCGGTGCCCTCGGGGCTGTCGGCGGACGACAACCTGCCGGTGGGCCTGCAGATCATGGCGCCCGCCATGGCTGACGAGCGCCTCTACCGCGTCGGTGCCGCCTACGAAGCTGCTCGCGGCCCGATTGCAACTGCAGTCTGACCTGTTTGCTGTGCGCCTTTATTAACCCCCCGCGGTTAATAAAGGCGCACAGCAGTTTCAGGAGCACGTCCCCAAAGCTGTTCCCTGATCGGTTCCGTAGCGATGGCCGTGGCCGGCGGGGACACCGAGCGAACCGAGCATGTCGACGGTGGTCTGCAGGAACGTGACGCCCGGGATCCACTGAGGAATCGGTGCATCCTGGGCCGCTCGGCTCAGATCCGGCTTCTGTGTCGCGAGGGCGGGCGACCACCACACCACCGGGTCGGACGTGTTCGCGAGGACGGTTGCGCCGTCCGTTCGTGTCGCGCCGGCCGGGGGACCGGCCCACAACACGTCGCACGGGACTATGGGACTGCCCTCGGACAAAGCCTCGGTCAGTGCGGCGCTGCCCCCGACGGCGCCGAGGCTCTGTCCGTAGAGGAACAGGTCCGGTCGATCCTCGGCGGGCATCGCGGCGATGTGGCTGCCGACAGCCGTGAACAGGGCGGTGGCTGATTCTTCGGCGTCGTCGCGGCTGAACAGGAATGTCGCCCAGCTGGGTGCGTCGGAGTATTGCTGTCCGACGATCGCGACGTCCCCGCCGAACCGTTGCTCGATACCGTCGACGGCGTGGGTGTCGATCCACCCCGAGCCGGTCGGAACGGCCACCACGACGCTGTTGCGGGCAAAGCCGCCGACGCGATCGAGTTCGCTCACCGCGAGAGCGGCACGTGATGTGGCGTCGGGTGCGGAATCCAGACCGGCATAGACGCGCACCGAGTCTTCGCCGGCAGCGACGAACTTGCGTCCCTCCGCCCCCATCGACGTCCACGAGATCAGAGAATCGGGGCCGCCTGACCCGGACGCCGAAAGTGGCTGTGTCAGAGCGCTGTCGATGTACGAGTTGGACTTGTCGAACGAATCGGCGAGACCGTTCCAGACGGCAGGGCCGACGACCAACTGCACTCCGAGGACTCCCATGACCAGGGCGCCCACACCCCGCGCGAAACCCATCCACCGCAGCGCCTTCGACATCCCGACCCCGATGCCCCAGAGGCCAAGGGCGGTCAGCGCGGCAATGCAACCCGCCTCCACCCAGTGGAGCAGTCCGGCAGGCGGTGCCCCCATCGCTGCTCGCAACGAACTCTGCCAACCGGTGGCGGCGAACATCGCTACGGCGGTGGCGGCCGTCGACAGTCCGAACGCGCAGATGCGCCAATGACGTTCGTCGAATCGGTCCTTGACGCGATCGGGCACGAGTGGACGGGCGATCGCGGAGAACACCCACACCGTCAGCAGCCCGACCGCGACGAGCAGTCCGCTGAACACACCCTGGAGTGCGGCTGATCTCGGCAGCAGTCCGGGGGCCAGCGAGATGGCGGACATCGCTGCCACGGCGACACTCGTGGACACTCGAGGGACCGCCAGCGCCCCGACTCGGGCTAGGACGGGGGTCCGTGACGCATTCAGAACGCTCATGCTGCAATCGCTTTCGGGGAGATGGAGAACTCGTTCGACGGGGCGAGGCGCCGCGACCGCATGAGGGTGAAGCCGAGGGCGGAAACAGCAAGAACTCCGGCCGTGCCGTAACCGAATCCAGATTCCGTGACCGGTGTCAGATAGCTTTGGCGCCAGGAGTTTCCGTTCACCGCCGTGACGGCTACATCGGCCATCGCGAAGCAATACCCACGTGAGAGAAAGGACGTACGGTCTTCGCAGGCCGCATGCATTCGCTCGTCGAGCTGACCGTCGAGGACCTGCCGGGCCCACGGCCCCAGTTCCGTTCCGTGTGAATGCGCGTAGCGGAGTAGGTCGTACCCGAGATCGTGTGCTTTGCAGGCCGAGTCGAATTCGTCGGGCAGTGGGACCGGGGACGAGCAGTCGCCGTGGGGATTGGCGAGGTATCCGTCGACCACAGTGGGGGTGTAGCCGGCAAATGCGGCGAAATCTGCCGGGATGGTGGTCGCAGCGTCAGAGGCATTCGCGGTAGTCACGGTGGCGATGGCCCTGGATGCGTTCGAATTCTCGGTGCGCGGCGACTCGGCGCCGCTCGCTCCGGCGGTGACGGTAATCGCTGCCGTTGCAGCCAAGGCCAAGGCAGCCCAGGTACCGCCGCTTCGAGAGAGGTCTTTCACTCGTGTGATCCGCATGCCGTTCACGCTATGAACGGACAATCCTGGCGGTCATCGCTCTGTGGAGGGGTTCTCCGGCGCGCGATCGGGTGAGAATTCCCTCCCCTGTGATACCTCGGAGGTAGGGGGATCTCACTCTGCAGTATGAGGACTTTCGGGGTTCACCTTCATAGGCTTGACGAGTGATCAAGGTCCGAAGGAAGAACAGGGGCGCACCGGATGTGTCCGCGCCGACATACGCCACTGCTGGGTCGATGCTGTCCGGCCTCGACGGGGCGGTAGTACATTCGGAGAAGGTTCGCCGCGCAACCAGTTTCGTGGCGCGCGGTCAGTTCTGGAACATCGTCATCGTCGTGATCACTCTGATCCTCTATTCGATTGCCTGGCCGACACTGCAACTGACGCATCATGTTTCGCCGCCGATCATGCCCTTCGTCGCCGCGTTGGCGGCATTTCCGTTCGTCCTGATCCGGATCAACGCTCCGTTGGGTTGGGCGGTGTCGGCGGTCTCGGCGCTGATCATCCCGTTGGTGTTCGACAACACTCCCGGTTACGACTATCCGTGGCAGGTCGTCCACATCATCGTGCTGATGTCGTTGCTGGCCGCGGTGAGTCTGCGGGCGCCCATTCAGGTTGTCGGTGTCGCCTGGATCGCCACGGTGTTGCTCTTCCTCGGCAACGCGCCGGGAAGCGACGGAGCCGGTTGGGCCGTCGGGCTGAGCGCGCTGGTCGTCTTCTGCCTGTTGATCCGCTGGTTGGTTCTCTCGCGCCGCCAGTTGGCCAAGCAGGAGGAAGTCAGTGAACTCGAACGCACTCGGCGCACGATCCTCGAGGAGAAGGCGCGGATCGCCCGCGACTTGCACGACATCGTGGCCCATCACATGTCGATGGTGGTCGTGCAAGCGCAGAGCGCGCCCTACCGGCTCGATGCAGTCACCCCGGAGATCCGAACGGAATTCGAATCGATAAGTGAGACAGGGCGAGCAGCGCTCAACGAGATCCGCGGCCTCCTCGGAGTCCTGCGCAGCGACGGGGACACCGTGGTGAAGGCTCCGCAACCGGGCGTCGACCAGTTGGACGAACTGTTGCTCGGCAGTACCCGTGCCGGACTTCCGGTGTCGTGGCGAGTCGACGGCGATCGAGCGTCGGTCTCGGAATCCACGGGCCTTGCGCTCTACCGGATCATTCAGGAGTCGATCACCAACGCGGCCAGGCATTCACCCGGCGGACCCATCGAGGTCGCCGTGGCCTTCGGTCCGCAATCGGTGAGCGCGTACGTGAACAACGGACCTTCGCCATCGGGCGGCAATCAGCACTCGGCGTCGGAAACCACTGGTGGCAACGGAATCCGCGGAATGCGTGAGCGGGCTTCGGCGGTGGGCGGCATGCTGCTGGCAAACCGGCGAGAGGATGGAGGGTTCGAGGTCCGGGCCGAGTTGCCGTCGATGCCCGCCTAGGCTGTCCGAGTGCCCATCACAGTATTCATCGCAGACGACCAGGCGATGGTTCGACAAGGGTTCGGAGCCCTACTCTCCGCCCAGCCCGACATCAGCGTGATCGGCGATGCGCCGGACGGCAAGATCGCCGTCGCCGAGGTTGCGCGTCTGCGCCCGGATGTGGTGTTGATGGATGTTCGTATGCCCGAGATGAACGGACTCGACGCTGCCCGCCAGATTCTGTCCGCCGGGTGGGAACCACCGGTGCGAGTTCTCATGCTCACCACTTTCGACATCGACGACTACGTCTACGAGGCACTGAGCGTCGGGGCGAGCGGGTTCATGCTCAAGGACGCACCGGCCGAGGAACTGATTCGGGCGGTACGCGTCGTCGCCGAAGGGCAGGCCTTGTTGGCCCCGACGGTGACGCGGCGTCTGATCGCCGATGTGACGAGTCGCCGGGCGGCCCCGCGCGCACGACCCGCAGCGCTCGACGCGTTGACCCCGCGTGAGCGTGAGGTCCTCGAACTGATCGCCCGCGGGCTGTCCAACGTCGAGATCGCCGAGCGTTTGTTCGTCGCCGAACAAACGGTCAAGACCCATGTCGGGAAGGTGCTGTCCAAGCTCGATCTGCGCGATCGTGCCCAGGCAGTCGTGTTGGCCTACGAAAGCGGGCTCGTCACGCCGGGCTAGTGCTCTCGCTCGGCGCGGCGTTGCGGCTCGGCAACGCCGCTATCCTGCGGCAATACGGTGACTGGGGGAAGATGGACATCAAGATCCACAATCCGGTCACGAGAGGTGCTGCACTATGCGAATCGGAATCCTCACGGGCGGCGGCGACTGCCCGGGCTTGAACGCGGTCATCCGCGCCGTCGTACGTACGTCGGCCGGTCGTTACGGCAGTACCGTGGTCGGATTCCGGGACGGTTGGCGAGGACTGCTCGAGGACCGCAAGGTGCCACTCGACTCCGACGACCGCATCAATCGCATCCTCACTCGCGGCGGCACGATCCTCGGCACAGCTCGCGTGAACCCCGACAAACTCCGCGCGGGCCTCGATCAGATCAAACAGACCCTCGACGACAACGGGATCGACGTCCTGATCCCGATCGGTGGCGAAGGCACACTGACCGCGGCCAGTTGGCTCTCCGAGAGCGGCGTGCCCGTGATCGGCGTGCCCAAGACGATCGACAACGACATCGACTGCACCGACGTGACTTTCGGCTTCGACACCGCCTTGGCCGTCGCGACCGACGCCATCGACAGGCTCCACACCACGGCCGAATCTCACCAGCGCGTCATGCTCGTCGAGGTCATGGGCCGGCACGCGGGCTGGATCGCGCTGCAAGCCGGACTGGCGTCGGGGGCACACCTGACTCTGGTTCCGGAACAGCCGTTCGACGTCGACGAGGTGTGCGCGATGGTCAAGAAGCGCTTCCAGCGTGGCGACTCCCACTTCATCTGCGTCGTGGCTGAAGGTGCGATGCCCGATCCCGCGTCGATGACTTTGCGTGAGGGCGGCATCGACGAGTTCGGCCACAAGATCTTCACCGGCGTCGCGCAGCAGCTCGGCAACGAGATCGAGCGCCGCATCGGCAAGGAAGTTCGCACCACAGTCCTCGGACACATTCAGCGCGGCGGCACCCCGACGCCGCACGACCGCATCCTCGCCACTCGCTTCGGAGTTCACGCCACCGACGCAGCTCACCGCGGAGATTTCGGTCAGATGGTCGCGTTGCACGGAACGTCCATCGACCTCGTTCCACTCGCCGAGGCGACACGCAAGCTCAAGACGGTGCCCAAGGAGCGCTACGAGGAGGCAGCCGCATTCTTCGGCTGAGCCGCGGACGCATAAACTGATCACCATGACTGCTGTCGATGCGCCCGACATCCTCGATTACGACGAAGTACTGACCAAGTACGAGCCTGTGATGGGTATGGAGGTGCACGTAGAAC
This sequence comes from Rhodococcus sp. IEGM 1306, assembly GCF_036541985.1. NCBI lineage: Bacteria > Bacillati > Actinomycetota > Actinomycetes > Mycobacteriales > Nocardiaceae > Rhodococcus > Rhodococcus sp. IEGM 1306. The sequence continues at coordinate 487,643 of NZ_JAZHFF010000005.1, forward strand.
TCGGCACCGCGACCAAGATGTTCTGCCCGTGCCCCACCGAGTTCGGTGCCGAACCCAATACCCAGGTGTGCCCGGTCTGTCTGGGCATGCCCGGTTCGTTGCCGGTGGTGAACGCAGCCGCTGTCGAGTCCGCGATCCGGATCGGCCTTGCGCTCAACTGCTCCATCACGCCGTGGGGCCGATTCGCGCGCAAGAACTACTTCTACCCGGATCAGCCGAAGAACTACCAGATCTCCCAGTACGACGAGCCGATCGCCACCGAGGGCTACCTCGACGTGATCCTCGACGACGGCACGACGTGGCGCGTGGAGATCGAACGTGCGCACATGGAGGAGGACACCGGTAAGTCCCTCCACGTCGGTGGCGCTACCGGCCGTATCCACGGTGCGAGCCACTCACTGCTCGACTACAACCGTGCGGGTGTGCCGCTGGTCGAGATCGTCACCAAGACCATCCACGGTGCCGGTGAGCGCGCTCCCGAGGTTGCTCGTGCGTACGTGACGGCGCTTCGTGATCTGCTCAAATCACTCGACGTCTCCGACGTGCGCATGGATCAGGGATCTATGCGCTGCGACGCCAACATCTCGCTGATGCCGATCGGCGCCAAGGAACTCGGAACGCGTACCGAGACCAAGAACGTCAACTCCCTCAAGAGCGTCGAGGTCGCAGTTCGCTACGAAATGCGCCGTCAGGCAGCAGTTCTCGACGCCGGTGGTGAGGTCATCCAGGAGACCCGCCACTTCCAGGAGGCCGACGGCACCACCGCTGCCGGACGCCGCAAGGAAACGGCCGAGGACTACCGCTACTTCCCGGAACCGGATCTCGAGCCCGTCGCTCCGAGCGCCGAGTGGGTCGAAGAACTGCGTGGCACCTTGCCGGAGCTTCCCTGGATTCGCCGCGCGCGGATCCAGAAGGACTGGGGAATCTCCGACGAGGTCATGCGTGACCTCGTCAACGCCGGCGCCATCGATCTGGTGATTGCGACCACCGAGGCCGGTGCTTCGCCCGAGGCAGCGCGTTCGTGGTGGCTGTCTTACCTCTCGCAGCAGGCGAACACCCGCGGCGTCGAACTCGGTGCTCTGCCGATCACCCCGGCGCAGGTTGCGCAGGTCGTAGCTCTCATCGACAGCGGCAAGCTCAACAACAAGGTCGCTCGCCAGGTCGTCGATCACGTCCTCGACGGTGAGGGCGATCCGGAGCAGGTTGTCGCGGCCCACCCGGAATTGGTCGTCGAACGTGACGAAACCAAGCTCAAGGCGGCCGTCGACGAAGCACTCGCAGCCAACCCCGACATCGCCGACAAGATCCGCAGTGGCAAGGTCCAGGCCGCCGGAAAGATCGTCGGCGACGTCATGAAGGCCACTCGTGGGCAGGCAGACGCGGCTCGTGTGAAGGAACTTGTCATCGAGGCGTGCAGCTAGTCCTCGGTAGCGAACGCTGATGCCCGGCCGAAACGAATTCGGCCGGGCATCAGTGTTTTCCGCTGTGGTTCTTACCGCAGTCGTTCTGCCACTGTCGATCTACAGACCAGGGACCACAACCGCGCGGCCGCTGAGCGTTCCGGCGGCCAGTCGTCGATACGCTTCGGCTCCGTTGTCGAGGCTGAAGGTCTCCACCGCGATGTCGAAGATGCCGGCGTGCGCCAGGTCGATCAATTCGATCAGCTCGTTGCGGGCACCCCAGTACGGAACTGTCACCGAAGCCTCGTAAGGACTCTGGAAGAACCCGACCTTGGCGTGGGCCTGACCGTCACCGATCCCGACGATGGTGACGTCGGATCCGACACCGGCGACGGCCATCGCGGTGTCGATGGTGGGCTGATAGCCCACGAAGTCGAGAACCAGTGCGGCGCCCTGACTTCCGGTGATCTTGCGGACGTTCTCCGCCGCGTCCTTGTCGGACAGAACCACTTCGTGAGCGCCTACCTTGGTTGCCAGTTCGAGCTTGTCCGCGCTCACGTCGAGTGCGATGACAGTTGCTGCCGAGAGGTGGCGGAGGAGTTGGATGGCGACGTGGCCGAGACCACCGGTTCCGATGACAACTGCGTACGAGCCTCCGCGAAGTTTCGGCAGTGAACGCTTGATCGCGTGGTACGGCGTCAGGCCGGCGTCGGTCAGTGGCACTGTCTTGATCGGGTCGAGGTCGCCGATCGGGACGAGATGGCGAGGTGAATCGACGATCATGAACTCGGCCAACGCGCCGGGGGCGCCGAGTCCGGGAGGATTGATGCCGAGTTCTTGTGCGCGAGAACAGTAGTTTTCCAGTCCCTGCGAGCAGTGCCAACAGTTGCCGCAACCCCAAGGCCCGTAGACGACGACGTTGGTTCCGATGTCGAGTCCTTCGACACCGTCGCCGACGGCCGCGACCTTGCCCGCGCCTTCGTGACCGAGCGTGAGCGGAAGGCCGTAGGTGTACTGCTCTTCCGGCAGGCTCATGATGAAGTCGTCCGAATGGCAGACGCCGGCAGCGGTCACTTCCAGGAGCACTTCACCTGGACCGGGCTCGGGTTTGGGAATCTCCGTGAGTTCGGGTTCTGCGCCGATTCTCGTGTACTGGATTGCCTTCATACCGACTCCTTTGTCGTGGTTGGCCAACCGGTCCTGGCAAATGCGTGGTGTTTAGCCCCGCTAACAAAAGAGTACGCATCTGTGCATGTTCGGTCACGGGATCCGTGACCGAACAGACATGGCGCTCGGCGATCGCGGCTCAGTCGATCCCGCCGCTGCCACTCGGCATCGGGATCTTGACCACCTTGTCGTCTTTCGGTCCCGGCTCGCCCGCGGTCTTGTTGATCGTGCTCGCCCACATCAAACCGTCGGATCCGAGCGCCAAACCGCCCAGTTGGCCGTACGTGTCTTTCGCCACTGCCGACGGTGCGGTCGTGACTGCTCCTGTTCCCGGATCGGCCGCCAGCGCCGAGATCGCTTTGCCGGCCCCCAGCGCGACAGCTACCACTCCCTGCGCTGCGATGCACCCACCGACTCCGGGTCGGTCGGGCCACGTCCACGCGGGAGATGTCACCGTGCCGTCGGCGCCGACGCGTTGGAGGCGATCTTCGAGAGTGGTTCGGTCGGTGACCCACGTCGCGATGCCTGGATCGACACATACGCCGCCGCCGTTTCCGATTCCGGACAGCACAACTTCCGGGCGAGGCGGCGCAGCGTTGGGCGTCAACGATCGGACTCGCAACAGCTTCCCCGCCAACGAGCCGGGATCCTGAGCAACCGCAGGGTTGCCGGTATCGCCAGTCAGGACCATGAGCTGATCGGCTGCCGCGAATTCCAGCGATCCACCGTTGCCACTCGCGCCGCGCGGAATTCCGCCGAGGACCTCCTTGGCGGTGTCACCGGGAGCAATACGGACCACCCGGTTGTCGGTTCCGGTGGTGACGTAGGCGTAGATCAGGTTGTCTTCGACAAATGTGGGGGAGAGGGCGATATCGAGCAGTCCGCCGTCGCCGCTGCCGTCGACGTCGATTTTGGCAACCTCGACCGGTGTCGTGTTGGGCGCTACCTGCATGATCCGGCCGGTCCGCCGTTCGGCGACCAGTCCGGAATTCCCATCCGGGAGTGTGACGAGCCCACCGGTGGTGTCGAGACAGGTTGCGATCACGGCGGTGTCGGCGTCCTGACACGGCCCGAGAGGGCCGGTCCGCGGCGCCGGCGGCGTGGTCGACGGCGGCGGGTTCTCCGGCTGTACTTCGGCGCTGGCCTGGTTGGTCGGTTCGGGTGTGAACGGCGAGGCAGTCGATTCGTCGAAGTCGGCGCAACCTGCGAGCAACGATGTCCCGAGCATCAGAGCCAGTGCGCCCAGCGCTGCATGCCTACCCGTAGTCATGCCCAAGACGTTACGTAACGCACGGCAGATGCCGCCACGCCGGACCAAGGTTCCCCGTCGAGTTCGTGAATCGGTCATAGGCTCACCTACGTGACTGACGAGCGAAAAGATCCCAGCGAGTTGTCGGATGCGGACAAGCCGACGGGCAATGTGTCCAGTCCGTATGATTCGCCCACCGAACAATTTCCGACGGTGAGCGCCAAGAATCCGTTGCCGCGAACCGACGACGATCTCGATTTCGGTTCCACGAACGCCAATTCCCTGACCGAGCAGATACCGACGTACCGAGCACCGGGTGCGGATCAGCCGACAGTAGCTCTCGAGCGCGAGACGGCGTACGACGCTCCGATCGCTGCCGTCCCCACCGCCGAAGCGGTGGCAGGTACCACCGAGACTCCGCGGGGCCGAGGCACTCTCGATCTCGGCCTGCTTGCACTGCGGTTGGCCGTCGGCGGAACCGCGCTGGTGCACGGTCTGCAGAAGTTGACCGGTATCTGGAACGGGCCGGGTCTCGGCGGGTTCGAGACGATGCTGGCCGACGCCGGGTTCCAGCAGGCGAAATGGATGGCGATACTCGGTGCCGTCGGTGAGGTCGCCGGTGGTGCGCTCCTCATCCTCGGGCTGCTGACTCCCGTTGCGGCGGCGTCGGTTCTTGCGGTGATGATCAACGCGTGGGCGCTGCGTCAGGCCAGTGCCCCCGGCCTCGAGTACTTTGCCCCTGACGGCACCGAATACGAGATGCTGCTCGGAATCTGTGCGGGCGTCATCATTTTGACGGGCCCGGGTCGTATTGCGCTCGACGGTCGTCGTGGCTGGGCAACCCGCCCGTTTGTCGGATCGCTCGTGGTCTTGATCCTCGGTATCGCTGCCGGTGTCTGCACCTGGATCTTCCTGAACGGCGCCAATCCGCTCATCTGAAACTCGCGTCGTCGAACAAACGAACCGCCGCTCTCCGAATCGGAGAGCGGCGGTTCGTTTGTGAAGGATCAGTCCTTGACGAGTACCGGGTCGGCGTTCGCGGACGGGATGGCTGTTCCGTCCTTGAGCTTGCGACCGAGGACCGACTTGCGGTGACCGTAGGCGAAGTACACGACAACACCGATGGCCATCCAGACGAGGAACCGGATCCAGGTCTCGACCGAGAGGTTGAGCATCAGCCAACCGCAGGCGAGCACGGCGACGATCGGAACGAACGGCACCAGTGGGACGCGGAATCCGCGCGGCAGGTCGGGGCGGGTGCGGCGCAGGACGATGACGCCGACACAAACCAGGACGAAAGCGAACAGCGTTCCGATGTTGACCATCTCTTCGAGTGTGCCCATCGGGAAGAAGGCTGCCAGGACGGCGACGATGCCACCGACGATCAACGTGATGCGCATCGGGATGCCCTTGGCGTTGGTCTTGGCCAGGCTGCGCGGCATGAGGCCGTCACGGGACATCGCGAAGAGGACGCGGGTCTGGCCGAGCATCATGACCATGACAACTGTTGTGAGGCCGGCCAGGCCACCGAAGTTGATGGCGGTTTGTGCCCAACCGATTCCGTTGGCCTCGAATGCGGTTGCGAGGGTGGCGCTGGAATCGCCGACGAGAGGACTGCCGTCCTTGAGTTCGGTGTACTTGACCATGCCGGTGAGGACGAGTGTGACGGCAACGTAGAGAACGGTGACGATGGCGAGCGAGCCGAAGATTCCGCGCGGCAACGACTTCTGTGGGTTCTTGGTTTCCTCGGCCGTGGTGGCGACGACGTCGAAGCCGATGAAGGCAAAGAACACGAGGCTGGCTGCTGCGAGCAAACCGTAAGCGCCGTAGCTACTTCCGCCTGCACCGGTCAGCCAGGAGAACAAGGTCTGATGGATTCCGCTTGCAGAGCTCTCGGTTCCTTCGGACGGCGGGATGAAGGGGGAGTAGTTCTCCTTCTTGATGTAGAAGGCACCCACGACGATGACGAGCAGAACTACTGCGATCTTGATCGCGGTGATGATTGCGGAGACTCGCGAGGAAACCTTGGTGCCGATCGCGAGGATCAGAGTGATCGCGCCGATGATGAGCAGCGCGCCCCAGTCGAAGCTGATCGAACCGATGTGGGCGGTGGTGCTGCCGCTGGCCCCGATGACATTGCCGAGGTAGAGCGACCAACCCTTGCCGACGACTGCGGAGGCGAGAGCGAACTCGAGGATGAGGTCCCAGCCGATGATCCAGGCGGCGAACTCACCGAACGTCGCGTAGGAGAACGTGTATGCGCTGCCTGCGACGGGAACGGTGGAGGCGAACTCCGCGTAACACAGCGCGGCAAGGCCACAGGCGATCGCAGCGAGAACGAATGCCAGTGAAATCGAGGGTCCTGCGACATTGCCTGCGGTTCGAGCAGTCAGCGTGAAGATGCCTGCACCGATGACGACGGCGACTCCGAATACCGTGAGGTCCTTCGGGGTCAGTTCCTTCTTGAGCTTTGTCTCAGGCTCGTCGGTGTCCGCGATCGATTGCTCGACGGATTTGGTGCGCCATATGCCGACTCCGGGCATGTATTGCTCCTTGGTTGTTTCCCGTCGACCTTGTGGGTGACGGGCGGTGGCTGACTGTCGTCGTTGTGATGTGCGTCTCAGCGACCTGATGAGGGAACCACTGGTGAGCGCTGTGTGCAAGTCGGCTCGCTCGAACTGACCGAAATGATCACCTGACTGAAAGTCTTCCCCCCTCATGTATCTGAATTGATCAGCTGGTGTCTGGAACCCTACGTCCAAGTGAATTCGCTCACGAGCCGGACGCGCGATTCGGTCTGAAATGTCTGATAGCTCATATCGTTCCGGTCGTGCTCCGCGTGTCGCCCGGTTGTTCGGTACCTGTCGGTCGGTCTTGCTGTCGACGAGTTGCATCAACCCATCCCGTTTTGTGAAGTGCGGTGCGGGTTCTGCAAACTGTTCACCCGTATCGGGGCGACAGGCGGGATGGGGACCCCGACTCTGTCGATCCTCTGCAGTCGCCCGTTTGCGAGCATCTCGTGGAGCTGAGTTGGTTGCCGCGCGTCCGACTGCCCGAAAACCTTGTGTGACTGTCACATCGGCTACGCGCATCTCGAGCCGCGCGCTGACAGAAAAGATCCCCGGCCGAAAAACGGCCGGGGATCTTTTTTCGATTCGTGGCAGAACTTACGGAACGTAGCGAACCGCGCCCCTGTCGGCGGACGTTGCCAGAGCGGCGTAGGCGCGCAGTGCTGTCGTCACGGTGCGCTGACGATCGACCGGCTGCCACGGGCGCTCGGAGGCGTCCATCTTGGCACGTCGCTCGGCGAGGACGTCGTCGTCGACAAGGATCTCGAGCGTGCGCGAGGCGACGTCGATGCGAACCTGATCGCCGTTCTGGACGAGTCCGATGACTCCGCCTGCGGCAGCTTCGGGGGAGATGTGGCCGATGGACAGCCCGGAAGTTCCGCCCGAGAAACGACCGTCGGTGATCAGTGCGCATTCCTTACCGAGGCCTGCGCCCTTGAGGAAGGCAGTGGGGTGCAGCATTTCCTGCATGCCGGGGCCGCCCTTGGGGCCTTCGTAACGCACGACGAGAACGTCACCGGCCTTGATCTTCTTCTGCAGGATGACCGAGACGGCTTCTTCTTGGGATTCGACGACGAGCGCCGGGCCCTGGAAGGTGAACAGTTCCTCGTCGATGCCGGCCGTCTTGAGGATTGCGCCGTCGAGTGCGATGTTGCCGCGCAGGACAACCAGGCCACCTTCCACGGTGTAAGCATTCTCGACGTCGCGGATGCAGCCGCCGGCCGCATCGGTGTCGAGGGCGGACCAACGGTTGTCCGTGGAGAACGGTTCGATGGTGCGCACGCCACCGGGAGCCGCGTGGAAAAGTTCGATCGCCTCGTCGGTTGCCTTGCCGGAGCGGATGTCCCAGTCGTCGAGCCACTGGTCGAAGCTCTTGGTATGGACGGTGGACACATCGGTTTCGAGGAGTCCGCCGCGGCGAAGCTCACCGAGCAGCGCGGGGATTCCGCCGGCACGGTGGACGTCCTCCATGTGGTAATCCGAGTTGGGGGAGACCTTGGACAAGCACGGCACCTTGCGGCTGATCGCGTCGATGGTGTCGAGGTCGAAGTCGACCTCGCCCTCCTGTGCCGCAGCCAGCGTGTGCAGGACGGTGTTGGTGGAACCGCCCATGGCGACGTCGAGAGCCATTGCGTTGCGGAACGCTGCCGGGGTCGCGATGTTGCGCGGCAGCACCGACTCGTCGCCGTCGCGGTAGTACTTGAGTGCAGCCTCGACCACGGTGGTGCCCGCACGAGAGAAGAGTGCGTGACGAGCCTTGTGAGTTGCCAGCGTGGAGCCGTTGCCCGGCAATGCGAGGCCGAGGGCTTCGGTCAGGCAGTTCATGGAGTTGGCGGTGAACATGCCCGAGCACGAGCCGCACGTCGGGCACGCGCTGCGCTCGACCTCGTCGAGGCCTTCGTCGGACACGGCATCGTTGGCAGAGGCGGAGATCGCGGTGATGAGGTCGGTGGGGGCTTGGGCCACGCCGCCGACGACCACTGCCTTACCGGCCTCCATCGGACCACCGGAGACGAAGACAGTCGGGATGTTCAGACGCATCGCGGCGTTGAGCATGCCGGGAGTGATCTTGTCGCAGTTCGAGATACACACCAGTGCGTCGGCCGTGTGGGCGTTTGCCATGTACTCGACCGAGTCGGCGATGATCTCGCGGCTCGGGAGCGAGTAGAGCATTCCGCCGTGGCCCATTGCGATGCCGTCGTCGACTGCGATGGTGTGGAACTCACGAGCGACGCCGCCGGCCGCGCTGATGGCCTCGGCAACGATCTCGCCCACGTTCTTGAGATGCACGTGGCCGGGTACGAACTGGGTGTACGAGTTCGCTACGGCAACGATCGGCTTACCGAAGTCGGAATCCGTCATTCCTGTGGCGCGCCACAGGGATCGGGCTCCGGCAGCATTACGTCCGATGGTGGTGGTGCGTGACCTCAACGGGGGCATGGGCGTGTTCCTTATGTGATCGTTGCTGGTCCACTCAAATAGAAGCGAGGGCCTTTCAACGCTACTCGCGTGCTACTGGCGCTTCTCTTCGGGCTGGACCGAACCGTTGTCGGCGTTGTCGGACTCGACCCCGGATTCTGCTTCCGATTCTGCCGCTGCTTCTTCTTCGGCTTCCTTGGCGGCGAAGGCTTCTGCCGCCGATGCGTAGGGATCGGTGATGCGGCCGCCGCTGGCGATCGCGATCTCGGGAAGTCTGACGAAGCTGACCGCAGGCAGGGTCACCTCGGTTCCGTCGGTGAGTTCCGCGCGCGCCCAGCTGCGCTTCGGGAAGCGGAAACCCTTGACGTCGTCCCAGGCGAGGGTGCGCTTGGAGAATGTCGAGCGGACCTCGAGGCCGACGGGGCTGACGGTGGTGCGCAGTCGCGCGACGAGATAGACGGCGATGATCGGAAGGATCAGCAACCAGCTGAAGGCGACGGGCCACCCGAAGATCGGGAAGCTGACCGCGAACAGAAGGAATGCGCACGCCATGTAAGCGAGCTGCGAAATGCGGATGACGTGCCGAAGTGGTTTCGGCGTGTGGGATGATTGAGCCGGTGGCACGGGCTGCTGCGAAGTTGACACCTCTACATCTTCGCATTGCAGCCGATGTATCTCAGATTCTGGGACGGTCGACTCACCAAGTTTGCCGTTCGCGACTAGCGCCTCTACTGTCGAGTGCGTGAAACAGAATGAGTTGCTCGTAATCGGCCGGCGCGTCGTCGCCTGAGTCGATTTTTCAACTCACCAGATAACGACGCGCCACCCTCGCTCAGCAGATGCTGACGGGGGTTTTTTGTTGCCCGGAGCCAGAATCAGAGGATTTCCCAGTGAGCGCACCAACAGCACGGCCTCAACCCACGCCGCGCAAGTCAGGGACACCGAGCCCGACAACCGCGGCTGCCGCAACCCAGACGGCCAACCGTCGCCAGCTCCCGCCTGAGCGGGTAACCGGCGCCCAGTCTGTGGTTCGCGCCCTCGAAGAGCTCGAGGTCGACACGGTATTCGGCATTCCCGGCGGTGCCGTGCTCCCGGTCTACGACCCACTCTTCGATTCGGTCAAGGTCCGCCACGTGCTCGTGCGCCACGAGCAGGGTGCAGGCCACGCTGCCACCGGCTACGCCCAGGCGACCGGCAAGGTCGGCGTGTGCATGGCCACCTCGGGTCCCGGTGCGACCAACCTGGTCACGCCACTGGCCGACGCGCAGATGGACTCCGTTCCGATCGTCGCGATCACCGGACAGGTGGCGCGCTCGCTGATCGGTACCGACGGCTTCCAGGAAGCCGACATCTCAGGCATCACGATGCCGGTCACCAAGCACAACTTCCTGATCACCGACGCGATCGACATCCCGCGCATCATGGCCGAGGCCTTCTACCTCGCGGCCAGTGGTCGCCCCGGCGCCGTCCTGGTCGATATCCCCAAGGACATCCTGCAGTCGCAGACCACGTTCTCGTGGCCGCCGGAGATGCGTCTGCCGGGCTACCGCCCGGTCACCAAGCCGCACGGCAAGCAGGTTCGCGAAGCTGCGCGTCTGATCGCCGACGCCAAGTCGCCGGTTCTGTACGTCGGTGGCGGCGTCATCAAGTCCGACTCCTCGCCGGAGCTGCTCGAATTGGCCGAGCTGACGGGTATCCCCGTCGTCACCACGCTGATGGCCCGCGGCGCGTTCCCGGACAGTCACGACCTCAACTGCGGTATGCCCGGAATGCACGGCACCGTCGCCGCGGTCGCCGCTCTGCAGCGTAGCGATCTCCTGATCACCCTCGGTGCGCGTTTCGACGACCGCGTCACCGGTCAGCTGAATTCCTTCGCGCCCGACGCCAAGGTCATCCATGCCGACATCGACCCGGCCGAGATCGGCAAGAACCGTTACGCCGACGTCCCGATCGTGGGCGACTGCAAAGAGGTCATCACCGAACTCATCGAGGCGATCCGTGCCGACATGGCCACGGGTACCACGTTCGACCTCACCGAGTGGTGGGCGTACCTGAACGACATCCGTCGTACGTACCCGCTGAGCTACGACCGCCCCACCGACGGTCAGCTGAGCCCGGAGTACGTCATCCAGACCGTCGGCAAGCTCGCCGGACCGGATGCCATCTACTGCGCCGGCGTCGGTCAGCACCAGATGTGGGCCGCGCAGTTCGTCGGTTACGAGAAGCCGCGCACGTGGCTCAACTCGGGCGGACTGGGCACCATGGGGTACGCGGTTCCCGCAGCCATGGGCGCCAAGATGGGCATGCCCGACACCGAGGTGTGGGCGATCGACGGCGACGGCTGCTTCCAGATGACCAATCAGGAACTCGCAACCTGCGCACTCGAAGGTATCCCGATCAAGGTTGCCCTCATCAACAACGGCAACCTCGGCATGGTGCGTCAGTGGCAGACACTCTTCTACGAAGAGCGCTACTCCAACACCAACCTCGGAACGCACGGCGCCATCCGCATCCCCGACTTCGTGAAGCTCGCAGAAGCATTGGGCTGCCACGGAATTCGTGTCGAACGTGAAGAAGATGTCGAAGCTGCGATCCGTGAGGCGCAGTCCATCAACGACAAGCCTGTCGTGATCGACTTCATCGTCACCGCCGACGCACAGGTGTGGCCGATGGTCGCTGCCGGAACGAGCAACGACGAAATCATGGCGGCCCGGGGCATCCGGCCGCTGTTCGACGACGACGAGGCAGTTGCCGAGCCCGCCGTCATCCACGAAGCCATGTCACGCGAGCAAGCCGGACCCGCCGCGGGCACAGGGGAGGATCAGAAGTGAGCACCAGTCACACCCTCAGTGTTCTCGTCGAGGACAAGCCAGGCGTGCTGGCTCGCGTCTCCGCACTTTTCTCCCGCCGCGGATTCAACATCGAATCCCTCGCGGTGGGCGGAACCGAGATCCCCGAGATCTCACGAATGACCATCGTCGTCACGGTCGACGAGTTCCCTCTCGAGCAGGTGACGAAGCAGCTCAACAAGCTGATCAACGTCATCAAGATCGTCGAGCAGGACGGTGAAGCATCCGTCGCTCGCGAGCTCGTGCTCATCAAGGTGCGCGCAGATGCAAGCGTGCGCACGCAGGTCATCGAAACGGTGAACCTGTTCCGCGCCAAGGTGATCGACGTCTCCCCGGAGTCCGTCACCATCGAGGCGACCGGTACTCGGTCCAAGCTGGATGCCCTGCTGCGGATGCTTGATCCGTACGGTATCCGGGAGATCGTTCAGTCCGGGGTCGTGGCAGTCGGTCGAGGGCCGAAGTCGATCACGGCCACCCGCTAGTACTTTTAGACACGTAAAAATCCAAGGAGAGGTTGAGAACTGTGGCAGTCGAGATGTTCTACGACGACGATGCCGATCTGTCGATCATTCAGGGCCGCAAGGTTGCTGTGATCGGCTACGGAAGCCAGGGCCACGCCCATTCGCTGAGCCTGCGCGACTCGGGCGTCGATGTGCGCATCGGCCTCAAGGAGGGCTCCAAGTCCCGCGAAAAGGCACAGGAGCAGGGACTGACGGTCGGTACGCCGGCCGAGGTTTCCGAGTGGGCCGACGTCATCATGGTGCTCGCACCTGACACCGCTCAGGCGAGCATTTTCACAAACGACATCGAGCCGAACCTCAAGGACGGCGACGCGCTGTTCTTCGGTCACGGCCTGAACATTCACTTCGACCTGATCAAGGCTCCGGAGTTCGTCACCGTCGGTATGGTCGCCCCCAAGGGACCCGGCCACCTGGTGCGTCGTCAGTTCGTCGACGGCAAGGGCGTTCCCGCGCTCATCGCCATCGACCAGGATCCCAAGGGTGAAGGCCAGGCTCTCGCTCTGTCCTACGCCAAGGGCATCGGCGGAACCCGCGCAGGCGTCATCAAGACCACGTTCAAGGAAGAGACCGAGACGGACCTCTTCGGCGAGCAGGCTGTGCTGTGCGGCGGCACCGAGGAACTGGTCAAGACCGGTTTCGAGGTCATGGTCGAGGCCGGCTACGCACCCGAGATGGCGTACTTCGAGGTTCTGCACGAGCTCAAGCTCATCGTCGACCTCATGTACGAGGGTGGCATCGCCCGCATGAACTACTCGGTGTCCGACACCGCTGAGTTCGGTGGATACCTCTCCGGCCCGCGCGTCATCGACGCCGACACCAAGGAGCGCATGAAGGCGATCCTGGCCGACATCCAGTCCGGCGAGTTCACCCGTCGTCTGGTTGCCAACGTCGAGAACGGCAACACCGAGCTCGAGGGCCTGCGCAAGGCCAACGCCGAGCACCCCATCGAGGTCACCGGCAAGAAGTTGCGCGACCTGATGAGCTGGGTCGATCGTCCGATCACCGAAACCGCGTAATTCGTCGTTTCACGCTCCACGTCTCCACTGGCCTGATGTCGCGCCGGTTCAATTACGTTGAACCAGCGCGGCATTGGGCCGGAGTCGTTTTCCGGGCCGGTTGAGCCCGGATTCATATTCCATCGAGAATTTGCCCGCGAAAGTGTCCACTATGTGGTATTGCCTACCGCGTTGTGGATTCGAAGTCAGCGCGCACTAAACTATCGGTGGTTAAACCACCTTCACACCCACCTAATCAGGGAGTTTGCACGTGAGCCAGCCTGGCCGTCCCGTTGTTCTGATCGCCGACAAGCTCGCGCCGTCCACAGTCGAGGCGCTCGGTGACGGTGTGGAGGTGCGTTGGGTCGACGGACCTGACCGCCCGGCGCTGCTCGCCGCGGTACCCGAGGCCGACGCGATTCTCGTTCGTTCCGCCACCACCGTCGACGCCGAGGTTCTGGCCGCCGGCACCAAGCTGAAGATCATCGGCCGCGCCGGTGTCGGCCTGGACAACGTCGAGATCCCCGCAGCCACCGAGCGCGGCGTGATGGTCGTCAATGCACCGACCTCCAACATTCACTCCGCTGCCGAGCACGCTGTCGCGCTCCTCATGTCGACCGCTCGCCAGATTCCCGCAGCAGACAAGACCCTGCGTGAGAACACCTGGAAGCGAAGCAAGTTCAACGGTGTCGAGATCCTCGGTAAGACCGTCGGTGTCGTCGGACTCGGCCGTATCGGCCAGCTCTTCGCGCAGCGTCTCGCCGCGTTCGAGACCACCATCATCGCGTACGACCCCTACCTGCCCGCAGCGCGCGCAGCGCAGCTCGGCATCGAACTGGTCACCATCGACGAGCTCGTCGAGCGCGCCGACTTCATCTCCGTGCACCTGCCCAAGACCAAGGAAACGGCCGGCCTGATCAACGCCGAGCGCCTGGCCAAGGCCAAGGACGGCGTCATCATCGTCAACGCCGCCCGCGGTGGTCTGATCGACGAAGATGCGCTTTACGACGCACTGGTCTCCGGCAAGGTTCGCGGCGCCGGCCTCGACGTGTTCAGCACCGAGCCGTGCACCGATTCCAAGCTCTTCGAGCTCGACAACGTCGTTGTCACCCCGCACCTCGGCGCATCGACGTCCGAGGCTCAGGACCGCGCAGGCATCGACGTGGCCAAGAGCGTTCTCCTCGCTCTGGCAGGCGAATTCGTTCCCGAGGCTGTCAACGTCTCCGGCGGACCCGTCGGCGAAGAAGTTGCTCCGTGGCTCGAGCTGGTCCGCAAGCTCGGTCTCCTCGCGGCGACGCTGTCGCCTGAAGCTGTCCAGACCGTGCAGGTTGTCGCCACCGGCGAGCTGTCGGCCGAAACCGTCGACATCCTCGGCCTGGCTGCACTGCGCGGCGTGTTCTCCGCCAGCAGCGACGAGGCCGTCACGTTCGTCAACGCTCCGGCACTTGCCGAGCAGCGTGGCGTGACCGTGTCGGTCGAGAAGCACTCCGAGGCACTGGCTCATCGCAGCGCGGTCGAGGTTCGTGCAGTTGCGGCTGACGGCACGGTCACGTCGGTCACGGGCGCACTCACCGGCCTGCAGCAGGTCGAGAAGATCGTCAACATCAACGGACGCAGCTTCGACCTGCGCGCCGAGGGTCACAACATCGTCGTCCACTACAGCGATCGCCCGGGCGTTCTCGGTGTGCTCGGTACCGTTCTCGGTAACGCCGGCGTCGACATCCTGGCTGCAGCACTGAGCCAGGACGCCGAAGGCGAAGGCGCAACGGTCATCCTGCGTGTCGACCGCGTCGTCGGTGACACCGAGGTCGAGGCAATCGTCTCGCAGCTCGACGCTCGCGTCGCCCAGGTCGACCTTTCCTGATTGTTTTTGCTGTGCGCCTTTATTAACCGCCCGCGGTTAATAAAGGCGCACAGTTCTACTGAGATGAGGACTCCATGAAGCTTGCGGTCATTCCGGGCGACGGAATCGGTGTCGAGGTCACAGCCGAAGCACTCAAGGTGCTCGGCAAGTTGGTTCCGGATCTGGAAACCACCGAATACGATCTCGGTGCCCGTCGCTACAACGCCACCGGCGAATTGCTCCCGGCGGACGAGCTGGACCAGATCCGTCAACACGACGCAATCCTGTTGGGCGCCATCGGTGACCCGCGGATCGTCGCGCCTGGCATCCTCGAGCGTGGTCTGCTGCTGAACATGCGTTTCCAGCTCGATCATCACGTGAATCTTCGCCCCGCTCAGCTGTATCCGGGTGCGCTGTCGCCGTTGGCGGCCCAGCCTGAGATCGACTTCGTCGTGGTTCGTGAAGGCACCGAAGGCCCGTACACCGGTAACGGTGGCGCCATCCGCGTCGGCACCGATCACGAGATCGCGACCGAGGTGTCGATCAACACGTGGTTCGGAGCCGAGCGTGTTGTTCGTTATGCATTTGCGCTGGCGCAGACACGTTCCAAGCACCTCACACTGATCCACAAGACCAACGTGCTTTCCAACGCGGGCGCGATCTGGACACGTGCGATCGAAACCGTCGGAGCCGAGTACCCGGACGTCGAAACCGCGTACTGCCACATCGATGCCGCCACCATCTACATGGTCACCGACCCGTCGCGCTTCGACGTCATCGTCACGGACAACCTCTTCGGTGACATCATCACGGACCTCGCCGGCGCGGTGACCGGTGGAATCGGTTTGGCCGCAAGCGGAAACATCGACGCGTCGGGTACCAACCCCTCGATGTTCGAGCCCGTTCACGGCAGTGCTCCGGACATCGCCGGCAAGGGAATCGCAGATCCCACCGCCGCGATCCTCTCGGCCGCACTGCTTCTTCGCCATCTCGGACGCGAGGACGACGCCGCTCGGGTCGAGGCTGTGGTCGCTGCTGACCTGGCTACCCGCGGCGAAGGCCCCATCTCCACGACGGAGATCGGCGACCGGATCACCGCAGCGCTGTAAGGATTTATTTCACGAGACTGACGCGCGTAAGCCTTTCGGCTTGCGCGCGTCAGTCGTTTCCGACACCCCGATAGACTGGCCGGCATGCGTCTTGGTCGAATTGCCAGTCCCGATGGTGTTGCGTTCGTCAGTATCGAAGGTGAAGAGGATGCCCTCGTCGCCAAGGAAATTGCGGAGCACCCGTTCGGGAACCCCACATTTACCGGTCGAAGTTGGCCGCTCGCCGATGTTCGTCTGCTGGCTCCGATTCTCGCCAGCAAGGTGATCTGCATCGGCAAGAATTATGCAGATCACATTGCGGAGATGGGCGGCGAAGCCCCCGCGGATCCCGTGATCTTCCTCAAGCCCAATACGTCCATCGTCGGCCCGGGCGCCCCGATCGTCTTGCCTCCCACCTCCAACGAGGTGCACTTCGAGGGTGAACTCGCGGTAGTCATCGGTCAACCGTGCAAGGACGTTCCGGCGGCAAAGGCGTTGAGCGTGGTTCTCGGCTACACGATCGCCAACGACGTGTCGGCACGAGATCATCAGCGTCACGACGGGCAGTGGACGCGCGCGAAGGGGCACGACACCTTCTGCCCACTCGGTCCGTGGATCGAGACCAGCCTGGATGCGTCCGACGTCGACATCAAGACCGAGGTGAACGGTCAGGTCAAGCAGGACAGCAGCACCGCATTCCTACTTCACGACATTCCGAAGATCATCGAGTGGATCTCGGCGGTGATGACCCTCCTGCCCGGCGACGTCATCCTCACCGGCACTCCCGCCGGAGTGGGCCCGATCGTCGACGGTGATTCGGTGTCGGTCACGGTCTCGGGGATCGGCACGCTCACCAACCCGGTGACCGCCAAGAAGTGATCTGACCCGGTTCTTTCAGTCATGTGACTACGGAGGCCCCATCCCAACTGGATGGGGCCTCCGTCGTGGTGTGAGTCGAGAGGTGTTTGTCGAATAAAAGTTGCAAGATAGTAACTATCGCCGGGGGATTGATGGGGATTACCTTTCGGATCGAGGTGATCAGGCCCTGGGACTGACCTGCGAGTTTTGTGAGCCAGGCGAAGCTTCGCCACTGATCCTCCTGGCGTTATGTCTGAATTGATCAGGTTGGGAGGGTTCGCCCCTCGGTTTGCTGCCACGGCCCGTAACAGACCAAATTCCCTGAAATGTAACGCTGAGCAGTAGGGTGACCGATAACTGGATAGAAGCCGATGGGGCAATCGAGTGGATTGCGCAGAAACGTGGTGATACATGACGACCTTCGCGGAAGCCTCCCGGTCAGCGACAGGGGAAGCACGAAACGGGCAGCGGCCCGTGTGGCGAGACAAGAAGCGCTACCTGTGGCCGTTGGGTTTGCTGGTTCCTCTCAGTCCGTTCGCTGCGTGGTTCCTGGTCGACAAATTCAGCCTTGGGCTCTTCTGGGCCATCGGGGCCTGGCTCATCGTGATCGTCATTCCCCTCATAGATCTCCTGGCCGGCGAAGACGGGAACAGCCCGCCGGACGAAGCGATTCCGCATCTGCAGGAGGATCGTTTCTACCGCTGGTGCACGTATCTGTTCCTGCCCCTCCAATACGTCGGTCTCGTGTTCGTCGCCTGGTGCTGGGTGAACGCGCCGATGGCGGCGGGGGAGAAGTTCGCGCTCGCGATGACCGCCGGCGTGGTTGCGGGTGTGGGGATCAACGCGGCACATGAATTGGGGCACAAGAGCGAAAAGCTCGAGAAGTGGCTCGCGAAAGTAGCGCTGGCGCAGTCCTTCTACGGCCATTTCTACGTCGAGCACAACCATGGTCACCACGTCCGTGTTGCGACGCCGGAGGATCCTGCCAGTTCGCGATACAAGGAGAATTTCTGGTTCTTCTTGCCGCGCAGTGTCATCGGCGGCCTGCGCTCGGGATGGCGGATCGAAAGCGCTCGTCTGAAGCGTCAAGGGAGGCGGACCTGGAGTTACCGTAACAACATCCTGAACGCGTGGGCGATGAGTGTCGTGTTGTTCGGCAGTTTGATCGCAGTGTTCGGGTGGGAAATCGCACCGTGGTTGGCCGTTCAGGCTATTGCCGGTTTCACATTCCTCGAGACCGCGAACTATCTAGAGCATTACGGATTGCTTCGTGCCAAGAGGCCTGACGGCTCGTACGTTCGCTGCTCTCCTGAGGACAGTTGGAACAGCGACCACGTCGTCAGCAACCTTTTCCTCTATCAACTTCAGCGTCACAGCGACCATCACGCGAATCCGCGTCTGCGGTACCAGAGCCTGCGAAGTGCGGCCGAAGCTCCGCAACTTCCAGCGGGTTACGCGGTCATGATCGTGTGCGCCTGGGTGCCGCCGCTGTGGCGAAAGGTGATGGACAAGCGCCTACTTGCCTACTACGACGGTGACATGACGCGAATCAACGTCCTACCGGGTAGGTGATCGGGGGCGTGGAGGAAGCGCTACCGGACTAACCTGTAGTACGACCATCCATCATCGCCGAGCCAAGTGAGCCATGACCAACAGCGAAGTACGCGTCCGTTTCTGCCCGTCACCCACCGGAACCCCGCACGTAGGTTTGGTGCGCACAGCCTTGTTCAACTGGGCGTTCGCACGACACCACGGCGGCACATTCGTGTTCCGTATCGAAGACACCGATGCGCAGCGCGACAGTGAAGAGTCCTACCAGGCCATCCTCGACGCCCTCCGCTGGTTGGGGCTCAACTGGGACGAGGGCCCGGAGGTCGGTGGACCGCACGCGCCGTATCGCCAGTCCGAGCGTCGTGACCTGCATCTCGACGTCGTGGCCAAGTTGCTGGCCGCGGGTGAGGCATACGAGTCCTTCTCGACAAACGAGGAAGTCGAAGCGCGGCACAAGGCTGCCGGCCGCGACCCGAAGCTCGGATACGACAACTTCGATCGCGACCTGAGCGACGAGCAGCGCGCTGCGTACGTCGCCGAGGGACGCAAGCCCGTCGTCCGACTCCGCATGCCCGATCACGATCTGACCTGGAACGACTTGGTGCGCGGCGAGACCACGTTCAAGGCCGGCACCGTTCCGGACTTCGCGCTGACTCGCGGTAACGGTATTCCGCTGTACACGTTGGTCAACCCGGTCGACGACGCGTTGATGAAGATCACCCATGTACTGCGCGGCGAAGATCTGTTGTCCTCGACTCCGCGTCAGCTCGCGTTGTACGAGGCATTGATCCGCATCGGTGTTGCCGATTTCACACCGTCGTTCGGGCACTTGCCTTTCGTGATGGGTCAGGGCAACAAGAAGCTGTCCAAGCGCGATCCCGAGTCGAACCTCTTCATCCACCGCGATCGCGGCTTCATCCCCGAGGGATTGCTGAACTACCTGGCTCTGCTCGGGTGGAGCATCGCTGACGATCACGACGTCTTCTCACTCGACGAGATGGTTGCGGCCTTCGACGTCTCCAAGGTCAACTCCAACCCCGCGCGCTTCGACCAGAAGAAGGCCGACGCGATCAATGCCGAGCACATTCGCCTGCTCGAGCCGGCCGACTTCGCGGGCCGCCTGAAGTCGTTCCTGGTGGAACACGGCCATATCGGCGCCGACGTCGACGAAGCGACGTTCACTGTTGCGGCGGACCTCGTGCAGACGCGCATCGTCGTCCTGTCCGACGCGTGGGATCTGCTGAAATTCCTGTTCGTCGACGAAGGGTCGTTTGCTCTCGATCCGGCCGCGGCGGCAAAGAACCTGAAGGAAGATGCCGGTCCGGTTCTGGACGCGTCTCTTGCGGCGCTCGATGCCACTTCGGAGTGGACGGCGGCCAGTATCGAGGAAGCACTCAAGAAGGCCCTCATCGAGGATCTGGAGCTCAAACCGCGTAAGGCCTTCGCTCCGGTTCGGGTCGCGATCACGGGCTCTCACATCAGCCCTCCGCTGTACGAGTCGATGGAATTGCTCGGTCGTGAGGTCTCGCTTGCTCGGTTGCGCGCGGGTAGGGCAGCGGTAACCGCCTAGATCGGACGGTCCTCCGGCCGAAAATGAAGCAAAAACCTCCTGTGACCATACGATTTGGTATTTGGGGCAGGGGTACTGGTAATCTTCTTTTCGGCCGGAGACGAGCCGCCGAGCACAACAGCGAAGCGGATCGGGCAAGGCTGGTGAGCAAGACCTTGGGGTATGGTGTAATTGGCAACACAGCGGTTTCTGGTACCGCCATTCTAGGTTCGAGTCCTGGTACCCCAGCGGAAATCCGGTCGATTTTGTGGCCGGACTCAGACAAGCTAAGCTTGCTGAGCATCCAAGAGCAAGACTGAATACCACGTTTAAAAGCGTGTCCTGGCCCCGTCGTCTAGCGGCCTAGGACGCCGCCCTCTCAAGGCGGTAGCGCGGGTTCGAATCCCGTCGGGGCTACAAAGGAAAGACCCTCCGATCATTGATCGGAGGGTCTTTTCGTTTGTGTGGAAATGTTTGCCTGCCATGCGAAAAACGATCACCCCCAGTCGAATTCGACTGGGGGTGATCGTCATCTCACTCTGTTGTCCTCGATCGGCTATCCGCTCTTACGGCGGAACTCTCGCTTGTGATCGGCCGGGCCATGCGTGTTGTGGACCTTGGACTGTCCGTCGCGATGGTCAGTCGATTTGGCGTTCTGATGATTCTTCCGTTCGAGGGCCTCACGGAACTTTCGTTTGGTCTCCTCCGATTGGGATTCGGATTCGGACGGGGTATTGCTGTCGAGATCGCTCATATGCTCACTCCTTGTTGTTGGGCCTGTTGGTGAAACTACGCCGGCCCGAATTCGAAAGCTCGTGAATTTTCGCTTCACGAATCTCGGGCTCTACGACGGTGGTGCAGTAGAACCGGAAAGCGGGATCGCGGGCATCCCGAGCTTGCGGTGATCCCACGAACGAGTTCGATCGGGAACGAACCGCACCGCGACGCGTTTGTGGAGCATTGCGTCTACGGCCGGGCGGAGATCCTCGGTGTACGGGCCGGTGTATCGCTCCCAGACGCTGATTCCCACGGCGAAGAGGGCTTCGGGATCCTCGACGATCATTCCGGTGCCCTCCATCGATACGCCTCGGAGTGTGTCGTACGTCAGACCGTCTTCGATCAGGACGGACATACGGGAGTCCCGGCGAAGGTTGACCGCCTTCTGCGACTTGGCTTTGGTCTCGAACCAGATTTCGCCGTCGACTATTGCGAACCACATCGCGATCAGGTGAGGCATTCCGTCGGCGCTCAACGTCGCCATCGTTGCCGTACGGCTCTTTTCGACGAAGCTCGAAATTTCGGCCTCGGTCATCGTGATCTGACTACGCTGTTTTCCTGCCATGGTCGCGTCGTACTCCTACGTGCTCGAGGATCTGAAGACCTTACTGTGTCACGAATTACAGACGCTTGTGGAGCGCTTCGGCAGCTGCGAGAAGGTCGGCCGCCCAGCGGGCTCCCGGTCGTCGACCCATCCGATCGATGGGGCCGGAGACCGAAATCGCGGCAATGACAGCGCCTGCCGAGTCTCGGACGGGAGCCGCGACGCTGGCGACACCGGGCTCACGTTCGGCCGCGCTCTGAGCCCAGCCGCGCCGGCGAACCTCGAGGAGCACTCGTTCGCCGAACGACGCATCAGCGAGGACGGTCCGTTGGGTTTGTGGATCTGCCCATGCGAGAAGGACCTTGGCGCCGGAACCGGCATTCATCGGCAGTCGGGCTCCGACGAGCACCGTGTCACGCAGGCCGGTCGGCGGTTCCATCGACGCGACGCAGATGCGTTGGGTGCCTTCCCGACGGTACAGCTGGACGCTTTCGCCGGTGATTTCGCGAAGGCGGGGGAGGATGAGTCCGGCCGCTGCAATGAGTGGATCATTAGCGGTGGCAGCGAGTTCGGCGAGCCCGGGCCCTGGGCACCACTGACCGTCCGAATCGCGAGTGAGGAGTCGATGGACTTCGAGACCGACGGCGAGTCTGTGGGCGGTCGCGCGCGGCAAACCGGTTCGTGCACAGAGTTCGGTGAGGCTGCACGGTTCCTCAGCTACTGCATGAAGCACGCCCATTGCTTTGTCCAGGACGCCGATGCCGCTATGCTGTCTCATAGGTCGATACCAGTTTCTCGCATAGTGGGATGATAGCGCATTTCTTGGTGGGCTAGCGCATTTCAGGATGAGCTAGCGCATTTCCTCGGAGGTGGCGCAAGTGCCGAAAGGGACAGTCTGAATCTGCTGCGGAGGCTGGGGACCTACTTCACGCGCGGCGGGCCAGCCCGTAGTCCGCCGACGCGAGGCTACGTACAGAGGTGGAAGACATGGCACAGAAAGCACGCACTCTCGCCGAGAAGGTGTGGGACGACCACGTTGTCGTGAAAGGGGAGGGGCAGGATCCCGACCTCATCTACATCGATCTCCACCTCGTTCACGAAGTGACGAGCCCGCAGGCATTCGACGGACTTCGCTTGGCGGGTCGCCAGTTGCGCCGCCCTGACCTGACGATCGCCACCGAGGACCACAACGTCCCGACGATCGACATCGACAAGCCCATTGCCGATCCCGTGTCCAAGACTCAGGTCGACACCTTGCGCCGAAATTGTGAGGAGTTCGGAGTTCGCTTGCACCGCATGGGCGATCTCGATCAGGGCATCGTGCATGTGGTCGGACCGCAGCTCGGCCTGACTCAGCCCGGAACCACCGTGGTGTGCGGTGACAGTCATACGTCGACGCACGGCGCATTCGGTGCGCTCGCAATGGGAATCGGCACGAGCGAGGTCGAGCACGTGATGGCGACGCAGACATTGTCGTTGCGCCCCTTCAAGACCATGGCGATCACGGTCGACGGCGAGCTGCCTCCCGGTGTCACGAGTAAGGACTTGATCCTCGCCGTCATCGCCAAGATCGGCACCGGCGGCGGCCAGGGCTACGTCCTGGAGTACCGCGGTGAGGCCATTCGCAAACTGTCGATGGAAGCTCGTATGACCATCTGCAACATGTCGATCGAGGCCGGAGCCCGTGCGGGCATGATCGCACCGGACGAGACCACATACGAGTTCATCAAGGGCCGTCCGCATGCACCGTCGGGCGCAGAGTGGGACGAAGCCGTCGCCGCGTGGGAGCTGCTCAAGACCGACGAGGGTGCGGAATTCGACAACGAGGTCCACATCGACGCAAGCGCATTGACGCCTTTCGTCACCTGGGGAACCAATCCGGGACAGGGTGCGCCACTCGGTGACCGTGTGCCCGATCCCGAACTCATCGTCGACGAGAGCGAGCGTCAGGCAGCTGAGAAGGCGCTCACCTACATGGGTCTCGACGCCGGCATGCCGCTTCGGGATGTTGCTGTCGACACCGTGTTCGTCGGTTCGTGCACCAACGGACGGATCGAAGATCTGCGCGCAGTAGCCGAGGTGCTCGAAGGTCGCCATGTGGCAGAGGGCGTTCGGATGCTCATCGTTCCCGGTTCGATGCGGGTGCGTGCTCAAGCCGAAAGTGAAGGTCTCGGTGAGATCTTCACAGCGGCAGGGGCGGAATGGCGTCAGGCCGGTTGTTCGATGTGCTTGGGAATGAACCCTGACCAGCTTGCTCCCGGCGAGCGCTCGGCATCGACGTCCAACCGGAATTTCGAAGGCCGACAGGGTAAAGGCGGTCGGACCCATCTGGTTTCCCCGCTCGTCGCGGCGGCCACGGCGGTCCGCGGAACGCTCTCGGCACCGGCCGATCTGGTCTGACCCACTTACCTTCTCTAGGAGAATTTCGATGGAATCCTTTACCACGCACAAGGGTATCGGCGTCCCGCTGCGACGCTCGAATGTCGATACCGATCAGATCATCCCCGCCGTGTACCTGAAACGGGTGACGCGCACGGGATTCGAGGACGGGCTGTTTGCAGGCTGGCGTACCGACCCCAACTTCATTCTCAATCTGGCTCCGTACGACAAGGGAAGTGTCCTCGTAGCCGGCCCCGATTTCGGCACGGGCTCTTCGCGTGAGCACGCCGTGTGGGCTCTCTCGGACTTCGGATTTCGAGTCGTCATCGCTTCCCGGTTCGCCGACATCTTCCGCGGGAACGCCGGAAAAGCCGGTCTCGTGGCGGCACAGGTCGAGCAGAGCGACGTCGAATTGCTCTGGAAGTTGCTCGAAGAGCAGCCCGGACTGGAATTGGCAGTAGATCTCGAGAATCGGACCGTGAGCGCCGGAACTACGGTGGTGCCGTTCAATATTGACGACTACACACGGTGGCGTCTGCTGGAGGGTCTCGACGACATCGGACTGACATTGCGGCAGGTAGAAGCGATTTCCGAGTTCGAAAAGTCAAGGCCTTCATGGAAACCGACTACCCTTCCAGCCCGAATTTCGCAGGGCTGAACCGAAATCCGCGACTCCGCGCGGGAAGAGAAATAGGTCACCATTTCGCAGTCACGTTGAATGAGAATTGGCGTGGCACATAGACTCTTGCCGTTATCAGGTTTACCGTGGTTCTCAGTCGGTCCGACGGTGGACCACAATTAGCGGAGGAATTTCAATGAACAAGGCAGAGCTCATCGATGTTCTGACTGAAAAGCTGGGTTCGGACAGGCGCACAGCGACCGACGCAGTGGAGCACGTCGTGGACACCATCGTCCGCGCCGTCCACCGTGGCGAGAGCGTGACCATCACCGGCTTCGGAGTCTTCGAGCAGCGTCGTCGTGCAGCACGTGTTGCACGCAACCCGCGTACGGGCGAGACCGTCAAGGTCAAGCCGACGTCGGTTCCGGCTTTCCGTCCGGGTGCGCAGTTCAAGGCTGTTATCGCTGGTGGACAGAAGCTTCCGGCCACCGGCCCGGCAGTCAAGCGTGGCGTAGCAGCACCGGCCACCAAGGCTGCAGCCAAGAAGGCTGCTGCCAAGAAGACCGCAGCCAAGAAGGCTCCGGCAAAGAAGGCTCCGGCCAAGACCGCAGCCAAGAAGACGGTTGCCGCGAAGGCTCCCGCCAAGAAGGCTCCGGCCAAGACCGCAGCCAAGAAGACGGTTGCCACCAAGGCTCCCGCCAAGAAGGCTCCGGCCAAGACCGCAGCCAAGAAGACGGTTGCCACCAAGGCTCCCGCCAAGAAGGCTCCCGCCAAGACCGCAGCCAAGGCTCCGGCCAAGAAGGCTCCGGCCAAGAAGGCTCCCGCCAAGACCGCAGCCAAGAAGGCTCCGGCCAAGAAGGCTCCGGCCAAGCGCGCAAAGTAGGCGCGTTCGGGTGAAAAACCCGATGCCGTAAGACAAAGAGGTGCAGCCGCAGATCAGATCCGCGGCTGCACCTCTTTTTGCTGCCTGGGAGAAGTGTGAATTCTCCTGTGTTTCAGTGCTTTGCAAAACTACCGACTCGAGTTGGGTGTCGGTTGGTCCAAATCCCTCAGGAGTTGGCGACTTTGGGGAGCGGGCTGTCGAGGTGATCGGCGGCAACCAGACGGCCGTCGAGGAACGAGAGCACCCAAGTGCTCGCCTTACGGTTGCGTGCGGAGGGCAGTGTTACACCGGCCGTATCAGCCCACCAGCGCATCAAATCGGGGATGACGCCTCCTTGGCTGCAGATCACGGGAGTGCCCTCCAACGCGGCGATCTGCAGCGCACGTGCCCTGGCGGCCTCGGGATCGGCCTCGTAACCTTCTTCGGTCAGAAGAGGTTCCGTCGAAACTTCGACACCCAATGCCTCCGCCAATGGCATTACGGTGTCGACGCAGCGCGTACGGTCAGCCGCGAAAACCGAATCGGCTCCGAAGATTTTCAGCTGTTCGACCAAGGCGGCGGATTGCTCTTTGCCCTTGGCGTCGAGTGGACGCACATTGTCGTCGCCCTTGTACCGCTTACGGCTTCCAGCTTTTGCGTGGCGGACGAGCAATACCGTTTTCGTGTCCGGCCGAATGGAAACGAAGCGGCGAAGAATCATCCGATCCATCGGGTAGGAAAGATGATCGGCGACCTCGGCGACCGGAAGCCAATAGAGAACATCTACTTCGTTGTTCGGCCCGAAATCTCCGTCTACTGCTTCGGCCGACCAGTATTCGACCCGTTTGAGTTTGCGATGTCCCGGGATCGGGTACGTCACGCCACCGAGGTGCCTTCCGAAACGTCCGGTGATCGAGGTCTCTTCGCGGACCTCGCGAACTGCCGCGGTCAAGAAGGTCTCGCCGGGATCGAGCTTTCCTTTGGGGAATGACCAGTCGTCGTACTTCGGTCGATGTACGACGGCGATCTCGATGGCGGAAGGATCCTGGGGAGCCTTCCGCCACAGAACCGCGCCTGCGGCAAAGATGTTGGCTTTGACCGGCTTGTCGCTCATTGTGTGATCCGAGCCCGTCAAGACCCGCTGGCGGTGCGGCTGCGCATCAACGACTGTTGATGCTCACGTACGTCCTCACCGCGTTCGGGGGCAGCGACCCAACTCCCGTCCGGATGCAGTACCCAGCAGCGAGTTCGGGGGTCGAGCGCGGAGTCGAAGATGTCACCGAGCTGCTTCGACAGTTTCGGGTCCTTGACCTGCACCATGACCTCGACGCGGCGATCGAGGTTGCGGTGCATCATGTCTGCGCTGCCGATCCAGAACTCGTCGGCCGAGCGGAAATGGAACATTCGCGAGTGTTCCAGGAAGCGTCCGAGAATGGAACGTACTTCGATGTTTTCGCTGAGGCCGGGAACACCCGGCTTGAGCGCGCAGATTCCGCGGACCACGATCTCGACGGGGATACCGGCCTTGGACGCGCGGTACAACGCGTCGATGACCTGCTCGTCGACCAATGCGTTGGCTTTCAAGCGGATACCGGCCTCGCGGCCTGCGAGCTTGTGCGCGATCTCGTTGTCGATCCGCTCGATGATCCCGCGTCGAACCCCGTACGGCGCAACGAGAAGGTTGCGGTAACTCGTCTTTCGGGAGTATCCGGTCAGCGAGTTGAAGAGGTCGGTGAGGTCCGCACCGATCTCCGGTGCTGCGGTGAGCAATCCGACGTCCTCGTACATACGCGCGGTCTTCGGGTTGTAGTTGCCGGTGCCGATGTGGCAGTAACGACGAATGGTCGAGCCCTCTCGCCTGACGACGAGGCAAGTCTTGCAGTGAGTCTTGAGACCGACCAAACCGTAGACGACGTGAACGCCGGCCTGCTCGAGTTTGCGTGCCCACTTGATGTTGGCCTGCTCGTCGAAGCGCGCCTTGATCTCCACCAGCGCGACAACCTGCTTGCCGGCTTCGGCGGCGTCGATCAGTGCGTTGACGATGGGGGAGTCGCCGGAAGTGCGGTACAGGGTCTGCTTGATCGCGAGTACCTGCGGGTCGGCGGCGGCCTGTTCGATGAAGCGTTGAACGCTTGTGGAAAACGAGTCGTAAGGATGGTGGACGAGCACGTCGCCTTCGCGCAGGGTCGAGAAGACGCTCTTCGGAGTCTCGCGCTCACCGAACGCCGGATGCGTCGCCGGGACGAACGGCGCGTCCTTGAGAGCCGGGCGGTCGACGGCGTAAACCTGCCAGAGGCAGGACAAGTCGAGCAGACCGGAAACCTCGATCACGTCGGCCGGATCGACGTCGAGTTCACGCAGAAGCAGTTCGAGCATGTGCTCGGTCATGTCGTCGGCAACTTCGAGTCGAACGGGTGAACCGAAACGGCGACGCGCCAATTCACGTTCGAGTGCCTGCAGCAGATCCTCGTCCCGATCCTCTTCGACCTCGAAATCGGCGTTGCGTGTGATTCGGAAAGCGTGATGTTCGACGATTTCCATTCCGGGGAACAGCACGTCCAGATGAGCCGAAATCAGTTCTTCCATCGGGAGGAACGAATCGATGGTGGACGAAGACGTCGTGCTCTTGACTCGCACGAACCGGCCGACGTTGTCGGGAACCTTGACGCGAGCGAAGTGTTCGCCGCGGGTGACGGAGTCCTTCACCGTCACGGCGAGGTTGAGGCTCAGTCCGCTGATGTAGGGGAACGGGTGAGCGTGATCAACTGCCAACGGCGTCAGTACCGGGAAGACCTGCTCGTGGAAATGTGCCGAGAGTCGGCCGTGGTCATCGGCGCTGAGATCGGCCCACCGAACGATCGAAATGCCCTCTGCCGCCAGGGCAGGGCGGACCGAGTCGAGAAACACGTGCGCGTGCTTGTCGGCGAGTTCCTGGGTGCGACGCGCGATGAGCGCCAATTGTTCGCGTGGGGAGAGGCCGTCGGCGGACCTGACCGACAGTCCGGTCTCGTCGCGGCGCTTGAGTCCGGCGACCCGGACCATGAAAAATTCGTCGAGATTGGAAGCGAAGATGGCGAGGAACTTTGCGCGTTCGAGCAACGGCAGTGACTCGTCGGCGGCCAATGCGAGAACACGGGCATTGAAATCGAGCCAGCTGAGTTCGCGGTTGAGGTAACGATCCTCGGGGAGCCCGACGAGCAATTCGGGTAGCTCTGCCTTGGTAGCTGCAGGGGGCGCGCCCGGGATGTTGGTGGCGACCGCGACGGCCTGAGATCGCGGCGACGTGGCCGCGCCGTTCTCGTGCCGGCCGGAGCTGTGGTCTCCGTCCGACTGGTCTTCGGAAATACGGTTTTCGAGTGCTTCGCCATTGCTCACTCGTCGATCATCCCCCACAATCGCGCGGTCCGACAATCGATGAAAGAAAATTCATCGGCTGTTCGACGGCGTGGCCTTGAGTCTGGTCAACGAAGCCGATGTCGCGGGGCCTACTCCCAGTGCTCGCACAGTGCTGAGATCGGCATGGGTGTCGACGTCGGTGCGCAGTCCCGGCCATTGGCCGTTGAGTGGACGAGCACCTGAATTAGTATGTCCAAGTGCAGATTCCGGTCCGAATCGAGGGTCGAGCGCACTCTCTCCACACGCAAACAATGCGGAGGTGCCGGTGCCGTGATGATCGACGACGACGGAACGTCCGCCGCTTCGGGCGTCGGCCACGGCCTCCGTCAGTTCGCTTGGTTGCATGGCGGGCAAGTCGGCTTGCAGCACAACGAGGTCGACCACTCCGCGCTTGGCTCGGATATCGGCGGCCGCTGCACTCAGCGCCGCATTGAGGGTTTCCTCCGTGCGCGGTGTTGTGCCGTTGGTTCGGTCGCCGTCGGGAGCTGGATCGGCGTAGACCGTCACGCCGACGGAATATGCAAGGGCGGCAACGGTGGGGTCTGGGGTGACCACTGTGACGCTGTCGATGGCCGAGACGGCTGCGACGGTGGCGAGGGTGTCGTGAAGCATGGCCAACACCAGGTCTGCACGCGCGTCCGAGTCGAGTTCGCCCGCGAGGCGGGACTTGGCCGATCTCAAGGACTTGACGGCCACTATCGCATGCATGGGGCGTTCGATCTCCGTGCGCGCATGCGGTGTCTCCACGACGTGTGGGTACGGGGGTTCCGCGCTGTCCATCCCTCGATCTTGCCAGTCATCACGCTCGGTGTCCGCGGCTGCCCACCGCAGTGCACCACAGGCGATACTCTGTGCAGACGATTTTTCTGGCGGCGACCCGCTTCGCCGGGTAGACGGGGTGAGCGTGTGAGTAAGGCAGCTGTATTGGGCGCAGGTTCGTGGGGAACGGCGTTGGCGAAGGTGATGGCCGAGGCCGGAACCGACGTGACGATGTGGGCCAGGCGTGAAGAGGTCGCGAAGCGCATCGACACCACGCACGAGAACAGCGACTATCTGCCAGGCATTGCTTTGCCTTCGTCGATTCGCGCGACCCACCACCACGAGGAGGCGATGGCAGGCGCTGACTTCATCGTGCTGGCGGTTCCCTCGCAGTCGCTACGGGGAAACCTGGAGCAGTGGAAGGGCTCGATCGGACCCGATGCGACTCTGCTGAGTCTGGCCAAGGGAATCGAGACCGGGACGCTCATGCGCATGAGCCAGGTCATCGTGTCGGTGACCGGTGTGGAACCGGGGCGCGTCGCGGTGCTCTCGGGCCCGAATCTTGCACACGAGATCGCCAGCGGGCAGCCCGCGGCGACGGTGATCGCCTGCTCGGATTCCTCGCGTGCCCTCGCTCTCCAGGATGCTTGCGCTACCGGCTATTTCAGGCCGTACACCAATTCCGACGTCATCGGTTGTGAGATCGGCGGTGCGTGCAAGAACGTGATCGCACTGGCCTGTGGCATGGCCGCCGGTAGTGGGTTCGGCGACAACACGGTTGCCAGCATCATCACCCGCGGGCTCGCCGAAACAATCCGGCTCGGTGTTGCGCTCGGAGCCAAGGCGTCGACTCTCGCAGGCTTGGCGGGTGTCGGTGACCTGGTAGCGACCTGCACGTCCGAGTTGTCGCGAAACCGGACGTTCGGAGAGCGGCTCGGACGGGGCGGGTCGATGGAGTCGGCGCAGAAGGCAACCAACGGTCAGGTAGCCGAGGGCGTGAAGTCGTGCACGTCGGTACGCGCACTCGCTGCCGGATACGACGTGGAGATGCCGTTGACCGACGCGGTCCATCGGGTGTGCCACGAAGGCATGGCCGTCAGCGATGCGATCGGTCAGTTGCTCGGACGCCGGACGAAGCCGGAATGAGTGAAATCGGGATGAGTCATCGCGGGGACTACGGGGATTCGACGCGCAGCGTGAGCGCCGTCGCGCGCGAACACGCCGCGGGCAAGCCCATGCAGCTTGGGCCGATATTCGCTGCGCCGTACCAACTTTCGCCCGAGGAAGGCTCCGAGTCCGATACCTACGCTCGTGCATCGAACCCGGGTTGGCGCGGACTCGAATCAGCGCTCGCGGCGCTCGAAGGAGCGGACTACGCCCTCGTCATGGGATCGGGAATGTCCGCGATCACCGCGACCTTGCGCAGCGTGCTCGTCACCGGAGATACCGTCGTCGTGCCCTCGGACGGGTACTACCAGGTGCGGTTGTACGCGAACGAGCGCCTCGCGCCGTTGGGGATCACGGTTCGCGAAGTTTCGACTCTGCAGATGGGCGACGCGAGCTTCGCGGATCTGCTCGCCGCGTCGCCGGGCCGCGTGGTCGTCGTCGCCGAGACGCCGTCCAACCCGGTGCTGGACGTGGTCGACCTTCGCGTGCTCGCCGACGTGTGCCACCGATCGGGCGCGCTGCTGATCGTCGACAACACGACTGCGACACCGCTGGGGCAGTGCCCGCTCGAATTGGGTGCCGACATCGTCGTGGCCAGCGGTACCAAGGCCCTCAGCGGGCACAGTGACCTCCTGATGGGTTACGTCGCCACCTCCGATGCGGCTGTGAGTCAGCGAATCGAGCGTGAGCGACTTCTTTCGGGAACAGTGCTCGGCCCCTTCGAGACGTGGCTTGCGCACCGCAGTCTCGGCACGGCAGGCCTGCGATTCGGACGTCAGTGCGACAACGCGCTGGCCCTGGCCGAGATGTTGGCGGGACACAAAGCGGTCCGGTCCGTTCGTTACCCGGGCCTTCGCGGTGACCCGTCCTTCGCAACGGCATCCGGTCAGATGAATCGATTCGGCGGACTGGTGAGCGTCGAACTGGATTCGGCTCAGGCATTCCACTCGTTCGTCGAAGCGAGCGCGCTCGTCACGGCCGCCACCAGCTTCGGCGGGATCCACACGACGGCGGATCGCCGTGCGCGCTGGGGCGATCCGGTCAGTGCGGGTTTTGTCCGAATCGCTTGTGGCATCGAGGACACCGCCGATCTTCTGGTCGACATCGAGCGTGCGCTCGACGCGTGAGCGGACCACGTCGATGATTTCGGGTCCGGCCCGATCGCGTGCCGAAGTCGATTCGGCGGTACGGTTTGACGCGTGAACAGCAGCCGTACCCGCGTGGCCGTGATCTTCGGTGGCCGGAGCAATGAGCATTCAGTGTCCTGTGTTTCCGCCGGAAGCGTCCTGAGCAACCTCGACCCCGATCGGTACGACGTCGTACCGATCGGCATCACCGTCGACGGTTCCTGGGTGCTCGGTTCGAGCGACCCCAACTCCCTCGCGATCAGCGGGCGCGCACTGCCGTCGGTCGACAAGGACGGAACGTCGGTGGTCCTCAGCCCGGACCCCACCCGCGAGGGCGAAGTCATCTCCTTCGACGGGTCGGACGCCGGTGCTGTGCTCGCGTCGGTCGACGTCGTGTTCCCCGTTCTGCATGGGGCTTACGGCGAAGACGGCACCATTCAGGGTCTGCTCGAACTTGCCGGGGTTCCGTACGTCGGACCCGGAGTCCTGGCCAGCGCCGCCGGCATGGACAAAGAGTTCACGAAGAAGCTTCTTGCTGCTGAAGGACTTCCCGTCGGAGTGCAGGTCGTGCTTCGACCGGGAACCGCAACGCTCACCGAAGAGCAGAAGGCTGAGTTAGGCCTTCCGGTTTTCGTGAAGCCCGCTCGTGGAGGCTCGTCCATCGGCATCACTCGGGTGAGCAATTGGGACGGTCTGGACGGGGCGATTGCTCATGCACGCCTGCACGATCCCAAGGTGATCGTCGAAGGCGCGATTATCGGCCGCGAGGTGGAATGCGGCGTCCTCGAATTCCCGAACGGCGACGTCAAGGCGAGTGTGGTCGCCGAGATCCGGATGCCGGATTCCGACGCCGATTCGGACGCGTTCTACGACTTCGACACCAAGTACCTCGACGACGTCTGTGAATTCGACATCCCTGCGAAACTCGACGAGTCGGTGAGCGACCAGATCAGGGAGCTTGCAGTCCGCGCGTTCAAGGCCCTCGATTGCCAAGGACTCTCGCGAGTCGACTTCTTCGTCACGGCCGACGGTCCGGTGATCAACGAGATCAACACGATGCCCGGGTTCACCTCCATCTCGATGTACCCGAAGATGTGGAACGCCACCGGAATCGATTACCGCACTTTGATTTCGACACTGGTCGACACCGCCATCGCTCGAGGCACCGGCCTTCGCTGATCAGGGAACCGCGACCGGTGCCGGGTCGAGAGGCTTCTGTTCGAGAGTCGCCGTGATGGTGTCGGAGATCTCCTGAATCGGCGTCGGGCCGGTCCCGTCGGGGATAGTGATACCGATGTACTCGCCACGGTCTACGGCAAACCACGTGCTCGCCGCCAGACCGATGTCGGTTCCCGAGACCTGGAACCACTGCACGCCGTTGACGACCTGTAGCGCTGCCGCCTGATCGAACTCGGACGGACGGTCTAATCCGCAGCGCAGCACGATCGGCTCACCTTCGCTGCGCTGCCAAGCGGCGGCTCCGACCGGAGCAGGCTCCACCAACTCGGCTTTCGTGAAGTCGTCGATCTTGTCGGGAAGCGCATCGAGAAGGGAAACGCAGGCCTCCGACTCTGCAGCCGGTGCCGGCACGGGACCGAGCGCCACGGGCGAGAGTTCGGGGTTGTTTCCCGCGACGACGGCTGCGATCACCACTCCGACGATCAGGGCCACCGGGAGCGCGATGGCGGTCGCGATCAGTGCCGGACTGCGGCGCTCGGACGGATCGTCGTCGCCGTCGGGGTCGATGTCGGTGTTGTCTGCGGTGGAAGTGTTTTCTGCCATGCTCAGTTCTTCGCTCGGGTCCTGGTCCAGTCGATCGGCGGTCTTGTCACTTCTGAGGACACGGCGGTGAATCGGTAGGATTGCCGACACACGCGTGAGCTTGCAGAAGCATTCACGACCACAGCTAGAAGGTACCGCAGGCCGCTTACGAGCGAATTGCGTCGGCATTGGAGACACTCATCGCATCATCGGAGTTCGCTGCATCATCGGAGTTCGGGTCAGAGCACACCGTCGAACAGGTGGGGGAGTTCGACGTGATCGCGCGCTCTCTCGTCGGCCGAATCCAACCGGTCACCACTGAATTGGGGCCGGGGGACGATGCCGCGATCGTGACCTCCGGTGACGGTCGCGTCGTCGTCTCGTCCGACATGCTGGTCGAAGGTCGACATTTCCGAATGGACTGGTCTTCGCCGCGGGACATCGGCCGCAAGGCGGTGGCCCAGAACGCTGCCGACGTGGTGTCGATGGGAGCGAGGCCGACGGCATTCACCGTGTCTCTGGGGTGCCCACCGTCGACTCCCGTCGACGTGGTCGACGGGATCTCGGCCGGGATCTGGGACGCGGCAACCGATCTGGGAGCCGGTGTAGTCGGCGGAGACCTCGTCCAATCACCGGTGATCGTCGTGTCGGTGACCGTCCTCGGCGATCTGGGCGGCCGTCCGGCAGTGCTGCGGTCGGGAGCGAAGGTCGGTGACAGGATCGCGGTCGCCGGGTTGTTCGGTTGCTCGGCAGCGGGTTTGGCCCTACTTCTCGACGAAGCGGAAGGTTTTCCGGATTTGCTTGCTTCTCATCGGATTCCGAATCCGCCCTATGAATCGGCTTGGGCGGCGGCAGGATCAGCACATTCGATGACCGACGTATCCGACGGATTGATCGCGGATCTCCGACATCTTGCAGAGGCATCGGACGTGCGGTTCGACATCTTCTCGGCGACGGTTCCGACCTCACCCGACGTCGCGTCGGCGTCCGAGGTCCTCGACGTCGATCCGCTGGACTGGATCCTCTCCGGTGGTGAAGATCACGGATTTGCAGCAACTTTCGGGCCGGAAGTCGAGATTCCTTCGGGGTGGACTGTGATCGGTGAGGTCGTCGGCGGGTCCGGTGTGACGGTCGACGGTTCCCTCCGCGAGAGCGGCGGAGGTTGGCACAGCTTTTCGACCACCGGCACCACCGCGGTATAGGTTGCTTTCATGGCTGTATATGCACTTGGAGACAGAGTTCCGGACATCCATCCGGACGCGTACGTCCACCCGGACGCGGTGGTGATCGGCGCCGTGACTCTCGCGGCGGGAACCTCTATCTGGCCGCAAGCGGTATTGCGTGGTGACTACGGAACCATTTCGGTGGGAATCGGATCCAACATCCAGGACGGAACTGTCATCCACTGCACCGCCATCGATGCAACCGTCATCGGCTCCGGTTGCGTCGTTGGCCACAACGCGCACATCGAGGGGTCGACCATCGAGGACCACTGCCTGATCGCATCGGGGTCAGTTGTTCTCAACGGTACGGTGATCGGGACGGGGTCGATCGTCGCCGCTGGTGCGGTGGTGGCCAACAAGATGCAGGTTCCGCCGCGCAGCATGGCACTCGGTGTGCCGGCCAAGGTCCGTGCGGGATACGAGGTTCCGCTCGGTCACCTCGACGGGAACGTCAAGATGTACGCAGCCAATGCGGCGTACTACCGCGACGCGTTGCGCAGGCTCGACTGATGGCGCCGCTTGCAGAGATCGTCGATCCAGGGTGGGCGCGGGCACTCGAACCGGTCTCGGAGCAGATCTCCGCGATGGGTAAGTTCTTGCGCGACGAGATCGCTGCGGGACGGGAGTATCTGCCTGCGGGAGAGAAAGTCTTGCGTGCATTCACGAACCCGTTCGACGACGTTCGGGTGCTGATCGTCGGTCAAGACCCCTATCCGACGCCCGGTCATGCTGTCGGGTTGAGCTTTTCGGTTGCCCCGGACGTGCGGCCGGTTCCGCGAAGCCTCGGCAACATCTACAAGGAGTATCACCAGGATCTCGGGTTGCCGATACCGCCGAACGGCGATCTGACGCCGTGGTCGAAACAAGGTGTGCTGCTTCTCAATCGCGTTCTCACCGTGCAGCCTGGGCAAGCCGCTTCTCATCGCAAGAAGGGCTGGGAACCGGTCACCGAGCAGGCTATCCGCGCTCTGGTCGCGCGGTCGTCGCCGATGGTGGCGATCTTGTGGGGTCGGGACGCGGCCACCCTCGCGCCGATGCTCGGCGACACACCGATCATCGAATCCGCGCACCCGTCACCGCTTTCGGCCTCGCGCGGTTTCTTCGGTTCGCGCCCGTTCAGTCGTGCGAACGAACTCTTGACCGGACTGGGAGCCGATCCGGTCGACTGGAATCTGGGCTGATCGAACTGCGTCTGCACTCACCTGGCATGCCGAACGTCGTGGCGCGACGTTCGGCATGCCGCTGACTTACGCCTGCTTTGCGGAAGTGAAATCGGGGCGACGCTTTTCGACGAATGCGTCGACACCTTCGCGGCCGATCGGGCTGTTCGCCGCGAGGGCGATGGACGCAGCTTCGGCGTCGAGTTGCTCGGCAAGCGAGTTCGTCCGTGACGAACGCAGCAGCGCTTTGATTCCCGAGTACGACGTGCTCGGCCCGTTGGCCAAGGCGCGGGCGAGGCGAGCCGCCTCTTCCTGAACCTCGTCGTCGCCGACGAGTCGCGTGAGAATCCCCAGGCGGACGGCTTCGTCGCCACCGATCACCGAATCGTTGAGAAGAATCTCGCGAGCGCGTGCCGCACCGACGATGCGGGGGAGTGTCCATGACATCCCGCCGTCCGGGGTGAAACCGATGGAGGGGTAGGCAGGGCGAAGCTTGGTGCCGGTTCCGCCGATCGCGACGTCCGCGAGGCAGACCAGGCTCATTCCGGCGCCGGCCGCCCATCCGTGGACTCCGGCGACCACCGGAGCGGTCGCGGCGTCGAGCGCGCGTACGAACACGTGGAAGACGCGGGCAACTTCGGCCACGTACTCGCCGCGGTCGGGGGCTGCTGCGAATGCACGGACGTTGCCGCCGGCACAGAAGTTTGCGCCCTCGCCGACCAGAAGGATGCTCCCGATGTCGTTTCCGACTGTCTCGAGCGCCTGCGCGCCCTGAACCAGTCCTTCGTCGTCGAGTGAGGTGCCGTTGGCGGCGGTGGAAATGGTGATGCGGAGTACGCCCTCGTCGAGGGTCACTTTGCTCAGGTCATCGATAGAAGTCACTCAACGCACATTACGGGTGCCTGACAGCCAAACGAAACACGGGGACACATAGATACAGCTCTGCCCCCGTCACCGAAGTGACGGGGGCAGAGCCTGCAATAGTTTGTGCTCGGGCAATCAGCCCCGAGCGACCTTGCCTGCCTTCAGGCAGGAGGTGCACACGTTGACCTTACGGGTGTTACCCGGGGCAACCTCGGTACGAACAGACTGAATGTTCGGGTTCCAGCGACGATTGGTACGCCGGTGCGAGTGCGAGACCGACTTACCGAAGCCGGGCCCCTTGGCGCATACGTCGCAGACGGCAGCCATAGTCGCGAACTCCTTGTTAGAAATGAATATTGAAGTGGTTACCCTACACGGTAGGGCAGCCAGAATTACAATCCGAATATACTCGACTTCGAACCGATCCTTGACCGCTCACTGTGCAGTCGAACGTGAAAACAGTCAATCAGCAACAAACAATGTGCAGCATTATTTCGTGTAGCCCGTTCGAGGCAACCGTGTAAGAGTAACCGCTTCCGGCCCGAATGGCCAAACCGCCCGGTAGTCACGGTTGCGCCGAAGCGTCGGACTACCCTCGACTGCACCGATCGCCGATCTCGTTTCGTCGCGGTCAGTCAGTCGTCAGTCTTTCCGTCGTGGAAGGGAACCGTCAGTGGGGGAAGTGCAACGCGTCGCCGATGAAGTGGAATCCGTCGCGGACGGCCATCTGCTGCGGCGCTGGGCCCGTCGGGCGGTCGACAGCCTCCAGAAACGTCGTGGAGAGATCAACAGCCTCAACGTCTTTCCCATCCCTGATTCGGATACCGGCACCAACCTGTTGTTCACGATGCGAGCTGCCCTCGATTCCGCCGAGACGATCGAGGACGACGTCCGCAGTGCCGGTCGCGTCGCCAACGCTCTGGCTCGGGGCGCGGTATCGGGTGCCAGGGGCAATTCCGGAGTGATCTTGTCCCAGGTGATCCGGGGCATTGCCGAGAGCGTCCACGGCGAGCACATCGACGGCCGCAGCTTTGCGAACTCGCTGACAACGGCGACGGCGCTGGCCTCTCGGGCTGTCTCCGATCTGGTGGAAGGCACCATCGTCACGGTTTTGCGCGCGTCGGGGGAGGCGGCGCAGGAGTGCGTCGACACCAGGACGCCGAGTGGCGAGGACCTTGCTTCCGTGGTTGCCGCCGCTGCCGATGCGGCTGCGGTCGCGTTGAACAAGACCCCGGAGCAACTGGACGTTCTGGCCTCCGCCGGAGTGGTCGATGCCGGGGGATTCGGACTCGTTCTGATTCTCGACGCATTTGTCGAGGTGGTGACCGGGAAAGCGCAGGTTCGCGAGGATCTGGGGACGCCGGACCCGAAGTCGAGCGCAGTTGTCGACGTCAGCGCTTTCGATCACGATTGGGCTCACAAGAGCCCGATCGAATGTGGTGATCACTCGGAACAGGATTTCGAGGTCATGTACCTCGTCGACGACTCGGACGACGATCGCATGACGGCGCTGCGCACGCGGCTGTCCGTCCTCGGGGATTCGACGGTCATCGTCAGCGACGGCTTCGGTGGCTGGTCGGTGCACGTGCATTGCTGCGATGCCGGCGCTGCCGTCGAGGCAGGTCTCGAGGCCGGGAAGGTCCACGGCATTCGCATCAGCAGTTTTCTCGTCGACGAACGAGACCAGCTGGTGGCACGGGCGGAGAGGCGATTCCCCGGCGCCGGCGCGCGCGGCGTATTGGCTGTCGTTGCCGGTGACAGTGCGGCGGCGTTGTTCGAGAGTGAGGGCGCGACGGTTCTTCGGTGCGACGACGCGCCGGTGACACGCGCGCAACTGCTCGGCCGCATCCGTCAGATGGAGCGAAGCGAAGTTCTGGTGCTTCCGAACGGAGCTTTGACCGCTCAGGAACTGGTCGCAGTCAGTGCCGCTGCCCGCGATCCGCTTCACCAGGTTCTGCTGCTGTCGACATCGTCGATGGTCCAGGGCCTGGCGGCCCTCGCCGTTCACGACGCTCAGCGCAACGTCGCCGACGACGGCTTCACGATGTCCGAGGCCGCAGCTGCGACTCGGTGGGGATCGCTGCGCATTGCCGTCGAACGCTCCCTGACGTACGTCGGGACCTGTGACCCGGGTGACGCGATCGGTCTGATGGGGCACGAGGTGGTGCTCATCGGACCCGACGTCGCGGAGTCGAGTGCGCGACTGGTCGACCTTGCGCTCGGATCCGGTGGCGAACTCGTGACCCTACTCATGGGTGCGGACGCGCCGGACGACCTGGCCGGGCAACTCGAGGCACACGTGATCGCGCATCACCCGGGCGTCGACGTGCTCGTCTATCAGGGTGATCAGCCGGGTGACCTGTTCCAGTTGGGTGTGGAGTGATCGAACCGGGTCTGTCGGTGACTACTGATATACGAACACATGTGCTTACCGCGACACTGTGCTGGAGGAACTGATGGCGACGCTCGCCGACCCGCTCGATCGGCTGCTGGGAAAGAAGACCGCGGACGCGCTCGACGAGGCATTCGAGATCCGGACGGTCGAGGACCTGCTGCGTCACTACCCACATCGGTACGCGTCGGCAGGCAAGGAACTTGCCGAGAAGGAGCCGCCCGAGGGTGAGCACATCACCATCATCGCGCGGGTGGCGTCGGCGGCCGTCGTGAAGATGAAGAACCGTCCGGGGCAGATGTTGCGAGTATCGCTGGCCACTGATTCGCAGACCGTCGACGTCACGTTCTTCAACCCGCAGAAGGTGCGGCACGTCATCAAGCCCGGCGTGCGGGCGATGTTCTCCGGGACGGTGAAGTACTTCCGCGGCAAGTGGTCTCTCACTCATCCGAGTTACCTGATCCTGCCGGAACCTCGTGTCGGCGAGGAGGATTCGGTGGTTCCCTTGGCGTCTATCAAGGGAGCCGGTGACCTTGCGGGCCTGGCTCGCGCAAATCAGGATCCCGGCGCGGAACTCGATCTGTCCGTCTTCGACCGCGCATTGATCCCGCTGTATCCGGCGACCCGCGAGGTCGAGAGTTGGACCATCATGCGGTGCGTGCGGCAAGTACTCGACCAACTCGATCCGATCGAGGAGCCGTTACCTGACGAGACCAGGGCGGAACACGGATTCATCGGTTTGGACGAGGCGCTGCGTACCGTTCACCTCCCGGATACCAAGGAAGACATCGAACGAGCACAGGATCGTCTGCGTTTCGACGAGGCGCTGTCTCTGCAGTTGGTCCTCGCGATGCGTCGTCACGACAACTCCGAGCGTGTGGCTCCGGCCTGCGCTCCGGTTGCCGGCGGGATCGCGGATCAGTTCGAGGAGATGCTCCCGTTCACTCTGACGGAGGGACAGCAAGCAGTCGCCGAGGAGATCTCCGGCGACCTCGCCCGCCCACACCCGATGAGCCGGCTTCTCCAAGGCGAGGTCGGGTCAGGCAAGACGATCGTGGCTCTGCGCGCGATGCTGCAGGTCGTCGATGCGGGGTATCAGTGCGCGTTGCTCGCACCCACCGAGGTCCTGGCAAATCAGCACGCGCGATCACTGCGCAAGATGATGGGCCCGCTGGCCGCAGGCGGTGAGCTCGGTTCGGCCGAACATTCCACCCGGATCGCCCTTTTGACCGGCTCGCTGCCTGTGGCTGCCAAGCGCGCAGCGCTGCTCGAAGCCGTGACCGGCGACGCCGGGATCGTCATCGGTACCCATGCACTCATTCAGGACAACGTGGAGTTCTTCAACCTCGGCATGGTTGTGGTCGACGAGCAGCACCGCTTCGGTGTCGAGCAACGTGATCAATTGCGATCACGTGCCCGCGAAGGACTGAGTCCGCATCTGCTGGTGATGACGGCAACGCCGATTCCGCGGACCATCGCCATGACGGTGCTCGGCGACCTCGAGGTATCGACCCTGCGAGAGCTTCCGCGTGGGCGAACCCCGATCAAGAGCAGTGTCGTGCCCGCGAAGCAGAAGCCGCAGTGGGTGGATCGGGCATGGGAACGAATCCGTGAGGACGTCGCGGACGGTCGTCAGGCGTATGTCGTGTGCTCGCGGATCGGCGACGGTGAGCAGGGTGCCGGTGAGGACCAGTTCACCGAGGAGAAGCAGCCGGAGACCAAGTCGGCGGTCGACGTCTTCGAGGAGCTGTCGAGCGGCCCGCTGGCCGACCTGCGAGTGGGGTTACTGCACGGTCGACTGCCTTCCGACGAAAAAGACGTCGTGATGAGCGCGTTCAACGTCGGTGACATAGACGTCCTTGTCTGTACGACCGTTGTCGAAGTCGGTGTCGACGTTCCGAACGCGACGGTGATGGTGATCGTCGACGCCGAGCGGTTCGGCGTCAGTCAGCTCCATCAGCTGCGCGGACGAGTCGGTCGAGGCAAACACCAGGGACTGTGCATCCTCGTCACCGGAAGCAATCCCGGCGGACCGGCGTACGAGCGGCTCTCGGCGGTGGCAGCGACCAACGACGGGTTCGAACTGGCTCAACTCGACCTCGCGACCAGACGTGAAGGAGACATCCTCGGTGCGGCGCAGTCGGGCACAACCTCGAATCTGCGACTGCTTTCCCTCATGGCCCACGGGGACATCCTCGAGTCCGCCAGGGAGTTCGCTCAGGGAATCGTCGACTCCGATCCGTCGCTCGAGGGTCATCCCGCCCTCGCTTCCATGGTTACCGCTGCCCTGGACTCCGACCGGATCGAGTACCTCGAGAAGTCGTGACGGGTATGACGACAAGCTGAAATCGAATAGCACGAGGACCGCCGGGTTGGTTTCTCGATTCAGTCCGAAATATGAGACTCCGCATGTAGACGCAAGATGAAATCGGGGTAGTTTTCTCGAATGTTCTCCAAAGTGCTCGTCGCGAACCGCGGCGAAATTGCGATCCGTGCCTTCCGCGCCGCCTACGAACTAGGTGCCGGAACCGTCGCGGTGTTCCCGTACGAGGATCGGAACTCGATCCACCGTCTCAAGGCAGACGAGAGCTACCAGATCGGGGAGAAGGGTCACCCCGTTCGCGCCTATCTCTCGGTCGAGGAAATCGTCGCCGCCGCCAAGAGCGCCGGAGCCGACGCCATCTACCCCGGTTACGGCTTCCTCTCCGAGAACCCGGATCTGTCGGCGGCGTGCGCCGAGGCAGGCATCAAGTTCGTCGGCCCGTCCGCCGAGATCCTCGAGTTGACTGGTAACAAGGCTCGGGCCATCGCAGCGGCAAAGGCTGCCGGCCTGCCGGTGCTCGCGTCCTCGGAGCCGTCAGCGGACATCGACGAGTTGCTCGCGGCCGCCGAGGACATGACCTTCCCGATCTTCGTCAAGGCTGTCGCAGGCGGCGGTGGACGCGGAATGCGCCGCGTTGCGGAGCGCTCACAACTCAAGGAAGCGATCGAAGCCGCAGCGCGCGAAGCGGAATCGGCCTTCGGCGATTCGACGGTCTTCCTCGAGCAGGCCGTCATCGACCCCCGGCACATCGAAGTGCAGATCCTCGCCGACGAGCAGGGCAACGTCATCCACCTCTTCGAGCGTGACTGCTCGCTGCAGCGTCGCCACCAGAAGGTGATCGAGCTTGCTCCGGCGCCCAATCTCTCAGAAGAGTTGCGCGCCAAGATCTGTGCCGACGCCGTCGCCTTCGCGAAGGAGATCGGGTACACGTGCGCAGGCACCGTCGAGTTCCTCCTCGACAAGCGCGGCAATCACGTGTTCATCGAGATGAACCCGCGAATTCAGGTGGAGCACACCGTCACCGAAGAAGTGACGGACGTAGACCTCGTCCAGTCGCAGCTCAAGATCGCGTCCGGTTCGACGCTTGCAGAACTTGGTCTGTCACAGGACACGATCAAGCTCCGCGGCGCCGCACTGCAGTGCCGCATCACGACCGAGGATCCGGCCAACGGATTCCGCCCCGACACGGGCCGCATCACCGCGTACCGCACCCCGGGCGGAGCCGGTATCCGACTCGACGGCGGCGCCACGCTCGGAGCCGAGGTCGGAGCGTACTTCGACTCGATGCTGGTCAAGCTCACCTGCCGTGGTCGCGACCTCGAAGCCGCTGTCGCGAGGGCTCGCCGCGCGGTCACCGAGTTCCGCATTCGTGGCGTCTCGACCAACATTCCGTTCCTGCAGGCGGTTCTCGACGACCCGGACTTCCGTGCCGGACGCGTGACGACCTCCTTCATCGAGGAACGTCCGCAGCTGCTGACCCTGCGTTCCTCCGCCGACCGAGGCACCAAGATCCTGACCTACCTCGCCGACGTGACGGTCAACAAGCCGCACGGTGAGCGACCCTCGGCGGTGTACCCGCAGGACAAGCTGCCCAAGATCGATCTTTCGACGCCTCCTCCTGCCGGTAGCCGTCAGCGCCTGCTCGAACTCGGACCCGAAGGTTTCGCGAAGGCACTGCGCGAACAGAAGGCCGTGGGCGTCACCGACACCACCTTCCGCGACGCGCACCAGTCGTTGTTGGCCACGCGAGTTCGAACCAGCGGACTGCTCGGAGTTGCCGGGCACGTGGCCCGGCTGACTCCGGAACTGCTCTCGATCGAAGCCTGGGGCGGCGCCACTTACGATGTGGGACTTCGCTTCCTGCACGAGGATCCGTGGTACCGGCTCGCCGCACTGCGCGAGGCGATTCCCAACATCTGCCTCCAGATGCTTCTTCGCGGTCGAAACACGGTGGGCTACACGCCATATCCCGAAAAGGTCACGCGCGCATTCGTTCAGGAAGCCACAGACACCGGCATCGACATCTTCCGAATCTTCGACGCGCTCAACAACGTCGACCAGATGCGCCCTGCCATCGACGCGGTGCGTGAGACCGGAACGGCCCTCGCCGAGGTGGCGTTGAGCTACACCGGTGATCTGTCGGATCCGAACGAAACTCTGTACACGCTCGACTACTACCTGAAGCTGGCCGAAGAGATCGTCGACGCCGGTGCTCACGTGCTCGCGATCAAGGACATGGCAGGCCTGCTGCGTGCTCCGGCGGCTACCAAGCTGGTGACGGCTCTACGCAGCAACTTCGATCTGCCGGTTCACGTTCACACACACGACACTCCCGGTGGACAGTTGGCCACGTACTTCGCAGCATGGCAGGCGGGCGCCGACGCGGTCGACGGTGCTTCCGCGGCACTGGCCGGAACCACCAGCCAGCCTGCTCTCTCGGCCATCGTTGCCGCCGCTGCGCACTCCGAGTTCGACACCGGACTGAACCTGCAGAACGTGTG
Organism: Rhodococcus sp. IEGM 1306; assembly: GCF_036541985.1. NCBI lineage: Bacteria > Bacillati > Actinomycetota > Actinomycetes > Mycobacteriales > Nocardiaceae > Rhodococcus > Rhodococcus sp. IEGM 1306. The sequence goes on from NZ_JAZHFF010000005.1 coordinate 531,555, forward strand.
CGACCTCGAGCCGTACTGGGAGGCGCTGCGAAAGGTGTACGCGCCGTTCGAATCCGGACTGCCGGCTCCGACGGGACGCGTGTACACGCACGAGATTCCGGGCGGCCAACTCTCCAATCTCCGGACCCAGGCCGTTGCTCTCGGTCTCGGCGACCGGTTCGAAGAGGTCGAAGCCAAGTACGCCGACGCAGACCGCATGCTCGGACATCTTGTGAAGGTGACGCCGTCGTCGAAGGTCGTCGGCGACCTCGCGCTCCATCTTGTCGGCGCCGGCGTGCCTTCGGAGGAGTTCGCCGCAGATCCGGCGAAGTTCGACATCCCCGACTCCGTGGTGGGCTTCCTGCGCGGTGAACTCGGTACGCCTCCCGGTGGCTGGCCGGAACCGTTCCGCAGCAAGGCCCTCGAAGGACGTGGCCAGGCCAAGCCGGAAGCGACGCTCTCCGCCGAGGACGAGGTGCTGCTCGAGGGCTCGTCGAAGGACCGTCAGGCGACGCTGAACCGTCTGCTGTTCCCCGGCCCGACAAAGGAATTCCTCGAGCACCGTGAGAAGTACGGTGACACGTCGCGGCTTTCGGCAAACCAGTTCTTCTACGGGTTGCGGCGCGGCGACGAGCACCGCGTCGAGTTGGCTCCCGGCGTGGAGCTGATCATCGGTCTCGAAGCGATCTCCGAGCCCGACGAGCGCGGCTATCGCACTGTCATGTGCATCCTGAACGGCCAGTTGCGCCCGGTCTCGATCCGTGATCGCTCCATTGCCAGTGACGTGCCGGTGGCGGAGAAGGCCGACAAGAACAATCCGGGCCACGTGGCGGCACCGTTCGCGGGTGTCGTGACGCTCGCGGTGAAGGAAGGCCAGAAGATCGAGGCCGGCGACACCGTGGCCACGATCGAAGCGATGAAGATGGAAGCGGCGATCACCTCGCCGCGCGCCGGCGTCGTATCGCGGATCGCGATCAGCGCCGTCCAACAGGTCGAGGGCGGAGACCTGCTGGTAGTCGTCTCGACGGGGGAGAGCGCCGCAGAGTGACACGCATCATCTCGGGACTCGCGGGCGGTCGACGCCTGCGAGTCCCGCCGAGCGGCACCCGTCCCACGTCGGATCGGGTTCGCGAGGCGCTGTTCAGTGCTCTCGAAGCGCGCATCGATCTCGAAGGGTGCGCGGTTCTCGACCTCTTCGCTGGTTCGGGTGCTCTGGGCCTCGAAGCGCTTTCGCGGGGGGCCGAGCACGTCGTTCTCGTGGAATCGGATGCCAAGGCTGCTGCCGTCATCAAGGCGAACATCGGCACTGTCGCGTTGCCGGGAGCGACGGTTCGCGCCGCTCCGGTCGCGGCCGTGGTCTCCGGTCCGAGCGCGCGCGAATACGACATCGTGATCGCGGACCCGCCGTACGCGGTGACCGACGATGCCGTCGTGTCCATGCTCACTGATCTGCATGCCAACAAATGGGTGGGGGAGGGCACGATCGTCGTACTCGAACGTTCGTCGCGCTCGCCGGAGACCGTGTGGCCGCAGGGCTACGAGCCGATCAAGGCCAAAAACTACGGTGAAGCCCGCATCGAGCTGGCCACCTGCTACGGTCTGGACTCATGACTGGCGCCGTCTGCCCCGGATCCTTCGACCCCGTGACCAACGGTCACCTCGACGTAATCGGAAGAGTTGCTGCGCAATTCGACGAGGTCGTGGTCACCGTGCTGATCAACAAGAGCAAGCGTGGCATGTTCACGATCGACGAGCGGATCGAGATGCTCGAAGACGCGACGAGTCACCTGCCCAACGTTCGCGTCACGTCGTGGCACGGACTGCTGGTCGACTATGCGAAACAAGAAGGCCTCAGCGCGATAGTCAAGGGTCTGCGCGGCGCGAACGACTTCGATTACGAGCTGCAGATGGCTCAGATGAATCAGAAGCTCACGGGCGTCGACACACTGTTCGTCGCCACGAATCCGACGTACAGCTACCTGTCGAGTTCTCTGGTGAAGGAAGTCGCGACCTTCGGCGGCGACGTCTCCGACATGCTGCCTGCCAAGGTGCATTCTCGGCTACTCGCGCGTATCGCCGAGCGAGCAGCCGAAAACAGCTGATCCCCGACACACCGACCACGACGACACCCCGTTGGCTGTTCTTCCGGCAAACTTGGACAGGAACGGGCACAGGTCCGAGTGGACCGGTGACGATGTGGGCCGATTTCGGCCGGTAGAGATTGGGGTTGCTTGTGTACCGCGTATTCGAGGCACTGGACGAACTGGTCGCAATTGTCGAAGAGGCGCGCGGTGTTCCCATGACCGCGGGGTGTGTGGTGCCTCGCGGTGACGTACTCGAGCTGCTCGACGACGTCCGGGACGCAATTCCGAGCGAGCTGGACGACGCTCAGGACGTCCTCGATCATCGGGACAAATTGGTCGGTGACGCGCGAGCAACCGCCGAGAAGACGGTCAGCAGCGCCAACGCCGAGGCGACGTCGACGGTGGAGAACGCACGCGACGATGCCGACCGGATTCTGTCCGATGCCAAGGCTCAGGCCGATCGCATGGTTGCCGAAGCACGTGCACACGCCGATCAGTTGGTCGAGGACGCCGAGGCAGAAGCGGAACGGACCGTCACCGACGGCCGTCGTGAGTACGAGGCCGTCACCGGACGGGCGCGTGCCGAGGCCGATCGGATGATCGAGTCCGGCCAGGCCTCGTACGAACATTCGGTGGCGGAGGGAACGGCAGAGCAGGCTCGTCTGGTGTCGCAGACCGAGGTTGTCCAGTCCGCTCACGCGGAATCCGCGCGAGTGATCGACGCCGCTCACGCGGAGTCCGACAGGATGCGTTCGGAGTGTGACCTGTATGTCGACACCAAATTGGCCGAATTCGAAGAGTTCCTCACCGGAACCGTTCGATCGGTCGGGCGTGGTCGCCAACAGCTTCGTACGGGTTCGGGAGTTCCCGATTACCAGGACGACGATCGTCGTTCGGAGCGTCGTCGCTAGAGCGAACGAGACAGTCGAAGGTGGGTCGTCCGATATGGGGCGGCCCACTTTTTCGTGGACGGAATTGGGATTTGCCTCGTCGCTGCCGTATTGTGGAGTGGTTGCCCATACCAGTTTCAACAGTTAGGTGAGTTCTCTTTGTCAACGCATCGTCGTAGTTCGTCGCATCAGTCAAGTGATGCGGGATTTTTGCTGGACACGGTCAAGCTCGGTCGTCGTCCAGGGTCGATGCGTACCGTCGAGAGAACAATTCAGTCCCCGAACCGTATCGGTCTCGATCTGATCGCGATCGAAGCGGGCGCGGACATAGATCTCGATCTTCGTCTCGAAGCAGTGTCCGAAGGTGTTCTCGTCACCGGAAACGTGCATGCACCCACCAAGGGTGAATGCTCGCGGTGCCTCGAACCTTTCACCGACACCGTGGACATCTATCTCACGGAGTTGTTCGCTTACCCGGACAGCACCACCGAGGAGACGACGGAAGAGGGAGAGGTCTACGCGGTCGAAGACGACGAAATCGACCTCGAACCGGTCATCGTCGATGCAGTCGGGCTGGCGCTTCCGCTCCAGCCTCTGTGCAGTGACGATTGCCTGGGATTGTGCTCAGAATGTGGCATTCGCCTGGCGATTGCGGAATCTGGGCATGGGCATGACATACTTGATCCTCGCTGGGCTGGTCTCGCGGCCAAATTTGGCGTGGAATCAAACACCAGCGAAAATCTTGTGATCACCGAAGCCGAGGAGAAGTAGAAGTGGCTGTCCCCAAGCGCAAAATGTCGCGATCCAACACGCGGTCGCGTCGTAGCCAGTGGAAGACCACTGTGCCCACCCTCGTTACCTGCCCCAACCGTGGCTGTGGCGAGCAGACCCTTCCCCACATCGCATGCCCGTCATGCGGTACTTACAAGGGCCGCCAGGTAACCGCTGCTGTCTAGTTCTCCCCGGAGAAAGACTATGACGAGCGAAAATACAGTTTCAGCCGCCGGCGGCGAGGGCAATCACGACAAGCTCCTCGCCGCTGTCGGCGTAGATATAGAGCCCGGTCTTCTGACCCTGGCTCTCACGCACCGCTCGTACGCGTACGAGAACGGCGGACTGCCCACGAACGAGCGCCTCGAGTTTCTCGGGGATTCCGTTCTCGGCGTCACGGTGACCGAAAATCTCTATCTGTCCCACCCGGACAAATCCGAAGGTGATCTGGCGAAGATTCGTGCGAGCGTGGTCAACATGCATGCACTCGCCGAGGTTGCGAGGACTCTGGGTGAAGGTGGACTCGGAGCGCACCTGCTGCTGGGTAAGGGTGAGGAAATGACGGGCGGCCGTGACAAGCCGTCCATCCTCGCCGACGGTATGGAGTCGATTCTCGGCGCCATCCACCTGCAGCACGGCATCGAGACCGCGCGACGCGTTGTTCTCGATCTGTTCGACGATCTACTCACTCGCGCACCGCTTCTGGGCGCGGGTCTGGATTGGAAGACGAGTCTGCAGGAACTGACCGCAGAACACGGTGCCGGAGTTCCCGTCTACGAGATCACCGCTACCGGACCCGATCACGACAAGGAATTCACGGCCACCGTTCTCATCAGTGGCAAGCCCTTGGGCGTCGGTGTCGGTCGTTCCAAGAAGGAAGCCGAGCAGAAGGCAGCAAGTTCGGCATGGAAGACGATGTCGGAGAATGCCGCTGCAACCGCAGTCGCTGCTGACGGCCCGTCTGATCTCGCCGGCTGAGTTCACTCTTGCCTGAACTTCCCGAAGTCGAAGTCGTTCGCCGCGGCCTACAGTCTCATGCTGTAGGTGCGGCGATCGAGGCCGTCGAGGTACTCCATCCCCGCGCGATCAGGCGCCACATTCTCGGTTCCGATGACTTGATCGGCCAACTCACCGGGCAGACCATCGCTTCGGCAGAGCGTCGCGGCAAGTATCTGTGGCTGGTTCTCGAGCCTGCCGGTGTCGGACTGGTGGTTCATCTCGGGATGAGCGGACAGATGTTGGTCCAGCCCCCGACAGTCGACTGGGAAAAGCACCTACGCATTCGGTTGGCCCTCGATTCCGGGGCTGATCTCCGATTCGTCGATCAGCGAACCTTCGGTGGCTGGTCGATTTCCCCCCTCGTCGAGGTCGACGGAACGATGCTGCCCGAGTCGGTGGCGCACATCGCTCGCGATCCCATGGATGCTGCGTTCGATCTCGAATCCGTCGTGAAAGTCCTGCGGGGCAAGCACACCGAGATCAAGCGCGCGATTCTCGACCAGACGGTGGTCTCCGGAATCGGAAACATCTACGCCGACGAATCATTGTGGCGAGCAAAGATTCACGGCAACCGAATCGCCGAAACCCTCACCAGGCCCAAACTTCGAGAACTGTTGACCGCGGCGCGCTCGGTGATGGGCGAAGCGCTCGATCAGGGCGGTACGTCCTTCGACGCGCTGTACGTGAACGTCAACGGGGAGTCCGGCTACTTCGACAGGTCACTGTCGGCGTACGGGCAGGAGAATCTTCCGTGCCCGCGATGCGGCGCGCCGATCAAGCGTGAGAAGTTCATGAATCGATCGTCGTTCAGCTGCCCGCGGTGTCAGCCGACCCCGAGGGCACGGCGAATCGCCTAGGTCTCCCGCCCCGTCGGTTCGGCGGAGTGGCAAGATTGCGTCATGGCTGAACAGACTGCTGACAACGCTGCAACCGCCCCGGCTCACACGGAACTATGGGTCGAGCGCACCGGAACCCGCCTCTACACCGGCAAGAGTTCGCGCGGCGCAGAGGTTCTCATCGGCTCCGAATCGGTGCCAGGAGTGTTCACACCCGGGGAACTTCTCAAGATCGCTCTGGCTGCCTGCACCGGTATGAGCTCCGACTTCCCGATCTCTCGGCGCCTCGGTGACAACTACGACGCGACGGTCCGAGTGTCCGGTGCCGCCGATCGTGACAACGAGGTCTATCCGCAGCTCGACGAGGTTCTCGAACTCGACCTCAGCGAGTTGGATGCCGAAGCGCAGCAGCGCCTCATCACTCTCGTCGAGCGTTCCGTCGACAAGGTGTGCACGGTCGGGCGCACTCTCAAGGCCGGAACCAAGGTCACACTGTCGTTCGACACGGAAGCCTGATGTTCCGCGCGGGCAGCGTTGTCGCTGCGATCGCACTGGGTTCCGTTGTGGCGGTGAGTGCTCCGGCGCAGGCCTCGGTGCCGGCCGGCGGCTCACCCGGAGGTTGCGGTTCGTGGACGTCGAGCGTCGTGACGAGTGGTGCGGGCATGCTCGAGAATCTCGAGTTCGACGGCGACGGTTCGATGGTGTTGTCGCAGTCCGCTCTGATCGGGCCGGGTGCACTGCTGAAAGTGGCGCCGGACGGAACACGGACACCTTTGGTCGGTGACGTCACAGGGCCTGGCGGACTGGTCGCGCGTGACGGTTCCGTGTACTTCACCACGGGTAACTCGACTGTCTCGGGGCTGTTCGGAGTCGCCGACGGCAGCCTCCGCAAGGTCGACGTGGCAGACGGATCGGTGACAACGATTGCCGACGGACTGGTGATGCCGAACGGGCTTGTGCCGCTGGACGATAACCGCTTCCTCACTGCTCGCACACTCACCAGGCCGGGGCTCACGGTCGTCAACGGTGACGGAACGAGTTCGATCGTTCGTGAAGACCTCGGCACCGTCGACGGCCTCGCACGCTCCGGTTCGACGATCTACGTGACGACGACCTTCGACATGGTGACTGCCGTCCACGTCCTCGACGCAGACGATCTGGGCGGGCCGGTGCGAACGATCACGCTCCCCGGATTCGGTCCGGCAAACATGGCTGACGATCTGACCGTCGGACCGGACGGCGCGCTGTACGTCGCATTCAATGCCGGCGGCAAAGTTGTTCGCGTCGATCCGAATTCGGGATCTTCGTGTGAGATCGCCTCAGGTCTTCCGTTCACGTCCGCGGTGAAGTTCGGCGCCGGCCCGGGCTGGGATCCCAACTCGCTCTACACCACCGGTTTCTTGGGTGAGGTTCACCGTCTCGAACGTGTGGCGGGCTGAACGTCGTGACTGAGACACCGCCTGTGCGACTGACGGCGTGGGTTCACGGATACGTTCAAGGCGTCGGGTTTCGCTGGTGGACCAGGGCTCGCGCTCTCGAACTCGGGTTGATCGGATATGCGTCGAACCAACGCGACGGTCGAGTGCTCGTCGTGGCAGAAGGCGAACGCACGCAACTCGAGCGTTTGTTGGAGTTGCTGCGCTCGGGAACCACCCCGGGCACGGTGGATCTCGTGGTCGACAGCTGGGACCCCGCAAGGGGTGACCTGACAGGGTTCGTCGAACGCTGACCTGTTTGGCGGTAAAGTTTCCCCCCATGCACCTCAAGAGTCTGACACTCAAGGGATTCAAATCCTTTGCGTCGGCAACGACTCTTCGGTTCGAGCCGGGGATCACCTGTGTCGTCGGCCCGAACGGCTCGGGTAAATCCAACGTCGTCGATGCGTTGACGTGGGTGATGGGCGAGCAGGGCGCGAAAGCGCTGCGCGGCGGCAAGATGGAAGACGTCATCTTTGCCGGCACCTCCGGTCGAGCACCGCTGGGCCGCGCCGAAGTGACCCTGACCATCGACAACGCCGACGGCGCGCTCCCGATCGAGTACTCCGAGGTGTCGATCACGCGCCGTATGTTTCGCGACGGCGCGGGGGAGTACGAGATCAATGGTTCGTCCTGCCGCCTGATGGACGTTCAGGAACTGCTCAGCGACTCGGGTATCGGCCGCGAAATGCATGTCATCGTCGGGCAGGGACGGCTCGCCGCGATCCTCGAATCCCGCCCCGAGGATCGACGCGCCTTCATCGAAGAAGCCGCGGGAGTTCTCAAACATCGCCGCCGCAAGGAAAAAGCGGTGCGCAAGCTCGATTCCATGCAGGCCAATCTCGCTCGACTCAGTGACCTCACCGCGGAACTGCGTCGGCAACTCAAACCGCTGGGGCGCCAAGCCGAGGTTGCTCGGCGAGCACAGACGGTCCAGGCTGACCTGCGTGATGCAAAGATGCGGCTGGCCGCTGACGACTTGGTGACCCGTCGAACTCAACTGAACGACCAGGCGCAGGACGAGAAAGCGGCCCGTGAACAGCACAACCAGGTGGCGGCCGCGCTCGACGAGGCCAACCTCGAACTCGGGCGTCAGGAGCAAGCTCTCGCTCGACTGACTCCGGGATCGGAAGCCGCCGCGCAGAGTTGGTTCCAACTCTCTGCGCTTGCCGAACGAGTCAACGCCACCGTGCGCATCGCCCGCGAGCGTGCACGCCATCTCGACTCCGAACCCGTCGGCAACCGCGGCCAGGACCCGGAAGAGATGGAAGCGCGAGCCGAACGTCTTGCGGCCGAGGAGGCCGAACTCCTCGAAGGCGTAGAAATCGCGCGAGCGGCGGCGGAAGCTGCTCGGGACCAGCTGGCAGCCACCGAAGATGCTGCAGCAGAAGCGGAACGGGCGCACATGGCGGAAGTTCGTGCCGTCGCCGACCGCCGTGAAGGACTTGCTCGACTCTCCGGCCAGGTCGACACTCTGCGTACCCGCGTCGAATCCGTCGACGCGGAAGTTTCTCGACTGACCGAGGCGATCGACGAGGCCCGTCTGCGTGGGGATGCCGCACAAGCCGAGTTCGACACGGTGCAGGAAAGCATCGGGGACCTCGACGCCGGTGAAGTCGGCCTCGACACCAATCATGAACGGGCAGTCGAAGCTCTCGAGATGATCGACGCACGCGTCGAAGAACTTCGCGAGGAAGAAAAGACGAGCGGGCAACGCATCGCTTCGCTCCGTGCGCGAATCGAAGCGCTGTCGATGGGCTTGCAGCGCAAGGACGGTGGCGGCTGGCTGCTCGAACACCGGCGCGGCGACGGCATCACCTCGCTGGTCGGATTGATTCACGTCGAACCCGGCTACGAAGCTGCGATCGCTGCCGCGATGGGGCCGGCAGCGGACGCCGTCGTGGCGCAGTCGTTGGATTCGGCTCGCTCGGCTGTTGCGGCACTGGCCGATCAGGACGGTGGGCGTGCGTCACTGATCGTGAGCGGTGAACCGGCGATCGAACGCGAGAGCGAGATCGCACCGGGCAGCCGTCATGCCGTCGACGTCATCGACTGCCCTGACGAGTTGCGTGCCGGATTGACCGCAATCCTCGATGGCGTCGTCCTCGTCGAAACTCTCGATGACGCGATTCGAGTTGTCGCTGACCACAAGGGAATGCGTGCAGTGACGCGTTCCGGCGATCTGCATGGCCCGGGGTGGATGATCGGCGGGTCGGATCGGCAGCCGAGCACGCTGGAGGTCCAGGCGGCGATCGACGCGTCAACGGCGGAGTTGACGGCCACGGAAAGCCGATCCGAAGAACTCGACGCTGCGCTGTCCGGTGCGCTGGCCGAACAGGCTGCTCGACGCGAGACCGCGGAGCAGACCTTGGCCGCGCTCAACGAATCGGACGCTGCCATGTCCGCCATCTACGAGCAGTTGGGCAGATTGGGGCAAGCCGCGCGCGTGGCCCACGCGGAATCCGAGCGATTGACCGCCCAGCGAGTGCGTGCCGAGGAGGGCCGCGGTGAGTCTCTGACGAAGCTGGCAGACCTGGAGGAACGACTCCGTCTCGCCGAAACCGACGGCAGTGCACCGGGGCGCGGCGCGGAATCGACCGCTGCCGATCGTGAAATGGCCGCAGCCGCGTTGGCGGAAGTACGCATCGTCGAAATGGATGCCCGCCTTGCCGTGCGCACCGCCGAAGAGCGCGCGGAATCCGTACGCGGAAAGGCTGATTCGCTTCGCCGCGCCGCTGCTGCCGAACGAGAGGCGCGGATTCGTGCCGAACGGGCTCTGCGCGCCAGAGCGCACGCTGCGGAAGTTGCAGCTGCTGTCGCCGAATCGGGACAGCGTGTGGCGGCCGAACTCGAGACCGTCGTTGCCGCAGCTCTTGCTCACCGCGACGAGTTGGCTCGGGCACGCTCCGAGTGCACGGCCAAGCTGGATCAGGTCCGAGAGGTCGTCCGGGCACTGACCGGACAGCTCGCTTCACTCACCGACGCCGTCCATCGCGACGAGGTTGCGAAGGCTCAGGCGGCGCTGCGCATCGAACAACTCGAGGAGTCGATCCTCGATCAGTACGGTATCGGCCTCGACGATCTGATCGCCGAGTACGGCCCCGACGTCGAACTGCCGCCGACCGCCCTCGAAATCGAGGAGTACGAGCAGGCCAAGGAGCGCGGGGAGCAGGTCACCGCCCCCGCTCCGCTTCCGTACGACCGTGCGACTCAGGAACGGCGCGCCAAGCGGGCGGAGAAGGACCTCGCCACCCTCGGCAAGGTCAATCCGCTGGCGCTCGAGGAATTCGCAGCGCTCGAGGAGCGGTACACCTTCCTCTCCACTCAGCTCGAAGATGTCAAGACCGCACGCAAGGACCTTCTCGCCGTGGTCGCAGACGTGGACGCACGAATTCTGCAGGTGTTCACCGAGGCCTATGCCGACGTCGAGCGGGAGTTCGTGGGCGTGTTCGAGAAACTGTTTCCCGGGGGAGAAGGACGACTGGTTCTCACCGATCCGTCGGACATGCTCACCACAGGCATCGAGGTCGAAGCGCGTCCGCCCGGGAAGAAGGTCAAGCGGTTGTCGTTGCTGTCGGGCGGCGAGAAGTCGTTGACCGCGGTGGCCATGCTGGTCGCGATCTTCCGGGCACGCCCGTCCCCGTTTTACGTCATGGACGAGGTCGAGGCGGCGTTGGACGACACCAACCTGCGGCGGCTGATCGGACTCTTCGAACAATTGCGGGAGAAGTCGCAGTTGATCGTGATCACCCACCAGAAACCGACGATGGAAATCGCCGACGCGCTGTACGGCGTCAGCATGCGCGGCGACGGCATCACCACCGTGATTTCGCAGCGACTTCGCGGTCAAGACATGGCCTCTACGTAAGCCCTGCTCACTTTCCGGGTCGGAGCCTGAAACAATGGGCCGGTGACTACCCAGGCTTGGATCATCATCGCGGCTGTAGCGGCCGTACTACTCGTCGTTCTCGTTGCCGGATTCCTGCGCTACCGCAAGGGGCAGGTTTCGCTGAAGGCGCCCGAGACGAAGCCGGAGCTCGGCGCCCCCGAGAGGGACAAGTCAGGCGGCTACAAGGCCGGCGGCGGGTTCAACTTCAGTCAGGGGTCGACGGCAACGGCGCCACCTCCGGTGGTTCCGGCACCTCCGGTGGCGGAGAAGCCGCCCGTCGTCGAAAAGCCGGTCGTCGATGAACCGGTCGTCGAAGAACCGGTTATCGAGGAACCAGCTGTCGCGGAACCGGTTGTCGAAGAACCTGTTGCGGAGAAGCCGGCCGTCGTCGAGGAGCCGGTTGTCGAGGAGCCGGTTGTAGAAGAGGCACCGGTAGCAGAACCGGTTGTCGAAGAACCTGTTGTCGTTCCCGAGCCTGTTGTCGTTCCCGAACCTGTTGTCGTTCCCGAGCCCGTTGTCGTTCCCGAAACCGTCGAGCCAGCACCGCGCGTACTGGACGAGATCGACCCGACGGAGGGTCGGCTGGACCGACTGCGCGGGCGCCTCTCTCGCTCGCAGTCGGCAGTCGGCAAGAGCTTGCTGGGTCTGCTCGGTGGCGGCGATCTGGACGAGGATTCGTGGGAAGAAGTCGAGGACACCCTCCTCATCGCGGACCTCGGTTCCGCGACAACGGAAAAGGTCGTCACGAAGCTTCGTGAGCAGATGGCGGCCCGCAGCGTCCGGACCGAGGCTGCCGCCCGCGCCCTGCTGCGTGAGGTGTTGATCGCCGAACTGCGTCCCGAGCTGGACCGCTCCATTCGCGCGTTGCCGCACGACGATCACCCGGCTGTTCTGCTCGTCGTCGGCGTCAACGGGACGGGAAAGACCACCACAACCGGCAAGCTGGCTCGCGTGCTCGTCGCCGACGGTCGTCGCGTCGTGCTCGGTGCCGCGGACACGTTCCGCGCCGCCGCTGCTGATCAGCTCCAGACGTGGGCCGAGCGTGTCGGCGCTGAAGTTGTTCGTGGCAAGGAGGGTGGAGATCCCGCTGCGATTGCCTTCGACGCGGTCTCACGGGGCATCGCGGACGGCGTCGACGTGGTCCTCATCGACACCGCCGGCCGCCTTCACACCAAGACCGGTCTGATGGACGAGCTCGGCAAGGTCAAGCGGGTCATCGAGAAGAAGGCCTCGGTCGACGACGTTCTGCTGGTTCTCGATGCGACGGTCGGCCAGAACGGACTCGCGCAGGCACGAGTGTTCGCGGAGGTCGTGGACATCACCGGCGTCGTACTGACCAAGCTGGACGGAACTGCCAAGGGCGGAATCGTCTTCCAGGTTCAGCATGAACTGGGTGTGCCGGTGAAGTTGGTCGGTCTCGGTGAAGGCGCCGACGATCTGGCGCCGTTCGAGCCGGGTGCGTTCGTCGACGCCCTGCTGGGCTGACGCCGCGGTGCGCCTTTTCGGAAGCGCGAACCACCGAAAAGGCGCACTGGGGGCGTAGAACCCCCTGGCGAAACCTGTTTGCAACAAAGTTGGGCAATTGGTTCACGTCTGCGAAACGCGACAGCGCCATGGACGAAACACCAGCCCAGCACTCTTCTCCTTAACGACGTGCTGCCCGGCACGTGCGACTAGGAGGTAGTAAGTGAGTACCGACGATTTGTTGGCGAACTCCGGTAACGCCGCATGGATGCTGATGGCTGCATCTCTGGTCTTGCTGATGACACCCGGCCTCGCTTTCTTCTACGGCGGGATGTCTCGGTCCAAGTCCGTCCTGAACATGATGATGATGTCCTTCGGGGCAATGGCCGTCATCGGCGTCATCTACGTTCTGTGGGGATGGTCGATGTCCTACGGCACCGAGAACATCGGGGGCATTTTTGCCAACCCGTTCGAGTTCTTCGGTCTCAAGAACAGCATCACCGATGCTGACGGCAACTTCATCGCCGGCGCCTGGGGCTACCCCAACGTCATCGACATCGCGTTCCAGGTGACGTTCGCGATCATCACCACCGCCCTCATCAGTGGCGCCCTGGCCGAGCGAGTCAAGTTCGGCACCTGGCTCCTGTTCTCGGGTATCTGGGTCACCGTCGTCTACTTCCCCCTCGCACACATGGTGTGGGGCGGCGGACTCCTTTCGGGCTCCGAGGACGGCATCGCGGCAAAGCTCTTCGGCACCACGGTCAACGACGACGGAGTCACCGTCGCCAACGTCGCTCCGATCGACTTCGCCGGTGGCACAGTCGTTCACATCAACGCGGGTATGGCCGGTCTGGTCCTCGCTCTCATCGTCGGCAAGCGTCTCGGCTTCGGCAAGACCGCCTTCCGTCCGCACAACCTGCCCTTCGTGATGCTCGGCGCCGCACTGCTCTGGTTCGGTTGGTTCGGCTTCAACGCCGGCTCGGCATTCGCCGCCGACGGAAACGCCGGTCTCGCCTGGGTCAACACGACCACCGCGACGTGTGCCGCAGTCCTGGCCTGGCTCGCCACCGAGCGTATTCGTGACGGTCACGCCACCAGCCTCGGCGCAGCTTCCGGTGCGGTCGCCGGTCTGGTCGCCATCACCCCTGCTGCCGGTGCGCTCAACCCGGTCGGTTCCATCTTCCTCGGCGCCGTAGCCGGCATCCTGTCCGCTCTCGCAGTCGGCCTGAAGTTCCGCTTCGGCTTCGACGACTCGCTCGACGTCGTCGGCGTTCACCTCGTCTCCGGCCTGTGGGGCACGATCGGTATCGGATTCTTCGGCACCGCAACCGGCCTCTTCTACGGCGGCGACTACAAGCAACTGGTGGTTCAGATCGTGATCGCACTCGCAGCACTCGTCTTCACCGGCGTCCTGACGACGATCATCGGCTTCGCACTCAAGCCCCTGGGCTGGCGAATCTCGGCCGAGGACGAGGCACGCGGCATCGATGAGACCGAACACGCAGAGACCGCATACGACCTCGCGTGATCAGCACGTGATTAAAGTGAATTCAGGCACTTCAGAGTTTGGAAAGGGATGAGCACATGAAGCTGATCACAGCAATCGTCAAGCCGTTCACGCTCGAGGACGTCAAGACCGGACTCGAGCAGGCCGGAGTGCTGGGAATGACAGTCAGCGAAGTTCAGGGCTACGGCCGACAGAAGGGTCACACCGAGGTGTACCGAGGCGCGGAGTACTCCGTGGACTTCGTACCCAAGGTCCGGGTGGAGGTCGTCGTCGACGACGCGGCCGTGGACAAGGTGGTCGAGGTGATCGTCGAGGCCGCTCGAACCGGCAAGATCGGCGACGGCAAGGTGTGGGTCTCGCCAGTCGAGTCGGTCATCCGGGTTCGCACCGGGGAACGCGGTGGCGATGCACTCTGACCCGAAAGGGTCCGAGAACTTCGGCCCTGGTTCCGTCGCGAAAGCGACGGGGCCAGGGCCGGTCTCGTCAGGGGGATCCGACGAAGCTGCGGACCTGGCCCGCGCACGCAAGGCCCTACTCACCGGAGGCGTCAAGAACAGGAGGCTCGACGCCCCCTCGCTGCGACATGCACTGGTCGATCTGCACGAATTCTGGTTGACCACCAAGGGGACCGAACTGGGCATCAAACCGGATTGTGGGTTCGCCATCGTCGCCGTGGGTGGTCTGGGCCGACGCGAACTGTTGCCGTATTCCGATCTCGATCTGATTTTGCTGCACGACGACATGGACCCAGCGGTCGTGGCCCAGGTCGCGGACAGCCTGTGGTACCCGCTGTGGGACGCGCACATCAAACTCGACCACAGCGTGCGGACGCTTCCGCAGGCGCTTCAGGTTGCGGCTACCGACATGACGGCGGCACTCGGAATGCTCGAAGCACGCCACATTGCCGGCGATGTGGAACTGAGCAACCTGTTGATCAGTGGTGTCCGTCGACAGTGGCGAATGGACATCCGCAGCCGATTCGACGAACTGATCACCCAGACCCGTACGAGGTGGGAGCGCAGCGGCGAGATCGCCCATCGCGCCGAACCCGATCTCAAGAGCGGACGTGGCGGACTGCGTGACGTCCAACTGCTCAACGCCCTGTCCATCGCGCAATTGACCGACGGGATGCCGGGGCTGGGACCCAATTCGCCCGGCGGCGGTCTGGCACTTGCGCACAGGCGGTTGCTCGACGTGCGCACCGAACTTCACCGCGTTGCCGGTCGCGCCCGCGATCAACTGCGAGCGCAGGACGCCGACGAAATCGGTGCGGCGCTGCGGATCGGTGATCGATTCGACCTGGCACGCCTTCTCAGCGAATCGGCGCGCACCATCAGCTATTCGGTGGACGTCGGTATCCGTACCGCCGGAAACTCCTTGCCCCGGCGTGGTTTGTCGCGGCTGCGTCGCGCGCCGGTGCGGCGGCCGCTGGACGAGGGGGTCGTCGAGCATGCCGGCGAAGTTGTTCTGGCGCGCGATGCGAGACCGAAGAAGGATCCCGGTCTGGTGATGCGGGTCGCGGCAGCGGCGGCCACCAACGGCATGCCCATCTCCGCGTCGACTCTCAACCGCCTGGCCGACAATGCCCCGGAATTGCGCGAGCCGTGGCCGAAGAATGCGGTCAACGATCTCCTGGTCGTGCTCGGTTCGGGATCGCGTGCCGTTCCGGTGATCGAGGCGATGGACCGGACCGGGCTCTGGGGTCGACTACTGCCGGAGTGGGGCACCATTCGCGATCTTCCGCCGCGCGACGCCGTCCATACGTGGACGGTGGATCGCCACCTCGTCGAAACTGCCGCTTATGCAAGCGGATTCACCACGCGCGTCGCCCGGCCGGACCTGCTCATGCTCGGTGCGTTGATCCACGACATCGGCAAGGGGCGAGGGGGAGACCACAGCGTCGTCGGCGCCGAATTGGCCACCGCGATCGGAAATCGTTTGGGGCTCTGGCCTTCCGACGTCGCGACGTTGACGGCGATGGTGCGCTATCACTTGCTGCTGCCGGAAACCGCGACCCGTCGCGACCTCGACGATCCGGCAACCGTGCAGCGAGTGGTCGACGCACTCGAAGGGGACGGGACGCTCCTCGATCTCCTGCATTCGTTGGCTGAGGCGGATTCGCTGGCCACCGGGCCTGGCGTCTGGGGCGACTGGAAGTCGTCGCTGATCGGTGAGCTCGTGCGTCGATGCCGTTTGCTGATGGCGGGGGAGGACCTCCCACAACCCGATCCACTCGCTCCCGAGCAGTTGGCCATCGCCGAGGAGGGCGGGGTTCACGTCTCGCTCGTGCCGGCCGAGAATCCGCACACCTACGTCGTGACGGTCATCGCGCCCGACGCTCCCGGACTGCTGTCTCGGGCTGCCGGAGTTCTGGCGCTGCAGTCGTTGCGGGTGCATTCCGCATCGCTGGGGTCGCATGCGGGTTCGGCGGTCAACTCGTTTGTCGTCACGCCGAGATTCGGCACACCTCCGCAGGCGGTGTTGCTCAGGCAGGAATTGATCCGGGCTTCGGCCGGAGAGCTGAATCTGCTCGAACTTCTCGACGCCAAGGACGAGGAGGCACGGGCGGAGCAGTGGGACGACCCGATCCAGACCAACAAGGATTCGGCGGTTCCGGTGCTCTATTCGCAGGCGCCGCCGCGGGTCATCTGGTTCGACGCGCCCGGTGACGGTCACGCGATCCTCGAATTGCGTACCGAGGACCGCGTCGGCCTGCTCTGCCGACTGGCCGCAGCACTCGAACACAGTGGTGCCGACATCCGATGGGCGAAGGTCGCCACGTTGGGTTCCTCGGTGGTCGACGCGTTCTGCCTCGACTTCGGTGAGGCAGATACCCGCGCCGCGCGAGAGCGCGTCGAGGAGGCAGTGCTGGCGGTGGTTCCGGTGCCACAACCGAAGAAGAAAGAGGATTGACGGACCGGTTTCGGCAGTTACGCCCGCATCGGCTGGGATCGGTGCGGGCGTAGCGGCTAGGCTGGTGCCCGAGAATATCCACGGCTAACTCGCACGACCTTCAGGAGCGCACTCGGTGTTCGAATCCCTTTCCGACAGATTGACCGGATCTCTCAAGGATCTGCGTGGCAAGGGTCGTCTGTCCGGCGCCGATATCGACGCTACGGCCCGCGAGATCCGCCTTGCCCTGCTCGAGGCCGACGTCGCGCTTCCCGTAGTGCGTAGCTTCATCGCCAAGATCAAGGAACGCGCCAAGGGCGCCGAGGTCTCGGGTGCACTGAACCCGGCGCAGCAGGTCGTCAAGATCGTCAACGAAGAGCTGGTCGAGGTTCTCGGCGGCGAAACCCGTCGACTCCAGTTCGCCAAGACTCCGCCGACGGTCATCATGTTGGCCGGTCTGCAGGGTTCCGGTAAGACCACGCTGGCCGGAAAGTTGGCCAAGTGGCTCAAGGATCAGGGGCACACACCCCTTCTCGTTGCCTGCGACCTTCAGCGTCCCGGCGCCGTCACTCAGCTCCAGATCGTCGGTGAGCGTGCAGGCGCTGCGGTCTTCGCGCCGCATCCCGGCACCTCCATCGGCGGTGGCGAGAACGCACTGGGCGTTTCCGCAGCCGACCCCGTCGAGGTCGCCCGCGCCGGTGTCGAGGAAGCCCGCAACAAGCATTACGACGTCGTGATCGTCGACACCGCCGGTCGTCTCGGCATCGACTCGGAGTTGATGGCGCAGGCCGCCGGTATCCGTGACGCCGTCAACCCGGACGAGACCATCTTCGTTCTCGACGCCATGATCGGTCAGGACGCGGTCAGCACTGCCGACGCTTTCCGTGAGGGAGTCGGCATCACCGGCGTCGTCCTCACCAAGCTCGACGGCGATGCCCGCGGTGGCGCCGCACTGAGCGTGCGCGAGGTCACCGGCCAGCCGATCCTCTTCGCGTCCACCGGCGAGAAGCTCGAAGACTTCGACGTCTTCCACCCCGATCGCATGGCCAGCCGGATCCTCGGCATGGGCGACGTCCTGAGCCTCATCGAGCAGGCCGAGCAGGTTTTCGACGCCGATCAGGCCGAAGCGACCGCAGCCAAGATCGGTTCCGGCCAGCTCACCCTCGAAGACTTCCTCGATCAGATGATGGCCGTCCGCAAGATGGGCCCGATCGGCAACCTCCTCGGTATGTTGCCGGGTGCCGGCGGCATGAAGGACGCGCTTGCCAACGTCGACGAGAAGCAACTCGATCGCATTCAGGCAATCATCCGCGGTATGACGCCCGCCGAGCGCGACGATCCGAAGATCATCAACGCCTCACGCCGACTACGCATCGCGAACGGTTCGGGCGTCAAGGTTTCCGACGTCAACCAGCTGGTGGATCGCTTCTTCGAAGCCCGCAAGATGATGGCTGCCATGGCCGGCCGCATGGGCATGCCCGGCGCACGCAAGCAGGTTCGCAGCAAGAAGGGCAAGAAGGGCAAGAAGGGCGGCAAGGGCCCGACGCAGCCCAAGATGCGCGGAGGATTCCCCGGTATGGGCGGATTCCCGGGGATGCCCGGCGGAATGCCGGCCGGTATGCCCGACCTGTCGAACATGCCCAAGGGTCTCGATCAGTTGCCGCCCGGACTGGAAGGCATCGATCTCTCCCAGCTCAAGCTGCCCAAGAAGTAGTCGGTGGCTGCGCTTCATCTCCGGGGTATCGGTCTGCCCGATGCCGAGCCGATCGAATTGTGGATCGTCGACGGGCTGATTTCCTTCGAGCCGATGTCCGGTGCGGAGACGATCGTCGAATCGGGTTGGATCACAGCGGGTCTCGTGGATGCGCATTGTCACGTCGGTATCCGCTACGGCGGTGGCGGCGGCGAAACCGTCGACGGCTTGCTGGGGCAGGCGAAGACCGAACGTGACGCGGGTGTGCTGTTGCTCCGCGACGCCGGATCACCGGTCGACACCAGGTTCGTCGACGAGCGCCTCGACCTGCCGCGGATTATTCGCGCAGGCCAGCACATCGCGGCACCCAAGCGATACATCCCGGGCCTGCCGGTCGACCTGGACGACGAATCTCAGCTGCCGGCCGAGGTAGTGCGTCAGGCACGCGCCGGTGATGGTTGGGTCAAGCTCGTCGGGGACTGGATCGACCGTTCCATCGGTGACCTCGCCCCGTTGTGGAGCGACGAGATCCTGGTCGAGGCCATCGCTGCCGCCCATGCCGAGGGCGCAAAGGTCACCGCTCACGTCTTTGCCGAAGACGCCCTGCCCGGCCTGATCAACGCCGGCATCGACTGCATCGAGCACGGAACCGGATTGACGGACGCGACCATCGAGTTGATGGTCGCTCACGGCACGGCCCTGGTTCCGACGCTGATCAACATCGCTACTTTCCCCGAGATCGCGGACTCCGCCACGCGGTATCCGATCTACGCCGCGCACATGCGCGATCTGCACGCTCGTCGACACCAGACGATCGGTGCCGCTCACGAGGCCGGGATTCCGATCTATGCCGGAACGGACGCAGGCGGATCGATCAGGCACGGGCGGATCGCCGACGAGATCGCCGAACTCGAAGTTGCCGGATTGACAGCTCACCAGGCGTTGGGCGCAGCGAGCTGGGACGCGCGGAGTTGGTTGGGTGCGCAGTGCATCGAGGAAGGAGCGCCCGCCGACCTGGTGGTTTACTCCGAAGATCCGCGCGGAAACCCCGATGTGCTCGCGAAGCCGACGCGTGTCATCCTCCGCGGCACCCCCGTGAGTGGTTAGGGAGTCCCCGCACTCTCGAAGCGCGCACAGGGTGGTTTCCGAACGAGCCCACCCATCTGGCACAATGGACCATTGTTCGTCGCAACCGGTTACGTACCGCTGCGACGGTCACAGGATAGAGGCAAAACCGGGCTCACAAATCGTGTGGGTCGCTGAATTGCACGTGACATGCGCAGCACTGTTGTGCGCGCTGAAGGAGAACTGCAGCTGTGGCTGTCAAAATCAAGCTCACCCGCCTCGGCAAGATCCGCAACGCTCAGTACCGCGTTGTCATCGCCGACTCGCGCACCCGTCGTGACGGCCGTGCGATCGAGACCATCGGCAAGTACCACCCCAAGGAAGAGCCCTCGCTGATCGACATCGATTCCGAGCGCGCTCAGTACTGGCTGTCCGTGGGCGCACAGCCCACCGAGCCCGTCGAGGCACTCCTCAAGATCACCGGTGACTGGCAGAAGTTCAAGGGCCTGCCAGGCACCGAAGGCACCCTGCGCGTCAAGGAAGCCAAGCCCACCAAGCTCGAGCTCTTCCAGGCTGCGCTCGCGCAGGCCGAGAACGAGCCGGTTGCAGAAGCAATCACCCCCAAGAAGAAGAAGGCTGCAAAGGCTGACGAGGCCAAGGCAGAAGATACCGCGGCTGACGCCGAGGCTCCCGCTGCAGACGCCGAGGCTGCTGACAAGTGAGTGCCGTCGTCGCTGATGCGGTAGAGCATCTCGTGCGTGGCATCGTCGCCAATCCCGACGATGTGCGTGTCGAGCTGATCACCGGACGTCGGGGACGGACCGTCGAGGTGCACGTGCACCCCGACGATCTCGGCAAGGTCATCGGTCGGGGTGGTCGCACGGCGACCGCTCTGCGGACCTTGGTCTCCGGCATCGGTGGCCGCGGTATCCGTGTTGATGTCGTCGACACCGATCAGTAGACGGCAGTAAACAGGTGGAACTCGTAGTCGGTCGTGTCGCGAAGTCGCATGGCATCAAAGGTGAATTGGTAGTCGAGGTTCGTACAGACGAGCCCGAGGATCGTTTTGCCGTAGGTTCCGTGCTGCGTGGGCGCAAGCCGCGCGAGTCCACACTGAAGTCGTACACAGTGGAAGCCGCCCGGGATCATTCCGGGCGGCTTTTGCTGCGCCTCGAAGGCGTCAGTGACCGCGGCGACGCAGATGCGTTGCGCGGCACACTGTTCGTCATCGACAGCTCCGAACTCGAGCCTTCGGATGATCCGGACGAGTTCTACGATCACGAACTCGAAGGGTTGAAGGTCGTCCTCACCGACGGTACCGAGGTCGGTTCGGTCATCGAGGTATTGCATTCCGCGGCAGGCGAATTGCTTTCGATTCGCCGTACCGGTGAGACGTCCGGTGAATTGCTGATCCCGTTTGTCGCCGCCATCGTCACCTCGGTGTCGATTGCCGACGGCGTCGTGGTGATCGACCCTCCCGAGGGACTGCTCGACCCGGATTTCGGCGACAAGTCGAACAGTGACAATTCGAACTCAGACAACGACTGATCGTTTGTCATGCGTCTCGACGTCGTCACCATTTTTCCCGAGTATCTCGAACCGCTTCGTGCTGCCTTGCTGGGCAAGGCAATCGAACGTGGCTTGATCTCGGTCGACGTCCACGATCTTCGGTCGTGGACCCATGACGTACACAAAGCCGTGGACGATTCTCCGTACGGCGGCGGACCCGGCATGGTCATGAAACCCACCGTCTGGGGTCCGGCACTGGACGACGTGATCGGGCGCTCCGATTCTTCCGGCCCGGATGATGCCGAGACCATTCTGGTGGTGCCCACTCCCGCCGGCGTTCCGTTCACCCAGGAGACCGCGCACCGCTGGTCCACCGCCAAGCACCTTGTCTTCGCCTGTGGCCGATACGAAGGTATCGATCAACGGGTTTTCGACGACGCCGCCAAGCGGGTCAGGGTCGAAGAAGTCAGCATCGGTGATTACGTCCTGATCGGCGGTGAAGCAGCCGTGCTGGTGATGGTCGAGGCTGTTGTGCGACTGATGCCCGGCGTTCTCGGCAATCAGCTGTCACACCAAGAGGATTCGTTCTCCGACGGTCTTCTCGAAGGGCCTAGTTACACTCGCCCGGCTGTGTGGCGCGACCTCGAAGTTCCGCCGGTTCTGCTTTCCGGTGATCACGCGAAGATCAAGGCTTGGCGCCATGAGCAGTCGCTGCAGCGCACGGCCGAGCGTCGACCGGATCTTCTTCCTTAGGTATTTCGCTTCAACCAGGTGATGCTTGCGCCGTCGTCGAGCGATTCGGTTGCAGTCGGTGTGAACAGTGTCGGCGCGTAGTCACCTCTGATCATCGGTATGCCTGCGCCGGCGACGACCGGATACCTCTTGATGATCAACTCGTCGATCTCCGGTAGTAGTTCGCCGGCGAGAGTTCCGCCTCCGCACAGCCAGATATCTTGTCCTTCTTCCTCTTTGAGGGATCTGACGACCGCACGTGGATCGGTGCGAACGATGGTGACCGCGTGATCCTCGGCGTCAGGGAGGGTGCTGGAGACGACGAACTGGCGCAGGTGTGCGAAGGGGTTTCTCACGCCGGCGGTCAGCCCGGGCTCGTAAGAGCCGCGGCCCATGATGACCGTATCGAAGGTTCTGTTGGGCGCGTCCTCGATTCCGAGAGCGGTCCGCACATGCGTTGGTACGGTCTCGGGATATCGATCGCGTATCCAGGCCGTGATCTGTTCGGATACCGGAAAGAAATCGAATTCGCCGTCTGGTCCCGCGATGTAGCCGTCGAGAGAAGCTCCCACGTAGTACACAAGCTTTCGCATCTTGACGCTCCGTTCGTAGTACTATGTTTGTAGTGGTTCAACTTAGGGTCGTGTCAGGAGTGATGTCAAGTGCGAAAGAACCCGGAACGTCGGCTTGCCCTGATCGACGCGGCAATCGAGGTGCTGGCCCGAGAGGGTGCTCGAGGCTTGACTTTTCGAGCCGTCGACACCCAGGCGGCCGTGCCGAACGGGACAGCGTCGAACTACTTTTCCAATCGCGACGACCTGCTCACCCAAGCGGGTGGCCGGATCTACGAGCGACTGATTCCGGACGACCTCGCAGGGATGATCGATCCCGTCAACGGCACCGATCGTGAGCGCCTGGTGACGCTCATGCTCGACGTGGTCGAGCGGGTCACCTCGTTCGGAACGGGTTTCCTCGCGCTCATGGAGTTGCGACTGGAGGCGACGCGTCGACCGGACCTGCGAGCGGTCTTGACCGTCCGCATCCGAGAAGACTTCGACCTCAATGTCGCCAATCACCTGGCATCCGGGGTGCCCGGCGATGGGATGACCGTTCGCCTGCTCTATTTGTCGCTGAACTGGCTCGTACTGGATCGACTCACATTGCCGAACCTGTTCGGGGAGGAAGATATTCGTACGATCGTCGAGGCGGCGGTGGATCGAGCGTTACCCCGCGAATCGTAGGAGGTCAGTGCCGTTCGGCAGGTTTGCGGCGGAACGAGAAGTATCGATGACCGAAGAAGCTCACACCGGCGACGATCAACATGACAACCGCTTGGGCGGGAAGCGGAGGGGCATGAAGAATCGACACCGCGATTGTTCCGAGTATCAGATTCAGCACCAGGCCACCGGAATTGACGACGATGAACGCGCCCAGGTCGCGTGCGACATGTCCGCGGACGCGGAAAACCAGAGTCCGATGCAGAACGAAAGCGATGAGCACGCTGATCGAGTACGCGCCGATCACAGCCACTTGATACAGATCCTTGTTGTCGAGGATCAGTGACCAGATCACGAAGAGCACGTAGCCGATCGCCGTATTGGCCACTCCGACAATGGCAAACGCGATGGGCTGATGCTTGACCACCCGCAGCAGTGGACCGGGGCTCTCGGGTGATGCGATGTCTTCGGTCATGAAGACTCGGTTTTCACGATCTCGATCCGGTCCTTGCGCCGGGTCCGCAGATACATCCACTCGAGCACGCCGAGGCCGAGGATTCCGGCGACCATCGAAGCGCCGCCGACCTTCCAACCCGGCGGGCGCCACGTCAGGACAAGCTCTGCATCCTTCGTCCCGGCGGGAATGTCCACGGTGACAAAGGACTTCGCGACGACGTCGATCGGGACAGACTGACCGCCCAGGCTCGCCCGATATCCGGGCCAGCCGAGCCGTGCGAACACAACCCTGCCGCCGGTCTCCGAACTGACACGAAGGGTGCTCGACATGTTCGTTTCCCCGGTCGAAACAGCCTCGACGGCTTGGGCGTCGGCGATGCGTCCGTTGCGTGTCGAGACGGGGCCGTCGACGCGTTCGAGCACCGAGATGTAGTTCTCGTGGCCGGGGTAGTCGACCCATGTCCATCCGTCGGGAGCCGGGTTCTTGCGTGCATCGGGGTAGAGGGCGTTCTGAAGTACGACGCGGTCCACGTTCATCAGGTCGACGATGGTGCGGCCAGTGGTGGGTTCGACGGTGAATGCACGTCGGAAGGCGTCGGGGCAGACGCTCATGTCCCAGCGCATGCAGAGCAGATCACCGAAGTAGAAGTGCCCGTTGGGGGTGTAGCCGCTGGTGTAGGTCAGTTCGAGGTCTTTGGGGTAGTTGCCGAAGGCCAGGGAACCGTACGCTCCGTCGAGGGTCTTGTCCCCGGGAGCGATGAGCGCACGGTCGCCCAGTTGCAGTGTCGTGCCGTCGAAGTCGGGGAAGGCCTCTTTCATCTCCGAGCGGGATTCGGGCAGGTTCCAGCTCATCGGGGTCGGTTGCGCGGCTCGAACCTGGGCGTAAGCGATGGGGGAGACCGCGGCGATTGCCAACAGACATGCGAGCGCGGTGCCCTTCGTACGGCCCAGCCAGACCATCGCGGCGCCCAGTGCGACAACGACCAGGGCTGAGATTACGTGCCATTTCGCGAGCCCGGGGGCTGCCGAGGCGGACCTGATCAGAAGCAGGCCGACGAGGATTCCCGCTGCAACGGCGCGCCCGCGCAACTTGTCGGTCGTGGCGTAACGCCCGAGCAGGATGCACACCAGAAGCAGGAGTCCGATGGCCACCATCGGAAGAACGCGCGCGGGCCACCGAAGTGGGCCGATCGTGCTCGGCCCGGCCGTCCACATGAGGACGGCGACCGTGAAGATCCCGACGGCGGTCAATTCGCGTGCCGCGGCGCGTGCCTTGCCCCAGTCTATGAACGCCAGGGCGGGTATGAGGAACCAGGCGATGTAGACCATGGGCATGGTCTGGATGTATCCCCACCACGAGGAGAATGCAGGCATGGTGCTCGGCAGGCTCGCGTTCAGCGATTCCGACCAGGGAACGGCGAGGAAAGCGTCGTTCTTGACTTCGGATGCGCCGCGCCAGGTGACGTCGGCGGTGAGCAGGCTCGGTAGATACGTCGCGAGACCGGCGAGGGCGGCACAGGCAGACACCGCCAGAAGCCGCAGCGACGGCAACCAACGCCGTTGATAGACAACTTCGCCGATTGCGACCGCGCCGATCATCAAGCCGGATTCGACTGCGGGGAAAACATATTGGACCGACATCGCGAGATACAAGAACACGAAGGTCGGGATCGGACCGCTCTTACCGCGGGCGTAGCGGATTGCCGACGCCCATGCCTGAACCATCCATGCGGTGCCGGTGAAGGCTGTCATCCAACTGGCGGAGTCGAAGAACAGGAGGAACCCGGTGAACGGAATGGAGACTCCGGCGACTGCAGCCCACGTGGGCTTCGAGCCGTACTCCAGGCAGATTCGATAGACGCCCAGCGCAAGGATGATCGCGAAGATCAACTTCACGATCGTCGCGTACAGCGCGAGGTTGTCGAAGGACGGTGCGATCAGGTCGATCAGAAGTTGCGGCGGATTGAGAAGGCCCGCTTCCTCGATCGCGTAGTTGCCCGCCATCCAGTTCTCGGGGACGAGTACCGGCAGGTGGCCGTCCCGCAGGCTACGGCCGAGCATGACCCACAGCGGCGCGTACTGGGACTCGGTGTCGTCGGTGTAGAAGTGACGAGCGTTCGCGAGCACCACGGCCAGGTAGCCGGCGATGACACCGACCGCCGTGACGGCGCCCCACTTGTACACGTCTGCCCGGGCGAGAGTGCGAGTTTCCACCACGAGTTCCAGACCTTAACAGGGCAGGTGGGGCGCACGGAGACGTGAGCGCGTCACGCGCCGTCGGCATCCGAAGTCCGGACACCTCTGCGTGTTAAAGTTCGCGACGGTGTGGGCCCGATCGTGCCTGTCTCTCGGCGCCAGTCGAGCCCCCTGAAGGGAGTGGAAGCGAGTGCACTCGATTTCCGTCGTAGTGCCCGTTTATCAGGGCGAAAAGACGATCACGGCGCTCGTCGAGGAGTTGGACGGCCTGTGCGCGCCGAGTTCGACGCCCGGTGGTGCGCAGTTCACCGTCGACGAGATCGTTCTGGTCCACGACAACGGCCCGGACCGTTCCGACGTCGTGTTGCTCGAATTGGAGCGCCGTTTCGATCAGGTGCGTGTCGTGTGGCTCAGTCGCAACTACGGCCAGGACGCGGCGACTATCGCCGGTATGGCCGCTGCCCGTGGACAGTGGATCGTGACGATGGACGAGGACGGCCAGCACGACCCGGTGCATATCGGGGCTTTCCTCGACACGGCGCTGACGGAGCGATCCGATCTCGTGTATTCCAAACCCACGAACACTCGCCCGCATGGATTCTTGCGGAACCTGACATCGCGCGGCGCAAAGATCGTCTTGGCGACGGTGTTCGCGTTCCCTGATTCGACGAGATTCGAAAGTTACCGCCTGATCCGAGGTGACATCGGCCGACAGTTGGCCGGCGTCGCCGCCAATGGCGTGTACCTGGACGTCGCGCTGACGTGGGTGGTCGGCAACACGGCCACGGCGCCGGTGACTCTTCGAGCCGAAGGCCGCGAGGAATCCGGGTACAACTATCGGCGTTTGTTCTCGTTGTTCTGGAAGATGGTGTTGTGTAGCGGAACCCGCGGTCTGCGGTTGGTGAGTCTGCTCGGAGTCACTCTGGCGTCGGCCGGTGTGATCATGGCCGCGGTGATCTTCATCCAAGCCATGACCGGTGACAACAACGACCCGGAAGGATGGGCGTCGATCATCATGGCGCTGCTGGTCTGTTCGGGTGCGATCCTGTTTTCGCTCGGTCTCATCGCCGAATACCTCGGTGTTGCACTGCACGTCCTTGTCGGAAAGCCGCTGTATCTGACTGTCGATTCACCGCGGCCCGGAACCTCGATCGATCGGCATAGTCGTGAGCACTGATCGCATCATCTTCTCCCGCCCCTATCGGGCATCGAACGAATTGTCGAATCTGGCAACGGTTCTGGAGTCCGATCACATTCACGGTGACGGACGCTTCACCAAGTCCGCGACCGCTGCGCTCAAGGCGATCACCGGATCCACGCATGCTCTGCTGACGACCTCGTGCACTCATGCACTCGAATTGGGTGCGCTGCTCCTCGAATTGGGACCTGGCGACGAGGTGATCGTTCCGAGCTTCGCGTTCAGTTCGGCGGCGACTGCCGTCGCGTTGCGCGGTGCCACTGTTGTGTTCGTCGACATCGATCCGAGTACCGGCAATATCGATCCCGACTGCGTCGCAGCGGCGATCACGGAGCGCACCAAAGCTGTACTGGTCATGCATTACGGCGGAGTCGCCGCCGACATGGAACCTCTCCTCGACGTCGCAAAACTCCACGGCGTCGCGTTGATCGAAGACAACGCCCATGGCCTCGGCGGAAAGTGGCGTGGGCGGGCGCTCGGCACCATCGGAACTATCGGTACGCAGAGTTTTCACGACACCAAGAACGTTCATTGCGGCGAGGGTGGCGCGCTGTTGCTCTCCGACGATCAGCTGATGACCCGCGCCGAAATCATCCGTGAGAAGGGAACCGACCGTGCGCGTTTCCTACGCGGCCAGGTCGACAAGTATTCGTGGCAGGACATCGGGTCGAGTTATCTGCCCAGTGAACTCAATGCCGCTGTCCTCGACGCACAACTCTCGGAGTTCGACGCGATTCAAGCGGCCAGGCATCGCGTCTGGGATGCCTACAGCGTGAGTCTGGGCGAGTGGGCGTCCGAGAACGGTGTCGTTCCCATGTCGGTCCCCGATGATCGTGAGCACACCGCGCACCTGTTCTATCTCAAGATGCCGACCGAAGAGAGTCGAGACGGGTTGATCCGACATCTTGCCGCTGACGGAATCGTGGCGCCGTTTCACTACGTCCCGCTCGATACGAGTGCGGCCGGTGTGCGCTACGGACGAACACCGGAGCCGTGTGTGCGTAGTGCCGAGTTCTCCGCGTCGATCCTTCGCCTGCCGCTGTGGCCCATGCTCACGTCCGAACAACAGGAACGGGTCATCGGTTCGGTCCTCGACTACAAGCAGGCTTGAGGACGAACACGACCGCGCGGATCGAATCAGGGCCCGGAAGCTTCGGGCATCACCGAGTCCGCGGTCGTGGATGCCGCCGCCCAGTCGTCGATGCTTCCGCTCGGGAAGAGGATCTGCGTGACGCCGGTGACCGTGTCGCGAGCGTGCAGTGCGCTCTCGTCGTCGACGGCATCGGTGAACGAGGTGTCGGGATAGAAGCTGTCCTCGTCGGTGTACTGGACGTCTTCTCGTGAACCGATCGCGATGATGTATCGGTTGTCGTCGCCGACGATGCCGGTGGACAGATGGATCCACTTGTCCTCGACACAGCACATCCAGCCTTGTTTGACTCCGATGACCGGCTCGCCGAACAAGGCCTCGGGCAGGCCGAACCTCTGGTCGTAGCCGTCGGTTCCTTCGGGAGTGGATTGCCGCAGGTACTCGACGAACTGCTCGACCCGTTCAGGTCCGAGTTGGTCGGAGTCGTCGAGGATCCCGCTGTAGAAGGTGACCAGGTCACGTGTCGTGGTTTCGGTGTTCCACCACATACCGTCCCACGGCGGCGTCGTCGCGGTCAGTGCGTAACGCTCGGCGACGCGGCTGATCACCTCTTGGCCGCCGACCTCGTCCCAGAGGAGGTTGGCTGCGGTGTCGTCGGAGGATTCGAGCATCGCCGCCATGAGGGTGCGATCGTCGTCCGTGATGGGCCGCTCGCCGCGAGCGTCCTGATGGAGTAGATCCTCGGCGATGAAAAGTTTTGCGACTGAGGCAGTTTCGATTTGCTGGTCGCCGGCAACATCGAGGTACTTGTCCGAGGATCGATCGAGGACGGCGATGGAGACGTCCGCACCACGCCCGAGCGCCGCCACCTGAGCTTGCGCCAGTCGGCCGTCGAGAGTCTCCGCGACCGGAACATTGGTGTCGGGGAAGGCGGGGGTCTGCATCGAATCATCCGGGTTCTGTCCGCCGCTGCACGAAGCCGCAAAAGTAACTGCGGCCGCCATTGCGGCAATCCGGACGTACCGCGTACTCATCTGTTTCCCCCGGTAGCCCTGACACGGCACTGTTGCCGATCTTCTTGTCTCAGGATAGCGGTAGGGTCGGATCTCGTGATTCTCAAGACCGTGAACCAGCGCATTGCCGAGGAACTCGACGTCCGCGAAGGCCAGGTTGCAGCAGCAGTCGACCTTCTCGACGGCGGAGCCACGGTGCCCTTCATCGCCCGGTACCGCAAGGAAGTCACCGGCACGCTCGACGACGCCCAGCTGCGACTCCTGGACGAGCGGCTGCGGTATCTCCGCGAGCTCGACGACCGTCGTGACGCCGTGCTCACGGAGATCGACTCTCAGGGCAAACTCGACGACCAACTGCGCGGTCAGATCATGCTGGCCGAGACGAAAGCGCGGCTGGAGGACATCTACCTGCCCTTCAAGCCGAAGCGGCGCACCAAGGCGCAGATCGCCCGCGAAGCCGGCCACGAGCCCGTCGCGGATGCTCTCATCGGAGATCCCACCACCGATCCCGCGCAGTATTCGGACGAACAACTCGACGGCGCCCGGTCGATCCTCGTGGAGCGCTTCGCCGAGGACGCCGATCTGGTCGGTGAATTGCGCGAGCTGATGTGGAATCGCGGCCAGGTCGTCTCCTCGGTCCGCAAGGGCAAGGAAACCGATGGCTCGAAGTTTGCTGACTACTTCGAGTTCTCGGAACCGTTCTCCAAATTGCCCTCGCACCGCATCCTCGCCGTCCTGCGCGGCGAGAAGGAAGAGGTGCTGTCGCTCAACATGGCGGCCGACACCGAAGAACTCGCGGCGGGGGAGCGCACGGTCTACGAAGGCCGCATCGCGTCGCGGTTCGAGATCGCCGACCGTGGTCGGGCCGCCGACGGGTGGCTTCTCGACACCGTCAAGTGGGCCTGGAAGACGAAGTTCGCCGTCACGCTCGGTATCGACACTCGGATGCGTCTGCGGCAGTCGGCCGAAAAGGACGCCGTCGACGTTTTCGCCACCAACCTCAAGGATCTACTCCTCGCAGCTCCCGCCGGCGCCCGACCCACCATGGGACTCGACCCCGGATTCCGCACCGGAACGAAGGTTGCCGTCGTCGACGGAACCGGCAAAGTTGTTGCCTACGAGACGATTTACCCGCACCAGCCGCAGAACAAGTGGGACGCGGCTCTTGCGACGCTTGCCGGGCTGGTAGCCAAGCACGGCGTCGAACTGATCGCCATCGGCAACGGCACGGCCTCACGTGAGACCGACACGCTCGCTACCGAACTGATCAAGAAGACCGGCGCGCCCAACCTGACCAAGATCGTCGTCTCCGAGGCAGGCGCATCGGTGTACTCGGCTTCGGCCTACGCGTCGCAGGAACTTCCCGACCTCGACGTCTCGATTCGCGGTGCGGTGTCCATTGCGCGTCGCCTGCAGGATCCGTTGGCGGAGTTGGTCAAGATCGATCCCAAGTCCATCGGTGTCGGTCAGTACCAGCACGACATCACCGAATCGCTGCTCTCACGTTCCCTCGACGCCGTCGTCGAGGATGCCGTCAACTCGGTCGGCGTCGACGTCAACACCGCGTCCGTGCCGCTGCTCGCTCGGGTGTCCGGAATCGCGGGTTCTCTCGCGGAGAGCATCGTTGCGCATCGGGACCAGAACGGTCCGTTCAAATCCCGCAAGGGACTCAAGGACGTCTCCCGCCTGGGGCCCAAGGCTTTCGAACAGTGCGCAGGCTTCCTGCGGATCACCGACGGTGACGACCCGCTCGACGCGTCGAGCGTCCACCCGGAGGCATATCCGGTGGTTCGCAAGATCGTTGCGAGTGCGGGCGGGGACGTGCGCACCGTGATCGGAAACTCGCAGGCACTTCGATCGGTCAAGCCGTCCGACTACGTCGACGAGCGATTCGGACTACCGACCGTCACCGACATCATCTCCGAGTTGGAGAAGCCGGGACGAGATCCACGACCTGAATTCAAGACCGCGACCTTTGCCGCAGGCATCGAGAAGGTAGCGCATCTCAAGCCAGGTATGACTCTCGAAGGCGTGGTCACCAACGTCGCAGCCTTCGGCGCCTTCGTCGACATCGGAGTTCATCAGGACGGTCTGGTTCACGTCTCCGCGATGTCACACAACTTCGTCAAGGACCCACGCGAGGTCGTCAAATCCGGTGACGTCGTCAAGGTGAAGGTTCTCGAAGTGGACGAGGCACGCCAACGCATCGGGCTGACGCTTCGTCTCGACGACGAGGTGGGTGCGCCCCGCAAGTCCGAAGGCCCGCGTGGTGGGCAACCTCAGCGTCAGGGCCAGCCGCAGGGTCAGCGTCAGGGACAGGGTCAGCAACGAGGAAATGGCGGACGCCAGGGTGGACGCGAGCAGCGACCGGACAACCGCGCGCCTGCTGCCGGGTCGATGGCCGACGCTCTGCGCAAGGCGGGCTTCGGCAAGTAAATCCGTCCGCCGGGTTTTCGAAGTCCGTATCGTCACAATCGAGTCGGTTGGCGGTATGAATCCGATCAGGGTCGGATCATGAATTCGGTGAAGGGAGGACAGCGATGCGAGAGTGGCTCGAGCGCGAGATCATCGCCCATGGCCGATTGCCGTTGCTGTTCTTCCTGCTCGGGTTCCTGTCCGCGTTCCTTTTCATCCGCCTCAGCGTTCGGATGATTCGCGCGCAAGTGAAATGGTGGCCGGGCAACATCGCGCCCGGAGGTCAGCATGTGCATCACGTCGTGTTCGGTGTGATCGCCATGATGATCTCCGGTGGTGCGTTGATCGCGGTCTACGTCGATGGTTCGCAGACCACCGGCGCCGTCCTGGCGGCGATCTTCGGTATGGGTGCGGCGTTGGTGCTCGACGAGTTCGCACTGATCTTCTATCTGAAGGATGTGTACTGGTCCGAACAAGGTCGGACCTCGGTGGATGCGGTCTTCGTCGCGATCGCCGTGACCGGTCTGGTGCTGCTGGGTTTCCGCCCCCTCGAACTGCTCGACGTCGCCGGATTCCGTGAAGAACGAGATCCGTGGATCAAATTGGTCTTCGTTTTCGTCGCGTTGATCAACTTCGCCTTGGCGGCAATCGTGATTCTCAAGGGGAAGATCTGGACGGGGCTCGTCGGTCTATTCGTCTTTCCGCTGCTGGTAATCGGAGCGGTTCGCTTGAGCCGGCCGGGTGCACCGTGGGCTCGCTGGCGGTACACGCGCAAGCCGAAACGGATGAACCGCGCGCTCGAGCGTGAACGGAAGTGGCGTCGACCGGTCATCCGGGCCAAGATCTATGTCCAGGATCTGATTGCCGGATCACCGAGCGTCGAGCATGCGATGACCGCGGCCGAGCAGGAACTGGACCACACCATCCACGCGGCTCCGCCACCGCCGATTTCCCCGCTGGTGTCCGCGTCTGGCACAATGGACGGGTTGCCTGGACCAGGCAGCAGCACTTGATCTGGGCACGAACCAGACGAGCGCCGTTTCGGGAGACCGAAACGCGTGCCGCTCGGTTCCTCTGCTCCTGCGAAATACAAGGATGACATATGAACACCCTGGACTTCCTGGACAAAAAGTCGCTCCGCGACGACATCCCCGAGTTCCGTCCCGGCGACACGCTCAACGTGAACGTCAAGGTTATCGAAGGCTCCAAGGAGCGCGTGCAGGTCTTCAAGGGCGTCGTTATTCGTCGCCAGGGCGGCGGCGTTCGCGAGACCTTCACCGTCCGTAAGGTCTCCTTCGGCGTCGGCGTCGAGCGCACCTTCCCGGTTCACAGCCCCACGCTGGCCTCCATCGAGGTTCTGACCCGCGGTGACGTCCGTCGCGCCAAGCTGTACTACCTCCGTGAGCTTCGTGGCAAGAAGGCGAAGATCAAGGAAAAGCGCTGATCTTTCCGATGAGCCCGGCACCGCGTACGCGCGGTGTCGGGCTAATCTGGTTTCTGTGGCAGATTCTTCGAAGGAGCAGGCATTGTCGTCCGGACCCGAGAATCACGAGGGATCAAGCGGTTCCGCGGAACCGACCTCACATCGGCCGCAGAAGAAACAGCGATCGTTCCTGCGAGAGCTCCCTGTTCTGATCGGCGTAGCGCTGGTACTCAGCATCGTCCTTCAGGCATTTGTCTTCAGAGTTTTTCTCATCCCATCCGAGTCGATGGAACCGACACTGCACGGCTGTGCAGGATGTACCGGTGACCGCATCGTGGTGGAGAAGATCGGATACCGCTTCGGCGATCCGGAACCCGGCGACGTCGTCGTCTTCAAGGGACCCGATTCGTGGAACACGAAATATGTGTCCAATCGGTCCGACAACGTTGTAGTCCGCGGCATTCAAGAAGTCGGTTCGTGGGTCGGCCTCGTTCCGCCGGACGAGAACGACTTGGTCAAGCGAGTGATCGCAACAGGTGGCCAGACCGTCGAATGCTGTGACGACCAGGGCCGAGTCCTGGTCGACGGCAAACCGCTGAACGAGCCGTACATCAAGATGGATTTCCCGTTCACTCCGGGAACACAAACGTGTGACACCGAAGTGAAGTCGGGCCGATGCTTCGGACCGATCACCGTTCCCGAGGGCCACGTGTGGGTCATGGGCGACAACCGCAGCAATTCCGCCGACTCGCGCTACCACGTGGATGACGAGTTCCAGGGAACAGTCCCGATCGACAACATCATCGGTCAAGCTCGATTCATCGTCCTTCCCCCGTCGCGAATGGGCGGCATCGATGCGCCTGATATTCAGGGCAACTGAGTTGTCGGACCGCACACATGGATTCGCGTAGTTCCGAGTAGGCAGAGACAGTGAGTAGTTGGCCCCCTCGCGTTGTCATTCGCAGATCGGCAGGTCTGCGGACGATGGAGTCTGCGTTGGCGCGAACCGGACTCGGTCCGGTCGCCGGCGTCGACGAAGCCGGGCGCGGAGCGTGCGCTGGTCCACTCGTCATTGCCGCGTGTGTCCTGGCGCCGAAACCGCAAGCGGCACTGGCGCGGCTCGACGATTCGAAAAAGTTGACCGAACGCGCGCGCGAGGAGCTCTTCCCGGCCATCAAGCGTTTGGCGTTGGCGTGGAGTGTTATTTCGGTACCCGCTGCGGAAGTCGATCAGATCGGTATCCACGTCGCCAACATCGAGGGGATGCGACGAGCAGTTGCGGGCCTCGACCTCGAACCGGGCTACGTCCTCACCGACGGGTTCCGGGTTCCGGGTTTGACGGCTCCCTCGCTGCCGGTCATCGGCGGTGACGGCGCCGCTGCATGTATCGCCGCGGCCAGCGTTCTCGCGAAGGTCACCCGAGATCGTGTGATGACGGAGATGGACAGCACTCATCCCGGATACGGTTTCGCGATTCACAAGGGATACAGCACGCCCCTGCACATGGACGCTCTCGAAGACCTGGGGCCGTGCCCCGAACACCGCATGACCTATGCCAACGTGGTGGCTGCGGGAGTCCGGTTGGAACAACGTGCAGGCCGTACGGGATGATGGAAGTTCAGACGAACTGGGAGGACTGGCTAAACCGATGAGTGCCGAGGATCTCGAGA
This sequence comes from Rhodococcus sp. IEGM 1306, assembly GCF_036541985.1. Taxonomy (NCBI): domain Bacteria; kingdom Bacillati; phylum Actinomycetota; class Actinomycetes; order Mycobacteriales; family Nocardiaceae; genus Rhodococcus; species Rhodococcus sp. IEGM 1306. Next base: position 566,018 of record NZ_JAZHFF010000005.1, read on the forward strand.
AGTACGAAACCGAGATGGAGCTGTCGCTCTACCGTGAATACCGGGACATCGTCGGACAGTTCTCCTACGTCGTGGAGACCGAACGACGTTTCTACCTGGCCAACACGGTCGAGTTGCTGCCCCACAATTCCGACGGGGAAATCTACTTCGAGCTGCGGATGTCCGACGCCTGGGTGTGGGACATGTACCGCCCGGCGCGATTCGTGAAGTACGTGCGCGTCGTGACGTTCAAGGACGTCAACATCGAAGAGTTGGACAAGCCGGATCTGCGCCTTCCTGACTGACCTGTGCGTGCTGCACAGATCTCGACGACGAAGTGCCCCGCCGATATTGGCGGGGCACTTCGTATTTCGCTGCTTTGTGCCGGATCAGTTGCCCTTTACGTTCACGATCTGACGCAGGGTGTGTCGAATCTCGACCAAGTCCTTCGCGTCGTCCATCACGACGTCGATGTCCTTGTACGCACCCGGGATCTCGTCGAGGAACGCCGCGGAGCGCTTGTATTCGATGCCGACCATCGCCTTGTCGAGATCTTCGATGGTGAAGGTCTTGCGTGCCTGGTTACGTCCGTACACCCGACCCGCGCCGTGGGGGCTGGACTTGAACGAGGGCACGTTTCCCTTGCCGACGACGACGTAACTCGCGGTTCCCATCGAACCGGGGATGAGCCCGGGCGTGCCCTCGTCTGCCTTGATCGCACCCTTACGGCTCAACCACACACCGCGACCCATGTGGAACTCCTTCTGGGTGAAGTTGTGGTGGCAGTTGATCCGCTCGAGCTCGTCGATGATCGCGGGTTTGCCGTCACCCATGAAATGCGCGAAGTCCTTCACGACGCGGTCCATCATCTCTTCTCGGTTGAGCAGGGCGAAATGCTGAGCCCAGTTGAGATCGGTGATGTACGAGTCGAATTCGGGTGTCTTCTCGACCAGGTAGGCAAGATCCGGATCGGGAAGGTCGATGTACCACCGCTCGCACAAGTCCTTGGCGATCTTGATGTGATGCTGCGCGAGCTTGTTTCCGATACCGCGGCTTCCCGAGTGCAGGAAAAGCCAGACGCCGTCGCTTTCGTCGAGCGTCACCTCGATGAAGTGGTTACCCGAACCAAGCGTTCCGAGCTGAAACCTCCAGTTGTTCTTGAACTTGTCGTAGAAGGCCAGACGATCGCCCGCCATCGCCTCGAGTTCTGCGATGCGGATGTGCGCCGTGTCGCTCAGCGTCGTGTTGTAGACACCTGCCGAGAGCGGGACGGAGCGTTCGATGCTGTGGCGAAGAACGCCCAGGTCGCGGCCTTGAAGGTCGCGTGCGCTGAACTGGGTTTTGACCGCGATCATTCCGCAGCCGATATCGACTCCGACGGCGGCGGGCATGATTGCGCCTTCCGTCGGAATGACCGAACCCACCGTCGCACCCGCACCGAGGTGCGCATCCGGCATCAATGCCAGATGTGGACGGACAAAAGGCATCTGGGACGTGCGCAGCGCTTGCTCACGAGTGTTCTCGTCGAGTATCGATGCCCAGTTCCACAGCCTTTTGGTGATCTTCTCCATCAGATTTCTCCCACATAGTTCACAGCCGAACCGATCGGTCCGACGTGTGTCGTGCAGGATGACCATGCGCTTCGTCCGTGGTTGTGTGCAACCCCTTTTCAGGTGCGCAGGCCGTCTGCGAGTTCGTAGATTCGCCCGACATACTTCTCCTGGAAGGCTTTTCGGGCAGCATCTGCCTGTTGCCGAGCGCCCATTCGGGAGTAGAGGTACTCGAGGTGAACCAAGCTCTCGCCGATGTCGACGCGTCGCTGGTCGAGAACCGTCAGCTCGTCGACCAGTCGAGCCAGATCTAACGCGGTGTCCGGTACCTCGTCCATGGCGGTCCTCGATGTTCGTGGGTGCTTCCTGGGATTGAGGCTAACACTCTTCGAACATATTTTCGATACCTGGTCCTGTTGTCTACTTCGACAAGGTAGCTGTCAGCTGGTCGATGGCATAGGGGATTCCGCGTGGGTCGTGCGACGAGAACACGTATCCCTCGGGAGTGTCGAGGTTGACGATCGTCGCGGTTTGCCCGGCGAATTCCGGGTGCGCAGCGCGAGCGGTGGCAAACGCGTTTTCGGTATCCGTGATCAATTGTCGAGCTTGTGGTTCTTTGCCGAGGGCGCGCCCGGCGGTGACCGTCATGTCGGTCCACGGCGTTGTGTATGCGTCGTAGTCCTTGCTCTGCGCGACGGTCGGCGCAATCGAGGTCAGCTTCTTGTAGGTGTCCGTGTCGATGTCGGCGTACAGCGCGAGGATCAGATCTGGTGCGAGGGAGGCGATTTGCTCGAAGTTGAAGTCTCCGCCGCTGTTGATGTACGTCGGAGTTTTCCCCTTCCAGTAGTCCTTCGTCCACGGCCAGCTTTCATCCATGCCGGACCCCCACCATTCGGCCATGCCGACGGGTTCGACTCCCAAGGCAAGCAGTGGTTCGTGATCGGTCTAGCCGAGTGTGACGACGCGCTGTGGTTCGGCGTCGATTGTCGTCGAACCCAGGGCGTGCTCGATCGTCACGGGGAATGCGTCGTTGCTCTGGGTCGCTGATGTGGTGTCGACGCCTTGCGAGGTTCCGCAGGCGGTCGAGAACCCGATGATCGCGGCCGTCGTGAGTAGGGCGGCGAGGATTCGGGTGCTACGTGAGGGCACGTACATGCTCCTTCGAAGTGGTGGGCGAGTGATCTGAGTTCCGCAGGAAAGTGCTGAACTGGTCGCATCAGCAATAAAGTGAGGCTAACCTTTGCAGAATTGTCGGTCCATCCTTCCGGATGGACTCGGATACGCCCAGGAAGACGCAAAATGTCCACTCTCGAGTACTCGACTCGCCCAAACTCCTTGCTAGCGCTCCCCGATAGTCGCGGACGGACATTCAAAGATTTTCAGGTTTACGCCAACATCGTCGACGGCGTGACCGCGTACGGAGCTCATCGACACCCGGAGCATCAGATCGCCTGGATGAGTGAAGGCACGATGCAGATCGCTGCCGGGGGCAATGTGTGGCACCTGCACAGCGAACACTTGGTCTGGCTGCCGGGCACCGTCCTCCATGACATGACTCTTCTGACGGAGGGATGCATGATCGCGGCCTATGCGCGTCCGGATCTACGCCCTGCCGGGCCGCGGTGGACTCAGCCACGTGTTCTCGAAGTCGATGCTCTGTCCGCTCAATTGCTGCGGCACCTCGCCGACCGGACCATCGACGATGCTCGGCGTTTGATGAGTCAGGAGTTGCTCTACGACATTCTTGCTTCAGCACCCGAACGGCACGACGTCCTCGCGGTTCCTCGCAACGCTGCGGCGAGTTCGGTTTCAGCCCGGATCCTCGCTGATCCGGCGGACTCACGGAGGCTGGGGGAGTGGGCGGGCGAACTCGGGGTCAGTTCCAAGACCTTGATGCGAGCCTTTGTCGCCAATACCGGGATTACCCTCGGGCAGTGGAGAACTCGGGCACGCATGTACGCATCACTCGAGATGCTCGCGCGGGGTGAGGGTGTCAATGACGTTGCCCCGCAGGTGGGTTACCGGACCAATAGTGGGTTCATCGCCGCATTTCGGGAAACCTTCGGTACGACGCCGGCCCGGTACGGTGCGAAAGCTGATGCAGTGAGTCGCTGACGACCTTGACGAAATTCGTTGATGGCCAAACTTGTTTCGAAAACGTAGAAATGGGCCGAGCTGCCAGCATGTGCTGGTGGCCCGGCCCATTTACTAAACCGAACTGAGTCAGCTCATGTTGCCGAGCACATTGCCCAAGACGCCGCTGATGACATTGGTCATCGACCCCTGCGGGTCGGTCAGGGAGCCGAATACCTGGCCCGATCCGGAGTTGAGTGAGCCGAAGCCCATGTCCTCGAGGCTTCCGGCGCCCGCCTCGACGGGGTTCGGCTGCCGGATGGTGACGCAGACGCCCATCGGATTGATGTTCCAGTCGCCCGCCGCCAGCACAATGTTGGTGCCGGCGCCGCTGTCGAGCTGCGTGCCTACAACTGCGTTATCGGGAACTTTGTAGGTGGTTTCCAAAGCGATGACGCCGCCGCCCGCAGTGGTCCATCCGCCGCCCTTTGCCACCACGGAGTTATTGCCGACGACGACGGTCTTGGTGACGTCGTCCCACTTCTGGTCGCCGATAAGCCATTTGACGTTCAGGCGAGCCTTGACGAGCTGGAATCCTGCCGGGTGGAAATCGCGGATCTGATTGACGAGGGCTCCGGAACCGGAAACCTTGGTGATGTAGGTGACCGTCTGACCCGCTGCGACCTTGCCGTCGCCGACAACCTCCTTGCTGACGGTGTACGGCGTCCCGAGGGAACCGGCCCAACTGTCGGTGACCGACTGGTTGAGCGCGCAGGCCGGTGCTGCTTGCGCCACCGAGGCGCCAAGTCCAACAGTGACGCCGGCGGCGATGAGAACGAGGGATGTGGTGGTTGCTACTGCGTGGCGAAGTGAGCGGCGGGCCATGTAGAACTCCATTCAGCGGGGTGCGTGACGGTTTGAGCAAAACTGTAACTAGTTCTACTGGACTTTCGTCCAATTTTTGGGGATTTCAGAAAATTGTCGGATTGTGCGCCGTCGTTGATGTATCGCGCTGCCGGATTCCACAGGTTCTGGGTTGTCCACAGGTTGGTTGTGGGTGGCTTGGTTTTGTGGTGGTGGGTCGAGGGTGGTGGGTGGGACGCGTTTCGTATGGGCGGGCGCGGGGTGTGAGTGGTGGGGGCTGTGATGGCGAGGAATATGGCGTTGGGTGCTCGGGGCGAGGATGTGGCTGTCGAGTTCCTGATCGATGCGGGTTTGGAGATTGTCGAGCGTAATTGGCGTTGTCGGTACGGCGAGTTGGATGTGATTGCGACATCCGGTGATCGGATTGTGTTCGTGGAGGTGAAGACTCGCTCTGGTGTCGGGTACGGGAGTCCGGCGGAGTCGGTGTCGGGTACGGGAGTCCGGCGGAGTCGGTGACGTTCGCGAAGCAGCGTCGGATTCGGGTGTTGGCGATGCAGTG